>CAWKFQ010000022.1:0-15333 GCA_963848955.1 uncultured Solirubrobacterales bacterium | reverse complement strand
CTTGGTTTTCTCGCGTACACGCGCGACGGAGAAGGAGAGACAGATGGCAAGTGCGACGTCGGAGGTGGGCGCGTTCCCCAGTCCGTTCTCGATCGAGACCCCGCAGGGATGCGAGGGCTGGGAGGAGATGTACCCGTACTGGTCGCTCTTCGACGAGCACCGCAAGGAGGCGGACGAGAACCGCCTCTGGTTCTGGAACTCGATGCATTTCCCCCTGCCGATGCCGGCCTTCGACATCGTCGAGACCGATCACCCCTACGCGGCGTTCGCGGCTGGCAGAACCGCGCCTTTGCCGTCCCGCCGGTGATGGGCGTCGACTACCGGATCGTCAACGGCTACGTCTACATCTCCCCAAATCCCGTCACCGACCCGGAGGAGATCGGCGCGCGGGCGGAGATCTTCCAGGAGCGGGCGGGCTACTACTTCTCCAACTGGGACGAGCTCTATGTCAAGTGGCGGGAGAAGATGGAGGCGCTCAACCGCGAGGTCGAGGCGATCGAGGTGCCGAGGCTCGACCGAGTACGAGGACGAGGTCGTTTTCCACCGACCGCAAGCTCTCGAACATCGAGCTGCTGGACGCCTACCGCCACGCGATCCATTGCGCGGAGCTGATGTGGCAGCACCACTTCGAGTTCCTCCTGCTCGGCTACGGCGCATATCTGACCTTCGCCGAGTTCTGCCGCGAGCAGCTGCCGGACATCCCCGACCAGCACATCTCGCAGATGGTCGCCGGAGTGGACGTAGACCTGTTCAAGCCCGACGAGGAGCTGCGGCGGCTGGCGCGGCTGGCGATCGAGACCGAGGTCGCCGGCGCGTTCCAGGAGGGACGCACGCCCGACGAGATCGACGCCGAACTGGACAAGAGCGACGCGGGCCGGTCATGGCTGGAGGAGCTCGAGAAGATCAAGGACCCCTGGTTCAACATGGGCACCGGTGACGGGCTCTACCACTACTTCGGCAGCTGGAACGACGACCCGAGCATCCCGTACGCCTCACTGATCGGGCACATCGCCGCGCTCCAGGCCGGAGAGGAGATCGACCGGCCGACCGAGGAGATCGTGAGGGAGCGGGACCGGATCGCCTCCGAGTACCGGGCGCTGATCAACGAGGAGGCGCAGCCGACCTTCGATGAGCTCATCGGCCTCTCGCGCAAGGTCTTCCCCTACGTCGAGGAGCACAAGTTCTACTGCGACTATTGGTTCCAGTCGCGCTTCTTCAACAAGATCCGCGAGTTCGGGGCGCTGCTGGCCGAGCACGACTTCCTCGCCGACGGCGAGGACATCTTCCAGCTCTCCCGCCATGAGGTGATGGAGGCCCTGGAGGAGCTCGCCCTCACCTGGGCGACGGGCGGGGATCCGCTCGGCCCGCATCGCTGGCCGCCGATCGCGGAGCGTCGCAAGGAGCTCCTGGAGAAGCTCGGCGAATGGACGCCGCCGCCCGCCCTCGGGACGATGCCGGAGGCCGTCAACGACCCGATGATCGTGATGCTCTGGGGCATCACCAAGGAGCGCCTCGAGGCGTGGGCTCGCGCTCAGGACGGCGATGGCGCGGAGCTCTCCGGCTACGCGGCCTCCCCGGGCGAGATAGAGGGACCGGCCCGTGTGGTGCGGGACCTGGAGGGCATCTCCGACGTCCGCGCCGGCGAGATCCTGGTGTGCACGATCACGTCGCCGTCGTGGGCGCCGATCTTCAGCAAGATCAAGGGGACCGTCACCGATATCGGCGGGATCATGTCCCACGCGGCGATCGTCTCGCGGGAGTACGGGCTCCCGGCTGTGGTCGGGACCGGGACGGCGACCTCGAGGATCAAGACAGGCCAGAGGCTGAGATCGATGGCTCGACCGGCGTGGTCCAGATCCTCGACGGCAATGGCGATGCCGGCTGACCGGATTCGTGCGCTCGCCGAGCTGCGCCGCTCCGACGGGGAGCGGTTCGGCGCGAAGAGCTCAGCCTCGGAGAGTTGATCGGGGCGGGCGCCCCGGTGCCGCCTGGGTTCGCCATGGCGGCGGAGGCCTACCTGGCCGCGGTCGAGGATGTCGACCTCACGGGTGACGCGGAGAAATGCGCCGCTGCGATCCGCGTGACGCCTCTGCCGGACGAGCTGCGCGCTGAGCTCGCCGCCCGCTACGAGGAACTCGCCTCAGAGGCCAGCGATCCGAGCCCGCCCGTGGCGGTCCGCTCGAGCGCGATCGGAGAGGACTCCGAGGAGGCCACCTTCGCCGGCCAGCAGGAGACATACCTCTGGGTGCGCGGCGCGGACGAGGTCTGCGATGCGGTCCGCGATTGCTGGGCGAGCCTCTACAGCCCCGAGGCGGTCAGCTACCGCGCCGAGATGGCCGACGAGCACACGGTCCCGGCCATGGGCGTGACGGTCCAGCTGATGGTCGACGCCGCCGTCTCGGGCGTGATGTTCACCTGCAACCCGTTGAACGGCGACCCGAGCACCGTCGCCGTCAACGCGAGCTGGGGACTCGGGCTGGCCGTGGTCGGCGGAGAGGTCACTCCAGACGAGTACCGGGTCAGCAAGGTCACGCGCGAGGTGCTTTCCCGCTCGCTCGGCCCGAAGGAGATCGAGTACGTGCCAGATCCCTCAGGCAGCGGGGCCGCCCGCCGCGAGGTGGAGCCCGAGCGCCAGACCATCGCCTGTCTCGGCGATGAGGAGCTCAACAGGCTGGCTGAGGTTGCCCGGCAGGTGGAGGAGCACTTCGGCGACCACCAGGACATCGAGTGGGCGATCGCGCGGGGTGAGCAGGGGCCGGGCGACCTCTACATGCTGCAGGCGCGCCCGGTGACGGTGAAACCCGCGGAGCCGAAGGAGACCGCCGGTACCGGCTCGGCGATGGAGCGCATTTGGAGCACCTTCGGCGCCAGCGGGGCCGCGAAGCAGTGAGCTCGACAGCCTGGACAGGCGAGCGGGTCGAGATCGTTGACACCACCACCCGCGACGGCAACCAGAGTCTCTGGAGCGCCACCGGACTGACCACACCCGACGTGCTCGAGATCGCTCCGGCGATGGACCGGGTCGGCTTCCGGGCGCTCGACTTCACGTCCAGCACCCACATGGCCGTGTCGGTCCGGTTCCACCACGAGGATCCCTGGGAGCGGATCCGCCTGGTCAGCGAGGCGATGCCCGACACGCCGCTCAACCTGATCACCACGGGTATGCGCTTCATCTCGTGGGTGCCGGCGGGCGAGGACGTGATGGACCTCGTCTTCCGCTGCGTGGTCCGCAACGGGATTCGCCGCTTCCAGATTGCCGAGCCTTCCAACGATCCCGAGGCGCTGATCCGGCTGGCACGGATGGCGCGGCAGGCGGGAGTCGAGGAGGTGGTGATCGGGCTCACCTACTCGATCAGCCCGGTGCACACACACCGGTACTACCTGGACCGGGCGCGCGCCGTGTCCGAGTCCGAGGACCTCGACCGCCTCTACCTGAAGGACCCCGGTGGCCTGCTCACCCCGGCGGCGGTCCACGAGCTGATCCCGGGCTTCATTGAGGCGGTCGCCCCGCGGCCCGTCGAGCTGCACAGCCATTGCACCATCAGCCTCGGGCCGCTCGCCTACATGGAGGGACTGAAGGCCGGGACCCGGACGCTGCACACGGCAGTCGCGCCGCTCGCCAACGGGACATCCAATCCGTCCTGCGAGACGACCCTCCGCAACCTCGAGGCCGAGGGCTACACCCATGGCCTCGACACCCGGGCCCTGGCCGAGGTCTCCGAGCACTTCCGAGACCTGGCGGGGCGCAAGGACCTGCCGCTCGGCAGGCCGGTCGAGTACGACGCCGCCTACTACCACCACCAGATGCCGGGCGGCATGGTGACCACCACCAAGCGCCAGCTCAAGGAGATCGGCAAGCCCGAGCTCTTCGACGCGACCCTCGAGGAGGTGACCCGGGTCCGCGCAGAGATGGGCTATCCGATCATGGTCACCCCGGTCTCGCAGTTCGTCGCGACCCAGGCCGTGATGAACGTGATCTACGGGGAGCGCTGGACGAAGGTCTCGAACGAGATGGTGCGGTACTTCCACGGCCATTTCTATGAGCCCGCGGCGCCGGTCGACCCGGAGATCAAGGACAAGGTGCTTTCGCGCAGGGGCGCCGACGAGCTCGGCAAGCTCGAACCGCTCAGCCTGGAGGGCGCGCGCGACGCTTCGGAGAGGCGATCTCCGACGAGGAGCTGCTGCTTCGCCTGACCATGCCCGCCGAGCAGGTCGATGCGATGGTCACCGAGGGCGCCGCCCACTGATGCAGCTCGACGACGTCAAGGGGTTCGTCTTCGACGTGGACGGGTCCCTGGTCCATCGCAGTGCCGACTTTCGATCCGAGCCGCTGCCCGGAGCCGTCGCGGTGATCGAGGCGATCAGGGCCTCGGGCCGGCCGCTCGTCCTGTTCACCAACGGCAGCCATCTCGACCCGGAGACCTTCGCGGCGGAACTGCGAGACGACGGGTTGCCGGTGCGAGATGACGAACTGCTCACCCCGGTCGTCAGCACGATCTCCTATCTGCGCCACCACCTGACGGACCGGCCGGTGATGGTCTTCGGCTCCGACGAGATCAAGCGGCGGATGGAGCGGGAGGGCATCCCGCTGATCGACACCGACGAGGCGGAGGCCGTGTTCGTCGCCCACGTGCCACAGGTCGACTTGGACGAGCTGGAGACCGCTGCGCGGGCCGTGATCAACGGTGCGCCCCTGCTCACCGCCAACTACGGCCCGGGCTACTGGGGTTCGAACGGCCTGATCTTCAGTCGTGGGGCGATGACGGCCGCTGCGATCGCCAAGGTGACCGAGGTCGAGCCGATCGTGGTCGGCAAGCCCTCGGACGTCGCCGTCGAGGCGACCAGCGGAACGGCTCGGCGTCGCCGTCCGAGCAGCACGCGGTGATCGGCGACGACCTCGAAATGGACATCGCCCTGGGGCACCTGGGCGGTTCCGCGCACGATCCTCGTCCGCAGCGGGATGAGCGGCTCGCTCGACCTGGACGGCGTGCCCGAGACGAAGCGCCCCGACGCTGTGATCGACGGAGTCGAGGAGATGCTGCCGTGGCTGTGAGCGCGACCGACCCCGCGGACCACGGCGTCACCGAGGCCCTCTCAATGCTCGGCGGAGGTTCGCTCTCCTCGCTCGAGTTGGTGGAGGCATGCCTGCGCCGGATCGCCGAGCGAGACGGGACGCACAGCCACGAGGGCGACCCGGGCTCGATCAACGCGTGGGTCCGGGTCTACGAGGAGGACGCGATCGCCGCCGCGAAGCGCGCCGATGAGGTCCCCGCCGGCGAACGCCCGCCCCTGCACGGGGTGCCGGTGGGCTTGAAGGACGTCTTCGCGGTGGCCGGCAAGCCGCTGACCGCCTCCAGCCGTGCCTTCGAGGAAGTCCCCGAACGGGACAGCGAGGTCTGGGCGAGCCTGAAGGCCGCGGGGATGATCCTGCTGGGGCACCTCCACACCCACGAGTTCACGGTGGGGGGCACCACCGACCAGGTCGGTAACCCCTGGGCGCTCGATCGGACGGCGGGAGGGTCGAGCGGCGGCTCGGCGGCGGCACTCGCCGCCCGGATGACGCCCGCGGCGACCGGGACGGACACGGCCGGCTCGCTTCGCATCCCCTCGGCGATGTGCGGCACCTCGACGATCAAGCCGACCTCCGGCACGACGTCGTTCCGGGGAGCGCTCCCGCTCGCGCCGAGCTTCGACCACGCCGGCCCGATGGCGCGGAGCTCGACGACTGCGCGGCGCTGCTCGCGCCGATCACCCGGCTGAGGGTGCGCCTCGGAGACGCCAGCTCGAGGGCGCTCGCCTGCGCTGGTGCTGTCCCCGCGGCTCTCGCTGGTCGACCTGGACGCCGACGTCGCCGCCGGGTTCGATTCCGCGCTCGAGGCGTGCCGCTCGCTCGGCGCCGACGTCGTCGAGGTGCCGGCGCCGGCGGCGGTGCTCGACGTCGGGGGACCCTATCTCAGCATCCTGTTCGCCGAGCTGGCGGCCTGGCACCGCCGCCTCGCCGATCGTCGCGACCTCTATCGCCCGGCGCTTCGCGAGTGGGTCGAGGAGGGCGAGACGCAGGACACCTCGGCGATCGACTACTGGGAGGCACAGATCCAGCGTCGCGAGGACACCTACGCCTGGCTCGATTGGTTCTCCGAGCATGGCGTCGACGGCGTGATCGAACCGACGGTCCCGGTGGTGGCCTGGGAGCGCGGTGACGGCTACGACCACTGGGGCACCGACGCCGAGCTGATCTCGCTTACCAGCTACTGGAACTGGACCGGTTTTCCCGCGGTCTCCCTGCCTGCCGGGGTCGGGTCGGCCAGCGGCCTCCCGGTCGGCGTCTCGCTGATCGGCCCCGAGGAGAGCGACTGGCACCTGATCGGCATCGGGATGTCGCTGCAGTCGCGAGCTCGGCGTCCCCGAGCCCTCCGTTTCCGGCCCCTGCACATACCCGGGCGGGATCGCGGATGGCTGACCTCCAAGCCCGACGTGATCGTCGTCGGCGCGGGCTCCGCCGGAGCCGCCGCCGCGCGTGGGCTGCTGGACCAGGGTCTCAAGGTGCTGCTGCTCGAGGCGGGACAGCGAGACACGAATCCCGCCATCCACGACCCGACGCGAGCGCACGAGCTCTGGTTCGCCGACGAGGACTGGGCCTACAAGACCGTGCCGCAGGAGCACGCGGCCGGCAGACAACTGCACTGGCCAAGGGGCAAGGTCCTAGGCGGGTCGAGCAGCCTCAACGGGATGATCTGGGTCCGTGGCACCCGGGCGGACTGGGATGGCTGGGCCGAGTTGGGATGCGAGGGCTGGTCCTGGGATGACGTTCTGCCGGTCTTCCGCCGCATCGAGGACTTCGACCGCGGTGCCTCGGAGCTCCACGGCGAGGGCGGCCCCGTTCGCGTGATCTCCGACTACGAGCCGGCCCCCATCCAGCAGGCGATCGTCGCCGCTGCGCAGGAGATCGAGATCCCCTTCAACCCGGACCACAACGGACCCGAGATCGAGGGGGTGTCCTACACGCAGCTCTCGATCAGGGACGGCGTCCGGCAGAGCACCGCGACCGCCTATCTGAAGCCCGTGGCCGACGACGACGAACCTGAGCATCGTCACTGGCGCCCACGCCCGCAGACTGCTGATCGAGGGAGATCGCTGCGTGGGGGTCGAGTGGGTGACCGACGACGGCCAGGTCGAGAGCGCGACCACCTCAGGCGAGGTGGTCGTCTCCTGCGGCACGATCGAGTCGGCGCCCCTATTGATGCGATCGGGGATCGGGCCGGCGGACCACCTGCGCGAAATCGGGATCGACGTCGCGACCGACCTCCCCGGCGTGGGCAAGAACCTCCACGACCACCTGCTCTCCCCGGTGATCTTCAGCGCCGAGCGTGAGATCGGCCCGCCGACGCCGGGGCTGTTCGCCGCTCAGAGCCACCTCTGGGCCCGCAGCAGGCCTGACCTGCCCGGTCCCGACCTCCAGCCGCTCCACTTCATGGTGCCGCTCTACGAGGAGTGGATGGAGGGGCCCGAGAACGCCTTCTCGCTGATGGCGGGAATGATCCGCCCCGAGAGCCGCGGATCGATCCGCCTCACCGGACCGGAGCTGGACGACGAGCTCGCGATCGACCCGAAGATCCTCTCCGCCCCTGGGGACATGGCGAGCATGGAGGCGGCGGTCACCCTCTGCCGGCGCATGGGCGCTGCGCCGGCGCTCCAGGAGTGGGGAGCCCGGGAGCTCTATCCGGGACCCGAGGTCGCCTCCCAGGAGGATCTCCGCGACTGGATCCGCCGGACCGCGATCACGTACCACCATCAGGTCGGCACCTGCAAGATGGGGATCGACGACGGAGGCCGTGGTCGATCCCCGGCTTCGCGTTCACGGGATCGAGGGCCTGCGCGTCGCCGACGCCTCGATCATGCCGGTGGTCACCTCCGGCAACACGAACGCCCCCTCTGTCCTGATCGGCGAGCGAGCTGGCCGAATTCGTCGTTGAGGACGGGCGGCGGCCGCGCCGACCGCCGCTCGTGAGGTGACCGAAACAGAGCGGCGGTCGCCCCTCGCAACCGGGTTTTAAAGCCTCAGCGCATCAGCCGCCCGCCGTTGACCAGCAGGGTCTGGCCGGTCACGAAGGCGCTGTCATCGGAGAGGAGGAATGACGATAGCGCCGAGAAGGTCGCCCGGCTCGCCGATCCTCCCAAGTGGCGTCGCGCTTGAGTCATAGTCGCCTGGGTCGAGGCTGCGCGACCCTTCCGTCGGGACGTAGCCGGGGGCGACTGCGTTCACCCGGATCCCCTCGTCCCCGAGCTCGCGCGCCAGAGCGCGGGTGAGCGAGACCAGGGCGCCCTTTGACGAGACGTAGTGCGCGAGTCCCGGGGATCCGGTGAAGGCCACCTCGGAGTCGAGGTTCACGATCGCACTGCCGTCCGATTCCCGGAGCATCGGGAGCAGCGCCCGCGAGCACAGCCAGGGCCCGCGGACGTTCACCGCCAGGACCCGGTCCCACTCGTCGGCGGGTATCTCCCAGAAGGGCCGCCGCTCGAGATCCACCACTGCCGCGTTGTTGACGAGGGCGTCGAGTCCTCCGAGCTCCTGCCGGACCGAATGCGCCAGCCCCTCCGCGTCGGATTGCGAGCTCACGTCCGCCTGCACGAGCTTGATCCCCGCCCGCTCCAGCTCCTCTGAGCTCTCCGACAGGTCCGCCCCCAGCACCCGGGCGCCCTCGCCGGCCAGATGAAGCGCGAGCTCGAGCCCCAACCCCTGTGCGGCGCCGGTGACCAGTACGCGCCCACCCTCGAGCTTCATCGGGTGGCGAGCTCGGGCGCCTCGAGGGCGAGGTCCGTCGCGATTTCCCGGAAGCAGTTCCAGCTCGAGCCCCGTCCGATGCCGGGTCCTGAGTGGAGGTTCGCCGAGCAGTTGTAGACGTTGTCAAGCAGTAGCCGGTAGGAGTTTGCGCCCGCGACCGGCCGGAAGCGCCCGAGCTGGGAGGCGATCGTGCTGCCGGCCGAGTAGCCGCCCTCGGCCATGTCGGGCCGCTTGCGCTCGATGTCGTCCGGGCCGTAGACGCGCGAGGCCACCACGTTGTCGCGCGTCATGTTGGGCGCGTAGCGCTCCCACTCGCGGAGCAGGTTGTCCATGAAGCGGTCCTTGACCTTTCCCCAGGCAGAGTCCGAGAAGAGCCGCCGCGGCGCCGCGAACTCCTCGACCCCGACGATGTGCTTGCCCGCCGGGGCGCGCGTCTCGTCCCAGATGCTGTCGACCGAGCAGAGCACGTACGGCCGGCGGGCGAACCCCTCCATGAAGATCTCCGGCTGGTAGCGGAGCGGCGAGGTAGTCGAGGTCCTTCGGCCCCCAGTAGAGGCGCGGCTGCTCGCCCGACGCCCGGGATTGCCGGCCTCGGCGGCGTAGTGCGGCGGCTCGTGCGATGGCGAGGTTGGCCCAGCAGCAGCTGGCCGCGGTCGTAGTGGATGTTCTCGATCCGCCTGGCGAGGTCGGTGTCGACGTCCGACGTCGCGCAGCAGTCGCAGGACCGTCTGCGGCAGCCCGAGATCGCTGACCACCAGCTCGGCGTCGATCCGGGATCCGTCCGCCAGCTCGACTGCCCGCCGCGCGGCCGCCCTCAACGATGATGCGGTCGACCTCGGCTGAGCTCAGGTACTCCACCCCCATCTTCCGGCCGGCCGACATCAGGGCATCGCGTGATCGCCTGGCTGCCGCCCACCGCGATCGCCGCCGGCTCGAACGAGAGCGTCGAGCGGCAGGACGTGGATCAGCCCCTGGAGGCCCGGGACGTCGTCGCGGGAAGCAGCCCGTCGAGGTCGTCGCGGCGCGCATGAAAAGGATGCGCATCTCGGTGCTCTCGAAGAAGTCGAACGCCAGCTGGCGCAGGGTCATCAGCTGGTGCACCGGCTCGATGCGGCTGTCCGGGACCTCGAGCAGCTCCTCGAGCGGATCGGGGTACCCCACGGCGGCGGCGGGCTGAAGCGGTGCTCGGCGGAAGGCCGGCTTCCAGTGCTGCTCGTACTGCGTCGAGCAGCGACAAGTAGGTGTCGGCGTCGCGGGGAGAGAACGCCGCGATCTGCTCGAGCGTCCGCTGGATGTTCTCCGTCGGAGCGCTCCTGCCGCCCGGTGATGCGTCGACCACCTGCGAGGCGGAGTAGCCGATGAACGACGAGCCGTCGTCGAACACCATCCCCTCGTTCTCCTCGGGGAAGACGTAGCGCAGGCCCTCGGCGGCGAGGTCGAAGTCCCGGTAGGCCGGGTGCCCGTAGAAGCGCGTCCAGTGCGTGCAGTGGTTCATCAGGATAGCCGGGCGCGGGACCCTCGCTGGTGCAGGCGCCGCCGCCGAAGTAGGGCGCGCGCTCGAACACGCCGACGCTCAGGCCGGCGCGCGCGAGGTAGCAGGCGATGATCGTGCCGTGGTGGCCGCCGCCCGACCACGACCGCGTCGTAGCGGGAGTCGCTCAAGGGACGAAGGTGACGACGCCCTCGCCGCCGTCGACGCGGATCCGGTCGCCGGTCTTGATCCGCGTCGGTGGCGTTCCCGGTGCCGACCACCGCCGGCATCCCGTACTCGCGGGCGACGATCGCGGCGTGGGACATGATCCCGCCGATGTCCGAGACGGCCGCGGCGACCTTGCCGAACACGGGCGTCCAGCTCGGCGAGGTCACCGGCGCGACGAGGATCTCGCCCTCGGGAGGTCGCCGATGTCGCGCGACGTGAGGATGACTCGCGCCGCGCCCTCGACGACACCCGGCGAGCCGGCGAAGCCTGTGAGCGAGCCGTCGCCGTTGCCCTCGGAGGCCGCCCACTCCTCGCACGCGCTCGGTCGTGATGCCCCAGAGCATGATCGTCAGCGGCTCGGTGATCGCCTCGGGCACCGCTGCCGAGCGCCGGCGGCGGCGACCAGGCGCGCATCGCCTCCATAGATCCGCTTGCGCTCGGCCACGATCGGCGGCCAGTAGCCGGGGCCGCGCGCCGATCGAGCCCGCCGCCCAGGCCAGTCGCAGGTCGACGAGCGCATCGCGACACCTCGTCTGCGCTGGAGGTAGAAGATGTCCTCCGCGTCCTCCAGGAACCCGTGCCGCGCGAGCAGCTCGCCGAACTCGCGCACCTTGTTCCAGAAGACCGTGTGGTACCAGTGCTCGACGTAGAAGTTGTGGCTCTCCACGTAGGGGAAGACCGTGCGTGAGAGGCCGAGGCCTGGTCGAACGCCTGGCGAGCCTCGTCGTCCGGAAGTAGCGCTCGGTACTCCGAAGCGATCCGGTCGCGCTCCGCCGTCACCGCGTCGAGGGGCCGCTCGATGTCCTCACCTGCCTCCAGCCGCTCGATGTAGGAGCGCACGACCGACAATCGGGATGGCGGGATCGTCGATCCACGAGCGATGGTGGTGGTAGAAGCCGTTGCCGTTGGAGTAGTTGAACCAGGGCGACTTCGTTTCGTCCCAGTCCGCGAGCCACGCCTCGCCCTCGTCCTTTCCGGAGAGGGCGGCGCGCAGTGCCGGCTCGTCCGAGGCCCCCCTGACCGCGTCTGCGATTCCGTCCTCGACCGCGCGCCGCGCCAGGCGCTTGAGCTCCTCGTCGGGCCGGAAGAGGACCACGTCGATGCCGGAGACCATCGCCGCGATCGCCTGATCGGGATGTCGGGGAACGACCGCTTGCAGAGCTCGTAGAAGACGAGGTATGCGCGCGTATCCCAGGTTGAGGAACTCGAAGTGGTATTGCCAGATCCGATCGATGCTCTCGAGCAGGCGGTCGTATGCGACGAGCAGCGTGTGGCTCGATCCGAGGCCTCGGGCCTCGGTGACGACGGTCTCGTCCTCGACCTCCGGGAGGTCGGGCACTTCGAGCGCCTCGATCCCGCCGATCTCGTCCTCGACCTTCTGCTGCCAGCGGTCGTAGAGCTCATCCCAGTTCTGGAAGTAGAACCCCGCCCGTTTCTCGAACTCCTGCGCGCGGCGACCGATCTCCGCCTCGTCGGTCACCGGGTTGGCGCTCATGTAGACCCACCCGTAGAGGACGCGGTGGTCGATGCCGAGCGCGGGGGGCACCAGGAAGATCCGGGAGTTGGCCTGGCCGAGGGCGAGGTACGGAGAGTCCGCGGTCACGAAGTCGAACGGGAACATCGGCTCGGGGAAATGCATGCCGTCGCGGAACCAGCCCCGCGCTCCTCGCTCTCGCGCCGCTCCTCGCTGAACAGGGCGTAGTAGGGGAACATCGACTCCCAGCCCTCGCATCCTTCGGGCTCGGGCACCTCGAAGGGGCTCAGGAAACCCTGGACCCCGGTCTCGGCAGCAGCTGACATCTCAACCTCCTCCGTGGCTCTCCGTGACACCGACGTTATGGGCCGGGCGGAGATCCGATCAAGACCCGATCCCAGCGCCTGTGAAAGGCGACGCCTATCATGGCGCTGATGGAGTTGCGGCAGCTCTCATCCTTCGTCGCGGTCGCCGAGGAGCTCCACTTTCGCCGCGCGGCCGAGCGGCTCCATCTGGCTCAGCCGAGCGTCAGCCAGCAGATCCGCACCCTGGAGGCGGAGCTCGGCGTCCAGCTCTTCCAGCGCAATCGCCGGGGGGCCGCGCTCACCGCCGCAGGCGAGGCGCTGCTCCCCGAGGCGCGTGAGCTGCTGGCCCGGGCGGATCAGGCCGCTGAGCTGGCGCGGTCGGCCGGGGCGGGCGAGCGCGGTCGCCTGCGGCTCAGTCTGACCCGGTCGCTGACGGGGGGAATCGCGGGCGCGATCGTCGCCGAGTACCGCAGGCGCTACCCGGAGGTAGAGCTGCAGTTGAGCGTCGGCAACACCATGCTCCACGTCGAGCAGCTGCTCGAGGGGGACATCGACGTCGGCTTCGTTCGGCCTCCGCTCGAGCAGCCCGCCCTCGAGGAGCTGGTCCTGGGCAGGGAGCCGATGGTGTGCGTGCTCCCGAAGGGACACCCGCTGGCGAAACGGACGACGGTGCACCCCGAGGACCTCCGGGACGAGCCGCTGGTCTGGTGGCCGGAGAGCCACGGGCCGGGCGCGTGGCGGGAGGTGCGCCGCGAGGTCTACGGCGACCCGCCCTGGCGTCCGATCGACCGGACCGAGCCCGAGGAGGAGCGGATCGTCTCGGCGGTCGCCGAGGGCGCGGGGATCTCCTTCATCATGCTCGAGCGCTCTCGCAGCCTGCGGATCCCAGGGGCCGTCTACCGCCGCTTCGCCTCTCCCGAACCGACGATGGGCATCGCCCTCGCCTGGCGCAGGGATGACCCGCTGCCGGCGCTGCAGCGGCTCCGCGAGGTGGCAACGAGCGCCTCGCGCGCGGCCGCGTAGCCCTATCGCCCGGTCTGGCGGCGGTCCACCACCCGCACCGCCTTGCCCTCGCTCCGGGGCACTGCCGCCGGGGTCGACGATCGTCGACCGGCGATCCGGATCCCCGTGTGGTCGCGCAGCAGGACCTCGAGGCGCTCGGCGAGGGCCGCCGCGGTCGATCTCAGGTTCGGCCGGCTCGCACTCGACGCTCACCTCGTCCATCTGGGCCGGGCGCTCGACGATCAGGCGGTAGTGCGGGGCCCACCTCCTCGACGCCGAGCAGCAGCGTCTCGACCGTGGACGGGAACAGGTTGACGCCGCGGACGATCAGCATGTCGTCGAGCCTGCCTCGCAGCGCGGTCGATGCGCGCCAGCGTCCGGCCGCAGGCGCAGGGCTCGGTGGTCAGACGAGCCGATGTCGCCGGTGCGGTACCGGATCAGCGGCTGCGCCTCCTTGAGGAGAGTGGTGAAGACGAGCTCGCCGTCGGCCCCCTCGGGAAGCGGCTCGCCGGTCTCCGGGTCGACCACCTCGACCAGGAAGTGGTCCTCCTGGACGTGCAGCCCGTCGCGGGCCTCGAGGCACTCCGCCGCGACGCCCGGCCCGCACATCTCGGAAAGGCCGTAGAAGCTGACCGCGCTGAGCCCGAGCTCGGCGGTCGAGCTCCGTCGCGCATCTCATTCGTCCAGGGCTCGCCGCCGAACAGGCCGAGCTCGCAGCGCGAGGTCATCGGGGTCGAGCCCCGGCGTCGCGAACGGCCTGGGCGATGACGAGCGCATAGGAAGGCGTGGCGCAGAGCACCTGACCGCCGAGGTCGGCGAGCAGCATCGCCTGGCGCGCCGTGAAGCCGCCCGAGACCGGGACCACGGTGGCGCCGATCCGCTCGGCGCCGTAGTGGAAGCCGAGCCCGCCCGTGAAGAGGCCGTAGCCGTTGGCGTTGTGGACGACCATCCCGGGGCGGACGCCGGCCATCGTCATGCAGCGCGCCATCAGCTCGCTCCAGGCGTCGAGGTCCGCCCGCGTGTAGCCGACCACGGTCGGCTTGCCGTGCGAGCCGCTCGAGGCGTGCACCCGCACGAGCTGCTCGAGCGGAACCGCCAGCAGGCCGAACGGGTAGTGCTCGCGGAGGTCCGACTTGCGGCTGAACGGGAGCCGCGCCAGGTCCTCCAGCGAGGCGATCTCGCGCGGGCCGGCGACGCCGGCCTCGGCGAGGCGGGAGGCCAGGGGCGGTTGCGATGACATCGTGCGCTCGACCGTGGCCCGGAGCCGCTCGAGCTGGAGCTCGCGGAGCCTCTCCCGCGGCCCGTCTCGACGGGTCCCAGACCGCCGCCTCAGAGCTTGCGCTGCTGGGCATTCCAGTGCTCCTCGAGATTGCTGACCAGTGCCGGGCTCAGGTGGCAGTAGGCCTGCTCCCTGGAGAAGGTCGCCATGTAGCGGCGGAAGATGTCGAGTGGCTCCTCGCCGACGCGGAGGGCGCGGCGGTTGGCGGCGGCGTTGATCAGCCCGGAGCTGGTCAGCGCCTCCACCCGCGCCGCGATCGCCTCATCGACGGCGTCGGGCTCGACCACCTCGTCGCAGAGGAGCTCCGCGGGCGGGACGCCCGCCTCGAACTCCAGTCCGGAGAGGATCGCCTGCCGCGCCAGCCGGTCGCCGACCGACGCGCGGCAGCCGCAGGGGGGAGGCTCCTGGGATGATCCCCTCCTTGCGTGCCGGCAGGAAGAGCCGGCAGCCGCGGGCGGCGATCACGTGGTCCATGACGTGGAGGAGCTGGCAGGCGCCGCCGATCGCGTAGGTCTCGGCGGCGCAGAGCCAGAGCTTCTCGGTTGTCTCCTCGGGCTGACCGGGCGGTGCTCGGGCCCGACAGCCCCCGGTAGATCTTGTTGACGTAGCCGAGGTCGCGCGTGATGAAGAACATGAACGGGAGTCTGCCCGAGGTAGAGCCGGGTCAGGTTGAGCCCGGAGCCGAAGATCCGCGCGCCGGAATAGCGCGGGTGGTCGACCACGCCGCCCCGCATCACGCCGATCTCGATCTCGGGGTCGAGCAGGATCAGGTCGACCGCGCACTCGGTCAGC
>CAWKFQ010000021.1:0-117195 GCA_963848955.1 uncultured Solirubrobacterales bacterium | reverse complement strand
CTTCTTCGCGACGCTCGCCGCGCGCTTCTTCTTCTTGCACTTCTTCTTCGCGGCCGGCTGGGTGGGCAGCGGTTGTGGCTGCGCCTGTGGCTGCGGCTGCGGCTGTGGCGGCGGAGTACTCGGCGTGACCTCGGTGTAGCCGAGGCCTGTCGCCGAGCAGCTCGAGTCGCCATTGACGCCCTTGCCGATGGCGTAGAAGGTGGTGGTGCTGTTATCCGGCACGGAGACCGGGATGCCTGCTCCGGTCAGCTCGGCATTCGTACCGGATGCGGCGACCGCGCCCGTGCATCCAGCCTCGGTGTAGAGGTCGATCGTCTCGGCATCTTCGCGCGCCGTCCCGATCACGCTCGGCGTGTTGTCATCCGAGCCGGTCGGCGGGTCCGTCGCGGTCAGCACGGGAGCGGCGGGGATCACCGTGTACGTCTGGTTCGGTCCCGGGCCAGCACTCGAGCAGTCGGACGAGAACACGTCCTTGACCGACTGGGCCCAGAAGGTGGTCTGCGTGCCCGGGTCGACGCTCACCTGGATTCCCGCGTCGTTGAAGTCGGCCGCCGTGCCGGTTGCGACCGAAGGGCCGATGCAGCCTGAGTTGACGAAGAGCAGCACGGTGTCGGCATCCGCTGCGCTTCCCTGAATTAGCGGCGTCAGCGTGTCGGCGATGTTCGCGGGGCTGATCGAGTCGACCGCGGGGACAGGAGGGAGCCCTCCCTCGTCCGCCCCGATGTCGGGGGCCGTTCCGTGTGTGCGCGCCTCGCCATCGATGTCGGATGTGCCCAGGTCGACGCCATTGACCACTCCGGCCACCCCGTGGTCGATCGTTCCGGTGGAGGTCGCAAGCTGGCGGAAGTCGCCGGCGGCCGCGTTGTTGAAGGCCAGGCTTCCCAATTGGTTGGTCCCGGAGCCCGCAGCGGAAATCGTGTCGTCGAATCCTCCCAGGGAGGTGGTCGAGTAGTTCGAGTGATCGAGAGTGACGTTCGCCTGACCCTGCGTGAGCGTCGTGGCGATGTCGGGACTGCTTCCCCCCTTCGCGATCACGTTGGTGGCCAGGACGTTCAGAACCGCATTGGCATTGAAGGGTTGAACCCTGAGCCCGGGCACCGTGGGTTGCGACGCTACCGCGGTGACGTTGCGCATCACCACGTTGGCGGTGCTCGCCGCGGCGTGAAAGACGTTCACACCGGTGCCGTCGTTGGGGTCGGCTGTGGTGGTGAAGCAGACGCTGTCGCGGATCACGGCCCCGGCAAACAGCTCGCATCCCCAGTCCCCGTCGGTGCGGGCATAGACCCGGTCCGCCCTACCCCCATCCAGGATGAGGCCGATGCCGTTGATGTTGGTGTGCCTGATGGTGACGTCCCGAATCGCCGCGGTGGAGGCGACGCTGACCGCCACGTTCGAGCTGGATTGGATGTCCGGCCTGGCGCCGGCAGTGCCATGGACCGTCACTCCAGCCGGGACACTGAGCTGAGACGCGGCCACGTACGGGGCATCGGGTGGAACGCCGTCGAGAAGACTGACGTCGTCCCCACTGCTCGCAGCATTGACGGCCGTTTCGATGCTGCACGGATCCGAGGAGACGCAGGGCTCGGCACCATCACCGCCCGGTTCGGCGAAGCGGTTGGCCGCCTCGGCCGCCGCAGGCGCCACCAGCAACCCGATGGTGAGCCCGAGCGTGACGCAAAGCCGGCGTCCGGTCAATCGGTTCAGCACGAGAGCGACGCTACGCGCCGCCGCTCATCAAATGCTCATCGGCGAACCCCGGCCCCGGGACTGTCCTGACTTTTGCAGCCAGGAGCAGCCTTAGGCAGGACGTTCTAGGCAGCCAGGCGCGCGGACTCGCTCTTGATCGTCTCGAGCAGCTCGTTCCAGGACTTGACGAAAGCCTCGGCGCCGTCCTTCTGCAGGCGGAGCGCCAGCGCATCGGTGTCGATGCCCGCATCGCGGTGGGCCTGCATGACCTCCTCGGCGTCGCCGCCGTCCTCGGGCAGCGGATCACCGACCTTGCCGTGGTCCGCGAAGGCCTCGAGCGTCTTGTCGGGCATGGTGTCGATCGTGTCCGGTGCGGCGAATGCCTCGATGTAGAGCGTGTCCGAAGCCTCCGGGTCCTTGGTGCCGGTGCTGGCGAAGAGCAGCCGCTGCAGCCGCGCTCCCTTTTCGGCCAGCCCGTTCCAGCGATCCGAGGAGAAGAACCGGCGCCAGTCTCGATAGGTCACCTTGCCGACCGCGACGCCGAGGGTGTTCTTCAGCTCGTCCGGAACCTCGTCATTGATGGCGACGTCCCAGCGGCTGATGAAGATGGAGAGCACGGAGGGCACGTCGGGGTCGAGCCCGGCCTCGATCCGCCTCTCGATCCCCTTCAGGTAGGCCTCGGCGGCGGCGATGGTCTGGTCGCTCGAGAAGAGCAGCGTGACGTTGATCGGCACGCCGGCGAAGATCGACTCCTCGATGGCGGGCAGGCCCTCCGGCGTACCCGGGATCTTGATGAAGACGTTGTCGGCGGCTCGGCCGTGCATGTCGGCGGCCTGCTTGATCGTCTCCTCCGTCTTGTAGGCGAACAGAGGTGAGACCTCGAGGGAGACGTAGCCGTCCATGCGATCGGTCCGCCTGTGCTCGGGCTCGAAGAGCTTCGCCGCCCGCAGCAGGTCGCTCAGGGCGAGCTCGAAGAAGAGCTCCTCCCCGTCGAGCCCCTGCTCGCGGAGCTCCGCGATCTGCTCGTCGTATGCGTCGCCCGCCGAGATCGCCTTGTCGAAGATCGTCGGGTTGGAGGTCAGACCCGTGATCGAGAGCTCGTTGATGTAGCCCTCGAGGGTGCCGTCGTCGAGCATCGTGCGGGTGATGTTGTCGAGCCAGAGGCTCTGGCCGAGGTCGTGCAGCTGTTGCGTGGGCTTCATCGTCCAAGTACCTCCTTGGCTGTCTCGGCCACTCGGTCTGGAGTGAACCCGAACTTTGTCTGTACGTCCTTGAGCGGTGCGGAGGAACCGAAGGTGTGCATGCCGATCTTCGCTCCCGCGAAACCGACGAACCGCTCCCAACCCAGGGTAGATGCCTCCTCGATCGAGACCCGCGCGGTGATCTCCGGCGGCAGCACCTGGTCGCGGTAGGACTGATCCTGGCGCTCGAAGAGCTCCCAGCAGGGCAGGCTGACCACTCGCGAGCGGACCCCGTCGGAGATCAGCTTCTCGTGGGCGGCCACGGCCAGCGATACCTCGCTGCCGGTGGCGATCAGGATCACCTCGGGATCGCCATCCTCAGGATCGGCGAGCACGTAGCCGCCCCGGCGCAGCCCCTCCGCGGAGGCGTAGCGGGAGCGGTCGATGATCGGCACGTCCTGGCGGGTCAGGACGAGCGCGACGGGCTGGTGGTGGCGGTCGAGGGCGGCTCGCCAGGCCTCCGAGACCTCGTTGGCGTCGGCCGGCCTGATCACGTCGAGTCCCGGGATCGCGCGCAGCCCGGCCAGGTGCTCGACCGGCTGGTGCGTGGGGCCGTCCTCGCCGAGCCCGATCGAGTCGTGGGTGAAGAGATGGATCACGGGCAGCTCCATCAGCGCGGAGAGCCGGATGGCGGGCTTGGCGTAGTCCGAGAACGTCAGATAGGTGGACCAGAGGGGCCGAAGCTTGGAAAGGGAGAGCCCGTTCGACAGCGCCGCCGACTCGTGCTCGCGGATCCCGAAGTGAAGCTGGCGGCCATGGCGAGACGCGGGCTCGAAGTCCTCGGCCCCCTCCACGTCCTTGAGGCGGACGGAGGTCGAGTCGGTGAGGTCCGCGGAGCCCGCCAGCAGCCACGGGATCCGGCCCGCGACGGCGTTCTCCACCTGATTCGAGGCCTTGCGGGTCGCCATCCCCTTCTCGTCGGGTTCGAAGCTCGGGATGTCGGTGTCCCAGCCCTCGGGGAGCTCGCGGCGCTGCATGGCGCCGATCTCGTGCGCGAGCGACTCGTGCTCGCGGGTGTAGCTCTCCAGCAGGTCCTCCCACTCCTGACGGAGCTCCGCGCCGCGCCTGCCGACGCCCTCATCGAAGTGCTCCTGAACCCCGTCCGGGACCAGGAACTGCGCATCTTCGGGCCAACCGTAGGCGCGCTTCGTCTCCCGGACCTCCTCCTCGCCGAGTGGCTCGCCGTGAGCCTCCGCCGTGTCCACCTTGTGGGGTGACCCCCAACCGATGTGGCTGTCCAGGACGATCAGCGTCGGGCGCTCCTGTTCCTGGCGGAACACCTCAAAGGCCCGGGTGATCAGATCGAGGTCGTTTGCGTCGCCCACCCGCGTCACGTTCCAGCCGTAGCCGGCGAAGCGGGCGGCGACGTCGTCCGTAAAGGCGAGTTCCGTGGGCCCGTCGATGGAGATGTGGTTGTTGTCGTAGACCCAGCAGAGGTTGTCGAGCTGCTGGTGGCCTGCCAGGGAGGCCGCCTCGTTCGAGACCCCCTCCTCCAGGTCGCCATCGCCGCAGACGGTGTAGACGTCGAAATCGAAGATCTCGAAGCCGGGGGCGTTGTAGCGGGCGGCCAGCCACTTGGAGGCGACGGCCATTCCGACGCTCGTGGCCACTCCCTGTCCGAGCGGGCCGGTGGTGCTCTCGACCCCTGAGGTCCAGCGGTACTCGGGGTGGCCGGGACACTTGGAGTCGAGCTGCCTGAAGCGCTTGATGTCGTCGAGGCTGACCGACGGCTCGCCGACCACCTCGTAGTCGGGATCGACAGCCCGCACACCGGTCAGGTAGAGCATCGAGTAGAGGAGCATCGAGGCGTGACCGTTGGAGAGCACGAAGCGGTCGCGATTCGGCCAGATCGGCTGCTGCGGATCGAAGCGGAGAAAACGCTGCCAGATCACGTAGGCCAGCGGGGCGAGTGCCATCGGCGAGCCGGGGTGGCCGGAGTTCGCCTTCTGGATCGCGTCGATCGACAGGGTGCGGATCGTGTTGATGCACAGCTGGTCGATGTCGGTGCGACGTTCGGCTGCTACTGCCATCTCCACGATCCTACGACTAGTGTGCCCTCGGTGACCGAGGCCAATCTCGACGCAGAGAAAAAGCTGGCTGCGGAGGCCGCCGCCGAGCTGGTGGAGGACGGGATGACGGTGGGCCTCGGCACGGGCTCCACGGTCGCCCACCTGCTGCCCGCGATCGCAAACCGCGGCCTGAGCGACCTGCGCTGCGTCGCGACCTCTGAGGCCACAGAGCAGCACGCCCGCGAGCTCGGCCTCCCGATGGAGAACTTCGACTGGCTCGATCACCTCGACATCGCGATCGACGGTGCCGACCAGATCGCCTCCGACCACTGGCTGGTCAAGGGCGGCGGTGGCGCACACACGCGCGAGAAGATCGTCGCGGCCACCGCGGAGCGGTTCGTCGTGATCGCGGACTCGTCCAAGACCGTCGATCGGATCGCGGCCCCGATCCCGCTGGAGCTGTTTCCGTTCGGGCTCGCGTCAACCCTGACGCGGATCTCGGAAAACCTGGGTCCCGTCACGCAGCGCCGGGAGACCCCGACCAGCCCCGACGGCGGCGTGATCGCCGACTACGAGGGAGATGTCGGCGACCCCGCCGAGCTCGCCAGTCGACTGGCCGCGATCCCGGGCGTCATCGACCACGGGCTGTTCCCCGCCCGGATGGTGAGCGAGGTGCTGATCGGGCGGGGCGACTCGGTCGAGCGTGCCTGAGCCGCTCGAGAAGCTCAAAGCCCTCTACGAGGAGTGGGGCGACGGCGACTACACGGGACACGCCGAGTTCTTCCACCCGGAGATGACGACCGAGACCTTCGGCATGGGGGACCCGATCCGGGCAGACAGCTACGAGGGATTCGTCGAGGTGATGCGGGATTGGCTCAGTGCCTGGGAGCGCCCCCTGACCATCGAGGCCGAGGAGTTCATCCAGTCGGGAGATCGGATCCTGGCGCTCGTCCGGTGGAAGGGCCGCGGCAAGGAGAGCGGCGCCGAGATGGAGGCGCAGCGGCGCCCATCTCTGGACCTTCCGGGACGGACTCGTCGTCCACTTCGGGGTCTACCGCGACCGCGACGACGCACGGACCGCCCTCGAAGGCGGGTGACGCCACTCACACCCGGGGCGCCCGAGGCGGGATACGCTCGCCCGCTGAAATGGTGGAGAAGGACGCGGTCATCGTCGGAGCCCGGTGTGCCGGCTCGACCCTCGCGATAGCGCTGGCCGAGAGGGACTGGGACGTCCTCGTCGTGGATCGGGACACCTTCCCGAGCGAGACGGTCTCGACCCACTTCGTCTACCCGAACACCGTCTCCCGCTTCGAGCAGCTCGGCGTTCTCGACACGCTCCATGCGCGGCACGACGTGCCGATGGTGGCGAGCAGGATCATCGGCCTGGGCAACGTGATCGAGGGTCGCTACACCCCGATCGACGGCTTCGATATGTGCATCGGCCCCCGCCGATCGGCGCTCGACAAGGCGATCGTCGACACCGCGCTCGCCGCCGGTGCGGAGGGCCGGTTCGGCGAGCGCGTCGTGGATCTGATCGGCAAGGGGACCGACGAGGACCCGGTCACCGGGGTGGTCCTCGAGAGCGGGGATAGCGTCAGGGCGAAATGGGTCTTCGGGGCGGACGGCCGCGGCTCGACCGTCGGCCGGGAAGCTTGGGCTCGAGAAGCAGCGCCCGCAGCAGGGCGAGTTCGCGTTCCTGTTCGCCTACTGGAGAGGGATCCCGGACAACGGCTACATGACGCTGCTGGCCGGCGAGGACGTGGTCGGGAACCGTTGGGCCATCGAGGACGGCCTGCACATGCTGATCGCGGGAGGCAATGCGGACCTGACGAAGGGCACGAAGGACGAGAGGCATCGCAGGTACCTGGAGACCCTGCGGCTCGCGCCCGAGCTGATCGAGCCCGAGGTCCTCGACCGGGCGGAGCTGGTCAGCGAGATCACCGTCGCCCCGGAGTCGCTGATGCGCGGGTTCTTCCGCAGGCCGACCGGGCCGGGCTGGGCACTGCTCGGCGACGCCTGTCACTTCAAGCACCCCGCCACGGCGCAGGGAATCAACGACGCGGTCGAGCAGGCGATCTACGTCGCCGAGCAGCTCTCCACCGCCGACGGGTCGCTCGACGAATACGAGGCCTGGCGCGACGCGCGCGCCGCCGAGCACTACGACTGGTCCTTCGCCTGGGGTCGCTTCCCCAAGCCCGATACGGCCGGACCGCTCGTTCAGGGGCTGGGCCTCCGAGCCCGACGCCGGTCAGGACCTACGCGACACCTTCAGCCGCCGGCTCGAGCCGTCGGAGCTGATGACCGCGAGCGCATGGCGCGCTGGTTCGCCGACGCCCCGGCGCCAACCGGCTAACCGATCAAGCCCAGCGAAACCTCCCAGAGCCGCCCCGCATTGCCGGGGTCGACCGCGTAGAAGGCGACGCCGCCGACCCCGAACTCGGGGCGGCGATGGACGACCGGAGCCTCGTTGCAGTCCTCGAAGTAGCGGCCGCCCACGCCCTCGAGCAGCGGCGAGGCCGCGAGCAGGATCGAGGTCGCCGCGCCCTGCTCGGGGGTTTTCAGAGTCAGGCCGGCGCGCTCGTACCGGTCGGTGGCCTTCTCCATGTAGTCCGGATCCGCCTCGAGCACGTGGCGCTGCAGCGGAGTCGCGATTCCTCCCGGCATCAACGCGTTTGCGGTGATCCCGTCCTCCGCCCAGCGCCTCGTGGCCTCGACGGCGAAGAGGACGTTCGCCGTCTTCGACTGCCCATAGGCCCCGAACGGGTCGTATTCGCGGAACGCGTAGTCGAGGTCGTCGAAGACGACCGGGGAACGCAGGTGACCGCTGGAGCTGACCGAGACGATCCGGGCACCCTCGGCCGCGGCCAGCGCGTCGTGCAGGCCGAGCGCGAGGGCGAAGTGGCCCAGGTGGTTGGTCGCGAACTGCATCTCGTCGCCGCGGTCGGTCAGGGTCAGCTCCTGGATCGCCATCACTCCTGCGTTGTTGACCAGGATGTCGAGTGGCCCGTCCCAGCGCCGTCAACGAAGGCGTCGATGCTGGCGCGGTCGGTCAGCTCCAGAGGGGCGACCGTCACCTCGTCGTTGCCGGTGGTGGAGCGGATGTCCGCGGCAACCGTCTCGCCGTCGCCGTCTTGCGGACCGCGAGGGTGACCGCGGCTCCAGCGCCGGCCAGTGCGCGGGCGGTCTCGACCCGATGCCGGAGGCGGCGCCGGTGACGATCGCCCGCTTGCCGGCTGAGGTCGATCCCCTTCGACCACCTCGGCGGCCGTCGACTCGGCGCCGAAGGGCGTCGTGATCAGGGAGGCGGCTGCGCCCGGCATCAGAGGTTCACCGCGGCCATTCCGGTCTCCTCGTAGCGCTCCCCAGCGACCTCGGGCAGCTCCTGCGCGATCCGCTACGAGCTCCTCGTCGGTGAGCTCGACGTCGGCGGCGGCCGCGTTCTCCTCCAGGTATTTGCGGCGCTTGGTCCCGGGGATCGGGACGATGTCATCGCCCTGCGCCAGCACCCAGGCCAGTGCGAGCTGGGCCGGCGTGATGCCCTTCTCCTCGGCGATCTCGCGGAGCTTGGCCACGATCCTCATGTTCGCCTCCAGGTTCTCGCCCTGGAAGCGGGGCTGTGTCCGCCTGAAGTCGTCCTCGGCGAGCTCGTCCGGGGAGGTGAAGCGGCCGGACAGGAAGCCCCGCCCGAGAGGCGAGTAGGAGACGAAGCCGATCCCCAGCTCGCGACAGGTCGGAATGATCTCCGCCTCCGGCTCGCGGGCGAAGACCGAGTACTCCGTCTGCAGGGCGGTGATCGGGTGGACGGCGTGGGCGCGGCGGATCGTCTCCGGCGCCGCCTCGCTGAGGCCGAGGTGCCGGACCTTTCCCGCCTCGCACCAGCTCCGCCATCGCGCCCACGGTCTCCTCGATCTCGACGTTCGGATCGACCCGGTGCTGGTAGTAGAGGTCGATGTGGTCGGTGCCCAGTCGCTGGAGCGACCCCTCGAGAGTCTTCCTCACGTTCTCGGCGGAGCCGTCAACGGCCCGCCGAGGTCGACATGTCGCCGGGCTACGCGTCATCGATGTTGCGCTGGAACTTGGTCGCGATCACGTACTCGTCGCGGTGCCCCTTGACTGCGCCTGCCCGACCAGCATCTCATTGGTCAGTGGCCCGTAGACCTGGGCGGTGTCGAGGAAGTTGATCCCCAGCTCCAGCGCCCGCTGGATCGTCGCGATCGATTCCTGCTCGTCGGTGGTGCCGTAGAAGGCCGACATCCCCATGCAGCCGAGGCCCATCTCCGAGACTTCGAGATCACCGAGATTGCGCTTCTTCATTTCCAAGCCCTTTCGCCGTAGCTGACGTCCACCCGATCGAAGATACGCCTCAGCGATGCCCGGCTAGTAGCTCAGCTGCTCGTCCCAATCGGGGCGCCCTTCCGGCGTCAGGTCGAAGAGATTCCAGAGGGGCTCGAGGGTCCCGACATGCCGCGGATCCTGTCCCGGATCCCAGGGGGCATAGAAGAGCTCGGATCCCCAGAAGTGCCGGATCTCCCCGCCGTCGCGGTGGAAGACGTTCAGCATCGGCCGCTGGGCGCCCTCCGGAGTCTCGGCGAGGTAGTCACGGTTGTAGGTGTTGCCGGCGGAGGAGAGCAGCCGCAGCCGGCGCCAGCCGCGCTCCCGCTTCCAGGTCAGCAGCCGGTCGAGCGGGGACTTTGCCACCGCCGCGAAGTTCACGAACTGGCTCGCGTGCTCGATCATCCCGTCGAGCTGGTCGAGGAGGGCAACGCAGGACGGGCACGGGCCCTCCGCCAGGGGCAGCTTCGCGGTCTCCTTCTCCCGAACCGGCCCGGGCGCGTCGTCCTCGGGGTCGCGGGGGAACATGAAGCTGTAGATCGCCAGCGAGTCCTTGCCCGGCGCGAACAGCTCCGACAGGCGGAGGTTCATTGGCGTCCCGTCGGGCCCCTCACCCTCGAAGACGTAGTCCTCGGGTACCTCGCCGCCGCGGTGGCAGATTCCGCCGCTCCGCCGGCCACAGACTCCATCTGGCGGCGGAGCTCGATCTCCTTGCTCGAGCAGCTCGTTACGCGCCGCCCTGTACTCGGCGCTCTCTCCTGGGAAGGTGACGTCCACGTTTGGGCCTCTCCTACTTAGACGCCAGAACCCGCGCCATCTCATCGAAACAGGTCGACCAGCCGTCGTACTGCGCATCACGCCGCCTCTCCTGGGAGATGTTGCTGTTGACGAACACCACGGTCGTGGCGCCGTCCCGCTCGGTGAACTCGATCTCGATCAGCTGCTGATTCGACGGGTCGTCGTCGAACGTCCAGGTGAAAGCGAGCCGGTGCGGGCGGTCGATCTCCGTGTACTCCCCGCCTGCCTCGACCGGGTCGCCCGTCGGGGTCTCGCATCACGACGCGGACCGTCCCGCCCACACGCAGATCCACCTCCGCGCTCGGCTCCTGCCAGCCCTGGGCGGGTATGAACCAGCGCCGGATGACCTCCTCGCTGGTCCAGGCGTCGAAGACGTCCTCCGCCCGAGCGTCGAAGGTCCGCTCGATCCGCACCACCTGCGCCGAATCCTTGGTCACCCTCGCTCCTTTCGCTCGTCGAGGTACTCGCCGACGACATCGAAGAGCCGCTCCCAGCGGGCCCGCTGAATGTCTATCCAATCCGAGGTCTCGGCAAGCGTCTCCGGCCGCAGTGTGAGGCGATGAGTGCGGCCGTCGATCACCCGGCTGATCACGCCGGCCTCCTCGAGCATCTTCAGGTGGCGGGAGATGGTGGGCTTTGAGACCCCGAGGTCCCGGGTGGCCTCGCCCACGGTCGAGGCGCCTCCGCTGAGCCGCTCCACGATGTCCCGGCGAGTCGGGTGGGCCAGCGCCCTGAACACATCATCGTTAGCCATTCTGCTAACTATATAATTGGAAGGCGGAACGGACGAGCGAAAGAGATGCCATGACCGAGCACCGAACCGGAACCCAGGAGGAGTGGCTGGCAGCCAGCAAGGAGCTGCTCGCCGCCGAGAAGGAGCACATGAGGCAGGGCGACGAGCTCGCACGCAGGCGGCGTCAGCTGCCCTGGGTGCCGGTCGAGAAGGAGTACGGCTTCGAGACCGACGACGGGCAGAAGACCCTGGTCGAGCTCTTCGCAGGCCGCTCCCAGCTGCTCGTCTACCACTTCATGTTCGGGTACGGGGACAAGGTCGACGAGCAGAGTCCGGGGTGCACCGGCTGCTCCTTCGTCGCCGACCACTTCGACGCGGCGATTCCCCACCTCAAGGCTCGCGACGTGACGCTGGTGGTCGAATCGCTCGCCCCACTCGATCAGCTGCGCCCCTACAAGGAGCGGATGGGCTGGCGGTTCCCCTGGGTCTCATCCGGCGGCAGCGACTTCAAGTACGACTTCGGCGCTGCTTTCACCGACGAGCAGCAGAAGAACGGCGCCGACTACAACTTCCGCCACACCGATGACCCCGGGTGGCAGGCACCCGGAATGAGCGTGTTCGCGATCGAGGACGGGCTCGTGCACCACACCTACTCGACCTACGGCCGGGGAGTCGAGCAGCTGATGGGAACCTTCAGGTACCTCGACCTTGCACCACTGGGTAGGAACGAAGAAGGCGCCGCCGGGGCCGGGTGGCGCCGGCACGACGAATACGAAACGGAGGCAGCGAAATGACGGAGCACAGGATCGGAACGCAGGCCGAGTGGAAGGCGGAGCGCGAGGAGCTGATCAAGAAGGAGAAGGAACTCACCCACCGTGGAGACGAGCTCACCAAGCAACGCCAGGAGCTCCCGTGGGTACCGGTCGAGAAGGACTACGAGTTCGAGACCACCGACGGGACCAAGTCGCTGGCCGAGCTCTTCGACGGGCGCTCGCAGCTGATGATCTACCACTTCATGTTCGGTCCGGCCTACGACGCGGGCTGCACGGTCTGCTCCTCGATCGCAGACAACATCAATGCGAACGCCCCGCACCTCAACGGCGGAGATGTGACTGTCCTGCTGGCCTCGCGCGCGCCGCTGGACAGGCTCCAGAAATACAAGGAGCGGATGGGTTGGGACAACCTCGACTGGGTCTCAACGGTCGGTGACGACTTCAACCGCGACCTCGGTTTCCTCAACACCGAGGAAGAGCTGAAGCCCTTCCTGGAGAGCGGCGAGATCCCAGTCACGGTGGAGAAGATGGCGGAGCTCTCCGGCACCGACGCAAAGGGATATGTCACCGAGGGCCCCGGCGTCAGCGTCTATGTGCTCTCCGACGGGACGGTCTACCGGACCTACGTGACTACGGCGCGGGGGCTCGAGGGACCGGCCATGGGCTACTACAGCCTGCTCGACCGAACCCCGAAGGGTCGCCGGGAAGGCGGCGACGAACCCATCTGGATCCGAAGGCACGACGAGTACGAACCGGCTTAGCCGCCGGGCGCGGCGGCTCTGTCCGCCAGGATCAGCGAGTCGCCCCCAGGTTCCACGCGGCCCGAGGGGGTCGACGGATCCTGGTCGATCAGCTTGCGCAAAGCGTCGACCTTATCCTCGCCAGTGACGACCCAGAGCAGCCTGCGAGTCCGGTGGAGCTCCGGATAGGTGAGGGTCATGCGGCGGACTCCCTGGTACTCGCCGGACGTTACGGCGACCCTCTTGTCCGTCACCTCGAGAACGGAGTCTCCGGGCACCAGCGACGCGGTGTGGCCGTCGGGGCCGAGGCCCAGATGCGCGAGGTCGAGGGGATCGGGCAGGGACGCCGCGTAGCGATCGGCGGCCGCTTCGAGGTCGTCGTCGGTAACAGGCATTGGGCGGATGCTCCCCTGGGCGCCGATCGAGAGGCTCTCCACGAGGTGGGTCAGGTTGCGCTCGGGAGATCCGGCGGGGGCCACGCGCTCGTCCACCTGGAAGATCTCGATCTCCCGCCAGTCGAGCTCGAATTCCTCGAGTCGCGAGAACATCGGCCAGGGATCCCGCCCGCCGCTCACGGCGAGGGCGCAGTGGCCCCGCTCCGAGAGGTCCGTCTTGATGGCCTCGGCGATGATCTCCGCGCCGCGGCGGTGAACGGCGTCGGCGTCGTCCAGCACCTCGAGCCGGTTTTCAGCCACCTACTTCGGCTTCTCCTGGTGGCCGCCGAACTGCTGGCGCATCGCCGAGAGGACCCGGTCCGCGAAGTCTGAGAGGTCGCGAGAGTCGAAGCGCTCGTACAGGGCCGTCGTCAGGACTCCGGCGGGCACGCCCTCCTCGATCGCCGCGATCGAGGTCCAGCGCCCCTCCCCTGAGTCCGAGACCCGGCCCCCGAAGTCGGAGAGGTCAGGCGATTCGACGAGCGACGCGGCCGTCAGATCGAGTAGCCAGGAGCTGATCACGCTGCCGCGCCGCCACACCTCGGCGACCTCGGGGATGTCGAGATCGAACTGGTAGTACTCGGGGTGCTCGAGCGGCGCTGTCTCGGCATCCATCTCGCGCTTGACCTTGCCGGCGTTGGCGTTCTTGAGGATGTTGAGCCCTTCGGCGTAGGCGGCCATCACGCCGTACTCGATCCCGTTGTGGACCATCTTCACGAAGTGGCCGGCGCCGTTCGGCCCGCAATGCAGATAGCCGTTCTCGGCCGGCCCGGGGTCACCGGTTGCGCCCCGGGGTCCGCTCGGCGGTCTTCACTCCGGGCGCCAGGGTCTTGAAGATCGGGTCGAGGCGCTCGACCGCGCCGTCCGGGCCGCCGATCATCAGGCAGAAGCCGCGCTCGAGCCCGAAGACCCCGCCGCTGGTGCCGCAGTCGATGTAGTCGATCCCCTTCTCGGCGAACTCCTGGGAGCGGCGCATGTCGTCCCGGTAGTAGGAGTTGCCGCCGTCGATGATCACGTCCCCGGACTCGAGCTGGTCGGCGATGTCGTGGACCACCTGCTCGGTGATGTCCCCCGCCGGGACCATCGCCCAGACGGCCCTGGGCGGCTCCAGCTTGGAGGCGAGGTCGGCGAGCGAATCGCTGCCCCCAGCCCCCTCATCGACGAGGGTCTTGACATGTGCCGGCGTGTGGTCGTAGACGACACAGTCGTGGCCGTCCCGCATCAGCCGCCGGACGATGTTCGCTCCCATCCTGCCGAGACCGACCATTCCGAGCTGCGCCATGCGGAGATCCTATGCAGGTCCGCTAGCTTCCGTTTCGTGGCGCAGACGAACTCAGGCCCGCCGGACGGTCCTCACGGTGACGCCCTGGTGGTATTCGGGATCACGGGCGACCTCGCGAAGAAGATGACGCTGAAGGCGCTCTATGACCTGACCGAGAACGGCACGCTCACGGTGCCCGTGATCGGGGTCGGGCGCAGCGAGTGGAGTGACGACGATCTCCGCCAGCACGCGCGGGAGGCGGTCGAGGCTCGGGCCGAGGCGCGCGGGCAGCAGATCGACGAGGAGGTCTTCAAGAAGTACGCCGCTTCCCTCAGCTACGTGCAGGGGGACTACAACGACTTCGACACCTTCCGGCGGCTGAAAGAGAAGCTTTCGGACGCCAGGCACCCGGTCTTCTACCTCGAGATCCCCCCATCGCTCTTCGCCGGGGTGATTCAGCGGCTCGGCAGCGCAGGGCTGGCGAAGGATGCTCGGGTCGTGATCGAGAAGCCCTTCGGTCACGACCTGAACTCGGCGATCGAGCTGAACGACCAGATCCACGAGATCCTGGACGAGAGCCAGATCTACCGGATCGACCACTTCCTCGGCAAGGAGCCCGTCCAGGACATCACCTACCTGCGCTTCGCGAATTCCATGTTCGAGCCGATCTGGAACCGCCGCTACGTCGAGTCCGTGCAGATCACGATGGCCGAGAACTTCGGGGTCGAGGACCGCGGCAGCTTCTACGACCCGGTCGGGTGCCTGCGGGACGTCGTCCAGAACCACATCCTGCAGACGCTGGCCCTGGTGGCCATGGAGCCCCCGTCCGCCGGCGCCGATTTCGATTCGATCCGCGACGCAAAGCTCGATCTCTTCAAGGCGATCCCCGGCGCGGACCCGAATCGCTACGTGCGGGGGCAGTACGAGGGTTACCGGGAGATCGAGGGGGTCGACCCGAAATCCACGACCGAGACCTTCGTCGGCCTGCGGCTCGACATCATGAACTGGCGCTGGTCTGGCGTCCCCTTCTTCATCCGCGCCGGCAAGCAGCTCGCCGAGAAGGTCACCGAGGTGAGGGTGGTGCTCCAGAGCCCTCCGCCGGTCGGGATCGGCGGGGGCCCCGTCCCGGCCACTGACGAGATCGTCCTGCGCATCGATCCCGATCCCGGGGCGTGCATGCTGCTCGAGGCCAAACAGCCGGGCGAGGAGAAGCTGCGCCGGGTGCACCTCGACCTGCTCTTCAAGCAGCAGTTCGGCGACCAGCCGGGGCCGTACGAACGCCTGCTGGCTGACGCCCTCGCCGGGAACCAGCAGCGCTTCGCCCGCGAGGACAGCATCCTCGAGACGTGGAGGATCGTCCAGCCGCTGCTCGACAACCCCTGCGAACTCGAGGACTACCGGGTCGGCGGCTGGGGGCCGGAGGGCGCCTCCAACCTGCTGCACGGCTGGGGCGGCTGGCGCAAGCCGTGGCTACCTGAGAAGGCCCCGGAACCGGTCGCGGCGAGCTGAGCGGGCACCACGACGCGAACGGATTCCGATTTCGAGCGATTGGCCCCCATATACGGGGTCAAGTGCTCAAAATCGGCCGCGGAGGAACCAGCGGTCCCGTCTTGGGCGCGTTGTGAGCAATTTCCCGGCTGTGGGCCGGGAAATTGCTCGAGATCCAACGACGGGCCAGGTGGCGGGATCTAGATCTTCAAGTATTCGGCGTGATCAGATCGGTGCGACTCGGTCGCCAACGACGATCTCCCCACTCCGCACGATTGCTGCCCGTAGTCCGCCTCGGTGAACGAGCCCCCGCAGCACGCCGGGTCGTGTCAGGCGCTCCAGATGGCGGCAGGGCTCGCAGAGCTCGATGCCCTCGCACTCCACCTCTCCGATGGCGAAGCGTCTGCCGACCAGCGAGTTGAGGTCGATGTCTCGCGTCAGCACGTTGCGTCTCGACTCCGCAGCAGAGAGCGGGACACCCGTCTCGTCGGAGAGCGCGTCGAGCGCCTCCTGAGCGATCAGGGTGAGATCTTCGTCGCGATCCGGTCGTGGGTCACCCTCGGCGAGATAGTTTCGGTCGCCCTCGATGCCTCTGCCGGCGACGGCTCGAACCCGCTCCACCGCGGCGGGGAGCTCCTCGTGGTTGGCTGCGATGCTGATCTCGGCCACCCTGCCAACCGATAGATCCGAGGGCCGATCCACAGGAGCCACCCTAGTCAATCGGTTAGTTCCGGTGAAGGCCACCGACAAGCTCTCTTGTTCCATCGGTGAGATTCTCTCGACGAACGCGCCTCGCGGATCGGAGCCGCTTCTCGTCCAAAGCGGCTATTACGGCCGTCCGGGCTGTTGCTGCGATGGGACGCCTCTAGGTCTCAGGAAGAATGCGCAACGTGCCCCAGAGCGCGGCGAGCTGGGCTGCACTGGCCTGACCCCCTGCTCGGGGACAAATGACACCGACCTGCCCGAACAAGGAGGACACGATGGGATTCGATCAGTACCACGAGCCCGCAGGCGAGCTGAGCGCAGAGACCCGGACCTTCGCCCGCATGATCGCCTCACTCACAGAGGAGGCCGAAGCGATCGGCTGGTATGAGCAGCGCATGGCAGTTGAGCCCGACAAGGACGCAAAGGCGATCATGGAGAACGCTCAGTCGGAGGAGTTCAAGCACTTCGCGATGGATCTCGAGTTCTTGACCCGACGAACTGAGAAGTGGCGGATCGCGCTCAAGACGACCCTGTTCACCGACGGCGACATCGTCGAGGCTGGCGAGAGGGCTGAGGAGGCCGAAGGTCTCGGATAATTGGGCCTGGTCCCGACCACCGTCACAGACCGCTGCTTTCCATGCAAAGCGGCACCTTCGCGACTCCGCGGAGTCGCCAGCGCGGGGATCAGGAGGACCGGCTGAACGCTCGCCCTCGTTAGAGTGGCGATCAGTGTCTGAGGCGACTCTCCACACGAATGCCGGCCCGATCACCGTCAGCTTCTTCGATGACGACGCCCCCAAGACGGTCGAGAACTTCCGCAAGCTGGCGGCCGATGGCTTCTACGACGGGCTGATCTTCCACCGCGTCATCAAGGACTTCATGATCCAGGGCGGCGATCCGGAGGGGACCGGCACGGGTGGCCCGGGCTACACGTTCGAGGATGAGTTCAACGACCACAAGGTGGTCCGCGGGGCGCTGGCGATGGCGAACGCCGGCCCCAACACCAACGGCTCGCAGTTCTTCATCGTCACCACCGACGCAGCTCCCTGGCTGGACGGCAAGCACACGGTCTTCGGCGAGGTCACGAACGGAATGGACGCGGTCGACGCGATCGAGGGAACCGACACCGGCCCGGGCGATCAGCCGAGTGAGCCACAGGTGATCGAGCGCGTCGAACTGAGCGAATAGGCGTGCCGCGCAGGGAAGGCAGCTGACGTGGCCGGCCAGCGGACGATCGTGATCACCGGGGCTACCGACGGCCTCGGCAAGGGACTGGCGACTGAGCTCGCACCCACCGGCGCCCGCCTCATCCTCCACGGCCGCAACGAGGAGAAGGGCCAGGCGCTGCTCGAGGAGCTGGACCAACATAAGACGGGTCGCGCTGGCGCGCGCCCTCGCACTAACGGCGAGCTCGAGTGGCTGCGCGCCGATTTCGCCTCGCTGGACGAGGTGCGCGAGCTGGCCGACTCGCTGAGCGGCGAGGAGCGCATCGATGTCCTCGTCAACAACGCTGGAATCGGGACCGCCCGGCCCCGTGAGGAGAGCGAGGACGGCTACGAGCTCACCTTCCAGGTGAACTACCTCGCCCCGTTCCTGCTCACCAGGCGTCTGCTGCCGCTGATCGAGCGCTCTGCTCCCGCTCGGATCGTCAACGTGAGCTCGGCCGGCCAGGCACCGATCGACTTCGACGACGTGATGCTCGAGCGCCACTACTCCGGTGCCCAGGCCTACTGCCAGAGCAAGCTCGCGCTGGTCATGTTCACCTTCGACCTCGCCGAGGAGCTCGAGGGCACGGGCGTCACCGCGAACTGCCTGCACCCCGGCACGTACATGCCGACCCAGATGGTCCGCGACGCGGGTGTCGACCCGGTGACGCCGCTGGAGGACGGGATCGCCGCGACCATGCGGCTGATCACCTCACCCGAGGTCGAGGGGATCAACGGCCATTACTTCGACGGCACCAGCGAGTCGGCGCCGCATCCGCAGGCCGAGGATCCCGAGGCCCGCCGGCAGCTCCGCGAGATCTCGGCGGAGCTCACCGGGATCCAGGCAGCGGCCTAGCAATGGGCATCGGCGACAAGTTCCGCCAGCTGTTCGGCGTCGGCGACGATTCACTTCATCCCGACGGTCTCGACGAGCTACACGTCGGCGACGCGAGCTACGACGACTGGGACGTGGTACGGGACTTCGGGGAGCTGGAGACGGCCCGCGCCTGGCGCCAGCAGCTCACCGATGCGGGTGTGGACGCCGTGATCACCTCGGACTACCCGCCCGATGAATACGGCCGCGCCGATATCGCTCTGCGGGTGCCGCCCGGCAGGTGGAGCGAGGCGAACGAGCTGCTCGACGAGCCCGTTTAGACGAGGTCCTTGTCGAGCTCCGGGTCGGCGTAGCAGACGACGGTGTGGGCCCGGCGGTCGGGCCAGCCTCGGCGTTCGCGCTCGAAGAGGACTCCCCAGAAGCCGAGCAGCAGCGGCAAGGCCGAGATCCCCAGCCAGATCACGCGGCGAAACGCCTGGCCCGGCCTGACGGGCGTGGCGTCCTCGGACAGCATCCGGATGGCGACGAAGGACATCCCGGGCGTCCGGCCGGCGCCCGACCAGAAGATCACCAGGTAGATGATCGCGATCAGGATCCAGGCGAACGCGCCGATCGCGAGCACCACCGGGCCCGCGTGCTCGTCGCCCTGGGAGAAGACGGAGATCACGGCCGCAATCGCTGCCGTGATCAGGAGCAGCGAGCCGTAGACGACGCCCGCGTCGATGCCCAGCGCGAGCAGCCTGCTGAAGGCGCCGGCGTAGATCGGGCGGCGCTCACGCTGGGGCCGGCGCAGGATGCCGCGGGCCACCCGCTCCACCACGGTGTCGATCCGCCTGGCCGCGCTCCGGACCCCACGCCGCAGATCCTGCGACCACGCCGATCCCCTGCTTGGCGATCGCGGCCCGCACCTCCGGCGCGTCGGCCACCCGCTCGACGAGCTTCTGCGCCTCGTCGCTCTCCAGGACCTTGTCCCAGACGCGCTTGGTCGTGTCGTTGTCGAGCAGGCGCTCGGTCGCACGCGCGGCGGTCTCGCTGTCGAGCGCGCGATCGACGCTGCGATCCACGGCTCGATCGATGCCCAATCGCCTCGCCACGCCGCGTAGCGCCGCTGAAACCGGCGCGCGGCCGCCGACTCGAGCAGCGAGCCGACGGTGCCGTTGGAGGGCGGATCCACCCGCGGTGAGGGGTCCGGACGCTCCTCCGGGGTGTCCGACTCCGATGCGGGGGGTCGTGCCTCCATGCCTGTGAACAAACCTCAGAGTAGTGTCCGCTCCGTGGCATCCGAGGGAGAAGGATCTCAGCGAGCGCTTGATGCTCCGGCGTGGTCGCTTCATCGGCCAGCCGGCTCCTGATCACAAGATCCCCGAGGACCCGATGGATCCGATCGACGCGAAGTACCTGATCGAGGAGGAGCTCTTCCTCGACGGCGACCCCGAGCGGAACCTCGCCACCTTCGTCACCACCTGGATGGGCCCGGACGTCACGGAGCTGATCGGCCAGAACCTCCACCGGAACTTCATCGACCACGCCGAGTACCCGCAGACCGCGGAGATCGAGCAGCGCTGCATCCGGATGCTCGCCGACCTCTTCCACGCCCCCGGCGAGACGATGGGCGCCCGGACCCAGGGCTCCTCCGAGGCGATCATGCTCGGCGCTCTGGCGATGAAGTGGAAGTGGCGGGCGTCGCCGAGGAAGCGGCGAAGGAGGACACGAGCAAGCCCAACCTGATCTTCGGCGGCGACGTCCACGTCGTCTGGGAGAAGTTCTGCCGCTACTTCGACGTCGAGCCGCGGATCGTCCCGCTGCAGGAGGACAAGCTCGTGATCGGCCCGGAGGACGTCGAGCCGCACATCGACGAGAACACGATCGGCGTCGCGGCCGTCCTGGGCACGACCTTCACCGGCCACGCGGATGACATCGTCGGCATCAATGACCTGCTGGTGAAGGTCAAGAACGAGAAGGGCATGGACATCCCGCTGCACGTGGACGGTGCCAGCGGCGCCTTCGTCTGGCCCTTCCTCTACCCGCACTCCGAGTGGGACTTCCGCCTCGAGCAGGTCGCCTCGATCAACGCCTCGGGGCACAAGTTCGGCCTCGTCTACCCCGGCATCGGCTGGCTGATCTTCCGCAGCCCGGACTCCCTCCCCGAGGACCTGATCTTCTACGAGGACTACCTGGGCAAGCGCGACGCGACCTTCACGCTCAACTTCTCGACCGGATCGGCGATGGTCCTCGCCCAGTACTACAACTTCATCCGCTTCGGCCGCTCGGGCTACGAGTACCTGATGAAGCTGATGCAGAAGAACGCCGAGGAGCTGGCCAAGGGAATCGCCGACGTCGGCCCCTTCGAGCTGGTCGGCGAGGGCGAGCAGCTGCCGCTCGTCGCCTGGCGACTCACCGGAGACCAGCCCTACGACGAGTTCGACGTCGCTTCACAGCTGGCCGCCGAGCGCGGCTGGATGGTCCCCGCCTACCACCTGCCGCCGAATGCGCAGGAGGTGAAGCTGATGCGGGCGCTGGTCAAGCTGACGCTCGGCTACTCGCTGGCCGAGAAGCTCGTCGAGGACATCAAGACCGCGTGCGACGCGCTCGCAGAAGAAGGGCGGCCTCGCCGAGCACGCGCGCAAGCGCGTCCACACGTGACCGGCTTCTGAGCCGAACCTACGCCGGCAGCCAGGTGAAGCGGATGCTCTGCCCGCCCTGCGTGCAGGTGACGAAGCGGGCATCCGACTTGATGTCGCGCTTGGCCGTGCAGGTGAAGCCCTCGACCGAGCAGGTGCGCTGTGGCCCGATCGGTGACTCGGGGTTGTCGACGGTGTTGCAGGTCGTTGCCGCTCCGGTCCCAGGCGGTCGCCACGGCGAGGGCAGCCGTGCAGTCGATGCCGGTGTACTTGAAGTCCTGGTAGGCCACGGGGACCGAGCACGGCGGCGCCGAGCCGCCCGTGGTGTTCGTCGTCTGCGCGGGCTTCTTGTTGCCGCCCCCGCCGCCGTTGGCCGTGCTGGTCGTCGTGGTTGTGGTCGGGAGCGGCGAGGTGGGCGACGGAATCGAGACCACCGTGGGGGTGGTGGTGCTGTCCTGCCCGCTCGAGTCCGAGCCGCAGCCGGCGAGCACTGCGAGCAGCGCGGCCGCGGCCAGAGCCGTCGAGGAGTCCTGTTGCCCGAGTCCCGTTCATGTCGGCGGGAGTTGTAGCGAGTCGGAGCTGATCAGTCAGTGTCGGAGGTGCTGAGGCGCTCGCCAAGGCGCCTCAGCGCCTTGCCGTTGACCCGCTTCAGGTAGGCGCGCTGCAGCGGGCCCATCAGCCTCTCGCCGGTCGGGAGCGAGAGGAACTCGAGGGTGAAGTCGATGCGGGTGCCGCCACCTGGCAGATCCTCGAGCGTGTAGCTGCCGCGTGTCCGGCGCCTGCCACCTGACCCGCCCATTCCCTCCTCGACGATGCGACGGCCGGCGTCCGCCTCGACCACCTCCATCTCCGTCCGGTCCTTCTCCCCCGCGGCCTTCACTCTGACGTTCGCCTTCGCCCCGACGCCGCGCTTCGGGCCCGAGAGCTTCCAGTCGACCATGAAGTGGTCTGTGAACTGCTCGTGGTTGCCGAGCACGTCGAGGAACTCGTAGACCTCGGGGCGCGGGTTGGGCACGTCGACCGAGACGGCGACCGGCTTCATCGCTAGGGGAGCGGCTCGAGGCCGTCGTCGAGCTCGACCCCGAAGGTGTTCAGTGCAAAGGCGAGCATGTGGTAGTGGCCGACGACCATCGTCGCCTCGATCAGCCGCTCGGTGTCGTAGGTCTCGGCGAGAGCCGCCCAGGTCTCCTCCGACATGCGCGACTCCGCATGCAGCTCGTCGGCGGCACGTAGGAGAGTCGACTCGTGGGCCGACCATCCGTCCGCATCCGGCCCCTCCAGGACCCGGTCGATCGTCTCGCGGTCGATCCCGCCGGCGAGCGAGATCCGCACGTGCTGACCCCACTCGTAGTCGGAGCGGCAGTTGACGGCGGTGCGAAGGATGAGCAGCTCGCGATCGGGGCCCGAGAGCTTCCCCGAGGTCAGCAGGTAGCCGCCGAACCGCAGCCAGGCCAGGAAGAGATCGGGATGGCGGGCGAAGGTCGGGAAGATGTTGTTCTCGCCGAGGCGGCTCTCGATCCCGCCCGGGACCGTGTCGAGAATCCGCTTGATTTCTCCCTCCCACTCATCGGGGGGAAGCGGTGGGATGCGCGGCTCGTCGCTCATCGTGTGGCCCTCGGGGCGACGGTCAGCCCGCCGTCCACGATCAGGCTCTGGCCGGTGACGTAGCTCGACTCGCCCGAGAGCAGGAAGACGGCGGCGTACGCGACCTCCCACGCCGTCCCCTGACGTCCGGCGGGGATCGGGACCTCGTCGCGCAGGGGGCTGATCTGAGAGGCGAGCCGGCCGAGCGAGGTGTCGATCAGGCCCGGCATCAGCAGATTGGTCCGGATGCGGGGTGCGCCTTCCACCGCGGACTGGCGACAGAGCGCCTCGAGCGCCGCCTTCGAGGCGGCATAGACCGGAAAGGGCATCACCTCGCGCGAGGCGATCGAGCCGACCAGCACGACGGCGCCGCCGTCGTCCATCGACCCCATGGCGAGCTTGCAGCCCAGGAACTGGGATCGGGCGTTGACCGCCATCACCCGGTCCCAGTCCTCGACGCTGGTACCCGCCAGGCCGAGTCCCGCCCCGATCCCGGCGTTCATCACCAGGCCGTCGATGCCGCCGAACTGCGCGCCCGTCCTTTCGAAGGCATCCGTCATCGCCTCCTCCCTGCTCGCGTCAGCCCCGATCACGAACGCGTCGGCGCCCTCGGCGCGCACCAGCTCGGCCGTTTCCTCCGCGCTCTGCTCGTTGAGATCCAGCAGGGCCACCGAGGTACCCTCCCGCGCGAAGAGGATCGCCATCGCGCGCCCGTTGCCGATCGGTGGGTCGTCGAGGCCGTGGTCCTCCTGTCCCGCGCCGACGACGAGGATGCGCCTGCCTTCGAGCCGGCCGCGGCCGGGGGCCGCTCCACGTGCCTCCTCGACGGTCGGCTGGACCGAGCGCTCAGCCACGGCTACTGCCTCCGTTCGGCGCGCGCCGCGGACGACGGTAACCAGTTGGTCTCCTCACAGCAGCTCGACTCACGCCTCACGGAGCTGACCCTATCCACCCGGCGCTGCCGCAGCCGACTCATGTCCGGGTGCTCCTGCCCTGCAGCGGGACCTTCGCGAGACGCTGCCATCCATCCTGGCGACCTTGAACCAGGCGTCCATCCGGTCCGGCCAGCCCTAAACAGCGGTAGGCGACCCGCCGATGAATGAATCCAGGACGGGTGGGGTACCCCTGCCCTTTGGCCATGAATGGAAACTGGCTGACCAGCCAGTTAGTCTCCTAAATGCTGAAATCGCCTGACGAACAAACCACCGATTCCGCGGCCCCGGCCGACGGCACCAACGGCCTCGATCTGAGCGACCTGGACGCGATCGACGTCCCCGATCGCCCGCATTGGGAGAACGGCCCGCCCCACGACCTCTTCAAGGAGCTGCGCGGCCGCTGTCCCGTCCACTGGTCCGAGATCCCCGAGTATCCAGAGGAGGAGGGCTTCTGGTCGGTGAGCAAGGCCGAGAACGTCCGCGAGGTCAGCCTCGACTGGGAGACCTACTCGTCGGAGGTCGGCGGCGTCACCGGCCTCACCCACGCGATCCCGCTCGAGCTCACCCGCAGCATGTTCATCGCGCAGGATCCCCCGAAGCACGACCGCCTCAAGATGCTGTTCCAGCGCGGCTTCACCCCGAAGCGGATCGCCGAGCACGAGGACCGGATCCGGACGATCGTCGAGAAGGTGCTCGACGGCGTCGCGCCGCGCGGCGAGTGCGACCTGGTCACGGACGTCGCCCAGCCCGTGGTCGGGCGCGTGATCGGCAGCTTCATGGGCATCCCGGAGGAGGACGACATCGTCTGGGCTCGCCTCATGAACTCGGCGCTCGGCCTGGGCGACGACGACCTCAACCCAGGCGGGCTCGACCAGATCCTGCAGGAGGACATCCCCGAGATCTTCGAGCGCTGCCGCAAGATGATCGAGGAGCGCCGTGAGAACCCGACCGACGACCTGACCAGCGTTCTGGTCCACGCGGAGGTCGACGGCGAGACGCTCCAGGAGCATGAGATCGTGATGGGCTTCTTCCTGCTGGTCGCCGCCGGCAACGACTCGACCAAGGCGACCTACACAAGCGGAATGCGCGCCTTGATCGAGCACCCCGAGCAGATGAGGATGCTGGCTGAGAACCCCTCGCTGATCCCCGGCGGCTGTCGAGGAGTGCCTGCGGATGTACCCCGCCTTCGCCCACTTCCGCCGCACCGCGACCCGGGACACCGAGATCGCCGGCCAGCCGGTCAAGGAGGGCGAGAAGGTGGTCATGTGGTACGTCTCGACGAACCGAGACGAAGACGTCTATGACGATCCCGACGACTTCGACGTCCATCGCAATCCCGAGCACCAGGCCTTCGGCGCCGGGGGCCGGCACTTCTGTTTGGGCGCTGCGCTGGCGCGGCTGGAGCTCCGGATCCTCTTCGAGGAGACCGTGCGCCGCTTCCCGGACATGGAGCTGGCCGGAGAGCCGCAGCCGGCCGTCTCGGCCTTCCTCAACCAGTTGAAGACGCTGCCCGTCCGCTGGGCGACCGACTAGCCGAACGTCCCGCTGTACCCCCTGGAAAGCGCACTCCGGGACCCTCAGGCCGGATAGCGTTAGGTATGTCTCAAATGGGAGCGACGAGACAGCGCGGCCGTCCTGCCGCCGCCACCCGCGAGGACGTCATCGAGGCGGGCCTCTACCGCTACCTGCGCGGGCAGCGGATCGACGTCCAGGCGATCGCGGCGGACATCGGGATCGGCAGGGCCACGGTCTATCGCTGGTTCGGGTCGCGCGACAACCTGATCGGCGAGGTGGTCACTCGGGCGACCGAGCCCGTGCTGGTCGAGGCCCGAGCCGGGCTCGAGGGAAAGGGCGGCCCCGGCCTGCTGGACACCTTCGACCGCTTCAACCGCGCGCTCGCGGACGCGCCCGCGCTCCGCGCCTTCGTCGAGCAGGAGCGGGACGCCGCCCTGCGGCTGGTCGCCTCGGGCGCCGGGATCGTTCAGCCCCGGATCGTGGAGCTGATCACGGCGCAGATCACCGAGGAGGTCGAGGCCGGCACGTACGAGCCGCCGGTCGAGCCGGCGATCCTCGGCTACGCGATCGTCAAGCTCGCCCAGGCGTTCCTCTTCAACGACACCGTCGCCGGCATCCGCGGCGATGTCGACCGCCTCCGCGAGGTCGAGGCCGCTCTGCTCGGCGTTCCGCGCCGCCGTCTCGCACTAGCCTGCGGGGCGTGCCGCGCCCCCTGCTCGCCGTCGACGCCCCCTCGATGCTCTTCCGGGCGTTCTACGCGCTCCCCAAGTCGATCAAGGGCCCGGACGGCAATCCGGTCAACGCACTTCTCGGCACCGCAAATCTCATCCTCCGGGAGGTGGAGACCCACGATCCGCGAGCCGTGGTGCTCTGCTTCGGTCCCGACGCCGCCACCTACCGCCTCGAGCTGTTTCCTGCCTACCACGCCGATCGCGAGGCGGCTTTCCCTGACGCACTGCGGCCGCAGTGGGATGACTCCGCCGACTTCTTCGGGGCGTTCGGCTGGAAGATCGCCGGCAGCGACTCCTTCGAGGCCGACGATCTGCTGGGCACCCTGGCCCAGAAGGAGAGCAAGGCAGGCGGCCGCAGCCTGCTCATGACCGGGGACCGCGACATGTTCCAGTGCGCCGACGCGAAGACGAAGGTTCTCTATGTCAGCACTGGGAAACAGGGCGGGCAGCCGATGGGGCCCGCCGAGGTGAAGGAGCGCTACGGCATTCCGCCCAAGCTGGTCCCGGACCTGATCGCCCTGCGGGGCGACCCCTCCGACGGCATCCCCGGAGCCAAGGGCGTCGGCGAGAAGACCGCCGTCGAGCTGCTCCGCAAGCACGGCTCCCTCGAGAAGGTGCTCGCTGCGGCGATCCGCGAGCCGCGGCCAGCGCTTCGCACCGCGCTGACCGGCGACCGCGATCAGCTGCTCGCGTTCAAGGACGTGGCGACCCTGCGGACGGCGAAGGTGAGCCGTCCCCGCGACAAGCGAACCGACTACCGCGGCGCCGCGAAGGCCGCCCGCGAGCGCGGCATGAACCGGCTCGCGGAGCGGCTCCTCGAGAAGGCGCGGATAGGCCTAGAAACTCGAAGCGCCCCGCCGGGGCGGGGCGCTAACGGTGCTACTGGGAGGAGAGGTACTTATATGTGTAGGTCGGATCTAAAGGGGCCGCTGGAACTCACCTAGATCGCGGCCGATACTGCACCGACCTGAGATCACCTTAGGCCGATGGCCTCCAACGGCCAAGGAGATCGGCCCGATTGGTGGGGCTGATCGGTTATGGCACTCATAACCGCCGGTTATGACTGAGCGCGGGTCAGCGGCCGTCCTGAGTCCGGCGCCGGCGGATGAAGTCCAGGAAGTCGCGGTCCTGGCGCGGGAGCGAGGCGAGCGAGCGGCAGACCACCACGAAACGGCGCGGAAAGCTGAGGCCGGCGACCGGGCGCCGGTAGAGGCGGTCGCGCGCCTCGTCCAGGGAGAGCGCCGAGAGCAGCACCGGTGCGGACCGCTCCAGCGCCTCCCGCTTCGCCACCGCCGTGCTCGCCGCCTCGATCAGCGGATCGGCCAGGGTGAGTCCGCGGTCCGCAAGCTCGGCCTCGACGGCCCGGCGCACATGGGCGTCGTTGTCACGCATGACCATCGGTGTGGCCAGGAAGAGCTCCTGCGGGATCTCCTTCCGCCGGTACCAGGCGTGGTCCTGAGGCACCGCCACGACCACCTCGTCGTCCAGCAGCTCGAGCTCCTCGAGCTCCTCGGCGCCATCCTGCCCGTCCCTGGGCCCGGTGGCGGCGACCCCGATCGATGCCCGGCCCTCCGCCACCATCCGGCGCACGCTGCTCGAGTTGGCGATCGTGAGCTGGACGGCGGGACGCCGGCCATCGGCCTGGTAGGCGACGAGCTCGGGCGGTAGGAAGAACTCCGCGATCGTGTGGCTCACCGCCAGCTCGATCGGCGCCTGCTCACGCGGCGCAGACTCGAGCAGCCGCTCGACGACATCGGCCTGGTGGAGCAGGCGGCGGGCTTCCGGATAGAGGCGCCGACCCGCCGTGGTCGGCACCACGCCCCTGCTGGAGCGCTCGAGGAGCTTGGTGCCCGCGGCGGCCTCGAGCGCGCGCAGCCGCTTCGATAGCGCCGGCTGGCTGATCTTGAGCGAGACCGCGGCTTTCCCGAGCGTCCCGAGGTCGACTGCGGAGCAGAAAGCACGGAGCTCGGTGATCTCAGGCCCGCGAATCGACTTGCGACCGGGGGCGGTTACCTCCTGGCGGCGGCGGGTACTCATCTCTCGTTTCGTCTACCGCAAGGAGGAGAGATGGCCACACCAGAGCGGCGCCGTAGTGGTATCGGGGGGATCTCGCTCGGAGGCATCATTGTCATCATCGGGATCATCCTGCTGTTCGTGACCAAGGTCTGGATCGGCATATCGTGATCCTGATCGGGTTGATCGCGTTTGGCGGTTTCGCGCGCGGTCGCTGGTACTGACGAAGCGCACCGGATAGCTCGACCCCTGATCTCAGACGCAGGTGGGCTGTGAGGAGGGGTCGAGCTTCCGCATCCCGGTCGGTGTGATTCGGTAGCCGAGCGGCTCCGCGGCCTGCGGAATCCGAGCCGGCTCGCCGTCCACTGTCATCTCGACCGAGCCGTTCCCGAGGGTAACGTCGAACCCGCCGGCGCTGAACGGCCCGCGCGCCTCGTCGGCGCTCAGCGTCTCGCTGTCGACCAGAGGGGTGCCGCCGTCGTCCACCAGGCAGACCCAGACGGGGGCCGTTGCGCGCAGCTCGACCGAGACCTCGCCGGCGGGCGCGGTGCTCGTCGTGGTCGGAGTGGACGGGCCGCTGCCTTGCTCCCCTGGTCTCTCGCCTTCCCGCCCTTGTCGCTGCCGTCGCTGTCGTCCGACCCGCCGATCGACCCGACGATCACGAGACCGACGACGGCGACGACGATCAGCCCCGCCAGGACCTTGGCGACCGGCACCCAGTTGATCGAGCGGGTGCGTCCGACCGGGCGAGTCTGCCTGAGGGTGCCCGCCTTGATGACCGATTGCGGAATCGGCTCCTGCTGCTCGCCCTCCACCGTCTGCCGGTACTCGTCGAGCAGCGCCTGCTGGTCGAGGCCGAGATAGCGCGCGTAGATGTCGAGGAAGCCGCGGGCGTAGACGGGGGCGGGCAGGGCGCCCCAGCGATCCTCCTCCATCGCCTCGAGGAACTTGGCGCGGATCTTGGTGGCCTGCTCGACTTCGCTCAGCTCGACGCCGCGCTCCGTCCGGGCCTTCCGCAGGGTCTCGCCGATCGTGGGTGCCATGTCGACACTCAATTGTCCCCCACCAAGGGGGGACGATCAGGTCGCGGGCTTGCCGGTCAGACCCCCCACCGCCTCCTCGAAGGCCTCGGTGTGACGGTCGATGTCCGATTCGGTGGTCGCGGGGCACATCAGGGCCATGTTGTGGAAGGGCGTCAGCAGGATCCCCCGGTTCAGCGCGTGCAGGTGCATGTAACGGACGAGCATCCGGTCGGCGGCCGCCACCGCCTCGGATCCGTTGCGCGGCGGGGACGGCTGGAAGTGGTACTCGACCCGGCAGCCGAGGCGAACCGAGTTCCAGGGCACGGCCTGCGAGGCGACCACCTCATTCACACCGGCCTCGTAGCGCTCCGCCATCTCGGTCATGTGGCCGAACGCCTCGTCGGTGAGGACCTCCTCGAGGGTCGCCCGGGCCGCGGCCAGCGACAGCGCGTTGCCCGCAAGCGTCCCGCCGATCCCGCCGACATCTGTGGTCTCGAGCATTCGCGATGTGGTCCGCGATGCGCTCGGCCACCTCCTCCGTCATCCCGTACGCCGCCGCCGGGATGCCGCCGGCGATCGCCTTGCCGATCGTCAGCAGATCGGGATCGAGGCCCGCGGCGGCCGTGTAACCGCCCGGGCCCGCGCAGAAGGTGTGGGTCTCGTCGATGATCAGGAGGGTTCCCTGCTCGCGGGTGAGCTCTCGAAGCGCCTCGTGGTAGCCGGGGTCGGGGAGCACGATCCCGGCGTTGGTCATCGCCGGCTCGGCCAGCACGCAGGCGACGTCGCCGGGCTCGAGGGCGCGCTCGAGGGCTGCGAGATCGTTCCACTCGACCGCCCGGGTGGTCACCGCCGGGTCGACGGGCGGCCCGATGTTGTCCGGCCGCGAGCGGGTCTCCCCCTCGACCTCGATCGCGAAGCTCTCGTCGACCGTGCCGTGGTAGCACCAGGCATAGACCAGGACCTTCGGCCGGTCCGTGATCGCCCTCGCCAGGCGCAGCGCGAAACGGTTCGCGTCGGTCGCCGTGAGAGCGAACTGCCAGCGGGGCAGGCCGAATCGCCGCCCGAGCTCGGCCGCCACCCAGCTCGCGTCCTCGGTAGGCAGCATCAGGGTGATCCCGCGAGAAGCGCGGTCGGCGACGGCCTTCACCGTCGGCTCCGGCGAGTGACCGGTCATTGCCCCCGTATCCCCGAGGCAGAGATCGACGTACTCGTTGCCGTCGACGTCCTCGAACCGGGCGCCCTCGGCATCCGCCGCGAAAACGGGGAACGGACTCGCCCACTCGGTCATCCACGGCATTGGGACGCCGCCGAGCAGAGCCTTCTCCCCGCGCTCGAAAAGCCGCTGCGAGCCTGGGTGGTCTTCGACGAACCGCCCCTCCTCCTGCTCGAGCAGATCGGCGAGCCGGTCCCGGTCGAGCTGCCATTCCTTTGGCATGCGCGGCAGGCTAACTGCCGGGCGAGTGCTTCAACCGTCGACGGCCGCGACCGCCGACTCGAAACTCTCGCCGGGTTCCAAGACTCTCGTCTCGTACGGGCGTCCCGCAGTCGCCGCTTCGAACCTGCCGCGGGCGTCGTCGACCGGGCGGTACCAGGGGTCGATCGCATAGCCGTCGTAGTGGATCGGGACCAGAGTCCGGGCGCCGAGCAGCTCGCCCACGATCCCCGCCTGCTCAGGCTCCAGAGTGGCGGCGAGCGGGCTGGGGGGCTGCAGGTGAGGGAAGTCGACGGCGGCGCCATTGATCGGGACCAGGACGACGTCGAAGGGGCCGTGGCGGCGGGCCGTCCGCCACCAGTAGCCGTGGAAGATCGTGTCGCCGAGGTGGAGGACGCGCTGCCCCTCGACCTCGACCAACCAGGAGACCTGCGGATCGCCGAGCCCGTCGACGGCCGGCAGCGCGGTGATCGTGAACGGGCCCACCTCGTCGCTCTCCCAGATCTCGGCACTTCGCCGGGCGAGTCCCGCCCGGTCGAGCTCGGCGTTCGCCTGCGCGAGTGCCAGGTTCTCGACGTCCTCGCCGCCCGGCCAGGCCGGCTCATGGACAGCGGCGTCCGGGGCGAGGGCCTCAGCGAGGGCGCCGGCGTCGGTGTGGTCGCGGTGCAGATGGGTGACGAGGCCGGCGACCGCCGTGCCACGTGACTCGGGTGCGACGACCGCCGGGAGCTCTACCCGGGCGAGGGCGTCCTCGCCGAGAGCGGCGAAGGTGGCCGCTGGATCAGCCAGCGGATCGATCACCACCGCCCCTCCCTCGGCCTCGATCTCCACTCCCGCCCAGCCAAGCCACCGAACCTCATCGCTTCCTCGCCTTCCTCGTTATCGGACGCTCGTACGGTATATCATCCTTGCATGCCCCGCCGTTCACAGGCAGCAGTCGCCGAAACCCGCGCTGCAGTGACGCAGGCCGCGGTGGATCGGGCCTCCGTCGAGGGGCTGGAGGGCCTGACGATCGGCGGCCTGGCCAGTGAGACGGAGATGCGAAAGAGCAGCGTCTTCAGCCTCTTCGGCAGCAAGGAGGAGCTCCAGCGCGCGGCGCTCGAGGCCGCCGTCGATCAGTTCAGGCGCGAGGTCTGGGTGCCGGTCGCCGACCAGGAGCCGGGGCTGCCCCGGCTGCTCGCGCTCTGCGACAGCTGGCTGGACTACCACCGGCGCGAGGTGATGCCCGGCGGCTGCTTCCTCACCACCGCGACGATCGAGTACGACGCCCGGCCCGGCCCGCTCCGCGATCAGATCGCCGCGACCATGAAACACTGGCTCGGGGTCCTCGAGCGCCAGGCCGCGACCGCGGTCGAGGCCGGCGACCTCCCGGCGGAGACCAATCCGGCCGACGTCGCGTTCGAGCTTAACGCCCTCGCGGCGGGGGCCAGCTACGGCTTCCAGCTCTGGCGGGATCCCGAGGTACTCGATCGCGCCCGGCGTTCCATGCGGCGCCTGTTGCGGCAGTAGGGAACTGCGACACGATTCGCCGCGCTGTGCTTAGGTGACCCGGCTTATGTACCGAAAAATGGGGAGCCTGATTGTCGCGGCAGTCCTCGCGCTCGCCTTTGCGAGCAGCGCCGCCGCCGCATCGTTCGAGGCGCATGGGAGCGTCGAGCAGGTCTACGCCACCGGCCTGCCGGCCGACGCCTCGACCTCCCTCCTCGACTCCTCGGGGACGGCGATCGCGACCCGAACCGCCAACGACCTCGGCGGGATCCTGTTCCGGAACGTCCAGCCGGGTGATGGGTACAAGGTCCGTCTCAACACGACGAATGAGACCTCAGGTCCGCTGACGGTGCTGACCACCCAGTCGGCTCCGCCCGACACCAGCCTCTACGGCCAGACGATCCCGTCGGACGGGTACGGGTACATGACGACCCGGGACGGCACCAAGCTCGCCTACTCGGTCCATCCACCGACGGATGTCCTGAATCAACTGGGCGGCAACCTGCCGAGCCTCCCGATCACCAACCCTGTCCCCGCCCCGACGCTGGTCGAGTACTCGGGCTACGGGTACGCGAAGCCGGACGGGCCCGTGAGCGGCATCGCGGCCCTCGCCAACTTGATGGGCTTCACGGTGGTCGACGTCAACATGCGCGGCACCGGCTGCTCCAGCGGCGCCTTCGACTTCTTCGAGCCACTGCAGAACCTCGACGGGTACGACGTCGTCGAGACGGTCGCTCACCAGCCGTGGGTCGCCCACAACAAGGTCGGGATGATGGGCATCTCCTACGGCGGCATCAGCCAGCTGTTCACCGCCCAGACGCGGCCGCCGAGCCTAGCCGCGATAGCGCCGCTGTCGGTGATCGACCAGACGCAGACGACGCTCTACCCCGGCGGCATCCTCAACACGGGCTTCGCGGTCAACTGGGCGCTGGAGCGGCAGCACGAGGCACAGCCGGCGGGGCCCGACAGCGGCCAGCCGTGGGCCTATCAGCAGATCCAGTCAGGCGATGCGACCTGCGCCGCCAACCAGGCGCTGCACCCAGAGGCCACCGACCTGATGGCGAAGGTCCGGGCGAACGACCACTACGTCCCGGAGGTCGCCGATCCGCTCTCGCCGACCACCTTCGTCGACAAGATCAACGTCCCGGTCTTCATGGCCTGCCAGTGGACCGACGAGCAGACCGGCGGGCACTGCCCGACGCTCGCCAAGCGCATGACGGGCACCGACAAGAAGTGGTTCACGTACACGAACGGAACGCACGTCGACTCGTTGTCCCCAGAGACGTACAACCGCCTCTACGACTTCCTCGAGCTCTACGTGGCCAAGGAGGCGCCACTCACCAAAACGGCGCTGGTTCAGGCGAGCTGGCCCATAGCCCTGCAGGCGATCTACGGGATCAGCGGACCCGGAGGGGCGCCCCCCCTGGCGACGCTGCCGCCAGATCCGATTCAGCTGCAGCCGACCTACGACCTCGCCAAGGCGGCCTTCGATGCGCAACCGGAGATACGTGTGCTGTTCGACAACGGCGCCGGGAACTCCAACGTCGGCTGGCCCTATCCCGGCTTCGAGAAATCGTTCTCGAGCTTCCCGATCCCGGGGACCGAAGCCCGCTCCTGGTACCTCGCTCCCGGCGGCGCGCTCGCGGACCAGTCGGCGGCCGCTCCCGCGGCCGATGGGTTCACTTGGGATGCGCACGCCCGGCCACCGACAGACTTCACCGGCGACACCGCCTCCGGCCCGGGCGGCCTCTGGACCGCGACCCCCAACTACCAGTGGGCGCAGGATCCTGCCGGGACCGCCGTTTCGTACGCGACCGCTCCGCTCCGCCACGACACGGCCGTGATCGGCGCCGGCCGGGTGGACCTCTGGGTGCGCTCCTCGACGCCGAACGTCGACCTGCAGGCCACGATCAGCGAGGTTCGTCCGGACGGCAAGGAGACCTTCGTGCAGAACGGCTGGATCAAGACCAAGGCCCGCAAGCTGGACGACGCCAAGAGCACGGAGCTCGAGCCGGTGCCGAGCTTCCGCCAGGAGGACTTCCAGGACATGCCGAGCGACCAGTTCGTCCCGGTCACGATCCCGCTCTACTACGAGGGGCACATGTACCGCGCGGGGTCACGGATCCGCGTGAGGATCTCTGCCCCCAACGGCGATCAGCCGATCTGGGCGTTCAGCGAGGCGGACCCGGCCGGCCAGGCGAACGTCGCGATCGGGTACGGAGGATCGATGCCGTCGCGGCTGCTGCTGCCGGTCATCCCGGGAGTGAGCGCGCCCACCGCGCTGCCGCCCTGCCCGGGCGGCCTGAGGGGCGAGCCCTGCCGCGACTACCAGCCCTTCGAGAACCAAGCGGCGGACCTCACACCGCCGACGACGGGGACATCCGGCAGCGGGGGACCGCAGGTCTTCGGTCCGGGCGCTGGCACGTCCAAGACGACGAAGTGGAAGAAGCGCGCCCGGCGCTGACTCAGCGGGCGCTCAGGGAGCGGCTCTCCACCTGGCCCGCCACTCGGGCGCGTCGAATCCCTCGGTGATGTAGATCGTCTCGCGGGCGATCCTGCCGTCCCGGATCTCGAGGATGCTGACGCCGTAGTTCGCCGGGCCGCCGTCATAGCTCACCGTCAGCTCCGCCACCCAGACGTCGCCCTCTCCCCTCACGTCCCGGAACTCGAAGCTGGTGTTCGCCGGGTAGCTGCTGCGCCACTCCCGGAAGTTGTCCACTCCCTCGAACCGCTCGCCGGACTGCGGGAACTCGAGCACCGCGTCCTCGGTGTACATCGCGTGGGCGAGGTCCGGGTCGGTGCCGGAATTGTCGAAGTGCTGCCGGAGCATCGACTGGACGGTCTCGGCGTCCATGCGCGCGGAAAAGCTAGGCGGCTTCGGCGTCGGCGTCGGCGTCCGAGCCGCCGAGCAGCCTCGGCCGCAGCTTCCAGCCGAGCCAGTGCAGGAAAAGCGACGGCACGATCGTGAGGACGAGCAGAAGGATGTGAGGATCGGGCAGGTCGACCTTGGCCTCATCCTCGCCACCCAGCTCGAAGCCGAGCAGGATGAACAGGCCGAACAGCGTTCCGGCGACGAGGCCGCGGAGCAGGGCATCACGGCGACTCGCATACTGGGCGCCGCCGCCGACGCCGCCGAACAGGGAGAGCACGACGCCGACCAGGTAGAGGGGCGCCGAGAGTCCGAGGGCCAGCCCGCAGAGCAACCCGAACACTGACGGGAGCACCGGCACCTCGAAGAACCGCCGCGCAGGCGACATCTCGCTCCACTGAGGGATCACGTACCTCACGGCGGCTATGTGTTCTTCCTGAGCTTCACCTTGGGCGGGGCCACCCTATCCGAGCGGCGACAGCCAGCCAACACGCCTACCCGAGCAACCGGCGCCTTCCCTTTCAGTGAGATACTGCGGACCAGCGGTTTAGCGACTTCGTACAGCGGGAGAAGCCAGAGGACGCGATGCACGAGGCTCCTAGTCTTCGACACAGTTGATGGATTTCGACTGGCCGGAGGAAAGTCTGTCGCTCCGCCGCGAGGCGGTCGATTTCGGCGAGTCCCTGAGCGCCGGAATCCTCGAGGACGATCGCACCGGTCGTTTCCCGGTCGAGAAGTGGCAGCGCCTCGCTGACTGGGGATACTTCGGACTCCGGGTGCCGGAGGAGTTCGGCGGCGGGGACATCGACCCGCTGACCGGGCTGCTGGTGACGGAAGGGTTGGGCGAGGGCTGCGAGGATGGCGGCCTGGTGTTCTCCGGCGCGGTCCAGGCCTGGGTGCTTGTGCCCGGCCTGTTGTCGTACGGCACCGAGGAACAGAAGCAGCGCTATCTGCCCGGGCTCGCCGCCGGCAGCACGATCGGGGCGCTCGCGATCACCGAGCCGGACTCCGGATCGGATGCATTTGCGATGCGAACGCGGGCTTCCCGGGTAGATGGCGGCTGGTCGCTTGCGGGGAGAAAGGCGTACATCACCAACGGCCCGGCCGCGAATCTCGTGATCTGTTTTGCAGCGACCGGGGAGGGCGGTGCTCTCGGGGGGATCAGCGTCTTCCTGGTCGAGACCGATACGGCCGGAGTCGAGCGCACTCCGCCCATGGCAAAGATGGGCCTGCGAACGTCGCCGCTGGGCGATCTCGTGTTCGATGACGCGTTCGTACCCGAACAGAACGCACTCGGCCAGATCGGGTCCGGAGCCCTGATCTTCAACGAGCTGCTCGAGTGGGAGCGCATCTGGGCCGCCGCCGCACAGATCGGTGCCCTCCAGCGCGACCTCGAACAGGCCCGGTCCTATGCCAAGCAGCGAAAGGCATTCGGGGCGCCGATCGCCAGCTATCAGCGCGTTGCCGACCGACTGGTGGACATGAAGGTGCGACTCGAGACCGGTCGCCTTCTGGTCTACCGCGCTGCCTGGCTGAAGGCACAGGGCCGATCGGCGCTTGCCGAATCGGCATTGGCGAAGCTATGGGTCAGTGAAAGCGCCGTCGAGAGCAGCCTCGACTCGATCCAGGTCCACGGTGGATACGGGTATATGAGCGAGGCGGGTATCGAGCGCCGGCTCAGGGACGCCGTGGCTGGGCGGATCTATTCCGGCACCTCCGAGATGCAGCGGGCCATTGTGGGACGGAGCATCGGACTGTGACGCTGGACCGAGCCGGCTGAAGCCCATGGACTACGCCCACCGACTGGAGCACCTGCTGCGTGCGGCGGCCGAGCGAAGCCCGGACAAGATCGCGATCGAGAGCGATCAGGGCTCGTTGACGTTCGGGGCCCTCGATGAGGCGGCCGACCGCGTCGCCGGCGAGCTCGCGGAGCAAGGAGTCGGGCTGGGGGATCGGGTCGGTATCCATCTCGAGAAGAGCCTCGAGGCGGTCGTTTCGCTGTACGGCGCGATGCGCGCCGGGGCGGCCTATGTGCCGCTGGACGCGACGGCTCCACCATCGCGCACCGCCTACATCGCCACCGACTGCGACATCGCCGCGCTGATCTCCGAGCCCTCGTTGATCGCCGCACTGCGCGGCGTTGACCCTGCTGCCGCGCCTCGCGGGATCGCCTGCGGATCGCCGTGCCCAGACGGGTTCACTGGCTGGGACGAAGTGCAGTCCGATGGACGCGCAGCCCCGCCCCTTCAATCCGTCGACAGCGATTTGGCGTACATCCTCTATACGTCGGGATCGACCGGAAAGCCGAAGGGGGTGGCGATCTCCCACCGCAGCTCCCTGACCTTCGTTCGCTGGGCCCATCAGAGGCTCGAGCTGACCGACTCGGACGTCTTCTCGAGTCATGCCCCCCTGCACTTCGACCTTTCGATCCTGGACCTTTTCGGATCCGCGGCGGCCGGCGCCACCGTCGCGCTGGTTCCCGCGGAGGCAGCCCTGTTCCCGACCCGGCTTGCCGAGTGGATCCACGAGAAGGGAATCACCGTCTGGTACTCGGTCCCTTCGGCGCTGACGATGATCGTCCGCTACGCGGACCTCGAGCACGGGCCTCTGAGCCGGCTGCGACTGATCCTCTTTGCGGGAGAGGTTTTTCCGATTCGCTATCTGCGCGAGCTGATGCCCCTCGCTCCCAAGGCGCGCTTCTTCAACCTCTATGGGCCGACGGAAACGAACGTCTGCACCTACCACGAGGTGGGCGAGATTCCGTCCGCGGACGACCCACCGTTGCCAATCGGGCGTCCGTGCGAGAACACGCGCTGCGAGGTCGTCGACGATTCGGGGAAGGCGCTGACCGAGGTGGGCGCGGAGGGGGAGTTGGTTGCAACCGGGACGATTGTCGCTCAGGGATATTGGGGAGATCGGGAAAAGACCGCAGAGAGATTCCAGGGGCAGCAACTCCTTTCGGACAGGCGACATCGTGCAGATCCTCGAGAGCTCACCGGTACCCCAGTACCGCTTCGTCGGGCGCCGCGACCACCTCGTCAAGAGTCGCGGCTACCGAATCGAGTTGGGAGAGATCGAGGCAGCCCTCTACTCGCACCCCGCGGTTGAGGAATGCGTTGCCGTCGCTGTGCCAGATGAAATGGTTGGCAACCGCATTGCCGCCTTCTGTGCCGTTCAGCGAGGAACCGACGGCGAGGACCTCGATCGCGCCTGCCGCGAGCGGGTCCCGAGATACATGGTGCCGGAGCAAATAGTCATCGTGGACTCGCTTCCCCGCACCCCAAATGACAAATACGATCGACCCGCGGCTGACCGAACAGGCCGCGCGGATGATCCAGGAGACCGGCAGAAACTGATGGCGGTTGCGGAAGCCAGGGAGCTCCTCGCCTCGGTCATCGGCAGCGATGTCGTCGACGGACTCGGGGACGACGACCGCTTCTTCGACGATCACGTGATCGACTCGCTGCAGCTGATGGAACTCGTCGACGCGTTTCAGGGCCGCTTCGGGATCGAGGTCTCAGGAAACGATCTCTCACCCGAGAACTTCGGCTCGATCGCCGGAATGGCGCAGTTTCTGACGAGCAAGCGTGGGACGAACGAGTCGTCGACTTAGAGGGCGCCTCCCGATCGAGGTGATCCCCGTGGATGTCCTCGAGTGGCGTTCCGGTACCGAGATTCCGAACCCGACCGAAGCCGAGGGTGTCGCCATCAGGAGCCTCTCCACCGAGGATCTCGGGGCGCTGCGACCTGGTGCCGAAGAGCCGCTCCAAGGCGGTGGATTCGTTCTTTGCGCGTGGCGACCAGGGCTACGTGGCAACAGTCGGCGATCGGTTCGCGGGCTGGGTTTGGCTAAGCCGGGTATCCCACCGTGACCCCTGGTCGGGGCTGCACATAAGGATCGCCCCGGACGAAGCGTACGCGTATGCGATGCGGGTCGAGAAGGCCGATCGTGAGCTTGGCGTCGCCGGAGTCCTGATGTCGAGGTTGCTGTCGGACGCTCGAAGCGACCGGCAGCTCAGCCGGGTCTACGGTTGGGTCGACCGGCGAAATCGGGAGATGCAGCTCATGCTTCGGATGATGTACGGGTTCACCCAGGTCCAACGCGTTTGGAGAGCCAGCGCGCCGCGCATCGGATGGCAGGTGCCGTGGTCGGACAACCCGAAGTTTGGCCCCGTATCTCGTGTCGGACGCCATTCGACCGTGGCCTAACGGGACGATCGGCTGTGTTTCGCCCTGCTGACACGCGCGCAACGAACTCGGCCAGCTCGCGGTCGAACCGCTCCGGCGCCTCCCAGAACGGCATGTGCCCGACGCCGTCGTACCAGGACGCCAGCGGCCGGCTCGCACAGCGCTCGAGGGTGTGCTCCGCCATCGACGGGCAGCACGATCGCGTCCTCGCGTCCGTGGGTCACCAGCACGGGCACCGTGATGCGCGAGAGAACGTCGCTGCCGTCGATCTCGCGGGCGATCAACGCGCCCCGTACCTCCGGCGGGCACGACCATGTTCCAGCCCAGCGCCTGGTCCAGTCGTCGCTCGTCGAGCGGCTGCGCCGTGCAGGCGGCGCAGGAAGCGGCGGATGGCGGCGATGTTCGCGAGCGAGGTCGGAGCGCACATGTCCGGTGGCGTTCTCCAGCAGTCCCGGGCCGATGTGATCGAAGGTCGGCGGCCTCAGGATCACTGCGCGCTGCCGACGAGGTCGATCGCCTGCCGATCGCCGTCGTCGCCGTACGCGCGGAGGATAGTCGGTGACGATGTACCCGCCGTACGACCAGGCGACGAGCACCGGTCGCTCGAGGCCGGTCTGCTCGATCACCGCCGCGACGTCGTCCGCCCAGAGCCGCCCGTCGGCGTAGTGCTCCGGGCCCGAGGGCTTCTCGGACAGGCCGTGGCCACGGATGTCGAAGGTGACGATGCGAATCGCCGGCGGCGAGCTCGCCGCTGACCTGCTTCGTCCAGCAGAGGTCGCACTGCGACCAGCCGTGGATGAGGAGGAGCGCGGGCCCCTCGCGGATTGCCCCACTCCCGCGCGTGCAGCCTCAGCCCGCCGCCGCCCCGGATCTCGTGCGTCGCGACCGGCTCGACCGCCGAGCGGCCCTGCCTTGAGCGTGCGCATCGGACTCCACTGCGTACCTCCTTCGGTCGTCCTGGGCCGGCGATCCGGCTACGCGAACGACCGTACGGGGACGCGATCGCGCCGACATCGGTGCCACCACCCAACTTCGAGTCCGCCGCGTGGCGGCCTACACGCAGCGCAACCGCGCGTCAGCGCCGAGGCGGCGGCGGCTCGGAGCTCGGCGAAGCGGGCGGCGGCCGCGGCGCGCGCAGCCTTCCCCGAGACGCCGAGCTTCGCGTAGATGTTCGAGAGGTGTCGCTCGACCGTGCGCACGCTGAGGCACAGCCGCTCGGCGATCGCCTCGTTCGTCAGCCCCGCGGCGACCAGCTCGAGCACCTCCAGCTCACGCGCGCTGAGCTCGCGCGACGCCGCCGGCAGAGCCGCGGCGGGCCCGGTGCCGAGGAACGCCGTGGAGCTCGGAGACGAAGTCCTCCCATGCCGGCTCGTCGGCGAGCAGGATGTGATTCGCCGACTCGAGCAGGACCAAGCGGCGCCCGGGATCGAGCGCGGCGAGCAGCCGCCCCTCCTCGACCGGGACGACGCGGTCGTCGCGGGCAGTGGATGACGAGCGTCGGGCGCCGCACCTGCGGCGCGAGCTCGTGACGTCGAGCGCGCCGCGCGCCTCGAAGAGCCGCGCCGCGGTCTCCGGCGAGGTCGACGATGCGCAGCAGATCCTCGTACCACGCCATCTGCTCCGGCGTGCCGTCTGGAAGGAACAGCATGCTGAACATGCGGCGGAACGTCGGGTTCGGCTGCGTCCCAGCCGGCGCGGATCGCCGCGATGAAGCGCGGCTCCTCGCGCTGGCCTCGCCGCGAGCTTGCGGCCCGCGCGCGTAGCCGCCGTAGAGCACCAGGTCGGCTGACCCGCTCCGGATGCGCGCGCCGCGTAGGCGACCGCGATCGCGGCGCCCTGCGAGATGCCGAGCAGCGCGAAGCGCTCCACGCCGGCCGCGTCGACGACGGTCTCGAGGTCGCCGACCCAGGCCTCGAGCGACGGCTCGCCCGACCCCGCAGTCCGAGAGCCCACAGCCGCGCTCGTCGTAGCGCACGACCGTGTGGCGCTCGCCGAGCGCCGCGAGCCAGTGGCGCCAGACCGGGCTCTCCCAGTCGTAGCTCAGATGGGTCAGCCATGTCGCGACCCGCACGAGCGGCGGGCCCCGTCCCGTGCACCGCGTACGCGAGGCGGACGCCGTCCGGTGCGGTGCAGAAGCGGACCTCCTGCTTCACAGCCCGACCGTACCGCTTCAGCGCAGCATGGAAAGCAGCGGTCTCGCCTGCTCGAGCTCTTCACCCACCGAGGTATGCCCCCTGCGGCCCTTGACTTCTTCCCCACCAGAGGAATAGGTCGAAAAGCCAGGCGCGATGGCGCCGAGTGGCTCGACTCGCCTCGACTTGTCTGCGCCTCCGCGAGGGTCAGGAAGGCCCCGAAATCGCAAGCTAGGAGCCGCAGATGGAATCCTCAGCCTCGACCAAGCAGGCCGCCGCCGATCCGGGCACGGCCCAAGACGGAGTGATCCGGCCGTTCACGATCGACACCCCCCAAGCGGATCTCGACGACCTGCGTGCGCGCATCGCGGCCACGCGCTGGCCCGAAAAGGAGACCGTCGACGATCAGTCGCAGGGCCCGCGCCTCGCGATGATGCAGGCGGTCGCGCGCTACTGGGCCGAGGAGTACGACTGGCGCGAGTGCGAGGAGAAGCTGAAGGCCCTACCGCACTTCATCACCGAGATCGATGGGCTGGACATTCATTTCATTCACGTTCGTTCGGACCATGACGATGCGTTGCCGCTCCTCGTCTCGCACGGGTGGCCCGGTTCGGTCATCGAGCAGCTGAAGATCATCGATCCACTGACCAATCCGACGGCACATGGCGCGAGCGCAGTCGACGCGTTTCATCTGGTGATCCCGTCGATGCCGGGCTACGGGTTCTCAGGCAAGCCGGCCGAGACCGGCTGGGGCCCTGAGCGCATCGGGCGTGCCTGGGATGAGCTGATGAAGCGCCTGGGATACGACCGCTACGTCGCCTCGGGCGGCGATTGGGGCGGGGAAATCGTTGATGCGATGGGTGTGCAGGCGCCTCCGGGGTTGCTCGGCATCCACACCAACTTCGCTGGTGCTGTTCGACCCGACGTCGCAGCGGGGGTCGGGTCCGGCGCGCCGCCCCCCGGTCTCGATGACGAGGAAACCCGAACTACGAGAAGCTGAAGTTGTTTTTCGCGACGGACGCGGGCTATGCAATCGAGAGCGCGACCCACCCGCAGGCGCTGTACGGAATTGCGGATTCACCCGTCGGCCTCGCCGCCTGGATGATCGACCACGACGCGACCAGTATGGCGCTGATCTCTCGCGTCTTTGTCGACGGGGCCGAGGAAGGCCTGACCCGAGACGACGTGCTCGACAACATCACCCACTACTGGTTGACGAACACGGGGGTCTCTGCGGCACGCATCTATTGGGAAGACCAGGCCAACTTCTTCGACCCGACGACCTGGCCGACGGCCAACCCCTCGGCGATCGTGGACATCCCGGCGGCCGTGAGCGTCTTTCCCGACGAGATCTACACGCCGCCGCGGAGTTGGGCGGAGGAGGCCTACCCCAAGCTCATCCATTACAACAAGCTCGACAAGGGCGGGCACTTTGCCGCCTGGGAGCAGCCGGAGCTCTTTTCAGAAGAGGTCCGCGCGGGGTTCCGGAAGCTCCGCTAGGTGATCGTGTGCACATGCCTCGCTCGGCGGGGCGACCGAGTGGCTCAACTCCGAGCTGCGCCGGCAGATAGCTGAGACTCGGAAGCGCACGAGGAGGCCTCATGTCCCACACCCAACAAGCCGCGGACCACGGACGCCGCTGGTACCACCTGCGGCCGGAGCCTCGCCGCCGCGCCGACCTGATGGGATTCAACTCCACATTCTGGATGGTGCTGGTGTGGCTCATCGTGATCGTCCTGATCGTCTACCCGTTCCCGTGGTGGTGGTGACAATGAGCACGGCAGCGACCACCAGCGGGCGCTTTGCATGGAAAGGAGCGCTCTCATTCATCGCTCGCCCCGGTCAGTCCCGCCAGCCCTGAGCGGCTCGACGCTGGCGCGTTCCCAGGTCGAATCCTGGTGTCGGATCATCGCGAGCATCGTGGGAAGCGCGACCAGCGTCCCTGCGATCACCGCCGCGGCCAGCGAGTGATCGAAGATCAGGATCGCCGCCAGGGCCGCGGTCGAGCCGGCAAGCACCGCCGTTATCACCGCGACCATGCCGGCGACCGTCCGGTATCCCTGCCAGCGATCGCCGGGCACTCGTTGCATGAGGAGCTGCTCCGCGGGCGGGGCGCTCAGCATGTACGCAGCGATCTCCGGCGCGTGCTCGAAGTAATAGCGGCGCAACAGCGCGATCCGCCGCGCGTACTGAGTGTCCTCGATGAGGACTGCAGCGTCCGTTCGAAGGTGACAAACCCGACAAAGGCCAGGGTCGGAAGGAGAACCAGGCCGAACCCGTAGAGGGCCGCTCCCAACCTGCTTGCGGTCGCGACGAGGCCCAGGGCGACCAGGCCGCCGGAGACGGCCGCGAGGAACATGTTCGCCCGGCCGGTCGACTCGGCGATCGTCGCGGCGCGGGCGCCCTGGAGCGCGAAGTGCTCCGTGGTCACGAACGTGATCGCCGCCGAGCGCGGGTCGGCCTCATCGGTGCTGCGCGGGTCGCTGTCGATCGCGGCTACCCCTTCTCCCTAGCGGCCCGCGCATGCACGTGTAGTGGGAGTCGTTGACGCCCAGGTGCCGGGCACGGGTGGAGCCTATCGTCGCAACTTGCTCCCCCTCCGGGGTGAATTCGGACCCCCCCGGTCAGCTATGCTGCCGTCGAGGCCGCTGCTTCGGACGAGAAGCGGTAGTTGAGCGGGCTACTTAGACCTAAGCGCATCGCCCGGCCCGCTCTCTCGCTCGCCCGGAAAGCGACGTCATATGCAGCCGCGCTCAGCGTCCTGCGCCTCCGAGGTACTCGGGGCCGAGGACTGGCCGACCAAATGGCCAGGCGGAACAGAAAGCGGCGTCCTCAGCCGCCCTCGATCGGGGGTAACTACCAGCCGCCCTCGGCCCGCCGGTCGTACTTGAGCTCCGTATCGCCGAGCTCGAAGACGAGCAGCTTTCGCTCGGTGAAGGATTCGAGGAACCATTCGGAGAGCTCACGGCCGACTCCGCTCTTTCCGGCTCCACCGAATGGCGCCAGCTGGTCCCAGTAGTTGCTTGTTTCGTTGATGTTGACCGAGCCGTGCGGCAGCGCCTCGCCCACCCGCCAAGCAGTAGCGAGGTCCCTCGTCCAAAGCGAGGCGATCAGGCCGAGCTCACTGCGATTTGCGATCTCGACCGCCTCCTGCGCCGAGGAGATCTTGGCGATCGGCGCCACAGGACCGAAGGTCTCCTCCTGCATGATCTGCATCTCCTGGCTCACGTTCGTGAGAATCGTGGCCGGGTAGTAGAGATCCTCCTCAGGTCCGAACTGCACGATGTCTGCACCCTTGCTGCGGGCGTCCTCGACGTGCTCCACCACGCGCGCCAGGGTCGCCTCAGTGCAGAGCGGTCCCATCTCCGTCTCCTCCTCGGCCGGGTCGCCGATCCTGAGCGCCCGTGCGCGCTCGGTGAGCTTCTCGACGAACTCGTCATAGACCGCCTCGTGGACGAGCAGTCGCTCGGCCGAGGTGCAGACCTGACCGGTGTAGTAGAAGCAGCCGTTCATCGCTCCGTCGACGGCAGCGTCGACGTCGGCGTCGGCCAGGATGATGAAGGGTCCGTCGCCGCCGAGCTCGAGCAGATGAGGCTTGAGCGGCGCGGAGCGAGCGATCAGCTCACCCGTCGCGGTGGAGCCGGTGAAGAAAATCCCGTCGACGCCCTCGTGCTCGACGATCGCGGCGCCGACATCGCCGTAGCCCTGAACCAGGTTGACCACTCCGGGCGGCAGACCGGCCTCCTCGAAGAGCTCGACCACCATGGCGCAGCTCGTGGCCGCGAACTCGGACGGCTTCCAGACCGCCGTGTTGCCCGCAGCGATGATGTGCGCCATCGCAATCGAGCCGATATCGGTCGGGAAGTTGTACGGAGTGATCGATCCGATCACGCCGAGCGGGCGATGTCCCAGCACCAGCCGCTTGTTATTGGTCTGCTCCTGCGTCGACGGCAGCGAAAGACCTCGATGGCGGAGGACCTCCCCGGCGGCCTTGTCATAAGAGGGGGCCGCGTACTCGTAGACCTCCTCGCGGCTGTCGGTGATCGTCTTGCCGATCTCCGCGGACACCATCCGGGCGATCGACTCGGCGTTGTCGCGGAAGACCTCGGTGATCCTGCGGAGAATCTTGGCTCGGTCGATCAGCGGCATCCCCGCCCAGTCCGGTTGAGCGCGCCGAGCCGCCGCGACGGCCCGATCGACATCAGAGGAATCGCATCGGGCGACGTTGTTGATCACTTCGCGTGAATGCGGCGAGCGGACCTCGAAGGTGCCGGCGCTCCCTTCAACCCAGTCACCACCGATAAGTGCACGGTCGGGCGCTTTGCTCATCAAGGCCATGGAGACTCCTTTGGTTTTGCCTGAGGCCGTGCGAAGTACCTAAGCAGATGCGTGGCGTCTCTGCCGGCGTTCATTTGCCTGCCGCAACAGGCTGGCGGATTTGAGCGCTCCTACCGCCTTTTCGGACCGCCGGTAAGAGCGGTATCGGAATCGGCCCCCGACAGATAGCCCGCCACAAATCCAGACAGCACACAGTGCGGCCCTTGGCCGCAATGCAAACAAGTCTCCAGTTCGGCTCTCAGGTCCTACCCATCAGCCGCCCCTCCCGGCCTGCGCGGTCCCGCCGAGCTTCCGCTGGCCCCGCCTCGGCGCAAGCCCGGGCGCTACCCGGACTCAGGTCGTGGAGTCGGGCACGTTTACGTGAACGACAATACGCGGCGATGCCAGAGGCGAACGTCGAGATCGTGAGCCGGGCTATTGCCGCCATCAACGACCGGGACGTTGACGCGTACCTCGCCCTCTGTGACCCCGACGTGGAGTTGATCAACCCGGTGGCGGCTATCGAGGGGCCCAACCGTGGTGAAGCGGGGATCCGGAACTTTTTCCAGGCCATCGATGAGGCGGCGACGAGATTCGAGCTGGAGGTGAAGCGGTTGCAGCCACTCGATGACAATCGCGTGTTGGGTTCTCTGACTTTGGTCCTGGAATCCGAGCGCGGCTACCGAGATCGCCAAGCGCTCACAAACCTCTATGAACTGGAGGGCGGAAAGCTTTTGCGCGTACGCGTGTTTGCAGACCATGCCGAAGCCCTCGAAGCCGCCGGGCTGTCGGAGTAGCTGCGCGGTCACCCGCGACCTCGATACCAGCAGAGCGAGTCCCTCCGGTTTATCGGTGGAAGGGTGGAAGGCCGGGCACTACTGCTTTGCATGGAAAGGAGCGCTTTTTGGTTACCGGCTGGACAAGGTGCACTTTGCGTGTGGCGGACGATCTCTATCCGCCCGAGCCCTGAGAGTCAGCGCGCGACCCGGCACCGCTCGACCTGAGCGGGCTTAAATCCCGTGAGACCGGGAAGGGAGGGCGAGATGGGTACGCGCATGGCGACGCGGCTGGGGATGGCCGCCGTAGTCGGGTCCACGGTTGCACTGCTGGTGAGCTCACCGGCGCTCGGGGCAGTGATTGAACCCAACACTTTCGGTGACGAGAACGGCGGCGGCGGGAGCTGCTCCCTGCGGGAGGCCATCGAGGCCGCCAATACGGACGCCGCGTTCGGTGGTTGTCCGGCGGGCGGCGGTGACGACACGATCTCACTCGCGGCCGGGACGTACGGGCTCTCGATCCCGCCTGGCACAACCGGTGACGACAAGCTCGACGGCGATCTCGACGTCGCCAGCCAGCTAACCATCACGCACCCCGGCGTCATGCCGGCGGTGATCGACGCGGGTGGGGTCCACCGGGTGATTCATGTGCTCGGCGCCGGGAATCTGACCGCATCGGGCTTCACGATCAGAAACGGCAGGATTGGCCAGTCGGGAGGCGGAATTCGCAACGAAGGGAATCTCAACCTCCTGAACGCGACCGTAGTCGGGAATGAGACGACGGCAAGCTTCGGCGGCGGGATCGCGAACGCCGGAACGGCCACCATGTCGCTGACCAACGTGACAGTGTCCGGCAACCGGTCCGAAGGCGACGGCGCCGGCATCGATCAAGGCGGCGGCGGGCAGGCGAACCTGAACCACGTCACGATCAGCGGCAACACCACCGACATCAGTGGCGACACGGGAGGTGGTGGAGGCATCTTCAACAACTTCGGAACCGTCAATCTCCGGAACACGATCATCGCCGGGAATCACGACAACACCGCGGCTCCGATCGTGAAGACGCCCGACTGCGGTGGTGCCGCCTTCAATTCGCGAGGGAACAACCTGATCGGTCACCTGGCTGACTGCCCCGTTCGTGGCCGCCCGCAGGGAATCGAGACCAACGTCAACCCGCGGCTCGGGCCACTCGCGAACAACGGAGGCCCCACATTGACGCACGCTCTGCGGGCTCGAAGTCCCGCGATCAACGCGGCCGGCGTTGGCGCTGCTCCGGCCGACCAACGTGGCGTTCCCCGGAGGACCCCCGACATCGGCGCGTACGAGTTCGCGAGATGCGGCGGGAGGGTGGTCAGCCGGGTCGGCACCTCTGGCATGGACACGCTGGTCGGCACGAACAAGGCCGACGGCATCCTCGGCCTGGGCGGGATGGACATTCTCCAGGGACGTGCGGGCAAGGACGGCCTCTGCGGCGGCAAGGGCAACGACACGCTGCTCGGTGGCAAGGGCAAGGACAAGCTGCTCGGCGGCAAGGGCAAGGACAAGCTCAAGGGCGGTCCCGGTAAGGATGTGGGGATCCAGTAGGGCCAGCCTGAAGAACGCTGCCGTGGAGCGCCGCTTTCCGTGCTCGAGAGCGCCAGCCGCGGTCCGTTTCAGACCGGGAGCTTCTTAGCCTTCTTCTTACACTTCTTGAACTTCTTCTTGTCGTGGTTTTTCTTTAACTTCTTCTTGCATTTCTTGATCGCGGCGGCGCGTTCGCCCGTTGGTGCCGCCGTTGTTTCCGTGGGTGTCGGGGGTGGGGGCGCTGGCCGAATGACGGACTGTCCCGGCCCGTTCGCCGCCGGTGTGAGCCCCCCGGCCCCCGTCACGAAACCACCGTCGCCGGTGCCCTCCAGCGTCTCGATGGCGTCGATCGCGCTCTGGATATCGAACTGCGCGATCCGCGTATAGATGCCCGGCTTGTTCTGCTGGGCACAGCCGATGCCGAAACTGACCACGCCGACGAGCCGGACCGCCGACGGCGTGCCGGGGTAGGCGGTGCTAGGGCCGACCAGAGGGCCGCCGCTGTCGCCCTGGCACGCGTCGGTTCCCCCGGCCAGGATTCCGGCGCCGAGCATCGACGCGGGGAAGAACTCGCTTCCGTAGACCAGCGGGTCCGCCATGTCGGTGTCCGAGATCACGGGCACGGTCGCCGCCTTCAGCTGGTTGCTGGGGGAGCCGCCGGAGCTGGTGGTCCCCCAGCCGCTCACCTGAGTGGGGCTGTTCGTGTCCCAGAAGTCCGTCTCGCTGACGCCGGCGATGTCGATGTTGGTCTGGGAGTGAGCCGCGCTGGTCACGATCCAGGCAAGGTCGTTCTGGATGGTGGCTGGGTCGAACGTCGCCGCGAAGTAGACCGCCTGGACGTTCAGCTCCCCCGCGCCGACCGTGCCCGTTGTCCCGTCGTTGAGGAAGGTGCGCCCCCCGACGATGTTGAGGTCGTTGGGGTCGAGGAAGTCGGTCCCGTCGCCTCCCGGGTCAACGCCACCATTCTGCGATGGCTGGTCGGGATCGGAGTCGAAAACGCAGTGCGCCGCCGTCTGGATGATCCTGTTGGTGAGGAACGTCCCACCGCAAAACAGCCCTTCGAGGTCGTTCGTGTCGAAGACTTCGTCGAGCACCAGCGCCGCCTGCCAGGGGTACTGAGCAATGTCGACCGTCGAACCGCCGACGATGCGGGGATCGGCGGGATCGCTGACGAGCTTACGTGGCCCCCCGCCACTCGATGTATCGGGGGAACCGTCCGATGTGACTGGCGTCACCGTCGTCGCGCCTGCCTCCGAGGCAAGGGTCAGATAGGCGAATACCGCACTCAGCAGCGTCGCCACCCCTGCGCGGGTCCATGAAGTCACGCCCATCACGACCGTCCTCTTGTCGTTACGGGATCCCCGCCCGACCCGCCGGCGAGAACGAGCTTTCTCACCGACTCATCGAAGCGACCCTATCCCGCCCCATGGCGGCGTGTCAAACCTCCACATCGCAGTATTTCGCGGGAGAGGGGAGGGCGCGAGGCGAGAACTGCCCGCTCAGAAAACCGCCTCGTTTCACGCCGAGAGCGCGGCTGCCACGCGATCTGCGGCGATCTCGTCGGACTGCGGCAGCAGGTGGCTGTAGACACTGAGCAGGGTCTTCGGCCAGTTCCCGAGCCGCGCCGCCACGATGTGGACCGGGACGCCGGCGGTGAGCGCCAGGCGAGTTTGCGCCGATTTCCGACACGAAACGGACACGAAAGCCCCGCGAACCGAGAGCACCTGGGATTGGTCGGTGCCGTGAGCCATCCGAACGAACCGCACCCCGCGAGCCGTTAGTGCAGAGCATGAGCCTGATCCGAACACCGCCGATTCCCGAGAGTCCTTCGGGCAGGCTTCTTCTCGGCTCGATCTGGTCCTGGATCAGGGATCGCCTCGATGCGATCTACAACGGGCGCTGGTAGAGCGTCCGCCGCCGGACGGATCCCGACCAGAACTAGAGAGCCGACGCGCCCCACAAGGGAGGTGAGGGACGCGCCGGTGCACCACCGAGTGTATTCCTCACCCCGTTTTCTCGGAAAAGCACCGGTCGGGCTCGCTCAGCAGTGAGCGCCGATCGGCAGATATCCCCAGCCCACGGCGTTCGTGTACGCCTGGGTGAGGTCGGGCGGCGAACCCGGCGGCCCGAGGGTGGCGGTGTAGCGGCTGCCTCCAATGCCGGAATCGGTCAAGGTGACGTTGGCCGACGGACCGGAGACGTAGCAGACTAGGTATCCGACCCTGCGGCCAAACGGGTCGCTGAAGGTCTCCGGGCCGAATCCATCGCTGTCGTTGCCCGAGTGCGTGGCACCGGGGATCCCGTTGATGATGACCCCGTCCTGGAGACCGGCGCGGTGCCCCTTCATGTCGTAGATCTGGAGGTCGATGTCGGCGCCTGAATTCCAGGTCAGCGTCACCGTACGAGGGACGGCGGGCAGAGAAGCGCGGCGACCGTTGTGCGTCTTGCAGGGGGTTCCCCTCTTGCGCTTCTTCTTACAGACCTTGCTGCGCTTCACTTTCGAGCCCGCCGCCTGCGCGGACGCGCCTGCTCCCAGCGCCTGTGGCGAATCGATCAGGAGGCACGCGCATGTGAACGCCACGAGCGCCACGCTCCCAGTTTTCAAACCCCCACTCCTCAGGAGAAACACCCGCGGAACGCTAAGGCCGCTCTCCGTGGCGCACATCAGTACTTGTCCACACAGCGGCGGGGACTTTCCCCCGGGAATGTGAGATCCACGTCCGCAGATGCGAATCGCAGTTGATTCCTGGGGGCCGTCCTTTCCTCGTGGAAGGCCCGGGACCCTTGTCCCCCGGCGAGTGGGGCGGCGCGCCAGAGCTCGAGCGCGGCGCCGGCTAGGCCGTTCGCGCCGGCGCCTGTCGGCTGGCGAGCGGCCTCGGGCCAGGAGCAGGACGACTGAGGTCCCGAGGTGGCCACATCAGCAACGGAAGCACCAACGTCAGCGCTTCGAGGTCTGATGAGTCCTGGCCTACTCCTCCAGCCCGACCGCTCGCAGCGCGTCGGCGCGATTCAGGTAGTAGTCCGCCTCGACGATCAGACCGTCTCGCAGGCGGTGCACGACGGCGAAGGACTGGGTATACGGCGCGTCCCGCGCGCCCTCCCCGATCATGCGGGTGCATGCGACGAAGCGGCCATCCCCCACGTCGATCAACTCGTCGAGGCGCACCTCGATCGGTCCGACGAAATCAATCAGGCCTTGCATGCGTGCGAGCGCGGCGACACGCCCTCGGTGTACGCCTGCATTGGGCGAACCGAGCCACGCCTCGCGGTAGACGGCATCCTCGGCCCAGAACTCCTCCGTCACCGCCGCCGGACCCGACTCGTTCCAGACCTCGTAGGCACGACGGATCCTGTCCGCGTCTTCCTCCGACATCGCCTACTCCGACAGCCCGGCGGCTTCGAGGGCCTGGTCCTTGTCCCCGTAGTCCTTGAAGTGGGTCAGCAGGCCATCCCGGAACGTGGCGACGACCGCCAGAATGAGCTCGGTTTCGACCCCGCTCTCGACGCCGCGCCCGCGGGCCGTCCCCAGCGCGAGCACCCGGTCACCGAGATCCCGGACTTCGGGGTAGTCAGTCCGGAAGTCCACAAAGAGATCAACAAGGTCCCTGAGGAAGGCTTCCACCCCGTCGTGCCCGACGTAGGTGCCCGCGACTCGCGGCTCGAAGACGATGTCTTGGTCGTACCGCGCCAACACCGCCTCGATGTCTCCCCGGTTGAAGGCCTCGGCGGCCTCAAGAAACCGCTCCACGTTCTCCTCCGACATCGCCCACGCAGTATCCCCCGGCGTAGGGGAGGGTGCGAGACGAGAACTGTTCCTTCAAACGACCGCCGAATGAGCCACGGGGCGCGCCAGTGGTGAGCGGCCTACTCCGACAGCCCGGCGGCTTCGAGGGCATCGTTCTTGGATCTGAAGCCGAGGATGGCTCGGACGATCCTTCCCTCGCGGAACTCGTAGAGGTCGAACTGGTGGACATCGATCGAGATCCCACTCGCCTTGCCCTGCCCCTGCCAATGCGCCGCGCAGATCACGGCGTTGGGGCTGTCGATGTATTCCGCGATTTCAACGCGCAGCTCGTCGAAGGCCGCGGCCCAGAGATTCAGGTTCTTTCGAATCGCTTCGACGCCCTCAACCGTGACCGGCTGATCAGGAGCGTTCTGCAGGTCTTGGAGCACGGCATCTGCCGCGTAGAACTCCTCGACGCCTGCAAAGTCTCCACGGTTGAGCGCTGCAACAGCCCGTCTCGCCGCCTCCACGTTCTCCTCCGACATCGCCTACTCCCGCAAGCCGGCGGCTTCGAGGGCGTCGTCCCGCGTGTAGAAGGTGCGCCACCAGACGCACTTCCCGCGCAGCCAGCGGCTAGCAAGCCAGATCGTGTCCTCGAAGGGCGCGTCACTACTGGCTCCGTTGCCGAGAGCGCGCAGGGCCGCGACGATCCGGTCTCCAAGCGCACCGACGTCGACAACCTCGATGCTGTAGTCGGGGAAGTAGTTGAACCAGTTCTCCCACCAGCGGCGGATTCCGTCCAGGCCGTGCAAGCCGCCCTCTATGGCGACGATGCGCGAGACGACCTCCACGTCGTCGTCCATCAGCGCCAGAAGGGTCCCGAAGTCACGTCGGTTGATGGCGTCAACCGCTCGGTAAGCCAGCTCGACGTTCTCCTCCGGCATCGCCCACGCAGTATCCCCCGACGTAGGGGAGAGTGCCAGCGCAAAATTGCCCACTCGGACGACCGCCGATCACGTCCGTGTAGAAGGAACGCGCACGCTTGAACGCAGATCCGCAACGCATTGCGCTTCCGCAGAATGGGAGCGCTGAGTGTCTCCATTGCGGGCCACGGTTCTGGCCTCGTCGGCGTGGTCACGTCTTTTGCTCCCGCGCCTGCCCCCACAAGGGATGAGCGTCCGCTGAGGGAGCGGATGGAGATCGACCCCGAGCAGGTCAAACGGCTCTTCGACCCAGACCGCGACCCGGAGGAGCGGGTCCGAGACGACGATTGGTTCGCCGGCCCCCGTTTGCAGGGGAGACGTGAAGCGCGCCCGACAGGATTCGAACCTGTGACCTTCGGTTTCGTAGACCGACGCTCTATCCGACTGAGCTACGGGCGCGGAGGCGAAAGCGTAGCGGTGCCTCGTCGACCGGAGCGACCACTCAGACGTGGGTCCTGAGACACCGATGCATGAGTTGCGTCGCCATCGATCCCTCGCCAACGGCGGAGGCCACGCGTTTGATCGATCCGTGGCGCGCGTCGCCGGCGACCAGGACATTCGGGATCGATGACTCGAGCGGATAGGGGTCCCGCTGCAGCGGCCACTCCGCCCGATGATCGCCAAGGTCCGGGCCGGTCAGCAGGAAGCCGCGCTCGTCGGCGGGAAGCGTGCCACGGAAGTTCTCGGTATGTGGCACCGCCCCGATGTAGATGAACACGGCGTCGGCCGGCACCGGATCGGTCAGATCTCCGCTCCGCTTCAGGGTGATCGACTCGAGGCGCTCCGAGCCATGTGCCTCCGCAAGCTCCGCGTGCGTGAGCACCTCGATGTTCGCCGTCCCCTCGATCCGATCGACGACGTACTGGCTCATCCCCTTCGCCAGCGAGTAGCCCCGGATCAGCATCGTGACCCTGTCGGCGTATTCGGCGAAGCTGAGCGCCGCCTGCCCTGCTGAATTCGCTCCGCCGACGATGAAGACGTGCTTGCCGACGTGCTCGTGCGGGTCCCGGGCTGACCCCCCGTAGTGGATCCCGCGTCCGATCAGCTCCGAAACCCCGGGCGCGGTGAGCTGCCGGTAGGAGGCCCCCGTCGAGATCAGGAGCCCGTTCGCCGTGATCGTCATGCCATCGGCGAAGTGGACGGCGAGTTCCTCGCTGGGCAGGGGCTCGATTCGGTCGACCTGGAGCGGTCGCACGATCTCCGTGCCGAAGCGCCGCGCCTGGATGATCGCGCGGCGGCTCAACTCCGCGCCGCTCAGGCCCGCGTGGAAACCGAGGTAGTTCTCGATCCGCGAGCTCTGGGCCGCCTGCCCACCCGGCGCCTCGCGCTCGAGGATGATCGTGTTCAACCCTTCCGACGAGCCATAGACCGCAGCGGCCAGCCCGGCGGGACCGCCCCCGATGATCGCGAGCTCGTAATGATCCTGAGCCGGCCTCGTGGCGAGCCCGAGCCCGGTGGCGAGTTGCAGGTTCGTCGGATCACCGATTGCGGCGCCGTCGGGAAAGACGGCCACTGGCGGGTTTTCGCGCTCGGGTTCGGGCACCTCACGGAGCAGCTCCGCACCGGCCTCGCTCGTCGGGCTGAGGCAGTCGTGATGGATCCCGTTCCGGTCCAGGAACCGCCGGATCTCGTGCACCCGCGGGGAGTGCCGTTCGCCGACGACTCGGACTCCTGCCGCGTCACGATCACGCACACCCTGCCAGCCCTCGAGCAGGTCCGAGACGATGGGCAGCAGATCCCGCTCCCCGTCGAAGGGCTTGATCAGGAAGTGATCGAGCAGTCCGACGTTGACGGCGTCCGTAGCCACCGCAAGGTCGGAGTGAGCGCAGAGCAGCACCGTCCTGATCTCCGGGTGAAGCCTCCTCGCCTTGCGCAGCAGTCCCAGGCCGCTCATCCCCGGAGCACTCTGGTCGGCGATCGCGATCGCGACGGGAGCCTCCCGCTCCCTGAGGTCCTGGAGTACATCGACCGCGGGCGTCGCCTGGTCGAAGCAGGCCGCCTGATAGCCCACGGCGGCGAAGCCACGGTGGAGATGGCGCTCGAGCGCCCTCGCCATCCGTGAATCACTCCCCACCCCTAGCAAGACAGGGCGCATCGCCTATTTATAAGCGCATCTAGAGCAACTCGGGGAGATGACGCTCGATGTGCAGGTCGATCGTCCCACGCACCCATTGCTGCTCACTCGCATCGGCCATCCGATAACGGCCAATCAGCATCTTCTGGTCGTCGAGCGGCAGGCCGGAGATCTCCCAGCTCACAGCCAGGTACTCGAAGAGCATCTCGTTGCGGCGCGCCCAGACGTCCTCCGCGGAGGCGGCGTCCTTGCGGTGCGGCTTGTTGAGCTTCCTGATCGTCCGTGGGCTGAGCGACCGCCGCAGGGTCAGCACGTTGCCATCGGGATCGGTGTAGTCGACCGTCTCGACGGGCTCGGACTCTCGTTTCCTTCGCCTGGGCACTCCGAAAGCATGGCAACTAGGGTTCGCGCGTCACTGAGCCGGTCAACATCGCCGATCTCGAGCGGCTGGCGGCCGAGAAGCTCGAGCCTGGAGCACACGGTTACTTTGCCGGCGGCGCGGGAGACGAGCGCACGCTCCGGCGCAATACCGAGGCCTTCGCGGACTGGGAGCTCCGGCCTCGCGTGCTGGTCGACGTCTCTGAGATCTCGACGCGGTCGACCGTCCTCGGCACGGAGCTCGAGATGCCGATCCTCGTGGCCCCGGTCGCCTTCCAGCTCCTCGCCCATCCCGATGGCGAGGCGGGCATGGCGCGGGCCGCCGTGGCCGCCGGGACCGTCCTCTGCGTCTCCAGCCTGACCAGCACCCGCCCTGCCGAGGTTGCCGAGGCGGCGCCGGATGGCCATCGCTGGATGCAGGTCTATCTCTTCCGCGACCGGGGGGTCACGCGGGCGATGGTCGAGGAGGCGGCCGGATCGGGCTATGAGGCGCTGCTGCTCACCGTCGACGCGCCCTATGCCGGCCGGCGGGAGCGCGACCTCCGCAGCGGCTTCCAGGTCCCGGCTGAGATCGGCGCCCCGGCGATCGAGGGCGCCGTCGGCCATCGCAGCCTGACCACGGCGGAGGTCTTCGAGCTCGTCGATCCCTCCATCACCTGGAAGGACCTCGAGCTGCTCTGCGGGGAGTTCGATCTGCCGATCCTGGTCAAGGGCCTGATCACCGGAGAGGACGCCGCGCTCGCCGTCGAGCACGGAGCCGCCGGTGTCGTCGTCTCAAACCACGGCGGACGCCAGCTCGACAATGCGCCGGCGACGATCGACGCGCTGCCCGAGGTCGTCGAGGCCGTGGATGGTCGGATCCCTGTTCTGCTCGACGGCGGGGTTCGGCGTGGGACCGACGTCGCGGTCGCGCTCGCGATCGGGGCTGAGGCCGTACTGGTCGGACGCCCGGCCCTGTGGGGTCTTGCGGCCAACGGAGAGGCTGGGGCGCGACGCGCCCTCGACATCCTCACCGAGGAGCTGCGACTCGCGCTGGCCCTGCTGGGAGCGCCCGACCCGTCGGCTCTGGGCCCAGAGCACGCCCAGCGCCGCTAGGCGCGGATGAAGACCGGGGTGCCGCCAGGGCGACCGGACGGCCGCGATCAGCGCGGGCGCCTTTCGAATCATGGAGCGGAGAGGGAGGGATTCGAACCCTCGAGAGAGCTATTAGCCCCCTACTCGCTTAGCAGGCGAGTGCCTTCAGCCGCTCGGCCACCTCTCCGGGGGTGGCGGTCGCTCGGCGACCACGCGGCCCGATTGTAGGCTGGATCGACATGGCTACCCAGGACGACAGCCCGACGACCGAGGCGCCCGGCGCCGAGGCCGATACGAACGGCCACCCGCAGCCCACGGGGCCTCTCTCGGCGTTCGAGACGCCCACCCCCCTGCCGCTGCCGACGCCGCTCGAGGCCTACGAGCGCTTCGAGACGATCTTCTCCGAGGTCCAGGCGCCCTTCGCGTTCGTCGACCTGGACGCGGTCTGGGCGAACGCGGCGGACATGCTCCGCCGCTCGCGTGGCAAGCCGATTCGGATCGCGAGCAAATCCGTCCGCTCGCGCCCGGTCCTCGAGCGCCTGCTCGACCTCGATCCGGGCTTCCAGGGCACCCTCGGCTTCACGCTTCCCGAGGCCATCTGGCTGTGGGACCAGGAGTTCCGCGACCTGGTGGTCGCCTACCCCACGACCGACCACGCCTGCCTCACCCGTCTCGCCCGGATCACCGCCGAGGACCCGGATCAGGCGCCCGTGGTGATGGTCGACAGCACCGAGCATCTGGACCTGATCGAGGAGGCGGCGGGCTCCTTCGTCGCTCCGGTTCGGGTGGCGATGGACGTCGACCTCTCCTGGTGGCCGCTCGGTGGCCGGCTCAAGGTCGGCCCCAAGCGCTCGCCGATCAGGACCGCCGATCAGGCCGTGGCGCTCGCGCAGGAGATCGACCGGCGCGACCGCACCAGGCTGGTCGGGCTGATGGCCTATGAGGGGCAGATCGCCGGCGTCGGAGACAACGTGCCGCGCAAGGCGATCACGAACGTCCTGATCCGGGCCATGCAGTCCGCCTCCGCGAAGGACGTGGAGGAGCGCCGGGCCGAGATCGTCACGGCCCTCTCCGAGGTCGCCCAGCTCGAGTTCGTGAACGGTGGCGGCACCGGCTCCATCGAGCTGACCGCCGCGGAGTGGGCGGTCACGGAGATCGCCGCAGGATCCGGATTCTTCGCCCCGATCCTCTTCGACCACTACCGAGCCTTCAACCTTCGACCGGCGGCGATGTTCGCCTTGCCCGTCGTCAGGCGCCCGGGTCACGGCGTGGCGACCACCCTCGGCGGCGGCTACCTGGCATCTGGCGTCGGCGCGAAGGACCGGATGCCCGTCCCCTATCTGCCGGACGGGCTGCGACTCGATCCCCACGAGGGGGCCGGCGAGGTCCAGACGCCCGTGCGCGGCTCCGTCGCGGACCGGCTTCGGGTCGGCGACAGCGTCTATTTCAGGCACGTCAAGGCCGGTGAGCTCTGTGAACGGTTCAACCGCCTCTACCTGATTACCGGGATGACCATCCGCGACGAGGTCCCCACATACCGCGGTGAAGGCAAGAGCTTTCTGTAGCAATACGTCCAATACCGAATAACGGTCTTACCTAGGGCCTCGGGTGACCCCTACCTTCAGCCTCCCGCCAGGGCGGGCCGGGCCGCAATTTGGGGGGTAATACAGGGGGGGAAAGAGGAGCCGATGCGCAGGGCCCGTGCCGCTGCCCGCGAGAACCCCGGTCGGGGGTGGTCTCGTTCGCTCGCCCCTGACATCGAACCGGGGCGGTTCTTCGAGGGGGTGGACGTCAACAGGCGCACAACGCCGTTCGTGCTCGGGGCGATCCTGCCCTTCGTTCTGCTGCCGTTCGCAGCCACCTCGGTCACGGACCCGCGGGTACTGGTCGCGGCCGCGCTGACCCCGATCCTGATCGTCCTCGTCCTCGAGCTTCCCTGGGCCCGGCTTCCGGCCTGGACGCAGGCGGTGCCGCTGCTCGCCTACTTCGTCGTTGTCGGGCTCCTGCGGGACGCAAGCGAGGGCTCTTCGAGCATCTTCGACCCGCTGGTTGCGCTGCCGGTCGTCTGGTTTGCCGTCTTCGGAACCGGCCGCGAGCTGGGTGTGTCCATCGTCGCCATGGCGCTGACGCTGACCGTGCCCGTCGTGATCGGAGAACCTCTCACCGACACCGGCCAGCAGTTCCTGCGGGCGGCGGTCGCGGTGGGGCTCGCCTCCACCGTCGGCCTCGCCGTCCACCTCGTGATCCTCGCCCTGCGCCAGACCACTCGGGAGTCGAGGTCCATCCTCCAGACCTCCCAGGAGGCCTTCATCTCGATTGACGAGGACGGCCTGATCCGCGAGTGGAACCCGCAGGCGGAGCGGCTCTTCGGCTGGGGCCGGGATGAGATCGTCGGGCGCCCCGTCCATCAGACGATCATCCCCCGCCGCCATCGAGATGCCCACCTGAGAGGGCTGGCGCGCTTCCTCGCGAGCGATGAAGTGCCGATGATGGCGAGGCGCCTCGAGGTCGAGGGCCTGCGCCGCGACGGCACCGAGGTGCCCATCGAGCTCTCCATCTCCGCCCTTCAGGAGAGGGACGAGTGGCGCTTCCACGCCTTCGTGCGCGACATCAGTGAGCGCCAGGCGACGGAGACCGCGTTGCGCGAGGCCGAGGAGCGCTTCCGCAAGGCCTTCGACGACAGCCGCGTCGGCATGGCGCTCGTGGCGCTCGATGGCAGCTTCCAGCGCGTCAACCGAGCCGTCTCCGAGATCTGCGGCCGCACCGAGAACAGCCTGCTCGGCCAGCGGTTCGGCGAGATCATCTACTCGGATGACCGCGAGCGCGAGGTCGAGGCGCTCCGCAAGGTCGCCGACGGCGAGAGCTACGGCCACCGCGGCGAGACGCGCTGCCAGCACGCCAGGGGGCATCCGGTCTGGATCTCCCTGACTATCTCGCCCGTCTACGACAGCCGGGGGGTCCTCAGCTATCTGATCGCGCAGATGGAGGACATCTCCGAGCGCAAGGAGTCCGAGGAGCGGCTCACCAGGCAGGCGCTCCACGACTCGCTCACCGGCCTGCCGAACCGGACCCTGTTCGCTGACCGGGTCAGGATGGCGACAGCCCGCCGCACCTCCCTGGGCTTCGCGATCATCTACCTCGACCTCGACGGCTTCAAGCTCGTGAACGACACACTCGGGCACGCCGCCGGCGACCAGGTGCTGATCGAGGTCGCCCGGCGCCTGGAGCTGCTGCTGCGAGCCGGCGACACGCTCGCCCGTCTCGGCGGCGACGAGTTCGCGCTGCTCTGCGAGGGCGTCGGGGAGGCTGACGCGAAGACGATCGCCGATCGCGTCATCCAGGCGCTGACGCGGCCGGTCGTGATCCAGGACCGGGAGATCGTTCAGGCGGCGAGCATCGGGATCTCGCTCTATGGACCGGGCGTCAGCGTGGAGGAACCGGACGAGATGCTCGGAGAGGCGGACCTGGCTATGTACCGCGCGAAGGCCGCCGGCAAGTCCCGTTACGCCCTCTTCGAGAGCTGGATGCGCCAGGGCGACACCGACCGGGCAAGCCTTGAGCGCGAGCTCCGCGAGGCGCTCGCCGGTGACGAGATCGTCGTCCACTACCAGCCGGAGGTCGACCTGATCACCGGAGCGATCACCGGTGCCGAGGCGCTGGTGCGCTGGCGGCACCCCGAGCGCGGGCTGCTCGAGCCCGCCCAGTTCCTCTTCGTAGCGGAGACGAGCGACCTGATCGCCGACCTCGACGACCTCGTCCTGCGCCAGGCCTGCCACCAGGCGGCGATCTGGAGGGCCGAGATGCCCAAGGGCGAGCGCTTCACGGTCTCGGTGAACATCAGCGAGCGCCGCCTCGCGGACCCCGATCTGAGCCGAAAGGTCGCCCAGGCGATCGCCGACGTCCGGCTGCCCGCCTCCTGCATCTGCCTGGAGATCAACGAGCGGGCGATGATGGATCGGCGCGCGGCCGCCCTCAGCGCGCTCCCCGACCTCCGCGAGCTCGGCATCCGCCTGTTGATCGACGACTTCGGAGTCGCGATCTCCTCCTTCGGCAGCCTGAAGCGGCTGCCACGCATCAACGCGATCAAGATCGACGCCTCCTTCATCGCCGGCCTGGGCCGCTCCCCCGAGGACTCGGCCGGGGTGGCCGCGATCATCGGGCTCGCCCACGGGCTCAAGTTGACCGCGACCGCGGAGGGGGTCGAGCGCGATGAGCAGTTGCGCGAGCTCCAGGCCCTCCACTGCGACCGGGGACAGGGCTACTACTTCGCCCGCCCGCAGCCCCCGGAAGCGCTCGCCGAGGTGTTCAGGTCCGCGCGGCTTGGAGAGCTGATCTCGTAGGAGCCGAGCACCCGGTCGAGGTACTGGTTCCGGAAGGTGCCCTCGGGGTCGAGCCGGGCGCGGGCGGCGAGGAAGTCCTCCCAGCGCGGATAGCGCTCGGCCAGCGTCGTGGCGGTCTGGAAGTGGCGCTTGCCCCAATGCGGGCGGCCGCCGTAGGAGTCCATGATCGCCTCGACCGAGCGGAAGTAGCTCTCCCAGGCCATCCCCTGGTACTGGTGGACGGCGATGTAGCAGGTGTCCCGATCGTGGGCCGGGCTGAGCATCGAGTCGTCGCCGGCGACGAACCGCACCTCGATGGGAAAGCCGACCGGCGGGTCCGCCCGCTCGGCCGCCTCGAGCACGCTCGGGATTGCCTCGGCTGCGTGGCGGCGCGGGATCGCGTACTCCATCTCGGTGAAGCGGACCATCCGCCTGCTCGCGAAGACGCGGTAGCTGCGATCCGTCTTGACGCTCTTGGCGAGCCGCGAGGAGACGAAGCGCGAGAGCCTCGGGATCCTGGACGGCAGCAGGCGCCCGGCGCGGGCGATCGCCCCCAGAACCCAGTTCTCGAGGATCACCTCCTGGCCGAACTCGAGAGCCGCGTTGCGCGGGTTCGGCGGCTCGTCGGTGCGCTCGCTCTTGCGCAGCAAGGCCACCTCGGTGTGCGGGAAGACGTAGAACTCGAAATGGTCCGAGCCGTCGGCGAGGTCCTGGAGCCGCTCGAGCGTCTCGCTCAGCGGCAGCGGCGAGTCGGTGCGGCGGATGGTGAACGCCGGCACGGTCCGTAGCGTCAGGCTTGCGATCACCCCGAGCGCACCGAGGCCGATCCGCGCGGCCGGCAGCAGCTCCGGCTCGGAGGCCGGGGAGACGTCGAGCAGGGTCCCGTCGGGCAGAACCAGCTCCATCGCCTCGATCACCGAGGAAAGGTTGCGAAAGCGGGACCCGGTGCCATGCGTGCCGGTGGCGACCGCGCCGGAGATCGTCTGCCGGTCGATGTCGCCGAGGTTCTCGAGTGCCAAGCCATGGCCCCAGATCAGCTCGCTCAGCGCTCGCAGGCCGATGCCCGCCTCCACCTTGACCAGGCCCGAGTCGCGCTGGACGTCCAGCACGCGGTCGAGGCCGTCCATCTCGAACAGAACCCCGCCCGTGCACGCCGCATCGGTGAAGGAATGGCCCGAACCGACGGCGCGGACGGTCAGGCCCTGGTCGGTGGCCCGCTTCACCGCCTCGATCAGGTCGCCCCGATCCCGGGGCCGCTCGATGCGCGCCGGCACGCAACGCTGGTCCCCCGTCCAATTGCGCCATTCAGCCATGGCTGCAGCGTAGATAGCCTTGCCTCACCCGGAGGGGTGGCAGAGTCTGGTTGATTGCGGCAGCCTTGAAAGCTGTTGACCGGGTCCTCCCGGTCCGGGGGTTCGAATCCCTCCCCCTCCGCTAGCGCAGCTTGACGCCCGTGAGGTCGATCGTCCCGATCCCGTCGCCCTCGACGAAATCGTCGCCGGGGTTCCCCGACCGAGTCGGGAAGAACTCGTTGAGCGTCAGGGCGGCGGGCAGGCTGAGCCCGACGGTCGCGTTGGTGACGGACAGAGTGTTGGTGCTCGGGTCGTACGACCGAGACCCTGTCGAGAAATCGATGCCCGCGAGCGGGGCCCTGAGGCTCACGCCCGTAGGCAGCGCCGCCGTTGAGTTGAGGAGGTTGTTGGCGAAGTTCACGCCGATCTCGGTGCTCACCAGGCTCGTCCCGACCGGAGGCGCAGCGGAGGTGCAGGATCCGGCGTGAGGAGTCGCAGTCTGTCCTTGGTCAGCGTCTGACCGCCGGCGGTCAGCACCTCGCCCGCGCTGAAGTCCGGCGCGGCCGAGCCACCGGACACAGGGAATGTGAAGTCGGCCGGACGGACTGCGTCTCGCCGGGGGAATCGCGAGCGACCCCGCCGCTGAGCGGCCGATGCAGTGCTGCGGAAGCTTGCTGGCGAAGGCCCCGCCAAGGTCGGTGTGCGAGCGTGAGCGTGCCGGTTCCGGGCACGACCTCGACCGCGAGGGGATCGGTGGTGATCGAGACGATCGTCCCGAGCGGCTGCCCCGCCTTCACCCGGCCGCCGGCGGACTTCTTGGCTCCCTTGCCCTCGGTCGGCGAGAACGCACGATTGAGCGCCTGCGCGCCCTTGCCGGCGATCTTGGCGGTGATGTTGGAGATGGTCGCGCCGAAGCCGTTTCTAGCGACCGTTCCGCCGGAGAGCGTGGCGAACGAGCCGACATTGCTCTTGCCGACCTTCGCCGCGACACTGCCCGGCCCGCCGTTGGCCCCAAGGCTCAGGCGGGTGATCTTCACCTTGGCCTTGCCCTTGCCGCGCTTCGCCCGGAAGGCGCCGTTGACCTGCACCGTCCCGGCGCCGGAGATGGGGTCGACCGACCCGCTGGCGATCGGCAGGTTGAGGCTCTTCGGCTTCAGCTTCAGGCCGCGCGCGTTCTGCAGCTGGATCACCACGGACCCGCCCTTGAGCTGGTCCGGTCCGGCCGTCGCGATCCCCGACAGGCCGAGCGCGCAGGCAAGCGCCACCAGGCCGGCGGCGATCAAGCCGCGACGACCCTGCCTGCGCTTGTCCATGACTCTCCGCATCCGCTCCCGGGATCCCTCCCGCGGGGAGTTTCGCACGGTGTAAATCGCGGTGCGCCGCTAGCGCTCCGCCACCAGCAGGGTCTGGACCGCCCTGCCGATCTGGCCGCGCTCATCCAGCAGCTGGGTGTCCGCCATCCCGATGCCGCTGGCCTCCGGGAAGGTCTCGGCGTCGAGGCAGACCCACTCGCCGGCGGGCATCCGGTGGAGGTGCACGGTGAGGTCCACGTTGATGAACAGGTAGCGCCGCCAGTCCAAGGTGACGCTTACCCCGTTGCCTGAATCGGCCGCGACCAGCACCCGCTGCAGCGGGCTCGGGTCCTCGCCGGGGAGAAGTGGGACGCCCATGCGCAGCCAGACGGTCGCCGGCCCGAGCTCGGCGAAGGAGCCCCGCGCGAACCGGTGTTCCACCACTGAGTGGTAGCCGGTCTCGAACCCGACGTCCGGGAACCTCTCCGGCCTCGCTTGGTCGGGTCCCGGCGGCGGATCCTCGCTCCGTGCCGGCGGCTCGAAGTTGACCCGATCGGTGCGCAGGCGCCAGCCCCGAGCGCGGACCAAGGGCTCACCGTCCTCGTCGGCCAGCGTGGCCTCGACCAGCTCGACGCGGCGACCGGGGCGGACGACCTCGGCCTCGACGCGCAGGCGCGCGATCGGGACCGACCGGAGGATCTCGTAGGTGACCCGTGCCACCTGTGCGGGAGGGCCGTCGCCGCCGCCCATCCTGCCTCCGCCGAGACGCTCGATCTCCCGGCCGATCAGGGCGGCGGGCGGCCCGGCGTGCTGTGCGCCGGGATCCCAGGGGCCACGGGTGAGCTGGGTGGCGACGTAGTGATCCCCATCGGGCTCGTAGAACGATTCGGGCACCGGCGGCATCCTAATTTCCGTAACGAAGCGGCCGCCCGGTGGACTGTGTAATCGACCGGGTTAACCTGGTCAGTACCCCCAAGGAAGCGAGGTAAAGACTTTGGAGAAGGTCAAGAAGAGCGAGCAGGAGTGGCGCCAGGAGCTCACCCCCGAGCAGTACGAGGTCGTGCGCAACAAGGGCACCGAGGCGCCGTTCACCAGCGAGCTCAACGACGTCAAGGAGCCGGGAGAGTTCGTTTGCGTGGCCTGCGGGCAGCCGGTGTTCAGCTCCGACAACAAGTTCGATTCCGGCACTGGCTGGCCGAGCTTCGACAGGCCGATGGGCGATGAGTCCGTCGAGACCGAGGCGGACAACAGCTTCCTGATGCGGCGGACTGAGGTCCTCTGCTCACGCTGTGACGCCCACCTGGGGCACGTCTTCAACGACGGCCCGGCTGACACGACCGGCCAGCGCTACTGCATCAACGGGTGCGCCCTCGAGTTCAAGCCCGAGGACGACCAGAACTAAACGGGTGGCGCCTTTCGGCGCCCCCTCGCATCAACGAGCTCAGACCTTGCCGCCGGCGCCCAGATAACTGAAGCGCACGGCTAGGGCAACCGCCTCGGTCCGCGTGTCGACCTCCATCCGGGCGATCGCATTCCGGACGTGGGTGTGGACCGTGGCGGGGCTGAGCGAGAGACGGTCGGCGATCTGCTTGACGCGCAGGCCCTCCGCGAGCAGCTCGAGGATCTCACGCTCGCGGGGGGTCAGCTCGAGCAGCTTCTCGACCTCTCCCGCGCCCTGTCCGAGCTCGGTGCCGACGAAGGTGCCGCCGCCTGCGACCACCTCGATCGCGCGAGCGATGTCCTCGCTCGGGGCCGACTTCAGCACGTAGCCGGAGGCGCCTGCCCGGAGCGCCAGCGTCAGCAGGTCGGGCTGGGCGTGGGCGGTGAAGATGATCACCCTGGTCTCGGGGCGGGCCTTGAGGATGTCCTTGGTGGCGTCGATGCCGTCCTTGCCCGGCAGCTCGACGTCGACGATGCAGACGTCGGGCTCGAGGTCCTTGACGACGTCGACGACCTGCTCGCCGGTCTCGGCCTCGCCGACGATCTCGACTCCTTCGACGTCGGCCATCCGCGCCTTGATCGCTTCGCGCACGATCTCGTGGTCGTCGCAGAGGACCACTCGTTTGGGGGAGGAGGCGGGCGTCATCTAGGTGGGAATCCTTTCCGGAGTACCAAATTCCTGCAATGCGGTCGGAAGATCCACCGTCCCGTCCTCCCTCTGTCCGTTCTCCAGCAGCGCGATCAGGGTTCGACCCACAGCGACTGCGGTTCCGTTCAGAGTGTGCACAGGTTCCGGGGATTCTCCTTGCGCGGGACGGTACCGACTGGACAGGCGTCGTGCCTGATAGTCGGTGGTGTTCGAGCAGCTTGTCAACTCGCGGTAGCGCCCCTGGCTCGGAATCCAGGCCTCGCAATCGAACTTGCGGGCGGCGGGAGCGCCGAGGTCCCCGACCGCGATGTCCACCACCCGGTAGGGAATTTCAAGATCGCTCAGGATGCGCTCTTGGATCGCGAGGATCCTTTCGTGCTCCTCGCGGGAGGCGTCCGGTTCGACGAAGCTGAACATCTCGACCTTGTCGAACTGATGGACGCGGAAGATCCCCCGCGTGTCACGGCCGGCGGCACCGGCCTCTCTCCGGAAGCACGTCGAAATACCGCCGTAGCGCTTGGGCAGCTCGTCCGCGTCCATGATCTGGTCCGCATGCAGGGAGGCCAGTGAGACCTCGGAGGTGCCGACCAGGAAGAGCTCGTCCTTCGGCACCTCGTAGATCATCTCGCGGTCGCCCGGGAAAACGCCAGTGCCGTAGAGGGCGCGCTCGCGGACGAGTACTGGCGGGACGGTCGGCTGGAAGCCCTCCGCGCGGATCAGCTCAACGGCGAAGCGGATCAGGGCCAGCTCGACCATGACCAGATCGCCGAGCAGGTAGGCGAAGCGCGAGCCGGAGAGGTTCGCCGCCGCCTCCATCTCGATCCAACCGTGTCGTTGGCCGAGGTCGAGGTGGTCGAGCGGTTCGAAGTCGAAGTCCGGACGCTCCCCCACCTCGCGCAGCGTGACGTTGTCCTCCTCGGTGTCGCCGTCGGGTGCCTCGGGCTCCGCCAGGTTGGGAAGCGAGACGAGCAGCTCCTTCCGCCGTCGGTCGAGGTCGTCGAGCTGCGGCTCGAGCTCCTTGAGCTCCGACTTGAGCGCGCTCGACTTCTCGCGCAGCTCGGCGAACTCCGGCTCGTTGACCTTGCCCGCCCTGGCTGCCTCCTCGATCTCCGAGGAGAGCTTGTTCTGCTCGGCTCTGATCGCGTCGATCCGCGTGTTGAGCTCGCGCCGCCGCTCATCCACCTCGATCAGCTCGTCAAGTTCCTCCGCCGCGCCCCGTCTGCTCAGCGCTAAGCGGACCCCCTCCGGGTCGCTACGGATCTGCTTCAGATCGAGCGTGGCTCGGTCCCCCGAGCTAGGGCGCGGCGGTGGTCGTCGTCTGGGCGGGCGCGGGCTGCTCGGTGACGTCCTGGCCCGCGTACTTCGAGACGAAGGCGGCGACCTTCTGCGCATCTGCGCCGACCACGATGTTCTGGGGCATGATCGCCCCCGAGAAGCCGCCGTTCCGGATCGCGTAGATCACGTCGGCCATCGTCTCGTGGCGCTGATCGAGGTTCGGGCCCTGCACGCGCTCACTGCGATTGGCGCTCCCCTCCGTGCCGGCCGGGGTGAGCGTGTGGCAGCCGGAGCAGCGCTGGGCGAAGATCTCGGCGCCCTCATGGGTGGGGTCATCGCTGGAGACCTGGATGCCCTGGGTTCCACAACCCGTGGCCGCCGCGACCGCGGCTACAGCGATCAGTAGGAGAGCCCCTCGCACGCGGCGGGATCATATGCGAGTGGTTCGAGCCCAGATCCGCCGGGGACCCAGGGCACGTAGCTTTCAGGCATGGCCGGCGACGGGGTCAGCCCGGAGGAATTTCGAGGCGCGCTCAGCGCCTACGCGACCGGCGTGAGCGTGGTCACGGCGGTAGGGCAGCAGGGCCCCTCGGGCGCGACCGCGAACGCGGTCACGTCGCTCTCCCTCGATCCGCCGATGATGCTCGCCTGTCTCGATCGGGGATCGCGGACGCTCACCTCCGTGCGGGCCCAGGGACGGTTCGGCGTCAACGCCCTCGCCGCCGGGCAGGCCGAGCTGGCGCGCCGCTTCTCCGCCAAGGACCCGGAGTCGGCCAAGTGGGAAGGGGTCGAATGGACCGAGCGACAGGGGTTGCCGTGGCTCGAGGGAGCACTCGTCTGGGTCGCCTGCGAGCTCCGCGACCTGATCGACGGCGGGGACCACCTGATCCTGACCGGCAACGTGCTCGAGGCCGAGGCGAGCGAGGGGCAGCCGCTCCTCTTCCACCGCGCCGACTACAGGGACCTGCTGGCGGAATCCTAGTGGCCGGTGGCCGGCCGCGCTGCCGTCTCCCGGCGACGGTGGCCCGTCTTGATCCGGCTCACCGAGCGAGCGAGTTTCCGAATCAAGAACACGGGCAGCGCCACCACGGCGGCCACCAGGCCCACCGCCAGCAGCGGCACGACCAGAGGAATCACCGCAACGAGGGTCAGGATCAAAATCGGCAATGAGAGGGGCGCGAGTGCGGTCACGAGGATCCCGGCGCCAACTCCCCACTTCGAGGCCTCGTCCACGATCTCGGCGCGGGTGGGGGCGGTTTCGCGTTCCATGGCGGCTCCTTTCGTCGTTCTGTTAGGGAGACGAGAGGGTCGGGCCGGTTGTGACGGGAAGGTCCAAAACCGGCAATGAAGGAGGGCGGGCTCAGCCAATACCGGGCAGAAGCCGCCACTTGGCGGCTTTGTTGCCCATATGGCAACCAACCCGCCAATCGATCAGGTGAGCGCGCGGAACAGCGCGTTGGCGGCCCGGCGGCTGCCCTCGATCGCGACGTCTCCGGAATCCACCGCCTTCTCCAGCCGGTTTCCGCCGAAGACGACACCCGCGATGGTGCCGGGGTCGCCCTCAATCACCGCGTCGGCGCTCTCGGCCTCGCCACGAGTCGCTCGGAACTCCCCCTCTTTCACTGAGATGTTGAAAGGCACCTCCCCCAGCCGGAGCTCGTACACGGCCTCGAGCCCGTCGGCCTTCTCGGGCTGGAACGTCGACTTCAACGCCAGGACCAGCGAGTCCGGACCCATCTCGACGCCGCGAGGGAAGGAGGGTGACTGGCTGGCCCAGCGCCCGAGCGCCAGGACCGCGGGCTCCAGCTCGTGCCCCCACTCGGTGAGCTCGTAGACCTGGACGGCAGCCGGAGGCGCGAGCTTGCGGCGCCTGACGATCCCGGATTCCTCGAGCTCGCGCAGGCGCTGGCCGAGGACGTTCGGGCTGATGTCGGGAATCCCGGCGCGTAGGTCGGTAAAGCGTTTCGGCCCGAGCAGCAGCTCCCGGACGACGAGCAGCGCCCAGCGCTGCCCGAGCAGGTCGGACGCGTGGGCTATCCCGCAGCCGTCGTCATGGGTCCTCGCCCTCGCCATCGCAAGAGGCAGTTTATCGATTGAAGTCCTGGAATACAACTATCAAGTTATTTTTTAGGACCTTATGGTACGGTGGCACGCGATATGGAGAGCCACCAAGCACCTGGTGGCGCCGTCACGACGAATACGAGGAGGACCCCCGATGAGCGAGCGCGACAACTACGAGCACGGCGTCCCCTGCTTCGTCTCGGGCGTCTTCCCGGATCCCGACGCCGCGGCCTCCTTCTACTCCGAGCTGATGGGCTGGGAAACCGAGAACCTGATGCCGCCCGAGCATCCGGGCGACTACCTCGTCTGCCGGATGCGTGACCGGGACGTCGCAGCGATCGTCTCCCCGCACGGCGCGCCGGCGCCGCCGGAGGCCGTCTGGACGACGCTCGTCTCGGTGGAGAGTGCGGACGAGGCCGCGTCGAGAGCGGCGACCGCGGGGGGCAAGGTGATCGGCGAGCCGTTCGACTCGCCCGGAGGCGGCCGCCAGGCGGTCCTGGCCGACCCCGCCGGGGCGGTCTTCTCGGTCTGGGAGCCCCGCGAGCGCCACGGCGCCCAGCTCGTCAACGAGCCGAGCGCCTGGTCGATGAGCGCGCTCAACACGGACGACCCGGACGCGGCGAAGCGCTTCTACACCGAGGTCTTCGGCTGGGACACGAAGAGCTTCGACATGGGCGGCGCCGAGCTGGTCATGTGGACCGTCCCGGGCTACGTCGGGGGGGAGCCCGAGCAGCCGGTCCCGCGCGACGTCGTCGCGGTCATGCTGCCGCCGGACGCGGACGGCGAGGCCCCGCCCCACTGGAGCGTGGACTTCTGGGTCGCGAACGTGGATGCAGCGACGGCCAAGGTGACCGAGCTCGGGGGCAAGGTGGTGGTCCCGCCCTACGACGTGCCGAACACGGGACTGCGGCAGGCCGTGGTCACCGACCCGCAGGGCGCGACGCTGTCGCTGACCCAGCCGCCCGGCGTCTAGAAGGCTGAGCTCGTCCCGGCCGCCCGCAGCGCCAGCAGGAAGATCACCAGGCAGGCGGTGGCCATGATCCCGGTGTCCCGCCGGAAGATCGCCATCGCGATCTGTGTCTGCCGCTCCGGGGATAGCGCGTGGACGTCGAGGTCGCCGAGCTCCTGAGCGGCGGAGCCCAGCCGGACCACCTCGGCCAGCAGTGAGACGACGAGCGGCAGCACCCCGTAGAGGATGTGCAGGTCGCTGGCGTGGTGCCCGTTGAACACCAGCAGGAGCCCGAGCAGGGTCTGGAGGATCACCGTCGCCTGGGCGATCCGCAGCGCGTACCAGAAGCCGGCCGACGGCCGGCGCTCGAGCCACGAGTACCCGCCCCAGACGCCGGCGGCCAGGTTGGCGGCGATCAGACAGACCCCGACGACGAGATGGACTTCCGGCACGGGCGCGGGAGCTTAGGAGGTCGCTGGCGTCAAAGCCGCCAAAAAGGGTCGGAATTTGGCTTGCTGATGCGGAAAAGCACTATGTAACACCTTGCTACAAAGTCGCGAGTGCGGTGGTATAAGACGGGCGGATCGTGCTTCAGAGCTACCTCCCCGTCCTCGTGTTTGCCGGCCTAGGGATCATCGTGGGAGGCACGTTCGCACTGCTGAACGGGGTGATCGGGACACGGCGTCCGAACCCGATCAAGACCGAGGCCTACGAGTGCGGGCTCCCCTCCCACATCACCCGCACGTTCCGGTTCGGGGTGAGCTTCTACATGATCGCGATGCTTTTCATCCTCTTCGACATCGAGGTGGTCTTCCTCTACCCGGTCGGCGTCCTCGTGCATGCGACCAAGAGCGTCTTCGTCCTGATGGAGATCCTGATCTTCGTCGCGCTATTGCTCGTCGCCCTGGTCTTCGTCTGGCGTCGAGGAGCGCTCGATTGGAAGTAGAGCGGGAGACCCTTCGAGCACACCAGCTGCGAGCCCGCGATCTCCTGCGGGGAGACCTCGAGGGAAAGGACCTCGAGGAATACGTCGAGGAGCGGCTCCTGACCACGACCCTCGAGAAGGCGCTCAATTGGGGGCGGGCCAACGCCGTGTTTCCCATGACCTTCGGCCTGGCCTGCTGCGCCATCGAGCAGATCTCTCTGGTCACGTCGCGATACGACATCGCCCGGTTCGGGGCCGAGGCGTTCCGGGCCACGCCACGGCAGGCGGATCTGTTGATCCTCTCCGGCAGGGTCTCGATCAAGATGGCTCCGGTCGTCCGCCGGGTCTACGACCAGATGCTCGAACCGAAGTGGGTGATGGCGATGGGCGCCTGCTCGTCCTCGGGGGGCATGTTCGCCAATTACGCCGTCGTCCAGGGCGCCGACAAGTTCATGCCGGTCGACATCCATGTACCCGGCTGCCCGCCCCGGCCGGAGGCGGTGCTGCACGGCTTCAACAAACTGCAGCGGCTGGTCCGTGGCCAGCCCGACCTCGGCTGGCGCCAGCGCTACAACGCGGAAGGGACCGAGGAGTGGGCGCGCTTCGAGTCCGGGCAAGCCGACAGAGGAGGCAATCGAGCGGGCGGCCGAGGCGGTCAGGGATGCCTGACGCCCCCGGCCTCGAGCTGATCGCCCAGGGGCTCGAGAAAGGGCGCGAGGGAACCGTGATCGAGACCTCGGTCGAGCACGGCAAGGCGACGCTCATCGTCCGACCCGACGGCGTCCTGCACGCCCTCTCGCTGGCTGCGGGACACCCCGGAGCAGGGCTACCGCTTCCTCTCCAGCCTGCACGCAGCGGACTACCTGCCGGCCACCCCTCGATTCGCCGTCCATTACGAGCTGCTCTGCCGGGAGCGGGTGGAGCGCATCAACGTCAAGGCGCTCTTGGAGGATCCCGCTGCGGGAGACGGCTCGAACGACGCCGACCAGGTGGAGAAGCTCCCCGAGCTGGATTCCTGCGTCCCGCTCTACCCGACCGCCGAGTTCCAAGAGCGCGAGGCCTATGACTTCTTCGGAATCGTCTTCCGCGGCCACCCCGATCTGCGTCGGATCGCGATGCCCGAGGACTACGTCGGCTGGCCGCAGCGCCGCGACTTCCCGATCGGCGGCGAGCCGGTGCTCTACACGCACAACGAGATCGAAGCTCCGCGCTGGTACGAGTGATGACCGACGAGCTGCTCAGAGACGAGGCGGACGTCACAGAGCGCGGGGTCGACCGGGTCACCGAGGACCCGTCTGCGCCGCTGATGGATGCGACCGCCGAGATCGCCGAGCGCGAGCTCGAGGGCCCGGGCCTCGAGCCGGAGCAGGAGGTCCTGACGATCAACATGGGGCCGCACCACCCGGCCACTCACGGGGTGCTGCGGCTGATCGTGACCCTTCAGGGCGAGCGGGTGATCGAGCTGAAGCCGGTCATGGGCTACCTCCACACCGGGATCGAGAAGTCGTGCGAGGACAAGAGCTACTGGAAGGTCATCCCCTTCGTGGAGCGGATGGACTACCTCTCCTACTACTTCCAGATGGAGGCATTCTGCGGCTGCGTCGAGAGGATGGTCGAGCTCGAGATCCCGCCGCGCGCCAAGTACCTCCGTGTACTCCACATGGAACTCGACCGGATCATGTCCCACCTGGTCTGGTTGGGCACGACGGCGCTCGACATCGGTGCGATCTCGATGCTCTGGTACTGCTTCCGCGAGCGCGACACGATTCTTGACCTCTTCGAGATGTCGTCCGGGCAGCGGATGCACACCCGCTACTTCCAGGTCGGCGGTGTCTTCGAGGACATCCCGCGCGGCTTCGAGCAGAAGGTCCGGGAGTTCTGCGCGGCGATGCCGAGCCGGATCGACCAGTACGAGGCCCTGCTCGACCGGAACGAGATCTTCCTCCGCCGGACGCGAGACGTCGGGATCGTCTCCAGAGAGCGCCTGCTGGAGCTGGGGGTCACCGGTCCTCTGCTGCGGGCAGCGGGCGAGCCCTGGGACCTGCGCAAGGTCGACCCCTACCTGGCGTACGGCGACTTCGACTTCCAGATTCCTGTCGGGACCGTCGGCGACGGCTACGACCGCTATCGCGTTCGGCTGCAGGAGATGCGCGAGTCGTTGAGGATCATCGAGCAGGCGCTCGACGGTCTTCCCGAGGGCCCGTGGATCTCCGACGATCGCAAGTACGTACTGCCGCCTCGCGAGGAGCTCGCCACCTCTATGGAGGCGCTGATCCATCACTTCAAGCTGGTCACCGAGGGCTACCGGGTGCCGCCGGGAGAGCTCTACTACTCGATCGAGAGCCCCCGGGGTGAGCTGGGCTGCTTCGTCCTGGCCGACGGCTCCTCGAAGCCCGCACGCGTCCATTTCCGCGACCCCTCGTTCGTCAACCTGCAGTCCCTCCGCGACATGTCCGTGGGTGGGCTGATCGCCGACCTGATCCAGAACCTGGGGATGCTCGACCCGATCATCGGGGGAGTGGACCGGTGAGCCCGCTGATCCCGAAGGGCAAGCGCCCCTGGACCGTCGATCCGGGCCACATCCTCGACGCCCCGGAGCCGCCGCCGATGCCCGACGAGCAGGAGCAGGTCGGGGTCGACATCCCGCCCGAGGAGATCGAGGTACTCCAGGCGGTCGAGGAGGAGCGGGAGCCGCATGGCGAGCCCGCTCCGGTCCCCGAGCCCTCGGAGGTCGAGGTCCCGAAGGAACTGGCGGATGAGATCCGCCGCGCGATGGGGCGCTACCCGCAGAAGCGCTCGGCGGCGATGCCGGCCCTGTGGGCCGTCCAACGCCGCTACGGCTGGTGCACGCCCGACGGCATCCGCCAGGCGGCCGCGGTGATGGGCGTGACGCCCGGCTACCTGGAGGGGGTGGCCACCTTCTACGACCTCTTCCGGCTCGAGCCCGGAGGCGAGCACCAGGTGCTCGTCTGCACCAACATCAGCTGCTGGCTGCGCGGCGCCGATCGCGTCCTCGAATCGTTCCTCGAGGCCGGCGGGATCGACAGTCCCGGCTCCTCCGAGGACGGCAAGCTCTCCATTCGCGGCTTCGAGTGCATGGGCGCCTGCGACCTGGCCCCGATGGCCTCGATCGACGAGCGCTACTACGGCCCGCTCAACGAGGACGACGCCAGCCGCCGCGGCCGAGCAGCTCCGCTCCGGCGCCGAGGTGCTGCCCGACAAGCGCCTGGAGGACCGCCACGCTCGCCGGGGGCCCGGACGCGAAGGAGGTGCGAGGGCTGATGGCCTCGCAGGAGACCCGCCTCCTCTTCCGCAATATCGACGAGCCGGGCCTGGCCTCGATCGACACCTACCGCAAGCTCGGCGGCTACCGGTCGATCGAGAAGGCGTACAAGCGAGATGACGCCGGAGGAGGTCCTGAAGGAGCTCGAGGACTCCGGACTGCGGGGACGCGGCGGCGCCGGCTTCTCGATGGGGAAGAAGGCCTCGTTCCTCCCCCGCGGCGACATGGACAAGTACCTCTGCTGCAACGCCGACGAGTCCGAGCCGGGCGCGTTCAAGGACCGCGAGCTGATGCAGAAGAACCCGCACCAGCTGATCGAGGGCCTGATCATCGCCGCGCGCGCCGCCGGGGCGAATCGCTGCTTCATCTACATCCGCGGCGAGTACGACCTGCAGGGCGACATCCTCGACGCAGGCCGTCGAGGAGGCATACGAGGCCGGCTTCCTCGGCGAGGACGTGCTCGGCACCGGAGAGCAGGTGGAGGTGGTGGTCCACCGCGGCGCCGGCGCCTACATCTGCGGCGAGGAGACCGCCCTGCTCGACTCGCTCGAGGGAAAGCGGGCGAACCCGCGCCTGAAGCCTCCCTTCCCGGCGGTGCAGGGCCTCTACGACGGGCCGACCCTGATCAACAACGTCGAGACGCTCTCCAACGTCCCGCACATCGTCGCCTCGGGCGCCGACTGGTTCAAGAGCTTCGGCACCGAGCAGTCGCCCGGGACCAAGGTCGTCTCGGTCTCGGGCGACGTGCAGAGGCCCGGCAACTACGAGGTCGAGCTCGGGATCCCGACCAGGACCCTGATCGATGACCTTGCGGGCGGCCCTCTGGAGGGCCATGAGATCAAGGGCATCTTTCCCGGCGGTTCCTCTTCGCCGGTGCTGACCCCCGAGGAGGCGCTCGACGTGCCCTACAGCTTCGAGGCGATGGCCGAGGCCGGGTCGATGCTCGGGTCGGGCTCGATGATCGTCTTCGACGAGACGACCAGCGTGGTCGAGCTCGCGCTGCGGACGGCGCGCTTCTACCACCACGAGTCCTGCGGCAAGTGCACTCCCTGCCGCGAGGGCACCAACTGGACCGTGAAGATGCTCGAGCGGATGATCCGAGGTCAGGCGACGCCGATCGACCTCGAGACCGTCTCCTCGGTGCAGACGAACATCATCGGCAACTGCCTCTGCGTGCTCGGCGACTCGATGGCGATGCCGGTGGGGTCGATGGTGCAGAAGTTCCGCGACGAGTTCATGGAGGCGATCGAGCGCGGCGTGCCGGAGGCGCTGGCGGCGTGACCCGGCCGATCCGCAACCACGTTTCGCTGGTCGTCGACGGCCGCGAGGTGACCGCGCCCGAGGGGACGATGCTCGTCGACGCCGCCAAGCAGGGCGACGTCGAGATCCCGGTCTTCTGTTACGAGCCGAAGCTCGGAGAGCCGGTCGGCGCCTGCCGGATGTGCCTGGTCGAGATCGAGGGCATGCCGAAGCTGCAGACCGCCTGCTCGACCCCGGTCCGCGACGGGATGGTGGTCTACACGCAGACCGATCGCGTCAACGAGGCCCAGAACGCGGTCGTCGAGTTCCTGCTGATCAACCATCCGCTCGACTGCCCCGTCTGCGACAAGGGCGGCGAGTGCCCGCTGCAGGACATCGCGATGGGCTGGGGCCCTGGCAAGAGCCGCTTCACCGACCCGAAGCGGCACTTCCAGAAGCCGCTCGAGCTCTCACCGCTGGTCGCGATCGACCGCGAGCGCTGCATCCTCTGCTACCGCTGCGTTCGCTTCAGCCAGGAGGTCGCCGAGGACGAGCAGCTCCAGCTGCTCGAGCGCGGCGACAAGACCTTCGTCGGCACCTTCGACGAGCGGCCCTACATCGCCCCGTTCCACGGCAACATCATCGAGCTCTGCCCCGTCGGGGCGCTGACCTCCTACACCTACCGCTTCCGCGCCCGGCCCTGGGACATCGAGCAGGCCGGCTCGGTCTGCACGCTCTGCCCGAGCCAGTGCAACGTCGGCTTCACGGTCCGCGACGAGCGCGTCCTGCGGGTGAACGCCCGCGACAACGCCGAGGTCGACGACGGCTGGCTCTGCGACAAGGGCCGCTTCGCCTTCCAGATGTTCAACTCGACGGACCGGATCACCCGGCCGATGGTCCGCGCCGGCGACGGCAGCCTCAGCCCGATCTCCTGGGACGAGGCGGTCAGACGGGTCGCGGACGGGTTCCGGAATGCCGGCGACCACGCCGCGGCCCTGGTCGGCGGCGGGACCTCCAACGAGGAGGGCTGGCTGGTGCAGCGGATCCTCCGCGCGGGCGGCTCGTCGAACATCGACTGCTCGCCGCAACCCGGTGGAGCCGGCCCTGCTCGGCGAGCTCTCGCGACCGGACCACGGCACTCGGATGGCCGACCTCGATCACGCCGACGCGATCCTGGTGGTCGGGGTCGATCCGCTGCACGAGATGCCGATCCTCGACCTGCGGATTCGCAAGGCCGTCCGGCGCAGCCGCGCGAAGCTGATGGTCGCCTCCGAGCGTCCCACCGCGCTCGACGGCGGCGCCGAGGAGGCCGTCCGGTACGCACCGGGCGACGCGGCCTCCTTCCTCGGCGCGCTGGCCGGGGCGCTCGGCGCGGAGGGGTTCGACGCCGGCGGGCCCGTTCGAGAACGAGGCCGGCGCGATCGCGAGAACGCTGCGCGACGCTCCGCGACCAGACGATCGTCTGGGGCGAGCGGCTCTGGCGCAGCCCCGGCGCGGTCGAGGCCCTGCACGCCTGCATGCACTCACTCGACATGCACAAGCGGATCGGCCCCGGCCTGCTCGAGGTCCCCGAGGAGTCGAACACGCGCGGGCTGCGCGAGGTCGGCTGCCTGCCGGACGCGAACCCGGGCCTCGAGCCGACCGCCGGCGGGCGCAGCAGCGCGGAGATCAAGGACGGCCTGCGCTGCCCACGAGCTCGGCGCCATGCTGCTGGTCAACGCGGACCCGGTCCGCACCCACCCGGACTCCGACGGCTGGCGCAAGGCGCTGCGCGGGGTCGCTTCGTCGTCTCGATCGCGAGCTTCGAGGACGAGTCCACGCGGCAGGCCGACATCGTCATCCCGGCCGAGAACCACGCCGAGAAGGAGGGCACCGTCACCCACCCCGACGGCCGCCTCCAGCGCCTGCGCCGCAACGTCCCGCTGCCCGAGGGCATGATCGCCCGGCTGGCGCTTCCTGGACGCGGTCGCCGCCGAGCTGGGCGCCGGCCTCGACGCCGAGGCGCCCGCGGACGTCTTCGCCGCGCTCGCCGACGAGGTCCCGTTCTACGGGGGATCTGACCTACGAGGAGATCGGCGGCACGGGCATCCGCTGGGGCGACCGGACCCCGGGTCAGTCGTGGACCGCCCGGCGCGTCGCCGGAGGGGCGGCCGCGGGACTCCGACTGAGCCGCCGCAGTCTGGACGGCAGCCGATCGGCGACAGGTCGCCGCGGACGGCCCCTCCGGCGGCGCGCTCGTCCTTGGCACGTACCGAGACCTGTGGGCAGCCGGATGTCACCAAGCGGAACCCGGCGCTGCGCTTCCTGATGCCGAAGCAGAAGCTCGAGCTCGCCGCCGAAGGACGCGGAGGGCCTCGAGCTGGCGAACGGCGACGAGGTACGGTCACCGTCAACGGCCACAGCGTCGAGGCGACCGTCGCGATCCGCGAGCGCATGCGCGAGGGCGCGGCTTTCCTGATCGAGGGGACCGACGAGGCGCAACGGCAACCTGCTCACCAACGGCGTCCCGCCGCGGATCCAGGTGGCGAAGCGATGAGCCTGCCCCTCGCCGAGGTCAACTACGTCGAGGCGACCTGGGTGATGGTCGTCAAGTCGATCGTCATCTTCCTCGGCGTCTTCCTGATCGTCCCGGTGCTGACCGTCGTCGAGCGGAAGCTGATCGGCCGCTTCCAGAACCGCTACGGCCCGAACCGCGTCGGCCCGGTCGGGCTGGTCCAGCCGCTCGCGGACATCGTCAAGCTCGCCGGCAAGGAGATGTTCCGGCCCGATGCGGCCGTCCCGTTCCTCTATGCGATCGCGCCCGCGATCGTGATCTTCTCCGGGATCATCACGCTGGCGATCCTGCCCTTCGGCAACGTCCAGGACGGCCTCGGGCTCTACGGGATCGACGTCTCGATCGGCGTCCTCTACTTCTTCGCCTTCAGCTCGATCTCGTTCTACGGGCTGCTGCTCGCCGGCTGGTCCTCGGGGTCCAAGTACAGCTTCCTCGGCGCGATGCGCTCCGCGGCACAGCTGATCTCCTACGAGGTCTCGATGGGCCTGGCGCTGCTCGGCGTCGTGATGATGACCGGCTCGCTGTCGCTCACCAGCGTCGTCGATGCGCAGGGGTCGATCTGGAACATCGTTCCCCAGATCGTCGGCTTCCTGATCTTCATGATCGCGGGCTTCGCCGAGACCAACCGGGCGCCCTTCGACCTCCCCGAGGCCGACGCCGAACTGGTGCAGGGCTACATGACCGAGTACGGCGGCATGCGCTTCGGCTCCTACCTGCTCGCCGAGTACCTCGAGATGTTCGTCGTCTCGGGGATCGCGGTCACCTTCTTCCTCGGCGGCTGGATGGGACCCGGACCGGGTTGGCTCGACCCGGTCTGGATGGTGGTGAAGACCCTCAGCCTGGTCGCGTTCTTCATCTGGATCCGGGCGACCCTGCCCCGCCTGCGATACGACCAGCTCATGTCGCTGGGCTGGAAGGTGATGCTGCCGCTGGCGACGCTGAACATCCTGGCCACCGCGGTGATCGTGACGGTGAGCTGATGGAAGCGAAGCTCAACACGGAGAAGACCGACTGGACCGAGTTCCCCTATCTGGAGGGGGAGAACGACGTGATCTCCGTACAGCGCGGCCCCAGGCCGGGCGGCGTGGGCGGCGCCTACCGCGCCTTCGGCGAGACCCTGCGGGGCCTGCGCACCACCTTCGGCCGGGTGCTCGAGGGGCCGGTGACGATTCAGTACCCGGAGGAGAAGACGCCCGTCTACCCGCGCTTCCGCGGCCGCCACAAGCTGCACCGCTTCGAGGACTCCGGCCTCGAGAAGTGCGTCGGCTGCTCGCTCTGCGCCGCCGCCTGCCCGGCCGACTGCATCCGGGTCGTCGCCGCCGAGAACGACCCCGACCATCGGGTCTCCGCAGGCGAGCGCTACGCCGAGGTCTACGAGATCAACCTCTCCCGCTGCATCTTCTGCGGCTACTGCGAGGTGGCCTGCCCGTTCGACGCGATCACGATGGGCCACGACTACGAGATGTCCGACTACAACCGCTCCGACCTGATCTTCACCAAGGAGATGCTGCTCGCGGAGCCGATCGACCGGACGCCGCTGCGAAGGGAAGGCGAGTGAAGGAAGTCGCGTTCTTCGCCGGAGCGATCGGCGCACTCGGCGGCGCGATCGCGGTGATCGCCCTTCGCAACGCCTTCTACAGCGTCCTCGCCCTGATCGTCCACCTGATCTCGCTCTCCGGGCTCTTCCTGCTGCTGCAGGGCGAGTTCATCGCGGCCGCCCAGATCGTGGTCTACGCCGGCGCGGTGATGGTCCTCTACGTCTTCGTCGCGGCCTACGTCGGCAACGTCGACGAGCCGCTCTGGGAGCCGATTCCGGGACAGCGCTTCATCGCCCCTCTGATCGGCCTCGCGCTCTTCGTCGAGCTGGCGATCGCGATCACCGGCTCGAGCCTGCAGGCGATCGACACCGGCGGCCCGACGGTCGAGCTCGGCTTCGGCTCGCCCTCGGCGATCGGCAAGCTCCTGCTGGAGCGCTTCCTGATCGCCTTCGAGGCCGCGTCGCTGCTCCTGCTGGTTGCCGCCGTCGGCGCCGTGGTGCTCGCCGGGCGCCACCGCAGCGGCGATGCCAACGCCCCACAGGAGCCCGCCTGATGGACATCACCTGGTACCTGGTGCTGTCCGCGCTGCTGTTCGCCGTCGGGGTTACGGGCGTCCTTCTCCGCCGCAGTCCCCTGGTGATCCTGCTCTGCCTCGAGCTGATGCTGAACGCCGGGAACCTGGCCCTGCTCTCCTTCTCGCGCTCGCTCGGCAATCAGGACGGCCAGGTCTTCGCCCTGATCGTGATGGTGATCGCCGCCTGCGAGGTGGTGGTCGGGCTGGGGATCATCGTCGCGGCGTACCGACGGCGAATCCCGCTCAACGTCGACGACCTGCGCAGCCTGCGCGGCTGAGCAGATGAGCGCGACCGCGTACGGCTGGCTGGTGCTCGCGTTCCCGCTAGCGGGAACGCTGATCACCAGCCTCGGCTGGCGCCGGCTCCCCGGCCGGAGCGCCGGTTGGATCGCGACGGCGATGATCGGCCTCTCATTCGCCGCCTCGCTCGGCGCCCTGGTTCAGATCCTCGGCGACCCCGTCGATGCACGCCAGCACACCTCCTCCCTCTACGACTACGCGAGCGCGGCGGGCCTGAACATCCAGCTGAACGTCCTGGTCGACCCGCTCTCGGTCTTCATGTGCCTGGTGGTCAGCGGGGTATCGACGCTGATCCACCTCTACTCGATCAGCTACATGACCTCGGACCGGGGGTTCAACCGCTTCTTCGCCTACCTGAACTTCTTCGTCTTCTCGATGCTGCTGCTGGTCCTGGCGGGCAACCTGGTGCTGCTGATCATCGGCTGGTCCTTCGTCGGTTTCGCCTCCTACGCGCTGATCAGCTTCTGGTACCGGCGCACCACGGCGACCAGGGCCGGGATGAAGGCATTCGTCATCAACGTGATCGGCGACGTCGGGATGGTGCTGGCGGCCTTCTTCATCTTCCGAGAGCTGGGGACCTTCGACCTGCTGTCGATCTTCAGCCAGGCGCCCGGCTCCTTCCACACCAACCAGGGGGTGGTGGTCGCGATCTGCCTGCTGCTCCTGGTCGGCGCGATCGCCAAGTCCGCGCAGGTCCCGCTCCACACCTGGCTGCCCGACGCGATGGAGGGGCCCACCCCGGTCTCGGCCCTGATCCACGCCGCGACGATGGTCACCGCCGGCGTCTACCTGATCGCGCGATTCCACCCGCTCTTCGAGATCGGGCTGACCGCCGCCGACATCGCGGCGTTCATCGGGCTGGCGACGCTCCTGATCGCGGCGACGATCGCGCTGGTCGTCACGGACCTGAAAAAGATCATCGCCTACTCGACGATGAGCCAGATCGGCTACATGTTCGTCGGGGTCGGGATCGGGGCCTACTCGGAAGGCCTCTTCCACCTGATGACCCACGCCTTCTTCAAGGCGCTCCTGTTCATGGCGGCCGGGTCGGTGATCGGCGCGATGGCCAACCGCCAGAACATCGACCGGATGGGCGGCTTCCGCAGGGCGATGCCGTTCACCTCCGCGATGCTGCTGATCGGCGCCCTGGCGCTCGCTGCCTTCCCGCTCACCTCGGGATGGTTCTCCAAGGACGAGATCCTCGACTTCGCCGCCTACCGGGGCGGCTTCTACGTGATCTTCACCATCGGCGGCTACATCGGGGCGCTGCTGACGGCCTTCTACGCGTTCCGGATCGGCTTCCGCGTCGTCTTCGGCGAACCCGTCGAGGAGGCCCGCGAGCTGGAGCAGGGGCACATCCACCACGCCGAGCCCGAGAACCCCGCGACTGGCGAGAAGGAGGACACCGACGTCGGCTTCCCCGGCCCGAGCCACCAGATCGCCGAGCGCGAGTGGCCGATGAAGATCGCGATGAGCGTCCTGGCCTTCGGGGCGCTGTTCGCCGGCTTCGTGCAGATCCCGGGCGTCGATGACGTCGTCCACAGGTTCCTGCACGGGTCCTTCCTCGACTCGAAGTTCTACGAGCAGGGACCGAGCACAACCGCGGCGTACCGAGGCCTGCTGATCGGCGGCCTGATCTCGGTGCTCGGCATCGCGATCGCCTACTACGCCTACCTGCGCAACCGCGGCTGGACCGCGGCCCTGCAGAAGCGCTTCTCGTGGGCCCACGACTTCCTCGAGCACAAGTGGTACTTCGACGAGGCGATCGACCTGCTCGTCGTCCGGCCGGCCCTCGCCATCGGCCGCTGGGCCAACTCGGTCTTCGAGCGCTACGTCGTCCAGGGGGTGGTCGTCGCGGCGACCGACCTGGTCCGCGGTGCCAGCGCCGGCGTCCGCGGGGCCCAGTCCGGCTACCTGCGCTCCTACGCCCTGCTCCTGGTCAGCGGCTTCGCCGGCCTCGGCCTCTACTTCCTGTTGCAGTCATGAGGGCGGCGACCGAAATCGGGTTTTGGTCTCTTAGGCGCGCTATAGCGATGCGAAGTGACCAAAAGGGGTCGGCGTCGTGATCGAGACCCTCCTCTGGGCACCGCTCACGCTGGCGCTGGTCGCCGCTCTCTTCCCCAGCCGAATTGGTGGTTGGGTGGCTGCCGTCGGGCCGCTCGTCTCCCTCGTGGTGGCGATCGTGGTCGTGGCCGGGTTCGACCCGTCCGGCGGCCTCCAGCACACGGTCGATGCGAGCTGGATCCCCACGCTCGGCGTGCGCTACCAGCTCGGCGTGGACGGGATCAGCCTCTTCCTCGTCCTGCTCACCGCTGTCATCTGGCTCGCCGCGACGATCTGGTCGGCGATCAACCCGCCCGAGCGGCCGCGGCTCTACTTCCTGATGTTCGGGCTGGCCGAGACGGCGGTCCTGGGGGCCTTCCTCGCCCAGGACCTGATCCTGTTCGTCCTCTTCTTCGACCTGATGCTGATCCCGTTCTACTTCCTCTTCGGGAGCTGGGGGACGGAGCACGAGGGGCGTCCCGAGGAGGACGAGGGACCGATCAGGCCCCAGCCCGCGACCCTGAAGATGTTCATCTACACCCTGGTCGGCTCGCTGCTGATGCTCGCCGGGGCGATCGCCACCGGGGTCCTGGCGGCGCGACGGCGGTACCCCCGATTTCAACATCCAGCACCTCGCCGCCGAATCCGCTCGGCAACGGCAGCCAGTACTGGATCTTCTGGTTCTTCGCCGCCGCCTTCCTGGTGAAGATGCCGGCCTTCCCGCTGCACGCCTGGATGCCCGACGCCTATCGCGTCGCTCCGCTGCCCGCGCTGGCGCTCTTCTCCGGGCGTCCTCTCCAAGGTCGGCGCCTACGGCTTCCTGCGCATCGTGCTGCCGATCTTCCCGGCGGCGACCAACCACTTCCAGGAAGTGATCCTGGTGATCGCGGTGGCCTCGATCCTCTACGGGTCGGTGATGGCGTTCACCCAGACGAGCGCCAGGCTGATCCTCGGCTATTCCTCGATGGCGCAGCTCGGCTTCATCACCCTGGGCATCTTCAGCCTGCGGCCCGACGGCGCCGACGGCGCGGTGCTCAACATGGTCAACCACGGTCTCGTCGTCGCTCCGCTGATGCTGATCGTGGTCCTGCTCATCGAGCGCGCCGGGACCGACGACATCCGCCGGATGGGCGGTCTGGCGACGCGGGCGCCCGTCCTCGCGGCCCTCTTCCTGATCGCCACCCTCGCGCTGCTGGCGATGCCCGGCTCCGCCAACTTCATCGGCGAGTTCTACATCCTCAACGGGATCTTCCAGGAGAAGATCGTCTACGCCTTCGTCGCCGCGATCGGCATCGTGCTGGCGGCCTATTACGCGCTTCGCCTCTACCAGCACGCGATGCACAACCGCAAGCCCGACGGGATCGAGTCGCGGGAGGTGGGGATCGTCCGCGGCGGCGATCCTCGCGAGGCCTGATCGCCTGCATCGTCGGCACTCGCGCTCTGGCCCGGGCTGATCCTGCACCGTGCCGATGACTCGGTGAGCGGCCAGCTCAACCCGACCGCCGAGGCGCCTGATGCGAGGGCGCGCGACAGCGCGACCCGTTTACGGTGGCCGAGCGATGACCTTCCACGCCCCCCACATCGACTACGCCGGGCTCTCGCCCGTGATCGCGCTGACGGCGGGGCTGGTCCTCGTCCTGATGGTCGGGCTGATCCCGCGCTTCTGCGGCCGCTTCACGATGGCCTACCTGACGATCGCGGTCCTGGCGGCGACGGCCGGCCTGCTGCGATCTGGGAGTGGGGTTCCAACAAGGACCTGGTCGCCGGGGCGCTGCGGCTCGACGCGTTTGGCCTCGCGGCCTCGCCTGATCGCCTGCCTGGCTGCGGCGATCGCCGTCGTGCTCTCGATCCGCGAGCCCGCCGCCGAGGAGGCGGGCTTCGGCGCCTTCTACTCGCTCCTGCTCGGCTCGGTTCTCGGCATGACGCTGATCGCGCAGGCCCAGAACCTGATCGCGTTCTTCGTCGCGCTCGAGCTGCTCTCCATCCCGCTCTACGTCCTCTGCGCCTCGGCCAGGCGCACGGAGCGCTCGCTGGAGTCGGGCCTCAAGTACCTGGTGATCGGCTCGATCGGCTCGGCGACCGTCCTCTACGGCTTCGCGCTCCTCTACGGCGGGTCGGGCTCGACCGACTTCGCCGGGATCGCGAAGGGCCTCGCGGGAGACAACGGCAACGACACCATCGTGCTGATCGGCACGGCGATGGTCGCCACCGGGCTCGCCTTCAAGACCTCCGTGGCCCCGTTCCACCAGTGGACGCCGGACGTCTACCAGGGTGCGCCGACCCCGATCACCGCCTTCATGGCGGTGGCGACCAAGGCCGCGGCCTTCATCGCCCTGGCGCGGCTCTTCGAGGTGGCCCTCGGCCCGATCGCCGACGACTGGAAGCCCGCGCTGGCTGCCCTCGCGGTCATCTCGATCGCCGTCGGCAACATCGGTGCACTCGGCCAGGACTCCCTGAAGCGGCTGCTGGGCTACTCGGGCATCGCCCAGGCCGGCTACATGCTCGCCGGTATGGTGGTGGCGACCGAGAAGGGCCTCGAGGCGCTCGTCTTCTACCTCGCGGCCTACACGCTGATGAACCTGGCCGTCTTCGCCGTGGTGGTCGCCCGGGAGCGCGAGACCGACCGCGGCGACGACATCGGGGCGCTCGCCGGCATCGGCCGCTCGCGCCCGCTGCTGGCCTGGCCGCTGACGATCGCGATGCTCGCCCTCGCCGGGCTGCCGGGCACCTCGGGGTTCATGGGCAAGCTGTTCCTGATCGAGGCGACCGTCGACGGCGACTACACCTGGCTCGGCGTCGCCATCGTGATCGGCACGATGGTCTCGCTCGCCTACTACCTGCGGGTGATCGCCGCCGTCTGGATGTGGCCGGAGCCGAGCGCCGCGCCGCCCCCCGCCCAGGCCGGGGCGATGCCCGCCATCGCGGGCGGGTCCCCCGAGGCGGATGCGGTGCCGCGGGGGGCCAGCCGCTGCGCGTTGATCGTCGGCTCCGCCCTGATCTGCGGTGCGGCCACGATCGCCTTCGGCGTCGCCCCCTCGCCGCTGATCGACTGGGCCTCGCACGCCGGCGAGCTCGCTGACGACGACAATCTAGAGCGCTCCGCCGAGGCGCTTCCGCGAGGATGGCGGGCGCTTGGGCGTCCTGCTCACCATCGTCGCCATCGCGGTTTCCGGCAGCGCGGGAGTGGCCGCCGAGCGCCGCTGGCCGGCGGTCGCGGTCGGCTGGGCGCGGCGGGCGCTGGTGATCTCGCTCTACACGCTGATCCCGTTCGTCGTCTTCTTCAACCTCGCCCGCACCCACATCAACACCGACGAGGCCGGAGGCCTGGTGATCGGGTGGGTGGCGCTCCTCTCCGCGTCCGGTATCGCCTGGCTCGTCGGCACGCGGCTGCTGCGGCTGGAGCGCCCCGCCGCCGGCTCGTTGATCACGGCGACGCTGATCGCGAACTCGGGCTACCTCGGCTATCCGCTGGTCGCCTCGCTGCTCGGCTTCGACGCGCTCGGCGAGGCCGTCGTCTACGACGTCGTCGTCTCGTCACCGGCGCTCCTCCTGCTCGGCTTCGGCACCGGAGCGGCCTTCGGCACCAAGGTCGGAGAGGGATTCCGCGACCGGCTGGTCGCCTTCTTCACGCGGAATCCGCCGCTCTACGCCGCGGTCGCCGGGCTGCTCGTCCCCAACTCCCTCGCGCCCGATGTCCTGGTGGACATCTCGCGCGGCTTCGTGATCGCGCTGCTGCCGATCGGCTTCTTCGCCGTAGGGGCGGTACTGGCTGAGGAGGCCGGGGAGCGGCGGGTCAGGATCGGCTCGCCCTTCCATCCGCCGATCGGCGCCGCGATCCTGCTGCGGCTCGTGGTCGCGCCCGGGCTGCTGCTCCTGCTCTCGCTCCCCTTCATCGACCTCCCCGGGCCCTACCTGCTGCTGGCGGCGATGCCCTGCGGCATCAACACGCTCCTGGTCGCCCACGTCTACGGGCTCGACTCGAAGCTCGCGGCACAGGCCGTGGCGTGGACCACCGCGATCGCCGTGGTGGCCGTCCTGATCGCCCAATCGATCTGGGGATAGAGCTAGGCTGGCCAGCCCGTGCGCTACCCCGTCGAGGAATTCACAGAGGAGGAACGCAGACTCCTCTCGCCCCACTTCACCAACCTCGATCGTCCCGTCTTCGCGCTGGTCAACCTCCCGGAGACGATCAAGGGAGCGCTCTTCGCTCGCTACTCGCGCTACTCCGGGACAGCCCGCCGCCTCTACCTGGAGGAGTTCGCCGCCGACGTCCCGGAGGGCGGCCGGCCGTTCGAGGGCGAGGAGGGCGAGCGCGCCGCGGGCCTCTACGAGCGGGTGTTCATGGGGTACGGGGACGACTCGATCGCGCAGGTCGGGGGCGCGCACGTCGCGTGCGAGTGGGTCTCGAACATCCTCACCAAGGTGCTCCAGCGCGGCCGCCTCGCCGCCTATCTCGAGCAGTCCACCCGCTACATCCCCTACGACCAGCCGCTGCCCGAGTCGGCGGGCGGCGGCTACCGCTTCTACCGCGACGACGAGCTCGGGCCCGAGTATGGGCGGCGATGGAGGAGCTCTTCGGGATCTACTCCCGCTCCCTCGTCCAGGTGCAGGAGTGGGCCGCCGAGCGCTGGCCGCGAGGCGATGAGCCCGAGGCAGCCTGGCAGCGGTCGATCAAGGCCAAGGCGCTCGACCTGCTGCGCGGACTGCTGCCCGCCTCGACCCTGAGCCACGTCGGCATCTTCGCCTCGGGCCAGGCCTACGAGCAGATGCTGCTGCGCATGCTGGCCTCGCCCCTGCCCGAGGCTCGCCACTTCGCCGCGATGATCCTGGAGGAGCTCAAGAAGGTGATGCCGAGCTTCGTCGCCCGGGTCGACCGGCCGGATCGCGGCGGTGAGTGGATCTCCTACCTTGAGGGGCGCCGGGAGGCGGCCGAGCGCTGGGTCGCGCGGATGGGCCTCGACCGCTCAGTGGGCGACGAGATGGCGCCGTCGGTCGAGCTGATCGACGTCGACGGCTCCGAGGACGAGCTGATCGCGGCCTCCCTCTTCGAGTCGGCCGGCAGCTCCGAGCGGGCCATCCTCGACCGCGTGCGCGCCCTGCCGCCCGACGAGCAGGCCGAGATCATCGCCGACCTCGTCGGTGAGCGGCCGAACCGCCGCCACCGTCCCGGCCGCGGCTGGGAGGCGGTCCGCTACCGCTTCGAGATCGTCTCCGACTACGGCGGCTTCCGCGACCTGCAGCGCCACCGGATGCTGACCTGCCAGTGGCAGCGCCTCAGCCCCGACCTCGGCGCCGGGATCCCCGACGAGGTCCGCGAGGCCGGAGCGGGGTCGGAGTACGAGCGGGCGCTGGAGATCTCGCGCACCGAGCACGACCGGCTCGGCGGAGGCCGGCCTTGGCGATGCGGCGCCCTACGCGCTCTGCCTCGGCTACCGGATTCGCTACCTGCTGGACCTGAACGCACGCGAGGCGATGCACCTGATCGAGCTGCGCTCCGGGCGCGAGGGCCACCCCACCTACCGGGCGGTCGCCCAGGCGATGCACGAGCGGATCGCCTCCGTCCATCCGGCCATCGCCGCGGCGATGACGCACGTCGACGCCTCGACCGAGCCTCGGCTGGAGCGGATCATGAGCGAGATCCGCACCCACCGGAAGCGGGTCGCCGCCGAGGCGGAGCCGGCCGCCTCCGACGCCCCACCGGGCGTCAGCGCTCTCGGCTGAGCAATCCAAGAACCTCCGATACTTCCGTAGTTGACTATGAGTCAATGCCTCGTACTACGATGCGGAGGATGAAGGGAGCAAGAGCTCTGGCGAGCGGGATGCTCGTCCTGGCGTTGAGTTGCGCCGTCCCCGCGATCTCCGTCGCGCAGGACGCTGGCACGACCACGGACGCCACGACGACGACGGGCACGACGACCGAGCCGACGAACCCAGTCGTCTCGCCGACGCCGCCCGACACGCCGAGCAACCAGCCGAAGCCGACCGAGGCGCCGGCGCCGGAGCCGGCCGCGGGACCTCCGAGCGAGGCCGCCAGCAGCTCCGGAGAGCCGTCCACGCAACTCGGCCGAGGGTCGCCCGCGGACGGCTCCGGCGGCGGCGCCCGCAAGTCAGCCTCGGCGAGCGTCACGATGGGCGATCTCTTCTTCTCTCCCACCTCGGTCAGCATCGCGGTCGGTGACACGGTCACCTGGCACAACACCGGGCAGGCGCCGCACAACGCCACGGCCGACGACGGCAGCTTCAAGACGCCCGATCTGAATAACGGGCAGAGCGCCTCTGAGACCTTCAATCAGGCCGGGACGTTCAGCTACATCTGCACGATCCACCCGAACATGAAGGGGACGATCCGGGTGCTGAGCTCGAACAGCGGCGGCGGAGGGGGCGGTGGCGGCGCTTCCTCGTCCGGCTCGAGCGGCTCGGCGAACTCCGAGTCATCGGCGGTCGCCTCGCCGGATGCGGCAGGCAACGCAAACACGCTCCCGATGACCGGCATGGCCGTCGGCGGGCTCGCCCTCGTCGGCTTCGGGCTGCTGGCCCTCGGCCTGATCGCGCGGCAGGCGGACCGGGAGCGATCCCGGCGCCGCTGGCTCTCGATCTTCTAGCTCGCGCGGTCTGAAAGGCTGGCGCCGTGCTCCATCACGTCTCGCTGGAGATCCCGCCGGATGAGGCCGATCGCTCGATCGAGTTCTGGAGCCTGCTCGGCTTCGAGGAGGTCCCCGCGGCCGACGTGCTCGGCGACTCCGTCCGCTGGCTGGAGCACGACGGCACTCAGAGTCCACCTGATCCTCACCGAGGGACACACCGCACCGGCGCTCGGGCACGCCGCGGTCGTGGCCGCCGACCACGCCGAGGCCAAGCAGCGCCTGCGGGACGCCGGCTTCCAGGTCGAGGACACCCGCCAGCTCTGGGGCGCCGATCGCGCCTTCGCCATCGCCCCCGGCGGCCACCGGGTCGAGCTGATGCAGGCTCCACCCAGGCCTTCGCGCTAACCGGCCTCGCCATATACGGCGGCCACAAACACCGCCGCCGAACCACCGGAAGCGTCGGCTATTGCCTCCGCTTCCTCTTCTTCCGGCGCTGGCCCTGACTCTCGCCGGGCTCGGGCGGAGCCTCGCCGGGACCACCGTTCTCAGGCAATGGCTGCTCGGAGATCTCCCTGCCGGTGCCCTCGACCGTGCCCGCGTCGCCGCGTTCCTCCGGGGGTGGGCCGATGTCCCCGCGGCCCGGCCAGGGGATCGCCTCACCCGCGTCCCAGGCCGGCGGCAGGGGGGCCGGCCACCAGCGAGCCAGCATCGCTCCCACGGCCGCGAACCAGAGCACCAGGCCGAAGATCCCGACGGGGATGAGGAGCAGGGACACGCCGAGGGCCAGCCCGAGCATCGCCCAGAACCGGGTGAGCAGGCCCGTTCGCATGCACCAGAGCGGGATGTAGATCAGGGCGAAGACCAGGGCGAACAGGCCGACAAAGCGCATCAGCGAGCCGACCTGGAGCAGGCTGGAGTTGTCGAGCAGGTCGCTGGCGAGGTCATCTCGCGCCTTGCTCGCGGCCTGCTCGGGGGTCCTCGGCGTGGTGGTCGTCGACTGAGGGGTGGTCGTCGTCTGCGGCGTGGTGGTCGTCGACTCGCACGGTGGTGGTCGTTCCCGAGCCCTTGCTCGGCTGAGTCGTCGTCGCGCTTGGGAGCGGCGACCGCCTGTTCGCGCGCCTGCCTTTCCTTGGCCGGTGCCTGCTCGACGAACTTGTCAGCGACGTCGTTCAGGCCGATCGCCACGAGCAAGCCCGAGAGCGAGAAGAGAATGGGGCCGACGAAAGCCAGCGCGACCATCCCGCGCCGCACGCGCTCCGTCCGGCCCACGACCGAGCGGATCAGTACGTAGAGCACCGGGATGAAGAGCAGGATGCCGAGCCCGATCAGGACTCCCTGGCCGACGATCAGCTCGGTGGACTGGTCGTGGAACGTGGTGAGCCGCTCGGCGTCGCTGTCGCCACCGGTGGACGGCTGAAGCGGCAGCGAGGCCGCAATGACCAGGGCGCCGAGGAGCGCGCTGATCCCTGCAGGGCGCATCCAGCGAGCCTGGAAGGCGAGCAGCTCCTCTTTGCTCGGCAGCGAGTTCACGGAGAGGGTCCCTCAAGCAGAGACCGGGAGCGTGACTGTATCTTGGCCGCGATGCCGCTTACCTCCGGTCAGCAGGGTCCGATCGCCGTCTACGGAGCCACCGGGTACACCGGCCGGCTCGTAGTTGCCGAGCTCGCGAACGCCGGGGCCGACCTGGTGCTCTCCGGGCGCAACCGCCGCAAACTCGATGCGCTGGCCTCGGAGCTCGAGGGTGAGGTCGCTGTCAAGGAAGCCACCCTCGACGACCCTGCCTCGCTCCGCGCGCTGCTCGCCGATTGCGCGGTCGTCGCCGACTGCGCCGGGCCCTTCGTCCGCTACGGCGAGCCGGTGCTGGCCGCCGCGGTCGAGACGCGAACGCACTACCTCGATACGACCGGCGAGCAGCCCTACATGAAGCTGGCCTTCGAGCGCTACGGCCCGGGCGCCTCCGAGGCGGAGGTTGCGGTGATCCCCGCGATGGGCTTCGACTTCGTACCCGGGGACATGATCGCCTCGCTCACGGCCGACGGCCTGGGTGAGCTCGACGAGCTCTCGATCAACTACTGCTGGCGGGGATTCAGCCCGAGTCAGGGGACCGCCCGGACCACGCTCGAGATCATCAGCGAGCGCGGCGTGGAATGGCGAGAGGGGACCTGGGTGGGGGCGGGCGGCCACGCCCAGGCAGGCACCTACGAGTTCCCGGCGCCGGTGGGTCGCCAGCGCATGATCCGGTACCCCTCCGGAGAGCAGATCACCGTGCCCCGCCACATCCCCACCCGTAACGTGCGTACGACCCTGAACGCCTCGGCGTTCGGGAGCGAGCGGCTCGCCCCACTGACCGCCGCCATGGTGCGGCCGGCCGGCCTGGCGATGAGGACGCCGCTGAAGCGCCTGGCCCGCGCGGTGGTCTCTCGTCTTCCCGAGGGACCCACGGCCGGGCAGCGCGAGCGGATGGGCTGGATGATCGTCTGCGAGGCCAAGCGTGGCGAGGTCGAGCGCAGGGGAGTGATCAGCGGCAAGGACGTCTACGGGCTCACCGCGCGCGGCGATCGCCCAGGGAGCGATGATCGCGGCGGGGAGCGGCTTTGAAGGACGCGGCGCACTGGCGCCCTCCCAGGCCTTCGATCCGAAGGACTTCCTCGGCGGCCTCGACCGCTTCGAGGTGCGCTGGAATGTCGAGGGCGTCGAATCGGCCCTTCCGGTCGAGGCCTGAGCCCGATGCCGATCGGACTGGGAGCACGGCGGCGGCGTGCCGTCAGCCTCGAGGACGCGGCTAGCCCGGCGACGCCGCGCTGCCCCGCCTGCGGCGAGCCGCTCTTCGTCTGGATCGAGACCGACATGAAACGGTTGCGCCTGGCGGCGCACCCTCGCATCACGGCACACGCGAGGACCAGGTGATCGATCGCTGCGAGAACTGCGGCCTGGTCGTCACGCGCGGAGCGGTCCCCACGCCGGACGCCGCAGCCGAGAGGCTGCTCGCCGAGGCCGAGCGGCGGAATGGCCGGATCGCCTTCCGGGCCGCGAACGCGGCGAGCTTGCAGGCCTGGCTGGGAGCCGAGAACTGGGCGGCCCTCCGACCGGGCGGCGATGGCATCGAGCCGACCCGCAGGGCCGCATCACTGCTGCTCGCCCGCCGCGGGCTCGAGCTCCGGCGCGTTCGCCACCTCGCCGGCCCCGGAATGGCGTCGATGTGGCAGACGCTGCTCAACCTGCTCACCTTCCACCGCGACTTCGCCTCCGAGGCGGCCTCTGGGCGCCTTCGCCCGGACACCGGGCGTGGGCGAGCCGCGTTCTGGACCGATGCCGTGGTGACCGTGCTGGCGGCGATCCCGACGGCGATCATCGCGGTCCTGCTGGAGAGCGGCGCGGTGCTGGCCCGCCGCGGGGGCGTGATCGAGATCGAGGCGGAGCCGCTCCCGGCTACGGAGTGAGCTCCAGCGCCAGCGCGGCCACGTCGTCCGGCGCGCCGACATGCGGCGCAGCCTGACCCGAGTCCACCTCCCTGGGGGAGCTGCTGGCGAGTCGGGAGGCGAGCGCGGCGGAAGCGTCCCGGAGGAGCGGCGGCGTAGAGGGAGCGGTGACGATCGTGCTTGGGCGCTCGGCGGAGCCGAGGCTCGGCAGCGGCACCCTCCACCCGGTGGCGATCCCCATCTCGGCGACCACGCTCGCGGGCCGCTCGCGGGCGGCCGCGATGAGCTCGGCCGGGAGCCGGCTCGACGCCCCCTCCGAGCCCCTGCAGGCCGCCCGACAGGTAGAGGTCGATCACGTCCTCGCCCGCGCCGGCAGCCACCTCCAGGCGCCGCCGGTCCGCCGAGAGCGCCTCGGTGGCCATCGGGAGGAGCTGCAGGACGGGTGGCTCGACCAGCAGCATCCCCGTGACGAGGTCGGGGCGGCGGAGCAGGAGATCGAGCGCCACGATCGCTCCAATGCCGGCACCGACGACGACGGCCGGCGCCGCCTTCGCGGACTCGAGCAGGACCGCAGCGTCCTCGCTCTGCTCCTCCACCGTGGTCCGCCGGTAGCCCTCGGGCGCGGTGGAGGCTCCCCAGCCCCGCCGGTCGTAGCTGATCGCGCGGGCCCGCGGAGCGAGCGCCTCGCCCACGGCGTCCCAGACCCCGCCGTTGGCGGCGGTCTCGTGGACGAGCAGGATTGGCGGGCCCTCTCCTCGCTCGCTCCACACGATCTCGATGCCGCGGGCCTCGAGGGTGGGCATGCGGTCCCTAGATGTTGCGCCAGACCCGGCTGATCAGAGGGAGCGCGACAGCCCTGGGGCTGTGCTGGCCCGCGATTGCGCTGGCGCGGTTCAGCATGCCGGGCACGACGACGCGCTTGTCCCGCTTTGCGCCGTCCACCGCCTGGCGCGCGATCTCCTCCACGCTCGTCCAGACGGCGCCCGGAGTCCGCTGTTCGACTCCACCGACGCCGGCGACCTCGGTGAACTCGGTCTTGGCCGGTCCCGGGCAGACGGCGGTGACCGGTGACGCCGGTGCCGCGCAGCTCCGTCCGGATCGCCTCGCTGAAGGAGAGGACGAAGGACTTGCTCGCCGCGTAGACCGCCGAGCCGGGCAGTGGCTGGAACGCGGCGGTCGAGGCGATGTTGATGACGCTCCCCCTGCCTCGTTCCATCATCGGGGCGACGAAGCGGCTGGTCAGGTCGACCACGGCCTCGACGTTAACCCGGACCATCTCCACCATCCGCTCCCGCGGGCTCCGCGCGAAGTCGGCCTGGTGCCCGAAGCCGGCGTTGTTGACAAGCACCTCGACGATCCGGCCCCGGCCGCCGAGCTCCTGCTGCAGACGGTCACGCTCCCCCTCGTCGGCGAGGTCGGCGGCGATCACCTCCACGTCGATGCCGTGCTCCGATGAGAGCTCCGTCGCCAGGCTGAGCAGCCGCTCCTCGCGGCGCGCCACCAGGATCAGTGAGAAGCCGCGCGAGGCGAGCTCGGCCGCGATCGCCGCGCCGATCCCGGACGACGCGCCCGTGACCAGGGCCGTGTTGCTGACGGAGGGTTCCGGCAGGCCCACTGGATCAGGCTGGCTAGTCCTGAAGGCCCTCCCGGGCCTCCCGCACCAGAGTGACGGCCTCCGGGAAGACGATCCGGATCGCGTCTCGTACCTGAACGGCCTGCTCGTCGCTGGACCCGGTCAGGTCGAGCGAGCTGATCGCCGCCACCGTCATCTCGACGGCGAGCTTGATCGCGTTGTCAGCCCACGCCACCTTCTGAGCTCCCGCCATCTGCTCCTGGAGCTCCTCCATGCGGCGCCGCATCTCCTCCGGATCGCCGAATAGTCCGCCAAAGCCTTCCATGCGTCGATCATAGACCGGGTTACTCCTTGGCCGGCGATTCGGCACGGCCCGCGCGACATGCGGCACGCCGGACGGGAGAGCGTGCGCCGGTGCCGGATATCCCCACACCCGGACGCCGAGGCGCCGCCTCGGTCGAGTACCTCGCTCTGGGCGGGATGATCGGCCTGCTGATCGTGATCGCGATCGCCGCCCTGGTCGCCTCGCCGCCGCGGCGGGGCGACCGCGAGCTCGGTGAGATGCTCGCGCGCCGGATCGCCTGCGCCCCCCGCTACCCGGTGCCCTGCGGGCGCAATCCGCTGGCCCTCGCCTACGGCTTCCCGATCGGCAAACTGGTCCGCTACCTGGCGCCCGAGCCGGCGGCCGTCGCCGGCGAGCTGCCGGTCGACTTCCGCTACTGCCGGCAGGCGAGCTGCGCCACGCCCGGCGACGAACCGGGCCTCACCGCGTCGCGTCGCCGGGTCACGGAGTTCACCTCGGTGGTGGATCGACGCTCGGCCGGCGGCCCTGTCCGGATCACCTACTGGCTCTATCGCCCGGCTCAGGCTTGGGAGCGAATCGATCGCCTCGCCGGACCCAGCGAGACCACGGCCGCGTCCAGCCTTCGGCTCAGCCTCGAGGACGATCCGGTACTGATCCCCCTCGAGATGCTTGCCGGCCGGGACCACTACCGCTTCCCGCCGGGCGAGGAACCTCCCTGGCGCTGGTCGATCGTCTCACCACCGAGCGCTCGCCCCTTCGGTTAGAGCTGCGATGCGAGACAGCCGCTTTGCATGGAAAGCGCAACCCCCGCGAGAGATACTGCGTGGGCGATGTCGCAGGAGAACCTGGAGATCACCAGGCGCGCCTACGAGGCGTTCAATCGTCGGGACTTCGAGGCTCTGGTCGATACCTGGGACCCCAACATCGAGTGGCACCAGTTCACCCAGTTCCCAGACCGGGGGGTATATCGGGGAGTCGAGGAGGTCCGTGATCGCTTCTTGAAGATGCAGTTAGTCGAGCAGTTTGGGGACTTCAGGATCGACATCGAGGAACTGGTCGATGCCGGCGACCACGTGGTGATGATCGGGTTTATCGACGCCCACGGAACCGCCAGCGGAGTTCCGATCCGGCTTCGCGTCGTGAACATTCTTGAACTGCGAGACGGCAGGCTGGTCCGCGCTTATGACGCATCTGGCCCCAGCCAAACCTTGAGTCAATAGGCGATGTCGCAGGAGAACGTCGAACTTCTACGGCAAGCAACCGATGCTCTCAACCGACGCGACGTGGATGCCTGGCTTGCTTTCCTCAGCCCTGACGTCGTTTGGGAGGCCCTCCCAGGTGTCCCTGGGCTCGGCGAGCTCTACCGGGGCCGGGCAGAGGTGCGAGCGTGGATCGACCAGCTCTTCGAACTCGCGGAGGGCGTCGTCCACACCGAGATCGAGCAGGTGACGGAGTTGACTGATGGCCGGGTCTTCCTCGCGGTCGTGCTCACTGCACGCGGCAGGGGAAGCGGCGTTCCATTTGAGATGCCCGCCTGGTCGGTGATCTGGTTCGCAGAGGGCCTGGTCACGAGGCGTCAGGTCTTCTGGACTCGGGACGAAGCCCTCGAAGCGGCCGGGCTCTCGGAATAGCCGCTGCTTTACTCCGCCGTGCGATACTCGCGCCGTGGCTCGCCGCGCCCACCGATCCAGGAGGGGCAAGAAGTCGAAGGTGGAACTGCTCGGAAACGTCCGCCTGTTCTCTACCTGCAACAAGCGCGAGCTCTCTCGGATCGCTTCGCTCGTCGATGAGGTCGACGCACCGAAGGGCAAGGTGATCGTGCGCCAGGGTGATCCGGGACGGGAGTGCTTCGTGATCGCGGACGGAAAGGCGAAGGCGAAGATCCGTGGGAAGGGCAGCGCACTGCTCGGTCCGGGCTCGTTCTTCGGTGAGATGTCCTTACTCGATCAGGGACCTCGCTCGGCCACGGTTACGGCCGAGACCGACTTGCACCTGCTCGTGCTCGGCTCACGGGAGTTCTCATCGCTGGTCCACGACGTCCCGACGGTCGCTGTCCGGATGATGCAAGGCCTCGCGGAGCGGCTGCGCAGCGCCGAGCGGCCTCAGGCTCAGCACTAGCCTCGGTCACCCGCCGCCTACGCCTTATCTAGCGTTCGCCTGGGATCAGCCCCCTAATCGCTCAGCTTCTGCTGGAAAGCGGCGCTCAGCGGCGTGATACTGCGGGGCGATGTCGGAGGAGAGCGTGGAGATTCTGAGGCGGGCTATGCCCGAATCCGCTCCTGCGAATCCGGAGGACCTGTTCTCGATCCTCGATGAAAACGTCGAGTGGGATTACGTGGGAGCGTTTCCAGAGATTCAGACCGCACACGGTCCTGCGGAGGTCCGCGAATTCCTTCGAGAATGGTCGGAAGCGTTCGACGATTTCAGCTTCCAGGCAGAAGAGATGGTCGACGCAGGGGACTCCGTCGTAGTCCGCGTGCGTCAATCGGGCCGTGGCAAGGCGACCGGCGCGCAGGTCGAAAGCGACGGTTGGCAGGTGTTCACCCTCCGCGACGGAAAGGTGGTCCATTGCCGGGGGTATGAGACCAAGGCGCGGGCCCTCGAAGCCGCCGGGCTGCGGGAGTAGGGAAGCTCCGAATTGTGTGTGCGCGAGGGACCCGGCGACTGACTGGGCGCGTGCCCACGATCGACACCCACCCCCCGGGGCTCGCTTCAACCCTTTGGGAAGGCATACGCGGTCGAAAACGCTGCCTGTAGCCGACGACATCTGGGTCAGAATCGACGCTCGGCGGCTTCCGAGACTGCCGCTGGAGCTAGAAGGTCGCGAGCACGACCACGGCGACCGCGAACACCACTGAGGCGGTCGAGAGCGCCCCGATCTTGATTATCCAGAGCGAGCTGATCCCGGCGATCCCGAAGAGGAAGAGCGAGGTCGCGAGGATCACCTCGGCGAGGGTGTAGCTGGTCGCCCTGTCCTGGTGATCCTCGGCGTCGTGTTCGGCATCCTCGGCCAGCGCCTCGAGCTTCCTGCCCCGCGGCGAGGTGATCCCGGCGCCCACGGCGGACACGAGGTAGGAGGTCGCGGCGTGGAAGTCCTTCGTCGCCTTGTGGTCCTCTTGCTCGTTGCGGTACACGGCGGCGGCGGTGACGATGGCCGCGAGCCCGAGCGCGACCGCGATCAGGATCTGGATTCGCGTTTCCCAGGGGCGGGAGGAAGCCTTGCTTGGATCGGACGTCGGTTGCTCTGGTGGTGGGTACCGCCGTGCCATCGCGATCTCCTGATGGCGCGGCCCGGGGGAAGTTGCAAGACAAACCGTGGGCCGCGCCGAGATGGACCGTAGCGCCCTTGCGTGGGGCTAGGTTTGGGGCCAACGAATGCTGCAATATCCATCGAAGTCGACCGATTCCTGGGTGCCGTGGAAGGCTGGCAGAACGGACCGGCGACCGAAAGCGCGGATTCCCGGAGGCTCGACCCGCCCCCTAGGTTCGCTCAACGAAAACGCTGGGTGGAGTCAACGAATTCGGGCTCAGAATCGACGCTGGGCGGCTTCCCTCGACCGCTGCTTTGCATGGAAAGCAGCACTCTTGGACCGGGCACTCGCTTCTCGCGCAAAGCGGCACCCAGCGCCGAACCCGGACTAGGACACGTAGGCCTTGCGCACCATGGCGGCCGTCCATCGGTTCGTGCCGTGGCCCGGGGGGACATCCTTGCGGTTCAGGGTCTCGGCGATCTCGTCGAGGGACTTGCCTTTCGCGAGCAGCGTCCGGATCTGCGTCCGCCGTCCGTAGTCCAGCTTGTTGCACCAGGCGTGGGACAGTCGAACGTTCTCGGGGACGAGCTTCCCGCCGGCCGACTTAAGGATCGGGTAGTGGTCGCGCGAGGGCGTCCACTTGTTGCCCGGCGTCCCGACCGGATCGAACTCGCCGCGCCCCTTGTGGTGGTAGCACTGCGGCATCTCGCACTTCAGGGCGAGGAGCTGGCCGCGCTCGGCCATCTGCACAAGGACATTGTTCACGCCGAGCTCGCGGAGTTGGTCCGCGACCGAGTTATCCGCCACGCGCTGATCCTGACACAACAACCCGAGCCGCCCAGCGCACGTCCGCGATGGTTTCTAACGATGCGTCAGCCGCTTCTCCTTTTCATGCAACCCAGTCTCCGGCGCGGCTACTGCTCTCGCGTGAATGCAGCAGGCTGAGCCACTCGGAGACCTCACCGTCAAATAGCCGCTTTGGACGAAAAGCGGCTATCCGCTTTTGCCATGGAAAGGAGCACTCTGCCGCGCGATGCTGCGTCGGCGATGTCGGAGGTTTGACGGCCCGCCCTGGGTCGGGATAGGGTCGCTTCGATGAGCTGGGGAGACGGGTTCGTGAGGCGGTTTGCGCTCGCATCGCTTCTCACCGTCGTGGCGCTGACGGCGAGCGCTTCGCGGGCCGGGGCGGCGGTAACAATCGGGCAGGTCGCACCGACCACCCCGGAGGGTTTGGACTGCGGAAGCAATGCGGATCGGCTGCAGCCAACCGTGACCTCGGGCAACACCTACATCGTGCCCACGGGTACGGGCGTGATCACCTCCTGGAGCACAAATCCCGAAGCGACCGCCGGCCAGATGCTGACAATGAAGGTGTTCCGCAAGGTCGCTGATCCGGCCACCTACCAGGTCGTCGGCCACGACGGTCCCCGCCCCCTGGACAGCGGTGTCTTGAGCACATTCCCGGCGAGCGTCACGGTGCTGTCCGGGGATGTGCTCGGACTCCACACCCCCACGCCCGGTGGCCAGGCCTGCTTCTTCTCGGCTCCGGGGGAGACCTGGCTGCAGAAGGTCGGGAATCTGGCCGACGGGCAGTCGGACGACTTCACTCCCTCAGGGGGGACCCCCGCCAACTTTCGCTTGAACCTCTCCGCCGTGGTCGAGCCTGACTGCGACAACGACGGCCGCGGCGATGAGACCCAGGACACGAACGCCTCCGGTCCCGCCTGCCCTCCACCACCTCCAGCCCCTCCGGGGCCGCCACCTACTTGCAAGGGCAAGCCCGCGACCATCGTCGGCACCGACGGCGTCGACAAGCTCAGCGGCACCCCTGCAGCCGACGTGATCGCAGCGCTCGGCGGCAACGACAAGGTCTCCGGCCTCGCTGACAACGATGTGATCTGCGGCGGTCCCGGCAAGGACACGCTCAAGGGCGGCGCCGACCAGGACACGCTGCTCGGCCAAAAGGGCAAGGACAAGCTCAAGGGCGGTAGAGGCGCGGACCTCTGCAAGGGGGGCAAGGGCAAGGACACCGCCTCCAAGTGCGAGGTCGAGAAGTCGATCTGAGCTAGGGAGCTCCCGCGAAGCCGCCGGGCTGTCGGAGTAGCTGCTTTGGACGAAAAGCAGTCCTTTGCATCGAAACCGCTCGGCCTGATGACAGAAAACTGGCTCTCGTCTGGCATCGAATAGCCTCCCATCGTGATCCGCCTGCGCCTCGTCCTGATTCTCCTCGCAGCCGGCTCAACGGTCGCGGTCCTGCCGGCGCTTGCCGCGGACCAGACCGTGACCGCGACTTCGTCGAACCAGTTCACTCCGGTCAACGTCACGGTGAGCCAAGGTGAGAAGGTCACTTGGACAAACGCCGGCGGTGACCACAACGTGAAGTTTGACGACGGCAGCTTCGAGCAGCCGGCTAACCCGAACTCCTCCCAATGGACCGTCTCGCGCACCTTCAACAGCCCGGGCTCGTTCCGCTACTACTGCGAGGAACACGGTGGCCCGGGCGGTGCCGGAATGTCGGGCACCGTGAGGGTTCAAACGGCGGGACCGACGCCGGGCGGCTCGCTGCTGCCACCGTTCAGCTTCGCCGCGGTGAAGGCGAACAAGCGACAGGGGACGGCGAGGCTGATCGTGAACGTCCCCGCCCCTGGCGACCTCGACCTCGCCGAGACCAAGGAGGTAAAGGGCGCCGCGGCGCGAGCCGATGCGGCAGGGCAGGTGCAGCTTCCCATCAGGCCGAAGCGCAAGGTGAAGGACAAGCTGAACGAGCACGGAAAGGCAAAGGTCGGGGCCAAGGTCACCTACACCCCCGACGGGGGTGACCCGAACACCCAGACCAAGGCACTGAAGCTGATCAAGCGAGGCTGAAGCACCGAGCAGCTTCCGATAACCCCGGGTTTTGTGCGCGGGAGTCCAGGCCAGGGATCGCGGCGACCTGAAACGCGCGTCCTCATGGCTGCTTTGCATGGAAAGCAGCGCGTGGCCCCCCCGGCAGCCTCCTCAATCGCGCCTCGGCACTTCTCGCCTCCGGGGAAGCGCCTACTCGCCTGGTGCGCCGGACTCTCGAAATAGCCGCTGCTTGTGTGGGTCAATGCACAGACCCCGAAACCCCAGAGAGCTATGGTCGGAATCGAGCACCCCTCCCGGCGCAGAAACCGGGTTCCAGGTCATCCATGGTGGGGAGAAAGGGGTCGCCCATGCATCCGGCCTTGATCACCGCTTTCGGAGAGCAGCGCAATCGCAAGCACCAACCGATCACTTGGAAGCGCCGTCGGCACCGCAAGTCCCGACATCTGGTTCGCCAGGCCAGAGCCGCCGCTCTAGCGGTCCCGCGCCGAGCTAGCTCCTTACTCGGCATCTCTAGGCAACCTCGAAGCTCACGTACTCGATCGGCTGAGCGGCTTTGATCGACGACGTGGGTGTGCCCTGGCAACCGGCGGCGCCGCAGCGAAATCGGCACCAGAAATGACCGTCCCTCGGGTCCCCGTTCACCGTTCACGACCACCCCTCGCCGCGTAGGTCGGCACGGGCCGGATATCCGCTTTGGACGAAAAGCAGCACCCGTCCGAGAGATACTGCGTGGGCGATGTCGGCAGGAGACACTCCCTTGACTCGGCGGGAGGCCAGTGGTAAGCCGACGAGTACCGGCCAAGAACCACCGAAAGGAGTCCCCGATGAGAAGGCTTCCGGTCGTCGCCATGGGGCTTGCTCTCGCAATGGTGTGCTCTAGTGCCACGGCGTCCGCCCAAACGCCGACCCGCGATTCAGTCACCGGGTTCGCATTCGCACTGATCCCGGTACCAGAACCGGCCGCCGCCCAACGTGATGGAGGTTGACTTCGTCTTCGATGCATCGAGCGGGCCGTCCGGTGAGGATCCGACCGGGACCGTGATGATGTTTCCAATCGACGGTGGGCCGGTCACATGCCTAAACGTGAACGGCATCGATGCCGTGATCGGGATTGCCACGCCCACCACAAACCCCGGCGGGTTCCTCATCTACGTGTCGGACAATGCAACTCCTGGTGAGGGCAGCGACACGGTCGCGTTGGTGCCGGTGACCGGCCCGCCGGAGGTCTGCCCGGCTCCGTTCTCCCCGAACACGGCCATCTTCACTGGGGACATAACGGTCATCGACGCCCCACCCATTCTTGATCTCCAAGGAGCAGTGCAAGAAGGGCGGCTGGCGCAACTTCCCACAGTTCAAGAACCAGGGGCAGTGCATCAAGTTCGTGAACCACGGCCCCTAGACGAGGGGGAAGGAGACGACATGCATAAGCGGTGGATGATCCTGATCGGCGTCGCCGCGGTCGCTTTGGCGGCGCTCGGGGTGCAGACGGCGGCGGCGGCGGCTCCGAACATCTGCGTCGCCACCAACGGTGAGGTGCGCGTGCAGAAAGGCACCGCGACGTGCGACGCGAGCGGTACCGGGTCGGTTGCGATCGCCATAGGCGACGGAAGCAGAGCGACGACGAACGGCGGAAACCACAACCTGGCGCTGGTCATCGGCGACCTCAGCAACGCCTTCGCGGGGGGCGGCGACAACAACACCGCCATCGTCCACGGCGACGGCGGCGTCGCCCTCGCGCAACTCGGGGACAACAACACCGCCATCGTCCACGGCGACGGCAGCGGCGCCGTCGCGGGCGCTCGCCCCGGGGGGTTCGGCAACAACAACAACACCGCCATCGTCCACGGCGACGGCAGCTCCGCCTTCGCGGGCGGCAACGACAGCACCGCCACCATCAACGGCGACGGCAGCTCCGCCACCGCCATTGGCGCCAACAACACCGCCACCGTCAACGGCGACGACAGCAGCGCCCGCGCCTCTGGCGTGGCCGATAACACCGCCACCGTCACGGGAGACGGCAGTATCGCCGAAGCGACGGCTTTCGCCGGCTGTACCGCAGAGGCAATCGGCAACGGCGTGGGCGACTTCTGCCCGTAGGGCGAGGCGCACGGAAGAAAGGGAGCGAGAGGCCGGACTCCGGCCCTCTCGCCCCCTCAGCTCTTTAAGGCTCTCGAAGCCGCCGGGGCTGCGGGAGTAGGCCGGACGGCGTTAGTCGGTGACCAGGTCGACCAGCTTGATCACGCCGTAGACGGCTACCCCAATGATCGTGAGGGCGAGTGCCTTGCCGGTGATCCCGCCGATGCCCGGGACCCGAGTGGTATTGAGCACCGCCCATCGGGTCGTCGGCACGAGCGACTCGTCCTCGTTGTGCCGGTACGCATCGCCCACGGCGGCAGCCTAACGAAGACGCCCGCAACCCCCCAGGGGTGGACCCTTAAGGTCGTTCGGCTGCAGCAGTTCCGGGACCGCGAGGAGGCCCTCGAAGCCGCCGGGCTGCGGGAGTAGTCAGAAGTACCGCTTTGGACGAGAAGCGGCTATCCGCTTTGCATGGAAAGCAGCTGTTCGCAAGTAGCCGCGAGATACTGCGTGGGCTATGTCGGAGGAGAACGTGGACGCCTCGCTGGCCCCCGCGGGCGAATTCCCCTCACTCGACGACATCTGTTACATGAACACGGCCTCGATCGGTCTGATACCGCGGAGCGCCCTGGCCGCGGAGGAGAAGTTCCAGCGCCAGCTCGGCCTATATGGCACCACTTGGTTCGATGAGCCGACCGAGGTGGGCGTCCTCGAGCAGGCGCGGCGCGAGGGCGCTGCGCTGCTCGGCGCACCGGCCGAACAGGTGGCGGTGACGACAAGCGTCACTGAGGCGCTCTCGCAGATCGCCTGGTCGCTGCGTCCAGAGAGCGGCAGCAATGTGGTCTCAATCGACCTCGAGTTCCCCACCGTCACCTATCCCTGGATGAGGGTCGCGCGAGACACCGGGGCGGAGGTCCGCCTGGTTTCAGCGGCCGGGGACCCGGCCAAACTCTCGTTCGAGGGGCTCGCTGAGGCCGTCGACCAGCGAACCGCAGCAATCAGCGTCAGCCACGTCCAGTACTCGACCGGCTTTCGCTACCAGCTCGAGGAGCTCTCGGAGCTGGCCGAGACCAATGGCGCCCTGCTGGTCGTCGATGCCTCGCAGTCGCTGGGGGCGGTTCCGATTGATCTCTCCAGCGTGAGAATCGACGCGCTGCTCTGCGCGGGCTACAAGTGGCTCTGCGGGCCCTTCGGCGCTGCGCTCTGCTACGTCGGCGAGCGGCTGCTCGAGCGGCTCGACCCTCCCTTCATCGGATGGAAGAGTGCGGTCGACCCCTGGTCGCTGCACGCCTCTTCGCTCAGGCTGGCCTCGTCGGTGGTCGAGCGACTCCAGTACGCGACCATGTCCTACTCCGCCGGCGTTGCGCTGGCGGCCGCGATCAGGCAGATCTCGGTGATCGGCGCCGATCGGATCCTCGAGCACAACCTGAAACTGGCTTCGAGGCTCACCCAGGGGCTCGAACACCTGGGAGCCGAGGTGATCTCGCCACGCGAGGACGAGCGCCGAAGTGGCATCGTCACCGCACGTTTCCCCGAGCGGGACGGCGAGCAGGTGGCTGCGTGGATGAATCAATCGGGAGTGATTGTCTCCCCGCGCTTCGGATCGACGAGGTTCTCGATTCATTTCTTTAACAGTTCGGACGATGTCTCGTTCGCTCTCGACACGCTCGAACGCGTGCTCGCCACAGGCGGTCCGGTGGCGAGGGACCGCCACACCACGTGAAGGCGAGCGCCGATTCGGTTCGCCTGCCGATTCGGGCCGGCCGAGCAACCGCCGTGGATATGGTCGCTCCCCTCACGACCCGCGACCTAAGGAGAATCGCTTGGCATCCGACAGCCAGAGTCCGCCGATCGGCCTGGAGCCGACGCTTCGCTACCGCTTCAAGACGCGGGGTCCGCTCGCGTCCACCGAGGGGTCGCCGCGCGGAACCAGTCAGTACTGGGAGATGAGCGAGGAAACGCTGACGGGACCCGGCCTCGAGGCGACGCTCGCGATGCCCGGCGGGGACTGGTACAGCGCGACGTCAGATGGCTTCGGCCGCCCCGATGTTCGGGTCCAGTTCGAGACTGACGACGGCGAGCTGATCCTGTTGAGCTACACCGGACTCGTCGAGCTGAACGACACCTTCGTCGATGCGGCCGAGAATGACCAGCCGACGGGTTCGGGGACCACTACATGCGATTCGTCATGACCTTCGACACCGGTGCCGAGAAGTACGCCTGCTCAACACGAGCTTGTGGGTCGCCAGAGGGCGCCTCATCGGAACCCACGAGCTCGACTACGAGATCTTTCGCGTCACCTGAGTCATCGCCGGCCGATCGAATCCATCCGCGGTTCGCGCGACGATCGAGCCATGTTCCTGCTGACGATCGTCTGTTCCGATCCCGACTGCATCGAGGAGCGCGAGATCGCCGTCGACGAGATCGACGCGTGGATGCCTACGCGTGCGAGTGCGGATACGGGTTCGCCGTCGTGGCGGTGTCGGAGCTCAGCGAGCCGACCCGATCGGGTTCGCTCGTCTCACTGCCGGAACGACTTCGGGCGCCGACCCGCAAGGCGGCCTGAGCCGCCTGGCGCCCTTCACAGAGATCGGGCGGGCGCTATGCCTGCTGCCCAGCCTCGCGGCTCGCGCTGCGGATCAGACGGCGCCAGTCGGTGGTCCGGAAGACGACGATCAGGGCGACGGCTCCGAGTACCACGGTCCACGCGGCGATCGCGATCTGCTGACCCACCGAGTAGGTGAGCACCGCGATCGGCCCCGGCCCGACCAGTGTCGCGACCAGCAGGGCCTGCTGCGCCCCAGCGCCGCCGGGGGTCAATGGCAGGAGGTTGGAGATCGTCTGCACGCTCATCACCAGCAGCACGTTCTGGAATGAGCCGCCGATGTGGAAGGCCTCGAGGAAGAACCAGTAGGAGGCGAAGCGCATCACCCAGCCCGCGCCCTGCCACGAGGCAACTGTGCGCAGGTAGACGGTCGGAGTCGCCAGCACGATCGCGCCCTGCTTGATGTGGTCCCAGAACTCCTCCACCCGGCGGGCAAGAACTGCGAACAGGACGACGACCAGGATCCCGAAGGCCGTCAGCGTGAACAGGAGCAGGCTCGGGTGCTGGGCCCAGAACGCGATGTCGAAGGCGGGGAGGTCGGGCAGCTCGGGCGGATTGGGCAGGAGTCCCTGGGTGAGCGCATAGACGAAGACCAGGATTCCCACCGTCGTGTCGAAGACGGAGCCGACGAAGAAGGAGGAGACCACGGTCGTGTAGGTCGATCGCCGGATTGAGCGCTTGGCCAGGAAGATCTTCACGGCGTCGCCGACGCGCGCGGGCACGACGCTGTTCATCCCGGCGCCCACGAGGTAGGCGGCCGTGATCCGCCAGTACGGCACCGACCGGTCTGGGTACGCGGCCCCCAGGGTGTTCTGCCAGGCGCGGCTGCGCGCCAGGAGGTGGGCGAGGTAAAAGGCCAGCGCGATCACCATCGACGGCCAGCCGATGTCGCCCAGGCGATGGAAGAACTCCTCGGCTCCGTGCCGGAAGCTCTCGAGGCTGTTGCCGAGGTCGACTCCCAGCGGAAGCGTCATGAATCCTGGCCCCTGACCCGCTTCGTCTCGGCGTTGAACAACGCACCCAGCAGGAACGCCAGGTTGCCGAGCCAGAGCCAGATCAGGAGGGAGATCAGGGCGCCGAGCGTGCCGTACGTCTTGTCATAGGAGCCGAAATGGGAGACGTACGCCGTGAAGAGCAAAGAAACGGCAAACCAGAGCGCCGTGCCGATCGCCGCGCCGGGAAGAACCGAGCGCAGGGAGCGGTCCCCCGGGGTCGGGGTGCGCCGTGGGGCGAGCGCGTAGACGACCGCGAAGGCAGTGAGCAGCGCCGCTGCGCCCACCGGCCAGCGCAGATAGCCGACCAGCCCGGCGACGAGGCCGGACATGCCGGCCGCGTCCGCGATGCTCCCGAACAGGGGTCCGGCCACCACGACGGCGAGGAACGCGATCAGGATGAGCACCGCGAGCAGCGCCGTCAGCCCCAGCCGCACGCCGAGGTTGGGCAGGAACTTCCGCGAGCCCTTGACCCGGTTGATCGCCTCGAGGGAGCGCATCGCGGCCCCAATCGCGCCCGAGGCCGAATAGAAGGCAAGAACCAGGCCGACCACAAGCACGAAGCCGGCGTTTCCACGGTTGGAGACCGCGTTGCGCAGCGCGCTGTCGATCGCGTCGACCCCCGCGCCCGGGGCCGCATCGCGGAGCGTGTCGACGATGCTCTGGTAGGTCTCCGGAGACCTACCGAGTAGAGCGATCAGCGCTACGACCACGAGCAGCGCCGGGAACAGAGAGAGGATCCCGTAGTAGGTCAGCGCGGCGGCGCGATCGGTGAGCTGCACCTCCCCGAAACGGCTGTAGATCGCCTTGGCCACGGCGATCCACTCGTCCCTACCAGACGGCATCGTGCGCCTCCATCACCCCGAGCGCCGAGTCGAGGGGCAGCCCGTTCAGGGAGCCGCTGAAGGTGCCGAAGGGCGCCTCGTAGTCGGATCGGGCCAGCAGCGGAATGCCCTCGTGATGGGTGCGCTTGGTCTCGGCGGAGAAATTGAGCCGCGACTCGTCCTCGAAGTGGATCGACTCGAGCCCCTGAAAGTCGACCGGCCCGGGCTCGGTGGGCTGGCCGGCGACCCAGATCGCGCGCTCGCTGGCCACCGGCGGGTCGTTGATCCCTGTGACCAGATTCCAGGCGACCTTGCGACCGTCGCGGGCCGCGCCCACCCCCGCGGACCACTTCCAGGACGTGTAGCGCCGGTGGTAGCCGGCCGAATCGTCGATCACGCCCAGGCCGTCGAGCGCGCTGGTCCTCCTGCCGATCCGCACCTCGCCGCGGACGGGCATCCCGGCCTCCTTGCGAGTCCAGGTGTAGCCACCCTCGCCGTTCGGGCACATGCACTCGATCGGGAATCCCTGATCGAACTCCAGGTCGAACTCGATGCTTCCCGCGCGCACGCGAGCCGAGCGCCCCCGCAGGGAGACCTGACGGCGCCGACCCGGGAAGTCCCTGCGGGTGCCCTCCCAGAGTCGCCGGCGCTCGCGGTCCCAGATCCCCCAGAACGTCATCGCGGCGGGCCCGACCTGGACGTTCGCGGCGAAGACGATCAGATTGTCGGCGAAGGCGCCCACCCAGCGCCAGCGCTTGCGAAACCGGCGCCTGAGCAGCAGCGGCATCGCGTCGGGCGGGACGGCAAGCGAGGGCCTCTCCTCCGCCTCCCCGCGCCAGGGGAGCAGTGCCACCTGCTCGGAGATCTGCGCGGCCTTCAATCCAGGAAGCGGAGGATCTCGCCCGCGATCTGCTCTCCGCGATCCTCCTGCAGGAAGTGGGCCGCCCCCTCGATCTTCACCTGTTCGGTGACGGTCGGGATCCACTCGATAAAGCGCTCGCCCGCCCGCGGGAAGGGGAAGACCGGATCGGTGTCGGAGAACGCGACCAGCGCGGGCTTCTCCCAGCGCCGCAGGGCGTCGGCGACCTCCCGCATCTCCGGCGCGCCCGGCGCGTCCTCCTCCGTCGGCACGAGCAGCGGGAACTGCGCGATGCCCGCCTTCGACTCGGCGGTTGGGAAAGGAGCCTCGTATCCCGCGACCACGTCTTCCGGGAGTTCGGTCGTCGTCCCACCCTGGATCACGAAGCCGACGGGGAGGTCCGGGTTCTTCTCCGCGAAGTCGCGCCAGGCCATGAACCCCTTCGAGACCCGGCCAGTGAAGATGCCGGTGTTGAGGATCACCAGGGCGCCGACCCGGTCGGCGTTCTCAACCGCCCAGCGCAGGCCGATCGGCCCTCCCCAGTCCTGGACCACCACCACGGCGTCGCTCAGCGTCGAGGCCCTCGAGCAGGGCGCCCACCAACTCGAGGTGGCGGTCGTACGTGTACCAGCCGCGATCGGTGGGCTTGTCGGAGCGCCCAAAGCCCGCGTAGTCGGGGCAGATCACCCGGTTTCCCCCCTCGACCAGCGGCCCGAGCATCTTGCGGTAGAGATAGGCCCAGGTGGGCTCGCCGTGGAAGCAGACGACTTGGCGCCCCTTCATGCGAGGGGGCTCCGCAGGCGAAGCCGAGGAGCCACCCGTTTCATGTGGACCCTCGTCCACGAAGTGCAGCCGCAGGCCGTCGACCTCGGCGTAGTTAGGCTCGAAGTCGTAGCCGGGTAGGCCCTCGAAGCGCTCGTCCGGGGTGCGGAAGACGTCCATGGGCGTCCGAGGATATGCGGCCTGCACGCCGCTAACATGCCCGCCTCCGTGGCTGCCGTATCAACTCCAGCCATGCCTCCGCCGACGCAGGACCCCTCCGATGAGGCGATGTGCCGGCGGGCGCGTGAGCGCTTCACCGCCGACCGGAAGCGCGGCGGACGCGTGCCCAGGCGGCGCCGCCGGCACGCCGCGCTGCCGAACCTGATCATCATCGGCGGGCTGAAGTGCGGGACGACCAGCATCCACCACTATCTCGGGCTTCATCCCGAGATCAACATGTCGAAGCCGAAGGAGCTCAACTTCTTCGTCGAAGAGCTCAACTGGGATCTCGGCCTCGACTGGTATCGGGGCCGCTTCGACGAGCGCTTCCCTGCCCGCGGGGAGTCCTCCCCCCACTACACGAACCTCCCCTACTTCAAGGGCGTCCCGGAGCGCATCCACGAGCACATCCCGGACGCAAAGCTGATCTACATGGTCCGCGACCCGATCTCGCGGATTCTCTCCCACTGGCGCCACGCCGTCGGGGCGGGGTATGAGACCCGGCCGATGGAGGATGCACTCGCCCGCCCGGATCAGACCTACGTGACGCGCTCCCGCTACTGGATGCAGCTCCAGCCCTACCTCGAGCGCTTCGACCGCTCGCGGATCGAGGTGATCACCCAGGAGGAGCTCCAGTCCGACCGCGAGGGGACGATGCGCAGGGCCTTCCGCTTCGCCGGCGTCGACGAGAACTTCCAGTCGGAGCAGTTCTCCCGCGAGTGGGAGAAGTCGACGGCCAAGGAGTCCGAGCGCTACCAGTTCATGGAGAGGCTGATCAAGCTGCCGGGGTTTCGCTCCTTCGACCGGAACTTCGATCGCTTCCCGGAACGGCTTCGCTGGATGGTCGAGAAGGTCGTCCACGATCCCGAGGCGCCCGCCGCGCCCAAACCTGAGCTGCCTGACTCGGTGCGGGAGTCGCTGACGGCGCAGTTCAGCGAGGACGTGGCTGCGCTGCAGGAGTTCGCCGGCCGGGACTTCACCGGCTGGAAGCAGTACTAATCCCCGGCATGAAGGTCGCTGTCGCCGCCGACGAGCGGGTGGGCGTCGCCGAGGCTGTCGTCGAGGAGCTCCGCAGGCGCGGCCACGAGCCGATCCCACACGGCGCCCTCGCCGAGGAAGAGCGGGACGACTGGGCCTGGGCGAGCGAGGCCGCTGCCCGCGACGTCGCCGAGGGCCGCGCCGAGCAGGCGATCGTCTGCTGCTGGACCGGCACCGGGGCTTCGATCGCAGCGAATAAGGTTGACGGCGTTCGCGCCGCTCTCTGCCTCGACGCGCAGACTGCCGACGGGGCGCGGAAGTGGAACGACGCCAACGCCCTGGCGATCAGCCTGCGGGCGACCTCTGAGGCGGAGCTCACCGAGATCCTCGACGCCTGGTTCGGCGGCGAGGCGAGCGGCGACGAGGAGGATGCGGCCAACGTCGAGCACATCGCCGAGATCGAGGGTCGATGAGCAACTCCCGCATTCCGGGCGAGACGCATTCGGTGCGGCGGTTGCTCCCGGATGAGGTCGAGACCACGGTGGCCGAGCAGCTGGCCGGGCTCGACTTCGAGTCCGCGGCACATAGCAATCGGCCCTACCTGATCCTCAACTTCGCCACCACCCTCGACGGTCGCGCCGCGATCGAGGGCAAGTCGGGCCCGATCGGCAGCGCCACCGACGCCGAAATGCTCCAGCGCCTCCGTACCCGCGTCGACGCGGTAATGATCGGGGCGGGCACGATGCGCGCCGAGCGCTACGGTCGCATCGTCTCCGACCCGCACCTACGGGCCTACCGCGAGCGGACAGGGCTTGCCCACGATCCCCTCGCGGTGATCGTCTCCAACCGGCTCGAGCTGCCCTGGGACGCGCGGCTATTCACCAATGGCGGCGGGCGCGTGGTGATCTTCACTGCGTCGGAGCACGAGCCGCCGGAAACAGCGACCCCGGTGAAGATCGTGCGCCATCCCGACAGCGTGGATCTGGACCGAGCGCTCGAGTGGCTGCTCGAGGAGCGCGGCATCCGCTCCGTCCTCTGCGAAGGAGGGCCGACTCTGCACGGCCGGCTGCGGGAGGCCCGGCTGACCGACGAGCTCTTCCTGACGATCGCGCCGAAGATCGCGGGCGGCGAGGGTCCGCGGATCCTGGAGGGCGCGCTGCCCGACATCGACCAGGTCGAGCTCACCTGGCTGCTCGAGTCGGAGGGAGAGCTCTTCGCCCGCTATCGCGGGATGGCGTAGCTTTCAACCGTGGACTTCAAGCCTTCGCCCGAGGTCGAATCCCTCCTCGAGCGCATCCAGGCGTTCATGGATGAGCACGTCTTCCCGGTCGAAGCCGAGGCGATGAAGGCGATCGACGACGAGGTCAGGCCCGGGAAGCCCTATCCGGAGATCCTGGTCGGGATCCGGGCCACTGCCAGGGAACAGGGGCTCTGGAACCTCTTCCTGGCGGACTCGGAGTACGGCGCCGGCCTCAGCAACTGGGAGTACGGGATCCTCTGCGAGCAGATGGGCCGCAGCCCGGTGGTGGCGCCCATGGCCTTCAACTGCTCCGCGCCCGACACCGGGAACATGGAGATCCTGGTCGACCACGGGACCGACGAGCAGAAGCAGCGCTTCCTCCAGCCCCTGCTCGACGGCGAGATCCGCAGCTGCTTCTCGATGACCGAGCCCGAGGTCTCGGGCTCCGACCCGACCACCCTCCAGACCCGTGCGGAGCTCACAGACAGCGGCGAGTGGGTGATCAACGGGCACAAGTGGTTCACCTCGGGGGCGAACGGCGCCGACTTCGCGATCGTCGATGGTGGTGACCGACCCCGACGCGCCTCCCTACACGCGCGCGAGCATGATCCTCGTCCCCGTCGAGACGCCCGGCTTCGAGCTGATCCGGAACGTCTCAGTCATGGGCCACGACCAGGGCCCGGGCCACTGCGAGATCCGATACACGGACTGCCGTGTGCCGGAGGCGAACCTGCTCGGTGAGCGCGGCGGCGGCTTCGTGATCGCCCAGGACCGCCTCGGCCCCGGCCGGATCCACCACTGCATGCGGGCGATCGGGACCGCCGAGCGCGCCATCGAGATGATGTGCGACCGCGCCAACTCCCGGGACTCCTTCGGCGGGCCGCTGGCCGACAAGCAGTTCGTCCAGGACTTCATCGCCAAGTCGCGGATGGAGGTCGACCAGGCCCGGCTGCTGACCCTCTACGCCGCCTGGCAGATGGACACCGAGGGCAAGCGACGCGCCCGCCAGGCGATCTCGATGATCAAGGTGGTCGCGGCGAACGTCGTCATGGACGTCCTCGACCGCGCCATCCAGGTGCACGGCTCGCTGGGCATGTCCGACGACACCCCGCTCGCCGGCATGTGGCGCTTCATGCGGATGCTGCGCGTCGCCGACGGCCCGGACGAGGTCCACAAGATGGTGATCGCGCGCCGCGAGCTGAACCGGGCGGCGAAGCGGACCGAATCCTCGGATTCCAGCGAAGCGCCGCGTCACGCCCCGGTGACCGGCACCGACGGCTCCGCCGAGCCGGCCAAGGCCGCCAGCTAGTCAGCTAATCCGGGCGCTCAGCGAGCCGGCCGATGATGGCCGTGGCGCGCGCCAGGACCGCCTGGTCGCGTGCAGGCAGCTCGTCGATCGCCGAGACGAGCCAGCCGACCCGCCGGCCGCGGTCGTCCTCGAGGGTGTCGCGCCCGGCGGGGGTGAGCTCGACCAGCGCGCGGCGCCGGTCGGCGGGGTCGGGGCGGCGCTGGACGAGCCCGTCCGCCTCGAGCTCGCCCACCGTCTGGGCCATCGACTGGGGGCGCATCTGCTCGCGGCGGCGAGGTCGCTGACGCTCGCCGGCCCTCGCGGTCGAGCCGGCCGAGGACCGCGCCCTGGCCGATCGGGAAGCGGTGCTCGGCGCGCAGGCGGCGGATGAGCTGCCCGAGGGCGACGCGCAGTTCGCTGGCGGTGCGGGCGGTGTCTATCTCAGTGGTGGCCACGGGCCGAGTATACGGCGCATAGACAGGTAACTTGCACAGGTTGCCTGTATAATTTGCCGCGTCAGATGGAGGACCGCTACAAGTGGGTCGCGCTCTCCAACGCGACGCTCGCCGTCCTGCTCGCGACGCTCGACGGCGTCGATCACGCTCATCGCGATGCCGGACATCTTCCGCGGCATCCACCTCGACCCGCTCGTCCCCGCGAACTCGCTTCTACCTGCTGTGGATGATCCTCGGCTACCTCGTCGTGACCAGCGTGCTGATCGTCAGCCTCGGGCCGGCTCGGCGACATGGTCGGCCGGGTGCAGGATCTACAACCTCGGCTTCGTCATCTACACGGTCGCGTCGCTCCTCCTGGCGATCGACTGGATGCACGGCCGCAGCGGCGCGACGCTCCTGATCGTCTTCCGGATCGTGCAGGGCATCGGCGGCGCCTGCCTGCTGGCCAACGCGGCGGCGATCATCACCGACGCGTTCCCGGCCCACCAGCGCGGGCATGGCGCTCGGGATCAACAACATCGTCGGCGTGTCAGCGGGATGTTCATCGGGCTCGTGCTCGGCGGCATCCTCGCGCCGATCGACTGGCGCCTCGTCTTCCTGATCTCGGTGCCGGTCGGGCTCTTCGGCACGGTCTGGGCCTACCTGAAGCTGCGGAGCTGAGCACGCCGCGCAAGGCGCCGATCGACTGGTGGGGCAACCTCACGTTCGCGCTCGGGCTCGATCCTCATCGATGGTCTCGGTCACCTACGGGATCCGCCCGTACGGCGGCCACGCCGATCGGCTGGGGGAGCCCGCGGGTCCTGGCGCTGCTGGCCGGCGCGCTCGCCTCGCCTCGTCGCCTTCGTGATCGATCGAGCGGCGCGCGCCGGACCCGATGTTCCGGCTGCCGCTGTTCCGCATCCGCGCCTTCACGTTCGGCACGCTCTCGACGTTCCTGTCGGCCGTCGCGCGCGGCGGCCTGATGTTCATGCTGATCATCTGGCTGCAGGGCATCTGGCTGCCCCAGCACGGCTACGACTTCAAGGAGACGCCGCTGTGGGCGGGCATCTACATGCTGCCGCTGACGATCGGGATGCTGGTCGCGGGGCCGACCTCCGGCTACCTCTCCGACCGCTTCGGCGCCCGCCCGTTCGCCACCGGCGGGATGCTCGCTCGCCGCGCTCAGCTTCGTGCTGCTGATGCTCCTGCCGACGACTTCGCCTACCCGGTCGTTCGCCGCCGATCCTGCTGCTCATCGGCGATCGCGATGGGCATGTTCGCGTCGCCCAACCGGGCGGCGGTGATGAACAGCCTGCCGCCCGGCGACCGCGGCGTCGGCGGCGGCGATGAACCAGACCTTCCAGAACTCCGCGCAGGTGCTCTCGATCGGCATCTTCTTCACGCTGCATGATCGATCGGGCTCTCCTCGACGCTCCCCGCGACGCTGAGCGCGGGCCTGCAGGCGCACGGCGTCTCCGCCGCGGCCGCGCAGCAGGTCGGCGGACGCTGCCGCCGGTCTCGATCCTGTTCGCGGCGTTCCTCGGCTACAACCCGATCCAGCACCTGCTCGGCCCGCACGCCCTCGCCTCGCTGCCCGCCGCAGACCAGCAGCCGCGCTCACCGGCCACTCCTTCTTCCCGCACCTGATCGCCGGCCCGTTCAGCGACGGCCTGCACGCGGCCTTCACCTTCGCGATCGTCGCCTGCCTCGTCGCCGCGGCGGCCTCGCTCCTGCGCGGCGGGCGCTACCACCACGCCGACGAGCCGGCCAGCGTCCGGACTCGCAAATCCAGACACTGGAGGAACAGCATGCGCGTTGAGTGGCACGGCCAGTCCGCCTTCACCCTGACCGGCCGGCGGCACCACGGTCTTCATCGACCCGTTCGGCGACATGTCCGGTCTCGCCGCGGATCGCGGGCTGCAAGTTCGACTACCCGCCGATCGAGGCCGACGACGTCGATCTGCTGCTGATCACCCACGAGCACGTCGACCACAACGGGGCCGACGGGATCGCCGGCGACCCGGCGGTGCTCCGCTCCACCGCCGGCAGGCTGGAATCGCCGATCGGCGAGGTGGTCGCGATCGCCTCCGAGCACGACGACGCCGCCGGCACCGAGCGCGGCCCGAACACGATCTTCGCCTTCGACCTCGACGGCGTCCGTGTCGCCCACTTCGGGGACTTCGGACAGCACGAGCTGCGACCCGAGCAGGCCGCGGCGTTGGAGGGAACCGACCTTCTCTTCCTTCCCGTCGGCGGTGGCCCCACGATCGGGGCGGCCGGAGCGGCCGAAATCGTCAGGGCGTTGGCTCCGCGCTGGGTCGTCCCGATGCACTACCGCACGCCGCGCATCGGCTTCCTCGAGACCGAGGAGGAGTTCGTCGGGCTCATGCCCCATGTCGAGCGACCGTCGGAGAACGCCTTCGAGACCGCGGAGCTGCCCGACTCCGACGGCACCCTGGTGGTGGTGCCCGCCGCGCCCTAGTCCGGCGCGCTATGGCAGCCGGTCGGCGGTGTCCTTCGCCGCATCCGCCAGGCGCTCGACGATCCTCGCGAACTCCTGGAAGCCCTCATCCGTCTTGCCGTACTGGCCGGAGGCGTAGCGCGCGTAGACGCCCTCGAGGATGATCGCCAGCTTCCAGTAGCCGAGGGCGACGAAGAAGTCGATCTGGCTCAGGTCGCGGCCCGAGCGCTCGGCGTAGCGCCGCCGTACGTCGTCTCGCTTCGGGAAGCCCGGCGCGATGGTGGCGGGCGCGAAGAGGGGCATGAAGTCATCGCCAGCCTCGGACCAGTAGACGAGCAGCATCCCGACGTCGGCGAGCGGATCGCCGAGCGTGCAGAGCTCCCAATCGACCACCGCCGCCACCTCTCCGCCGGGCGAGAGGATCATGTTGTCGAGCCGGTAGTCGCCGTGGACGATGGTCGCCGGTCCCTGCTCTGGGACCCGGGCGGAGAGGCGCTCATGGACTTCGTCGACGGCCGGCAGCTCGCGAGTCTTCGACTTCTCCCACTGGCCCTGCCAGCGCCGGAGCTGCCGCTCGACGTAGGCCTCCTTACGGCCCAGGTCGGCCAGCCCGACCTCGTCGGGATCGACCTCGTGGATCGCCACCAGGGTGTCGACAACGCGCTCGCCAATTGCCCTGCGCTCGTCCTCGTCGAACCGCTCGGCCTCCTCGGCGGAGCGCAGAATCGGCCCCTCCACGAACCCCATCACGTAGAAGGGCGCGCCGTTCACCGATTCGTCCTCGCAGAGGCCGACGACGGGCGGCACCGGGACGGGGGTGTCCTGCAGCGCCGCGATCACCCGGTGCTCGCGTCCCATGTCGTGGGCTGAGCCGAGGCGCTTGCCGAGCGGCGGGCGGCGGAGCGCCCAGGCGTGCCCGGCCGGAGTCGCGGACCCCGAAGGTGAGGTTGGAGCGGCCGCCCGAAATCCGATCGAAGCTCAGCGGCGGCTGGGCCTCGGGGACGTTCGTCTCGAACCAGGCCTCGACGCCGGCTCGGTCGATCCCCTCTGGTGCCTCGGTAGCCTGCTGCCCCATGTCGCCGGGAGCATATGCGGCCGTCCTCTTCGACTTCGGCGGGGTCCTGACCACCTCGGTCTGGGACAGCTTCGCCGACTTCCTGCGCGGCGAGGGGCTCGATCCCGACGCGATCAAGAACCTCTTCCGCCACGACCCGGAGGCCCTGGCCGACCTTCGGGGGCTCGAGACCGGAGCTCTCACCGAGGGCGAGTTCGAGACCAAGTTCGGCCGTCGTCTGGGCCTGAAGGACCCTGAGGGGCTGATCGACAGCATGTTCGCCGGGATGGAGCCCGACGAGCGGATGGTCGCCGCCTGTAAGGAGATCCGGGCGGCCGGCCTGCTCACCGGCCTGATCACGAATTCCTGGAGCACCGCCCACTACGACCGCAAGCTGCTCGCCGAGCTCTTCGATACGGCGGTGATCTCCGCCGAGGTCCACATGCACAAGCCCGAGCCTGAGATCTACCGACTGGCCGCGGAGCGACTGAACGTGGCCCCGGAGAAATGCATCTTCGTCGACGACCTGCGCGAGAACTGCGAGGGCGCAGAGGCCGTCGGCATGACCGCGGTGCGCCATCGCAACGCCGCGGAGACGATCGCCCGTCTCACCGAACTGACGGGTGTCGCTCTGGCGCCGGCCTAGCGCGAGGGGTGTAGTCGAGCTCCTCGCACAGCCGTGCGATCACGGCGTCCAGCTCGGGTCCTCGGGCTCCCAGTCGGAAACCAGGTACTCGAGACTGCGCTGGCGGGCGTTGATCAGATCCCGGCGGATCTCGAGCCCCGAGGCGCTCAGGCGCGACGGCGGATCCGGGCTCTCCACCAGGCCCCTGCCGCTGAGCTGCCCCAGCGCCCGTTTCAAGGTCTGCCGGTCCGCGGGGTCGCGCCTTCCAGAGCCGTCGGATCGATCGTCCCATCCTGGGCACGTCCGAGCACCCACCCCTCCGCCGGGGTGAGCTCGACGTGCGCGTCCGCGATCACGCCCTCGATGAATCGCTGCGTCCGCTCACGGCCCACCAGCCGGCTCAGCTCGCGAGTGAGCTCGCGAACCGAATCCGTGTCCTGAGGCGGGGCGAAGGCGTCACCGGTGTCCCGGTCCTCGATCGTCTTGCGCAGTGGACGCTCCTCGAGGGTCCAGGCGAGGAGGAACGCCACCGCCACAACGGCCGCCGCGATCACGAACACCGTGGAGAGGGAATCGGTGAAGGCGTGCACGAAGGGGTCGTGGATCGCGGGGGGCAGAGACGAGACCTGAGCCGGATCGAGCTCGCCCGAGGTGAGGTTTGCCGTGGCGGGCGCCCCGGCCGGCAGCTGGGAGGCAAGCTCATGCGCCAGCCGGTTGGAGAAGATCGCGCCCAGGATCGCGGTGCCGAGGGACCCGCCGATCGAGCGGAAGAGGGTCGCCGAGGATGTGGCGACGCCCAGCTGGCCGTAGGGGACCGCGTTCTGCACCGCGAGGATCAGCACCTGCATCACGAACCCGAGGCCCACCCCGAGCACGAGCATGTAGGCGGAGGCCTCCAGTGATCCGGTTTCCGGCTCCAGACCCGAGAGGAGGAACAGACCAACCGCGCTGATCGCCGTACCGATGATCGGAAAGACCTTGTAGCGCCCCGTCCGGGAGATGAGCTGCCCCGAGCCGATCGAGCTCGTCAACAGTCCGACCATGAGCGGTACGAGCTGGAGGCCGGATGCGGTTGGGCTGAGACCCCGGACGATCTGCTGGAAGAGCGGCAGGTACGTGAGAGCCCCGAACAGCGCGAAGCCGACGACGAAGCTCATCAGGCTCGTGACGAGGAACACGCGGTTGCGAAAGAGCTCGGGCGGAAGGACGGGCTCCGGCGCGCGCCGCTCGACGAGGACGAAGGCGGCCAGCGCCGCGACGGCGATGGCGCCCAGAGAGAAGATGAACGCGGAGTCCCAGGCGTAGGTCGTTCCGCCGAGGGTGGTGAGCACCACCAGCGATGCGAGGCAGACACCCAGCAGGACCGTGCCGAGGTAGTCGATTCGGTGCTGCCGGTGCTCGCGGACGC
>CAWKFQ010000020.1:0-83400 GCA_963848955.1 uncultured Solirubrobacterales bacterium | reverse complement strand
CGGCGCTCACGTCGTCCTCACTGCCGCCGACCACCCCGGACTCGACCTCAAGCACGATGCCCGCCCGGGCACACTCGTCCAAGAGCGCCGAGGAGATGCGCAAGTTCTCCTCGAGCGGCAGCGCGGAGCCGTCGAACAACTGCGAGTTGAACAACGGCGGCTCTCGGCGCTCTCGCCGTCGCAGCGATTCCGCGAGAAGCGGCCGGAGAAACGAGTCGAGCTGGTCCGGCGGGCAGTGGTCGGTGTGGAGGGCGACGAGGACGGGAGATTCGCGGGATACCTCACGCGCGACAGCGGCGAGCGCTCTCGCCCCGATCTCCTTGTGACCGACGGCGGCGCCCGAGAGATACGCCGCGCCGCCGGTTGAAAGCTGGACCATGCCGTCGGATTCGGCCTCCGCAAACCCCCGCAGCGCCGCGTTCAGCGTCTCGGTGGAGGTGACATTGACCGACGGATATGCGTAGCCGCCCTCCGCGGCCGCATCCAGCATCTGCATGTACTGCTCGGAGTCGGGGACGCTCACGCGGCGAGGGCTCCCTTGCTTGGCCGGGGACGCACTAGGGCTCCCGTCCCTCTCCGCCGAGGTCCGTGCGCCCTTTGCCAGTGCCCCGCGTTCGAGCTATGCCGGTTCGTTCGAGCTGATCGCGATCGGCGCGGCCACCGGAGGGTCCGGGAAATCGTAGAAGCGCCCAGGGCTCGTCCCTTCTTGCCCAAAGCCGAAACCGGCGCCCACGAAGGCGGCCTCGATGTCACTGACGTTGTCGAAGGGGAACTCCTCGAATCCCAGATTGTTGGGCGGGCTCTCGCCGGCCAGCGTTTGACCGAGCACGCGATGCTCGGACTCACACCCGGCGACCTCGGCCGAGTGGCGCGCCAGCTCCGAGCGCCCCGCCTCCGCAAACGTGGTGACGGCGACCAGATACGTATTGATGAAGAGCGTCTCGCCAGCCGAGACCCCCTTGCCGACCGCCGTCAGGTCGAGCGCATCGTCTGCGCCACCGAAGAAGCCGTCCGGAACCCAGAAGTTGGTCGTGCTTGGGCGGAAGTGTTGGCTAATGAAGTTCCAATGGTCCAGCTCGGCGGCGTAGACGGCGTCGAAGGTGACCGACACTTCGCTCGGAACTTCGGAATCTAGGCTCGTACGCCGCAGCAACTCGGTCAGAATCGTGAGCGATAGCGCCTCGGTCGTGGACGTAAACACGCCTACGTCTTCAACTGAGTCCTGACGTTTGTCGGCACTCACCAGCCTATCGGCTACCCGGTTTCGACCTTCCTTCAAACCTCCCCGTCGAGGGAAATGCCCCGAACCAGAACCCGTCTGCTGCCGAGGTGGCTGCGCAGCTGGCGGCACAGCCAGCGAATCCGGCGGGCTGCGGGAATAGGCGCCTCAGCGGGGGAGGTGCATCATCGGCCCGAGGACGACGGCGTCAAGGTCGTTCTCGACGTCTTCGAGCTTTATAGGAGACGCCCGCCGATTAGTCCTCAAGCGAAGGGCCGGCCATGGCGACCGCACGCGCAGGACTGACGCCGGTTCCGCGAGATGCAGAAGCCCTAGCTGCTGGCCGAAAACGATCCCTTCGTCCGTAATGACGGTCAGACTCGGCTGACCGCTCTGCAATGCGTTCGATCCACTGAATCCGGCGATGCCAGGCTTCGACAATCTGCTGATCGTCGTCGCTGTGGCCTTTGCGGCCCCGCTGCTCCTTGGGTTCTTCCCCTCAGTGAAGCTGCCCTCGGTCGTGGTGGAGATCATCGCCGGGATCGTGATCGGACCGTCGGTGCTCGGGATCGTCCACGCCGACGAGGCGATCTCGGTGGTCGCGCTGCTCGGCCTGTCCTTCCTGCTCTTCCTGGCCGGCCTCGAGATCGAGTTCGACAAGCTGCGCGGGCAGGTTCTGCGGTTGACGTTGATGGGCTTCGCGATCTCGTTCGCCATCGCTGTGGTGGTTGCGCTGGGGCTCAAGGCGTCAGGGCTCATCGAGACGCCGCTGCTGATCGCGATCATCCTCTGCGCCACCTCGCTCGGTGTGCTGATCCCGGTGCTTAAGGACGCCGGCGAGATCTCCTCGACCTTCGGCCAGCTGGTCGTCGCGGCGGGGACGATCGCCGACTTCGGTTCTGTGATCCTGCTCTCGATCTTCTTCTCGGGAGAGGGAGGCGTGGGCTCGACACTGCTCCTGATCGGCAGCCTCGTCCTGCTCGCGGGCGTCGTCTTGATCGCGGTGAAGAGCGCCGAGCGCTCCAGCCTGCTGCGCTTGGACCTGGTCCGACTGCAGGACACGACCGCCCAGATCCGGGTCCGCGGGGCGATGGTGCTGCTGGTCGGCTTCGCGGCGATCGCGGACTCCCTGGGCCTCGAGTCGATCCTTGGCGCCTTCATAGCGGGTGCAATCCTCTCCCTCCTCGACAAGGACGCGGCGATGACGCATCCCGAGTTCCGCCGGAAGCTCGAGGCGATCGGCTTCGGGCTCTTCATCCCGGTCTTCTTCGTCACCAGCGGGGTGAACTACGACCTGAATGCCCTGACCTCGAGCGCCTCGAACGTCCTGATGGTCCCGATCTTCCTTGCCGCCCTGATGGCGGCGCGCGGCCTGCCGGCGTGGCTCTACCGCCGGGTCCTCGACGCGAGGCACACCTTGATCGCTGGCCTGATGCAGGCGACCTCGCTGCCGTTCATCGTCGCCGCCGTCGCGATCGGTGAGGACCTCGACCTGATCGACGCGGCGGAAGGCGCCGCGCTGATCGGAGCTGGGCTGCTCTCGGTCCTGCTCTTTCCGCTGATCGGGCTCGGTCTGCTCAAGAACGGCGATGGAGCGAAGAACGGACGAGACAGCGAGCCCACCGACGCGATGATGGCGATGTAGAGACAGGCTGGCCTCACGGCGAAAGAACCATCGACCTCGAGCGCAGCGTCGCAGTTGACCTCACCCGGGCGCGGTCGCCCTCCGCGCGGAGACGCTCGTGGTCCTGTCAGGCAGCGGAACCGAATTGTCTGATTTGGCTTCCAGGTGAGGGAATGAGTGAACGCCCCGTCTTCCGCATGATGCCGTTTCGTGGCGGCCGGTGAGCGCGCCCGACAGGATTCGGACCTGTGACCTTCGGTTTTCGTAGCTTCGCCGTCGGTGTCGTCAACGAAATCCGATGACCCCGGGAACAAGAGGGCTGCTTTCCATGCAAAGCAGCACTCCCCGAACCGAACCGGGCCTCTCCCGCCTTGCGCGAAACGCGGCACTTGCTGACAGCGCGCGCAGCGGAGGCCAGCGACCTTACGAGAGAGGGCCAGGCGCGCTGATTACCTTCCCGTCAGCCCGCGCCGGAGTTCGATTGAGCTTTGTCCGGATCCGGCCCTTCAACCGGACCCTCGCCGAGCCCGAACGGATCGGACCCGAAGGCCCGCTCCACCAGCTGAGCGTCATGCACGGAGGGCTGGTAGTCCACGTAGATCTGCGTCGTCTCCGCGTTCTCGTGCCCCATCCACTCCTGGATCTTCACCAAGGGCACACCCGCCGCGGCGAGGCGCGTCCCGAAGGTGTGCCGCAGTCCGTGGAGGCTCAACTCTTCGCGAATCCCCGCCCGCTTGAGTGTCCGCTTCAACCGCCGGTGCAGCTCACCGCGCTGTTGTGGCCGACCCGTCGCCGGGTTCGGAAAGACCGATCGCCGACGGTGGCAGCGACGACCTGACGAATCTGCGGCCCGCCTGCGTGAAGTGCAATCGCGGTCGGCGCTGACGGCCCGACCAAGCCGCCCTACTCCGACAGCCCGGCGGCTTCGAGGGCCTCCGCATGGTCCTGGAAGAACTCCAGACCGCAGATCCTGGCGTCACGCACGGTGAATACGCCCGTCAGCTCCATGTTCAACTCTGGTCCATGGCCCGTGCCGCGCCAGGTCAACCTCACGAGAACTCGGTCACCGGTATCGATGAAGTCTCCGATCGGTTCCAAGATGTCGCCGTCCCATGTCTCGCGGAGCTGCTCCTGCTGGCGAAAGACCGCGTCCCGACCGACGTACGGCCCCGGCTCAGGCCAGCCCTCCGTGGGCCGTGCCTGCCAGGCACAACCTGGAGAATCGGGGCGACTGGATTTGAACCAGCGACCTTTCGGCCCCCAGCCGAATGCGCTATTAGCGTGTAGGCGTTGCGTCTACGCCGGTTTTCGCATCCCAATGCGGTTTCAGGTGGTCTGAGTTGCCCTCAGTTTCGTGCAGATTGTGCCCTCGAATGTGCCCCCGCCGTCCGACCGACCAACGGTCAAAGACCGAGGTCCTCGACCGCCTTCAGGTAGGCCTCGCTAAAGGTGGGGAACTGGGCCACGGTGTCGCGAAGGACGTCCACCGGAGTCTCGGTCTTGACCGCCAGGACCGCCTGGTGAATCCACTCACCTGCCAGGGGACGACCGCCCTAGCACGGACCAGGACCCGCCGCTCGCGATCGGCGAGAACGCCGAGCTCGTGGCGCGAGGTCATCGGCGTGCTTGCACGATGAGGCGGGTATGGCCGCTCCCACGCAAAGAGAACCGATTCGTCCTCACCGCACGTTCCAGGAACGGGGCGTCGCCATTGCTCAGGAGCCGGTGACTGAAAAAACGGTCATCGGCAGCGCGAAACGCTCCTGAATCTGCTCGAGCAGGCGCCTCTCCTGCCAACCCGCTTTCGCACCCACCCGGAGTGCGATCAGGAGGTGGTCGGGGCTGAAAACCCGAACCGCATCGGCGATGGCTTCGAGCGGATCGTCACTGCCGACCTCGCCCTCGGCCCCGGTCCCGATTTCTTCGAGTTGACCGAGCACGGTCCGCAGTCGCTCATCTGCCTGCTCGCGGGCCCGATCGGTAGCCGACGCGAGCCACTCGAACCGGCCAGGCAAGGTCGGGGTAATGACAAGGATCTCCTCGGCGGCGTCAATCAGCTCAGAAACGCCGAACGGGAGCTCTTCGACACTAGCCGCCACCTCGCCAGCCGCGATTAGGAGTTTGGAGCTCATTCAGGCACCGTACCTTGCGGCGAGTGAGGGTTGAGCGGCTGCCCGCCGGCACGAGTCAGTTCGATGACCCGCGCCCCCGGGAGAAGTAGGGGCGCGGGTCATCTGGACGCGGTGGGCCTGGGCGGGAGGGGGATTCCCATGGAGCCCACGCTGCTTCGGTAGGTGATGCCCGCCTGCGCCAGCTCGGCACAGTGACTCTTGGGGCAATCGACCGTGCCCCCATGGTCCCGCGCAACCCCGGGTTCGCCTATGGGCCTTTTTCCCCAATCTGCCTCTAGGGCCCGGCGCCAGTCACACGTGCCCTGAGGTTTGGCGCCGCCGCTGGCCGGCCATACGCGCAGGTCCCTACAGCGCGCTCGCCGGCGATGCGACCGGATCCGCGCCGCGCCTAATGAACTCCTGGACAAACTCGCATCGCGGTACGACCCTCAGGTCCTGGCGTTCGGCATCCGCTTGGGCGGCGGCGATCAGACGCGATCCGACGCCCCTACCGCGGAAGCGATGTTCGACCTCGGTGTGAGTAAAGACAATTGTTCCCGGGCGGCGCTGGTAGGCGCAGTAGCCAGCCAGTTCGCCGTTCAGATGGATCTCATAGCGGCGCTCACGCGGGTTATCGGCGACGGTCTTTGACTCGGTTCGCTGGCTCACGATCCGCTTACCTCAGTGCAACTGATCATGGCTACAAGCTCCCAGCGGGTCGGGTTGTGCGCCATGGGTCGTAAGGCCCAATCTGTCCCCGGATGGCCATTTCGCCCCATTGGAGGTCAGGCGGAAAACGGGGAGCCTCCATCCAGCGGCTAATCGAAGTCGCCGCTTTGGAAAGGAGTCGAGATGCCAGGAGTCGAGATACCAGGGTTCGAGATGCCCTCTGAAACTGCAGCGCGAAGGTTGCAAGCCTCAACGGGCTCGAAGCCGTCAACGGAGTCGAAGCCCTCCCTGCTAACCAGGCTGCGGACGAAGCTCAGCTCCCGACACCTGGACCGAGCGCTCGCGGCTGGCGCGTCGCCGAGTGAGAGTGACGAGCTCAGCTTGCGCGCCGAGCAGCTCGTCGCTGCCAACGCGCGACTGGCCAACGCGATCGAACACCTGATCCTTCGCTCCGAACTGGACCCGCGCTTCGATGTCCCCCAGTCCCCCCTCATGCGGACGCCGTTCAATCGCGCGAACATCCGAGCCAACAGAGCATGGCTTGACCGTCTCGCCGATGCTCTCCGTGATCCGGGGTCACGACCGGTTCGCGGCCTGGCGATGGCTTCCGCCCTCGTCAAAGACAAGGGTGGGCCCTTCTATGTGAATGACAGCGTCGAGCAGGTCAAGGGCGTCGTCAGGGAAGCCATCGCGGCGCTCAACTGACCCCTGAACGGGTCAAATCGCACGGCACCTGCCCGGTCGGTCCTCCCCTTCGGCCGATCGGCGGGCCGTGCGTTCGCTAACTCGCACCTGTTTGGCATGTGCGGATGGGCGAATCGCCCCATTGGTGAGAGGACCGGTTCGGTGAATCCTCAGGGGAAGCCGCGGCGCCGCCGCGCATATCCCTGAGGGGCCGAGTTGCCAGCTGTCAACCCATCGCCACTACTTCCGCTTAGCCGTTATCCAGACGACACCCAGGAGCACCTTCCTCTTGGAGTCCGGATCCGTTGGAGCGCTCTCGAGCTGGACGCTGCGCTCGCAAGCGGGACAGATCCGGCTTCCAGTGATGAGCTCGCGCTGAGAGCGGCGCAACTTGCCGACCCGGCCAAGCGAGAGCAGCTCGCTCGCTCGATCAACGATCTCGTTCTGCTCACCGAGGGTCGCTTCGGGGCCCAGCTCCCGACGACTCGAGCACCCATTTCCGCAGATCGCGTCCGTACAAGTCGTAGGGCATTGCTGGAGGTACGTGAGCGGCTGCTCGGCGACGGTCCCCACGCTCCCTGCGGGCTCGCCCGCGTCAGCTTGCTGCTCGAGGATCCCAGAGGTCCGCTCTATAGTCATGAGCTCTCGGGCGATCAGCTTCAGCCGACGCTCGATCAGGCTCTGGCAGCGCTTTGATGCCGACTCGAACGATCATCGTCGGAGTCGAGGGCTCATCACCCTCAGCGGACGCGTTGGCAATGGCTGACGGGTTGGCCGGACCTCTGCAGGCGCGGGTAGTCGTCGTCCACGTCCACCCCTATGGCTCGATCTCCGGTGTTCTCAGCGAGGGTAAGTACGAGCGTCTGGTTCGCGAGGTCGCCGAGTCGACTTTCTTCCAGTTGAAGGACCAACTCGAAGATGGCCGTGAGCGCGAGATGCGGGTGGTCTCCGCCCGCTCGCCGGCGGCGGGACTCAGCCAGATCGCAAAGCGCGAGCAAGCGTCCCTGATTGTGGTCGGACCATCCCGTCGCGCTGGGCTCGGCCGGGTCCGCCCGGGCAGCGTCGGCGAGCGTCTGCTATCCGGGGCGAGCTCACCGGTCGGTGTTGCTCCCCGCGGGTATGCCCAGGCCGACCGATCCCTGGGTGTCATTGGGTGTGCGTTCGATGGCTCCCCTGAATCGCACCTGGCCGTGGATTGGGCGAGCGATCTCGCAAGCGCAAGTGCAGGCCGGCTGGTCGTTGTCAGCGCTCACACCCCAATGGTTTTCGGACACATTCCGGCTGGGCTTCCATCGCCCGAGTCGGTGAACCAGGTCCTCCGCCGTGAGCTCCGCCAGGAGCAACAGCAAGTGATCGCCGCTCACGACCAGCAAGCAGAGGGCGTATTCACGGATGGCGACGCAGCCACCGTCCTTGAGAGGGTCTCCGAGGACGTCGACTTGCTCGTCCTCGGCTCCCGAGGCTATGGGCCGTTGCGAGCGACGGTGTTGGGCAGCGTTTCACAACAAGTGCTTCGCAATGCGGCATGTCCGGTCGTCGTCACGCCCCGTGGCGTTGGCGCGGGCGACGAGGACAGCGGCTCGGCCGATGCCCGGGAAGCCTGAGAGGACCCGCGTACAGACGACTTTCGGGATGGGTGCTCTACCCCATTGTCTAGGTGGCGGACCTCGCCCAATATGGGTGTTGCACATTCGATCCGAAAGGACCCGTCATGTCTCCGCAAGATGCCCTCCAAGATCCACGGGCGGCCCCGCCGGCGAAGCGTGTCCTTCTCCTCACTAGCGAGGACCTGGCCGACGCCAACGAGGTTCCGGAACCGATTCGTCCGCTGATTGAGGAGGCTGAGGACATCTACGTCATCGCCCCCACCCTGACCACCTGGCTGCAATGGGTCGCAACGGACGTCGACCGGGCGCGAGTGTCGGCTGACAAGCGTCTGCACCGAGTCTTTGACCACATGCACGCCGACGGCCTGGCGCCACGGGGAATGGTCGCGGACGAAAACCAGCTCGTCGCCATTGCCGACGCCCTACTCGAGTTCGATGCCGATCTGATCGTCCTCAGGCTCCACGCTCCGGGAAGCGAGCACAAGAACTGGCAAGAGCACCGAGTTGCTGAGCGGGTCCGTTCCCATTTCGACGTTCCGACGATCGCCTTCTACTTCGACAACGAAGGACAGGTCATCGCGCGCGAGGAGGCCTAGGGGCAGCGCCAGCATCCTGGACGTCGGTCAAGGAGAGCGGTGCGGGCGCCGCGACTTACGCTCCGCGGCGGCCACATCGGCGGCCAGTCTCCGTAGCTGACTGTCATCGAGCGACTCCTCTATCGCGGGGAAGAGCTCGCGCTCCTCGAGCTGCACGTGTTCAGCAAGTAGGCGACCGAGTTCTTCCAATACCGAGCCCGACACTGCTCCTCCCTGCAGTCGAAGAGCGCGCAGGCGAATCTCGGCGTGCTCGATCAGCACCCGCGCAACCGCCGCAGTGTGGGCCCCACCTGCGGCGGCAAAGCGCGGGAGTAGCACCTCCTCCTCGACCCGAAAGTGAAGCTGGCCCCCGCTCCCCCAGAACTCGAGGAACGCAGCTTGTGCCTCGCCGGCGCCTTGATCGCCACTTCGGCGCAGGCGCTGGGAAACGACGAGCGCTTGATGGTGATCTCGGGAAAGGGTCCGCAGGGCTGGGTGGCGCTTCATGCGCTTAATCTGCAGCGCGAACCGTCAGGACCCGGAGTCGCTGGGTCCTGACGCGAGGCAGCTCGACTTCGACCTCGTCGCCCGGCAAGTGCCCGATCAGGGCTCGGCCGATCGGAGAGCTAGCCGAGACTGCGTCGCCGTCTCGCGACTCGTAGTCGCCGACCAGGCGATGCTCACGAACGGCCCCCGAAGAAAGATCCTGGACCTCGACAACAGTGCCTACGGCAGCGGTCTCCTTCCCGGCAGGCCGCTGCTCAACGACTGTCGCCGACTCCAGCAATCCCTGAAGGCGCGAGAGCCTCGACGCCAGGACGGCCTGCTCCTCGAGAGCCTGCAGGTAGTCATCGTTGCCTCCGGTCTCGCCGAACGCGCGGGCCTCATTGAGGCGGTCCGCGAATTCGACGTCAAGCTGATGCCGCAGGCGCTGAACGCGCGCCTGCAGCGCCCGCACACCTTCGCGGGTGATGACCGGCAGCGGAGGGGTTTGAGGCTGGACCTCTGAGGCTGCCCCATTCCCTGGTTGATGTTCGACGATCTGCTCCATGCCTCAAGGATCGCTGCAATGGGTCGCGAGGTCGATGGGTGCTTCTATCCATCTGAGGCAGGTCGGTGCCTAGCGCCGCGGTGATTTCATCGGCGCCGCATCCGGTCCCTAGGGGGTCTGCACCGGGACTCGAGATTCGTCCGGTGCAGTCTCACTGCGACCCGAACCCACGCTGGGGTAGACGGCGTTCGGCTGCGCCCGAGAGCCTGGTCTCTCCGTGCGTCTGGTAATCGCGGTTCGCGCAATGGCCTGGTGGTCTGCGGTTTGATCGCGCAAACCTGCCTGCTGCCGGCGCCGCAGTGCAAGGAGCCCGCTGGCAATTGCCGCCACAACGGCGGCAACCAGGATCGCCCAGATGGCGAACGTCGCCATGTCCCTAAGGGCGGTACCGATGGCCTCACCCGCGACATTGCTGGGGGACATTTGAAAGCTCCTTTCCTTGACGTCGGCGCCCCAGAGCTGGCCGTAGTAGGGACCAGCCCGATGGGCGGCTGATTTGCATTGCTGCCACTCACCGTCGCAGCAAATGCTCCGGCAGTACATGGGTCTAGATAGCCATCCGGGTAGATGGCGCGGTCCATAAGGCCGGGTCGGGCCTCGCCTGGCCGGCTCAGCTCAAAGTCATCGACTGGCGCCTCAGGGTTCTACGAGGCCGCGCTTGATCGCGTAACGGGTCAGCTCGACGCGGTTGCGCATCCCAAGCTTCTCAAGGACATTGGCTCGATGGCGATCGACGGTCTTGGGACTGATGATGAGGGCATCTGCGATCTCATCGCTGGTCTGTCCCTCAGCGATCAGCTTCACGACCTCGAGCTCACGCGGGGTCAGCGGATCCTCGGGGACGTCCTCCTCGCCGGCGGCCGCTCGCTCGAGGTAGTCGCGAATCAGCGCCGAGGCTGCGGCCGGGTAGATAAAGGACTCGCCTCGCATCGCTGCACGGCAGGCCTCGATCAGGTCGCGGTTGGCCTCTGACTTCAAGACGTAACCCGAAGCGCCGGCCTTCAGGGCCTCGAAGAAGTACTGCTCGTTGTCATGGACAGAGAGCATCAGCACGCGGAGCTCGGGGCGTTGTTTGGCCAGTTCGCGCGCCACCTGCAACCCGGTCATACGCGGCATCGAGACATCGAGCACGGCAAGGTCGAATTCCTCATTGACCCCCAGATGCAGCGCCTCAACGCCGTCACCAGCCTCGGCCACGACCTCGAGATCGGATACGGACTCCAGGACCATCTTCAACCCATCGCGAACCAGGGCATGATCATCGGCAAGCAGAATCCGTGTGGTCAGCGGAACAGGCATTAGTTGGTCCTCGGTCCGACAGGGTCCGGAGACAAGAAAGCACGCCGCCCGACCCGGCGCAGCGCGCCAAGCCCAAGCACCTGCCTAGCGGCAGGTGCTTGGGTCGCTGAGAGGTCCAGAATGTTGGGAACGCTCAGCGACTAGCGCGAATTTTGCACTCGACGCCGAGCAACGCTGGCGGCATGCTCCCGGGTGACCGGGGAGTCGAGGCGGCGACACGAACGGCCGAAAAGCGCGCTCGCAAGCATTCCCCGTCGACTACCGCCGCGCTGTAGGCGCAAAGCAGCTTCGTTTTGGAGGTTCAGGCTCATAGGTCGACTTTGGCCGGTATGGGCCTCACCGGCAATGGGTTGATCTATGCATCCGCTAAGCCGAGCGCTAACTCCCGCCGCAGCTACTACCGAGTCGCCGAGCGTCTGAAGTTGGGCGTTTAGGCCCATGGCCCTTGCCCTCGCAAGAGAGCAATGTCGAGGCATGACCAGTTCAAACGAAAAGGAGTCGATCGTGCCTGGCTACATCTTCGCCCCGTTCTACTCCCCTTACTACATGCCGCCGACTCGGCCACAGGACGGCCCCGGCCTGATCCTGAGAGCGCGGGTCTGGATAAGAAAATTCGAGCTGGACGCCGCTCTGGCAGGCGGTGCTGATCCTGCTCAGACCGAGGAACTGGAACTACGGGCCAAGCAGCTTGCTGATCGCAAGACACGCAACAAGCTGGCTACGGCGATCACCCGCTTGATCCGGATCGCCGACGGCCACCGCGCGCCGATAATGGTGCCGAATCCGCCGTTTCGGCCTAAGCAGGTCCAGGCCAACCGCTCGCTGCTGGTTGAACTCGCAGAACGACTACGAGGTCCTCACTCAGTTGCCCTCCAAGGCATGGCCCTGACCTCGCTGCTGCTCAATGACGGACGCGGGCCGCTGACCACTGCGAGTGATCCGGCCACCCTGGAGCGCGCCGTTCGGGCCACGTTGGCGGCGCTGAATGAGGATCCTCATCCGCGTCAGAAGGCGCAATTGCCGGTTGGGACGAGCGCATGAACTGGGAAGAGCGCATCATTCGAGCCGGGGCGCCGGGCCCGCCGATCGCCGAAAGACGTTCTCGGACCCATCTGCCACAGGAACGGGTGACCGAGTCCTCGCCTGTCGGGCCAGCCCTCAAATCTGACTCTCCAGGAGCGATCGTCGTTGGTATCGGGGACTCCGAGCACTCGGCAGAGGCACTTGTCCTTGCTCAGCTGCTCGCCGGACCACTCGGAGGACCGCTGGTGCTCGTCCACAGCCAGCCCCGCAAAGGACCGCTCGTTGACACCCACAGCGAACCCGCGGTCCGTCTAGCGCAAGCCGACTCGCCGGCCAACGGATTGCGGCAAATCGCCGAGCAAGAGAACGCCCAGCTGATCGTCATCGGACACTCACATCCGTCCGGGCTTGGCCGTCTACGCCCCCGCAGCGTTGGCGAAAAGCTGCTCTCTGAGGGACGCCTGCCAGTAGCGATTGCGCCGCGAGGATATGCCCAGGCAGAGCATTCACTGAACCACATCGCCAGCGCCTTCGATGGTTCGTCCGAGTCGCGCCGCGCGCTCGAGTGGGCCGCGCACCTGACCACGGGCGACGCCGGGCAACTGCGAGTGATCAGTGTCCACGCGTCGATGCCGTTCGCGGGCCTTGGTTTTGCCGCTCAATCAGTCAACCCGGTCCTGCGCCAAGACCTCAAGCGCGAACAGGCTGCCGCTATCGCGGCCCTTGGCGGACCAGCCGAAGGCGTAGTGCGTGATGGCAGCCCGGCGGGCGTGCTTGTGAAGGCTTCGCGGGAAGCGGATCTCCTGGTCATGGGCTCGCGCGGCTATGGCCCACTGCCAGCGGCGCTATTGGGCAGTGTCGCCCATCACGTAGTCCGCCATGCAGCCTGCCCTGTGGTCGTCCATCCACACAGGGCCGGGAAACCCCTGCCATGATCGTTGAAGTGAAAGACCACCCTCCAGAGACTCGACCGCCCGGACGAATCGTCAAGCCACCGGTAGAAGAGCCAACCGTCGCCCCAGCCGACGATTCAAGGATTGACGAGATGAGCGAGTCCTCTTTCCCGGCCAGCGACCCGCCATCCGCCTGGACCTGGGAAGTCAAGACCCGGGCAAGCACCCCAGGGCCGCCGGCACAGCGCTAGCGCGACCTGCCTTCGCGAACCTGAGATAGGTTCGGTCAACGATGACGGTGGCCGGCTCGTTGACCATGCTGGCGCTAGCGCCGGTGCAGCAGGACTACCTGCTCGAGGCCCGCCAGATGCAGGCGCTGTCGTTCGCCGTCCATATCCCGCTGGTCTGCTTCGGCGTCGGCTTCCCGGCGATGGTCCTGTTCGTCGAGTGGCTCTACATGCGCAGCGGGGACCAGCTCTATCTAACCCTGGCAAAACGGTGGACCAAGGTCATGGTCGCCCTGTTCGCGGTAGGGGTCATCACCGGAACAATCCTCAGCTTCGAGATGGGCCTGCTCTGGCCCAACTTCACCGCCACCTTCGGATCGGTCTTCGGTCTCGGCTTCGCAGTCGAGGGGTTTTCCTTTTTCGTGGAGGCCATCTTCATCGGCATCTACGTCTACGGCTGGGACCGCTTATCTCCACGGGCCCACTTCGCCAGCGGGATTCCGATTGTCATCTCGGGCTTCACGGGTTCGTTGATGGTGATCTCGGTCAACGCCTGGATGAATCATCCATCCGGCTTTCGGCTTAGCGGCGGCGAGGTCGTCGACGTGCACCCTCTTGCCGCCTTGTTCGGCAACAGCTACCTCTGGCACGAGATCGTTCACATGTACATCGCCGCCTACATCGTCACCGGCTTCCTGGTCGCCGGCGCCTATGCCTTTGGCCGCTTGCGCGGCCGCTGGGGACGCTACGAGCGCACAGCCCTGGCGATCCCACTAACGGTGGCGGCGCTGGCAGCTCCCGCTCAGGTGCTGGTTGGTGATTGGAACGGCCGCGAGGTCGCGAACACCCAGCCGACCAAGCTGGCCGCGCTCGAAGGGCTGGGCGAGACCGAGCGAGGAGCGTCTCTGCATGTACTGGGCTGGTACACCGACAACCAGGTCAAGTACGGCCTCGGCATCCCCAAGCTGCTCTCGACCCTGGCCTTTCACGACCCCAACGCCACCGTCCAAGGGCTCGATGCCGTTCCTGCCGACGACCGTCCACCAGTCAACGTCGTCCGGGTCGCCTTCCAGACCATGGTCGGCATTGGCACCATGCTCGCTCTGCTCGGTGTCGTCTACTTGGTGATCCGGGTTCGGCGAAAACGCTTGCCCGAATCGCTTTGGTTCTACCGCGCCCTCGTCATTGCGGGACCACTGTCGGTAGTCGCCCTGATCAGCGGTTGGGTCACAACTGAAGTCGGGCGTCAACCATGGGTCGTCTATCGGGTGATGCGCACCTCTGACGCTGTCACCGGCGCCGACGGCATACCTGTCGGCTACGCGACCCTTGCCCTGGTCTACCTGGGCGTGGCACTCGGTGTGGCCTGGGTCCTACGGCGACTGGCCCGGGCCCCGATGGATCAGCCCGCCTCACCACCGACGGTTCCTGAGGGCAGCTGAGCATGCACCTCTATGAGCTCCCCCTCGTGTTCTCCCTGATCGGACTGGCCCTTTATGCCGTGCTCGCCGGGGCCGATTTCGGTGCCGGGTTCTGGCAGCTTTTTGCCGGCCGGGGCTCTGCAGGGGTCCGTGTCCGCGACCACGCCCATAACTCGATGGCACCGGTCTGGGAGGCAAATCATGTCTGGTTGATATTCGTCCTCACCGTTGTCTGGACGGCCTACCCGACCGCGTTTGGCTCGATCGCTTCGACCTTGTCTATTCCGCTGTTCATTGCCGCTGTCGGAATCATCTTTCGCGGTGGCGCTTACGCGCTGCGGGCTGGGAATCCGACGCCGGGTGAACTGCGCGCCATCGACGTCGTCACCGCGCTGGCCTCGATCATCACGCCGTTTGCCCTCGGCGCAGCCGTCGGCGCAATCGCTTCCGAGCAAGTGCCAGTCGGGAACGCGGCGGGAGATCTGTTCTCGAGCTGGCTCAACCCGACATCGATCCTGATTGGTGTGCTCGCCGTCGCTACGGCCGCCTACTTGGCTGCTGTCTACCTGGCCGCCGATGCGGTCAGGCTGCGCGAACCCGATCTCGAGCGTTACTTCCGAGCCCGCGCCCTCGGCTCCGGCATAGTCGCGGGAGCAATTGCGCTCGGCGGCCTGGTCGTGCTGCATTCGGACGCTCATGCCCTCTACAACGATCTGGTCACGGGCGATGGACTGGTTGCGCTGGTCGTCTCAATCCTCGCCGGGCTCGGCACGCTGGTCCTGGTCTGGAGGCGCAACTACGAGCCGGCGCGCTACAGCGCCAGCCTGGCCGTCGCCGCGATCATCGCCGGATGGGCTCTTGCGCAGAACCCGATCTTTCTCCCCGGGCTGACGATCAAGGAGGCGGCCGCACCGCACGACACTCTGGTCGTCGTCGTCGTCGCGGTCATCGTCGGCGCGGCAATCTTGTTCCCCTCCCTGGCTCTGCTCTTCAGGCTCGTACTCGGCGGCCAGCTGGGCTACGGGGAGACCGCGACCTCCTCGAAGCCTCCGAGCAAGGCCATCCTCTCCGCTTCAAAGCCAGGCCTTCTGGCCCGCTCAGCCGGCGCCTGTTTCATCGCCGGGACCGGGTTTCTGACAATTGCCGAGGCCGGCTGGGCCCACGCCATCGGCGTCGCAGCGTTGTTCGCGTTCATAGTCCTCGGATTCCTCGCCGTCGCCCCGGCCGATACCGCCGGCGAAGAGGTCTGAAACAAATCGGGAGACGGCCGGCAAAAGCCGACCGCCTCCCGAGAGCCGGACTAGCTGACGTGGGCGTGGCTCCGCGAGCCAGCGGTTCCGCGGACAACCCTGTCAGCGGATCCGTTGACGGGCGAATCGGCGGTTCCACGATCGGACGAGTCACCCGAATAGACACCGGCGAGACGGAACAGCGCCAGGGCAGCGAGCAGCAGGCCGAAATCGCGCAGTGCGATGTCGCCGTAACCGCCGACGAGCAGCAGACTGGCGATGATTCCTGCCAACCAACCGGCGACCAGCAGACCGCCAAACCGGGGCGTCACCAGAACGATGAGCCCGGCGAGGATCTCCACGGCGCCGACGATGTACATGGCGTCCTGGGCGCTGCCGGGGATGATGTCGTTGAACTCGCTGGCCAGATACATGGGCCAGTTGTCGTTCATCACCTCGACGAACTTGTCGAGCCCCATCAGGATCGGCAGGGCAACGAAGCCGATCCGTAGCAGCGTGAAGACCTGGTTGACCGGATCGTTTCGTAGTCGATCCATCGTCGGGAACGGGATCGGCCGGAAAATGCCGGCGATAGTGCTCATAGGTTGCTCCTTTCATAGGGACAGAGACCGCCTTTGGATCCCGGACGCTCGGCTCAGTGGCTTTGGTCGCGGGTGACGGTTACCTGCTTAGCGACCGATCGCCGCTGTCCCTTACCTCTGATCGCTTGAGCCGACGAATATGGGTGCCACCAGGGCAATCGCGAACGGCCTAATCCGTAGGTAAGAAATGCGTCGCTCCGGCCGCTAAGGAGTCGATGCCTGACCCTCAATGCATCGTCTTCGCGGCCGGTGAGGTCCGTCGACTGGGAACAAGCAAGCGCGTCAAATGGGTGCATCGACCCATGGCTTCGTCGGTCTCTGAGTTCGAACCTATGGCAATAGGTTGGATCGACTCGGAAAGGACTAGCCCGATGGCCGCCCAGGAAACGCTTCAGACTCGCCGCACGATGGAGCGTGTGTTTGAGGATCGCCAGATGTCGCCAAGCGCCCAATCGGAGGCCTGGCTTGCGGCGCTTCGCGGCCCGCCGGCCGAGCGCGATGCGGCGACGATCAAGCTGCACGAGCTGCTTTTGCGGGCCGCCCACTTCGAGCTGGGGCGCCGCCAAGCTGCGCTCTCCCATGTACGCGGGGAGGAACTCGATGACATCGCCATGCAGGCTGCCAACGACGCCCTGATGGCGGTACTGGCAAAACTCGACGATTTCCGCGGGGCCAGCCGCTTCACAACCTGGGCTTACAAGTTCGCTCTGCTGGAGGCTGGGGTGAAGCTGCGCCGGCGCGCCTGGCAAGACCGCGAAGTCGTCCTTGAACCCGACAGCTGGACTGGCTTCGCCGACCGCGGCATCACAGCCCACGAGGAGCTCGAGCAGGCGGCGGTGATCAGCAGGCTCCGAGACGCGATCAGAGACGAGCTGACCCCGCACCAACGGCAGGTATTCGTCGCCTTGGCGCTAAATGAGGTGCCGATCGATGTGCTCGCCGAACGACTCGACAGCAATCGCGGCGCCCTCTACAAGACCCTTCATGATGCGCGCCGCAAGCTTCGCCGCGAGCTCTCGGCGTCCGGGCTGGCACAACCTGACCACGACTGACCAGGACATGATGCGATGAGCAAAGACCACGACGAGCAACGGGACATCGAGCGGCTACTTGGGCCGATCGGCGACCAATTGAGCTGTGATCAATGCTTCGAACTACTCGACGAGTACGTCGAGCTTGAGGGTGCCGGCGTCGACGCCGATGCACGCCTCCCGGGCCTGCGTACTCACCTCGAGGGCTGCGCGGCCTGCAAAGAGGACTACGAGAGCCTGCGCGCGTTGATCGTCGCCGAGGGCCCCGGGCGCGAGTAACAGGGAGTAAGGCCATCGCCGCGACCGCCCCCGCAGCTCGGCGAGACGGCTATGCCGCGATTCGCGATTACGCCGTAATCGGCGATGGTCGAACCGCGGCGCTGGTGGCCGCTGATGGGTCGATTGACTGGCTCTGCCTTCCCGATCTTGATTCGGGCAGCGTCTTTGGAGCCATTCTCGACGCCGAGCGTGGCGGAGCTTTTCGCCTCGCACCAACCGAGCCCTTCGCCGCCGAGCGCCGATACCTAGACGACAGCAACCTGCTTGAGACCACTTTTCGAACGACCCGCGGGGTTGTGCGTGTCACCGATTCGATGCCGCTGCCGCTCGGCGGCCTTGCTCCGACCCGCGAGCTCGCTCGTTCGATCGAAGGCCTCTCGGGTGAGGTTGCGATGCGCTGGAGCGTCGAGCCGCGCTTCGGGTACGGCCAGAGTCGGACCCAGATCGGACGCCGTGCCGGAGTGCCCATCGCAGATGCCGGGCCCGACGCCATGGCCGTTCTCAGCTTCGAGGCAGGCGAGCCGCAAGGGAGCGCTGAGGCGATCGAGGGTCAGTTCACCGCGCGGGCCGGCGCCGAGGCCCTGTTGGCGTTGAGCATGGCCCACGGGGACCCGCTCGTTTTCTCGCCACGGAGCGCCATCGAGCGGCGGACGGCAGGAACGCTTGGCTACTGGCGCAGCTGGTCCAAGGAGCGCAGCTACGAAGGTCCTTGGCGAGAGGCGGTAGTGCGCAGCTCATTGGCCCTGAAGCTCTTGATCCACGCCGCTTCCGGGGCGATCGCCGCGGCGGCCACCACCTCCCTGCCCGAGGAGCTCGGCGGCGTCCGCAACTGGGACTATCGCTACTCCTGGATTCGAGACAGCTCTGCGACCCTCGACGCTCTGCTGAGCCTCGGATGTCCCAGCGAGGGCGAAGCATTCTTCTGGTGGTTGCTACACGCCTCCCAGCTCACCCATCCGCAAGTGAACGTCCTCTACCGGCTCGATGGGCGTGCCGGACTGCCTGAGTCCGAGCTCGACCTATCGGGATACCAGGGCTCACGACCAGTACGAATCGGCAACGCGGCCGCCCCGCAGCGCCAACTCGACGTCTACGGCCATCTGCTGCAGACGGCCTGGCTGTTTGTCGAGGCCGGCGGTCTGCTGAGCGCCGACACCTCCTCGCGGCTGGCCTCGACGGCCGACCTCGTCTGCTCGATTTGGAGCGACGAGGACTCTGGGATCTGGGAGGTGCGGGGACTTACGAGGCACTTCACCCAGTCAAAGATGATGTGCTGGGTAGCGCTCGACCGTGCCTGCCGCTTGGCGGCCGACGGCCACATCCCGGCCAAGAACGCCTCGCGCTGGCAGGCCGAGGCGAGTGCGATCCGCCGATTCGTCTCCGATCGGTGCTGGTCTTCAGAGCGCGAGAGCTACATGCGTTTCCCTGGCGCTTCGGAGACCGACGCCAGCATCCTTCTGCCGACCCTTATTGGCTACGGGGCAGACGAAGACCGGGAGCAGATGATGGCCACAGTCCGGAACATTCGCGCCGAGCTGGGTAATGGTGCCCATCTCCATCGCTACCGAGGCGAGGATGGTCTTTCCGGACAGGAGGGAGCCTTTCTGGCCTGCTCGTTCTGGCTTGTCGACGCACTAGGGCGACTCGGTGAGATTGAGGAGGCGAGCGAGTTGATGGAGGAGCTTCTTGCTCAGAGCAATGATGTCGGGCTGTACGCCGAGGAAATCGATCCCGCGAGCGGGGAGTTTCTCGGCAACTTCCCACAGGGTCTCGTCCATCTGGCGTTGATCAACGCTGCTGTCACCCTGCAGCAAGGATCGCGCTGATGGTCTCGTTACCCGGCGCGCTGGCGGGTGGCTTCGTCGGAACCCTGGTTCTGACGACCGGACTGCGGGCGGCCACGGAATTCCGACTGACACGGATTGATCTGCCCTTCCTCTTGGGTACCGTGTTCACCGCTGACCGAACTCGCGCCCGCGCCCTCGGCTATGCCCTTCATTTCTTTTTCGGATTGCTGTTCGCCGGCGCCTACTACCTGATCTTCCTCGCGCTCGACCAAGCCAGCTGGTGGCTCGGCGCTCTCCTCGGGGTTGCCCACGCGCTCTTCGCCGCCACCGCCTTGGTCAGTGTTCTCCTCCCCCTGGTCCACCCGAGAATGGGGACGCAGTTCAGTGCCGCCGATTCCGCACCCCTTCTCGAGCCGCCCGGTTTCCTGCTCCTCAACTACGGGGCCAGCACCCCGATCGTCATGCTGGTCACGCACGTCATCTACGGCGCAATCGTCGGCGCCGCAGCTGCTACCTGAGTCCCCTCCTCGCTTAGAGGTGTGATTTCAGAACTGCTGCTTTGCATGGGATGGGGGTATCCGGTTAGGTGCCCCGGTCAATCACCGAGCGAGACGCCGATGATCGCCAAACGGGCTGGAAGGTGGGGCAGCTAAGCGGAAGCCGTGCTCGGCTCCGCCGGAGCTTCGGCAAGCTCCATAAGCCGGCGATCTAGCTGACGGCCGATCCAGCTCAGGGTCGGCAGCTTGGCGAACTCCTCCAGCCAGATCAGGGCACCGACCATGCAGAGGATCGACGCTGTTCGCCGATCTGTTCTTCGCCCATGGCGGCCCTCGTTGTGATGGCCATATAGGTGGGTCAGGAGCAAGGCATGCTGGTGATCAATCTCCTCACGGCTATCCATAACAGTGACCACGCCGCGGGCGCTTCCGTACTCCTTCCGATAGCCGCGGCTACGCGCTCCGCTGTGGAGGGCACCCTCTAGGCCAATGATCAAGGCTGGTCGAAAGGCAGGTGGTAAATCTTCTCCTCGCTCCGCCCGGCGACGTTGCACTTGATCCGTGGGTAGTCGGCCAGCGGCACGCCCTCCTCGACCTTGATTCCCAGGTAGTCCCCCACCTCCCGCGCCTTCTCGGAGACCTTGGTCGTGGTCGTGAACGTCCCGGTGACCTCCGCCTTCGGCTGCTCGAGCTTGGCCAGGATCATCGTCCCGTAGAGCTGGAAGGTGTGCTTTTCGTGGATGGTCTTGTGTTTCGCCGAGCGCTTGCATTGGATGATTTCGGTCGCCCCATCCTTCTCCGCGAGGACGTCGCGGCCCAGGTCCTCGAGGCCCTTGAAGATCCCGTGGTAGGTCACCGCGCAGCCGGCCTGTTCGCGCAGGTAGCCGACGTAGCGCTCGTAGTCGCGGCCAAGCTGCCACGGCGTCTTGAGCTGTTGCGTCGCCGTAGGCTGAGGGCATGGCCGAGAGTGCTTTCAACTGTCTGCTCAGCCCGGAAACCACTGAGGGTCCGTACTTCGTCGACGAGGGACTGGAGCGATCGGATGTGGTCGCCGGCCAGGAGGGAGTCCCGCTTGGCCTAGCGATCACGGTCCATGAGGCCGGCTCGCCACCGGAGCCTTGCGTGGGAGCCGAGGTCGATATCTGGCAGGCGAACGCGCTGGGTCTCTATTCAGATGAGCCCGAGCAGCCGCGCGCTGACACCGGCGGCGAGACCTTCCTTCGCGGCTACCAGCTGACCGACGAAGGGGGAGTCGTACGGTTCAAGACGATCTATCCAGGCTGGTATGAGGGCCGGACACTCCACATACACGTCAAGGTCAGGCAGTTCTCGAACGGAGCGACAGCCGAGGCTTTCACCACGCAGATCTTCTTCGACGAGTCGATGAATGAGGCCGTCCTGGCGATGACGCCCTACAACAAGAGGCCCGATCGCGATACGACCAACGACCAGGACAGCATCTTCCGGCCTGAGCTGATCGCGGATCTCGGAGGAGACCCTAAGAGGGAGCTCAACGCCGAGTTTCGGATTTGCCTGCGCGGGCGAGAGCAGGCGTTGTAGACGACCTGCCGCTCCCGTCTCTGCATGCAACCACCTCGAGGGACAGAAGAGGCGGGTTCCGGGATCACATCACCAAAGGTTTTAATGAGAGGTCCCTAGTCGTCGGCGATCAGACTTAGGAACTCTGCTCGGGTGCGCGGGTCGTCCTTGACTCCGCCCCGCAGCGCCGAGGTCACGGTCCGTGCGCCAGGCTTCTGCACTCCGCGGAGCGACATGCAGAGGTGCTCGGCCTCAAGCACAACGCCGACGCCTCGGGGACGCAAGATCTCCTCGAGCCAGTCCGCAATCTGAGTGGCCAGCCGCTCCTGTAGCTGCAGGTCGCGGGCGAACAGCTCGACCACCCTGGCCAGCTTGGAGAGGCCGATCAGACGATCGCCCGGGAGATAGGCGACATGGGCGACGCCGTGGAAGGGCAATAGGTGATGCATGCACAGCGACTGAAACGGGATCCCCTCGACCAGCACTAGCTCGTCGTAGTTCTCGTCGTTAGGAAAGGTCGTCGCGCTGAACGGCACCGGCGTGAGTAGTTCGCCGTACGCCGCAGCCACCCGCCGTGGCGTCTCACGCAGGTGCTCGCTCTGGAGATCGGCGCCGAGGGCCCGCAAGAGGTCAGCCGCGGCCTGTTCGGCGGCCTCGATATCGACCGGCTCGCGCACTGTCTCGCGATAGCCGGCCAACTCGGCCACCGGCGCCAGGGCAGCCTGGCCTGCATTTGACTTTTGCTCGCTCATCGCGCTCAGATCCTTAGCGACGCCCGCTCCCCCCGTCTTACCTGCGTAAGACCGCTCAAGGCGCGGACGCAAACAGGTCATGAGCACTCGATCCTCAGACGGCCTTCGTCCTATCCGGCGGCGCTGCCCTGGGCGCGATCCAGGTCGGAATGCTCAGTGCCTTGTACGAGCGGCAGATCGAGCCGGACTTGATCGTCGGTACGTCGGTCGGTGCGGTGAATGGCGCCTTCATCGCCTCGCGTCCTTTTACGCCAGCGACAACTGACGAGCTCGCTGAAATCTGGCGCCGGCTCGGCCGGGGCCAGGTCTTCCCCCTGAATCCGCTGACCGGTTTCTTGGGGTTCTTCGGGGCCCGCAGGCACCTCGTCCCTGAGCGTGGACTGCGCGATCTGCTCGTCGAGCACATTGAGTTTGAGCGCCTTGAGCAGACAGCAGTGCCCTTCCACGTCATCGCTACCGACGTTCTGACCGGGGGCGAAGTCCGCCTCTCATGGGGGCCGGCGCTCGAGGCGGTAATGGCCAGCGCTGCCATCCCCGGAGTCTTTCCGCCGGTCGACTGGGACGATCGCCACCTGATGGACGGAGGCATCGCCAATCACGCTCCGATCTCTGATGCACTCGAGTTAGGCGCCGAGCGCATCTACCTCCTGTCCACCGGGATCGCATCTGACCTAACCGAGCCGCCGCATGGTGCGCTGGGGATGCTCCTTCACTCGATGAGCTTGCTGCTGATGCGGCGGCTGCAGGTTGAGGTCGAGCTGCTCGCGGACCGTGCCGAGTTGATCGTCTTGCCGCCACCCCCTCGGCCAGGCGTTTCGCCGATCGACTTCAGCCGAAGCGAGGAATTAGTTCAACGCGGGCTAGAGGAGAGCAGGAGGTATCTAGAGGGCCTCGAGTCCGGGGCGATCGGGGATTCCGCCTCCGGGCTGGAGCTTGCAGCTTCGGCACCGGCCTTGTCCAAGCAGGAGTTGCATGGTGACCGGGCGCTAGACCTGTCAGTGAGTGGATCGCGATGAGCACCAACGACGACTGCAAGCGCAGAGAGCTGATCGAGCGACTGCTTGGTCCCGCTGGCTACCAACTGGACTGCCAAGAATGCTTTGAGCTGGTCAATGAGTACGCCGAACTCGAACTCGTCGGCATCGAGGCTGGGACCCTCATTCCGGGCCTGCGCACTCACCTTGAGGGATGTTCGGCTTGCAACGAGGATCACGAGAGCCTGCGTGCGCTCCTCGCCCAACTCGCTGCGGAGCGCGAGTAGATGGACATCCGCTTGAAGCGCGCCTATGAGCCGGCGGCGTCCTCGGACGGCTACCGGGTGCTGATCGACCGCCTCTGGCCGCGCGGAGTTTCGCGAAAGCAGGCCCAGCTCAGCGCGTGGGAGCGCGACCTCGCACCGAGCGCCGAACTCAGACAATGGTTTGGACACCAGCCGAACCGCTTCGAGAAGTTCCGCCGCCGCTACATCGAGGAACTTCGCCAGCAGCGTCCACGGCTCACCGAGCTGCGTCGCCGGGCGCGGGACGGCACCCTTACCCTCGTTTATGCCGCCCACGACAGCGAGCACAACGACGCTGTCGTTCTCGCGACCGTCCTTCGCCGGGGATTGCCTAGGTGAGCGGTTCGCCGCCGTAGGCTGGTCCTGTCGATCAGGCGGTCCAGATAGCCGGCGCCCTGCTCATCCTCGCCGCCTACGCGGCGGCGCAGTTCGGCCTGCTCGGCCAGAGCTCGCGCTTCTATCTGGTCCTCAATCTCGTCGGCTCCGCGATCCTTGCTGTGCTGGCCTGGCACGAGGAGCAGCTCGGCTTCTTGCTGCTTGAGGGTGTGTGGGCCTTGCTCTCGGCCTGGAGTCTCCTGCAGGTGTTGCGCGGGCAAAAACCCGCGGCCCCTCACCCGTAGCCATCTGCGCTGACGAACTCTGGCCCAGCCGATTAGAGGTAAGGACGAGCCTTGAGGGCGCGCTAACCGGTCATGACCGAAACACACCGAGCGCACGCTCATCGAGTTCAAACGACCAAGCGACTGCGCCTGAAGGCATGAACTGAGGGTTGACGATGGTTGATTTCACACTCACAGATGAGCAAGAGGACATGCGCGAGATGGCCCGTGACTTCGCGGCCAAGGAGATCCGTCCGGTCGCATGGGACTATGACCGCGACGGGACCTGGCCTCAGGAGATCATCGAAAAGGCCTGGGAACTTGGCTTGATGAACTCCCACCTCCCCGAGCAGTACGGGGGCGTGGGTGGCTCCTATTTCGATGCCTCTCTCGTTGGCGAGGAGCTGGCCTGGGGCTGTGCAGCGATCGCGACGACGATCGGCGCCAACGAGCTCGCCGCCACCCCCGTCCTGCTAGGTGGCTCGGACCAGGTCAAGGATCAATACCTGGGGATGCTCGCGGACGAGCCCAAGCTGGCGTCCTTCTGCCTGACCGAGCCCGATGCCGGCTCCGACGTCTCGAGTATGCGCACCACTGCGGTTCGACGCGGCGACAAGTACGTCATTAACGGCTCCAAATGCTTCATCACAAATGGCGGCTACGCCGACTGGTACACGGTCTACGCGAAGACTGACAAGGACGCCGGCCACCGGGGAATCTCGGCGTTCGTCGTGCCCAAGGACGAGACGGTCAGCGTCGACAAGCACGAGGACAAGATGGGCCTACGGGCGTCGAACACGGCGACGATTTCCTTCAACGACACCGAGATACCCGTCGGCAACCTCCTGGGTCAAGAGAACCACGGCTTCAAGCTGGCGATGATGACGCTCGACCGCACCCGCCCGGGTGTCGCCTCGCTTGCCACCGGCATCGCCCGAGCGGCCTTCGAGTTCGCTTCCGACTACTCCAAGGAGCGGATCCAATTCGGTGTCCCGATCGCCATGCACCAGGCGATCCAGTTCATGATCGCCGACATGGCGACAAAGATCGCGGCCTCGCGGCTGCTGGTCTGGAACTCGGCCATCCTGCTCGACCAAGGCAAGCGCAACACGCTTGTCTCCTCACACGCCAAACGCTTCGCCGCTGACTCAGCGATGGAGGTCACTACTGACGCCGTGCAGGTGTACGGCGGTTACGGCTTCATCAAGGAGTACCCGGTCGAGAAGCTGATGCGCGACGCGAAGATCATGCAGCTCTACGAGGGCACTTCGCAGATCCAGCGCCTGGTGATCGCCCGCGAAACGTTGCTGCCCCGTCCCGTCCAAGTACCTGCCGCCGCGAAACCAGCTGCCCCGGAGCCGCTGGCGGCCGCGGCCTAGAGCACGGACATCGTGGTGAGCTGAGATGTCGACTGTGGCTATCAACGGTTTAGGCAGGATCGGCCGGGCAGCGCTGAAGACCCTGCTGGATGCGGGCGGGCTGGATCTCGTCGCGATCAACGACATCGCCGACGCGGACAACCTGGCCTACCTGCTCAAATACGACACGGTCTACGGGCGCTACCACCGCGAGGTGAGTGCCGTGGACGGCGCGCTGGTCGTCGATGGCCGCCGGATCCAGGTGTTCTCCGAGCGTGATCCGGCGAACCTCCCGTGGGACGCGCTGGGAGTCGATCTGGTGCTGGAGTGCACCGGGGTCTTCAAGGCCGCCGATGACCTGGAGAAGCACATTGGGGCGGGCGCGTCGTACGTGATCCTGTCCGCGCCCACGAAGTCGGAAACTGTCCCCACCGTGGTGCACGGCGTGAACCGCCCGCAGGGCCGGCCACAGGTCATCTCCTGTGCGAGCTGCACAACGAACTGCATCACTCCGGTGATCGAGGTCGCCCACCGGCGGCTAGGAGTCGAGCGCGCGGTGATGACGACCGTACACGCGTACACCGCCGGCCAGCAGCTGGTGGACGGCCCGAGCGCGAGCTTCCGGCGTGGCCGGGCAGGGGCGGCCAACCTGGTGCCTACCTCGACGGGAGCCGCCCACGCCACCACCCGCGCCGTGCCGGAGCTCGCCGGGCGGTTCGACGGGATCGCGGTCCGTGCACCTATTCCGGTGGGCTCGGTCGCGGACATCGTGTTCGTCACCAGCCGGCCGACCACAACAGAAGAGGTCAGCGAGACGTTCCGGCAAGAGGCGGCGACCACCCGCTACGAAGGCATCCTCGGTGTCTCCGAGGATCCGCTGGTGTCCAGCGACATCGTCGGCGACCCACGTGCGGCCGTCATCGACCTCGAGATGACCATCGTCGTCGACGGCACACTGGTCAAGGTGATGGCCTGGTACGACAACGAATGGGGCTTCACCCACCAGATGATCCGCGAGGCCCGAAGCATTCTTGGCGCGTCCGAGACCTCGTGATGTCATCGAGCCTGTCGAGCTACCTGACCGCAGAGAGCGAACGCCGAGGATCACCAACGCCTGAGCCCGACGGCTAGGGCTCGACCAGCCCCCGCTTGATCGCGTAGCGCGTCAAGTCGACACGGTTTCGTAGGCCGAGCTTCTCCAGGATGTTGTCGCGGTGGCGATCGACGGTGTTCTTGGCGATCGACGAGTGACTCCCCGACCTCTTCGCTAGTTAGCCCCTCGGCGATCAGCTTGATCACCTCGAGCTCGCGCGGAGTCAGCGGGTCGCTCGGCGCCTCTTCGCCGCGCCGCGCCCGCTCGAGATAGTCCTTGACCAGTGCCGAGGCCGCGGCTGGGTAAATGAATGACTCCCCTCGCATGGCTCCGCGGCAAGCTTCGATCAGAGTCCCTATTGGCCTCGGACTTCAAGACGTAGCCCGGAAGCGCCCGCCTTGAGCGCCTCAAAGAAGTACTGCTCGTTGTCGTGGACCGAGAGCATCAACGTGTGAAGCTCGGGACGACTGTGGTGAAGCTCGGCCGCGACCTGCAAGTCCGGTGAGCCGGGGCATCGATACATCGAGGACCGCGAGATCAATCTCGGCACTGATCGCGATCTTGAGCGCCTCCTCCCCATCGCTGGCCTCGGCGACCACCTCCAGGTCCGGCTGGGAGTCGAGGACCATCTTCAGACCGCTTCGGACCAGCTCGTGATCGTCGGCGAGGAGGATGCGGGACCGCAGTGGGACCGGCATCAGCGTCTCCTCCAGCGGGCACGCTGAGCCTGACGGTCGTGCCGGCATCCGCCCTCGCCTTGACCGCCAACGACCCGCCGGCGAGCAGGGCCCGCTCGCGCATGCCCTCGATGCCGATCGACTCGCCTTCAATCCGGTCCGGGCATGCCGCGTCCGTCATCGCTGACACTCAGCTCAACTCTGCCGTCCTGACGCTCTGAAGTTCGACCAGGCAATGCGACGCTTCGGCGTGGCGCAGGACGTTGGTCAGCGCCTCCTGGGCGACGCGATAGATGACCAGCTCCAGCTCAGAGGAAAGCGGGGGCAGGTCATCCGCGAAGCTGGCGCTCGATCTGAAGGTCACCCTGGCGTCCGGCTCGCGTGCTGAGGGCGATCAGGGCATTGATCAAGCCCGAGATCGTCAAGGGCTTCGGGGCGCAGCTCGCGGGAGATCCGCCGGATCTCATCGAGGGTCGATTGAAGCTCCGCGGCGAGCGCGGCCATTCGCTCGCGCTCGCTCTCGGGCCCCTGCGCGGCTGCCCGCTCGATCTCAAGGATCACCGCGGTCAGGGTCTGGCCAGCCTCGTCGTGAAGCGCGCGGGCGATACGCAGCCGCTCGCGCTCCTGGGCAACGAGCGCTGCGCGCGACCCCGCCCGTCGCTCATCGGCCAGGCGTTCCAGCATCGTGTTGAAGGCATCGGTGAAGGCGGCCAGCTCGACGGTCTCGGCAGAACCTCCGACCCGGGCCCGCTCCGGATGGCGTAGATCGACCCGCTCCATCTGCGCAGCGAATGTCCCGTAGCGGAGCGAAGGCACGACGGATGCGAACGATGTTGAGCGTCAGCGCCGCGACCAAGGCCAGAGCCAAAATCGCGAGCTCGCTGACGCGGATCGGATGGCACTGACGGTGACGGGCGTGACCACCAAGAGGACGAAGATCAGCGCCAGCAGCGCCGTGCTGGAAAAGAGCGCCGACCGGACGATCGACGGTCGCCGTCGCTGCGAAGAATCGGGGTTCTCGGCGGAGGTCATGACCTAACGAAAGCATGGCCCGCCGACCAGCGCGGGAGGGGTACGCGCCGGTCGGCTGGGCGGCCGCCGAGAGAGACTCAACGATCAATCGCAGTGAGGATCGCCTCAACGGCAGGCCGGAGGGGGTCCGACGGCTCGTGGGCATAGAGGGCTGCGGTGCCGTCCTCCACCAGGAGATTGGCCATTGCCAACCCCTTGACGGGAGGCGAATCAATCGCTTCGAGCCGGTCGGCCAATTCCGTCAGCTGCGGCCGGCTGTGCTCGACCCGCTCGGGCTGAAGCGGCGCACGGGTGAGGGAGAACTGCGGCGCGGCGCCTCGCTCAGCAATTTCAAGGAGATGGTCAATTGACCTGGCGATTCTGGCGCGATGCTTTGGGTTCGCGAGCTGCTGAGCTCGTAGGGCCAGTGACTTACTGGCGTCAGGATCGGCACCATCGGCGAGCACTGCGTCGAGCTGAGCCGCGTTCCAGCGCACCCGCAGCCGCAGCGCCATGCTCGGCCGGATCTTTGCCGAACGGGCCTTGGCTGATGATTTCACCGGCGGAGCTGTTCTTGCGTATGCGGTTGGCATATCGCCTTCCTTTCTTCGGGTATCACCAGCGTGCTCCTGATCGGCGTGGGCTGGAATGGGTCGAAACGCTCATCGCGCTTCCGCCACGACAAAGAGGACCCGAAGGACCAATGGGCGTTTCCACCCATGGAGCCGAGGCTTCCGCCCGGCGAGACTGAAGCCATGGCCAAAGTCACGATCCTCTGTCATCCCGTCACCCCGGTTGCGCCTGCTGAACTCGAGGACTGGCTCGAGCTGCAGTTGAGTCGGCTCCGATCCAGCGCGCCGGTGATCGTTCGGTTGTCACGATTGACCCAGGCGCTTCCCTCCCTCGAAGTCGCGGACGGGTGGTTGATCGAGGTGGAGCTCATCGACGAATCGCACCCGCTCGACCGTGATGACCTCTCCGACGCCGTAGCCGACGTCATTAACGACATGCGGTTTCTCGGCATGCAGCCGATGCTGCTTTTCCCGCACGATCTCTCCGACCTGTCTGTTGCTCTCGACCAGGCTCTCTCACGTCTACCAGCAGTCAACGGACCCGTCCTCGACTACCCGGGCCTGGGGTGACTGGCCACGTCAGCTTTCCCGAGGCGTCCAAGCGCCTCGAGGAGCTCGCGGAGATCCGCCACGATGGCTGAGCGAGCAGTCACTGATGGGCGGAAAGCCCCATCGACGTCGCCATCCCCTCAGCGGAAGATGGGCTCATGGCAATGATGGGCCCACCAGGAATCCTCCTCCTTACTCGACCTCCCCAACGCACACGACCTGAGACCCAGGTGCAAGAGCGGAAGCCCCGAAACGAGTCCCGAATCGAGGCGGTCATCAGGACCTTTCGGCGGCGTCGACGCTCCCACCCGACCGACACGAAGGATCCGGCGCCGACCGCTGCAGCGACCCGGGGCCAAGCGACCGGTCGCATCGCCACCCAGGCAAGGCTGAGATGACTGCCTCAGCACAGACTTTCGCCATCGTCGGCGCCGGCCTGGCTGGCGCGAAGGCGGCGGAGACCCTCCGTACGGAGGGCTTCGACGGCCGCGTCGTCCTGATCGGTGATGAGCCCGAACGGCCCTACGAGCGGCCGCCGCTCTCCAAGGACTACCTGCGCGGCGAGGCCGAGGCCAGGCCCTATGTCCACGATCAGGGTTTCTATGCCAACAACGAGATCGAGCTCTGGCACTCGACTCGGGCCACCGGACTTGACATAGGTCTCCAGGAGCTCCTACTGGAAGGCGATCGACGACTCGGCTACGACCTCCTTCTGATCGCTACCGGCGCCCTTCCGCGACGCCTCGATGTCCCTGGCACCGAACTGGACGGCATCCACTACCTGCGCACCCTGGCCGATTCCGAGCGGATCGGTGAGCGGATTGAGGCCGGCCAACGAGTCGTCGTCATCGGCTCCGGTTGGATCGGGGCCGAGGTCGCGGCCTCGGCCATGCAAAAGGGCTGCCAGGTGACGATGCTCGAAATGGCCGCTCTCCCGCTCGAGCGAGTTCTCGGCCCCGAGGTCGGGCGGATCTACCGCGATCTTCACCGCGACCACGGCGTGGAGTTCCTGCCCGAGACCACCGTCGCGCGGTTCGAGGGCGAGGGCTCGGTGCAGCGTGTGATTACCAGTGACGAGCGCCTCGATTGAGACCGATTACGTCGTCATCGGCATTGGCGTTGCTCCGCGCATCGGTTTGCCCGAGGCCGCGGGGCTTCGCATCGACAACGGCGTCGTCGTCGACGAGTACCTCCGGACCAGCGCCCGCAACGTGTTCGCCGCCGGCGACGTTGCCAACGCCCGCCACCCCTTCTACGGCCGCCACCTCCGCGTCGAGCATTGGGACACGGCCCTCCATCATGGTCCGGTCGCCGCCAAGAACATGCTCGGCCAAGGCGAGGCGTATGACCGGATTCCTTACTTCTTCTCCGATCAGTACGAGACAGGGATGGAGTACAGCGGGCATCCGACTGATTGGGACGAAGTCGTCTTTCGCGGCGACGTCGCCGCCCGCGAGTTCATCGCCTTCTGGCTCAAGGACGAACGTCTTGTCGCCGGCATGAACATGAACGTCTGGGATGTCAGCGACCCGATCCGCGAGCTGATCAGCTCTCGCCGTGCGCTCGACCCCGGCAAACTGGCCGACCCGGACGTACCGCTGTCGCAGCTGCTCGAGCCCACGAGCTCGAGTGAGGACCTCCGCGCAGAGGCTTTGAGCGCCTGGGCGTCCGAAGGGGGATCGCTGTGAACAGGCTGCAGCACCTCGAAGACGCTGGCGTGTCGATCTGGCTCGACGACCTTTCCCGCGACCTGACTCGAGAGCGGCGAGTTCTTGCGCCTGGTGCAAGAGCAGGCCGTTACCGGCGCCACCTCGAACCCGACGATCTTCGCCAAGGCGATCAGCGGCTCCGACGCGCTACGACCGCCAGCTGCGCGCAGGCGCTCGAATCCGGCCTTGATGATCCGCAAGAGATCTTCTTCGAACTGGCCTTAGAGGATGTTCGCCGCGCTGCCGACACCCTCCGCGGGGTCTATGAGCTCACTGGCGGGCGCGACGGCTTTGTCTCGTTCGAGTGCACCCCGGACCTGGCAAACGACGCCGAGGGAACGGTGAGGCAGGCGTTAGAGGTCAAGCGTCAGCTCGACCTACCGAACCTGCTGATCAAGGTGGCCGCGACGGACGCAGGCATCAGAGCGATTCAAGAGCTGACGGCGCGCGGAGTGAGCGTCAACGTGACTCTGCTCTTCTCCCTGAGACGCTATGCCCAAGCGATCGGCGCGTACTGGAGCGGCTTGGAGCGCCGGACTGGTGGGGGCAGGTCGCTTGCCGGCATCAGCTCGGTGGCCTCCTTCTTTGTCTCCCGGGTCGACGCAGCGGTTGATCCCTGGCTCGCGCCGGATTCGCCCTTGCTCGGACGGATCGCGATCGCCAACGCCCAGCTCGCCTATGCTCGCTATCGGGGGTCCCTGGAGACGTCGCGCTGGAAGACGCTCGCCGCCCAAGGGGCCAGACCGCAGCGACCGCTGTGGGCGAGCACCGGAACTAAGGACCGCGACTACTCCGATGTTCGCTACGTCGAGGGACTTGTCGCCCCGGGCGTGATCAACACGATGCCCCGGGCGACGCTCGATGCCTTTGCCGACCATGGAGATGTCGGCGGGTCGCTGGGCGCCGATGCGGGCCCCGCCGAGCGCCTCCTGGACGATCTCGCTGAGACTGATGTCAAATTCGACGCCATGACCGCGGACCTCGAACGCCTGGGAATTGAGTCCTTCCGCGAGTCATATCGCCAGGTGTTGAGCTCGATCGAGGCCACGGTCGCCAGGTTGGCGGCCGAGGTGGCTGACTCTGCCCGCGTCTAAGCGAGTGCAGAGCGATCGCTCCACGTGTTCGTTGATCTGTTAGGGGCAAATCGGGGCGACTGGATTTGAACCAGCGACCTTTCGGCCCCCAGCCGAATGCGCTACCAGACTGCGCCACGCCCCGGTGACGGGTCAATCCTAGACCCAAGCGGGCGACCGGACTCGAACCGGCTCCGGGAGCTTGGAAGGCTCCAATGCAACCAATTACACCTCGCCCGCGCGGGAGCCGATTATAGGTTCGGATCCGCCGCCGACCGGCGGGCTGCGCCGGGCGGGTTTGCGAAACTCACCGCTCGCGGGACGGTTCTAGGGGCAAGGTCGCCCGCGGGATTGTCCACTGAACATGCAGCTGCTCTCACGGCTACGAATCACCGCACGCTCGTACCTGCCTCGCCTCGGCGGTGGCGCTACTCGCGATCGCGAGCGGAGTGATGGCCGCGTCCGAGGCCAGGGGGGCCAGCACGGGGGCGAACGTGGTCTTCATCCTCACCGACGACATGACGTCCAGCGAGCTGGCCGGCATGCCGAACGTTCAGTCGCTGATCGGCGGGCAGGGCACGACCTTCAACTCGGCCTACGTCTCGTTCCCGCTCTGCTGCCCATCGCGGGCGACCATGCTGAGCGGGCAGTACATGCACAACCACGGCGTGCGCGGCAACTTCCCGCCGCACGGCAGCTGGTTCAGGTTCCGCCCGCACGAGTCGAACGACCTGCCGGTCTGGCTCCAGGACGACGGCTACTACAACGTCCACATCGGCAAGTACATGAACGGCTACTCGATCGTGGACGGCTCGCTGCCGGTGCCCGCCGGGCTGGGACGAGTGGTACGGGAAGGTCTCCGAGGACGCCCTCTACTTCGACTACAACCTGATCGAGAAGACGGCGCCCAGCGCGACGCCGCGGATCACCTTCTACGGCGACCAGCCCGGCCGACTACCAGACCGACGTGTTCGGCGGCCGCGCCGTGGACTTCGTCCAGGACAGCGCGGCTCGCCCGGCAGCCCTTCTGGCTCAACCTGTGGTTCAACTCGCCGCACGGCCCGTTCGATCCGGCGCCGCGGGACCTCTTCCGGCTCTCCGGGTCACCGCTGCCGAAGTTGCCGGGATTCAACGAGAAGGACATCCGCGACAAGCCGAAGTGGCTGCGGCGGCAGATCAAGAAGCCTTTGCAGAAGAAGCAGATCAAGCTGATCGACAACGAGCGGCGCCGCCAGCAGGAGCAGCTGATCTCGGTGGATCAGGCGGTCGGCAAGCTCGTGCAGGCGCTGCAGAGCAAGGGCATCCTCGACGACACCTACATCATCTTCGCCTCGGACAACGGCTTCTTCCGGGGCGAGCACCGGATCGCGAGTGGGAAGTACCTGCCGTACGACCCCGCAGCCCGGGTGCCGCTGCTGATCCGCGGGCCGGGAATCCCGGCCGGCGGTGTCAGCAACGAGCTGGTCTGGAACGGCGATATCGCGCAGACGATCGATCAGATCGCGTCGGGCTCGGAGAACCCGGCGGCTCGACGGCCGCTCGTTCCTGCCCTATGCGGAGAATCCCGCTCTGCGCTCGACCCGGCCGCTCCTGCTCGAGGGCGACACCGGACCGGGCGGCACGGGCGCCGAGTCAGCGCGGGCGAGCGCGGCCAGGGCGCGAGCGGCACGGGTGCATGTCGCCGGCCGGCGCGGGGTCAAGAACCTTGAGCAGGAGCCGGACGCGATCAAGTCTGCGGCGGCCACCGACACGGCTCCCGCCTTCCGATCGATTCGGACCGACCGCTACGAGTACACCGTCTACGCCAACGGCCAGACCGAGCTCTACGACATGAAGCGCGACCCGGCGCAGCTCAACTCGCTCGCCACGGACCCGCGCTATCGCTACGTCCGCAAGTGGCTCTTCGACCACCTCGCCGTACTCTCGACCTGCGCCGGCGCTGCCTGCCGAGTGGACATCGGCCCCGACCCGTTCCCGCTGCCGAAGAGCGCCGTGCGGCCGAAGCGGAAGAAGCCGGGGACTGGGACCCAGCAGCCCCCCGTGGTAACCAAGCAGCCTGGCGTGAAGTAGCGTCGCTGTGGGGCGCACCAGTCAGATGGGATCGAACCACGGGGCTAGGATTCGTCCGCGGAGGGGCACTGGCCAAACTGGCTAAGGCACCGGCCTCCAAAGTCGGCGATTCCAGGTTCGAGTCCTGGGTGCCCCGCTCTCAGCCCGCCTGCGGCGGGCTTACTTAATCGCCCCGCCGCGCCGCGACGGCTGCGCGGGTCGCGTCACGCAGTTCCTGCATGGGCGTGCCCTTCTCGACGTAATCGTCGGCCCCGCGCTCGATCACGGGAGCGCGCATGCGGTCGGCGGTGAAGCCGGAGAGCACGACGATCGCCACGTCCGGGTCCCTCTTGCGGATCTCGAGGATCGCCTCGAGCCCGTCCATGTCGGGCATCGAGAGATCGAGCAGGACGGCCGCCGGGTGCGTCTCCGCTATCCCCTCGAGCGCGCTCCGTCCGTCGCCGGCCTCGCCGACGACCTCGAATCCGGGATCGTCCTCCAGGGCGAACCTGACAGTTCGCGCAGCTCGGGCACGTCGTCGACCACGTATACCGAGATCGGTCCCCGCTCGGTCACGCTCCCCCCGCCGATGCCAGCCTCAGGACGCGGCATCGCCCCCCGCCACAGTCTTCTCACCGGTTGTGATCCGCCAGGTCATCCAGACCTCCAAATAAGGGAACGCGCCCGAGACCTATGCCCCGAACGCGGGCGGAATTGTCCCAGAGCGCAAGTCCCGCTACATCGGTAGTTCTCCCAGTCCGACCGTAGAATCGAGGCGGCCAGCGGGCGTGCCGGAACTGGTAGACGGGCCAGGTTTAGGTCCTGGTGCTCGAAAGAGCGTGGGGGTTCGAGTCCCTCCGCCCGCATTCCGGCTGATCGCTCGTGTGTAGCGCTTGTCAGGCCGAGTACATAGACTTGCTCGCCATGGAAGCGGGAGCGATCCGTCCCGGATACGAGCTCTGGCGACCGAACAGGGAGAAGCCCGAGGCGCAGAGCGCTCGAGCGCTCGTCGTCTTCCTGCTGCTCGTCACCGCCGCGCTCGCCTTCGTGATCATCATCGGCGGGTGGAGCCGCCTCGAGGGGGTCAAGGCCCTCACCATCATCTACACGGCCCTCTACGTGCTCTTCGCGTTCCTGGTCGCCCGCTGGAACCGCGGTGTGCTCCCCGTCGCCTCGGCGCTCGCCATCATCCTCGCGATCTTCGCCGGGATCGCCGCCCCGGCCTGGTTCGACCGTGCCAAGGACGGGCTGAGCAACCCCGCGCTGCCCCCGGACCTCCTCGGCATCCTCTGCTGGTGCTGGTCCCCCTCCAGGTGATCCTGATCGCCGTGGCGATGGTCGCCTTCAACCAAGACTGGCACGTCGAGGAGGAGCGGCCCATCGGAGACGAGATTCCATCCGGGGGCGAGCCCGACGATCCGGACGAAGAGCCGCGCGCCACGCGGCCGCAGCTCCAGCCGCAGCACGCGGTCGAGCCGCAGCATGCGCAGCACCGCGCCGCGCCGGCCTAGAAAAGCCTGAGCGGCGGCTCGATCAGCGCGGGGCCGTCCTGCCGGACGTCGTTGACTGCGTCCGAGACCTCGGTGACGACCAGCTCGTCGGTGGGGACCAGCAGGTCCTGAAGCTCCTCCGGGCTCGCCGCGCGGATCTAGCCACGCAGCCTCACCATCCTGATCGAGGATCACCGGCATCCGGTCGTGGATCGGAGACACCACCTCGCCCGGCTCGCAGGTGACGATCGCGCAGGAGTGGATTGATGAGCCGTCCCGGCGACTGGCCGCTGCCCAGAGGCCCGCGAACGCGAACGGCTCGCGAGACGGGCGCGTGATCCAGACGGGCTGCTTCCCCGTTTCCTCGGCGCGCCACTCGTAGAACCCGTCGGCCACGATCAGACAGCGGTGCGTCTGGAAGGCGTCCCGAAAGGCCGGGGCCTCGGCGACCGTCTCGGCACGCGCGTTGATCAGCAGCCGGTCGAACGTCTCTGGATCCGCATGGTGCGGAATCAGTCCCCAGCGCAAGATCCCCGGCTCCCGCTGCCCCTGCTCATCAAGTCGAACCGCGAGCACCGGGTCGGTCGGCGCCACGTTGTACCGCGCCGGCTGATCGATCTCCGCGGACTCGCTCAGCCCAAAGCGAAACCGCAGCAGCCGCGGATCAGGATCGGTGAGCGTGTAGCGCCCGCACACGAAGTGCAGCCTAGGCGGCGGCGCGGCGCTCGCAGAGACTCGCAACGACCCGGAGAAGAGTCGCCCGCACCTCCCCGCTTTCGAAACGGATTTGCGCGTGCGTGAACCGGAGGGTTGTCAATCCCACCGCGGTGAGAACCTGGTCACGACGCCGGTCCCGCGCTTGCTGCGCCGGCGTTCGGTGGTACCGCAGCCCGTCCGTCTCCACCACCAGGCCGAGCACCGGCCAGAAGAAGTCGACACGAAAGCCGTTGAGCCACACGCCTGTCTCTGGCACCGGCAACTGGGCACCGCGGACCAGGCGGAGAAAGCACCGCTCGAGTTCGGAGTCGGTGAGGCGGAAAACCTGGCGATCAAGGAGGCGGAGCAGCGTTTTCGTCCCGGGCTCCCCGCGCACGTTCTCGAGCTCTCCCCGCAGCCTCTCCGGGTCGATCAGGTCGAGTCTGGCTGCTTCATTCACCGCCGATTCGAGATCGGCGGCGGAAAGCCGGAGTGCGAGGTCGGCCAGCGTTCGCGTCGGGCTGGTCACCGGGATCCCATGCCGGGCGCGACGGTCTGGCGGTCCCAGGACGGTCCGGCGATGGATGACCAATCCGTGGAGGCGCCTCTTGCTGGCTGTGGTGAGTGTGATCTCAATCGGCCCAGGCCCGGCCTTTCGGATCTCCCAGAGCTCGACGGCACTCTGATGGCTGAGCAGGGCATCTGGCCAGCAAGCAAGCACCGCGCCCATCCACCGTCCATACCGATCCGGGTCTGCCCATCCAACGGCATAACCCGGCAATGAAGGCGATGCAGCCAGCCCTGCCTTCTGCGGTGCGAGATCGCGCTCTGCGTCAGCCCGAGCTGGAGTAGCTGTGCTCGTGAGATGACGCCGTGCTGTCGGCTAGCGAGCCTCCGCAGTCGCTCATCCAGGTTTTGGTCCCTTTGGCGCGCTATAGCAATACAAAGGGACCAGAACCGCTGATTCACCCCCCTTTCCCCAGCCGGTTTTTCGGGCGGACCCATGCCGGAGGTGGGATTCGAACCCACACGTCCCGAAGGACAGCGGCTTTTGAGACCGCCCTCTATACCAGTTTGAGCACTCCGGCCCGCTCGGGAACCATAGCCCTGGCATGCACGCGATAATCGCCGCCGGTGGACGACGCGGGACGCATGGAGGTGATTCGCGAGCTCTGCGCCTTCGAGGGGCGCGGGCCCGGCACCGACGGTGAGCGGCGGGCCGCGCAGGCGCTCGCCGGCCGCCTACGCGCCATCGGCCGCCGCGCGGACATCGAGCCCTTCTTCTCCCATCCCCAGTACGCCCTGGTCCACCTGATCCACGCGCTGCTTGGGATCGCCGGCAGCCTGCTCGCGACGGTCCAGCCCGCGGTCGGCTTCGCACTCGTCCTGTTCGCAGCGGCCTCGACCTACCTCGACCTCAACACCCGCCTCTACCTCGTCCGCTCCCTGCTCTTTCGGCGCGTCTCTCAGAACGTGGTCTCCCCCGGCAATCGCCCGGACGCCCCCGCCCGGCTCATCCTGATGGCGCACTACGACGCCGCCCGCACCGGCTACGTCTTCTCCAGGGCGTCCAAGCGAATCCGCCGGCTTCCGGAGCGCGCCCGCCTCAGCCTCGGCCCCTTCCGGCTCTTCTTCTGGCTCGGCCTCGCGCCCCTCCTCCCCATCCTCGGCGCCCGCATGGCCGGTTTCGACGCCACCTGGCTCAACGCGGTCCAGGCAATCCCCACGATCGTCCTGATCATCGCCGCCTTCCTCCTCATCGACATCGCCCTCTCCGAGATCGTTCCCGGCGCCTACGACAACGCTTCCGGCGTGGCCGCGGTGCTCTCCGCGGCAGACGAGCTGACCGCCGACCCTCCGCCGAACCTCGACGTCTGGATCGTCCTGACCGGGGCCGAGGAGTCCTTCTGCGAGGGCAGCCGCGCCTTCGTCCGCTCCCGCCGGAAGCAGCTCGACCGCGCCAGCACCTACTTCGTCAACGTCGACTCCGTCTCGTACGGCCAGGTCGCCTACGAGATCAGCCAGGGCGCCGTGATCAGCGTCCCGCACGACCGTCAGCTGGTGGAGCTCGCAGAGGCCCTGGGGACCGCCGGCGCGGCGGACGGCGGCGCCATGCCGATCCGCCACCCATTGCTCGACGACGCCCTCCCGCCCCGCATCCGCCGACTCCGCTCGATCACCCTCCGCACCACCGACTCGGACGGCAACCTCGCCCCCTGGTACCACACCCACGAGGACGTTCCCGAGCGCGTCGACTCCGCCGCCCTCCGCCGCGCCACCGACTTCGTCATCGCCCTGTCCCGCCTGATCGACCGAGAGGCAGGACGGACCGCCGACGGCTGCCACCGCCCCGCCGGCGGCCTCCACCGCCGAGCGCGTGTAAGGATCAGGTCGTGGAGGAGAGCGCTGTCGCGGGGAAGAGCACCGAGCCCGAGATCCTCTGGGCGCCCTCGGCCGAGATGGTCGAGCGCTCACCGCTGACCCGCTACATGCGCTGGCTCGCCGACGAGCGCGAGCTTGATTTCGAGGACTACCACGCCCTCTGGCGCTGGTCGACGACCGAGATCGAGGAGTTCTGGCGGACGATCTGGGACCACTTCGAGGTCATGGCCTCCGGCGAAGACCAACGCGAGCTCGAGGACCCCTCGCCCGATGTCGTCCTCGAGGAGCGCGTCATGCCCGGCGCCAACTGGTTCCCCGGCACCGAGCTCAACTACGCCGAGCACATCTTTCGGGGCAAGGCCGACGACGAGGTCGCCCTCGTCTACGCCTCGGAGCTCCGCGAGCTCTCGGAGCTCCGCTGGGGCGAGCTCCGCGAGCGGGTCGCGGCCGTCCGGGAGGGCCTCCGCGCCCTCGGCGTGACGCGCGGCGACCGCGTCGTCGCCTATCTGCCGAACGGCCCCGAGGCCGTGATCGCCTTCCTCGCCTCCGCGAGTCTCGGCGCCACCTGGTCGAGCTGCTCGCCTGACTTCGGTCCCGCAAGCGTCGTCGACCGCTTCGCGCAGATCGAGCCGAAGGTGCTGTTCTGCGTCGACGGCTACCGCTACGGCGGCAAGGACTTCGACCGGATTGACACGATCGCCGAGATCGCCTCCCAGATCCCGACCCTCGAGCGGATCGTCGTCGTCCCCTACCTGAGCGCGTCGCCCGAGCTATCCGTGCTCGAGGAGCACCAGAGCGCCACCCCGATGACCTGGGGTCAGCTCCTGGACCTCGGCGCCGGCGTCGAGCTCGCCTTCGACCGGGTCCCCTTCGACCATCCCCTCTGGGTCCTCTACTCCTCCGGCACCACCGGCCTGCCCAAGGCGATCGTCCACGGCCACGGCGGCATCCTGCTCGAGCAGCTCAAGAAGGGCTACCTGCACCTCGACGCCAAGACCGGCGACCGCGTCTTCTGGTTCACCACCACCGGCTGGATGATGTGGAACTTCCTGGTCGGCGTCCTCCTCACCCCGGCCTCGATCGTTCTCTACGACGGCAACCCGGCCACCCCGGACATGGGCGTCCTCTGGGACCTCGCCGAGGACACCGGCATGACCTGCTTCGGCACCAGCGCCGCCTACATCGCCGCCTGCATGAAGGACGGCGTCGAGCCGAGCAGCGGCCGCGACCTCTCCAGGCTGCGCTCCGTCGGATCGACCGGCTCCCCCCTCTCCCCCGAGGGCTTCCAGTGGGTCTACGACCACGTCGGGCAGGACACCTGGCTGTTCTCGACCAGCGGCGGCACCGACCTCTGCACCGCCTTCGTCGGCGGCGTCCCTCTGCTCCCGGTGTACCGCGGCGAGCTCCAGGCCCGCGCGCTCGGCGCCAAGGTCGAGGCCTTCGACGAGGACGGCAACTCGGTCATCGACGAGGTCGGCGAGCTGGTGATCACCGAGCCGATGCCCTCCATGCCCGTCTTCCTCTGGGGCGACGAGGACGGATCGCTCTACCGCGCCAGCTACTTCGAGATGTACCCGGGCATCTGGCGCCACGGCGACTGGATCGAGATCACCTCGCGGGGCACAGCGATCATCTACGGCCGCTCCGACTCGACCATCAACCGCGGCGGCGTCCGGATGGGCACCAGCGAGATCTACAGGGCGGTCTCCGCGGTCCCGCAGGTCCTGGATGCGCTGGTCGTGGACGTCCCCCGGCCGGGAACCGAGGGATGGATGCCCCTCTTCGTCGTCCTTCAGGAGGGCGCCGAGCTCAACGACGACCTCACCGGCGAGATCAAGCGGCGGATCCGCGAGCAGTGCTCGCCTCGCCACGTCCCCAACGAGATCTTCCAGATCGCAGAGGTGCCCCGCACGCTGAGTGGCAAGGTGCTCGAGGTCCCGGTCAAGCGCATCCTGATGGGCGAAGCGCCCGAGAAGGCGGCGAGCCGCGATTCGCTCGCCAACCCAAACTCGCTCGACTACTTCACGGAGCTCGCAGCCACCCTCTGAGCTCGCGCTGATCCATCGCCGACCGCGCTCCGTAATGAGTGGTCGATGGACAGCCTCGAGATTCCGAGCCGCGAGACCTGGAAGCAGGACCTCGCCCCCTATCTCCAGCGAGACGAGCGCCGCAGCCTCGCCCAAATCGCCAGCGTCGTCCTGCCCTACCTCGCCGTCTGGGTCCTGGCGGCCCTGATCAAGCCGGGTTTCCCCCTGGCGATCGGCCTCGGTCTGGTCGCCACCGTCTTCCTCACCCGGATGTACTCGCTCTTCCATGACCTCACCCACAACTCGCTGTTCGAATCGCGGCGACGGAACAGCACGGGGGGCCACCTCCTCGGCTACCTGCTGTTCACCCCGTACCGCTGGTGGCAGCGCCAGCACGCCATTCACCACGCGCACACGGGAGACCTCGACCACCGCGGCATCGGGGAGATCAACACCATGACCCTGGCGGAGTACGACAGCGCGTCCCGCCCAAAGCGCCTCGGCTATCGGCTCTACCGGAACCCGCTGCTGATGCTGCTCGTGGGCCCCAGCCTGGTCTTCCTGTTCGAGCGGCGCTTTCCCCAGCGCGGCATGACTCCGAAGATCCTGCTCAGCGTCCTTGCGACGAACCTCGCACTGGTTGCCTGGGTCGTCGGCTGGAGCGCGCTCGTCGGCGTCGGGACCTTCGTGCTGATCCAGGGAACCACGCTGGTCGCCGGCGGAGCGATCGCCGCCTGGATGCTCTACATCCAGCACCAGTACGAGGACACCTACTACCAGGCGCCCGGCGAGTGGAGGTTCGAGCTCGCCGCGCTCCAGGGCAGCTCATACCTCCAGCTGCCGCGTCCCCTGGCTTGGATGGTCGGCAACGCGAACTACCACCACGTGCACCACCTGAGCGCCAAGATCCCGAACTACAACCTGCGCGCCGCACACGAGTCACACCCGATGTTCCGCCGCACCCCCGTGGTGACCATCCGCAGCAGCGTCGAGAACTTCCGGCTCAAGCTCTGGGACGAGGACGGCGATGCGCTCGTGCCGTTCCCGAAGCCCCGAGCCCGGGCATCAAGCCGGCGTGACCGGGTTGCGGCGATCGGCGAAGCGGCGGTCCTTCCGCGCCGCGAGCGCGTAGCGGCGGATTAGCTCGGCCCGCAGCTGGTCGGGCTCGATCACCGCGTCCACGACCAGCTCGGAGGCCAGATGGAGGATGTCGATGTCCTCCGCGTACTCCTCGCGCTTCTCCCTGACGAATTTCTCGCGCTCGTCGAGGTCCTCGATCTCCTGGATCTGGTTGAAGAAGACGGCGTTGATCGCCGCCTCCGGGCCCATCACGGCGATCTGCGCCTGCGGGAACGCCAGGCACGAGTCCGGCTCGAAGGCCGGCCCTGCCATCGCATAGAGCCCGGCGCCGTACGCCTTGCGGACGATCACCGAGATCTTCGGAACGGTGGCCTCCGAGACCGCGCTGATCATCTTCGCGCCGTGCCGGATGATCCCCTGGCGCTCGACGTCCTTGCCGATCATGAAGCCGGGCACGTCAGCGAGGAAGAGCAGGGGCACGTTGAAGGCGTTGCAGGTCAGGATGAACCGCGCGGCCTTGTCGGCGGAATCCACGAACAGCACGCCGCCCTTCACCTTCGGCTGGTTCGCCACGATCCCGATCGCCCGCCCGTCCAGGCGCGCGTAGCCCACGACCAGCTCCTTTGCCCAGCGGTCGTGCACCTCGAGGAACGACTCAGCGTCGACGACCGACCGGATCAGGTCCTTGACGTCGAAGGGGTCCTTCTCGTTGTCCGGAACGATCTCCGAAACCGACGGGAGCTGCTCCGGCTCCGCGGGCGGAGCGGCCGGCGGGTCCTCTCGCCAGTTGGCCGGCATGTAGGAGAGGTAGCGCCGGGCGAGGTCGATCGCGTCCTCGTCGGTGTCGCTCAGGAAATGGCCCACCCCGGATACCGAGGTGTGCATTCGGGCCCCGCCCATCTCCTCGAGCGTGACCTTTTCCCCGATCACCATCTCGGCCATCCGCGGCGAGCCGAGGTACATGGACGCGTTCCCCTCCCGCATGATCACCACGTCGCAGAAGGCCGGGATGTAGGCGCCCCCGGCGGCGCTCGGCCCGAACAGCAGGCAGACCTGCGGGACCTGCCCCGAGAGACGGACCTGCGTGTGGAAGATCCGTCCCGCGCCGCGTCGCCCGGGAAACATCCGCACCTGATCGGTGATCCGCGCGCCGGCGGAGTCCACGAGGTAGACGATCGGCACCTGGTGCGCGAGCGCCCGCTCCTGGATGCGGAGGATCTTCTCGACGGTCTTCGGGCCCCAGGAGCCCGCCTTGACGGCGGGATCGTTCGCCATCAAGGCGATCGGCCGGCCGCCGACCGTCCCCATCCCGGTGACGACGCCGTCGGCGCCGAGCCCCTCCTGCTCCCAGTTCGCCAGCAGGCCCTCCTCGGCCAGCGAGTCCTGATCGAGCAGCCGAGCGACGCGTTCCCGCACCGGCAGCTTCTGCTGCTCGGCGACCTTCTTCCGATGGCGCTCGGGCCCCCCCTCCAGCGCCGCGTCGAGGGCCGCCCTGACGTCGCTCACGACTCCCTCAACTACGTTCTCAGATCCGCTCGGTGTTCCGGCTGAGACTCCGGGTCGATCTCGCGCTCGGTGGTGATGGCGTGCTCCTCGGTGTCCTGCGTCTCGGGCGAGCCCTCGGTGTCCTGCGGTCTCCTGGACGAGCCCTCGGTGTCCTCCGGCTCCTGGACGATCTCGGTTTCGTCCGATTCCGGCGCGAGCTCGGTCTCTTCGACCGGCTCGAGGGAGCTGGAGCTCCTCGGAGCGATGCTGCTCGACCGCCGTGGAAAGCTTGCCCGCCAGCTCCTCGGTGTCCGCGATGACGTCCTCGCGGCGGCGGATCAGGTCCCCGACCAGGGCCTCCATGTCCTCACGGCGCTGGTTCGCGTCCTCCACGATCCGGCGCGCCTCGGCCTGCGCGGCCTCGATCGCATCGCGAGACTGACGCTCGGCCGAGTTTCTCGTTTCGTTCGCGTAGTTCTCCGCCTCGCTGCGCGCCTCGGTCGCCTGCAGGTTCGCGCTGTTGATGGTGCCGCGGGCCTCCTCCTCGGCCTCGGCGCGGATCCCCTCCGCGCTCTCCTCGGCCTGGGCCAGAATGGCGCCCGTCCGCTGGCCGACGCGCTCCAGCTCCTTCTTCACAACGTCCGAGCGGGACTCGTCACCACCTCCGGTCTCGAGCCAATCCGCAAGGCGGCCCAAGAACTTCTCGACCTCGTGCTTGTCGTATCCCCGCCGCGCGGACGGGAAGGTCGCGTTCCTGATGCGGTCGAGGCTGGTTTGGTCAACTCCCATGCTCAGAATCCCTCCTTGAGCTGGCCTAGCTCCCGGAATCGACCGGGACGGGCTGATCGCCGGAGTAATCGTAGAACCCGCGGCCCGACTTCCGCCCGAAGTCGCCGGCCGAGACCATCTTCTTGAGCGTCTCCGGCGCCGCGAAGCGCTCCTCACCGTAGGCGTCGGTCATCACGTCGGCGATCGCCGCCAGCGTGTCGAGTCCGACGAAGTCCGCCAGCGTCAGCGGACCCATCGGGTGGCTGGCGCCGGCCATCATGCCGGTGTCGATGTCCTGGATCGACCCGACGCCCTGCTCGTGGGCACGGATCGCGTCCAGCATGTAGGGGACCAGCAGCCGGTTGACGATGAAGCCGCGGTTGTCGTTCGCCGCCACCGTCGTCTTCCCGAGCTTGTCCCCCACCTCGAACCCGAGATCCACCGCATCGTCCCCGGACTTCTCGGCGCGAACCACCTCGAGCAGCGGCATCACCTGTGGCGGATTGAAGAAGTGCAACCCGATCATCCGCTCGGGACGCTTGGTCGCCTCGGCCTGTGCGGAGACCGGCAGCGAGGACGTGTTCGTGGCCAGGTAGGCGTCGTCCTTGAGGATGCCGTCCAGCTGACCCCACATCTCGACCTTGCGGTCGAGGTCCTCGGTGATCGCCTCGATCAGGAGGTCCGAGTCCGCAAGATCCGCGTAGTCGAGCGTTGGAGTGATCCGTCCCAGCACAGCGTCCGCCTCGGACTGTTCCATCCTGCCCTTCTCGACCGCTCGACCGAGCTGCTTCTCGATCTTGGCCATGCCCTTGTCGAGCGCCGCCTGATCGAGTTCCGCAACGACCACATCCCAACCCGCCTGGGCGCAGATCTGGGAGATCCCGTGGCCCATGAGCCCGCAGCCCACGACACCGACCTTGCTGATGGCCATATTCGCTAGTTCCTCCGATGTTTATGCGAGGGCGCGCCTCAGCGCGACCCGTCCAATGAAGTCGGGCCGCAGCATACGTTCCTCTACTCTTCGCGGCTCCGCGGGCCGCAACCACTCGGGGGGTCGCGGGTTTCAGGTCCGATGACCAGCGGGAGGTCACACAGACTGGCGTTTTCCCTTGCCGTCACAGCGGCCGCCGTCCTCGCCTGGGCACTCGCGGCCGGCCTCGAAACTTCGGCCAGCCCCGCCCTGGCGAGCGCCGCCACGAACGCCCGCGCTGCCGCGGGCTGCGATACGAAGTGCCAGGCGGCCGGCGATCAACGGAGACAGAAGCGTGCGGAGCTGCGGCGAAAGAACGCGCGCCAGAAGCGCCCCAACGTGGTCCTGATCAACACCGATGACATGAACGTCTCGGACATGTTCGTGATGAGACACACCCTCGGCCTGCTCGGCGCACGCGGCACCACCTTTCGCAACAGCTACGTGAGCTACCCCCTCTGCTGCCCGTCTCGCGCCACACAGCTCACCGGCCAATACGCGCACAACCACGGCGTCCTCACCGACCAGCGCTTCACCGACCTCGACAGCGCGAACACGCTCGCGGTCTGGCTGAAGCGCGCGAAGTACCGCACGGCGATGGTCGGCAAGTACCTGAACGGCTACGGCGCGGTCGACCCCCGGCAGGTCCCCCCGGGCTGGAAGCAGTGGTTCGGGCTCGCCGGGGGAACCGAGCAGAAGCGCTACGGCTTCAAGCTCAACGAGAACGGCAAAGTCCACAACTACCCCCGCAAGCCCGCCAACTACATCGACTACGTCCTCGGCTCCAAGGTGAACGGGCTGGTCAAGGCCTGGGCGCCAAGCCCCAAGCCGTTCTTCCTCTACTACAACCCGAACAACCCTCACGGCGAGAAGGGCACCCCGGTCTGGTCGACGCGCGATCCGGAGCCCGCACCGCGCTATCTGGGGCACTTCGGTGACATCCCGGCACCCCAGTCGCCGAACTTCGACGAGCCGAACGTCTCCGACAAGCCGAAGCAGATCCGCGACATTCCCCGTCTCAGCGACCAGGACAAGGCCGACATCGACCGGCGGTACCGCGGCCGGCTGGAGAGCCTGCTCTCAGTCGACGACGAGGTGAAGAGCATCGTCAACCTGGTCCGCAAATACGGGGACAAGCGCAAGACCTTCTTCATCTTCACCTCCGACAACGGCCTCGAGCTCGGGGCGCACCGGATCGAGTTCAAGGACTACCTCTACGAGGAGGGAGAGCGGGTTCCGCTGGTCATCCGGGGCCCGGGCGTACCGCAGAACACCACCCGCGACCAGCTGGTCGCCAACATCGACCTCGCCCCGACGATTGCGGCCATCACGAAGGCGCGGCCCGGACGGGTGATGGACGGGATCGACCTGCTGCCCCTGACTCGGGATCCCAACGTCGCGAACAACCGCTCCATCCTCTTCGAGAGCGTCGAACTGAACATCTACGGGGTCCGGCGCGGCCCCTGGTCCTACAACCTCTACTCGAACGGGGACGAGGAGCTCTACAACCTCGACGACGACCCGTACCAGCTGACCAGCGTCGACTCGGATCCGGGGCTCGCGAGCCTGAAGGCGTCGCTGAAGGCCGACCTGGAGCGACTGCGCACCTGCTCCGGGGATACCTGCAGGTAGCCCGCAGAGCGGGTCAGGCCGCGGAGGCCTCCTCGAGCTTCCGCTGCATCGCCTCGGCGAGCGCGTTGACCCCGCTCATCGGCCGGACGTAGACGGCCATCCGGTCGACGCGCCCCTCGGAGTCGAAGTGGAGGTAGTCGATCCCGTCCAGCTCGCGCTCGCCGACACGAGCGCTGAACATGAGCGTTGCGGCGTCACCCGTCTCGACCTGGTCCGTGTAGCGAAAGTCCTCGAACACCTGGCTGACGGCTCCGAGCAGCATCGCCACCGCATCCCGCCCCTCGTAGGGCTTGTACACAACCGGGCTGCGGAAGACGACGTCCTCGGCAAAGAGCTCGTCGATTGCCGAGAAGTCCTTTGCCTCCGCGGCCTGGCGGAATCGGTCGCTCTTCATACGCGCACCCTATCGGTGCCAGTCCACAGGGCCCGCGGTGAGGAGGTGCGCGCCGAGCGGGCGGCCGAGAACCTTCTGGGCTTCGGTCGACACGGCGATCAGCTTGGGCAGGTCGACGCCGGTTCCGACGCCCATCTCCTCCAGCATCGAGACCAGGTCCTCGGTCGAGATGTTCCCGGTGGACCCCGGCGGAACCGGGCATCCACCGAGCTCGCCGAAGGAGCTCTCGAAGGAGTCGATCCCCTGCTCCAGGGCGGCGAGCACGTTCGCCAGCCCCTGGCCACGGGTGTTGTGGAAGTGGGCGGTGAGCTCCGCGCCGGAGAGGCGCTCGCGCGCGGCCGCGAAGAACTCCCCGACCTGGCGCGGATTCGCCATCCCGGTCGTGTCCCCGAACGCGATCTCCTCGCAGCCGAACCCCTCGAGCCGCTCGGCGATCTCGAAGACGCGCTCCGCCGGCACCTCGCCCTCGTAGGGGCAGCCGAAGCTGGTCGAGATCACTCCCTCGCAGCGGAGCCCACCCTCACGCGCGGCGCCGATCGTTCCCTCCAGGTCCGCGAGCGACTCCGCGATCGTTCGGTTCACGTTCTTGCGGTTGTGGGTCTCCGACGCTGAGAGGAAGAAGTTGGCCTCGTGAAACCGGTCGCGGAACTCGAGCGCGTTCTCCAGGCCGTTCCGGTTCGGGATCAGGACCGAGTATGCGACCCCCTCGACGGGCTCGAACCGCGTCAGAACCTCGGCGGCGTCGGCCAGCTGCGGGACGACATCCGGGCGCACGAAGGAAGTGAGCTCGATCCGGGTCAGCCCGGTCATTCCGAGCAACCCGATGAGGCGCACCTTCTCCTCGGTCGGGACCACCTCGGGCTCGTTCTGGAAGCCGTCCCTGGGGCCGACCTCGCGGATCCGGACGGATTGAGGCAGCGCCTCGGCCATGGCTTTCAGCCTAGCCCGAAGGTGCTCAGCCCTGGTCGCCGGTCACCGAGCCGACCTCGATCACGCGGCGCTCATGCGTTCCGACCCCGACGGTGCGGTCGCCCTCCTTGACCTCGACGTCGAAGCGCAGCTTGCGCCCGTCGGCGACCTCGCGCAACTTCGCGTGGACCGTGCAGGTCTGGCCCTCGGCGGCGGCCGCGACGTGCTTGATGCAAACCTCGAACCCGACCGTGGCCTTGCCCTCGTCGAGGTTCTCGAATGCGAGTGCCGCGGCGTTCCCCTCGATCATCCCGATCATTCCCGGGGTGGAGAGCACGCTCGCCCCGATCGTGCCGCCGACGTCGGTGAGCAGCCGCCCCTCGACCACGAAGTCCATGCTTCTCTCCATGCCGGGCTCGAGGGCCATCAGACCATCCCCAGGCCGCCGCTGACCCCGAGGGTCTCCCCCGTGACGTACGAGGCATCGTCTGAGGAGAGGAAGGCCACCGCGGCGGCCACCTCCTCCGGCTGGCCCAGCCGCCGCAGCTGGGTGCCGGCCTTCATGTTCTCGATGATCTTCTCGCCGATCTCGCCGATCTCCTTCGCGCGCATCAACAGCGGCGTCTCGATCGGCCCCGGCGCGATTGCGTTTGCATTGATTCCGAACCGCGCGTTCTCCCGTGCCATCACCTTGGTGAAGCCGATCACCCCCGCCTTGGCGGCCGAGTAGACGGCCGATCCCTTCGACCCGACCCGGCCCGCCTCCGAGGCGATGTTGACGATCCGCCCGTAGCCCGCCTCCTGCATGCCCGGCAGGGCGGCGAAGGTGCAGTTCAGCACGCCCCTCAGGTTCACGGCGATCACCTTCTCCCACTGCTCGGGAGTGGTCTGCGTGAAGAAGCCGAACTCGTCGGTGCCGGCGTTGTTCACCAGGATGTCGAGCGGCTTGCCGGCGCTGTCGACCGCGGCCTGCGCCGAACCGAGATCGGTGACGTCGAGCTCGATCGGGAGCCCGGAGACCTCGCCGGCCACCTCGGTCGCGCCCTCGAGGTTGAGGTCGCCGATCGTGACCTCGGCGCCCTCGGCCGCCAGGCGCCGCGCGATCGCCGCGCCGATGCCGCTGGCGCCACCTGTGACGAGCGCCTTTCTGCCCTCCAGCCTCATGGGGACGGCAGCCTATTCGGGGCGCCCTGTAGCTTGCTCGCCGATGGCAGAGCCAATTCCGATCATCGGTGGGACCGGCGCGCTCGGGCACGGCCTCGCGCTGCGCTGGGCTCGCGCTGGACAGTCGGTCGTGATCGGCTCTCGCGATGCCGGGCGGGCGGAGGAGGCTGCCGCGCGCGTCCGCGACGCGGTCCAGGGAGCCGCGGTCGAGGGCCTCCAGGACAAGGAGGCAGCCACCCGAGGCTCGATCGTGTTTCTCACCGTCCCCTTTCGCGCCCAGTCGGAGGCCCTCACCAACCTCAAGGAAGCTCTGTCGGAGGGGCAGATCCTGGTCGACTGCACCGTGCCGACGGCTGCGGCTGTGAGCGGCAAGGCCTCGCGGACGCTCGGCGTCTGGCAGGGCTCCGCCGCCCAGCAGGCGGAGGAGATGGTCCCGGACGGCGTCACGGTGATCTCCGCTCTGCACACTGTGAACGCCAAGCGGCTGGCCGAGGGAGGTCCGCTCGACGAGGACATCCCGATCTGCGGAGACCGCAGGGCTGACAAGGCGCGCGTCGCGAGGTTGATCGAGCAGATCGAGGGACTCCGCACCGTCAACGCCGGCGCGCTCGAGATGGCCCGCATCGTCGAGACCCTGGCTTCGATGCTGATCTCGATCAACGTCCGCTACAAGGCCGCCGCAGGCATCAGGATCACGAACCTGCCCGAGGGCGATCCCTGGGCGTGAGCGGCATCGAGCGCTGCGTGGTCCTTGCCGGGGGAACCGGCGGGGCGAAGCTGGCGGCCGGAATGCAGGACCTGCTCGGGACGGGTCTCTCGGTGATCGCCAACACCGCCGACGACATCGAGATCGTCGGCCTCGACGTCTCCCCTGATCCCGACCTGATCACCTATTGGCTGAGCGGCGAGATCGACGAGCAGCGCGGCTGGGGCATCAAGGGCGACTCCTTCACCGCCTTCGACCGACTGGTCCGGCTCGGCGCTCCCGACTGGTTCCGCCTCTCCGACCGTGATCTCGCCACCTGCCTGTACCGGCGAGTGTTCGTCGACGATGGCGGACGCCGCACCGACGCCCAGGCGCAGATCGCGCGCGCGCTCGGAGTACGGGCCGCGGTCCTGCCGATGAGCGAGGACCGGGTGCAAACCCGGGTCAGGACGGCCGCGGGGTGGCGCGACCTCCAGCAATACCTGGTGGCCGAGCATGCAGCGGCGCCGGTGGAGGGCGTCGAGGTCGAGGGGATCGCCGACGCGACTCCCACCCCCGAGGTGCTGTCGGCGATCGCCGAGGCCGAGGCGATCGTCATCGGGCCGTCCAATCCGGTGATCTCGATCGGCCCCATCCTCTCGATCGGCCGGCTGAGGGAGGCGATCGCGGCCGCCGCGGCGCCCGTGGTCGCGGTGAGCCCCTACGTCGCTGGGCAGGTGGTGAAGGGCCCGACCGACCTCTTCATGCAGGCGATCGGCCGCCCGTCGACCGCCGCCGGGGTCGCCTCGCTCTACGAGGGACTGATCGACGGGATGGTCTGCGACCCGGAGGACCCCGACCCCCCGCCCGAAGGCATCCCGGTGTTCAACACCGAGACCCTGATGGAGGGGCAAAAAGGAAGGCGGGCCCTCGCCGAGCGAACCCTCGAGTTCGCGTTGACACTTCGCGCCGCCGACGATTAAAAGCCGCATAGTGGGGGATAAATCGCGCCTTACCCGGTAGCCTGAACTCCGTGAGGCCGGAAACGAACCAAATGCATACGACCGCGATCGTTCCGGTGAAGGGGTTCTCGTCCGCCAATGCGCGCCTCAACGGCCTGCTCGACGAGGATGAGCGGACCCGCCTGGCCGAAGCCCTATTCCTTGACCTGATCGTGAAACTGCCCCGCAGCCGGTGCATCGACGACGTCCTCGTCGTCACCTCCGACCCGTCGGTGGCTCGGCAGGCCGGCTGGTTCGGGCACAAGGTGCTCGTCCAGGAGATCGATGAGGGCCACGCCGAGGCCGCAGCGGCGGGCGCTCGGGCCGCGATGGCCGATGGAGCCCGGACGGGTGGCGATGCTGCCCGTCGACTGCCCGATGCTCGAGACCGACGAGCTCGACGCGCATCTCGGCCGCTCCCCCCGTACGGCGCTGATCGTCCCCGACCGTCACGGCACGGGCACGAACGCCCTGATGCTGAACCCGCCCGATCTGTTCCTCCCCGCCTTCGGCCCGGACAGCTGCGCAAGGCACGTGACCAGGGCGCGGGCGACCGGGTCAGAGCTTCGCGCTCGAGGAGGTCGAGTCACTGGCGACCGACCTCGACACGCCGGAGGACTTCACCATGCTGCGCGACCGGCTGCTGCTCGACCCCCAGCCGGCGCCGCGGACCGCCAAGGTGCTCTGGCAGCTCGGCGACCGCGCGCAACAGGCGGCGCGTCGCCTGAGCCGCCACGATTTGACCGCGCGTGAGCTGCGGATCCGGCCCCTCACCGGCATCCCGGAGCTGCGCGAGGGGGACAGCCTCGGTCGCCTGACCGCCGACGCTGCCGAACCAGCTGCTGAGGAGATCGTGGTGATCTCGCAGAAGGCCGTCTCCAAGGTCGAGGGGCGGGTCCGGCGGCTCGAGGACGTCGAGCCCGGGGAGCGCGCCAGGACTGTGGCTGCCGAGATCGACAAGGACCCCGCCCTGGTCGAGCTCGTGCTCTCGGAGAGCAAGCGGATCGTGCGCGCCGCGCGCGGTGTCCTGATCACCGAGACCCACTCCGGCTGGGTTTGCGCCAACGCCGGCATCGACTCCTCCAACCTCGAGCAGGGCCTCGTCTCGCTGCTGCCCGAGGATGGCGACGCCTCCGCCCGGCGCATCCGCGGCGAGATCGTCGAGGCTTCGAGCGCAGCCGCCCGCGGTGGTGGTTGCCGACAGCTTCGGCCGCGCCTGGCGGATCGGTCAGGCGGACGTCGCCATCGGCTGCGCCGGCCTGCGCGCCACTGGCCGACTGGCGAGGCAGGCGCGATCAGCATGGCCGCGAGCTCTCCGCCACGCACATCGCGCTCGCCGATGAGCTCGCCTCCGCCGCGGATCTGGTTCGCGACAAGGATTCGGGCGTGCCCGGCGCAATCGTCTCGGGCCTCGGGCACCTGGTGACCCCCGACGACGGGCCAGGGGCACGGGCCATCCCTCGGCCCGCCGAGGACGACCTGTTCCGCTAGGCGGGTGTCTTGTTCTTGGACGCCAGCTTGTCCATCGAGGGTGGCGTCGCGCCCTCCTCGGTGAACTCGGGCGGCTCGTAGACCCGCCCTGGCATAGCGCCCATGGCGAGGACGCGCGCCGGCTCATCTCCCGTGATCAGCTTTCGCTTCTCGGCCGCACCGACCCGGGCGAACACCCCGGGCTCGAGCTCGTGATCCTCACCGCCGACCTGGAGCGTGACCCGACCGGACAGAAGGGTGTAGACCTCCTCCTGGTCGTCGTGAGTCTGATCATGCTCGGGAAAGTGCTGGAAGTTGGGCGGCAGGTCGATCACGGCGAGGCCGAATGAGCTGACGCCGAGTCCCGCCCGCGCTCGACGGAAGCCACCGCCGAAGATCGCCTCGAAGTCCTCGACGCGCTTCACGGTCACATCTGGCATCTGGTTTGTTCCTCTCCCACTTATGAGGTGCGCCTCAGCAAGCGAGGCGCAACCCGTCATGCAGTGAGGCTAGCCGCCGATCTTCAGAACGGCGGTTCCCCGAACCCTACCGTGACGCATGTCATCCAACGCACGGTTGGCCTCGGAGAGCGGATATACCTGGATCTCCGTCTGCACCGGTACCTGCGGCGCCAGGGCGATGAACTCCTCGCCGTCTCCTCGCGTCAGGTTCGCAACGGAGCGGAGGGAGTGCTCGTGCCAGAGGATCTCGTAGGGAAACGACGGGATGTCGCTCATGTGGATGCCCGCGCAGACCACGGTCCCGCCGGGAGCGAGGGCAGCAAGCGCAGCCGGGACGAGCTCGCCGGCCGGGGCGAAGATGATCGCGGCGTCGAGGTCCCTGGCCTCCGGGTCCCCCACCGCGCCCGCCCAGGAAGCTCCGAGTTCGCGGGCCTCCTCCTGCTTCTCGGCGTCCCCTTCGCGCGTCAGCGCGTAGACCTCCCAGCCCCTGTGCACGGCGACCTGGATGATCAGGTGGGCCGAGGAGCCGAAGCCGTACATCCCGAGGCGCTCTCCCTCCCCGGCGAGGCGTAGCGACCGATAGCCGATCAGCCCCGAACAGAGCAGCGGAGCCGCGTGCTCGTCCGAATAGGACTCCGGGATCGGGAAGCAGAAGCGCTCGTCGGCGACGGTCCGCTCCGCGTAGCCGCCGTCGAAGTCATAGCCCGTGAACTTGCCCTGCACGCAGAGGTTCTCGCGGCCCGAGCGGCAGTAGCGACAGGTCTCATCGACCCAGCCGAGCCAGGGGACCCCGACCCGGTCGCCCTCCGCGAAACGCGTCGCCCCCTCCCCCTGGCGGCCACGTGGCCGACGATCATGTGGCCCGGGACGAGGGGCAGCTTGGGCTCAGTGAGCTCGCCGTCGAAGATGTGCAGGTCGGTCCTGCAGACGGCGCAGGCCGAGACATCGATGAGAACCTGGCCGGCGGCGGGCTCCGGGTCGGGCAGCTCGCGCTCCGTGAGGGGCTGCCTCGGCTCGTCCATCACCATCGCCTTCATGCCTCTCCTTGCCTCAGTAGGTCTCGACGATCTCGTAGAGCGTCGTCCGTTGGGCCGGCTTCCGCCCGGCCCGGCGGGCGGCATCGATCAGCTGCTCGGGCTCGAGCCGGACGCCGTGGTGGGAGCCCGCCATCCGGGAGATGTTCTCCTCCATCAGGGTGCCGCCGAGGTCGTTCACGCCCCAGCGCAGGCTCTCGGTGGCCGCGTCGAGGCCCATCTTCACCCAGCTCGCCTGCAGGTTCGGGATCGTCTTGCCCGAGCCCCAGGCGGAAGGCGGCGGTGTGCTTGAGGTTGTCGGAGCGGGAGATCTCCTCCACGCCGTGTGTGCGGCCGAGGAGGGTGTTGAACGGGATGAAGCTGAGGGGGACGAACTCGGTGATCCCGCCCGGTCCGCTCCTGCAGCCGCGCGAATCACCCGCATGTGGCGCGCCAGCTCCCGCGGCTCCTCGATGTGGCCGAACATCACCGTCGAGGTCGAGCGCAGGCCGGCCCGGTGAGAGGCCTCGATGATCTCGATCCATCGCATGACCGGCAGCTTGTTCGGCGAGATCCGCTGGCGGACGCCGTCGTGGAGCACCTCGGCGGCCGTCCCCGGCGTCGAGCCCAGCCCGCACTCGATCAGGTAGTCGAAGACCGATTCCGGCGAGCGCCCCGAGCGCTCGCACATGTAGTGGATCTCCATCGGCGAGTAGGCGTGCAGGTGGATCTGCGGAGCGCACTCCTTCGCCAGCCGCAGCCAGCGCCCGTAGTCCTCGAGCGTGTAGTCGGGGTGGATGCCGCCCTGCATGCAGATCTCAGTGGCGCCGAAGTCGATCGCCTCAGCTACCCGCGCCGCGAAGTCCTCCTCGCTGACGTGATAGGCGTCCGGGGAGCGCTTGCCCTGGCCGAACCCGCAGAAGGCACAGCCGACCACGCAGACGTTGGTGAAGTTGATGTTCCGGTTGACGACGAACGTGGCCGTCTCCCCTGCGAGCTCGGCCCGCAGCTCGTCGGCCGCCGACCGCATCTCCTCGATCACCTCGGGGCGGGTCTCCGCGAAGAGCGCGGTCAGCTCCTCCTCGCTGAGCTCCTCTCCCCGCCGGCCCTTCTCGATGGCGCGGGGCGCCACCTCCGGAGGGAGCGGCGTCTCCTGCCGGCGCCCGGAGCCCCGGCGCGGGATGAAGCTCCAGTACTTGAGCTTGACCACGTCGAGCACGCCCTGCTCCATCCACTCGGGATCGAGGTACTGGGGGTAGGCGCAGAGGCGCTCGGTGAGCGCGTATCCGCGCGGGGCCAGCTCCTTGCGCACCTGGTGGGGGCTCGGGAAGGGCTCCTCCGGGCTGATGTGATCGCCGTTGGCGGACAGCCCGCCGAGGTCGGTGGCGCCCGCCTCGACGAGCTCGGGCCACCAGTCGGCGAGGTTCGGCGGCACCTGAACGCCGACGTCCGGCATCAGGCGCTGCGACTCGGCGATCAGCCGCTTCATCTCGTCCACCGAGACCGGGCTCGCCCACTCCGGCAGCGGACAGCTCCGAGCCGATCGTCTTCCCATTCGTCCAGCGCTCTTTGGAGGCCTGGTCGGCGATCTCCGCGACCTCCGCACCGTAGTAGCGCGGGTGAGGAACGAAGTTCTGGAGGATCACCTCCTGGATGTGGCCGTACTCGGCGTGGACCGCGGCGATCGCCTCGAGGGCGGCAACCCGCTCCCCCTCGCTCTCTCCGATCCCGACCAGGATCCCCGTCGTGAACGGGATCCGCAGGTCCCCCGCGAGGCGCATCGTCTCGAGTCTCTTCGCGGGGTGCTTCGTCGGCGACCCCTGATGGACGACCAGATCCGGATTGATCGATTCCAGCATCAGGCCCTGCGAGGCGGTCACCTCGCGAAGGCGCGACAGGTCCTCGCGCGAGAGCACACCGAGGTTCGTGTGGGGAAGCAGGCCGCGCTCGATTCCCTGCTGACAGGCCCAGACGACGTAGGAGGTGAAGTCCTCGTGACCCCAGCCCCTGAGCCGCTCAGCGACCTCCGGGTTCACCTCCGGCCGCTCGCCGGTGAGGACGAGGAGCTCCTTCGCGTTGCGACGCACCGCTTCGTCGAGACGGCGCTCCACCTCATCGGGGTCGTGGATGTGCGCGCGGTGCGTCGCGAAGGCGCAGTACTTGCAGTAGCACTGGCACGTCCGCGAGAGCGAGAGCGTGTAGTTGCGCGAGAAGGTGACCCTGCGCATCGCAGGGTCAAACCTAGCGAACAGCGGCTAGATGCCCGGCTTCGCCATCAACGGCGGCCACAAAACCGCCGCCGGATCTACGGGAGCTGATCGGCCTGCGGCCGCTCAGCTCCCGGCGATGCCGCCGGGAGGCGGCGACGGCGGGCGCTCCTGCCGCAGCGGCGGCGCCTCCCCGGCGGGCGGCGCAGGCCCGCGCGGCGCGACGGTGTCCGCCACCTCCTGAGCCGGGCCGCTGCGCGGCTCGATCACGAACTTGTAGACAGCCGCCGCGAGCAGCGCCGCCGACGAGCGGGCCGAGGATGTAGACCCAGGCGTCGGTGAAGTGGTTGCCGACCAGCGCCGGGCCGAACCAGCGGGCCGGGTTGAAGGAGCCGCCGGTGAGCGGCCCGAGCACCATCACCAGGAAGCCGAGCGCGCCGCCGATCGCGAGCGCGGCCCAGCGCCGGACCTCGGGGTTGAGCGCCATCGGCGAGGACGGTCAGGACGAGGACGAAGGCGCCGATGCCCTCGACCAGGACGCCCTGGACGGCGCCGCCGAGCAGGTCGCTGACCTTCGGCGTGCCGTAGTCGGAGGCGCGACCCTCGTCGAGGAGGAACGCCTTGGTCAGCAGCGCGCCGAGGACGCCGCCGGAGAGCTGGGCGAGGATGTAGACCAGCCCGTCGATCGGATCGATCCGCCGGAGCGCGATGAAGGCCGCGGTCACGGCGGGGTTGAAGTGCCCGCCGCTCGCCACGCCGATGCTGGCGATCAGCGACGAAGAGCACGAAGGCGTGGGTCAGGCCGACGACCGCGAAGTCCGAGCCGAACTGGGCGTTCTGGCCCGAGGCGACGTAGAGCACGACGACGCTGGTGACGAAGAAGACCAGGAACAGCGTGCCGACCAGCTCGGCGATATACGCGGCGAGACCTCGATCTTGCACTGGGAAGCGACCTCCTCGTAGGCGTCGAATTGCCCCCCAGCCTGGCGGGCGGCGCGCAGTCTAACCAGAATTGCGGATCGCCGCGACCGGCTCGTGAACCTTTATCGGCCCCTTAGGGATAGGGTCGAGCCGCGGATGAGACGGGTCGCCGCGCTGCTGGCGGCCGCCCTCCTCGGCGCACGCCTCGCCGGGCTGCGGAGGGGACGGCGCTGAACCGGGCGCGCCGAGAGGGCGCGACCCTGGTCCTCGACTTCCAGCCGAACGCCGTCCACGCCGGCATCTACGCGGCGCAGGCGAACGGCTACTTCGCGGACGAGGGCGTCGACCTGAAGATCCAGGAGCCCTCGAGCACCGCCGACAGCGCCAAGCTGCTCGCCTCGGGCCGCGCCGACTTCGCGGTGATGGACATCAACGACTTCGGCATCGCCCGCGAGCGCGGCCTCGACCTGGTCCCGATCGCCGCGATCGTCCAGCGGCCGCTCGCCTCGGTGATCGCCCGCGACCGCGAACGAGATCCGCACACCCGCCGACCTCGCCGGCAAGACGGTCGGCGTCACCGGCGTCCCCTCGGACGACGCCGTGCTCGACACGGTCCTGCGCTCCGGCGGGGTCGAATCCGACGACGTCCACCGGGTCACGATCGGCTTCAACGCGGTCGCCGACCTCGCCGCCGGCAAGATCGACGCCGCCACCGCCTTCTGGAATGCCGAGGGCGTCCAGCTGCACCAGATGGGGATCCCGACCCGGGAGTTCCGGGTCGATCAGTTCGGCGCCCCGCGGTATCCCGAGCTGCTGGTGGTGGCCAGATCCGGCTCCGAGGCCCTCGGCTCCAAGCTGACCGCTGCGCTGACCCGCGGGTACGAGCTGCTGGGGCGCAACCCCGATCAGGCCCTGAACGACCTGTTCGAGGAGGTGCCGGGCCTCGACCGCGCAACCCAGCGCGCCCAGCTCGACGCCCTGACCTCGGCCGAGGCGTTCTCGCTTGGCGACAGCATGTCCACGCCGCGGCTCGACCGCGCGACGCTGGAGCGCTGGCAGGCCTGGGCCACCCAGGCCGGCCTGCTCCCGGCCGGTTAGCCGAGCTCCCGTTCGACCAGCTCCGGCAGCTCCCTGACCATCCGGCTCCGCGGCACAGCCAGCGCAAGCCCGGCGGCGTCGGCGCGCTGCTTCGTCTCCGTATCCGTGTGCTGGTAGAAGCCGATCACCGGCACCTCCAGGTCGGCGAGCTGCTCGGGCGCGACCGCGTCGAGGTCGGCCACCACGAGGTCGATTCCATCCAGCTCGTCCGGGAGCTGGCTGTCCTCCTCGACCTCGTGGCCGCTCGCCTCGAGCGAGGTCCGGACGCGGCTCGCGAGCATCAGATCCGCCACCACGGCGGCGATCCGGGCCATGAGGAGCCACTAGAGACTTCGCCGACGCCTGAAGTCGCGCCGGACGCTCTCCGGCCGCCCCCACATCTGGACGACCTCGGCCCGTCCCTCCTGTGCGTCGCGGACGCGCATCTCGCCGTCGATCCCCTCGCGATCCAGCTTGGTCAGCACGCCCCTCACCGTCTCCGCCGCGGCGGCGTGACCGAAGCGATGAGCGACGTTGATCCGCCAGTGCCATTCAGCGCGGGAATAGGGCTGCGCGTTCACCTGGGAGAGCATCACCGCGGCGTCGACGTAGCGGGTCTCATCGGCGATTCGCAGATCGAGGGCGAGATCGGTCCAGTCGTCCGGGAGCGTGTCGACTACCTCCTGGAAGTCCTGGGCGAGGGCCACAGGCGAAGCCTACGGCTTCGCACCCATGAAACGGGTTGCTCCTCGGCTTCGCCTCGGAGCACCCTCGCATCCAGCTACCCGAAGAAGAGCTGCTCCAGCAGGAAGACGTTGAGGGAGATGATCAGCGCCGACAGGACGCTGACGAGCACGGTCAGCCACGGCGGGTTGGTGAGCGATCCCATCAGCTCGCGCCGCCGGGCGAGCAGCACCAGAGGCACCAGGGCGAACGGGATCCCGAACGAGAGCACGACCTGGCTGCCGACCAGCGCGTCGGTCGGATCAAGGCCGATGGCGAGGACGATCAAGCGCGGGCGCCAGAGTGATCGCCCGGCGCGCGAAGATCGGGATCCGCCGGCGGATGAACCCCTGCATCACGACCTGGCCGGCCATCGTCCCGACCGAGGACGAGGCAAATCCGGAAGCCAGCAGCGCGATGCCGAACACGGTCGCGGCGCCCGGTGACACCAGTTGCTTGAGGCCGTCGAAGGCACCCTCGATGCTGTCGATTCCGACAAGGCCGCTGTTGTGAAACAGGCCGGCGGCCATGATCATCATCGAGAGATTGACCGCCCCGGCCAGGGCCATCGCTATGACGACGTCGATTTTCTCGAAGCGAAGAATCTGACGCCGCTCCTGCGGGTTACGGCCAACGATGCGTCGCTGGGTCAGCGCCGAGTGGAGGTAGATGACGTGCGGCATCACGGTCGCGCCGATGATTCCCGTGGCGAGCAGGATGCTCTCGGTGCCGTCGAAGCCCGGAGTGAACAGGTGCTTGACCACCTCGCCCCCATCCGCATTCGAGTTGAAGATCTCGAACGCGAAGGCGAGCACGACCACTCCGACCATCCCGACGATGACGGCCTCGAGACGCCGGAAGCCGCGCTGCTGGAGCCCGAGGATGGCGAACGCCCCAGCGCCGGCGAGCAGCCCCGCTGGAAACAGTGGAATCCCGAAGAGCAGGTTGAGGCCGAGGGCCGCACCGACCACCTCGGCGACGTCACACGCTGCCGCCACGATCTCGGCCTGAATCCATAGGCCGATCGAAGTTCGCTTGGAGAACGTGTCGCGGCAGGCCTCGGCGAGGTTCTTGCCGGTCGCGATCCCGAGCTTCGCGGACTGGGTCTGGACGACCATCGCGATCAGGTTCGCCCCCAGGACGACCCAGAGCAGCAGGTACCCGAACTTGGCCCCGCCGGCGATGTTCGTGGCGAAGTTGCCTGGGTCGATGTAGGCGACGGCGGCGATGAAGGCCGGCCCGAGGAAGGGCCAGATCCGCGGGAATCCCCGTGACCGCCCCTCGAGTGAGGCCCGGGCCGCGCGGGCGACCGCGGCCTCGCCGGGGAGGGCGGCTTCCACCGTGGGCTCGGCCACACCGGATGACCCACCGGTGACCGGCTCGACGGTGGAGACGTCCTCCTCGCTCACCCTGAGCTCCGGATTATTCATCGCCCGCCTCCTGCCGCACCCTCATGCTCCCGGCGAGCTGCGGCCCCAGACGGTGGGTGCGCCGCGCGATCGCGACCACCACCGCGCCCCCGAACGGCTCGCGTTCCTTGACCAGTAGACGGGCGCCCGGCTGGATTTCGCGCTCGGCCAGGTAGCGCAGCATCTCGGCGTCGCTGTCCGAAACCCGGGTGAAGATCCCCCGCTCGCCCGGCATGAGCTCCGTGAGCGGCACCGAATCGTCGCTGGTGATCGCAAGGTCGCGGTCGGGGATCGGATCACCATGCGGGTCCAGGTCCGGCTGGCCGAGCTTGGCCGCGATCAGCTCCTCCAGCTCCTCGGAGATGTGGTGCTCCAGGACCTCGGCCTCCTCGTGCACCCGGTCCCAGGGCATGCCCAGCACCTCGGCCAGGAATAGCTCGATCAGCCGGTGATGACGGATCGTCTCGAGCGCCACCAGCTCGCCCTTCGTGGTGAGCCGGGCCCCGTGGTAGGGCTCGTAATCGACCAGCCCCTCGTCGGACAGGCGCTTCAGCATCGCGGAGGCAGACGCCGAGGTCACGCCGAGCCGGTCGGCGACAGCGGTGGTGTGCACGGGTTCGCTGCCCCGGCCCTGGAGGTGGTAGATCGCCTTCGCGTAGTTCTCGGCGCCCTCGTTGGTCTGGCGCTCGCGGTGAGCGTTGTGGCCACGCGTCGGCGGCCGGCGCGCGTCCGCGACGCTTCGCTCCCGCCCCCATCAGACACTCACCAGCAGGCTGGTCACGTAGAGGATCCCTGCTCCGACGAAGAGCCCGGCGATGCTGAGCGGATGCAGCGCCTGGCCGGCGCGATCGCGGATCGAGGGCAGCAGCTGACCGATCACCTGGACGATCGCTCCGACCCCCACGCCGATCAGGAAGGTGGCCAGCTCTTGGTTGTAGGCAGCGGCGCCGACCACCGCGCCGAGGATCGCGGGCCCTCCCGCGATCAGGCCGAGCGCCGATAGCCGGCCGAGGCCTGGCGGCTCGGGCGCGGGCGAGTGGCGCCACGATGGCCAGCCCCTCCGTCGTGTTGTGGATCGCGAAGCCGATGACGAGGAAGGCGCCGAGGGCCAGCGAGCCCACGGCATAGGCGGAGCCGATCGCCAGGCCCTCGCCGAGGTTGTGCAGCCCGATCCCGATCGCGACCATCAGGGAGAGCCGGAAGGCGCCCGCCCCGGCGGCGCGCCTCCGCTCGATCCCCGCCTTGAGCAAGCGGTCGACCGCCGTCAGCGCGAGGTACGCCATCGCCGCCCCGATGAACAGCAACTCGACACCGCCGAAGGCGCCACTCGACTCCTGCCCGATCTCAATGCCCTCGAGTCCGCCGTCGATCACCAGAAAGCCGAGCAGCCCGATCGTGACCGCCATGAAGAGCCGGACCCAGTCGTCGGAGACCCTGCGCAGCATCGGGATGAACAGCATCCCGAGGGCCACCGGGATGATTCCGACGTAGACGCCCAGAAGGCTCATCAGCGCGTAGAAGCCGCCCCCCGTGTCCGGCGTCTCAACCGCGGCGTCGATCGTGTGCTCGATCGTCGCCCCGGTCGAGGTAAGCATCGAGATCGTGTACGCGCCGCCCTCCTGCCACGGGTAGTCGAGCGTGAGCTGCTGCTTTCCGAGGTGACCGACCTCTCCATCGGGCTCGGCGGCGAACGCGACGTACCCATCGTTGACCGCCACCTGAGCGACCTGCACGTCATCGGGCCCGGTGTTGCGAACCGTGAGCTCGATCTCGCCTGGATGGAGCACGGTGCGCTCCACAGCCAGGTCCTCGACCGGCGGTCCTCGACGCTCGTCGAGACCGGGGCCTCCGAGGGCGGCGAACAGGACGATCGCGCCCGCGATCAGCACAAGCGGACCGGCGACCAGTGCCCAGGTGGGCAGTCCGCCTCAGGCCGGTGGTTGGATCGGTCGCGGCTTCCATCAGGCGCTCGAGTCCCCTGAATCGACCGGGTCGTGGAAGGCGGCCGGCTGACGCTTGCGGTCCGCCTCGCCCCCGACCCGGAAGAAGCCCATCCAACCAAGCTCGGCGAACTCCGTCTTGTGGGCATGGAACATGTAGTCGCCGACGTAGGGGAACTCGAGCTCGAGGATCCCCCTCTGGGCCTGGCCCTGGATGACGGTGTCGGTGTACTCGGTCGGGCTGGAGCGAGGTCCCGGTCGGGAAGTAGTTGAAGAAGTTCGCGTGGATGTGGAACGAGTTGATCGGGTCGAACTCGAGCACGTTGACCAGGTAGATCCGCACCGGCGCGCCACGGCCGCACCTCGATCGGCTCGTTGACGTAGTGGAAGGCGACCGTGTTCACGCCATAGAGCTGGTTGCCCTCGGCGTCGAAGTTGGTGTTGAAGCCGTTCATCACCATCACCAGCTCGTCCGCGTCGGAGCGGCCCTTCTTCGGATCGACGATGAAGGCGCCGTAGAGCCCGCGGGCGATGTGCTCGGCGAGCGGTCCGGCGTGGCAGTGGTAGAGGTGCAGCCCGAACGGCTCGGCGTTGAACTCGTAGGTGGTCTCCCCGCCGCTCTGGATCAGGCCCGCGCCGACGCCCGGGACCCCATCCATCGCGGGATGGATGGAGTCCGTGGAAGTGGATCGTGTGTGGATGCTCCGAGCCGTTGACGAACCGGACGCGGAGGAGGTCGCCCTCGCGGCAGCGGAGGGTGGGACCCGGCACGCGCCCGTTGTAGGTCCAGGCCGGATAGTGCACCCCGGGCGCGACCTCGATCTCCTTGTCGCCGGCGACCAGGGTCCATTCCCGCAGCACCCGCCCATTGGCGAGTCTGCGTGTCTTGCCCCAATCGAAGTCGCGAAGGATCTCGGTCGGGTGAAAGCCGTTTGCGGCGTGATCGACCTCCCTGCCCGCCGCAAAGGTCGGCCCGGAAGCCCCGCCCCCGTGCAGCGCTGCGGCGCCTCCGTGTGCAGCGCCGTGCTCGGCCGCATTGGCCCCCTCGATGGCGTCATGCAGTCCCTGATGCGGGACGAGCTGGTGCAGCAGCGGCATGCTCGCCCCTGCCGCCGCGCCGCCGATCAGGAGATTTCGCCTGTTGAGCTTCGCCATCCACATGAATTGAAGCAAACGCGAAACCTGAATTTAGGCATGACTAACTTTTTGCGGGAATGGAGCGCCCAGAGGCCCGCCGAGAGCGCGTGCCTACAATCGGCCCGTGGCCGAGATTGCGACGCCGGTTGAGCTCGACGGGCAGTACCGCGCCCTGCGGGAGGAGGCCGGCTATCTGGCGAGGGAGCGCACAGCTCTGATCGTCCGCGGGGCGGACGCCGCCGAGTACCTGCAGGGCCAGCTCACCAACGACACCGAGGCGCTCGAGCGAGAGGAGGGCCGCTACGCGGCGCTGCTCGACCGCAAGGGACACCTCCAGTCGGACATGCGGCTTCTGCATCTGGAGAACGATGAGATCTGGATCGATCTCGAGCCCGGCCCCGCCCCGCGGCGTCCTCAAGCATCTGCGCACCTACAGCGATCGGCCGTGACGTCGAGGTCGAGGACGTGACCGAGCGCTGGGCAATCACCTCGCTGATCGGACCGCGATCCCTCCAGCTCGCCGGGTTCGAGGGCCTGGGGCCCGAACACGCCCAGCGCTTCCGGGAGTGGGATGGCACCGACGTGCTGGCGGTCGCCACCGACGTCGGCCTCGATCTGCTCACGAGCGCCGATCAGGCCGGGAGTCTGTCGGAGCTGCTGCGGGCGGCGGGCGCCGCGGAGGTCAGCGAGCAGGCAGCCGAGATCATCCGGGTCGAGTCCGGCAGGCCGCGGTTCGGACTCGACATGGGCCCGGAGTCGATGCCGGCGGAGGCGGGGATCACCGAGCGTGCCGTGGATTTCGAGAAGGGCTGCTACATCGGCCAGGAGCCGGTGGCGCGGTTGCACTACCGGGGCAAGCCGAACCGCACCCTGCGGGGACTGCGCCTGAGTTCACCCGCGGAGCACGGCGATTCGCTCCTGCTCGGTGACCGCGAGGTCGGCACCGTCGGCACCGTATGCCTCTCCCCCGCGCTCGGGCCGATCGCGCTGGCGATCGTCCGGCGCGAGGCGGCCGAGGGCGACCGGCTCGCGGTCGGCGGCGGCGGCGTCACGGCCGAGGTAGTCGGCCTTCCCTTCGCCGACTGAGGGCCGGCTGGCGCGGCGGGTCCCCAGCTTCGGTTAGATTCCTCCGCGCATGCTGCGGGAGAGGGGCAGAGTGCTGATATTCGCCGCCGCCCTCGTCACGGCGCTGGTGGTGGCCGGCTGCGGCCGCGACGACTTCAAGAACGATCCGAGACCGCCCATCCCCGCCGAGGTCTCGGTGAAGATCGCCAAGGACGGTGTGGCCGTCTCACCCAAGGAGTTCGGGGCGGGGATCGTCAACTTCACGATCGCGAACCTGACGACCGAGCCGGGGACGCTCGCCATCCAGGGGCCGGTGGACGCCGACAGCAGCGAGATCCCGCCCACGGGGACGGGCACGATCAAGGTCGACATGAGGACCGGCAGCTACGAGGCGAGCGTCAGCGGAATCGCCGCGCGGCCGTTCAGCTTCACCGTGGGGCCCGAGCGGCCCTCCGGGCAGAACGACCTCCTCCTGCCCTAAGAGCCGCTGAGGCCCTCGTGCTCGCCGGCGACGAGCCGGTCGAAGATCGTGCCCACCATCAGGTTGAGCCGCGCGAAGCCGGCCATGTCGCTGTCGAGGGACAGTCTCTCTGCAACCCGATCCGGGTCTATGCGGTGTAGTGCGGAGCCGCCACCGCCCTCCCGTCGCAGCCCCGCGTTCTCGAACGCTTCCATGATTTCTCTCTGCTTTTTTTCGTCCACGCCGAATCGATCCCTGACGTTTTCCCGGGCCCCTGGACGCAATTCTCGACCGGTCATTTGTCCTCTTCGGCGACTTCGATCAGGGACTCGACGCGCACCAGGCACATCTCGACGTCGGCGACCATCCCGTCCACGTCCTCACGTGCCCGGTCCGCGCTCGTCGTGATGCTGGTCAGCGACTTGCGGATCCTATTCACCGTCTTGAGCTTCGACTGCGCTTCCTCGGTGGCCGCCCGCACGCCCGCCGCATCGACCTCGAAGCTGCCTGCGGTAGCCGCGAGGGTCCTCGCCCTGACGTACCGGTAGACCAGCCTGAGGGCGAGGGGATCCGGCTCCTCGCGGTCCAGCACGACGATCATCTTGTTCCCCTGGTACTCGGTGAGCTCACTGAGCCCGGACGGGATCTTGTCCTCGCCCGCGACCACCAGGACCGCGTAAGCGGCGTCCCGCTCCTGCATCGCTCCATTGAGCTCGACCCATGCGTCGTTCTTGGAGAGCTTGCGGTTCTTCGCCTCGAACACGATCGTCGCCTGGGCGGGCCCACTGCAGGCGCCCACCTCGATCACCGTGTCCCCCATCTTCCCTCCGGCTTCCGAGGACGTGTCACCTACGTGGTGCGCGGCGTCGTCGTGCGATTCGGCCAAGGACTCCAGCTCACCGTGGACGAGATCCTCGAAGGAGCGCCCCTTGCGCGTGCCGGCCTCCTCCGCCTCGGCGATGCGCTGGTCCGCGGCGGTGCGCTCGCTCAGGCGGGCGATCTCGGTCTGGAGGGCCGCGACCTGCTCCCGGAGCGCCTCGGACTGCCGCTCGGAGCGCTGAACCGCTTCTCCGACCTTCGCCGTTACCGCCGTCTTGAAATCCGAAAGCGGGTTCGTCCCCTCCTCCGCGTTGAAGAGGCGGACCAGCTCGGTGCGCTGATGTTCGTTCGCCTTGATCAGCATCTCCCTGATCTGCTGCTGCACCGAGTCGCTGCGGTCCGCCCCGAACGCGGTCGAGATTCGCTCGGCGAGCTCCTCGCTGCCCGACTCGAGCTGACTGGAGAGCTCGGTCGCCAGCCGCGCCATGTGCTCCTGGAACTTCGCATTGACGAAGTCGATGTTCGCGGCGGTCCCCTCGCTTTCGATCACGCGGGTGCCGATCTCGATCGCCTTGCGGACGGTCTCCGCAGGCGCCCGCTTCTGCGCGGCCTGGTCGCGAACGACACGCGCCGCCAGCTCATCGATCACTTCCATCCGCTCGATTACGAGGCGGTCCTCGAGCGCCCTCACAACGGGGCCCGAGCCCCCACCAGGGTCGAGTGGCAGCTGTGGTTTCTCTGAAGCTTCCATGGACTCTTGAACGTAGTCGCGAGTCCGGACGGGAACCTGACGACAGTGGGTTGAATACGATCCACGCGTCCACGACCACATCAAACGGGTGGCTCCTGTCGGAGCCCCCTCGCATAACGGGAGTCACATTGGCCGTAGAGATCGCCGACGTATCGAAGCTCGATGTCCAGCCGGGCGAGCTGCCCGAGAAGATGGCCGCCTGGGTGATCCGCCCCGAGCGCGAGGGCGAGCCCAAGGACGCCTTCCAGGTCGAGGAGATCGACGTTCCTGAGCCCGGCGCCTTCGAGGTGATCGTCCGCGTGATGGCGGCCGGCGTCAACTTCAACAACGTCTGGGCCGCGCTCGGCAAGCCCGTCTCGGTCTTCGGCTACGGCGACCACGAGCAGTACGGCCACCACATCGGCGGTTCCGACGCTTCGGGGATCGTCTGGAAGGTCGGCGAGGGCGTCACCAAGTGGAAGCCCGGCGACGAGGTGGTCATCCACTGCAACCAGGCCTCCTACGAGGACGTCGAGGTGCACGGCCTCGACCCACTCGCTGCGCCCAGCCAGGAGATCTGGGGCTACGAGACGACCTGGGGCTCCTTCGCCCAGTTCACGAAGGTGCAGGCGCAGCAGCTGCTGCCGCGTCCTCAGAACCTCTCCTGGGCCGAGAGTCCTCCGCCTACGGGCTGACCTACTTCACCGCCTACCGGATGCTGATCGACCAGTGCAAGCTCCAGGCGGGGCACAACGTCCTGATCTGGGGCGCCGCCGGCGGGCTCGGCGTCTTCGCCACCCAGCTCTGCAAGGCCGTCCGGCGCGAACGCCATCGGCGTCGTCTCCTCCGACGAGAAGGGCGAGCTGGTCAAGCGGCTCGGCGCGGTCGACTACATCAACCGCAACGAGTTCGCCGGCATGATGCGGACGAACGAGAACCTTCAGGACCGCGAGGCCGAGAAGGCCCGTTTCAAGGAGGCGCGCGGCTTCGCGAAGAAGGTCAAGGAGATCCTCGGGGACTCGCCCGACATCGTCTTCGAGCACGTCGGCCAGGCGACCTTCCCGACCTCCGTCTTCGTCGTGAAGCCGTTCGGGAAGGTCGTGATCTGCGGTGCGACCTCGGGCTACACGCTGGACTTCGACGTCCGCTACCTGTGGATGCGCCAGAAGCAGATCATCGGCTCGCACTTCGCCAACGCGTACGAGTGCTGGCGCGCGAACGAGCTGATGGCCGCCGGCAAGATCCAGCCGGTGCTCTGGCGCGTGATGGGCTTCGACGGCGTGGCCGAGGCACACCAGCTCCTTCACGAGAACAAGCACCTCGGCAAGATCTCCATCCTGGTCGGGGCCACCAGCGAGGAGGAGGGCAAGGTCGAGGAGGGCCCGGGCGCGATCCGTGCTGAGGTTGGCGCCTGATGGCCGAGGGCTCCACGAACGGCCGCCTGGAGATCGTTTACGTCGAGTGGCACGTCAACCCGTTCCGGGCGGAGCAGTGGTATGAGATCTGGGAACCGGCGGCCGCCCGCGCCATGGCCTTCGGCGCCAAGGGCTGGTCGCTGACCCGCAACGTCGAGGACCCGCTCCACTTCCGCCAGGCGTCCCTCTGGGAGAACCACGATGACTGGGACCGCTACTGGTACTCGGACGAGGTCTCCGCCCTCCGCGAGGCAGGCGGTCAACTACTACAACAAGCCGGTCCTGCCGGTCTGGCACACCCTGATCGCGGGGGAGTAGGCGCGCGGTCGGGTCGGCGGCCCGAAGAGGGGCGGTCTGAAGGTGGAGCGCTCCATCCAGCGGTCCGATACGGACCCCTATGTGGATCAGTCCTTGCTGAGCAGGGTTCGGAGCTCACGCAACATCAGGGTTGGATCATCGAAGACGTCGGCCCAGGTGTAGCGCCGAAATTGATCTCCCCGCGCGTAGGCCTCCCTCTCTCGGTCCCTGTCTGCATTCCACGCGTGGCGTGAGCGGTGATACCGGTAGCTATCGAGCTCCACGGTGAGGCAATCCGCCGGCCAGCGACAATCGACTCTACGCCCGCCGGTGAGGCGGTTCGTTTCAGGAAGCGGCAGATTCATCTTCCTCAACAGGCCGATGAACGCGGACTCGAGCCGGCTGAGAGTCACGCGGACCTCGCCAAGGAGAATTCGCCTCAGAGTCCCGGCGCCCTTGCGCGTCGGCAGGCGCGCCAGAACAGCCTCGACATGGGCCGGCGTCGTCTGGTGGAGTATTTCCGCTTCGTGGCAGGCACGCGACAGGACCTGCTCGGGAAGGACTCCCGCGAGGTCGACAAGGGTGCGCGGAACGGTCGTCACCGGAATCCCACGGCAGGTTGTTGCGTCGTCACGGTCGATCCGACGGACGCGATGGGTGACGACGCCAGGCACGCGTCGCTTGACCAGTGCGATCACCTCGGGAGCGGGCGGCGAGCACTTCACCACCTTCCAGAGGAAGGCCGCAGGACGGGCAGCCAAGAGGGCGCCGTCCCCGCACGCCATGACGGCAGCGAGGTATCGGGCTTCGACGCTCGGGGCTTTGTGCCCGACGCGATATACGCCTGGGTGCACCCGATGTAGAGAGCCTCGCCGCAGCCGACGCTTGATCTCCTTCGAAGTCACCCCCTTCCCCAGCAGGTTTTTCCGAGTGACGACTCCGTGAGTGCGCTCGGCGATTCGAGCGATCAGTTCGTCGACTGATCCATCTGGGGGTCCCATATGGACCCCAAGGTGGAGCGCTCCGCTCTTCGCCCCCCACGCTGCGTCGACTCAGCTACTTCGAGATGCTCCCCGTGTTCATTCATTGCCCGTGCGCAGCCCCCGCCCAACCGTGCGCCTGATCCTGCCCGTCGCCCTCGTGGCCACGGCGCTCGCCGTCCCGGTGGGCACGGCTCACGCGAAGGTTCGCTCATCCGTCAGTGGGTCCCTCCTCGTCGTACGGGGAGGCAAGGCGTCCGACCGGGCGAAGGTCGTCTGCGCCGCGGGACTGGTGAAGGTGAACGGCAAGAACCCCCGGACGGGGCCGGTCGCCTGTTCTCGCATCTCCGAGGTCGATGCGCTGACCGGCGCCGGGAACGACCGAGTCGATCTCTCCGGTGTTGGCGCCAACCGGGGCTTCGGCCAGAGGGACCTCCCCGGTGGCTTCGGTCACGGCACCGGGTGTGGGGCCGCGCTCGGCTCGGGCGACGATCGCTACGCGGGCGGCGGCTCCTGCTTCAACCTCATCCTGGCCGGGACGGGACGATGACCGGGTGAGGGGCGGCGCCCTGCGGGACCAGATCACCGGCGGGAGCGGGAATGACAACGTGACGAGCTTCGCCGGCCGCGACATCCTGATCGGCAACTCCGGGGACGACAAGCTCAACTCCGGCGCGGATGACGACCTGCTGAGCGGCAACACCGGGGACGACGTCCTGATCGGCGGTGCCGGCACCGACCTCCTCGGCGCGGGCCCGGGGATGGACCGCCTCTTCGGCGGCCCGGGCGCCGATGAGCTGATCGGCGGCCCGGGCAAGGATCGCCTCAACGGCGGCCCGGGCAACAACACGCTCGTCCAGGACGCCCCGAAGAAGAAATAGAACTCAGGGAAAGCGACGACCCGCTCGGGGAGCGATCTTTCGCTGCTAGCCGCCGCCTGATTCCAGGGCCGGTTCGGGAGGCTCGAGCACCGAGGCCGCTCCGGTCGGGAAGGTGAAGGCCTCGAGGAGCAGCTGGGCCAGCACGCCGGCCGTAACCAAGAGCACGAAGACGAGTGGGCTCAGGGCGGCGCCGAAAGCCGCCAGCGCCAACAGGAGCACGACCAGGACGAGCCTGCCGAGGAACGAGCGGTCCTGCATCGAGGTCCACTCCGCCCCGAGGTGCAGCACGCCGAGCGCCAGAGCGAAGGCCGCGAGCCCTCCGGCAAGTGCCCAGCGCGCGCCCGCCTCGAGGCCGGGTTGGTCCACGTTCGTGATCGCCAGTGTCGTACCTGCCGCAAACGCCGCGATCCCTGGATACAGGGGGAAGTGTCCGTAGACGAAGACCAGCCCGAGGGTTCCGCGGCCCACCACCGAGGTGTCCGTGAGATCGAAGTAGATCCACCACAGGCAGAGCGCGGTGACGAAGCAGGCTCCCGCCAGCACCCAGGCCTCGAAGCTGAACTGGAAACCGGCAAGCGCGGCCACCACCGCCGCAACCGACTGGCCGAGGACGACGATGAAGAACTGGCCGAAGCGCTCCGTGAGGTGAGACACCACGATGGGCGAGGGTCCGAGCGTGCGCCAGGCGAATGGCGGCACGCATAGCTCGATACCGAGGGCGACGCCCCAGAGGATGAAGCGAGACGGCGCCGGGAAGAGGGTCGACGCGAGCCACAGGCAAGCCGTGAAGGTGTAGGCGACGATGTAGATGTCCACCAACCGGCGGCCCTCGCCGCGAACGTGGAGCCAGGCGCGCACGTAGAGGGCGACCAGCAGGAGACGCACCACGGCGTAGCCGATGGCGAACACCATGCTCCCGCCCTCCCCCGCCATCAGCCGCGGGATCTCGATGGCGATGGCCGCCGTGGCAAACGCCGCGCCGGCCTTGATCAACCGATAGATCAAGTCGTCGGTGTCGAAGCGGTTGGCGTAGACCGCGAAGCCCGTCCACGCCCACGAGATCGCCAGGAAGAGGCCGGCGAACCGGCCGAATACGGCACTCGTCGGATCGTCCGCCAGGGCCGTCGCGAGCTCGACGACGGCGGCGGCGAAGACGAGGTCGAAGAAGAGCTCGTACCAGGTCGCGTGGCGCTCGCTCCTGGACTCCTCGATCGTGCGCAGCCGTGGCGGCTCGAGGCGAAAGGTCCCGGAGCCGATCATCCTCGCGAACCGCTAGCCGAACGTGAACACGTAGGCCTGGACCCCCGAGTCCTGAAACGTGATCTCGAACGTCCGGTCCGAATCGTTTCCGGGCTGGCGGACGAGCTGATAGAGGCGCTCCTCAGCGACCGTGCCGTTGCCCTCGGCGTCTACATCCAGCCCGTGCCCCTCACCCGGGGCCTCGCCGTCGATCCGAACCTGAAAGCCCACCGACCCCTCGCCGCCTCGGGCGCCCATCACCAGATTCACGTCCCGCGCATGGAAGCGGTGCGTGATCCGGCCACCGGGCTCGTTCAGCTCAGTCGGCTGTGCTCCGGCCGTCCAGTCTCCTGAGAGCGACCAGTTGTTGAGGTCCAGGTGAGGAGGCTCTTCGTAGACGTGACTGCGGTCGCGCACCAGGCCGCCTGGAGACGCAAAGCCCGCCGCCCGGGCGTAGCCCACGTACGTCTCCGGGGAGCCCAGGGTGTCCCAGTCGGCGGGCGCGTAGACCCCGCCGGCATCAACCGACACCAGCCCGCCATCCATCCCGGTGACCCCGGCTTCGGTGAGCAGCTGCTGAATGACCCTCTCCGACCCGTCGTAGTCCTCCTCGCCGTAGTGGTGATGCCGTAGTCGCCCGTCCGCGTCCGCGAAGTAGAGGGCGGGCCAATAGTTGTTGTCGAACGCCCGCCAGACGCCGTAGTCGTTGTCGACTGCAATCGGATACTGGACAGCCATCTCCTCCAGGGCTGAGCGGATTCTCTCGACGTCGTGCTCGAACTCGAACTCAGGGGTGTGCGCGCCGATCACCACCAGCCCGTCGTCGCGGTATCGCTCGTCCCAGGCGCGAACGTATGGCACGGTGCGCAGCCAGTTGACGCACGAGTACGTGCAGAACTCGACCAGCACCACTTTGCCGCGGAGCCCGCCCGGTGTCAGCGGCTCCGAGTTGAGCCAGGCGGTCGCCCCGTCGAACGACGGCAACTCTCGCGTCGACTGCCCCGATCCGAACGCCATTATTCCGCGGGCTAGACCGCCGCCACCGCCTCCATGATCACGTCGGCCACGACCACGGGCTCCGAGACCATGATCACGTGGGAGCCCGGAACCTCGGTGATCGCCGCGCCGGCGCGCTCCGCCTCGGCTCGGATGACATCGGTGCCCGCCGCCTTGTCGACTGTCGCGACCACGGCCCAGGACGGCAGGTCCTTCCAGGCGGGTGGCCCCGACGGCTCAGAGAACCCCAGCTCAGCAACGGGCCGCTGGGTGGCGGCCATCAACGCTGTCTGCGCGGTTGGCAGGTCGGCCGCGAACGCCTCGTGGAACTTCGCGGGATCGATCGCGAACTCGACGGCCGGCTCACCGCCGTTCGCCGACGGATAATGCTGCGGGACGAGCGCGCTGTTCAGGACGCTGTCCTTGGACCCGTCCTCCACCTCGCCCAGACGCTCCCCCTCGTCCGGGGCGAAGGCGGCGACGAAGACGAGGCCGACGACGTTCTTGGCCTGCTTGGCGGCATTTGTGATCACCGCGCCGCCGTATGAGTGACCGACCGCGACGATCGGGCCCGGCGTCTCGTCGAACACGGTGGCTATGTAGGCGGAGTCACTGGCGATGCCCCGCAGTGGGTTGGCCGGCGCCTTGACCTGCACGCCCTTGCCTTGGAGCCTCTCGATCACGCCGTTCCAGCTGGAGGCGTCGGCGAACGCGCCGTGCACCAGCACGACGGTCGGCGAGCCATGGTTGTTCGTAGCGTCAGGCATGCTCTTTTCCTTTCAATAGCGAGCTTGTTGGCCGATCAGCGCAGCGACCTGAAGGTCGCCCGAACCTCCTCTGACAACTTCTGCGGCTGCTCCCAGGCGGCGAAGTGGCCGCCCTCGTCGGCCACCCCGTAGTGGATGAGCTTCGGGTACGCCTTCTCCGCCCAGCTCCGCGGAGCCGGATAGAGCTCGTCGGGGAAGACCGTGAGCCCGACCGGGAGCTCGACGCCCTTGACGTCGAAGAAGCCCGAACTTGCTCTCCCAGTAGAGCCGCGCCGAGGAGATCCCACTGTTCGTCAGCCAGTAGTGGGTGACGTTGTCGAGCACGTCGTCTCGCGAGAGGCCGCCGGGATTGCCGGCGAAGGCGCGCGCGATCAGCTTGTAGCTGGCCTCGTCGTGATCGAGCATCCAGGCCGCCAGGCCGATCGGCGAGTCCACGATGCCGTAGAGCGTCTGCGGCCGGTTGCCCATCTCGCCCGCGTAGCCGGTGCCGGTGGCGAAGAAGTGGACCAGGATCTCGTAGGCCTCCTTCTCGTCGGCCGAGAGGTCCGCAGGCGCCGGCTCGCCCAACTGAACGCCCTTCGAGATCTCGGGCGAGAGCGTCGCCGGCATGTTGGTGTGGATGCCGAGCAGTCCCGGGGGCTTCAGCAGGGCCAGCTGCTCGGTGACGGCATTGCCCCAGTCGCCGCCCTGAGCGACGTAGCGGTCATAGCCGAGGCGCTCCATCAGCACGGCCCAGGCCTTTGCGATGCGGATCGGGTCCCAGCCGGTCTCGGTCGGCTTCCCCGAGAACCCATGGCCGGGCAGCGACGGGATCACGAGATGGAAAGCGTCGCCTGCGCTGGCACCGTGCTCCGTGGGCTTGGTGAGCGGATCGATGATCTTCAGCTGCTCGACCGTCGAGCCCGGCCACCCGTGCGTGACGATCAACGGCAGCGCATTCTCGTTGTCGGAGCGAACGTGGATGAAGTGGATGTTCACCCCGTCGATCTCGGTGATGAAGTGCGGCAGCGCCGCAAAGCGCTCCTCGAACTTTCGCCAGTCGTAGTCGGTCCCCCAATAGCTGGCCAGTGCCTGGATCGTCTCGAGCTGCACCCCCTGGGAGGGATCCACCTCCCGGTCGGGCCACTTCGTCGCCTCGATGCGGCTGCGCAGATCCTCGAGCTCCTCGTCGGAGACTTCGAACGTGAACGGGCGAATGTCTTCTGTGGTGGCCGACTTGGTCGAGGCTGTGGATTCCATCTGTTTCTCCTGACGTTCGTTCGCGCGACCCTGGAGGGTCAGCGCAGTGAGTTGAATGCGGCTCGCATCTCGGTCGTGAATAGCTCCGGCTCCTCCCAGGCCGCGAAGTGGCCGCCCCGCTCGACCTCGTTGAAGTAGATGAGGTTCGGGTAGACCCTCTCGGCCCAGCTGCGCGGGGCCCTGTAGATCTCGCCGGGGAACACCGTGAAGGCGACCGGCAGCGAGGTCTCGGGTGGCGTCTGCCCCGCCGCCGCAGCGGCAGCGGCGGCGCGCTGGCTCTCCCAGTACATGCGCGCTGCCGAGGTCCCGGTCGCCGTCACCCAGTAGAGGGTGATGTTGTCGAGGATGTGGTCGCGGGTGAGGCCACCCGTGGGATTCCCGTCGACGAAGGCCCGCGAAATCTTCACGTGGCTGTCGGTGTCGTGGTCGAGCATCCAGGCGGCCAGCCCGGCGGGCGAGTCCGTCAGCGAATAGCCGATCGACTGAGGCGACTGGCCCTGCTCGACGATGTAGCCCTTCTTGAACTGCGTGCTGAGGAGATTCGAGCGCCTTGTGCTCCTCCTCTGTGAGCCCCTCCGGCTCGGGCGCGCCGGCAAAGGCGGACGCCACGAGCTCGATTCGGGGGCCTCCTCAGGAAGTTGAGGTGAATGCCCGCCAGCCCCTCCGGCGCCTGGAGCGCCATGGTGTCGCTGACTGCAGCCCCGAGGTCACCCCCCTGGGCGACGTAGCGGTCGTAGCCGAGCCGTTTCATCAGCTTCGCCCAGGCCTGCGCCACGTGGCCGGGGTCCCAGCCGACCTCCGCCGGCTGCGCCGAGAAGCCGTAGCCGGGGATCGAGGGCACGACCAGGTCGAAGGCATCGGCCGCGTCACCGCCGTGCGAAGTCGGATCGCGTGAGCGGGCCGATCACTTCCAGCATCTCCACGATGGAACCGGGCCAGCCGTGCGTGAGGATCAGCGGCAGGGCGTTCTCCTCAGGCGACCTCACATGAATGAAGTGGATGTCGAGGCCGTCGATCTCCGTCACGAACTGTGGGAAGGCATTCAGCTTGTCCGCGAGCCTGCTCATGTCGTAGTCGCCACCCCAGTAGCGAATGAGCTCCTGCACCGTCGCCTTCTGCACGCCCTGTGTGCGGTCCTCGACGAGCTCCCTGCTGGGCAGGCGCGACGCTGCCACCCGCCGGCGCAGGTCGTCCAGCTCCTCCTCCGAGACCTCGACTTTGAAGGGACGGATTGCCCCGTCCTCGGCGGGCGTTGCTGCGTCGGTGGCCTTGCTCTGCGTGGACATCTCGTCTCCTCCTGGGCTGTGGTTTCACACAGCTGGATGCCTCACTCGAGGATCGTAGTGAGCGCCGCCCAACGCCGGCCGAGAGACCTTGACCGTCTAGTGCTGCTCCAGCGGCGCCATGGTGAGGCCGGCTCCCTTGAGCTGCTCCCAATAGAGCTCCGCCGGCTCGCGCGGTCCGGTCCAGACCGCGGCCTTGCCGCTGCTGTGGATCTTGTCCGCGTAGCGGTAGCCGCGATCGAGGCTCACTCCCGGAATCACGCTGGACAGGGTGTGCGCGACGTGATCGAAGGTGTTGTGGTCGTCGTTCATGACGATCACGAGCCAATTCCCTCCCACGCCCTCCTCGGGACCTGCCGCCTTGGGCCTCTCAACCGTGGTCGTGGCCACCCGGCCGAATTTAGAGGATTCGGCTCGGGCGAACGGGGATTTGCCGCCCGGGTCGGTCTACCCGAAGGGGTTCGGGACCTGGACCGTGACGTTGTCGAAGACGCCCATGATCCCGGCGCCGGAGCCGGAGCCCTTGGCGCCCGCTGTGAGCACGGTCTGGCGGCCGTCGGGCTGGTCAGCGCCCGAGTCGGTGGCGGACACCACGCCGCGGCCGTTGACCGAGGCGATCACGCTGGTGGTGGTGCCGCCGCGTGAGAAGGCGCGAAGCGCGATCACGTTCGGCTTGGAGCCGAGCTTGACGAACTTGCCGCTGCCCGACGCCTCGAGCTTCAGCCCCGCCGTCCCCTTGGGGTCGCGGAGGTACTGCCACTTGTGCTTGTTCGGGAGGATCCTCAGCACGTAGCCGGCAGTGTCGCTGCGGCGCACCCCGACCCCGACGAACGACTTGGTCTGTAGCTTCGTCGTCCCGCCGCCGACCGTCGTGGTGGCCACCATCCCCTGGTCCGCGTACTGGTCGGACGAGTCGGCGACCACGGAGGAGCGGTAGCTGCACGAATTGCCCTCCCTGATGGCGATCGACATCGCCTGATTGCCGGCCCACTTGCGCTTGCACTTGTCGCCGAAGACCTTCTGGAACGCGTTCACGTCGTCCTGGCCCTGGAAGGTGTAGACCGCGACCGGGATCGGGGCCGCTTGGGCGACCGCGCCGGCCGCGAGGGCCGCGCAGGCGACGATCAGGGCTGTCAGCTTCGTTCTCATGCGTATCCGGGCGTGAGCGTAACCACGAGGGCCGCGGAGACTGCAAGAACACCGTGCAACCTCGGTCGGAGCGGTCAGGCGCAGGGCGGGCACCGCCTGGCGCGGTGCCGATTGCCTGGGACTTACCATTAGCCCATGAGCGAGCACCGCCTGCCGGAGCGGGACCGGCCGTGGGTAATGCGGACCTACGCGGGGCATTCAGATGCCCGCCGCTCGAACGAGCTCTACCGCAAGAACCTCGCCAAGGGTCAGACCGGCCTCTCGGTCGCCTTCGATCTCCCCACCCAGACCGGCTACGACCCCGACGCCGAGCTCGCCCGCGGCGAGGTGGGGAAGGTCGGCGTCTCGATCGTCCACAAGGGCGACATGCACACGCTCTTCGACGGGATCCCGCTCGACGAGATGAACACCTCGATGACGATCAACGCCACCGCGGCCTGGCTCCTGGCCCTCTACGCGACGGTCGCGGAGGAGAACGGGGTCAAGCGGGACGCGCTGGCCGGCACGACCCAGAACGACATCATCAAGGAGTACCTCTCCCGCGGCACCTACGCCTTCCCACCCGGGCCCTCGATGCGGCTGATCGCCGACACGGTCGCCTTCACCGTCAACGAGATCCCCAATTGGAACCCGATCAATGTCTGCTCCTACCACCTGCAGGAGGCGGGCGCGACGCCCGTGCAGGAGATCGCCTACGCCCTCTCCACCGCGATCGCGGTACTCGACGAGGTCAAGGCCCGCGGCCAGGTCTCCGAGGAGGACTTCCCCCGGGTCTTCGGTCGCATCTCCTTCTTCGTCAACGCCGGCGTCCGCTTCATCGAGGAGCACGCCAAGCTCCGCGCCATGGGCGAGATGTGGGAGTGGATCGGCCGCAACCGCTACGGGGTGACCGAGCCGAAGTTCCTGCGCCTCCGCTACGGCGTCCAGGTGAACTCCCTCGGCCTGACCGAGTCCCAGCCCGAGAACAACGTGCCCCGGATCGTGCTCGAAGCGCTTGCGGTGACAATGGGACGCGACGCCCGTGCCCGGGCGATCCAGCTGCCGGCTTGGAACGAGGCGCTCGGCCTCCCCCGCCCCTGGGATCAGCAGTGGAGCCTGCGGATCCAGCAGATCCTGGCCAACGAGACAGACCTGCTCGAGTACCCGGACATCTTCGAAGGCTCGAAGGTGATGGAGGGCCTGGTAGCCGAACTCGTCGAGGGTGCCAAGGCCGAGATGAAGGCGGTCGAGGAAAATGGCGGCGCGGTCGAGGCGGTCCCGTACATGAAGGCAAGGCTGGTCGAGTCGAACCGCGAGCGAATCGCCAAGATCGAGCGGGGCGAGATCGTCGTCGTCGGGCAGAACAAGTTCACAGAGACCGAGGATTCGCCGCTCACCGCCGCAGAGGACGGCGGCATCCTCACCCCCGATCCCGAGGTCGAGCACGAGCGGATCGTCGCTCTCGAGGAGTGGCGCTCGCAGCGCGACCAAGCGGCCGTTGACGCAGCCCTGGAGAGTCTCGCCGAGGCCGCCCGCGACGAGAGCGCGAACATCATGCCCGCGACGATGGAGGCAGCCAAGGCCGGCGCCACGACCGGCGAGTGGGCGGGCGTCCTGCGCGGGGTCTTTGGCGACTACCGCGCCCCGACCGGAGTCTCGGAGGCGGCCGGCGGTGCCGCGGTGAACGGCGACCTGCTCGGCGAGGTCCGGGCCCTGGTCTCCAAGGTCGCCGACGAGATCGGGCACCCGATCCGGATCCTGGTCGGCAAGCCCGGCCTCGACGGCCACTCGAACGGCGCCGAGCAGATCGCCGTCCGAGCCCGAGACGTGGGCATGGAGGTGATCTATCAGGGCATCCGTCTGACGCCGGAGCAGATCGCGAACTCCGCCGTCCAGGAGGACGTCGACGTGGTGGGCCTCTCGATCCTCTCCGGCTCGCACCGCGAGCTCGTCCCCCGCGTCGTCGAGCTTCTGCGAGAGCAGGGCGCCGACATCCCCGTCGTGGTCGGCGGGATCATCCCGGCCGCGGATGCCGCCGCCATGCGCGAGGCAGGCGTCGCCGGCGTCTACACACCCAAGGACTTCGAGATCAACATAATCATGCGAGAGATCGCGGACCTGGTGGCCGAGCGCCACCGCGCCGCCCAGCCAGCCTGAGGGAGGGATTGATGAGACGACTGCTGACAACCGCTGCTCTGGCCTGCCTCGTCTGCGTGGGCCTGCTGATCGCCGCTGGCCCGGCCGGGGCCGTCAACTGCGGCGGGGGTGTGACCGTGAAGGGCGGGACCGCCTGCTGGAAGGCCAAGGCGATCGTCAAGGAGTTCAAGAACCGTCGAAAGACCCACGTCCAGGGGTTCGACTGCAGCGGCAGGAGCTCCGGCGGCCGCATCGTCGAGGTGAACTGCAGGCTGCAGAACAAGCGAATCCACTGGCAGACCTGACCCCCCTCTCGGTCGCAAAGGGTGGCGCCGGGAGCGGCGGGGCGCTTCAATAGGGAGAGATGAACGAACTCAACGGAGACCGCTCGGCGTGGCTTCGCTGCTACCGCTGCTGGGCCCGGGATCTCGAGGTGCAGATGCACTACGACGCGATCCTGCGGATCGACCCCGAGACGCGGCGAGCCCGCGGAGCGCCTGGACGAGGTCCAGGAGGCCGTAGTCCAGTGCCTGCGCTGCCTCCACGACCAGCCCCACCTGACGATCCAGGAGGACAGGGTCGTCCCGGTCGAGGACCGCTGGGAGCGGATGGTCGCCGGCACCCCCTGGGTCGCCTCCTGCACCGTGCAGGTCGACCAGGACCAGGTCGAGAGCTGCTCCGGGCCCGAGGCCGCCGAGTCGCTCACCTACGGCTCCTTCGGCGAGGCCGGGACGCGCGAGTTCTTCACCCACGTCCGCTTCCACAAGCACGACGAGGAGCGGATCATCGTCCACCTGCTGGTCGAGCTCTACGCCCGCTCCGCAGAGGAGGCCACCGAGGTGCTCGAGGAGGCCTCGCGCGGGCGTGCTCGAGATCACCTCGCTCGCCGAGGAGTCACGCCCGCCGGCGCACGCGCCGGACGAGGCGCACTGATCTAGCCACGATCCCACTCCGATGAGCATTTGATGAGCGCCGGTGGCTAGGTTCGCCGGCGATGCGAAGGCTGCTGACCGCCACCGCCCTGCTTCTGCTCGTGACCGCCGTAGCGGTTACCGGTGGAGCCGACGCGAAGAAGCACAAGCGGCTCAGGCTGACCTGCGATCAGACGACCGACGCGATTTTCCAGAGCGCCGAGCAGTACCGGGCCAAGTACAACGCGATGGGGTTCACGATCGAGCCGCCGCCCTACGGCCTGCTCGTCGGCGGTGGCTGCAAGAACGTCGGCAAGCTGACCCGCCAAGGGAGTGCCTTCATGGCGGATGTCCATCACACCGACGACGGCAGCCCCCCGTTCCCCGGCGAGACGAATCCGGACGTCTACGCCTATCACTGGCAGTGGAACGAGATCGTCACCCGCACGAAGAAAGGCCGGATTCGCACCACCGTCACCGATTTCCGATGCACCAGGGAGGCTCTTGGCCCGCCTCCCGGCTACGACGTCCAAGAGCTGTCCTGCTGAGCCGAGCTACTCGGGCCTCGGCTTCTCCTCGCCGGGCGCGCCCGGGTCCTTGATCGCCTCGCCGGCGGCCTTGGCCTTGTCCTTGAGGCTCCCTTTGCCCGAGGCGATGTCCTTGAGCTCCTCCGCATCCTCCTTGAGGGCGCCGCGTTCCGCCGCGCTTGTTGACCAAGTCCTTGGCCCGGTCCGTGAGTCGCTTCAGGTTCATCGTCTCTCTCCTAACCCTCGGTCTTCCGCGGCACCAGGACGGCCCGCTTGAACTCCGCCACCAGTGTCCCATCCTGGTTGTAAGCGCGGGTATGGACGCGGACGACGCCGCGGTCCGGCTTCGACTGCGAGGGTCGCACCTCGAGCACCTCCGACTCGACGAAGAGCGTGTCGCCGTGGAAGACGGGGTTTGGATGGCTGAGCTCGTCGGTCGCCAGGTTGGCGATCGCCTTGCCCGAGACGTCGTTGACCGTCATGCCGAACACCAGCGAGTAGACATACGGGCCGGCCACCACGTTTCTCCCCTGCTGGCTGTTCGACGCGTAGACGTCGTTGATGTGCAGCGGGTGGTGGTTCATCGTCAGCAGGCAGAAGAGGTGGTCCTCGGACTCCGTGATCGTCTTCGCCGGCCAGTGCTTGTAGACCGCCCCGACCTCGAACTCCTCCAGGTAGCGCCCGTACTCGTGCGCGCCGGAGGCCTCGCGCTCGGACTGGTCGGTGGTCAGCTGGTGGTTCTCGTCGCTCATCGGCGCGGCATGTTATGCGAGGGCGCCCCGAAGGGGCGACCCGTCTAACTCTGGGCAATCGTGGCCTCCACACCTTCGAAGCGGGCGATGTCGGCGATCTCGGCCTCGATCGCGTCCCCGAGCCGGTCGCGCTCCGCCTTGGGCAGGTTGAGCGAGATCTCCAGCCGACCGCTCTTGCGCGCCGAGCGCCAACCCCCGACGACGATCCCGTCCTCGACGATCACCGGCCGGATCCAACCCCCGCCCCCCTCCTTGACGTGGATCGCGTGCTCCCCGGCGACCGAGAAGGTGCGGTCCTTCCAGCCGAGCAGATAGGTGTCGAAGTTGCCGAGCATCCGCACCTGGCCCTTGCGCGGAAGCCGGGCGAGCCCGCCGCGCGGCGCGAGCATCGTCTCCTCCCCCACTCGGACCTCCTCGATCTCGCGAGGCGATCGCCTCCAGCCCGGACCTCACCTCGCGCAGCCCGAGGCCCGACCAGTAGGCGAAGTCACGGTCCGTCGTTGGTGCGAAGGCCCGGACGTAGACGCGAGCCAGCTCGGCAAGGCCCGTCGCCCGATCGACCGTTGGGCAGCTTCCCGATCCAGTCCTCGCGGAGAACCAGGCAGGTCTGCCTGCCTCGGTCGGGACCCAGGCAGGCGATCCCGGAGGTCACCGCAAGTCCGACGATGTGCATCCCGGTCTGCGTGGTCGAGCTTGACCCCCGCCTTCTCGACCCGCTCCCGTGCCTCCGTTCTCGTCATCGGCCCCTCGTCGGTCCAGCGCACGAGCGATCACCGCGAGCGCCTTGTCCACGTCGCGCGCCGCCATCCCGAGCTCACCGAGCCGCCTGCGCTGCCAGCGCGCGATATCCGGCTCGAACAACGGCAGCCACCAGGCCGCGTCCTCGGTCGGGATCAGGTGAATCGTCATGCGCATCACCCAGATGCGGAGAAGCGAGCGCTCCTCCGTGCGGGCGCGTTGGATGTCAGCCGCGGTCAGGCTGCCGGCTGCGCGAGCGGAAGTGGAGCGGGCCCGCGTATACGTCCTGCGCCTGGGCTCCGCGCGATCGCCCTCGCGATCTCCGCGGGGTCCTTGGCCGCAGCCGGCCGGTGGAGCAGCTGCGCGGCCGCGCGGACCCTCGCCAGCCGGGCCGGATCGACCCCCCTGCTCGCCACTCCCTAGTGGACCTTCTTGGTCCGGACGCGCTGCTCGTGGCGCTGTACCACCTGAGCGATGAGCTTCTGGATGTTCGTGTCTCCGCTCGCCCGGATGTGCCCGTTCTCGACCGCCGCGATGTAGTCGCTCGACATGCCCCTCGGTCGCCAGCTCGTTGAAGTCGGAGCGCGGGATCGCCACGCGTCACCCGCGCGTCCTCCGTAGAGGCCGCCTTGGTGATCTTGGGTCCGGGCACCTCCACCCGGAACATCTGCACGTCGCCCCTCCCTCTGAGCTCCAGCTCGAAGACCAGCTTGAGCTGCGCGAGGGCCGGAACCTCCGCCTGGAAGCGCTCGATCGCGGTCTTGATCAGGTCCTGGGTCGACGCCATCTCACCACGGTATTGGCTCGCGGTTGCGGAAGAAGCCACCCGTCGGGCCGTCGTCCGGCAGGGTCGCCAGCCAGACGGCGGTATCCGCGCCCTCCTCGACCGACCTCGGCGCCGTGGGGCCGCCCATGTCGGTGCGGACCCACCCCGGGCACATCGCGTTGACCTTGACGTCGTCCTCGTCCCAGGCGAGCGTGCGTGTGAGCGCGTTGAGCGCCGCCTTGGAGACGCGATAGGCCGCTCGGCCTCCGTTCATGTCGGACAGCTGGCCCGCCCCGCTGGAGACGTTGACTATCCGCGGCTGGGAGCTGCGGTGGAGCAGCGGCAGGAACGCCTCGATCAGCCTCCAGGGGCCGAACGTGTTGACCTCCAGAACCTCGTGTGCGCGGTCGAGGTCGTAGTCCGCGGCCCCGACTGGATCGCCGTAGACGCCAGCGTTGTTGACCAACGCGTCGAGATGACCCGGATCGGAGCCGATCAGTTCCAGGGCCGAGTAGACCTCGTCCTGATCGGTGACGTCGAGCTCGATGGGGATGATCCCCTCAGCCTCCTCGACGTCGTCGGGATCCCTGGCGCCGGCGAACACGACGAAGCCGTGATCGGACGGCGAGCTGGCGGGCGATCTCGGCGCCGATCCCCCTACTTGCCCCGCTGACCAGGGCGACCGGCGTCAGATCTTGTTGCGCTCCAGCAGCTTCCTGCCGATCACCATCCGCTGGATCTCGGAGGTGCCCTCGCCGATCAGCAGCAGGGGAGCGTCGCGGTAGAGCCGCTCGATCTCGTACTCCTTCGAGTAGCCGTAGCCGCCGTGGATGCGAAATGACTCCTCGACGACCTCCTTGCCGGTCTCGGAGGCGAGCAGCTTCGCCATCCCGGCCTCGAGGTCCGAGCGCTCGCCGGCGTCCTTCATCCGCGCGGCCTTGCAGGTGAGGAGGCGCGCCGCCTCGATCTTGGTCGCCATGTCGGCGAGCTTGAACTGGATCGCCTGGTGCTCTGCGATCGGCTTGCCGAAGGTCTTTCGCTCCTGGCTGTAGCGGAGCGCCAGCTCGAGAGCCCGCTGGGCGAGGCCGACGCCGCGAGCGGCGACGTTCACCCTTCCGACCTCGAGCGCATCCATCATCTGG
>CAWKFQ010000019.1:0-107809 GCA_963848955.1 uncultured Solirubrobacterales bacterium | reverse complement strand
CCACCGAAGCCTGAGCGCAAGCCGGCAGGCGCCCGGATCGAACCTGGCGTAGGGGCCCGGTTCGCAAGCGCGCCCGCGCCGCGGAGAACCGCAGGCGTGCCTCGACGCGAAGGCGCGGCCTGGTCTGGCCGACCGCCAAGGCGGGGTTGGCGGTGACCGTGGTGCTGGCCTCAGCGCTGGCCTGGGCTCGGCGCTCGGTCTGCCGGTGCCGGGACTCGACACGGGAGCGAGCCGCCAGTCACTGGCGAGCAGCGCCGCGATCTTTGGCATCGACTCCGGCACGCCCGCCCGGCCTTGCACCCGGCTACGTCTTCCCGCTATTCGGAGCCCACGACCTCGGCGACGCCCAGGCCCGGTTCGGCGCCCTGCGCTACGGGCATTCCATCAGGGCCAGGACGTCTTCTGGGAAGACGGGTACTCCTGAGGTCGCTGTCCATGACGGGGTCGTCGTCGATCGAGGCAAGAGCACCGACCCCGATTCCGGCGGCCGGGGCAACTTCCTGACGATCTACAGCCCGCAGGACAACCACAGCTTCGTCTACATGCACATGCTCAAGCCATCGCCGGCGCTGCTCGGCAAGCAGGTGCACGCCGGGCAGTTGATCGGCCGGCTTGGGTGCACCGGCTCCTGCGAAGGCCCGCACCTCCACTTCGAGGTCCGGGTCGGCAAGGCGGCCCCGGGCGCCGAGACCAAACCGATCGACCCCCTACCCTACCTGAAGGGATGGCCGCAGGCCACCCCCGGCTGACTCGATGCCCGAGGTCGGCTATGAGCGGCGCGGAGCGGCGGCGGTGATCACCATCGACCGCCCGGAGCGCCGCAACGCCGTCGACCCGAGCACCGCCGACCAGCTGCTCGAGGCTTACCGCGGGTTCGAGTCCGACGACGAGGCGAGGGTGATGATCCTCACCGGCGCCGGCGATGAGGCCTTCTGCGCCGGGCGCCGACCTCAAGTCCGTGGCGGCCGCGATGAACGACCAGGGCATCGCCCAGCAGTGGCTGAAGCCCCGGCCGGACGGGCCGCTCGGGTTCACGCGCCTGACGCCGTCGAAACCGACGATCGCCGCGATCTCCGGCTGGGCGCTCGCCGGCGGGCTCGAGCTGGCGCTCTGGTGCGACCTGCGGGTCGGGACCGAGACCGCGCGGCTCGGCTTCCCCGAGCGGCGCTGGGGCGTCCCCCTGATCGACGGAGGCACGCAGCGCCTGCCGCGGATCGTCGGCATGGGCCGGGCTCTGGACCTGATCCTCAGCGGCCGGATCGTCGAGGCCGATGAGGCCCTCGAATGGGCCTCCTGACCGAAGTCGTCGCGCCCGGGAAGCACCTGGAGCGGTCTCTGGAGATGGCCGAGGGACTCGCCTCGTTCCCACAGGAGACGATGCTGGCCGACCGTCGCTCGGCCATCGAGGGCTTCGGACTCCCGCTGGAGGAGGGCCTCGCCCGCGAGGCTGAGATCGGCGGAGCAGTCACCGGCATCGGAGTCAAGGGCGCCGCCCGCTTTGCCGCCGGCGAGGGCCGCGGAGGCAAGGGCGCGGGGGTCGAGGCCGATCTCGAGCAGTTTCCCGGCCCACCGCCAGGAAATCGCTCACGATCCATTCAAGACGGCGCGCAGCGTTGCCGCCACATGCTCGGGGTCGTAGCGGACCTGGGCGTGGGTGAATCTCAGGACGATGAAGCCGTCGGCAACGAGCGCTTGGTCTCGCCTCCGATCCTTCGCCTGGACCTGGCGTCCGGTGGTACCGCAGACCGTCGGTCTCGACGATGACCCTGGCAGCTGCCCAGAGGAAATCCACGCGGAACCCGTTCACTCGTTGCTGCGTCTCCGGCTTCGGCAGCCTTGCCCGACGAACGAGCCGCAAGAAGCGCCGCTCCAGCTCTGAATCAGTGACGGCGAAGGTATGCCGATCCAGGACTCGCCGGAGCGCGGGAAGCCCGATTATGCGCTCGGTGCTCCACGATTCCGCACGTAGGGACTCGGGATCGACAAGCCCCAGTTTGTCGGCCGCGTTCACTGCGGCCTCCAACTCGCTCGGGTCGAGGAGGGAGGCAAGATCCAGGAGCGTGCGACCTGGACTCGTCACCGGAATCCGCTCGTACCTGGTCCGATCCACCTCTGCGAGGTCGCGGCGCCGATGCAATCCGAATCCCGCTCCGCCGGTGACTCTTGACGCCCGGGACTGAGACATCGATGACCGACGGCCGATCCTGCTCCCCTCGACTGCCTGTTTTCGTCTCTCCGAATTCCCCACAGCTGGGCCGCGCTCTGATGGCTGAGCACTGTCTGCCGCCGCAGACCAGGACTGCGGCCGACCACCAGCCTCGGGCAGTGAGTCTCGGCCGTCCCACCGCGAAGACCCCCCGCCAAAGTCGATGAAGGCGGCCAGCTCTGACGCGGCCGTCGATCCCATCCGAGCTGAACCCGCCCTCGATGAGCTGGCGCCGCGTCACGACCCCGTGCTGGTAGTCCGCGAGACGCCAGAGCCGGACTGAATCTCGAGCAGTTTCCTGGCCCACGTCCAGGAAAGCGCTCGAGCTCCGGACTCTCCCCCCGCTACAGCCGGAAGCTCGGCAGCAGGCGCTTCTCCGTCTCGCCCGAGACCTGGGCGATCACCTCGACGTGGCCCTCGAGTGGGGTGCCGCGGAGCTTGGTGGCGAGCAGGTCGTCGACCTGGAAGATGCCGGCGGAGTTGTTCATGTCGATCTCGATGCGGACGGCGCGCTCCTCCCCGCCCTCGATCCGGACTTCGTCGATCGCCGCTGCGGAGAGGGCGTGGATCCCGTACTGGCCGTCCTCAACCGGGATCCGCGAACGGCCCTCGGCCATGTCGAGCGCGTCAGCCACCCGCACCACCCCGGCCTCCAAGGTGTAGGGCTCGCCGCGACGGCGGTGGCCGATGATCGCGTGCAGGATCTCCGAGGTCACCACCGTCCGCTCTGGGTCCCGATAGATGTCGACGAGCAGCGACTGCAGCCGCTCCTGGACCAGGAAGAGGCTGTAGGCCTCATGGTCGACGCGATGGACCGACATGCCGACGTCGTGGAGCAGCGCGCCGCCGGCCACCACCACCTCGGCGTCACGGTCCTTCATCCGGTGCTCGGTGACCATCGCCGGCTCGATGCCGCCCTTGACCAGCAGGCGCAGCAACCGCAGCGCGATGTTGAGCACCACCTGCACGTGCACCCAGGAGTGATCCGACATCCCGAGGCGCTCCGAATCGATCTGTGCCATGTACCACCAGGCCCGTACGCGCTCGTCGGCGTTGACGGCGTCGAGGAAGCTCTGCAACTTGCGGTTGCCCCGCGTTGGCGCGTGGACCTGCGCCTTGGCCACCGCCTCCCAATGATCCTAAGCGCGAACGCGGCCACAGTAGCGGCGATTTCCCCTCGGAAATCCCGCAAATAGCTCAAAGCGGTTGAGTGACGGACGTCAACTACGCACCCCCTTTCGAGCCCTCTGCAAGGATTTCCTACCGGCTATGGAAGCAAAAGGGGCCAGATGTCCGAGCCAAGGTTCCATTGCGGAAGCCGCTCACCAAGGCACAGGTGCACGCGCCGACGCGCGGCAACCGCAAGCTGGAGCGGTTCCTCGACGCGGTCAACGCCGACGAGCGGGTACGGGCCTGGTGGTACATGGCGCAGGTCACCTCGCGAGCGGCTGGGGATGTCGGACCACTCGTGGGTCCACGTGCAGGTCGTGCTCAACATCGCGCTGCGGCTGCTGCGGCTGCTGGTCAAGGGCGGGATCGAGCCGGCGATGGTCGCCGACCACGGGATGAAGGACCGCGACGCCGAGGTGGTGGTGGCCGGCGGCGCGCTGCTGCACGACGTCGGGATGTCGATCCACCGCGCCGACCACGAGGCCTACAGCCTCTTCCTGGCCGCCGAGCGGCTCGACGTCGCTGCTCGAGGGCGTCTACGAGGAGCCCGAGCGCACGGTCGTGATCGTCGGAGGTCCTGCACGCGATCATCGGCCACCGCCGCCGCGGCGAGCCCTACACGGTCGAGGCCGGCGTGGTGCGCGTCGCCGACGCGCTCGACATGGCGCAGGGCCGCTCGCGGATCCCGATCGAGGCCGGCCAGGCGGCATCCACTCCCTCTCGGCGGCGGCGATCGACGAGGTCCGGATCGAGGCGCGGGGAGGAGCGCGCCGTCCGGATCGAGATCGAGATGAACAACTCCGCCGGCATCTTCCAGGTCGACGACCTGCTCGCGACCAAGATCCGCGGCACCCCGCTCGAGGGCCAGGTCGAGGTCGTCGCCCAGGTCAAGGGCGAGACCGAGAAGCGGCTGCTGCCGAGCTTCCGGCTGTAGGGGCAGCGTCCGGGCCGGCCGTCGATCCGGGCCGCGGTTGGCCCGCGAGAACCTGCAGCGAAACAGGGCCGGCCAGGCGTCTCGCGGACGGCCCAGCACGGCGTCGGAAGCGGACCTGGGCATGGGTGAGCGGAGGGCCGTCAGGCCGGCGCGGGCGTCGCCGGTCCCGGCGGCGGACCCGCGCGCCTGCTCGGCTGGAGTGCGGTGATAGCGAAGCCCGTCGGTCTCCACGACGAGCCCGAGGGCGGGCCAGAAGAAGTCGACCTTGACCCGTTGAGGCGCACGCCCGTCTCCGGCCTCGGCAGCCCCGCCCGCCGGACCAGCCGCATAACACGCGCTCGAGCTGGAGTCGGTCAGGCGAAGGTCTCGGCGGTCGAGGAGCGTCCGCAGTCGCCGCGGAGCCGGGCCCCGACTCATCGGCCCCCCGACCTCTCAGGGTCGATCGGCCCGACTTGCGGCCCGTTGACGGCCCGGGCCGCTGACGCTCCTTGACTCACCTCCCAGGTCGACCCGCGGCCGGGCCGGAGGCCGCAGTGACGGGCGACAAACGCGGGGCGAGTCGGTGCCGGAGGTCCTACGGCGGACGAGGAGCACCGACGCGTGATCGGGCTTCCCGCGCTCCGGCTGAGTCCTGGATCGGCATACCTTCGCCTTCACTGATTCAGAGCTGGAGCGGCGCTTCTTGCGGCTCGTTCGTCGGGCAAGGCTGCCGAAGCCGGAGACCCAGCAACCAGTAAACGGGTTCCGCGTGGATTTCCTCTGGGCAGCTGCCAGGGTCATCGTCGAGACCGACGGCTCTGCGGTACCACCGGACGCCAGGTCAGCAGGCAAAGGATCGGAGGCGAGACCAAGCGCTGGTTGCCGCCGGCTTCATCGTCGTGAGATTCACCCACGCCCAGGTCCGCTACGACCCCGAGCATGTGGCGGCGACGCTGCGCGCCGTCTTGAATGGATCGTGAGCGATTTCCTGGCGGTGGGCCAGGAAACTGCTCGAGATTCGCGCCTAGACGCCGGCGCCCTTGCCGCCGCGGCCCTCGCCCGCGGCGAAGCGGGCGGCGCCCTCGACTCCGACGCCGCGTGACTGCTCCGCCGATCTCGGCCTCGAGGGCGAGGCCCTCCTCCAGCGGGAGTCCGAAGCCCTCGATGGCGGAGCGACGGTCGGCCAGCATCGTCTCCTGTGGGAACGAGGCGAGTCCCTCGGCCATCTCCAGGGACCGCTCCAGGTGCTTCCCGGGCGCGACGACTTCGGTCAGGAGGCCCATTGCGAGGGCCTCATCGGCCTCGACGATCCGGCCGCTGAGGATCAGGTCCAGAGCCCGGCCCATGCCGACGATCCGCGGCAGGCGCTGCGTGCCTCCGTCGATCAGGGGGACGCCCCAGCGCCGCTCGGGAAAGCCGAGCCGCGCGGTCTCGGTCCCGATCCGCAGGTCGCACCAGAGCGCCAGCTCGAGCCCGCCGGCCAGCGCCCAGCCGGAGATCGCGGCGATCGTCGGTTTCGACGGCGTCAGGCGCGTGAACCCGAGCGGCCCGTCCGGCCGGGGCTTCAGCCACTGCTGGGCGACGCCCTGGTCGTTCATCGCGGCCGCCACGGACTTGAGGTCGGCGCCGGCGCAGAAGGCCTCATCGCCGGCGCCGGTGAGGATCATCACCCTCGCCTCGTCGTCGGACTCGAACCCGCGGTAAGCCTCGAGCAGCAGGTCGGCGGTGCTCGGGTCGACGGCGTTGCGGCGCTCGGGGCGGTCGATGGTGATCACCGCCGCCGCACCGCGCCGCTCATAGCCGACCTCGGGCATCGCGTCAGCCGGGGGTGGCCTGCGGCCATCCCTTCAGATAGGGCAGGGGGTCGACCGGCTTGGTCTCGGCGCCCGGGGCTGCCTTGCCGACCCGGACCTCGAAGTGGAGGTGTGGGCCTTCGCAGGAGCCGGTGCACCCGAGCCGGCCGATCAACTGCCCGGCGTGCACCTGCTTGCCGAGCAGCGCCGGCGATGGCTTGAGCATGTGCATGTAGACGAAGCTGTGGTTGTCCTGCGGGCTGTAGATCGTCAGGAAGTTGCCCCGGCCGCCGGAATCGGGGTCGGTGCTCTTGCCTCGATCGACGACGACCCCGTCATGCACGGCGACCTCAGGAGTACCCGTCTTCCCGAAGACGTCCTGGCCCTCGTGCATATGCCCGTACCGCAGGGCGCCGAACCGCGCCTGGCCGTCGCCGAGGTCGTGCGCTCCGATGAGCGGGAAGACGTAGCCGGGTGCAAGCCCGGGGGGCGTGCCCGAGTCGATGCCGAAGATCGCGGCGCTGCTCGCCAGGGACTGACGGCCCGCCCCCGCATCGAGTCCCGGCACCGGCAGGCCGAGCACCGAGCCCAGGCCGGCGCTCAGGCCCAGCACCACGGTCACCGCGAACCCCGCCTTGGCAGTCGGCCAGACCAGGCCGCGCCTTCGCGTCGCGGCGCGCCTGCGGTTCTCCGCGGCGCGGGCGCGCTTGCGAACCGGGCCCCGTACGCCAGGTTCGATCCGGGCGCGTGCCGTCTTGCGCTCGGGCTTGGGTGGCTTGTGGTGGGACCAGACGTAGCGCTCGTGTCGCTCCCTCTCCTCCCGCTCCCGCCGCAGTCCCTCCAGCCGCGCCTGGCGACGCCGTTCGAGGCGGTCCTGCATCGCCCGATCGCGCTCAGCGCGCTCCCGTTCGATCCGCTCCCGACGCGGCCTCTCGGCGCGCTCCCGCTCCACTCGCTCGCGTTCGAGCCGCTGCGCGACCGTTTCGCGGGTACCCCTGAACGGGACAACGTCCCCGTCACCGCCGCCAAAGCGCCGCGCCGACACCGTCCGGCGGCGCACTCGTAGATCGGCGACGCGATCGTCCCCCGCGAGCCCCATGCCGCTCGGGTCTAGCGGCTTCCGAGGCGCTCTAGGTCTTCCGTGCGCCTCTCTTTGCGGTTTTCGAGGCGAATCTGGATCAGCGAGAGGACGGTCACCAGGATCGCGAAGAACGCGATGGTGCCGAAGGCGAAGAAGGTGACCACCTTGTCGTCGGTGCGCCCGTAGGTGCCGACCCCGTCGGCGGCCATCGCAGCGGGCGCGATGACGAGCGGCCCGACCACCGCAACCAGTCCCGACGAGCAGTCGGCGAAGAGATGTGGCGAAACGCATGCCCGCGCAATCTAACGAAAGGAGCAGCGCCTATCGACCGAGCAGCGCCTATCGACCGCCACTTAGGCGCGCTTAGGGATCGCCCGCCAGGATGCCCGCTCCTCGGCGCCCCGGCCGAGCGCTCCGGCATGGATCCGATCTCGTATTTCCAGGCAATCGTCCTAGGCCTGCTTCAGGGAGTCTCGGAGCTCTTCCCGATCTCGAGCCTCGGGCACAGCGTGGTGCTGCCGCGCGTCTTCGGCTGGGACATCCACCAGAACGACGACTACTTCCTGAGCTTCCTGGTCGCCACCCACTGCGCGACCGCCCTGGTCCTACTCCTCTTCTTCCTGAAGGACTGGGGCCGCATCGTCAGGGGACTCGGCCGCTCGCTCCGCGACCGCTACATCGATCCCGAGGACAGCTACGCGAAGCTCGGCTGGCTTTTGGTGATCGGCACGATCCCGGCGGGATTGCTCGGCCTGCTGCTCGAACACCCGCTGCGCTCGCTGTTCGCCTCGACCCAGACGGCCGCGATCTTCCTCTTCATCAACGGCCTGATGCTGTTCGGGGCGGAGGCGCTCCGGCGCCGTGCGCCCGTCAGAGACAAGGCCGGCATCGAGGACGACGAGGACATCGCGCACAGGCTGAGCTTTCGCGCGGCGCTCGGCATCGGGACGGCACAGGCCCTCGCCCTGATCCCGGGGCTATCGCGCTCGGGCGCCAGCATGGGGGGCGGCCTGCTCGCCGGACTCTCCAACGAGGAGGCTGCACGCTTCGCCTTCCTGCTCGCCACGCCGATCATCGGGGCCGCCGGTGTCCTCAAGCTGCCTGACCTCCTCGGTTCGCAGGGCGATCACGTCCGCGGCCAGGCCCTCGTCGGCGCTCTGTGCGCCGCGGTCACCGCGTACTTCTCGGTCCGCTTCCTCCTGCGTTTCTTCGAGACCAACCGCCTGACCCCATTTGCCATCTACTGCTGCGCGATCGGCGCCGTCCTCTCCGTCGCCTTCGCGCTCGGCTGAGGAGGCACCCATGACCAAGCGTCCGCAGCTCATCCTTCCCGCCGTGATCCTGGGACTGATCTTTCTCGCGATCGCAGCGATCTACTGGATCGACGACGCGGGATCCCTGCCCTCGTTCTTCCCGGGCCACGAGGCAGGTTCGACTCACGTGCACTTCAAGCACGGGCTCGCCGCGGCGATCCTCGGCCTGGGCTGCTTCGTCTTCGCCTGGTTCCAGACCGGCGGCGCCCCGCAGGGCAACCGCGCCACGTAGCATGCCGCGCCGATGTCCGAACTCGAGGCTCTGCTTCTCGGGATCGTCCAGGGCCTCACCGAGTTCCTGCCGATCTCGTCCTCGGGGCACCTGATCCTCGTCCCGTGGCTCCAGGACTACACGTTCCTGGAGGACCACGAGTCGTTCAACAAGACCTTCGACGTCGCCCTGCACATCGGAACGCTGGCGGCGGTCGTCTCTTACTTCTGGACCGATCTCGGCCGGATGCTGCGCGGCTGGTTCAGAACGCTGGGGCGACGTCGGATCGAGACGACGGACGAACGACTCGCCTGGGTGGTGGTGATCGCCACGATCCCCGCCGTGATCGTCGGTGGCCTGGGCGAGGATTGGATCGACAGGCACCTGGGCGACCCGTGGATGATCGCGATCTCATTGATCTTCTTCGGCTTGCTGCTCGGCCTCGCCGATCGTCGGCCTCAGGACAAGACTGTGGGGGACATCAGCCTTCGTCAGGGTCTCCTGCTCGGCATCGCACAGTCCCTGGCGCTGTCGCCGGGAACCTCGCGGTCGGGCATCACGATCACGGCGGCCCGCTTCATGGGGATCGACCGCGACGGCGCTGCTCGGATCTCGTTCCTGATGCTGGTCCCGGTGACCGCGGGCGCCGTGGTCGTGAAGGCCTACGGCGCGATCAAGGAGGGGTTGCCCGAGGACGTCGCCGGTCCGATCATCGTCGGCATCCTGGCCTCAGCTGTGTCGGGCTACCTGGCGATCGCCGGGCTGCTTCGGTTCGTGCGCACCCACAACTACGACGTCTTCGTCGTCTATCGGGTCGTGATCGGGATCCTGGTGCTGGGCCTGATCGCCACGGGAATCCGCTCCGCGACCTTCGGCTAGCCCCTGCGCGAAAGCGTCCCGGAATGCTCGCTGAGAGGGGTACTCCGGGACGTTCGGCGTGGGGGTCAGCGCGCTAGTCCTCGATCTGCAGGAGCTCGTCGCCCGGCTCGTGCTCCACCTGGAGCGTCGAGTGCTCGACGCCGAACCGGTCGGCGAGCAGGCGGGCGGCCCGCCAGCGAGCCTCGTGGCAGTCGGCGTCGGCTCTGACGATCATGTGCGCGGAGATCGCGGGCATCCCGGTGGTCACCTCCCAGACGTGGAGGTCATGCACCTCGACCACCCCCGCCTCGTGGACCAGCGCCTCGCCGATCGCCTCGGGGTCGAGGCCGGGTGGCGCCGCCTCCATGAAGACTCGCCCCGTCTCGCGGAGGAGGCCATAGGCAGCCCAGAGCATCAGCGCCGCGATCAGCAGCGAGGCGATTCCGTCGGCCCGCTCGAACCCCCAGATGAGGATCAGCGCCCCGGCGATCGCCGTCGCGATGAAGGCGAAGAGGTCCGTGACCACATGCAGGAAGGCGCCCTCGACATTGAGGCTGCGCCGCTCCGCGCCGGCCAGCATCCGAGCCGCGACCAGGTTGACCCCGATCCCGATCACGGCCACCACGAGGACCAGGCCCCCCTCCACGTCCGGCGGATCGATCAGCCGCCGGATCCCCTCGAAGACGATCAGCCCGCCGAGCAGCAGCAGGGTGATGCCGTTGATCTGGGCCGAGAGGATCTCGGCGCGCCTCAGCCCGTAGGTGAAGCTGCCCGTCGGCGGCCGGTTCGCCAGGCGAAGCGCGGCGAGGGCGAGACCCGAGCGCGACCGCGTCGGTGAGCATGTGGCCCGCGTCCGAGATCAGGGCGAGGGAGGACCCGAGGATGCCCGCCACCAGCTCGGCCACCATGAAGGCGACGATCAGCGCGAAGGCGCCGCCGAGCCGTCTCGCGTCGGACTCGCCGGAGAGGCCGTGGGCGTGGGTGTGCGCCATGCGCCGATTATCGCCGCAGGCTCAGTCTTGCCAGGGCGATGGCGCCCCGGAGATCGCCCAAAAAAAGCGCGCGACCCGGGGCAGGGAGGGGTCGCGCGCGCTGACGAGAGAGGAATCTCGAAAGTGAGCGAGAGTCTCGTGACCGGGCGGCGGTCCGGTGTGAACATCCCGATACGCCAACACCAGGCATTTATGCGCCATTTGCTTGTGAAAAACCGGTGAACCGGGGCCGGGGGAGGGCTGTCCGCGCCGCCCCTGGACGTATGATGCGCTCGACTCGTCAAGCGGACTCGGGCCTCGGGGCAGAGGCCCAGGTCGAGAGAGGGGCTCGATGACAAACCAAGCAGGCATAAGGCTGGCGGTGATCGACACCGACAGCTCGTTCCTGACCGTCCTGCGGCAAGCGCCTGGAAGGCGCCGGCTGGGAGCACCGCGTGCTTGCCGGCAGCGTCCCCGTCGATGAGCTCGTGGCGATGAAGCTGAACGCCCTGCTCGTCGACATCTCGGTGCTCGGGCCGGAGGGCTGGGAATTCCTCGAGCGGGTCTGCGGCGCGATCCCCGGCCTCGGGGTCCTCGTCTGCACCTCGCAGTCGACCGTCGCACAGCGGGTCCGGGGCCTCCGCCTCGGGGCCGACGACTGGATCGGCAAGCCGTCCCATCCCGAGGAGGTCATGGCCCGGATCGAGGCCGTCGTCCGCCGGCGAAAGCGCGCCGCCGCGCGCGAGGACGTCGGCCCGCTCGTCTCCGGCGAGCTCGAGATCCGGCCCGACCAGTACCAGGCGTTCGTCAGCGGGCAGAGCATCGGGCTCACCCGCCGCGAGTTCGAGCTCCTGCAGCTGCTCGCCGAGGCCCACGGCCAGGTGATCGAGCGCGAGCAGATCTACCAGAAGGTCTGGGGCTACGCGATGGCTCACGGCGATCGCTCCGTTGACGTCTTCGTGCGCAAGCTGCGCCAGAAGCTCCAGCGCCATTCCGCGAACTGGCGCTACATCCACACCCACTTCGGGATCGGTTACCGCTTCGATCCCGAGCAGGTCGGCACGGTGGTCGAGCCGGAGCTGCAGGCTGTGGAGGAGCAGCTCGCTGAGACCGAGGCGCTCTCGGAGGAGAGCGTCGCGGTCGACCTCCGGTCGAGCTAGAGCGTCCCGTTACATCTCGTTCACCGGAAGTTCACTCGAACGTAACTACTTTCGGGGGCCGAGTGGCGAAGCTCCCACGCCATGGAAGGTCGGAACGGCGCCGCGGTCTCAGGATCGGCGATACCCGTGGTCGCCAGCGACCCGACGCCCGTCTACGCCGGGCGCCTCGAGATCCGGCCCGCCGACCATGCGGCGCTCGTCGACGGCCGGCCGCTGGTGCTGACGGTGCGCGAGCTGCAGCTCCTGACTGAGCTGGCCCATAACGCCGAGCGCGTGATGACTCGCGAGGAGCTCTACCAGACGGTCTGGGGGCGTTCCTACAAGAAGAGCGATCGCTCCGTCGACGTTTACGTCGGGCGGCTGCGGGCGAAGCTGAGCCGCGCCCTGCCCGGGTCGGCGCTTCATCCACACCCATACCGGCATCGGCTATCGGTTTTCGCCCCAGGCGTGAGTGCCGGTCGGGCGCGAACAGGGCCTATTTACATCTTTTTCACAATCGGGCCACGCCCCGGTAACAAGATGCGCCCGCCGCGCTGAGAGGGTCCGGCGTCTACTGACAACGCGAAAAAGGAGCGCAGTCAATGTCAAGCAAGTGGTGGCTCGTCCTGGCCGCTTCCGGCGTTCTCGCCCTCGGGCGTCGCCGCCTGCGGTGGCGACGACGACGACGGAGGCAGTGGAACCAGTTCAGGAGACCTCTCCGGCGACATCCGAGTCGACGGCTCGAGCACGGTCGGGCCCCTGACCGAAGCGATCGCCGAGCAGTTCAACGCCGACAACCCGAACGTCAAGGTGACGGTTGGCACTTCCGGCACCGGCGGCGGCTTCGAGAAGTTCTGCGCCGGCGAGACCGACATCTCCGACGCGTCCCGTGAGATCGAGCCGGACGAGGCGCAGGCCTGCCAGGCGAAGGGCATCGCCTACGAGGGATCCAGGTCGCCAACGACGCGCTGACGGTCGCCGTCAACCCGGATAACCCGGTGACCTGCATGACGGTCGACCAGCTCAAGTCCGTCTGGGAGCCCAAGTCGACGATCAGCAGCTGGAGCCAGATCCAGGGCCTCCAGCCCTCGTTCGACGAGGACCTGGCGCTCTACTCGCCGGGCACGGACTCGGGAACGTTCGACTTCTTCACAGACAAGATCAACGGTGAGGAGGGCGCACAGCGGACGTCCGACGTCAACGACATCGGCGAGGACGACAACGCAACCGTCACCGGCGTCTCTGGCGCCAAGGGCGGCATGGGCTACTTCGGCTACTCCTTCTTCAAGGAGAACGAGGGCAAGGTCAAGGCAATGGAGATCGACGGCGGCAAGGGCTGCGTCGCGCCGTCGGTCGAGACCGGCCAGGACGGGTCCTACTACCCGCTCCCGCCCGCTGTTCGTCTACCCGTCGGCGACGGCGCTGCAGAACGAGTCGGTGGACGCGTTCCTGACAGTTCTACCTGGACAACATCAACGCGGTTGCCGAGCAGATCGGTTTCATCCCGCTGACCGACGAGCAGCTGCGGCGTCCAAGAGCAAGCTGGAAGCGGTCACCGCTGGCGGTGGCGGCGCCACCACCACCGGCTAGGCGAGAGTAAGCAGACATGGAAGCACGGGACGCGACAGCGGCCACCGGGGCGCTCGGGAGGCGAGACCCCTCCCGGCCCCTGGTGGCCGCGCGTCCGCGCTACGGCGAGCGGGTGATCCAGGCCCTGCTCGCCGCCTGCGCGGTGATCTCGGTCGTCACCACGACCGCGATCGTGATCTCGCTGCTGACGCCGACGATCGACTTCTTCGGCGAGGTCTCGCTCGGCGAGTTCTTCTCCTTCGACACGACTGGGCGCCGACTCAGGCCGACGCCCAGCTTCGGCGTCCTCAACATCGTCGTCGGGACGCTCAACACCAGCCTCTGGGCGCTGCTGTTCGCGATCCCGATCGGCCTGCTCTCGGCGATCTACCTGAGCGAGTACGCGCAGCCCGCGGATGCGCAAGATGGTCAAGCCGATGCTCGAGGTGCTCGCGGGCATCCCGACCGTCGCGCTCGGCCTCTTCGCCGTCACCTTCCTCAGCCCCGAGATCCAGGACGTCTTCCCGAGCTTCGTCAAGACGCCGCCCTTCGCCGCCGGCGTCGCCGGCCTCGCGATCGGGCTGCTGATCGTCCCGATCATCGCCTCGATCTCCGACGACGCGATGAAGGCCGTCCCGGGCGGGCTGCGCGAGGGCGCCTATGCGCTCGGCGCCACGAAGCTCAAGGTCTCCACCCGGGTCGTCTTCCCGGCGGCGATCTCCGGCATCGTCGCCTCGATCGTGCTCGCCGCCTCGCGCGCGGTCGGCGAGACGATGATCGTTCTGCTGGCCGCCGGCGGCACGCCCAACCTGACCTTCGACCCCGGCAGTCGGTGCAGACGATGACCGCCTTCATCGGCACCACCGCGACCGGCGATATCGCGACCGGGGACCGATCGACGTACGACACGATCTTCGCCGTCGGCGCGCTGCTCTTCGTGATGACGCTGGCGATGAACGTGTTCGCGATCCGGCTGGTGCGCCGCTTCCGGGAGGTCTACGAGTGAGCCCGCGTCGGCCGGCGTGGCCGATCGGAGCGCACCCGCCTGGCCACCGCCGGGGCGCACGCGGCCGTGGCCGGGTCGCTCTCGGCCAGCAGCCGCGTGGCGACAGGTGGTCGGGCAACATCTTCTTCGCCTGCTGCTGCTCGCGGTCGGGATCGCTCTGCTCGGGCCTGGCCGCGGTGATCCTGCAGTCCGCGATCAAGGGCTCGCCGTCCTTCGGCACTCGACCTGATCACGGACGGCCCGTCGACGATCTTCCCCGAGAAGGCCGGCTTCCGGCCGGCGATCATCGGCACCCTCTACCTGATCGCCGGCGTGATCCTGCTGGTCGTGCCGCTCGGCGTCGGGGCCGCGATCTACCTCGAGGAGTACGCCGACAGGACGCGCTGGTGGAACCGGCTGATCGAGCTCAACATCCAGAACCTCGCCGCGGTGCCCTCGATCATCTACGGGATCCTCGGCCTCGCCTTCATCGTCCGCGGCCCGCTCGACCTCGGCTTCGTCCTCGCCGCGGGCTCGCTGACGCTCGCGCTGCTGGTGCTGCCGACGGTGATCCTCGCCGCGCGCGAGGCGATCCGGGCCGTGCCCCCCTCGATCCGAGAGGGCTCGCTGGCGCTCGGCGCGACCCAGTGGCAGACGATCCGCCGGCAGGTGCTGCCGGCCTCGATCCCCGGCATCGTCACCGGAGTGATCCTCGCCGCTCTCGCGGGCGATCGGCGAGGCGGCGCCGCTGCTGCTGGTCGGCGCGGCGACCTTCGTCACCTCCGACCCGCCGAATCCCTTCGAGCGGCGGCTACTCGGCGATGCCGGTGCAGATCTTCAACTACGCGCTGCGACCCGCAGGACGAGTTCCGGGTCCTGGCCGCGGCCGGCGTGATCGTGATGCTGATCGTGCTGCTGGCGATGAACTCGTTCGCGATCTGGCTTCGGAACCGATACGAGCAGCAGTGGTGACGACAAATGCAAACTCGATGAAAGCGACGGTCGATAGTGTTGGACAAGGTGGCTGACCAAGCGAGAAGGGCGGCCGGCGCGGCGACCGGCCGCGAGGAGCGTCCGGAGATCGATGTCTCGGGCGTCGCCGAGGGCGCCGGGCACGGCCAGGGCACGCAGGGCAGCGACACGGTCTTCGAGCTCGAGGACCTGAGCGTCTCCTACGACGGCAAGCCGGCGGTCAAGGACGTCTCGATGGACATCCACGAGAACGAGATCACCGCGCTGATCGGCCCCTCCGGGCTGCGGCAAGAGCACCCTGATCCGCTGCTTCAACCGGATGAACGACCTGATCCCCGCGGCGACGGTCGAGGGCCATGCTACTACCACGGCCAGGACCTCTACGGCTCCGAGGTCGATCCGGTCGAGGTCCGCAAGCGGATCGGCATGGTCTTCCAGAAGCCGAACCCGTTCCCGAAGTCGATCTTCGACAACATCGCCTTCGGCCCCCGGGTGCTGGGGCTCCGGACGTCAAGGAGCGGGTCGAGAAGGCCCTGCGCGCGGCGGCCCTCTGGGACGAGGTCAAGGACCGCCTCGACGAGAACGCCTACGGGATGTCCGGCGGCCAGCAGCAGCGCCTCTGCATCGCGCGCTGCATCGCGGTCGACCCCGACGTGATCCTGATGGACGAGCCCTGCTCGGCGCTCGACCCGATCTCCACCGGGCAAGATCGAGGACCTGATGCTGGAGCTGAAGGAGCAGTACTCGATCGTGATCGTCACCCACAACATGCAGCAGGCGGCGCGGGTCTCCAACCGCACCGCATTCCTGATCGTCGAGCTCGACGCCGAGGAGCAGAACCGCTGGGGTCAGCTGGTCGAGTACGACGACACCGACAAGATCTTCACCAACCCCTCCGACCCCCGGACGGAGGACTACGTCACCGGGAAGGTGGGCTGATGCCGGAGTACGACCCGGCTCCACTACCAGGAGGAGCTCGAGAGCCTCGAGCGCGGGCGCTCGAGGGCCTCGACCTGGTCATCCAGGCCTCGATCGGACCCTGGAGGCGGTCGAGCACCAGGACATCGAGCTCGCCGAGCTGGTGATCGCCGACGACGACCGCATCGACGGGCGCTACCTGGAGGTCCACCAGGAGATCCTCACCCTGCTCGCCACCCAGGCGCCCGTCGCCACGGACCTGCGGCTGATCTCGGCGCTGCTGCACGTGATGCACAGCATCGAGCGGATGGGCGACCAGTGCGTGAACATCGCCAAGGTCATCCCGCTCACCGGCCACGACGCGCCCCAGCACGAGGACATGGTCGAGCGGATCCTGCGGATGGGCAAGCAGGCGCGCTCGATGGTCTCCCAGGCGAAGAAGGCGTTCGAGGCGCGCGACATCGAGCTCGCCCGCGACCTTGTCCGGCAGGACGACCTGATCGACGACCTCAACAAGGAGTGCTTCCAGATCGCGGTCGAGGTGGGCGAGGACGACGGACATCCGCGAATGGGCGATGACGATGATGCTGGTCGCCCGCGCGATCGAGCGGATCGGCGACAACGCCGTCGACATCGGCGAGCAGGTCGCCTTCGTCGTCACCGGGCTCTTCCGGGAGTTCGAGGACGCCTCGCACCCAGGCCAGGCGCCGCTCCCCTCGAGCTGACGACTAGGCGGGGATCGCCCCCCGGGATGCGGGTACGCAGCGCCCAGAATGCCCCCGCATAGAACAGGACCGCGAGCACGGTCGCTGTGCTGACCACCATCCCCGCCGCGGTGGCCGCCGCAAGGTTGGTCGCCCCGAGGGCGGCGACCGTGGCGGCGGGGCCGGTGCCGACCCCGATCGGCAGGAGGCCCACCAGATCCCCTCGAACTCCTCGGCAAGTTCGCCGATCGCTCGGTGACGACGTCGATCCGCATAGAACTCCAGCTCGTCGTCCATCTCAAACCTCCAATCGCACGGTGGCCATGCGAATCGTATCCATTGACAATCTCACTATTCAATTGATATATTATCAATCGATGGCGGTCGATCTGGAGCTCGCCCCGAAGCAGAAGCGCCCCGTCGGCGAGCCCTGCTGCGAGCCGGTCGTCTATCCCGACATCGAGCGGGAGGCGGCCGAGCGGATGGCCGCGATCGCCAAGGCGCTCGGCGATCCGATCCGGATGCAGCTCGTCGACGTCCTCCGCAAGCACGCCGGCAAGGTCTGCGTCTGCGAGCTGGTCCCCCTCTTCGACCTCTCCCAGCCGACGGTCTCTCACCATCTCAAGGTTCTGCGCGAGGCCGGGATCGTCGGCTCCGAGCGCCGGGGGCTCTGGGCCTACTACTACGTCAACCCAGAGGCGCTGGAGGAGCTGAGCGGATGGCTGAACAGCTGAAGGGCAAGGACGAGATTCGCGAGGCGGTGCGCGAGCGCTACGCACCGGCCGCGAATGCCGCGAGCGAGGGACGCAGCGGCGAGTTGCGGCCGGCTCTGGCGCTTGCGGCTGCTGAGGCCGCTGACCCGATCGGCGTCGAGCAGCGGATGTGCGAGGACCTTCGGCGCCGAGCTCTATTCGCAGTCGGCGAGCGCGCGAGCTGCCCGACGCCGCCAAGCTCGCCTCGCTCGGGCTGCGGCAACCCGACCGCGGTCGCAGAGCTGCACGAGGGCGAGACCGTCCTCGACCTCGGCTCCGGCGGCGGCATCGACGTCCTGCTCTCCGCCCGGCGGGTCGGCCCGACCGGCAAGGCCTACGGGCTCGACATGACCGACGAGATGCTCGAGCTCGCGCGCGCGAACCAGCGCGAGGCGCGCGTCGAGAACGTCGAGTTCCTGAAGGGCACGATCGAGGAGGTTCCCGCTGCCCGACGACTCCGTGGACGTGATCATCTCCAACTGCGTGATCAACCTCTCCGCCGACAAGGCCCGCTGTGTTCGCGCGAGGCGGCCCGGGTGCTGCGGCCGGGCGGCCGCTTCGCGGTCACCGACATCGTCGCCGACCCCGAGATGGACGACGCCACGCGTGCGCGACATGGCGCAGTGGACCGGATGCATCGCCGGCGCGCTCACCGAGGACGAGTTCCGGGCCGGGCTCGAGGCGGCCGGCTTCGAGGACGTCGAGATCCGCGAGACCCACCGCGTCCACGAGCACGCCGGCTCGGCGATCATCCGGGCGCAGAGTCCGCGGCATGAGCGCTGCCGAGACCCTCGCCCTCAAGGACCCCGCAGCAGCTCTACCTGGACTGGGAGCACGCCCACTGGGCCGCCCAGGACATCGACCTCTCGCCGCGACCCGAGCGACTGGGCCGACGCTCGAGGAGGCGCAGCGAGACCTCCTCTACTGGGTCGCTCAGCTCGCTGATGGTCGCCGAGGAGCGGATCTCGACCCAGTTCTGCGGCCTCGTTCTCGCCCAGGACGACGAGGAGGAGGGCAGCTACCTCTCCACCCAGCTGGTCGACGAGGTCCGCCACATGCAGTTCTACGCCCGCTTCCAGAACGAGGTGATCGCCGACCCCGCCGCGATCGCCGCGCCACGTCGCGCGCGCCCGGGAGGTGCTCGGCGATGCCTTCGAGCAGGTCTTCGACGAGGCGCTGGTCCAGGCCCACGACCGGCTGCGGCTCGATCCCGCCGACCGCGAGGCCAAGGTCGACTTCGTGACGATCTACCACATGGTGATCGAGGGGACGCTCGGCTTGACCGCCTCTCACTTCCTCCTCGACTTCCTCCGCGAGCGCGACCATGCTGCCCGGCTTCGCCGAGGGCTATGGCCGGATCGCCGCCGACGAGCAGCGCCACATCGCCTACGGCACCTGGTTCCTGCGCGAGGCGGTCGCCGCCGACCCGGCGATGGCGGACGTGATCCGAGACCAGATCCGCGAGCCTGCTTCCCGCCGTCGCCGAGTCGATCTCGCCGCCGAGCGAGGGCGCCTGGGACCTGCTCGGGGTCGAGGACGGCGCGCTCGCCGAGTTCGCGCTCGGCGCACTCAATCGCCGCCTCGCCCTGATCGGCGCGCCGCTCGACGGATAGCGTCGCAAGCAGCGCGTTTGTGCCTGGCTTGATCCGATTGCCCTGGGAGAATCCAGGGTGATGCTCTGCGGGGCGATCGATATCGGCTCCAATACCACCCGGCTGCTCGTCGCCGAGCCGGGGGAGGGTCAGCTCCGCAAGGTGATGGAGCAGCGCGCGTACACCCGGATCGGCAAGGGAGCGTCGAAGGACGGCAAGATCACCGCCGAGAAGATCGCCGAGGTCGCCGACGTCGTCAGAACCCAGGTGCGGCTCGCCCAGGAGATGGGCGCGGAGTTGGTCAAGACGGTCGCGACGGCCGCGATCCGGGAGGCGAAGAACCGCGACAAGGTCGTCGAGGAGATCGAGGAGATCGCCGGCGTGGAGGTCGACGTGCTCGACGAGGAGGACGAGGGCCGTTTCGCGTTCATCGGCGCGACGAAGTCCCTCGGGCATCCCGTCGATGGCAAGGTCGCAGTCGTCGACGTCGGAGGCGGCTCCTCCGAGGTGATCTACGGGACCCTCCCCGACGGGGTCACCGAGGTGAAGTCGTTCAAGATCGGCTCGGGGTCCCTGACGGAGGACCATCTCGAGTCCGATCCGCCCTCCGCCGCCGAGATTCGGGGTCTGCGCGATCACATCTCCGACTTCTTCGAGGGCGTGGAGCTCGAGGCTCCCGACCAGGCGGTCGCGGTGGGCGGCAGCGCCACCTCGCTGCGCACCCTGGTGGGGGCGGTGCTCGAGTACGAGACGCTCGAGCGCGCGGTCCGTGTCCTCTCCAGCGACGAGATCTACGAGGTGGCAAAGCGCTTCGAGCTCGACTCCCGCCGGGTAAGCTGCTGCCGGCCGGCGTGCTCCTGCTGGAGAAGTTCTCCCAGATGCTCGGCCAGCCGCTGCAGATCGGCAGGGGCGGCCTGCGCGAGGGGATCATCCTCACCCTGCTGAACGGGAAGCAGAACGGCTCGCGGGCGAAGCTGGCGGCCTAGCGGCCACCCCTCCCTCGATTAGGGCTGTGATTTCAGACCGCTGCCTTGCATGGAAAGCAGGACTTTCGCTCGGTCGCGAGATACCGCGTGGGCGATGCCGCAGGAGAACTGTGGACGCCGTGCGGAATTCACTCGACGGCTGGAATCGCGGTGACGTCCTCCTGTTCCTCGGATCCGTCGGCGTGTTCGACCCGGCTGGGCGCTGGCTCCGCCCTCTGGTACTTCAACGACTTCAAGCTGCCCTAGTCAGCGCGGCCACAGATAACTTAAGCCTGCGATGGCGCTGAAGAAGATCGGTCTCGTCACCGCCTCGGCCCTCTGCGCGATCAACCTCTGGACGGGCGCGCCAGCTGTTCGCGGTCTGGGTCGGCTCCAAGGTCGCGCAGCATGCGCGACGAGCGCGAGGAGGACGTCCGGCGAAAGTTCGGGATCAGCGCCGTGGAACGGGTGGTCGTCGTGTCGGTCGTCGCGTGCGTGCTCGCCTTCGAGGTCTGGTTCTTCTTCTTCGCCGGTTCCTCGCTGCCGAACCAGTGAGCCGGTAGGAAGCCGAGGCCGATTTAGTCCGCGCAACCGCTTTGCACGGAAAGCAGCACTTCTCTTGGAGCTGCCGCTCAGCAGCGAGCGCCGCTCAAACAGAGTCATCGGAGTCACGACTCTGATGTCGGGAAGTGAACTCGACGATGGCACGAGCGACGAGCTGAGGGTCATCCCACATCGCCACGTGGCCAACCCCAGGGAGCACGTGAACCTCGGCGGCGAGCACGGCGGCGGTCAAGCGGTCTCCGTATCGCCGACGCGGAAACACCAGGTCCTTCGATGGGAACAGGAGCTGGACCGGACACCGGATCTGATCAAGCCCACCGGGCCCGTCGTGTCCTTGGGCCCAGGCGATGAACTCCGGGAGGATCGTCGCATTGGAGACGCCGACGATCATGTGTGCCGCGTAGTCCGGGTCCATTCGCTCCGCGTGGGCAAAGTGATGCCAGTAGAGCAATCGACGGAGCCGCGGCCGGCGGCTCCAGCGCGCCGGATCTCGCGCCATCAGTTGCGTGATGTGGTGGAAGAACCGATAGCTACGGGCCACCAGCCTCAAGCCTGGGTCGCCTCCCTTCTTCCAGCTGCCCATGGTTGCGACCGCAGTGCAGGTCCGTGCCCGCCCGCGTTTGGCGAGCAGCAGCGCGATCAGTCCGCCCAGGGAGGTCCCCACCACGTGGGCGGTCGGCCAGCCCACGACATCCATATCGCGCTCGACACCGTCGACGAACAGGTCGAGACTCGCCTCTGCACCCGGCGGCGCGGGGGCCCCGCCGTAGTGGCCCACGAGGTTTGTTGCCAACACCTCATGCTGAGCCTCAAGCAGCGGAATGACCGCTCGCCACTGCTGCCAGGTTCCTCCACCGCCGTGGATCAGCAGCAGGGGTTCACCCACCCCGCCGCGATACCCCGGACCCGGTTGGCCGGCGGCCGTTGTCCGAGGGCGCGATGGCAACATCGTCGTTTCGAGTGTTACCACGGCCGACCAAGGCCTTCGCAGAGATGGGTCTTGAGCAGCCCCTTTGAAATGCAGCATTCGGGCCGCTATAGGGGCCGAAAGCTTCAGACGCGCCCTGGTCCGAACGACGGCCGCATGTGGCCGCGATCTGATGCCGGCTAGGCGCGGCGGTAGAGGTAGGTCGTCAGCGGCAGGAAGATCGCCGTGAGCAGGGCGGTGGTCCCAAGGACGACGATCACGTTCTCGGCGTCAGTCGATCCAGCCATCAGCCCGCGACAGGCGCTGACCAGATGTGAGATCGGGTTCGCGTTGACGAACGCCTCCACGCCCGACGGCAGGGTGTCCGGGTTCGACGTAGACGTTGCTCAGGAAGGTGAGCGGGAAGATGGCCAGGAAGCCGGCGTTCATCGTCGCGTTGGGGGATCGCATCACGAGGCCCAGGGTCGTGAACACCCAGGAGAGCCCGAACGAAAAGAGCACGACGAGACCGACCGAGGCGAGCACACCGGGGACGCCCGCGTCCGGCCGGAAGCCGAGGATCAGGCCGAGGACGATGATCACCGTGGCTGCGACCAGGTAACGGACGGTGTCGCCGAGCAGGGCTCCGAGGAGGGGGGCGGACGGCCAGATCGGTAGAGAGCGGAAGCGGTCGAGGACGCCCTTGGTGAGATCGGTGTTGATCGCGACCCCCGAGTAGACGGTGGTGAAGAGGACCGCTATGACGAGGACGCCGGGGAGGACGAAGTCGCGGTACGCGCCGGTCGACCCCGCGATCGCGCCGCCGAACAGATAGATGAAGAGCAGGGTGAACATGACCGGGGTGATCGTCACGTCGATCAGCTGCTCCGGGACGTGCTTCACCTTCAGCATCCCCCGCCAGCCGAAGCTGAGGGTCGCCGAGAGCGCGCTCGCGCGGGGCGGGTGCGAGGTGGCGAGCGCCTTGCGAAGATCCGGTTCCTCCAGGTTCTGCGTCCGCGGTGTCCGTGTCTCCGGCGTGCTCATGCTGCCTCCTGAACCTCGGTCTCGTCTTCGTGTTGGTCCTCGGCCGTGTGCCCGGTCAACGCCAGGAAGACCTCGTCCAGGCTGGGCTGGCCGAGGGAGAAGTTCGCGACCTCGATGCCCTGGCGCAAGAGCTCGCCAACCACGGCGGCCGCCTGGTCGGCGTTGGCGCACGGCGCCGACATCGCTGCCGGATCCGCTTCGAAGTGCACGTCGCAGGCGAGGGAACGGGCGACGACCGGCTCGGCGAGCGGCCGCTGCTCGGGATCGAGCAGCCGGATTCGGAGCGCCCCGGAGCCGACCGACGCCTTGAGCTGCGCGGGGGTGCCTTCGGCGATCACCTTGCCTTGGTCGATCACCGCGATTCCGTCGGCCAGCTGGTCTGCCTCGTCGAGGTACTGGGTGCAGAGCAGCACTGTCGTGCCGGCCCCGGCCAGTGTGCGGATGATGGCCCAGACCTGATTGCGCGAGCGCGGGTCGAGGCCGGTTGTCGGCTCGTCAAGGAACATCAGCTCCGGGGTGACGACCAGGCTCGCCGCGATGTCTAGCCGCCTGCGCATCCCGCCTGAGTAGTTCTTGACCAGCCGGCCGGAGGCGTCCGCCAGGCCGAACGCCTCGAGCAGATCGTCGGCGCGCGTCCTGGCATCCGCCCGTCCGTAGCCGAGCAGCCTGGCGATCAGGATCAGGTTCTCGCGCCCGGTCAGGTCCTCGTCCACGGACGCGAGCTGGCCCGTGAGGCTGACGGACCGGCGCACCGCGTCCGCCTCGCGGACGACGTCGTGACCGAGGACGCGCGCCTCCCCTCCGTCCGGACGCAGCAGCGTCGTCAGCATTCGGATGGTGGTCGTCTTGCCGGCGCCGTTGGGGCCGAGCATCCCGTAGACGCTCCCACGGCGGACGGCGAGGTCGACCCCGCAGACCGCCTTCGTATCGCCGAAGGACTTCTCCAGCCCGGTCGCTTCAATCGCGAGAGTGCTGTGCGCGCTCATGCTGCCCTCCATGGTCTCCCTAAGACCCTAGGGGACGTCGAAACTCATCGGAGTGACTTGGCCATGGGCTCGGCTCCCGATAGCGTGTCCGGGGGTTCCATGGCCAAGGCCAAGCCAATCCCCGACCTGAGCGCTGAAGACTCCTATGCGGAGGCTGCCGCGAGGATCGTCTCGGTGCGGGCGGGCGAGCTCACCGAGAACGCTCAGGGGGTGCTCGACACCGGCGACATCGAGCGCGTCCACGACATGCGTGTGGCGACCCGGCGGTTGCGCGCCGCGCTCGAGATCTTCGAGCCCTGTTTCCCGGCGGAGGCGTATGCCGAGGCCCTGGCCGAGGTGAAGCGTCTCGCCGACGCCCTCGGCGAGCGGCGGGACCGGGACGTGGCGATCGCCGCGCTTCACGCCTTCAACGACCAGATGCCCTCGCCCGACCGCCGCGGGGTCGCCTCGCTGATCGAGCGGCTTCAGACCGAGCAGGACGACGCGAACCGTGAGCTGGCGCCCCTGGTCGAGGAGCCCAAACTGGCGGAGCTTGGCGGGACCATGGACGACCTGGTCACGGCGGAACCGGTGGAGACGGACGCGTGAAGGCCAGGCCGGTCAAGAAGCTCGACCCCTCGCGCTCCCTCGGCGAGAACGCCGCCCGGATCATTCAGGTGCGGCTCGACGAGATGCTGACATTCGCGCCTCGGGCGCTCGACGGGAAGATGAAGGCGCAGCACGACATGCGGATCGCCGCCAAGCGGCTGCGATACGTGCTCGAGGTCACCGGCTTCGTCTTCGGCAAGCCCGCCGACACGGCGCGGCGCCGCGCCCGGGACCTCCAGGACATCCTGGGCGAGATCCACGACTGCGACGTGATGCTGCCGCGGGTGCGCGGGCACCAGAAGCAGTTGCAGCGGGGCGACGCGATGGCGGTGCGGGAGAAGGCCGGCAGAGCTCCGGACCTCGATCCGAGGCTGGCCGCCCGGGCGCCTCACCGGACCGCGTATCGCGGGCTCGATGTCCTCGCCGTGTACCTGGAGGCCCGCCGGGCCGTGCTCGAGGATCGCTTCGTCGCATTCTGGCGGCGGCAGGAGGAAACCGGCACCTGGCTGCGCCTGGAGCGCGCGATCGAGGGTTACCTGCATCGCGCCCGCGAGGCCCGTCGAACGGCTCGGGCGGCCGAGAGGGCCCGAGCCCAGGCCGAGGCCGCCGAGCGGGCTGCCCGCCAGGCCGAGGCTCAGGCCGAGCAGGCTCGGCTCGACCGCGAGCGGGCCGGCAGCGCCGAACGTCCCGGAGTGCCCGCTACGGAGGGGGTTCCGGGACGTTCGCCCGGAATCTGACTGGGCGCTCCGGGGTCACCGACCACTCATCCCTACGCCAGCGGATGTTCGTTCCGTCGGCGAGGCTCGCGCCGTGACCCGGCCCAGCCGCGGCTCTCCCCAGAGCGTCGCCTCGAGCGGTCGGGCCGGGTCCTCCTCGCCGAGGCCGCGTGCCACGTCGGTGGCCGGGTAGGTGACGACAAGCGACCCGGAGCGCGCCCAGATCGGGATGCGCTCGAGTGGGGCCTCGGCGTCGATCCAGCGACCGCCCTCGATGGGCTCCCCGGTCCACCAGTCGATCCACTCCCCCCGGGGCAGGTAGGTGTGGCGCTCCGTCGCCCCCTCCTCGAGCGCCGGCGCGACCCAGAGCGACGGCCCGAGCATGTAGGCGTCGGGGATCGCCCAGCCCTCGGGATCGTCGGGGTCGACCAGGCAGAGCGGGCGCATGATCGGCAGGCCGGTGCGGGCGGCGGTGGCCGCGGCGGCGCGGATGTAGGGGACGAGCCGCTCGTGAAGCAGGACCGCCTCGCGGTAGAGGTCGAGAACCGCCGCGTCGTAGGTCCAGGCCTCCTGCTCGAAGCGCCCGTGCGCCTGCATCAGCGGCGAGAGCGCCCCGAGCTGGGCCCAGCGGATCAGGAGCTCGGGCTCGCAGCGCTCGGCCAGCCGCCGGCCGAGGTAACCGCCGACATCGTGTGAGAGGTTCGAGAAGCCGCTGGCGGCGCAGGTGAGCAGCGAGGTGAGCAGCGCCCGCAGCGACCAGAAGTCTGAGGCCTGGTCGCCGCCCCAGAGCATCCCGGTCGCCTGCTGGCCGGTCCAGCCGGAGCGCCCGAAGACGACCCCCCTGCCCTCGCCATGGACCGCGTCCAGCGCCTCCTGGGTCGTCTCGCGATAGAGGCGGCCGTACTCCCAGGCCGCCTCGGCGCCGGTGCGGCCATCGGCGAGCTGCGCGTCGGGCGGGAAGTAGTAGCCCTCGCCGTCGTCGGCCTTGACGCCCTCGACCCCGAGCTCGAAGACGCCTCGCGCCAGCTCACGCCACCACTCGCGAGCCTCCGGCGAGGTGAAGTCGACGATCGACCCGGTGCCCATCCACCAGCGGCCGACGTACGGCGACCCGCTCGCGGTCCTTACGTAGTGGCCCGCGTCCGCGCCCTCGGCGTAGTTTTCGGCGGGCTCAGCGTGCAGGCGCTCGGACTCGGCGTCGGGCGGCCGCTGTCCGTCGATCGACTCCAGGTTCACCCAGGGCGTCACCCAGACCACCGTCCGGACCCCGTCCTCGCGCATCCCGCTGACCAGTCCGGGCGCGTCCGGGAACTGGTTGGGGTTGAACCGCCAGGTGTTGTACTGCGTCTCCCAAGGTGAGTCGATGACGATCGCGTCCAGGGGCAGGTCGTTGCGCCGGTAGCCGCGCCAGTCGTCCTCGACGTCCTCCTGGTGCTCGTAGACGTCACGGCTCTTCCAGTGCCCGTAGGCCCATTCGGGCATCAGCGCGGGCATCCCGGTCTGGCGCAGGAAGGCACGCAGCCGGGACGCGGGGGTGGGACCGGCGAAGAGGTGGAGTCGCAAGGGCCCGGCCGCCGACCGGACCGAGACCGAGACCCGGTCATCCGTCAGATCCAGCTCCACTCCGGGACCGGAGGTCTCGACCCAGGCTGCCCAGCCGGCGGACGAGAGCAGCCAGGGGACCGGTGCGTAGTCGCCCTGGGGGATGCCGCCGTCCTCGAGGAATTCGGGCGGGCAGTCCGGGCCCGTGTAGCGCCGGTCGGCCCCCAGTCGGATGCACCGGCCCCGCTGGTCGAAGTCGAGGCCATGGCGTGCCCCCATTCCGGTGACGCGCTCGCCGCCGAACAGCGGCCAACTTGCGCCGAGGCGCAGCCAGCCCGGTTCCGCGGGATCGATGGTGACGAGCAGCCGGTCGGGCGAGGGGGAGGAGACCTCGACGTCCTCGTCACCGAGTGTCACCGGCTCCCCCCGTTCCTCGTGGACGAGCACTCCCTCGGTCAGCGTGATCAGCTGGTCACGTGCCGTGCCCCGGCAGGCCCAGGGCCGCAGGCCCGCCAGCAGCCGGGCGGCGACCTCGGTTCCGCTCCGAACGGATCCCTCGGAGGCTCCCCTCTCGAACGCGACGCCCAATGGAGCGCAAGTGTGGCAGCGCCTGCGTTCACGACCTCTTTACGTCGGCACAACCACCTCGTAACGGGATTTCCCCTGCAAACCGGCGACCCTGACGACGACAAGGGAACGACGAGAAGGGGTCAACGATGAACCCGATTTCGACCAGCCGGGTCGACCTGCACTGTCACTCGACAGCCTCCGAGATCTCGAAGTTGGGGATCCAGCGCAGCCTCGGATTGCCCGAGTGCGCGACGCCGCCCGAGGAGGTCTATGAGCTCGCCAAGCGGCGTGACATGGACTTCGTGACGATCACGGATCACGACACGATCGACGGCTGTCTCGAGATCGCCGATCGCGACGACGTCTTCATCTCGGAGGAGCTCACCGTCTGGTTCCGCGGCGAGCCGCAGGCCGTCCACCTGCTCTGTTTCGGGATCACCCCGGACGATCACGCCTGGCTCCAGGAGCACAACCGCGACCTCGACGCCTGTGCGGAGTACCTCCACTCCCGCGAGATCGCCTGCTCCCTCGCCCATCCCTTCTACGCGGTCGAGGCGCCGCTCACCCCGGCGCACCGCAGACAGCTCGCGCAGTTGTTCCCGGTCTGGGAGACCCGCAACGGCTCCCGCGCGCGCGAGCTCAACATGCCGGCCGCGATCTACATCGAGACGCACGGTGGAACCGGCACCGGCGGCTCCGATGACCATGCCGGCGTGGACATCGGGCGGACGTTCACCGAGACGCCCCCCGCGGCCACGCCGGAAGAGTTTCTCCATCACATCCGGGAGGGGCGCGCTGAGGCCCGCGGCGAACAGGGAAGCGCGGCCAAGTGGGCGCACGCCGCGATGGCGCTCGCCACGCGGGCCCTGCTGCTCGCCGACGCCGATTCCACCCACCACCTCAGCGTCGCCCCGGACCCGGATGCCATGCTCAAGATCGCCGAGCGGGTGATGAGCGAGGGGGACACGAGGCGCGGCGAGGCGGCCGGCGACCTCGGCCCCGAGGACGCCCGGGCGCTGCTCGAGGCCTTCGTGACGGCGGTGGAACTCGAGCCCGGCCGCGCCCTGATCGACCACATGCAGGCCGATGGCTTCAGCCACGCCGAACTGGCGCGGCGGGCCCGGCGGGTGCATGAGCGCCGGCTGCGGCTGGTGGTCGACGAGACGCTCGAGAGCATCGCGAGCGGCGGCGAGGCGTTCGATCTCTCAGCCCGCGCCATGGAGACGGGCCGCAACCTGTTTCGTGCCGCGATCCCGGCCATCCCCTATGCGCCGGCCGCCGCCTTCCTGGGCAAGGAGAAGGCCAAGCTCACCCCGTCCGAGGGCCCGAGGCGGGTCGCCCTGATCGCGGACGCGATCGGCGGCGTCCATGGCGTGACCCGGACGATCGAGCGGGTCCGGGAGCTCGGAGTCCCCGGCTACGACGTCGAGGTGATCGGTACGGATGCCAACGTCGACCGCAGGCTGCCGGCGGTCGCCGAGGTGGACGTGCCGTTCTACGCCGGGCTCGAGATAGGGATGCCCAGCCTGCCCGCCATGGTCGAGGCCCTCGCCGAGGGCCGCTTCGACGCGGTCCACCTGACGGCCCCGGGGCCGGCCGGCGTCATCGCCGCCCTCATCGCCCGCATCATGGACCTGCCGATACTCGGCAGCTGGCACACCGAGCTGGGCGCCTACGCCGGGCTGCGCTCCGCCTCGCCCGAACTCGAGCTGGGGGTGGATGCCGCGCTCTCGATCTTCTACCGCCACTGTCGCCGGGTCCTCTCCCCGAGTCCCGCGAGCGACGAGTCGCTGGCGAGGCTGGGGGTGGACCGGGCTCTGATCGGCCGCTGGGGGAGGGGCGTCGATACCGCGCGGTTCGATCCCGAGCTGCGCGACCCGGATCGCTATCCGGGGCAGGTGAATGTCCTCTACGCCGGCAGGCTGACCAAGGAGAAGGGGGCCGAACTGCTCGTCGAGTCCTTCCTGCGCGCCTACGCCACGGATCCCCGCCTGCACCTGCTGCTCGCCGGGGGCGGGCCGGAGGAGGCGATGCTGCGGGAGCGGCTGGGAGAGCAGGCCACCTTCCTCGGCTGGCTCGAGGGGGAGGAGCTTCCCCGTGCCTACGCGAGCGCTGACATCTTCCTCTTCTGCAGCCGGACCGACACCTTCGGCCAGGTGCTGGTCGAGGCGGGGGCCAGTGGCCTGCCCGTGGTCGCGGTCGACGAGGGCGGTCCCTCCTCGATCGTGGTGGACGGCGAGACCGGCCGGCTCTGTGAGCCCGAGCCGGCGATGCTGGCCGCGGCGATTCTCCAGCTGGCCGACTCTCCCGCCTGGCGGGCCAAGCTCGGCCGTCAGGGACGCGAGGCGGCCCGCGCCCGCACCTGGGAGGCGTCGATGCTGCAGCTCGCCGACGGCTACGACCGCGTCACCGAGCCCGTGGAGGAGCCCCGCATCAAGCTGGTCAGAGCGGCTTAGGCACCACCCCTAAGATGAGGGCGTGACCGACGAGCTAGCCCAGACGACGGAATCGAGCGGGCCGGCTGCTGACGGAGCCGGAGGAGCGACGCTCGTGCCCGAGGCGGTTCGGGCGAGCGGCTCGGAGCCGGATCTCTCCGATCCCTCCCTCTATTTCAACCGCGAGCTCTCCTGGCTCGACTTCAACGACCGGGTTCTGCAGCTGGCCGAGGACCCCCGGGTCCCGCTGCTCGAGCGGGTCAACTTCAGCGCGATCTACGAGGACAACCTCGACGAGTTCTTCATGGTCCGCGTCGCCGGGCTGCACGAGAAGGTGGAGGGCAAGATCGACGCTCGCGGCGCGGATGCGATGGCGCCCGCCGACGTCCTCTCGCTGATCCGGCAGCGGACCATCGAACTGCGCGAGCGTCTCACCCGCTGCTTCGAGGACGAGATCCAGCCGGCGCTCGCCGAGCATGGGATCCGGATCATGTCGCTCTCCAGCGCGAACAAGTCGGAACGGGAGGAGCTCGAGCATCTCTTCACCAGCCAGGTGTTTCCGGCCCTCACCCCGCTCGTGATCGGCCGGGGCCGGCCGTTCCCCTACATCTCGAACATGTCGCTCAGCCTGGGGGTCCTGCTGACGGAATCCCGAGAAGGGGGAGGAGGTCGCGGCGCGCGTCAAGGTGCCGAAGGAGCTGCTGCGGCGCTTCCTGCCCATCGGCGACGGCGGGCTGACCTTCGTGCCCCTCGAGGAGGTGATCGCCAACAACCTCGACGATCTCTTCCCGGGCATGGAGATCGTCCATCACTCGCTCTTCCGGGTGACCAGGGACACGGACTACGACGTCTCGGACGAGGCCGACGATCTGCTGCTGGCGGTCGAGGAGGAGGTCCGCCGCAGGCGATTCGGGGAGGTCGTGCGGCTCGAGATCTCGCCGGACATGGAGCCGAGGCTCCTCGACCAGCTGGTCGAGGCGATGAACATCGACGCCCGGCAGGTCTTCGAGACGCCAGGGCTGATCGGCCTGGACGACCTCACCGACATCTACTCCATTCAGGGCTTCCGCGAGCTCCGCTATCCGCCCTGGCAGGGGGTCACCCCTCCGCAGTTTCAGCAGGGCAGCCGGACCCACCGCGAGGTCGACGTCTTCTCCGCGACGCGCCAGAGCGACATCCTCGTCCACCACCCGTACGACTCCTTCACCAGCTCGGTCGAGCGCTTCGTCCGCAAGGCGGTCGATGACCCGAACGTTCTGGCGATCAAGCAGACCGTCTACCGGACCAGCGCCGACTCGCCTCTGGTCCCGGCGCTGATCGAGGCCTCGGAGCGAGGCAAGCAGGCCGTCTGCCTGGTGGAGCTCAAGGCGCGCTTCGACGAGAGCGCGAACATCCGCTGGGCGAGGGCCCTGGAGGAGGCGGGCGTCCACGTCGTCTACGGCATTCCCGGCCTGAAGACCCACGTCAAGTGCGTCCTGGTCGCGCGCCGGGAGGGGGACGGGGTCCGCAACTACGTGCACATCGGGACCGGCAACTACAACCCGAAGACCGCGCGGATCTACACCGACTTCGGGCTCTTCACCGCGAATCCGGAGATCGGCGACGACATCGCCGAGATGTTCAACTACCTGACCGGCTACGCCCGCCCGAGCGGGTATCGCAAGGTGCTGGTTGCTCCGTTCAACCTGAAGGACGGCATCGTCGGCGAGATCGACCGGGCGATCGAGGCGCAGTCCGACGAGACCCCGGCCCGGATCCGGATGAAGATGAACTCACTGCTCGACCCGTCATGCATCCAGGCGCTCTACCGCGCCTCGCAGGCGGGGGTGAAGGTCGAGCTCAATGTCAGAGGCATCTGCGCACTTCGCCCGGGAGTGCCCGGGATCTCGGAGAACATCCGGGTCGTCTCGATCGTCGGGCGCTTCCTGGAGCACTCGCGGATCTTCTCGTTCGAGCGTCCCAACGAGACCAAGATCTTCATCGGCTCCGCCGACCTGATGCCGCGCAACCTCTACAACCGCGTCGAGCTGCTCACCCCGGTCGAGGACGAGGGCAATCGGGCTGAGCTCTCCGACGTGCTCGACCGGGCGTTCGCCGACAACACCAACGCCTGGGAGCTGGGCAGCGACGGCGTCTGGTCGCGCCTCACGACGAACGGCGATCCCCCGCGCAACCTGCAGAACGAATTGCTGGAGCTTCACGCGAAGCGCGCGGAGGAGGCAGCCGTCGTCAGTGGGTAGCCGCCCGCGTTCATCCGGCGGCGGTTTTTGTCGCCGCCGTTCATGGTGAGTCGCGCCGGGGGACCTCTGGTAGCTTGGCCACCGGTGGCCCTCCGCTCGGTGACAAGCAGGGATGCGGCCTACTTCGACCTCCTGGCGGAGTCGGGCGCCAACATCCTGCGCGGCGCCAAGCTGCTCGAGCACATGTTCGACACCTGGCCGGAGGAGAGGGGTGTGGCGCGCGACATCCTCAAGGCCGAGCAGGAGGGGGACCGGATCACGCAGGAGATCGTCCGCCGGCTCAACGTCGAGCCCCCGAAGGGGGTGGAGAGCACCGATCTCTACGCTCTCGCCACCCAGCTCGACGACATCATCGACGACACCGAAGAGGCCGCCGACTTCATGGGCCTGTTCGCGATCGAGGCGCCGATGGAGCAGGCATACGAGCTCTCGAGCATCCTCGCCCTGTCCTGTGAGCAGGTCTCAGGCCTGCTCACCGACCTCCGCGGTTTCAAGGACCTGGAGCCCTACTGGATCGAGATCCACCGCCTCGAGAACGAAGGCGACCGGGTCTGGCGCGAAGCGCTCGCCTCGCTGTTCTCGAATGGGATCGACCCGATGGTGGTGATCCGCTGGAAGGACATCTTCGGCCTCCTCGAGCGCGCGATCGACTCCACCGAGACGGCGGCGCACACGATCGAGGCGATCGCCGTCAAGCACGCGTAGCGGGCCTCGGGGTGTGACCGAGAATCCCGCCACCGGCAGGGAGGAGAGCGAGGAGGAGCGAGCGGATCGCAACCTTTCGGACCTGCTGCAGGAGCTGCGTGTCGCGCTGCCCGGGGTCCAGGTGCTGTTCGCGTTCCTGCTCACGGTTCCCTTCAGCCAGCGCTTCGACCGGCTCAGTGATTTCGAGGAGTGGCTCTACTTCGGCGTCCTGATCACCGTGGGGCTCGCGACGGTGTTGCTGGTTGCCCCGACCGCCGGCCACCGGATCCTGTTCCGGCGCCAGCAGAAGGAGTTCATCGTCACCCTCTCCAACACTCTCGCGCTGATCGGGCTCCTGCTGCTCGCAGTGTCGATGACCGGTGCGATCGCGCTGATCAGCAGCTTCATATTCGGGACGACCACCGCGGTCTTCAGCACGATCGTCATGGCGGCCGCCTTCGTCGGCTTCTGGTTCCTGGGACCCATCAGGCGAAGGCAGAAGCTGCCGCCCCGCGCATCGAGCGCCGATTGAAGAGCGCGGGTTTGGCTCCGCTAAATGCCGCAAGAAGGGCCGAATCGCGCCCGAGACTCAGGTTTTCGTCAGGTACGCGCCTCTGCGCGCAGCGCCGCGAGCTCTGACTGCATCTCGTCCAGGAAGGGTGTCTCCGGGTCGGCGTGGTGGAGCTCCTCGACGTCCTCGCTCCAGAGCTGCAGGCGCTCCGGCAGGGTGGTGCCGAGGCGCTCGCCGATGGCCTCCCGGTCCTCGGGGGGCACCTTGCGCCAATCGCGCATGTTGGCGACGCGGTCCGCCGCATAGATGACGACCGGGTCCCCTCCGGACTCCAGGATCCCCTTGCGGAGCGCGCGCTTGCGCGCGCCGTAGCCGTCGATGTCGGGATCCTCGCTGAGGCAGTCGACGATGCCGGCGACGTCGGGCCCGAAGCGCTCGCGGAGCTCGTCGAGCTGAACGTCCGTGTGCTCGACCACGTCGTGGAGGTAGGCGGCCGAGATCATCGGCCCGTCGTACCCGGCCTCCATGAGCAGATCGGCGACCGCGATCGGGTGCTCGACGAACTGCTCGTGGGTCTGCTTGCGGTGCTGTCCGAGGTGGACCCGGCGGGCGAAGCGCAGCGCGACCGTTGGCAGCTCGGAGCTGACGGTCGGGTCAGAAGTGGGCGTCGAAACCTCAGTCATCTGATGAAACGCTAACGACGAAGGTTCGGATTCTCAATTTGCCTGCCTCGGATTTCCGCAAATTCCTACAAAACCGGTTGACAGTTCTTTCACAATGCGGGTTCAGTTGCAAGCGCAATTTTCCTCGGCAGACCTTTTCACGTCGGCCGCCCGCCTCTAACTAGAATCGCAGCAGTGCTCCAGACGCTCCGCAACGTCGCGATCATCCTGGCCCTCGCGGCGATCGTCGACTTCCTGCCCGGCGGCGGCGCCGCTGCCGACACGGTGATGGCGGCGCTGACGCTGATCTTCCTCGCCACGATCGCGTGGTTCGTCTACCGGCTCTATCGCGAACAGCAGCTCACGCTGGCGACGCTCTCGGATCTACAGAAGGCGGGCCTGTTCGGCGCAGTCGGCGGGATCGCCCTCCTCTTCGTGGCCTACGACGAGTTCTCCTCCTGGAGCGGGGGAGTGCTGCTCTGGATCGCCCTGCTGGCGGGTTGCGTCGGCGGGATCTTCCTGATCTGGCGCAGCGCCAACACCTACTGAGCGCCGACACCCATTGAGCGCCTGACGGCGACGATTCGTCGCTGACTCGTCGCTTCCTTGACGCATCGCGTCATGAGGCCGCGCCTAGCTTCGGCGTCATGCCGCCGCTGGGAATCAACCGCTCGGGCCAGGCATCTGTCGAGTTCGTGGCGGTGCTTCCGGCGCTGGCAGTCAGCCTGGTCCTTGCCGGTCAGGCTGTGGCCGCCGGCTGGGCGCTGTGGTCAGCGGGTGTCGCTGCGCGCGCGGGGGCGCGGGCCGAGCACGTCGGCGGAGATGCGGAGGCCGCTGCCCGCCATGCTCTTCCCGCGCCCCTTCGAGGCCACGCGGTGATCCGCTCAGATGACGGTGTGCGGGTCAGGGTCCGAGTGCCCGCGCTCGTGCCGGGCGTCGAGCTGCCGTCGGTCGCCGCCTCCTCGACGCTCGATGCGCCGGCTGGGTGAGAGAACCGCGGCGCCGGGGCAGGCCTCGGTCGAGCTGCTCGCGGCGTTGCCGGCGCTCGCCCTCGCCGCCGTCCTGGCGCTCCAGCTGCTGCTCGTGGGCTACTCCCTGACGATCGCGGACGGGGCCGCGGAGGCTGGTGCGCTGGCGGGTGCGACCGGACGGGACGCGCGGCAGGCCGCCCGCGACGCCCTGCCGGGGTGGGCCCGCGGTCGATCGGAGGTGAGCGCGACGGATGGCCGGGTGCGGGTCGATGTCCGACCGCCGGCCCCGCTGTCCGCGCTCTCGGAGGCGCTCGCCGTCAGCTCCGAAGCCTGGTCGCGCCCGCCGCGCGGAGAAGGCCCGTGACGTCAGTGATCCTGGCCAGCGGCACCGATCGCCGGGCGAGCCTCGGATTGGCCGCGGCTGTGGCCGTCGAAGGGGCAGCCCTGACCGGGGCCGGAACGCTGCTGGTGGAGCTCGGCGAGGGGGCGCAGCGCCGCAGTCCCACGCTGCTGGCTGCGCCCGGCAGCCGCCGGATCGAGGAGGCGCTGCGGCAGGAGGGGATGCGGGGCTCGGCCCGCGGGCACATCTGTCATCTCGCCGTGCCGGACGCGAAGACCGGCGCGGCGGCCGTGGCGGCAGCGGCCGGCGAGGCGGAGATCGTCGTGGTCAACGTTCCGGGGCGGCTCTGGGTACCGGCGCTCGAGTCCGAGCTGCAGGTGGCGGGCGCCTGTCTGCTCGTCTCTCTGCCGGAGGAGCGCTCGCTCGCAGCCCTCGCGGTGGATCAACTGGAGCGGCGCGAGCTGCCGGTGCGAATCGCCACGCGACCGCCCGGAGCTCTCGCGGCCCGCCGGGCATCGGCGGGAGCGCGGGCCGGCGGCGCGCTTCGCCGATACCGCCCGAGGAATCGCGAGGCGGCTGCTCGGCCTGGGGCGATCGAGCGGTGAGCCATCGGGCCGTCAGCGGGCTCGGCGCGGGCAGGCCCTGCCGGCACTGCTCGGGGCCGGACTGATCCTGATCCTCGCGGCGGTGGTGCTGGCGGCGATCGGAGGCGCGGCGACCGGCCGCGGGCGGGTGCAGCGGGCCGCGGACCTGGCCGCGCTCTCCGCGGTCCGCAGCATGCGCGATGACGTGCCGCGGCTGCTGGCGCCCGCCCGGCTTCCCGACGGCGCCCCGAACCCGCGACACCTCTCCCGCGGCGAGTACCTCTCCCGCGCTCGCCTCGCTGCGGTCGATGCCGCGAGGCAAAACCGCGTCGATCCCGACCGCGTGCGGATCGCCTTTCCCGACGCTGCCGCCAACCCGCCGCTTCGGGCCCGCGCCACCGTCGTCGGGGTGATCGACCCGGAGCGGCTGCCCGGCGGCGAGCGCCTCGGGGACCGCGCTCCGATCCGCGTGGTCGCGAGCGCCGTCGCCGAGGCCTCCGCACCGGTGAGCTCCTGGACCGGGATGCCCGTCGATGGCCGAGGGCGGCGGGTACTCGGGCCCGCTCGTCTATCGCGACGGCGAGGGTATGAGGCCGGACGTCGCCGCCGCCTACGACCGGATGAGCGCCGCGGCGAGGCGAACGGGGCTCGACCTGGTGGTGGTCTCGGGCTTCCGCTCGGACGCCGAGCAGGCGGAGCTCTTCGCCCGCCATCCTGACCCGCGCTGGGTCGCGCCGCCCGGCCGCTCGCTGCACCGCTGCGCGACCGAGCTCGATCTCGGCCCGTCGTCGGCGTACGGCTGGCTGCTCGCGCACGCCGGGAGCTTCGGCTTCCTGCGGCGGTACCCGTGGGAGCCCTGGCACTTCGGCTTCGTTCGAGGTCCGCCGCCGTGCTCGGAGGCCGGCAATCTGCTCGGAAACAATGGGGGGCTCGGGGAGGAGGAGGGCCTCGGACGGAGCTCCGGCTTGCCCGCATTCGTGCCCCCGCTGTACCGGGAAGCGATTCTGCGCTCGGCCGGGCGCTGGAACGTCTCGCCCGGCTTGCTCGCCGCTCAGCTGATGGCCGAGTCCGGCTTCAACCCCAGGGCGGTGTCCCCGGCCGGCGCTCTCGGCATCGCCCAGTTCATGCCGGCCACGGCTCGCTCCTACGGCCTGCGCGATCCGCTCGACCCGGTCGCGTCCATCGACGCCCAGGCCCATCTGATGTCGGATCTGCTGAGCCTTTTCCACTCCGTCCCGCTGGCGCTCGCCGCCTACAACGCGGGCTCCGGCGCCGTGGCCGCCTGCAACTGCATCCCTTATGCGGAGACGCGCGCCTACGTCGCGCGGATCCTCGCCCTCGCGGATGGGTCAGGGGTGCTGCTCTCGCCGCCGCTGGAGATACGGCTGGTGAGCTAGAGCGTTGCCGGATTCGGCTTCTCGACCGCGATCTCGCCGACCTTATTGAGACCGCCCGAGGCGTACTGATAGATATCGAAGACCCCGTTGGTCGGATTGCCGTGGACGTCCATGTCGATCGGGCCGGAGGCGCCGGTGTAGTCGATGTCCTTGCCGTCCTCCAGTGCCTTGACCGCCTCGGGGAGCTGCTGCCAGGAGTACTCGGTGCCGCCGGGCGCGGTGATGTCGATCAGCTCGTCGGCCATCTTCTGGCCGTCCGTCGAGCCGGCGGCCACCGCCGCCAGGTAGCAGAGGATCGTGGCGTCGAACTCCTGGGCGGCGAACGGCGCCAGTTGCACCCTTCTCGGAGACGCAGACTTGAAGTCCTCGATGAAGGCCGAGGTGCTCTCGTCGCCCTCGGGCGAGCCGGGAGCGAGCGCGTGCATTCCCTCGACCGCGCCTGAGCCGACTTCCCCGGGGATCCCCGGCGAGACGAGCTGGTCGTTGCCCCAGGCGGTCGCGGGCTCCCATGCGTTGCTGCTCTCCAGCGCCGGAGCCAGTTGGCCGAACCCGGTGGGGTTGTCGACGAGCAGGACCGCGTCCGGGCTGTTGCCGGTGATCTGAGACGCCTGGTTGCTCAGCGGGGGAGGCGCGAGCGCGATATGCCCGCCGACGGTTCCGTCGTCCCCCTGCCACGACTGGATGAAGTCCTGAGCGATCGTGTCCGAGCTCGGATCGGTGCTGGCCGCGACGTTCACCGTGAACCCCTCGACGCCGCCCAGAGCGCGCTCGATCGCCTTCTTCAGGGCCTCTCCCTCGGTGGAGACCGGCAGGGCGGTGCTGTCGACCAGATCGTGGTCGCTCAGCTCGGCCACGTCGTCGCTCGCCGCAACCGGCGAGATCTCGAGCACCTCGGAGGGGATCGCAACGTCCTGCGCCGTCTGCGCCACAGCCTCGGAGGACCAGGGGCCGGTCAGGCAGGTGGCCCCGTCGGTGCTGACCAGATTCTTGGCCGACTCCACGGCGGCGTCGATGTCGCTTCCCTGGTCCTCGTTGACGATCCTGACGCTGTGGTCTGAGCCCGCCGAGTCGATCGCCTGCTTGATCTGCTCGAGGGCGAGCTCCGAGGCCTTCTGCCCTGATTCGCCGAGGGACTTCGAGCTGCCGCTGAGCGGCAGCGAGTTCCCGATCACGAGGTGGAGCTCCGTGGACCCCGGCCCGTTGCCGCCGCCCCCGCCCCCGCAGGCGCCGAGGCCGAGGACGATGGCCAGTCCGGTCGCAACCGCGAGCGCCAAGGTGTGTGTCGATTCCGCCCCTCAGAGGCGTATTCATAGCCACTGGGCGATCAGTAGGGTTGGTTCATGGCGACGGTTCAGGTTGAGGGAATCGAGGGGTTGAAGGGCCTGCTCGGCGAGCAGATTGGGCCGAGCGAGTGGCGAGAGGTCACCCAGGAGGACATCAACGCCTTCGCGGACCTGAGCGGCGACCACCAGTGGATCCACACCGACGTCGAGCGGGCGAAGAACGAGAGCCCGTTCGGCACGACCGTCGCCCACGGGAACCTGACGCTGTCGATGATCGACGGCATGCGGCTCGAGCTGCTCAGCTCCAGCGGCTTCAAGCTCGGCGTCAACTACGGCTGGAACAGGGTGCGCTTCCCCGCGCCCGTGCCGGCCGGCTCGCGGATACGCGCTACGGCCGAGGTCACCGACGTCGAGGACGTCGGCGGCGGCTGGTGGCAGGTCGTCACGCGCTTCACGGTTGACGTGGAGGGCTCGGACAAGCCGGCCTGTGTAGCGGACTCGGTCGGCCGTGTATTCGAGGGTGCTCCGCAGGCGTAGCCGAGGAGCAACCCGTTTATGGCGAAGCCGTCCCTTACTTAACGGTCAGCGGTCCCACCATGCCGGCTTCGCGGTGGCCGGGAACGGTGCAGAAGAATGTGTAGGTCCCGGGCTGCAGGTCCACGGTTGTGTTCGCCGTACCTGAGGCGACCAGGTCGGTCTGGCCAACCGTGTCGCCCGAGGGGCTCTCGATGGCGACGTCGTGCGGGATCGACTCGTTGTTCGTGAAGTCGATCGTCACGCTGCCGGCCTTCGCGCTGGCGGACTTCTGGTCGTAAGCGAGCTCGGTGCCGGAGGGCGTTGAGATGTTGACCGTCGAGCCGCCGCCCGCGCCCCCACCACCGGTCGTGGTCGCCGGCGGAGTCGCGGCCGCCGTGGTGTCGTTGTTGTCGTCGCCACCGCCGCAGGCCACCAGGCCCAGGGCCGCCACGGCCGTCACGCACGCCACTGCAGAAGCTCGTCTCATCAGGCCACCTTTCCTTGACGCTAGGTCGTTCCACTCTAATACGGGTTTCCCAACCGCAGGGATTCCTGAACGTCCCGGAGTGCTCGCTGGGGAGGGGTATCCGGGACGTTCGGCCTAGTCGCCCTGGAACTCCGGGGTCTCCCCGTCGAAGAAGGCGGTTACGCCTCGCTTCAGGTCCTGCGTCGCCATGCTGTCGGCGATCCCGTGTCGCTCCAACTGGAGGTGGTCGTTGATCGAGTTCTCGGTCGACTCGTGGAGGAGCCGCTTGGCCGTCCGCACGTAGTAGGGAGCCTTCGCTGCGAGCTTCTCGGCCTTCTCCCGGGTGCGAGTGAGCAGCTCATCGGCTGGGACCACCTCGCTCACCAGCCCGGCCTCGAGCGCGGCGGTCGCATCGAGGTTGGGGTCGTTGAGGGCCAGCTCGAGCGCCTTCGCCGGGCCGACCACGCGCGGCAGGAAGTAGGTCATGCCGCCATCTGGCGCCGCCCCGATGCGACCGTAGGCGATTGCCAGGAAGGCATCCTCGGAGGCGATCCGGATGTCGGCGGAGAGCGCCAGCGACATGCCGGCCCCCGCTGCCGGGCCGTTGATCGCCGCGATCACCGGATAGGGAATGCGGCGGATGTCGACGATGGCGTTGTGGAGGGCCTCGGCGCCGCGGCGGACCTCCGAGGGCAGGTCGACGTTCTCGTCCGTCACGCCGCGCTTGAACCAGTTGACGTCGCCGCCGGAGCAGAAGGCGCGCCCCGCCCCGGTCACGATCAGCGCCCGGATCGGTGCGCGGTCGGCGAGCCAGGCGGCGGCGATCGTCAGCTCGCCGATCATCTCCGGGCTCATCGCGTTCAGTGCGTCCGGACGGTTCAGCGTCAGGGTCCCGATCTGGCCGTCGACCTCGATCTCGAGCGTCTCGAGCTCAGGCGGCTCGTCGGTCAGCAGGGGAACCTCGGTCTCTGCGGTTTCTGACATCCGATACCTCCTAGGCGCGGGAGGCCGGAGCCTACCCTTCTACTTGTGCCAGAGAGCAGCGAGAAGTTGGCAGAGCAGCGCCGGGAGCTCCCCGATGCCCCCGGCGTCTACGTCTTCCGCGACAAGGCGGGGGACGCCCTCTACGTGGGCAAGGCGAACTCGATCCGCAAGCGGGTCGCTTCGCACTTCGCGGGCAAGGGGTCGGGGCGCGGCGCGGGCATGGGCGGGACCGCGGAGCTGATCGACCGCACGGACTCGATCGAGTTCCTGGTGACCGAGAACGAGCCGGAGGCCCTGCTTGCTGAGCAGAGCTTCATCAAGCGCTACCGCCCGCGGTTCAACATCCGGCTCCGCGACGACAAGTCGTATCCCTACGTCGGCGTCAGCCTCGACGAGGAGTTCCCCCGCGTCTACTTCACGCGGGAACGGCACCGGCCGAACCGCGCCTACTTCGGCCCGTTCTCGAGCGCCAAGCGGGTCCGCGACACGCTGGACCTGCTCGGCAAGCTCTTCCAGTACCGCACCTGCGAGGGGCCGGAGCCAGGGCGGCGCTCCGGCGTCCCCTGCCTCGACTACTACATCAAGCGCTGCCAGGCGCCCTGTGTCGGCTACATCGACAAGGAGGAGTACCGGGGAAACATCGACCGGATCGTCGGCTTCCTCTCTGGCCGCTACAAGGAGATCGCCGGTGACCTCGAGGACAAGATGGAGGAGGCCTCCGAGGCGCAGGACTTCGAGCGCGCCGCGCTCTTCCGCGACCGGCTCAATGCAGTGCGGGGGATGATGGAGCGCCAGCAGGTCGCGGGCGGCGCACTGGGGAGCGCCGACCTGATCGCGGTGGCGGTGGAGGGGAACGACGCGAACGCTCAGGTTTTCCAGGTCCGCGACGGCGTGCTGGCGGAGCGGCAGGGCTTTTATCTGGCGGGCGAGGACGAGGTCGCGGAGGGGGATCGCGACCCCGGCGAGGTCGCCGAGACCTTTCTGCTCCAGTACTACGGCGCCGCCCCGGCCATCCCGGGCCGTGTCATCGTCGGGCCCGAGCTGCGGGGTCGCACCGACGTGCTCGCCGAGGCGCTGGGCAGCCAGCGCGACTCGCAGGTCGAGGTCCGGGTCGCCTCGCGGGGCGACCTGCGCCGCCTGCGGGAGCTCGCCGAGAAGAACGCGAAGCTCGCCCTCGCCCAGGACAAGCTGCGCCGTGAGCACCGCCGCCAGCAGAGGGTGGAGTCGCTCTCGGCGCTGCAGGACGCGCTCGGGCTGGAGCGGGTGCCGGTCCGGATCGAGGGCTTCGACATCTCGAACCTCGGCGAGACCCACACCGTCGCCTCGATGGTCGTCTTCGAGGGCGCCGCCCCGAAGAAGTCGGACTACCGCAAGTTCGGCATCCGCGGCGAGTTCGGCGAGAACGGCGAAGGTCCCGATGACTTCGCCGCGATGCAGGAGGTCTTGTCGAGGCGGCTCGGCCGCTACCTCCAGCAGGCCGACATCTCGCCGCACGACTCCGATAGGGACGCCAGCTTCGCGTCGCTTCCCGACCTGATCGTGATCGACGGCGGCAAGGGCCAGCTCTCCGCCGGGATGAAGACCCTCGAGCCGCTGCTGGAGCAGGGGGTGGCGGTGGTCAGCCTCGCCAAGCGGATCGAGGAGGTCTTCGTCCCCGGCCGAAAGGACCCGATCCTGCTCGAGAAGGGCTCGGATGCCCTGCGGCTGCTGCAACGGGTCCGCGACGAGGCGCACCGGTTCGCGATCACCTTCCACCGCAGCCGCCGCGACCAGGCAATGACGGCGTCGGTTCTGGACGGAGTGCGCGGCGTCGGGCCGGCACGCAAGCGGGCGCTGCTGCGGCACTTCGGCTCGCCGGACCGACTGCTCACTGCGAGCCGCGAGGAGCTCGAAGCGGTGCCCGGGGTGCCAGGTAAGCTCGCTCGCGAGATCCACCGGCAACTACACAGAGCGGGCTGATGGCTCAGGACGGCTCAGTGGGGGGAGACGGCTCAGGGCCCGGCGAGAACCGGGTCGAGCTCGTGGTGATCACCGGCTACTCCGGCGCCGGCAAGTCCGAGGCGATCGCGGCCTTCGAGGATGGCGGCTACTTCTGCGTCGACAACCTGCCGCCGCGGATGATCGAGGGGCTCGGCGAGCTCTTCCAGCATGAGGGCAGCGGAGTGGAGAAGGCCGCGGTGGTGACCGACGTCCGGGGCGGCGAGTACTTCGAGGACCTGCTCGCGGTGCTCGACGAGCTCGAGGCGACCGACGCGCTCGACCTGAAGCTGGTCTTCCTCGAGGCGGACGAGGAGGCCCTCCTCCATCGCTACAAGGAGACCCGCCGCCGGCACCCGCTCGCACGCAGCGGCCGGATCGTGGACGGGATCCGGGCGGAGCGCGAGCGGCTCGCCCCGTTGCGCGAGCGCGCGGACGTCGTGATCGACACCTCGGCTCTCACCGGGGGTGCGCTGCGGCGGCGCATCGCGATCGAGCTGATCGGCCGCGACACCAGCGGGAACCAGCTCGCGCTCACCATCCTCACCTTCGGCTTCAAGAACGGGCCGCCGCTGGACGCGGACCTCACGCTCGACGTCCGCTTCCTCCCCAACCCCCACTACGTCGATGAGCTGCGGCCCCTCACCGGGTTGGACGAGCCGGTCCGCGAGTACGTCGAGTCGGGCACGCAGGCCGGCGAGTTCTACGGGCGGCTGATGCCGCTCCTCGACTTCCTCCTGCCGGCCTACGTCGCCGAGGGCAAGCAGCACCTGACGATCGCGATCGGCTGCACCGGCGGACGGCACCGCTCGGTCACGGTGGCGGACCGAATCGCGCGCACGCTGGGTCGGCGCAGCGACGTCAAGCTCCAGGTCGTCCACCGCGACGTGGACCTGGAGCCGCAACCGGCCCCCAGATAGCGCCGAACGTCCCGGAACCCCCCCGGTAGCGAGCAGTCCGGGACGTTCGCCGGGGGCGCGACCCTAGACTGGCCGCGCGATGCCCGATCCCGTGATCAGCGTCAAGGGCCTGCGCAAGTCCTACGACGGCATCGAGGCGGTGCGGGGGATCGACCTTGCGGTCGGGACCGGCGAGATCTTCGCGTTCCTCGGACCGAATGGCGCGGGCAAGACGACCACCGTCGAGATCCTCGAGGGCTACCGGACGCGCAACGCCGGCGAGGTGAACGTGCTGGGGATCGATCCTCAGCGCGCGGACCGCGCCTGGCGCAATCGGGTCGGCTTCGTGCTCCAGGAGTCGCGGCTGGTGCCGGAGCTCACCCCGCGGGAGGCGGTCGAGCAGTACGCGGGCTACTACACCTCGCCGCGGGACATCGACGAGACCGTGAGCCTGGTGGGCCTGGACGAGAAGGCGAACGCGCGTACCTCGACGCTGTCGGGCGGGCAGCAGAGGCGCCTCGACGTCGCCCTTGCGCTGATCGGCGACCCCGAGCTGCTCTTCCTCGACGAGCCGACGACCGGTTTCGACCCCTCGGCCCGCCGCCAGGCTTGGGACGTGATCGGCGGCCTGCGCGACCTCGGCAAGACCGTCTTCCTCACCACCCACTACATGGATGAGGCCCAGGCCCTCGCCGACCGCGTCGCGATCATCTCGGCGGGACGGATCGTCGCCACCGGCTCGCCCGAGGACGTGGGCGGCGACCGCGAGGAGCGCACGGAGATCAGCTTCCGGCTGCCGAAGGGTGTCCGCGCGCCCGACCTGCCGGAATCGGTGCGGACCCGCGCCCGAATCGACGCCGGCGCCGTCTCGATGGCAGCCACCGACCCCGTGCCGGTGCTCCGTGACTTGACGGTGTGGGCCGGCGAGCGGGGGGTTGGCCTTCCGGATCTTCAGGTTCGCCGGCCGAGTCTCGAGGACGTCTATCTGGAGCTCACACGGCAGGCCGATGGCGCGGGGGAGGTGGTCGAGTGAGCGGGGTCGCCCTGGTTCTGCATCAGTTCCGGTTCGACCAGAAAGTCTTCTGGCGAAATCCGGCATCCGTCTTCTTCACTGCGATTTTCCCGCTGCTCTTCCTGTTCATCTTCGCCAGCTTCTTCAAGAACGCGAACATCCAGGGACTCGGGGTTCATGGCGCCACCTATTACGTGCCCGCCATCGTCGCGCTCTCGGTGATCTCAGCGACGACGGTGAAGCTCGCAATGAACCTCAGCTCAGAGCGGGAGGCCGGTCAGCTGAAGCGGGTCCGCGGTACGCCGCTGCCACCGGCGGCTTTCGTGGCCGGCAGGGTCGGGAACTCACTGGTCATCTCGGTGATCATGGTGGTCCTCATCAGCGTGATCGGCGCGGCGTTCTACGGGGTGACGATCCCCACAGACACCCTGCCGGCGCTGCTCGTCACTCTCGCCGTCGGGGTTTTTCGTTTTCGTGCCTCGGGTTTGCCCTCGCCGCGGTTATCCCCAGCGAGGACGCAGCCCCAGCCGTCACCAATGCGATCGTCTTCCCTCTCTATTTCCTGTCCGGGGTGTTCGTGCCCGAAGACGAGATCCCGGACGGGATCCTCCATATCGCCTCCGTCTTCCCTGTGCGGCCCTTTTTTCAGGCTCTGTTCACCGCCTGGGACCCGCACACGACCGGAGCCGGGTTCGAGTGGGGCAACCTCGCCGTCGTCGCGGTCTGGGGCGTGTTCGGGCTGCTCGTCGCGATCCGCTTCTTCCGCTGGGAGCCGCGGCGCTGACGCCGGGTGTGCCTTCCCATGTATAAGGTGGCCCTCCGGCAGGGCCGTCTCGTCCGCCGACTCCCGATCAGATGCTCCACTACGCAGCAGTCAAAGTCTCTGACCTCGAGCGCAGCGGCCGCTTCTACGACTCGCTTCTCGCTCCCAACGGCTGGCGCCGCCACGACGCGCCGGCGAATTCGGTCAGCTGGGGACTGATCAAGGCGGAGTTCTTCATCGAGCAGGGGGACGACTCGCCGCGGCCGGGCTACGGCCTGATCTCCTTTCCAGCGAAGAGCATCCCGGCTGTCAAGGCCTCCTACGAGTCGGGGCTCGCCAACGGCGGCAAATCCGTTGCCGAACCCGGTAGCGCTCCGGCATTCGGCCCGGGCAACTACTGCTGCCGCCTCACTGACCCGGACGGCTACCTGGTCGAGGTCTGCGTCGCCCACAACTAGCGCGGACGCTTACGGAGGGTCTGCCGGCTCGGTAGTTTGGGTAGTGAGCGGAAAGCATCTGATCACTAGGAGGACTCTCAAATGGCAGTGAAGGTGGGCATCAACGGCTTCGGGCGGATCGGCCGGAACCTGTTCCGCGCGGCGCACGCGGCCGGCTCCGATCTCGAGTTCGTCGCGGTCAACGACCTGATCGACGCCGAGATGATCGCCCACCTGCTCAAGTACGACTCGGTCCTCGGGCGCTTCCCGGGCGAGATCGAGGTCACCGACGGGGGCGATCAAGGTCGATGGCGCCGAGATCAAGGTGCTGAACGAGAAGGACCCGGCCGCACCTCCCCTGGGGCGACCTGGGCGTCGAGGTCGTGATCGAGTCCACCGGCCTCTTCACCAAGCGCGAGGACGCCCAGAAGCACCTCGATGCCGGGCGCGAAGAAGGTGATCATCTCCGCGCCGGCCACCGATCCCGACATCACGGTCGCCCTGGGCGTCAACTTCGACACCTACGACCCCGAGCAGCACAACATCATCTCCAACGCCTCCTGCACCACCAATTGCCTGGCGCCGGTGGCGAAGGTGCTCAACGACACGGTCGGCATCGAGCGCGGCCTGATGACGACGATCCACGCCTACACGGCCGACCAGCGCCTCCAGGACATGCCACACAAGGACTACCGGCGGGCGCGCGCGGCGGCGGTCAACCTGATCCCGACCTCAACGGGCGCCGCCAAGGCGATCGGCCTGGTGATCCCCGATCTCCAGGGCAAGCTCAACGGCGTCGCGATCCGCGCACCCGTGATCACCGGGTCGCTCGTCGACCTGACCTGCGACGTCGGCCGTGAGACGAGCGTCGAGGAGATCAACGCGGCGATGAGGGAGGCGGCCGAGGGCCCGATGCAGGGGATCCTCGAGTACACCGAGGACCCGATCGTCTCCACCGACATCGTCACCAACCCGCACTCGTCCATCCTCGACTCCGAGCAGACCGGGGTCATCGACGGCACCTTCGTCAAGGTCTTCTCCTGGTACGACAACGAGTGGGGCTACTCGAACCGCTGCGTCGAGCTGGCGGAGAAGGTGCTGCAGCCGGCGACGGTCGGTGCCTGAGCGCTCCCCGACGCAGGTACGGTGAGCGCTGAGCGAACCGCCGCGCGCTCGTTCACCAAGGCGAGCGTCAGAGACGCCGAGGTAGATGGTCGCCGCGTGCTGGTGCGCGCGGACCTGAACGTCCCCCTGGAGAAGGGGGTGGTGACGGACGACACCCGCATCAGGGCCGTCGCTCCCCACGATCGAGCTGCTGCGCGAGCGGGGTGCGAGCGTGGTGCTCGTCTCGCATCTGGGTCGGCCCAAGGGCCCGGACCCGGAGCTCTCGATGGCCCCGGTCGGCGAACGGCTCGGCGAGCTGCTCGGCGCGCCGGTGAAGCAGGCGCCGGCGGTGGTCGGCGACGAGGTCTCCACGATGGCCACTGACCTCGAGGCCGGCGAAGTGCTGCTCCTGGAGAACAGCCGCTTCGAGCCGGGCGAGACCAAGAACGACCCGGCGCTGGCGGAGGCGCTCGCTGCGCTCGCCGAGCTCTACGTCAACGATGCCTTCGGGTCGGCCCACCGGGCCCACGCGACCACCGAGGGGGTCGCGCATCTCCTGCCCGGCTACGCCGGCCTGCTGCTGGAGCGAGAGGTGGTCGAGCTCACCGCGGTTCGCGACGACCCGCAGCGGCCGCTCGTGATCGTGCTCGGTGGCGCCAAGGTGACCGACAAGCTCGGCGTGATCGACCGCTTCCTCGGGTTCGCCGAGGAGATCCTGATCGGCGGGGCGATGTGCTTCAGCTTCTTCAAGGCCGAGGGCCGGGACACCGGCGACTCGCTTGTCGAGGAGGAGGGGGTGGAGTCCGCCAGGCGGGTGCTCGAGGAGGCCGAGAGCAGCGACACGATCGTCGAGCTGCCGGAGGACCTGGTCATCGGCCGGGAGTTCGATGCCGACACCGAGACGCGCGAGCTGAACGGCGTCGATGTGCCGGAGGGGTGGATGGGGCTCGACGTCGGCACCAACACCACCGCCAACTTCGGCAAGCGGATCGCGCGAGCCGGGACCGTCTTCTGGAATGGGCCGATGGGGGCCTTCGAGCTCGAGCCCTTCGCCTCCGGCACCCGCGCCGTCGCCGAGGCGGTCGCCGCCGCGCAGGGGCACACCGTGGTCGGGGGTGGCGATTCCGTGGCGGCCCTGCAGAAGTTCGAGCTCGCCGATGCGGTCGACTGGCTGTCCACTGGCGGCGGGGCCTCGCTCGAGCTGATGGAGGGCCGGGAGCTGCCCGGCGTGGAGGCTCTGCAGGATGCCTGACCGCACGGCCTACCTCGCCGCCAACTGGAAGATGAACAAGACGACCGAGGAGACGGAGCGCTTCCTCGGGGAATTCCTGCCGCGTGTCTCCGAATCGGCCCCCGAGGTGGTGATCTGCCCGCCCTTCACCTCGCTGAGGGCGGCCGTCGACCTCTGCTTTGAGAGTCCGGTCCGGGTGGCCGCGCAGAACATGCACGAGGCGGACGAGGGGGCCTTCACGGGCGAGATCTCCCCGCCGATGCTGCTCGACCTGGGAGTGGACGGCGTGATCCTCGGCCACTCGGAGCGGCGGCAGTACTTCGCCGAGACCGACGAGGCGCTCGCCCGAAAGGTGCCGGCTGCTCTCGGGGCGGGGCTCGAGCCGATCCTTTGCGTGGGCGAGAACGAGGCCCAGCGGGACGGCGACGAGACCGAGGAGGTGCTCACCCGCCAGATCCAGGCGGATCTCGCCGACGTTCCGGACGCGCGCCTCAGCGAGGTGGTGATCGCGTACGAGCCGATCTGGGCGATCGGCACCGGCCGCACCGCCACCTCCGAGCAGGCGCAAGAGGCGATTGCGCTCATCCGCAGCCTGATCGACGCTCGTTCCGACGCGGCCGCCGCGGCGATTCGGATCCTCTACGGGGGCTCGGTCAAGCCGGACAACGCCGCGAGCTGATCTCCCAGCCGGACGTGGACGGCGCCCTGGTCGGGGGCGCCAGCCTCGACCCGGGCGACTTCGCGGCGATCGTCGAAGCAGTCGGCTGACAATGCCGCTCCCGGCCGGCCCGAAGAGCGTCCCGGTCCCCTCGCTGGCCCTGGTGATCCTCGACGGTTGGGGCCTCGCTCCGGACGGCCCGGGCAACGCGATCTCCCAGGCGAACACCCCGGTCTTCGACGAGCTCTGGTCCACCTATCCGCACGCCACGCTCTCAACCTCGGGCCGGGACGTCGGCCTGCCCGACGGGCAGATGGGAAACTCGGAGGTGGGCCACTTGAATCTCGGCGCGGGCGCCGTCGTCAAGCAGGACCTGGCGCGGATCGACGACGCGATCGCCGACGGGAGCTTCTTCGAGAACCCCGCTCTGCGGGCGGCCTGCGGTTCGGCCCGCGAGTCCCGGCGCGGTCGCCTGCACGCCATCGGCCTGATCTCCGACGGCGGGGTTCACTCCGGCTGGGAGCACATCGAGGCGGTGATCGAGCTCGCCGGGGAGGAGGGGGTTTCGGAGCTCGTCCTCCATGCCCTCACCGACGGTCGGGACACCCTCCCGACCTCCGGGGCGGGCTACGTAGAGGAGGCGGAGCGCTGGCTGCGCCACGTCGGCTCGATCGGCACGGTGGCCGGCCGGTACTGGGGAATGGATCGCGACCGCCACTGGGACCGGACGAAGCGTGCCTATGACGCGATCGTCCACGCGCGGGCGCCGCGGGCGCAGAGCGCCGTGCAGGCGATCCGCGAGTCGTATGAGCGCGAGATCACCGACGAGTTCATCGAGCCCACCGTGATCGGCGACTATGACGGCGCGGAGCCGGACGAGCCGTTCATCTTCATCAACTTCCGGCCCGACCGGGCACGGCAGCTGACCCGGGCCCTGGGGGAGCCGGACTTCGACGAGTTCGACCGAGGCGGCGCCGGGCCGTTCCAGGTGACGACGATGACCCAGTACCAGCACGGCTGGGCGTACCCGGTCGCCTTCCCCCCGCGGGAGCCGGCCACCACCCTCGCCCAGGTGATCGCCGAGGACGGGTGAGCGCCAACTGCACGTCGCCGAGACCGAGAAGTACGCGCACGTCACCTACTTCTTCAACGGCGGCCGCGAGAAGGAGTGGAGCGGGGAGGAGCGCTACCTCGTCGACTCACCCCGAGATGTCCCCACCTACGACCACAAGCCGCAGATGAGCGCGGCCGCCGCCGCGAAGGCGTTCAGCGAGCACTGGCGTGAGGACGGCTACCGCTTCGGGATCATCAACTTCGCGAACCCGGACATGGTCGGGCACACCGGGGTGATCCCGGCCGCCGTCGCCGCGGTCGAGGAGGTCGACGCGCGCCTCGCGGAGGTGGTCGCGGCCGTCCACGAGAAGGGTGGAGCGCTGATCGTCACCGCCGACCACGGCAACTGCGAGCAGATGCTCGAGCCCGACGGCTCGCCGAACACCGCCCACTCGACCAATCCCGTCCCCTTGATCGTCACCGACGAGGGGGTCGAGCTGCGCGAGAGCGGCATCCTCGCGGACGTCGCCCCGACCGTCCTCGACCTGCTCGGCATCCCGCAGCCCGAGGCGATGACGGGGCACTCGCTGCGAGCATCGGATTGATGCGGAATGACCCGGCCAGGCTCAGCTTTGAGATCCAGGCCCGTGACGGCGACGCCCGCACGGGCCTGATTCATGTCGGGCACGGCCCGGTGCCCACGCCCGCGTTCATCCCGCTGGCGACCAAGGGCAGCGTCCGCGGCCTCTCCTCGGCGGAGGTCGCCGAGCTCGGCTACGCGATGGTGCTCGGCAACACCTTCCACCTCCACCTGGCGCCGGGAGAGGAGGCGATCGCGGCGCGAGGCGGCCTGCACCGCTTCATGGGCTGGGAGCGGGCGATCATCACCGACTCGGGCGGGTTCCAGGTCTTCTCGCTCGCCCACGGCGGCGTTGCGGACGAGATCAAGGGACGTCGCGGGAACAACGTCGGGGGAGCCAAGGTCGAGATCTCCGAGGAAGGGGTCGCCTTCCATTCGCTGCTCGACGGCTCTAACCGCTTCCTCGGGCCCGAGGAGTCGATGCGCATACAGGCGGCGCTCGGCTCCGACATCGCGCTGACCTTCGACGAGTGCACGCCGGCGCACGCCGATCGCGATTACACGGCCCGTTCCACAGAGCGCACCGACCGCTGGCTGGACCGCTGCCTGGCCTGGCACGAGCGCGAGGGTCCCGCCGCGCAGGCGGTCTTCGGGATCGTGCAGGGCGGGGTCTACGAGGACCTGCGTCGGGAGTCCGCCGAGCGGAACTCCGCGGCAGCCGTCGACGGGATCGCGATCGGCGGCACCCTCGGGCGCGAGAAGTCCGAGATGCACGGCGTGCTCGGCTTCACCGTGCCGCTGCTGCCCGACGAGGCGCCCATCCACCTGCTCGGCATCGGGGAGATCGACGACCTGCTCGTCGGAATCGGTATGGGCATCGACCTGTTCGACTGCGCGATCCCAACCCGCCTCGCCCGCCACGGCACGGCGCTCGCGCCGAATCCCGAGGGCCGCTTCCGCATAGACCTGACCAAGTCGACCTACGCGGGCGACGACTCGCCGCCCGTCGAAGGCTGTCCCTGCGAGGCCTGCAGGCGCCACACGCGCGCCTATCTTCACTACCTGGCGCGCAACAAGGACCTGACCGGCACCCGCCTGCTCACCCTGCACAACCTGACTTATATGGAGCTGCTCGTGGCGGGCGCTCGTGAGGCGATCGGCGGCGGACGGTTCGAGGCGTACTCCAGCGAGGTGCTCGGCGGCGCCGCCCCCTGGGCCGCCTGAGGCTTACTTGGTGTTGTCCTCGACGACCTGCCTCAGTGCGTCGATCTGGTCGGTGACGTTCTGCTTGACGACCTGATCGAGGTCGATCTTGTCGCCCTCGCTGCTCGAGCCGAGGGCGACGATGGCGGCCACCGCCGCCGCCAGCAGCAGGATCGAGATCACGATCAGCGCATTCCTCGCGAAGCTCGATGCCCGCCCCCGGCGTTTCTCGGAGACGGGCGCAGGCTGCCGCGGCGGGACGGGCCGACGCTGTGGGCGACGCTGGGTCCGGGTGCGGGGCATGTGGCGGGTCGGGGCCGTCGGCGTGTCGTCGCCGAGGATCCGTGTGGCCGCGGTGCCCGTCGGCGACTCGCCGGCCAGGCCACGGCGCAGCGCGTCGGCGAGCTCGCCGGCGGCGGCGAAGCGGCGCGACGGGTCGGAGTCGAGTGCGACCAGCACGGCGTCGCCGACGGCCTCCGGCACGGCGTCGTTGTAGGAGCTCGGGTGGAGGGGTTGCTCGGACTGCTGCCGGACCGCCAGCTCCGCAAGTGAGGCTCCCTCATAGGGCAGCCGGCCGGTGAGGAACTGGTAGAGCACGACGCCGAGCGAGTAGACGTCCGAGGACGGAGTCGCCTCATCGCCTCGGGCCTGCTCGGGCGCCAGATAGGCGGCCGTCCCGACCACCGAGCCGACCTGGGTGATCCGGCTCTGCTCGCTGGCCCGCGCGATGCCGAAGTCGGTGATCTTCACCGTCATCTCGCCGCCCCCGGCCGGCCCGCCGATGATCATCAGGTTCCCCGGCTTGACGTCGCGGTGGATGATGCCGTGGCGGTGGGCGTAGTCGAGGCCGGCGCAGGCCTGCACTCCGATCTCCACCGTGGTCTCCGGGTCGAGCTTGCCCTCGGCCTGGAGCAGCTGGGCGCCGGAGCGGCCGCGCACGTACTCCATGACGATGTAGTGCTGGCCATGGTCAATCCCGGTGTCGTAGACCTGGACGATGTTGGGGTGGACGAGCTTCGCCACCGCCAGCGCCTCCCGACGGAAACGGGCGACGAAGCGCTCGTCGTCCGAGAGGTGCTCCGCGAGGATCTTCACCGCGACCGTCCGCTCCAGGATCGTGTCCGTCGCCCGGAACACGGATGACATGCCGCCGCTGCCGAGGCGATCCTCGATCCGGTAGCGATCGGCGATCAGCTCGCCCTTGGGGCTGCGCGGGCTCATAGTCCTCCAGGTCCGATGCCGCCGGAGGCACCGGGCGTGGTCGTGGTGTTGGGCGTGGTCTGCGTCTGAGTGGGGGTGGTCTGGGTCTGGGTGCGCTCGGTGGTCGTCGGCTGCGTCCGCTCGGTGGTGGTCTCTTCGGTCGTCGTGGGGGCTGTCGTCTCCGTGGTCGTCGTGGTCTCGCTTCTGCCCTGGCACTTGCTCGGGTCGGTGAGCAGGAGCTTCAGGTTGTTGGCGCCGCTGTCGAGCGCCTGCTTGACGTCGGAGTTGACGCCTGAGGGCAGATCCGCGACTTCCGAGAGCAGGTCATCGGTCTTGTCGGCGGCCACCAGGCAGCTCCCCACGTCCACGTTCGCCTTGATCTCGGCGATCTTGGCGAGGAGGGTCTGGGCGTTCTCGGGCGGGACCGAGGGGTCGGGGCCACTGTTACCGCAGCCAATAACGCCCGCGGAGGCGGCGGCCAGAGCCAGGGCAAGCGCTATCGGCCGGAGCGGCTTCGGCATCGCGGCGATGGTAGCCCGCGTCGTTTTGGCGTTCCGTGCCGTTATCACTGGCCGATGTAGAGCCGGTCGGCGAGCAGCTCCGGCAGGCCGGCGTCCCTGATCGCCTCCGCCGCCGCGTCGATGTCGTAGCCCGTGCGCTGATAGGTCGCCTTCCACGAGTCGGTGTCGAGCTCGAGCCACGCTGCGCGCGGATCGCCGTCGCGCGGCTGGCCGACGCTGCCCGGGTTGAGCAGCCAGCGCCCCTCGGAGATGCCGATCTCCTTGTCGCCCTCGGCCTGGGCGCCGCCGTCGGCTCCTGGCAGGCCGTCGCCGTCGGAGAACCAGAGGGCCACATGGGAGTGGCCGATCAGGCTGACACGCGCGGACTGCTCCTCCATGCACTCACGGGCCTGGTCGACTGCCAGCACGTACTCCCAGATCGGGTCGCGTGGTGAGGCGTGGTAGAGACCGACCTCGTGCTCGGTGTCCTTGGGCTCGAGCCCCTTCAGGTATTCGATCGTCGAGTCGTCGGCGTTAGCTCTCGTCCACTCCACCGCGGCGGCGGCTGAGGCGGAGAAGACGTCGGTGTCGATCTCCCCGGTGACGGCGAGGTCGTGGTTGCCGACCAGGCTCACCTCGCAGCGCTCTTTGACGAGGCGGGCGCATTCATCTGGCTGGGCGCCGTAGCCGACGACATCGCCGAGGCACCAGCGGTGCTCGATCCCGGCCTCGTCGATCGCGGCGAGCACCGCCTCGAGCGCCGGCAGGTTGCTGTGGATGTCGGTGAGGATCGCGACGCGCACGGGGCGGGAGTGGTGGTCGGCGCCTGGGCGCCCAGAAACGGCCGTCTATCGTAGGCGGGTGCCCGGCCGATCGTCGCCCACCTGGGTCCGCCTCGGAGTCACGGCGGTCGCGGCGGTGGTCGTCGCCGAGGCCGCCGCCTGGCTGCTGCGACCGCGCGACATCGAGCAGCCCGTGCGCGCGGACGAAAGCGCCTACTTCTCACACGAAGAGCTGGCCAAGGCGCGCGATTACGCCTCGGGCCAGCGGCTGATCCTCGTCGGGAGCCTGGTTGCCGAGGGGGTAGTGCTCGTCCTGCTCGCGACCGGCCGGCCGGCGGTGACCCGCCGCGCGCTCGAGCGCGTCGCTGCCCGGCCCGTCCTCGGGGGCGCGGCCGCGGCCGCAGGACTCTCGGCGGTCGTCGCGGTGGTCACCGTCCCGTTCGGCGTCTGGGCGCACGAGCGCTCGGTGGACGTGGGGCTCTCGACGCAATCGCTGGGCGGCTACTTGAGCGACTGGGGTAAGGCGACTGTGATCGGCGCGCTCCTGGCCGGCGCCGTCGGCACCTTCGCGCTCTGGCTCATGCGCCGCTTCGGACGGCGCTGGTGGATTCCGGGCAGTGTCGGCGTCGTGGCCGGCGCGGCGATCATCACCTGGCTGGCGCCGGTGGTGATCGCGCCGCTCTTCAACAAGTTCAAGGAGCTGCCGCCCGGGCAGGCGCGCACCGATGTGCTCGACCTCGCGCGCCGGGCGGACGTTGATGTCGGCCATGTCTACGAGGTGGATGCCAGCCGCCGGACCACGGCGATCAACGCCTACGTCAACGGGATCGGGTCATCGAAGCGGGTGGTGCTCTACGACACCCTTCTCAAGGACCTGAACCGGGGCGAGCGGAACGCGGTGGTCGCCCACGAGCTCGGTCACGTGCACGGCGCCGACATTCGCCGCGGGCTGATCTTCGTCGCCCTGATCACGCCGCTCTCCCTGATCTTCATCTCGGGGATGGGGGCGGCGATCGCCCGTCCGCGCGGCTCCGAGCCGGGCCAGCCGGCCTATCTCCCGGCGTTCGCGCTCGCGATCGCCGCCACCACCTTCGTGATCGGAATCGTGGGGAATCAGCTCTCCCGTGCCGTCGAGGCGAAGGCCGACACCTTCGCGCTCCAGCTCACCGACGATCCCAAGGGCATGATCGAGCTGCAGCAGCAGCTCGCGGACCGCAATCTCTCCGACCCCGATCCGCCGGAAGCGTTCACCTTCGTCTTCGGCACCCACCCTCCCGCGATCGATCGGATCGGCGCCGCTCTCGCCTGGGAGCGCGGCGAGCGCCCGTGAAGGTCACCGTGGTTGCGGTCGGCAAGGTGAAGGCGCCCTTCGCCGAGGCCGACGCCCACTACCGCAAGATGCTCCAGCGCCACCAGCCGGTGGAGGTGATCGAGGTCCGCGACGAGGTCAATCTCGAGGGCCGGATCCCGCGCCGGTCTCACGTGATCGCGCTCGATCGCGGCGGCCGCGCATTGAGCTCCAAGGCCTGGGCGAGCTGGCTCTCGGAGAGGCGGATCGACGCCCAGGACCTCTGTTTTCTGATCGGCGGGCCCGAGGGGTTCTCCGGCCACACCTTGGCTCTGGCCGACGAGCGCATCTCGCTCGGCCCCCAGACGATGGCCCACCAGCTCACCAGGGTGGTGCTCCTCGAGCAGCTCTTCCGCGCCACCAGGATCCTGGCCGGCGAGCCGTACCACCTCTAGCGCGGCACGTAGGCTGCAATCCATGGCAGACCCGGTCACAGAGCTGCGCTCGGCCGTCGAGGCGGCGGCCACGTCGCTGCTCGATGGGGCCGAACGCCCAATCTCGGAGCCGACGCTCGAGCGGCCGCCCAAGCCCGAGTTCGGCGACTACTCGACCAACGCCGCGATGCTGCTGGCGCCCGCCCTGGGCGAGCAACCGCGAGGCACCGCGGAGAAGCTCGCCGAGGAGCTCGGCAAGACGCTGGAGGGGACGGTCGATCGGGTCGAGGTAGCCGGTCCCGGCTTCCTCAACCTCTTCCTGGCGGACTCCTGGTACCGGCGCGCGGCGGGCGAGCTGGCCGAGCAGGGGGATCGGCTGGGCAGGCCGCCCGGCGCCGACCAGGTCACCGAGACGGTCAACGTCGAGTTCGTGTCGGCCAACCCGACGGGCCCGGTGACGGCGGCAAGCGGGCGACACGCGGCCTACGGCGACTCGGTCTCCCGGCTGCTCGAGTTCACCGGCCACCCCGTGGTGCGCGAGTACTACATGAACGACCGCGGCGGCCAGATCGACCTGTTCGGCCAGTCGATCGCGGCGCGCATGAAGGGCGAGCCGGTGCCTGAGGAGGGCTACGAGGGCGACTACGTCGTGAACTTGGCGATGAGACTCGAGCAGGAGGGCCTCGACGCCGGCGACCTCGACTCCCTGGCGCGGCGCGGAATGGCCCTGATGATCGAGCAGATCGAGGAGACCCTCCGCCGCTACAACGTCGTCTACGACACCTGGTCCTCCGAGCGCGCGCTCCACGAGTCCGGGTCCGTTGACCGCGCGCTATCCGAGCTGCGGGAGGCCGGTCACATCTATGAGAGCGAAGGCGCGACCTGGCTGCGTACCACCGAATTCGGCGACGACAAGGACCGCGTCCTGATCCGCTCCGACGGAGATTCGACGTACTTCCTCTCAGACATCGCCTACCACCGCGACAAGCTCGAGCGCGGCGCGGATCGGCTGATCAATGTCCTCGGCGCGGACCACCACGGCTATCCGCCGCGGCTGCGGGCGGCGCTCGCGGCCCTGGGCTACGACCCCGAGGTGCTGGAGACGCCGATCATGCAGCTGGTCCACGTCGTGGAGGGGGGCGAGCGCGCCCAGATGTCGAAGCGGCGTGGGGAGTTCGTCACCCTCGATGAGCTGATCGACGACATCGGAGCGGACGCGGCTCGCTTCTTCATGCTGCAGCGAAGCCACGACACGACCGTCGACCTCGACCTCGAGCTCGCCCGCAAGACGTCGAACGAGAACCCCGTCTACTACGTGCAGTACGCCCACGCCCGGATCGCGAGCATCCTGCGCAAGGCGGGGGAGGACGCGGTCGAGCGCGCTCAGGCCGCGGACTTCGACGCCTCCGGGGCGCCGATCGAGCCCTCCGAGCGGGCCCTGATCAAGCGGCTCTGCGAGCTACCCGACGAGGTGGCCGAGGCCGCGGAGCGCCGGGCGCCGCACCGTCTCTGCGCCTACGGCATGGAGGCGGCGCGCGACTTCCATGCCTTCTACCGCGACTGCCAGGTGGTGGGCGCCGAGGGCGAGGGCGTGGAGCAGGCGAGGCTCGGCCTCTGCCTGCTCACGAAGCGGACGATCGCCCGAACGCTGGGGCTGCTGGGGATCTCCGCGCCGGAGCGGATGTAGTTGCTGTCGCCGGCAGATCACGGGAGGAACTGACGTGAGTGACGACGATCTGATCCTCGTCACCGGCGGCGGCGGCTTCATCGGCGGCCACCTCGTGCGCGGACCTGCTCGCCGCAGGGACGCCGACGTCCGCGCCGTCGACGTCAAGCCGCTCGACGAGTGGTACCAGCGCTTCGACGACGTCGAGAACCTCGCAGCTCGACCTGCGCCGACGCGAGGCCTGCCGCAGCGGCCGTCGCCGGCGCGAGCGACGGTCTACAACCTCGCCGCCGACATGGGCGGCATGGGCTTCATCGAGAACAACAAGGCCGCTCTGCATGCTGTCGGTGCTGATCAACACGCACCTGCTGATGGCCGCCGCGCGACGCCGGCGTCGAGCGCTTCTTCTACTCCTCGTCGGCGTGCGTCTACGCCGCCGACAAGCAGACGCGCGCCGACGTCGACGCCGCTGCAGGAGGCGGACGCCTACCCGGCGATGCCCGAGGACGGCTACGGCTGGGAGAAGCTGTTCACGCGAGCGGATGTGCCGGCACTTCCGCGAGGACTTCGGGCTCGAGACGCGCGTCGCCCGCTACCACAACGTCTACGGCCCGCACGGCACCTGCGACGGCGGCCGCGAGAAGGCGCCGGCCGCGATCTGCCGCAAGGTCGCCGAGGCGAAGCTGCTCGGGCAAGCCACGAGATCGAGATCTGGGGCGACGGCGAGCAGACGCGCAGCTTCATGTACATCGACGACTGCGTCGACGGCACGCAGCGCGCTCATGGACAGCGACGTCACGAGCCGATCAACCTCGGCAGCGACCGAGCTCGTGACGATCAACCAGCTCGTCGACATCGTCGAGGAGATCGCCGGCATCGAGCTCGAGCGCGCAGCTACGACCTGACGCGCCGCAGGGCGTCCGCGGCCGCAACAGCGACAACACGCTGATCACGAGCGGAGCTCGGCTGGGAGCCCAGCCATCCCGCTCGCGGACGGGCTGGAGCAGACGTACCGCTGGATCCACGACCAGCTCGCCGCAGCGGGTCGGTGCCTAGGACGGATCAACGCCTTTTGAAGTACTAGAGGTCGTAACGCGCCATGTCCTCGTCGAGGCGGGAGCGCTCGGCCGGGTCGAGTGCCGGCCCCGAGTCCGTTGGTCGCCGGCCCACTCTCCGGACTGCGAAGTAGCCGATTGCGCCGGCGGCGAGCAGGATTCCAACGCCGGGCACCAGCCAGGCGAGCAGGTCGAAGCCGTGCCCGCTCGGCGTGGCGAGGACGCGCGGGCCATACTCCGCCACGAGGGCGTCCTTGATCTGGTCCTTGTCCTCGCCCTGCGCGATCAGCTTGCGGATCAGGGCCCGCTCCCGGTCGGCCTGGGGGGAGTCGGACTCGGCAAGCAGCGTCCCGCAGATCGTGCACATCACCTCGTCCTCGACGTCGGGCAAGGACGCCCGCGCCTCCGCCGCAATTGCCGAGCTCGGACCCGACAGGAGGAGCGCGATCGTGCCCATGATGAGCAGGGGGCGGATCACGAGCGCGATTCGATCAGGGGCGCGACCTGATCGGTCAGATAGCTCTCGTCCACCGCGCCCCGTCTGATCAGCGCCAGCTTCCCGCTCGGGTCGACCAGGAAGGATTCAGGGAAGCCGGTCATGCCGTAAGCGTCGCGCCGGTCGCTGCCATCCCCATCGCGAAGCTGCGGGTAGGTGAGCCCGTAACGCCGAACGAAGGCGGCCGCGTCATCAGTGTTGTCGTCGAGGTTGATGCCGAGGACGGTGAAACCCTGCTGCGCATGCCGGTTCTGGAAGGTCTCGAGGGCCGGGGCCTCGGAGCGGCATGGAGCGCACCATGAGGCCCAGAAGTTGACCAGCACCCAGCGCCCGCGATAGTCGGCGATGTCGCCGCTGCCGCTGCCCGTTAGCCGGGAGAGCTGCTTGTCGGGCGCGGGGTCTCCCACCGCGACCGTTGAACCACCCTTGGTGAGCAGACCGTAGGCAAGCAGCCCCACGACAGCCAGCACACCGATCAAGACGACGATCCCCTTGGTGCCCATGCCGCGAAGGCTAAAGACGGGACCTAAACTGGGCGGCTCTGCGGCGGTAGCTCAGTAGGTAGAGCGCGAGCTTCCCAAGCTCGAGGTCGCGGGTTCGAAACCCGTCCGCCGCTTCCTGGTACGTATTGCTCGCAGAATCGCACGGCGCAGCCACTGGCTCGCAGAACGCCTCTGGGTCCTGGCGGCGATCGAGGTCGGCTGGATCGCCAATCGGCACTGGCGACGTCTCGACCGTGACGAGCGCCGCCGCGCACGCGAGCTCCTGGTCAAGTCGAGGGGCATGCCCTCCAGGTTGAGCTCCCGAGAGCGGCGTGAGGCCGAGGCCATCCTCGAGAAGCTGGACTACCCCGGGTTCGGTGGGAGGGCGGCGGGGATCCTGCTGCCGTTCCGGCCCGCCGCACGAGCGGTCGAGTTCGCCCTCAAGCGGATCGGACCGTCGGACGGACGTCCGGATGAGCGGCGTACCACTCGAGTGTCCGACTGATTCCCTCACGGAGGCCGACCTTCGGCTCCCAGCCGATCCGCTCCCGGATCTTGGTCGAGTCGAGGTACTGCCGGTCGATCTCTCCGGGCGGGTTGCCGGTCCCCTGGTAGTCGGGCTCGACGTCGTTCGGACCCAGTTCGCAGATCAGGTCGATCACCTCGCGGACCGGATGCGGCCGGCCCCAGCCGGCGTTGAAGGCCTCGCCGCCGACCCCGGACGTCTCCAGCGCCTCGGCCACCGCCAGGTACGCGCTGGCGGCGTCCTCGACGTAGAGGAAGTCGCGCTCGGGGGAGCCGTCGGAGCGGATGACTGGGCGGCGTCCGTCGAGCACCGCCGTGACCGTTTCGGGGATCAGGCGCGAGAAGTTTCGCTCCCCGCCGCCGTAGAGGTTGGCGAAGCGTGTCACGGCGACCGGCAGCCCGAAGGTGTGCCAGTAACTGCGCGCGATCAGGTCGGTCGCCGCCTTGGAGACGTCATAGGGGAAGATCGGCTGCAGCGCGGCGTCCTCGGTGTAGGGCAGCTGATCGTGGGGGCCGTACGCCTTGTCCGAGGAGGCGACGATGACCCTCTCGACGCCGAGCTCCCGACAGGCTTCGAGCAAGACCCAGGTGCCCCCGATGTTCGTCTCGAAGGTCGGCAGGGGGGAGGCGTTGGCGTCGCCCACGATCGGCTGAGCGGCGAGGTGAAAGACGGAGTCGATCCGATCCGATCGCAGCAGATCGAGCACCGAGTCGTAGTCACGGAGGTCCGCGACGACGTCGTTCACATCGCCCGCGATCCCCTGCAGCTCGAGGCCGCTGGGCGAGGCACCATCGCGGTCGATCGAGGTCACCTCCGCGCCCTCTTCCAGAAGAGCCTTGGCGAGCCAGGACGCGGCGAAGCCCCGAGCCCCCGTGACCAGCGCCCTCACAGAGCCGACTCCTCTGCCCAGACCCGCCAGGGAGGATCACCCGACGACCAGAGATCGTTGAGCAGCACCGCGTCCTTGTAGGTGTCCATGCAGTCCCAGAAACCCCGGTGGCGATAGGCGCGGAGCTGCCCATCGGCCGAGAGCCCCTCCAGTGGTTCGCGCTCCAGGACGCTGTCCACGCTCAGGTAGTCGAACACGCCCGGCTCGAGGCAGAAGAACCCGCCGTTGATCCAGCTGTCGACCCGGGGCTTCTCATGAAAGCCGCGAACGCGGTCCTCGTCATCGAGCTCGGCGACGCCGAATTGAAGCTCGGGACGCACGACAGTCACGGTCGCCAGCGCGTCACGCTCGCGGTGGAATGCGGTGAGGGCCGAGAGGTCGATGTCGGCCACCCCGTCGGCGTAGGTAGCGGAGAAAGGCCCGTCGATGCGGTCCTCGGCCAGCTTGATCCGGCCGCCGGTCGGGGTGTCGACCCCGGTGTCCAGGCAATCGACGCGGGCGCCGACCCGCCAGGGGGTCTGCCTGGCCCAGTCCGCAATCAGCTCGCCCTTGTAACCCGTGAGCAGCAGGAAGCGGGAGAAGCCCTGCGAGCTGTAGATCGAGATCACATGCCAGAGGATCGGCCGGCCGCCGATCTCAACCAGCGCCTTGGGAATCGATTCCGCGTGCTCGCGAAGCCGGGTTCCCCGGCCACCGCACAGGATCACGACTGGTTCGAGAGGCTCCAAGGGCGGGTGCGATGCTAGAGGTCGCTTGCGATAATCCCAGCTGCAGTGGATCCATCGCGCAAACGAAAGATCCGGCTGGTCATTGCGCTGTCCGCCGCGGTTCTGCTCGCGGCGGGACTGGTGTACACGTCGTTCAGCGCCTCGACCGAGGCCAAGGAGCCCTCGCAGCTGCTCCAGTCGAACCCGGGTGGGACCTATGAGCTGACCGGCAAGGTCGTGCCCGGCTCGATCCAGCACGCGGGCGACCAGCTCGACTTCCGGATCTCCGACCGCGACGGCACCGACCCGATCCCGGTCACCTACAGCGGCACGGTTCCGGATCCGTTCCGCGACGGGCGAGAGGTGATCGTCACCGGCAAGCTCCAGGACGGCACCTTCGTGGGCGAGCGGGACAGCCTGATCACGAAGTGCCCGTCGAAGTTCACGACCACCACGCCGGGGCAGTCCAGCTGACCATCCTCGGCTCCGCACTGCTGGCCGCCGCGCTCATCGCCGCCCTCTACGCGGCGGGCGCCGGCGTCTATGGGGGCCGCACCGGCGACCGCCGCTGGGTGCTCTCCGCGCGCCGGGCGGTCTACGCGATGGCCGGGCTGCTCACGACGGCAGTGGTGATCATCGAGATCGCCTTTCTGCGCGACGACTTCGGCTTCGCGCTGGTCGCCGACCACTCCTCGACCACCACGCCCACCTTCTACAAGCTGACCGCGATGTGGTCGAGCCAGGAGGGCTCGCTGCTGCTCTGGGCCTGGGTGCTCTCGCTCGCCTCCAGCGGCGTCCTCTTCATCACCCGCAACCGGCACCGCGAGATCGTCCCCTGGGCGACCGCGGTGCTGGCCGGCATCGGCTCCTTCTTCGTCGGGCTGATGATCTTCAAGGCGCAGCCTTTCGCCCACCTCGACCCGGCGCCGGCGGAGGGGGCCGGGCTCACCCCGCTCCTCCGCAACCCCTACATGGCGGTCCACCCGCCGATGCTCTACTCCGGCTACGTCTTCTGGTCGATTCCCTTCGCCTTCGCCGTCGGCGCGCTGATCGCCCGCCGGCTCGACGCCAGCTGGATCCGTACCACCCGTAACTTCGCCCTCCTCGCCTGGACGTTCCTCGGCATCGGCCTGTTGCTCGGATCGCGCTGGTCGTATGAGGAGCTCGGCTGGGGCGGCTACTGGGGCTGGGACCCGGTCGAGAACGCGGCGCTCATGCCCTTCCTCGTCGGCACCGCCTTCCTGCACTCGGTGATGGTCCAGGAGAAGCGGGGGATGCTGAAGGTCTGGAACGTCAGCCTGATCTGCGGGACGTTCACCCTCTGCCTGCTCGGGACATTCCTGGTGCGCTCGGGCGTCCTGCAGTCGATCCACGCGTTCGGCGCCTCGACGGTCGGCGGTCCGCTGCTCGGGCTGATCGCCGTGGTCGCGATCGGCTCGACGGTGTTGATCGTCTCGAGGCTCGACCAGCTGCGGCCCGAGCGGCGGATCGAGTCACCGCTCTCGCGCGAGTCGATCTTCCTGGTCAACAACCTCCTGCTGGTCGGACTGGCGGTGGTGATCTTCTGGGGGACGTTCTTCCCACTGATCTCAGAGTTCTTCACCGGCGAGAAGCACTCGCTGGCCGCTCCCTGGTTCAACCGCTACGTGACGCCGATCGGCGTCCTGCTGGTGCTCTTCACCGGGATCGGACCGCTGCTCGCCTGGGGCAGGCTGAGCCCGAGCGCCGCTCGGCGACTGCTGCTCTTACCTGGGCTCGCGGCCCTCGCGACGATCGTCGTCCTGCTGGCGGTGAGCGACGCGCGCGCGCATCCCTGGGCGCTCTTCGTCTTCGGGTTCGCGGCGTTCACGCTGGTCGCGCTGGCGGGCGAGTTCTGGCGGGCCGGGTCCACCCGCCGCGCGCTGACCGGCGAGTCGACACCGCGGGCGCTTGCGCAGGCGCTGGCGAGGAACCGCCGCCGCTACGGCGGCTACATCGTGCACGCCGGGATCGCCCTCACCCTGGTCGGGATCGCGGCCTCCTCGAGCTTCCAGACCAACCGCGACCTCCACCTCCAGGTCGGGCAGTCCGCCGACGTCGGCGACTACACCATCCACTACGACAACCTGACCTCCGATCCCCAGCCGGAGCGGCTGGCCTTCGTCTCCCATCTGAACGTCACGCGCGACGGAAAGAGCGTCGGCACGCTCACCCCGACGCGCAACTACTACCCGACCAATGATCCGAGCGCGGGGGCGATCGGGCGCTACTTCATGGGGGAGTCGACCAGCGAGGTGGGCCTTCGGAGCCGCGCCGGCGGGGACCTGTGGACGGCCTTCCAGCCCGACCTCTCGGTGCTCAATCCCGACATCAAACGCGGCAACCGCCAGCTCGCTGACCTGCCGCCCGCTGCGCAGGAGTTCGCGATCCTCGCGCTCGTCCAGCACTACGTTCAGAACCCTCCGCCGGCCAACTTCCGGGTGATCGTCAACCCGCTGGTCGGCTGGATCTGGATCGGCGCCCTGATCGCGCTGGCCGGGGCGGTGATGGCGGGCTGGCCCGCGCTCGAGTCCCGGCGGCGCCTCGAGGCGGCCTACCGGGCGCGCCTCGGCCGGGAACTGGGGACGGCCACCGAGCCCACCACCTAACGGTTGCTCCTGCGATCCCTCACGGGTCGCGCTGTCGCGCGCCCTCGCATCATCGGAGCACCCTCCGCCTCATCCCCGCGGCGCGCCTAGCCTGATGCCATGGAGATCGTCCTCGCCCTGGTCATCGTCGTGCTGGTCGCCTGGTTCGTGACCGCGCCCCTTCGCGATCGCGAGCCGACGGAGCGCGAGGATCCGGCCGTGGCCGAGCTCGCCGACCTCGAGGCGCGCAAGACCGCGAAATACCGGCAGATCCGGGACGCGGAGACCGACCGCGCGGCCGGCAAGCTGACCCAAGAGGACTACGAGCGCCTCGACCGGGAGCTGCGCGCCGAGGCGATCGACATCCTGAAGCGCATAGATCGATTGCGTCCCCCGAGGGCGCGCGACGACAGACCCAACTAGCGGTACGGCCCGGCTGGTAGCGCGCCCGCTTGATCGAGCAGCTGACGTCTACACTGCCGCGAATGGCAACCGTGCTCAGCGTGATCGAGGTCATCTTTTCCGTGGCCCTGATCTTTCTGGTGCTCCTGCACTCCGGTAAGGACACTGGTCTCTCCGGCGCATTCGGCTTCGGCGGTGGCGGCAGCTCCTTCGGGGGTGGCTCGCTCGTCGAGCGGAACCTGACCCGGTGGACCATCTTCTTCGGGGTCCTCTGGGCGCTGAACGCTCTCATCATCATCAACCTCTAGCGGCCGGATGCGGCGGCTCGCCGCCACTCTCGCCGTCCTCGCCCTGGCGGCCCTGGCCGGCTGCGGCGGCGGCGACGGAAGCGGCACGCAGCGTGGGGCGCGGCTCCCACCCGCCGGTGGGGGCGGCACCCTGACCTGGGCGCTCCCGAGGCTCCCCGGGACGCTCGATCCCCTCGCCCCGCAGGGACGGATCGCCCAGACGATCACCCGCCAGGTCTATGAGCCGCTGATGGAGCAGCTCATCGGCCCCTACGGGCAGAGTGCCGTGCAGCCAGGGCTGGCTTTGAGCGCGCATCCGTCGCCCAATCGGACGATCTGGACGGTCACGCTGCGGCTGGGTGTTCGCTTCCAGGACGGGACGCCGTTCAACGCCGCGGCCGTGCTCGCCAACTCCCGTCGCTGGCAGAGCGACTCGCGGGGGCGGGCGCTCCTTCCGCACCTGTTCGCCGTCGATGCGCCGCGCCCGGACGAGGTTCGCTTCCTCCTCGACCAGCCGCTGCGGGACCTGCCGCGGCGCCTCGCCTCTCCGAGGCTCGGGATCGTCTCCCCTCGGGCGCTCGAGCCGCAGAGCGGTCAAAGGGCCCGTTTCCTGCCGGACGCGCGCGGCTCCGGCACGGGTGCGTTTCAGCCTGGAGCGGGCGGCCCGGCGCGGCTCGAGCTGGCCCGGTTCGCCGGGTGGTGGGGGAGCCCGATCGGGCTCGGGCCCGCCCTCGACGGGGTCACGTTCGTGGTCGCGCCCCTGGCCGGCCAGCGCTACCGAATGCTCGCCGAGAACACGGTGCAGGTGGCCGACCCCCTGGATGCCGCCGGGATGCGCGCCGCCGCTGCGGATCCGCTGCTCAGGACCGTCGGCGGCCCGCAGAGCGGAATCGGCACGGAGGGCTCGGTTCGGGGGATCTCCTCAGCCCGGCTCGTCCCAGCCCTCACCGGCGTCTGGCTCACCCGGCTCACCGGCTAGGCGATGAAGCTCCTGGTCGCGAGCGCTGTGGTGCTGGCGGCGGGGGTCGCCGCCTATCTGCTGCTCGATCCTTTCGGCGATGATTCGGGCTCGCCCGCCCGCAGCGCGGCCCGGTCGCAGCCGCTCACAGGAACGGCCTGCCAGCGGCTCGCCGGCCTCGCGGCGAACCTCGCCGTCCGAGACCCCACTGCGGAGCGGTTCCTGATCGACCTAGGCCAGCAGGGGGCGGGAATCCGGCCGGGTCGCTTCGCCCTCATCGATCTCGCCCGCGACGGGCGCAACATCATCATCGGTCGCGGCTTCAAGAGGGAGTTCGATGACGGCACCCGCGGCCAGGTCCGCCACTTCGCCGGAGTCGCGCGGGCGAGCATGTTCGGGGGCTCAGCCCTCACCCGGTGGATCTCCGAGAACCTGCGCCGCGATCCGGCCGGCTCGCCGGACGGGAGGCTCGCAGACGAGGGGATCGACTTCGCCCAGGCGCTGCTCGCGGGCCGCCTCGAGCTGAAAGAGGCATCCGAGTGGATCCGCGAGAGGCTCTGCAAGGCGTGACGGGGCGCCCGAGCGCGGCCTAGACCCGGCAATCGCCCTTCGCCAGCCCCGCCGCCCAGAGGATGCCGCCGAGCAGATGTCGGCGGAAGTCGGGCTCGGAGTAGGACTCGATCGTGTGGCCGCCGGCCGTGTACCAGGCGCGGCCGCCCTTGAAGGGGTGGCACCAGGCGATCGGGTGGTCCGCGCCCATCGTCCCCCCGGAATACGTGGATTCGTCGAGCGTCGCCAGGACGTGGACGGCGCCCCGGGGATTGGAGCGGAAGTTGTACCACTCGTCCGTCCTCGTCCAGCGGGCGGGGAGCTGGCGGGTCGAGGGGTGGGATCGGTCGGTGACGTCGACCACGGCCGGCTGGACCGCGGGATGGGACAGGAAGTACGCCCCGAGCAGCCGGCCGTAGAACGGCCACTCGTACTCGGTGTCGGCGGCCGAGTGGATCCCGACCCAGCCGCCGCCCTGGCGGATGTAGCCCTTGAATGCCTTCTGCTGCCGCGGCGCGAGCACGTCGCCGGTGGTGCTGAGGAACACGACGGCGTCGAATGAGCGCAGGCGCTTGGAGTTGAAGGCCTTGGCGTTCTCGGTGGCGCTGACCGAGAAACCGTTCCCTCGGCCGAGGCTCCTGATCGCCGTGATTCCGGCAGGGATGGAGTCATGCCGGAATCCCGCAGTTTTGGAGAAGACGAGCACCTGGCCGCGCGGCTTAGGCTTCGCCTCCGGGTCGCTCGAGCAGGCGATCAGCCCCAGCATGCCCGCCAGGAGCAGAGCCGTCCCTCCAGCCGCGATCCGCATGACCCGATGATCCCGGGATTCGAGTACGCGCGCCTAGAGGCAGGGCCCACGAGCTACTGCGTGGGAACCGCAGGCCAGGGGCCGCCCCTGCTTCTCCTTCACGGCTTCCCGGAGACGCATTTTTGCTGGCACCGGGTCGCGCCGGGCCTCGCCGAGGAGCACACGGTGGTCGTCTGCGACCTGAAGGGCTACGGCGAGAGCCGCTCCGAGCCGGGAGGGCCGCTGGGGAAGGGCTACTCGAACCGCGAGCGAGCCGCGGAGCTGGTCGAGCTGATGGCGCGGCTCGGCTTCGAGCGCTTCTCGGTCGTCGGTCACGACCGCGGCGGGCGAGTCTCCTACCGGATGGCGCTCGACCGCCCCGACGTGGTGGAGCGCCTGGGCGTGCTCAATATCGTCCCCACCGTGGACCAGTTCGAGCGGATGGCCGAGGACGCCTCGCTGGGCTACTGGCCCTGGTACTTCCTCGCCCAGCCGCCGCCCTTCCCCGAGCGCCTGATCTCGGCGAGCGCCGAGTACGTGCTGCGCAGCATCCTCGAGTCGTGGCCCGCATCGCCCGACGCGATCTCACGGGAGGCGACCCAGCACTACCTGCGGGGCTTCACGGCGGAGACGATTCCGGGGATATGCGCCGACTACCGGGCGTCTTTCCACCTCGACCGGCAACTGGACGCCGAGGATCGCGAAGCCGGGCGAAGGATCGAGATCCCGGTTCTGGTCCACTGGGGCTCGGAGGAGGGGGAGCTCTCCGACTCGCTCGAGGTGTGGGGCCGCTGGGCCGACTCGGTCGAGGGCGGCCAACTGCCCTCAGGCCATTTCATCCCGGAGGAGGCGCCGGAGGAGCTGCTCGCCTCGCTGCGGCGCTTCCTGTCCTAGCGGGGCGCTACTCCGACCCGCGCGCGACGGCGCCCTCGACAACGCCCATCCGTCGTTCCAGCCAACCGTCGGAGAGGAGGAACGAGACCATGATCGCGCCGTCGATGGCGACCGCCGCCGCCGGAGACCAAATCGCGACGGCGCATGGGACCGAGAACGCCGGAACCGCGATCACCATCCGCGCCGTCCTCAGCCGGATCGCCTCCTCGTCCGTGTCGTCGCGGAGCAGCCGCCGGTCGTGCGAGGCCCAGAGCCAGAGGGCACAGAACGCGGCGGCGGCGCATAGAAAGTTGCCCGCGTAGAGGAGCGCCGCGGTGCGCTGGTCGTCGAAATCGCCTCCTTGCAGAGCGTCTCCAAGCACCTGCGTCGGGAAAGGCAGGATCGACACGACCAGCAGCAGCAGGAAATTGAGCAGAACCAGCCCATGATCGACGCCGCGCAGACGGCTGAAGATGCTGTGGTGGTTGAGCCAGACGGTTCTGATGTTGAAGAAGGACAGCAGTCGGCCCAGGAGAAGTCGGGGCGCCGTGGTCCGTCTCGATGTAGGTTTCCCTTGGGATTTGGACGGACTGGAAGCCGCAGCCAAATGCGAAAAGGGAAAGAGGGATGACATGAGCAAGCACAGGTACGTTCTCGCGGGGTCACTGGGCGTCATCGGTGCTCTGTTGATGAGCGGGACCGCGTCTGCAGCCGTTACCGGTTTCACCTACGGAGCCACCATCTCGCCGCCGAAGCAATCGGCCAAGACGTTCGGCCCGGCAGCGATCACCAGCACCCTCGATACGTTCTACGCCCCCGGTGGGTTCAACCCGACCCCGACCACGACCGTCGTTCAGTTCAGCAAGGACATCAAGTTCACGCCGGGCAAGCTGCCGCAGTGCGACCTGAGCTCGATCAGCACCAAGCCGGATTCGACGGCGATGAGCCTCTGCGGCAAGAGCAAGGTCGGAGTGGGCAGCGTCGTGGTCAACAACGGAGCCCTGACTGGGAAGGTGACCGCTTACAACGGCATCCCCACTGGCGGCGGCAGCCCGCCGATCGGCTTTCACACCGACCTGTTCAGCTCGTCCGGCGCCTATTCGTTCAGTACGACCGGGATCGGCACGCTTAACACCAAGACCAACACCCTGACCACCCCGATTCCGCCCACCGGGACCTCGCTCACGCATTTCGAGGTCGCGATCGGCAAGATCAAGACCGGCAAGAAGAAGGGCAAGACGACCTACTACGTCATGGCCCGTTGCAAGAAGAAGAAGTGGACCGACGTGGCGACGGAGAGCTTCTCCGACGGCTCGAGCAGAAGCTCGACGTCGGTCCAGAAGTGCAAGGCGAAGAAGGAGAAGAAGTAGGCCGAGCTCAAATAATTCGAAGGTGCGGCTGAGAGGAGTCGAACCTCCACGGCCCGTTAGGGCCACAAGGCCCTCAACCTTGCGCGTCTACCAGTTCCGCCACAGCCGCCTGAGGGCCGTCGATGATAGTCGGCGCGCGCGGGAAGCTCAGCGGGGCTGGGCTGGAGATCGTTCGGCCCAGAACGCTGCTTGAAACCGTCCGTGGGGGGCGGTACTCTCCGAACATGTGTTCGCCTATCGCATCGACCGCCGCCCATCGAGTGCGGCTGACTGAGGAGGGTTAAGTGGACCTCGTCAAGGACCTGACGAAGCGCCAGCGGGAGATCTTCGACTTCATCGGCACCTACCTGAGCAAGCACGGCTACCCGCCCACGGTGCGCGAGATCGGCAAGGCGGTCGGGCTCCATTCGTCCTCGACGGTGCACGCGCACCTCTCGAAGCTCGAGAGCCTCGGCGTGGTCAAGCGGGACCCGTCCAAGCCCCGTGCGCTCGAGGTGCTGGTGGAGCGGGCCAAGAAGGCCGTCCGTCCCTCGGGCTTTCCACTGGTCGGGCAGGTGGCCGCCGGCGAGCCGATCCTGGCCGAGGAGAACATCGAGGACTACCTCGACGTTCCGGATGTGGTCGGCGGCGAGGACGGGGACTACATCCTCCGGGTCCGGGGCGAGTCGATGGTGGACGCCGGAATCCTGGAGGGGGACTTCGTCGTGGTGCGCCCCACGGAGCGCGCCCGCGACGGTGAGATCGTGGTCGCAATGATCGGCGACGAGGCGACCGTGAAGCGCTTCTTCCGTGAGAAGGATCAGGTCCGGCTGCAGCCGGAGAACAAGAGCATGAAGCCGATTCGCACCCGAGACGTGCGCCTCCTGGGCCGCGTCGTCGGAGTCTTCAGGAGGGTCTCGTGACCGTCCTTACGGTCGAATCCGAGGTCCGCCTGTTCGAGCCGTCCGAGGTGACGCTTGAAGATCAGATCCTCGGCGCCTGGGAGGGCCTGACGGCTCGTGGCCGGGCGGACTGCCCGGTGTGTCACGGAGAGCTGGAGACCTCAGGTTGCAAGACCTGCGGGTCCCAGCTCGCCTGACGCTAGCTCAGCGACGGGTCCGAAACGGCTCAAAAGGCAAGGGGAAGCGGCGCGTCCCTGTCGGCCTGGATCTCGGTCTGGGTGAGCGCCCGGTTGTAGACGCGGACCTCGTCGATCAGCCCCTGGAAGTACTCGCCGTAGGGGCTGTTGCCGCCGATCCAGAGCGGGCTGTCGGTGGTCTGGATGGCTCCGGATGCGGCGCGGCTCGCGACCTGGGTGCCGTTGATGTAGAGCCGCGTGGTGAGGCCGTCGTAGGTGAAGGCCACGTAGGTCCAGGCGTTGACCGGGCTGGCCGTCGGCCCGCCCAGATATTGGGTGTTTCCGCCGAGGGTGCCGCCGCCCGAGGGCCGGAGCGGCCCGTCACTGTTGCTGGCGTTCAGGAAGTAGGCGTCGGGCTGGTGCTGGAGGATGGTCCGCCAGCCGTTCTGGCCGGCCGTCGGCTGGATCCAGGCCGAGAGGGTCATCGCCGAGGTCAGGTCGAGCGAGGTCGAATCCGCGACCCGGACCTGGCTGTTGGTGCCGTTGAAGCTCAGAGCGTTGCCGTAGCGGCCCAGGGTCGTCCAGCTGGCGCCGATCAAGGTCCCGGCGTTCCCATTGCCGGAGGCATCGGCGGTGGTGGTGCCGGATCCCTCGGCGAACGACCACGCCCCGACCAGGCCCGCGGGGGTGGGCGGGGCGGCGCCGGTGGTGGCCTCGGCGACGGCGGAATAGCCACTCGAGGTTGGCGGAGGCATCTGACCGCCCGGATCCGGTAGCGGTAGGTGGTCGAGGGCGCCACGACGGTGTCGCTGAAGGTGGTGGCGGTGGGCGTGGCGATCTGGGCGAAGTTGGTGCAGCCCGTGCCCTGGCAGCGCTCGACCCGATAGCCGGCGACGCCGACGTTGTCGGTCGAGGCCGTCCAGCTCAGCCCCACCTGGCTGGACCCGGCGGCGGTCGCGGTCAACCCCGTCGGGTCGGTCGGCGGCGAGGTGTCCAAAACGGCTGGCGTGGTCGCCGTGGCGACACTGGAGTATGTGCTGAGGTTGCCGGCGGCGTCGACCGCCCGGACCCGGTAGCGGTAGGTGGTCGACGGCGACAGGCCGGTGTCGCCGTAGGTGGTCGCGGTGGGCGTGGCGATCTCGGCGTAGTTGGTGCAGCCCGTGCCCTGGCAGCGCTCGACCCGGTAGCCGGTGACCCCGACGTTGTCGGTCGAGGCCGTCCAGCCGAGATTGACCCCCGTCGGTCCCGCCGCGGCCGCGGCGAGCCCCGTCGGAGCGGTCGGTCGTGTGGTGTCGTTGGCGAGGGTCCGACCGGTCACGGTGGCGGAGTAGGGACTCAGGTTCCCCGCGGCGTCGACGGCTCGCACCCGGAAGCGGTAGCTGGTGTTTGCCAGCAGTCCCGTGCTGCTGTAAGTGGTCGCGGTGGGCGTCCCCACCTGGGCGAAGTTGGTGCAGCTGGTTCCCTGGCAGCGCTCGACCCGGTAGCCGGCGACGCCGGTGTTGTCGGTGGAGGCCGTCCAGCTCGAATCGATCCGGCTGCTGCTGACCGCGGTGGCCGAGAGCCCGGTGGGTGCCGATGGCGGCGTCGTGTCGGCGCCCGCCGGGGTGGTCGCGGTGGCGATCGCGGAGTAGGGACTCAGGTTCCCCGCGCCATCCACCGCGCGCACCTGGTAGCGGTAGGTGGTCGAGGGCGCCAGGCCGGTGTCGCTGTAGCTCGTCGCCGTGGGGGTGCCGACCTGGGCGAAGGTGGTGCAGGTCGCGCCCTGGCAGCGCTCTATCCGGTAGCCGGCGACGCCGGTGTTGTCGGTGGAGGCCGTCCAGCTCGAATCGATCCGGCTGCTGCTGACCGCGGTGGCCGAGAGCCCGGAGGGCGCCGTGGGGGGCGTCGTGTCGGCAGCCGCCGGTGTGGTCGCCGTGGCGATCGCGGAGTAGGGACTCAGGTTCCCCGCGCCGTCCACCGCGCGCACCTGGTAGCGGTAGGTGGTCGAGGGCGCCAGGCCGGTGTCGCTGTAGCTCGGTCGCGGTGGGCGTCCCAACCTGGGCGAAGTTGGTGCAGCCGGTGCCCTGGCAGCGCTCGACCCGGTAGCCGGCGACGCCGATGTTGTCGGTGGAGGCCGTCCAGCCGAGGTCGATCCGGCCGTTGCTGACCGCGGTGGCCGAGAGCCCGGAGGGCGCCGAGGGCGGCGCACCATCGGGAGCCGTGGGCACAATGGACGCGTCCCTGTCGGCCTGGATCTCGGTCTGGGTGAGCGCCCGGTTGTAGACGCGGACCTCGTCGATCAGCCCCTGGAAGTACTCGCCGTAGGGGCTGTTGCCGCCGATCCAGAGCGGGCTGTCGGTGGTCTGGATGGCTCCGGATGCGGCGCGGCTCGCGACCTGGGTGCCGTTGATGTAGAGCCGCATGGTGAGCGCCGTCGTAGGTGAAGGCCACGTAGGTCCAGGCGTTGACCGGGCTGGCCGTCGGCCCGCTCAGATACTGGGTGTTTCCGCCGAGGGTGCCGCCGCCCGAGGGCCGGAGCGGCCCGTCGCTGTTGCTGGCGTTCAGGAAGTAGGCGTCGGGCTGGTGCTGGAGGATGGTCCGCCAGCCGTTCTGGCTGGCCGTCGGCTGGATCCAGGCCGAGAGGGTCATCGCCGAGGTCAGGTCGAGCGAGGTCGAATCCGCGACCCGGACCTGGCTGTTGGCGCCGTTGAAGCTCAGAGCGTTGCCGTAGCGGCCCAGGGTCGTCCAGCTGGCGCCCGTGAGGGTGCCGGAGTTGCCGTTGCCCGAGGCATCGGCGGTGGTGGTGCCGAGTCCCTCGCTGAACGCCCAGGCTCCGACCAGGCCCGGAGGCGTGGGCGGAGCGGCGCCGGTGGTGGCCTCGGCGACCGTCGAATAGCCGCCGAGGTTGCCGGAGGGATCGACCGCCCGGACCCGGTAGCGGTATGTGGTCGAGGGCGACAGGCCGGTGTCGCCGTAGGTGGTGGCCGTGGGCGTGGCGATCTGGGCGAAGTTGGTGCAGCCGGCGCCCTGGCAGCGCTCGACCCGGTAGCCGGCTGACGCCGACGTTGTCGGTCGAGGCCGGCCAGCTCAGATCGATCCCGGTCGTGCCGGCCGCGGTCGCGGTCAAGCCGGTCGGCGCCGACGGCGGCGATGTGTCGCTACCAACCGGGAGGTTGACGCTGGTGCTGGCCTTCAGCCCGCTGCTGTCCGTGGCGGTGAGGATGATCTCGTAGCAGAAGCTTCCGATCGGCCCGTGGTCCTCCACCACGAAGCTCCCCTGATCGCCGGTTCCCTCCACGAAGGTGTGGACGTGGGTGTTGTGATGGAGCAGCACCGTCCACTGCAGGGCGGATCGCCGGCAATGTTCCGTCTTCCGGATCGGTCGCTGACCCCCGGTACGTGACGTTCTGTCCGGGAAGCACCGTGCTGCCGTCGGCCGGGGCGGAGATCGTCGGTGTGGGCGGGACGCTGCCGACGGTTACAGGGACCACGTCCGTCGACGACAGGCCGGACTGGTTGGTCACCGTGAGCCGAGCGGTGAACGTCCTGACCGCCGCCGCCGTGTAGGTATGTGACGGATTGGCGGCGGTCGAGGTCGTGCCGTCTCCGAAGTCCCACAGGTAGGAGAGCGGCCCCCCTCCAGGGTTGACCGAGCCGGCGCTCGAGAACGACACCGAGAGGGGCGAGTATCCGAAGGTCGGACTGGCCGCCGCCTTTGCGACGGGTCCGTTGTACCGGATGCGTCGTACCTCGCCCGTCGTGAACGAGAGGTAGTAGATCATTCCGTCGGGACCGAGCGAAAGAGAGACCGGGCCAGCGACATCGGTTGCGAATGGCTCACCGAGACCGGCTGATGGTTGGCGTCGAGCACCACCCGCTGGATGAAGTTCCCTGAGTAGTCGGCGAAGAAGAAGTTGTCCCAGTACTCCTGCGGATACACCGTGTCCGTGTAGAACGGGCCGCCGATCACCGCGGAGCCGCTGCCGTGGTTGTACGTGAAGAACGGCGGAGTCACCGAGCTGGCCGGCAGCAGGGCGCACTGCCCGAACTGGGCCTGGTAGGCCGGCTGCGGACCGTTCCCCTCGTAGCACGGCCAGCCGAAGTTCGTTCCGGCGGGGCCATGGTCGACCTCCTCCCAGGTGTTCCAACCGACATCCCCCAGGTAGACCTCCTGAGTCTCCGGTTGCAATGAGAACCCGAATGGGTTGCGAACCCCGTACTGCCAGACCCTCGATCGCCAGGAATTCGTGCCGTCATAGAACGGGTTGTCCGATGGCGCCGATCCGTCGGGCCTGATTCGCAGGATCTTGCCGTTAGGGCTATTCAGGTCCTGGGCGCGCAGGGCACTCGGATCAACGCTATCCCCTCCGGCGCCGTCCCCGATGCCGACGAACAGCGTCCCATCGCTTGCGAAATGAAGCGACCCCAGCGTATGAGTGCCGCTGTCGGCCGAGATGCAGTCGGCGCTGGCGGGCTGGGCGCTGCACGGTGGGGTTCCGATGCTGCCAAGGATCACCACCTCGCTCCCCGGCAGGGCGATATCCGGATTGGCGGGGTCGACCGTGACCCGCGTGAGTCGGGACGTTCGAGCCCCGCTGTCGTTGGGGTTGCCGGCGCTCTCGAACGTGTAGCTCATGTACACACGACCGTTGCTGGCGAACTGCGGGTCGAACGCCAGGCCCCAGAACCCGCGGTCGTCAAACGTGTTGACCTTGGCACTCAGGTCGATGAACGGCGTGGGCAGCAGCTGCCCGTTCTTGATCACTCGAACGATGCCGTTCTTCTGCCACACGAACATGCGCCCGTCCGGGGCGAAGGCCATGCCGACCAGGGTGAAGGGCGGCAGGGTGGCGACCCTCTCGGTCGCGAACCCTGGGTCGTTGAAGGTGTCCGCGGCGGCCCGATCCTGGCTGGGGAAGAAGCTCGGGATGACGACGATGGCAGCAACCAGGCACGCGAATTTGCGGAGACTGCGCATCCTTGGGGTCTTCTTCTCCCTAGTGAGTCGAGACTGAGACCGTGAGGTCTTACCGGGATTACACAACAGGGAGAGCGCCGGTCCCAAAAGATCCACCAAAGTCGGCACTCCAGTCAGGCGCCCTAGTTTTTGGTCCCAGGCCGTCGACCCAGGCCTCGATGTGCGCTCGAAAACTGGGAGAAGCCGTTCCGCGGAACCGCCGATTCGGACTATCCTTGAGGGGCGAGTCAGGCAGTCGCGGAGACAACGAAAGGAGTCTTCGAGGAAAGTCCGGACACCACAGGGCAGGGCGGTGGGTAACGCCCACCCGGGGAAACCCGCGGGAAAGTGCCGCAGAGAACAGACCGCCGATGGCGCGGCCACACGTGAGCCGCGCACAGGTAAGGGTGAAACGGTGCGGTAAGAGCGCACCGGCGCCGCGGTGACGTTGGCGCGCATGGCAAACCCCGCCCGGTGCAAGGCCAAGCAGGACCTTCGACCCAGCCCGGCGAGGTCCAGGTGGGCCGCACAGATGGATGACTGCCCCAGACAGAATCCGGCTTACCGACTCGCTAAGGAAGAGGCCCCGCAAGGGGCCTCTTCTATTTGGCGGGGACCGTCCTGACTTTTGCTGGCAGGAGCCGCTTTAGGCAGGACGGTCGAGCGGCCGTTGGAAGATGCCCGTCTCGCAGGCTTCCGGCCAGCCGTCCTTCACTCCGACGAACTTCCGGAACTGCCAGCCGGCGAGCTGCTCGAACGCCTCGGCGTAGCCGGGCCGATCCGAATCGTCGAGCACCAGCAAGCCGCCGGGCTGCACCTTCTTCATTGCCGGTTTCAACACGTCGATCCGTGTCACGGCCGGGGCTTCGAGGAAGTCCACGACCACCAGGTCGAAAGAGGACTCCGGCAGGAGGTCGACCTCATTCTCGAACCCTTCCACGGGCAACTGGCGGAGGTCGACGTTCGACAGCCCGAGCTCGCGCAGCCGCTCGCGTGTCTGGTCGGCCCAGAACTCGTTGTCCTCGAAGCTCAACACCGTCTCTGCGCGCCGGGCGAACCACTGGGTGGAGCGCCCCGCGCCGAGCTCGAGCACAGACCAGTCGGATCGGATCCGCCGCCGTAGGAAGCCGATCGCGGCGGGCACGATCCACGGCCGTTCGGGCATCCTGCCGCGTCTCGCCCGCCACCAGGCAGCCGGGTAGCGTAGCCACGCGGAGAGGGGCATCGGCTCCCGGACGGTGTGGAAACGCCCGGCTCGGGTGCCGGGGTCGTGAGATCCCCTCAGCGGGACTTCGGAGGCCACTCGCCCGACTGGACCTTCTTCTTGAACGCGCGCTGGCGCCGTACCGCGTCGCGCATGAACAGCGGGGTGAGCCTGAGCGAGAGCTTCGGATGGCGGTCGAAGAAGCGGGCGAACTGTCCCCGCCAGCGTGGAATGGCGAGCACCGGCTTGGGCTTGTCGAGCAGGCCCTCGACGTGCTCGGCCACATTCTCGGGCATCAGCATCACGCCCGAGAAGGAGAGGGCGTCGTTCGGGTCGTCGAGCTTGTCGTTGATCATCGGCGTCCAGACGCCGTCCGGGCAGACGCACGAGATCTGGATGCCGCCGAGCCCGTCGCGCCGCAGATCGGCGGCGATCCCAAGGCTGAAGGCGATCGAGGCGTGCTTGCTGGCCGAGTAGCCGATGATGCCCGTCGCCGCAGCCAGGCCGGCGAGCGAGATCAGGTTGATGATGTGCCCGCGTCCGCCGCTTCGCATCCGGTCGATGGCCGCCAGCGTGCCATTGACCGTTCCCAGGTAGTTCACCTCGATCAGCCGCCGATAGACGTCGACCTCCTGCTCGTGGCCGAGGCCGGTCACCAGGATGCCGGCGTTGTTCACCCAGACGTCGAGTGAGCCCGATCGCTCCTCCACCTGCCGGGCGGCGGCGCGGACGGCCTCGGTGTCCGTGACGTCGAGCGGCAGTGCCCAGGCCCGCTGGCCGAGCTGCTCGGCCGCGGAGGAGGTGTTGGCCTCGTCGACGTCGGTCACTGCGACCTCGTATCCCCGGCCGATGAGCCGCCGGGCGATCTCGAGGCCCATGCCGCGTCCCGCTCCGGTGACCAGTGCTCCCGCCATCGCGCGGAGCATATGAAGTGCTGGTCGATTCCATTCGACCCGAAGGTTGGGACCAGAAACATCCGATGCCAGAAGTGGGTGGAAGGCCTGCGGGGGTCTGCTAGTGTGCCGCGCGTTCTTCCGCTGAATCTCCGCCACGACATAGGACGGAGATCGGGGGACCCACAAGTTGGGGCGAATCGCGGGCAGTACGCCGCGTAGCGCGATCTTTCAGCGCGAGCCCGTCAGCTAACCCCGTAAGCAACGAAAGAGGAAGGTTTGACGAGCAAGCGAACAATTCGTGCCGTCGCAGGAATCGCGTGTGCCGCCGCGTTCTGGGTCGGAGTGCCCGCCGCCGGTGCGCAGACGGGCGGTAGCGGCGTGCCGGGAGGCACCACCCCCACCACACCGACCGAGCCGACGGCACAGCCGAGCTCGTCCCCGAGCTGGACCGTCTTCAAGGCCGCCACCTGGTACGGCCCCGGTTTCTGGGGCAAGTCCACGGCCTGCGGGACCGTCCTCACGCCGACGACCATCGGTGTCGCCCACAAGAGGCTCCCCTGCGGCACGCTCGTGACCTTCAGCTACGCGGGCCGCATCGTGACCGCGACGGTGATCGACCGGGGCCCGTTTCACAGGGGCTACGCCTGGGACCTCACCAAGAAGACGGCGAAGCGCGTCGGCTTCCTGGCGATCGGCTCCGGACGGATCCAGGCGACGGTCACGCCGCCCGCCGCCTAGTCGCCAGCTAAGCGGCAGCTTCGCGCAGCACAGCCGGATCGCCTTCCTGCGGCAGGGCCGCAACTGAGGCGAACAGGCTCTCGAACTCGGCGAGCGCGACCTCCGCGACCGCGTCGAGGATCTCCTCGTCGCTCCATCCAGCCTCTCGCGCCTCCTCGACCAGGTGGTGGGGAGGACGCTCGGAGTGGTTGAGGGTCTCGCGCAACAGCGTCAGCAACGCCGCCTCCTTCTCGTCCGAGGAGGTGAAGTTGCGCGCCCGGGCGACCTCGTCGAGGCCGAGCCCGGCGACCCGCGCTGTGCGGGCGTACTGGGTCAGGGTGTAGGGGTCGTTCCGATACTCAGCCACCGCAAGGCCGATGCGCTCGCGGGTGGCGCGAGGGAGCTTGCTCGAGCGAAGCTCGGTGCGAAGGCGGGTGTAGCCGCGCAGGGCGGCGGGGGACTCGGCGAGCACGCCGATGAACTTGGAGACGGCGCCGCCGGCCGTCTGAATGCTCTTGATAAGGGGGGCGCTTCCGTCCGGAGCCGTGAGCTCGTCGTGGATGTGGAAGCGACTGACGTCTGTCTTTACGGTCATTTCCTCAATCCGCCATTTACAAAGGGCTTACTTTACTTTTAGCCGGTTACTTACGCCTCGTAAGTGTACAGCCCAATTCGAGTTTCTGCACTCTGGTACGACCGCCGGGCCGGGTTGGATGCCATGGCGGTAAGTTTCCGCTCCATGGCTGCTTCGACGGGGACCAAGGACGTTGTCGCGACCGATGCCAAGGAGGCGATCGCGTACTGCGAGGAGAACGACGTCCGCTTCGTTCGCCTCTGGTTCACCGATCTGCTCGGGCAGCTGAAGAGCTTCTCGATCCATGCCGCCGAGCTCGATGACGCCTTCGAGGGCGGCATGGGATTCGACGGTTCCTCGATCACCGGCTTCAATCCGATCGAGGAGTCCGACATGATCGCCGTGCCGGACCCGACGACGCTCCGCATGATCCCGTGGCGGGTCGAGGAAACCAATCGCACTGCCCGCATGATCTGCGACATCCGGGTCCCGGGCGGCGATCCCTATGAGGGCGACCCGCGCTGGATCATGAAGAGGGCGCTCGAGCGGGCCACGGAGATGGGCTTCGACGACTTCTTCATCGGCCCCGAGCTCGAGTATTTCTACTTCAAATCGGCCAACCCAGAGGACGGGATGCCCGAGGTGCTCGACGAGGGCGGCTACTTCGACCTGACCACGCTGGACGCCGGCTCTGACGTGCGCCGGGAGACCGTGCTCGCCCTGGAGCAGCTCGGCATCCACGTCGAGTACACCCACCACGAGGTCGGTCCCTCCCAGCACGAGGTGGACATGCGCTACAAGGGCGCGCTCGCGATGTCCGATGACTGCATGACCTACCGGATCACGGTCAAGGAATACGCGATGAAGTACGGGTGGTACGCCACCTTCATGCCGAAGCCGCTCGAGGGAGAGAACGGCTCGGGGATGCACGTCCACCAGTCGCTCTCCAAGGACGGCAAGAACGCCTTCTTCGACGCCGACGACCAGTACTTCCTCTCCGACACCGCCAAGGCGTTCATCGCCGGACAGCTCAAGCACGCGCGGGAGATCTCGCTCCGCTCTTCGCCCAGTGGGTCAACTCCTACAAGCGCCTGGTACCGGGCTACGAGGCGCCCGTCTACCTGTCCTGGTCGCGCCGCAACCGATCGGCGCTGATCCGCGTTCCCCTCTACCACCCGGGCAAGGAGCAGGCGACCCGAGCGGAGATGCGCTGCCCCGACCCAGCCTGCAACCCCTACCTCTGCTTCGCCGGGATGCTGCACGCAGGCCTCGAGGGCATCGAGCACGGCTACCAGCTGCCGGAGCCGATGGAGCAGAACCTCTACCACCTGACCCCGGAGGAGCGCCAGCGGCGCGGCATCGAGCAGCTTCCCGAGACCCTCGGAGAGGCGATCGAACTCGCCGCGGAATCCGAGCTGGTGCTGCGGACCCTGGGCGAGCACGCTTTCAACCGCTTCATCGAGATCAAGCGGCAGGAGTGGGAGGACTACCGGGTCCGGGTCACTCCGTACGAGATCGAGCAGTTCCTGCCGATTCTCTAGCCGAGCTGAGCGGCGAGCTCGCTCGGCTCAGTCACCGGCGCCTGGCAGGTGAAGTGCTGGCAGACGTAGGCCGCGGGCTTTCCCTCCACCGCTGGGCGCTCGCGCAGCAGCTCGGGGCGCTCGGAGCCCTCCGGTCCGCCGGCGAGGACGACGTGCGGACGGTGGGCCGAGCGGACGACCTGCGCCAGCTCGGCGAGGTGCGCCGAGCCTGCGGCGCCGTTCGAGGGCTCGACCAGCGCGACCTCGCGCACGGGGGAGAGGTGGAAGTCGATCGCCTGAAGGAGATGGCCGAAGGCGTCCGGGTGGCGGGCGGCCGCCGGTGCGAAGAGGCGCATCGTGCCGGTCGCCCGCTCCTCGTAGCCGCCCGCGCCGGTCAGCGCGGCCAGCCGAAGCAGGCCGTAGGCGGCGGATGAGTTGCCGGACGGGATCGGGTGGTCGCCCACATCCTTGCGGCGAGCGATCAGTTCCTCGTGGTCGTTGGAGGTGGTGAAGAACCCGCCGCGCTCGTCGTCGGCGAAGCGCTCGATCATCAGGTCGGCGGTCTCGCGGGCGGCGTCGAACCAGCGCACCTCGAGGGTCGCCTCGTAGAGCCGCAGCAGCGCCTCCACCAGGAAGGCGTGGTCCTCGAGGTAGGCGTTCAGCCGCGCCTCGCCCTCCTTCCAGGTCCGAAGCAGGTGCCCGTTCGAGTCCCGCATGGACTCCATGACGAAGCGGGCACAGGCCGAGGCGGCATCGAGGTAGTCCTCGCGGTTCATCGCGGCGCCGGCGTCGGCGAGCGCGGCGATCATCAGCGCGTTCCAGGAGCAGATCCGCTTGTCGTCGAGGCTCGGACGGACCCGCCGATCGCGCCAGGAGTAGAGCGCCGTGCGCGCATCGTTCAGCTCGGCGGGCTGCTGGGCGCTGGCGCCGAGCGCGACGTGGAGGATGTTGCGGCCCTCGAAGTTGCCGGCGGGGCTCACGCCCCAATAACCCAGCACCCGCTCGATTGCATCCCCGGCGATCCCGGCCTCGGCGAGCGCGGTCCGCATCTCGCCTTCGTCCCAGACATAGAAGCGGCCCTCCTCGCCCTCGGAGTCGGCGTCGAGCGCCGAGTAGAAGCCTCCCTCGGGTCCCCGCATCTCCCGCAGCGCCCAGTCGAGCGTCTCCTCGCAGACCCGGCGCCAGCGCTCCTCGCCCGTGACCTGCCAGCCATGCAGGTAGGTGCGTGCGAGCAGCGCGTTGTCGTAGAGCATCTTCTCGAAGTGGGGAACGAGCCAGGTGGCGTCCACCGAGTAGCGGTGGAACCCGCCTCCGAGCTGGTCGTAGATGCCGCCGTGCATCATCTTGTCGAGCGTCAGGCGGACCGGGTCGTCCTGGCCGCGGTCGAGCAGGAACTCGAGGGCACTCGCCGGCGGGAACTTGGGCGCGCCGCCGAAGCCCCCGTTGGCGCGGTCGAAGGCGGACTGCAGCGCCGAGATCGCCTGCGCCATGATCGATTCGTCGAGCGCCTCCTGCGACTGCTCGACCCGGCCGACGGCGCCGAGTGACTCGCGGATCTGGGCCGACGCCTCGCGCAACTCCTCGCGCTGGTTGCGGTAGGCCCCCGCCGTCGCCTCGAGCACCTGCCCGAAGCTCGGCATCCCCTGCCGGGGCTCGGGCGGGAAGTAGGTGCCGCCGTAGAAGGGCACACCCTCGGGATCCAGGAAGACCGTGAGCGGCCAGCCGCCCTGGCCGGTCATGCCCTGGACGGCCTCCATATAGATGTCGTCGACGTCGGGGCGCTCCTCGCGATCGACCTTGATCGGCACGAAGGACTCGTTGATCAGCCTCGCCGTCTCCTCGTCTTCGAAGGACTCGCGTTCCATCACGTGACACCAGTGGCAGGCCGAGTAGCCGATCGAGACCATGATCGGCTTGTCCTCCTGCGCCGCGCGCTCGAGCGCCTCAGGGCCCCAGGGCTGCCAGTCGACCGGGTTGTCCTTGTGCTGGAGGAGGTAGGGACTGGTTTCCTGGGCGAGGCGGTTGGCCATCTCTTCGAGAGTACCCAGCGCGGGCCATTTGGTCCCAGCCCTCTGAATATGATGGCTCCCACGAACGGCGGCCACAAACACCGCCGCCGGGTTAAAGGTGGAGGCTCGATGAAGGACCTCACGGTGATCATGGATGACCAGCCCGGGAAGCTGGCAGACCTGGGTGAGGCGGCCGGCAAGGCGGGGGTGAACATCGCGGGTCTCTGCGCGATGGTCGGGGACGGCAAGGGGTTCATCCACATGCTGGTCGATGACGCCACCACCGCTCGGGGAGCGCTCGAGGAGGCCGGGATCACCGTCGCCGACGAGCGCGAGGCCGTCGTGGTCGATCTCCACGACAAGCCCGGGGCGATTGGGGAGATCGCGCGTGACCTCGCCGAGGCCGGGGTCAACATCGACGTCGCCTACACGATCTTCACGGGCGTCCGCCTGGTGATCCTCACCGAGGACGTCGACGCCGCCCATCAGGCGCTCGACCTGAACGGCGCGGCCGGCTAGCTCGGGCTGTCCTCGGCGAGCTCTCTCTCGACCTCATCCAGCCAGTCGGAGAAGGCCGTCAGGATCCGCCTGCTGAGGCGGCTGTTGATCTCGAGGTAACGCTCGCGGTGGGGGAGACTCGGCGCGATCTCCGCACCACGGTCGAGTCCCTCCGTGAGCTCCTCGATCTCGCCCCGGATTGCCGCCAGGCTCGTCCTGACCTCAGCCGGGGTGCGAGCCAGGTCGGCGCCCAGCAGCCGGACGGCGGGCTCGTTCTGAATCCGGATGAAGTCCGGATGGCTCGGCCAGCCAGGCGGCGACCGCCCGGCGGCCCTTCGCGGTCAGCTCGTAGACCGTGCGCTCGCGGGTGCGCCCGGGCTCCTTGTGTGCGCTCAGGTAGCCGAGTTTGGCGAGCCGTTTCGGCTCGGCGTAGAAGTGGCTCGGGGCGGCGGTCCAGTAGACGCGGCCCGTCCGCATCATCCGGATCAGGTCATGGGGCGCGGCGCCGCCGTCGCCGACCAGGGTGAGGATGACGTAGGAGAAGGGAGTCAGGTTGAGCGACGCGCCTACGAGCCGGAGACGTCGGCCGCGAACGCCTCGAAGGCGGCCACGTAGCGGTCGATGTGCTCCTCCTCGTGGGCGATCGAGAGGGTCCACTCCTCCTCGACGCCCGGGGTCATGAAGATGCCGTGATTCATGTGGTAGAGCCAGGCCAGGGTGGCGAGCTCGGCGTCGACCTTGGTGAGGTAGTCGCGGTACTCGTAGATCGGCTCGGGGGCGAAGATCACACAGCCCTTCGCCCCCAGGCCCTGCGTGTAGGCCGGGAGGCCATAGCGGTCGATGACCTCCTGGCAGCGTGCCTTGAGGTCGTCGTTGGTGGCCTCGAGCTTGTCGTAGACGTCCGGCGTCAGGACCTTCGTCAGAGTCGCCTCCGATGCCGCCATCACCAGCGGGTTGCCATTGAAGGTGCCGATCTGGTGAACCCGGTCGGAGGCGATGACCTCGCCGAGCTCCGCTGTCATCCCGATCGCCCCGCCCGGGTAGCCGCCGCAGATCGCCTTGGCGAGGCAGATCATGTCCGGCTCGACGCCGAAGCGCTGGGTGGCGCCGCCGTAGGCGATCGTGGCGCCCGTCTTCACCTCGTCGAAGATCAGCTGGACTCCGTGCTCGGTGCAGAGCTCGCGCACCCGTTCGAGGTAGCCCTCCTTCGGCGGAATGATGTTGATGTTCATCATCGCCGGCTCGATGATCAGCCCGGCGACCTCGCCCTCGTGCTTCTTCAGGGTCGCCTCGAGGATCTCGGCGTCGTTGAAGGGGATCGGGACGGTGAGCTCCACGACCGTCTGCGGGTAGCCGTCGCCGAACGGGACCGGAGTGGGGCTCTCGCGAGGCCCGAGCTCGTCGAGGTCCGGGTAGCAGGAGACCATCACCGCGTCGTGGTGGCCGTCGTAGGAGCCCTCGATCTTGATGATCAGGTCGCGACCGGTCGCTCCGCGGGCGAGGTGGATCGCCGACATCGTGGATTCGGTGCCGGAGTTGGAGAAGCGCCACTGCGGCAGTCCGAAGCGCTCGACCAGGTTCGCGGCGGAGACGATCGATCCATTGGTTGGAGCGGCGAAGTGGGTCCCGAGGTCGATGCGCTCCTTGACCGCCTCGCCGATCACCGGATTCGCGTGCCCGACACACATCACGCCGAAGCCGTTGTGGAAGTCCACGTACTCGGAGCCGTCCACGTCCCAGACGAGCGCGCCCTTCCCCCGGTCGATGTAGACCGGCCACGGATCGTTGAGCTGGAAGGAGGAGGGGACGCCGCCCGGCATCACCTTCCGAGCCCGGTCGAAGTACTCCGCCGAACTCGGCGTGTGCTCGCGGAAGCGTGCCATCTGCTCCTCGGTGAGCTTGTTGATCTGTTTGCGGTCGAGCGTTCCCTCGCTCGCCGTTGCCTTCTGGGCCATCGGTCGCTCAGACTATCTGGGGAACGGTTTCGCCCTCCGTCTCCCTCGCCATCGCCACGGACAGGACCGCGCAGGCGAGGGCCGCCGCCGCCGCCACATAGAAGGCCGCGCCGTAGCCCGCGATCGCCGCCGCCCCGCCGACCAGCGGGGAGCCGACCAGCATGCCGAGGTCGAAGGCTGCGGTGAAGGTCCCCATCGCCTTGCCACGGCGCTCGGGCCCGACGCGGTTGATCGCGACCAGGGAGAGGGAGGGGAAGAGCAGCGAGAAGGCCGCACCCATCCCGATCGCGCCGGCGATCACCACGGCGAGGTCGTCGGCGGCGCCGAGCAGGACCAGCCCGGTGGCCTCGATCAGGGCGGCGCCCACTGCGCAGCGGGCCGGGCCGATCCGATCGGGCAGCCCTCCCGCCAGCAGCCGGGTCGCGACGACCGTCGCGGCGAAGACGCTGAATACGGCTGGGCCGTGGCCGATCCCACGCTCATCCAGGCTGAGCACGATGAAGGCGGAGACGGCCGCGAACCCGAAGACGCTGAGCGCGAACGTCACGCCCGGACCGAGCGCCTCGCGCGAGATGAACGGCCCCCGGCCGGCCTCCTCGGCCGGCTCGTAGTCCTCAGGAAGCCGCGAGGCGATCGCGGCGCCGAGCAGCGGCGCGCCAGCGGCGAACGCCCAGACCAGATGGAAGCCGCCGGCGTCCTGGAGCAGCACGCCGATCGGGGGGCCGAGGGTGAGCCCCGTCCAGATCGCAAGGCCGTAGAGGCCGATCATCCGGCCGCGGCGCTCCTCGGGCGCCATGTCGACGTTCCAGGCCGAGCCTGCGGTGAACACCGTGCCCTCGCCGGCGCCGAGGAAGAGGCGGGCGACGATCAAGCCCGGGATCCCTGCAGGGACGAAGTAGAGAACACCGGCGACCGCAGCGAGCAGCGCGCCGACGATCAAGGTCGGCTTGCGGCCCCGGGTGTCCGCGAGGTTGCCCGCGATCGGGCGGCAGACGATGCCCGTGAGGGCGAACGCGCCGCTCACGATCCCGACCTCGAGATTCGTGCCGTCGAGGTTGTCCTTGACATAGTGGGGGAGGACCGCGAGCGTCGCGCCCACCGCGAGTAACCCCAGGTTGGTGACGATGAAGATCCCGGCGAATCCGGCCCAGTCCTCGCGCCAGATCCGGGCGCCCTCGCTCATCCCCCGCCCCGCAGCTCCGCACGCCTGATCTTCCCGCTCGGGGTCTTCGGCAGCTCGTCGGTGAACTCGACGATGCGCGGGTACTTGTACGGCGCCGTGACCCGCTTGACGTGGTCCTGGAGCTCGGCGGCGAGCTCGTCGGATGGCTCGCCGTCGGCGAGCACCACGATTGCCCGGACGATCGATCCCCGCTCCTCGTCCGGGGCGGGGACCGCCGCCGCCTCGGCGACCGCGGGGTGGGAGACGAGCGCCGACTCGACCTCGAAGGGGCCGACCCGGTAGCCGGCGGTGATGATGATGTCGTCGTCCCGGCCCTCGAACCAGAGGTAGCCGTCCTCGTCCTGGCGGACGTGGTCACCGGTCGGCCACCACTCGCCCTCGAACGGCTGCTCGCCCAGGTAGTGGCTGAAGAAGGTCGGCACGGTCTCCGGCCTCACCTGGAGCTCGCCGTCGGCGACCCGCACCTCGATGTCGGGGAGCGGGCGGCCCATCGAGCCGTCCCGCTCCGGGTCGTCCTCGTCGGGGCGCATGCCGGTCACCGGCCCGGTCTCGGTCTGCCCGTAGCCATCCCCGATGCCGATCCCCATCGCCTCGCGGAAGGCGCGGATCACGTCCGGGTTGAGCGGCTCGCCCGCGGAGAGCATGCGGCGCAGTGGGCCGATCGGCCTCAACTCTGTGCGCTTCGCGAGCATGCGGTACTCGGTCGGCGCCTGGCAGAGGACGTTGACGCCCTCGCGCTCGACGATCCGCAGGCGCTCGGCCGGATCGAAGCGTGCGTCGTGGATCAGCGCGGCGGCTCCCCGGAGCCAGGGCGCGATGAAGACATTGCGGGTCGACTTCGACCAGCCGGGCGCGGCGGTGCACCAGGCGAGCTCTCCCTTGCGGGCCCCGACCCAGTGCTCGGCCTGCAGATGCTGGCCGGTCAGATACCGCTGCGGGTAGAGCACGCCCTTCGGTTCGCCGCTGGTACCCGAGGTGAAGATGATCACGGCGGGGTCCTCCGCATCGAGCTCGGCGACGTCGGCGGGCGTCTCCTGGGGCCGGTCCTCGTCGAGCGCATCCGCGATCTCGGCCATCGTCATCGCCGGGATGCCATCGGGCAGCTCGCCGAGCAGCCCCTCCTCGCCGATGCACAGCTTCGGGTTCGCCGCGCTGGCCCTGACCTCCAGGTCCTTGCGGCGCAGCTGCGGGTTGCATGGCATCGCGACGGCGCCCATGCGGAAGCAGGCGAGCATCGCCAGCACCCATTCGATGCGGCTGCCCACCAGCGTCATGACTGCGTCTCCACGCTCGACGCCGCGGGCCGCCATCGCGCCGGAGAGCCCGGCGCTGCGGGCGATCAACTCGCCGAAGTGCCACTCGTGCCGGTTCCCGAGGGCGTCGATCGCGACGATCCCGAGCGTGGAGGCCGGCGCGCGCTCCATCACGTCCTCGATGAAGTTCATCGGGGGCAAGTCTGCCGGGTGGGGGCGGCTGAGTGTCCGGCGCTAGCTCGCGGGGGTGGAACGGGGCAGGGGCGCCCGCGCGCCCGGGAAGTAGTGGACCCGGACCGGGACGCCACGCTCGTTGTCCCCGACGAAGATGAAATCGACCGGCTGCCAGATGGCCATGTAACCCTGAGCAGCACCGCGCCCAGGTGGAGAAGGCGTTCGCCTGCATCCCCGAGCTCCCGCCGCAGTTGCGAGCGGCGGCCGAGCGGTTCAAGCGTCGCTACGAGCAGCACTACGGCGGATGGAGATAGTGGTCAGCGCCTGAAGATCCGGGCGAACTGCAGCGGCTGGTGAATCAGCTGCCGGGCGACCTCGCGCCCGATCGTCGGATAGGTCCCGTCGCGCGGCACTGATCTGAACAGGTCCCGCAGCCACTCGCGGCTGAGGTCGAAACGCACAAGACCGGAGGTGAGGTCGACGAGATCGGCACGTCGGATCAGCTCGACCTCCGTGCCGCGCTCCCACTGAGAGCGAACCTCGTGGTGGCGCTCGATCGCGTCGAAGCACAGCCGGATCCGGCCCTGGTCCCAGCCCTGTTTTTTGAGGAGGTCAGCCGTGAACTCGGCGCCCTCTCGCACGTAGACGCCGCCGTGGGAGGCCTCGTCGTAGAGACCGATGTCGTGAAGGAGCCCCGCGATCAGCAGCACCTCCCGGTCGACAGTCACCTCACGCGCGGTGGCGAGGCGATCGGCGATCAGGAAGACACGAAGCCCATGGCGCTCCATCGGGCCGCGGGTCTCGCCGGTGATTTCCCGCAGCTGGGCGAGCGCGGCGCTCTCGGCCTCGGTGTGAGCCAGGTCCTCGGCCCTGGTCACGAGCGCTTGCCCCGCCTCAGTCCGAGCATTCGCGGCCCAGTCGCCGCAGTCGCGCGCATCAGGGCGCCGACAGGTGCTCCGGCGATCCGCAGTGCGGCGGCCGTGCCCGCGCCTGAGCGCCGGCGCGCGAGCTTCGGTCCCGTCTGGCTCAGGAACGCTGCCACGGCTGGAAACGGACGGAAGAAGACGGTGATCTCCCTGAGCCTGCCCTGCTCGTCGAAGCGGAGTAGATCCACGCCCTCGAGTTGCTCGCCCTTGATCTCCGCGGTGAAGTGAAGGACGTGCGGGTCGCCGGGGATCTCGTCGAGGTAGGTGAGCGGCCAGAGCGCGTCCAGCAGTACGGCGAACAGGTCGCCCACCTCATCGATCCCGGTGAACGGCACGTCGAAGATCGGCGACCGGAGGACGACGTCCGGTGCAAGCGCGGCGACGACCGCGGCGTGGTCTCGCGCCTCGAATGCGGCGCGAAGCGGTGTGGGAGTGACCGGCTCCGCCACCGGCAGAGCCTAGCGACGCCGTTCTTCGAGCCGGCCTAGGTCTTCTCGGCCCCGAGCCGCGCCCGCACCGCAGAGGCGGAAGACACGACATCGTCGGAGAGGCGGTCGAGGAAGTCGGCGAGCGACGGCTGAAGCTCCAGGGCCCGGCGGACGAGATTGAGGCCAAGCTCGAGGTCATTGGTCGCGGCGCCCAGGCCGAGCCAGAGGAGCAGCTGTGGGTTCTCCCCCGACAGCCCGACCGCCTCGGTTCCGACCTGCATCGCGCCCTCAGCGTCTCCAGCCGCGACGCGCTCCTCAGCGAGGTCCGACAGCGCGAAAGCCCGGTGAATGCGGAGGGCGCGGGAGAGTTCAGTCAGAGGATCGTCGTGATCGTCGACCCGCAGGTCGACGCTATGCCGCCACGGCTCACCCTCGGACGGCACCACCAGAATGGCGGCCGATATTCGACCGCGGATATCGCCGCCGGCGGCCTCCCCCGCCTGCAGGGAGGCGAGCAGGCGGACCGCGAGCACACCGTTCGCGGCCTCGAACGCAGCGGCCATCGTCTCGGGCACCCTCTGCGAGGCCATCATGTTCGCCTGGCAACGGCACTCGTCGCCGGTCGCCTCCTCGGCATATGGGACGCAGCCGTCGCCGGTGAACCCGGCCGACTCGCCGTCCGCGGTCATCACGCCGAGCTGACGAGTCGCCGGCTGCGAATCGGACCCGATCAGCCGCTCGACGGTCTCGGTCGCGGAGGCGCCATCGCGCAGCATTTCGAGCCCGCGCGGCCCGAAGGAGATCTCAACAAACGACTGCGTAGCCACCGCGCCCACCCCTGGCTCAGCAAAGGGGACGATCGCCCCCACCGCCGGCCAGGCCGTGAACACCGCCACCCCGAGCTCGGCGGTGCCGGAGTCACGGGCCACGATCGAGGCTGTCATGGCGAAGAAACTACCGCCGCCGGCTTGTCGGGCTCACCGAGGTCAGCGTGTGCCGAGATCCCGGACGCGGCTCGCGGCGCGGGATAGGTGCGGGCGCGAGCTCAAGAAGGCGAGGGAGCAGCGATCAGTAGGCACCGGCGCCGTAGGTGTGACCGAAGGGCTGAGCACGCGCGAATGTCCGCCACAACGCGGAGGGTCCTCGCCGGAGCCGGGCTCTCGCTGGGGGCGACGCTGATCAGCGGGGCGGGCGCGCAAGCGGCCGACTTCACGACGCGGACATCGGCGCCTACGAGCGGGTCCTCTGCGGGAAGGCTCTGGTGAACGTGATCGGGACCGAGGGCCCGGACAAGCTCCTGGGCGGTTCTGGACCGGACGGGATCCTCGGGTTCGGCTGCAAGGACAAGATCAAGGGCCGCGCCGGCAAGGATGGGCTCTGCGGCGGCCCCGGCAAGGACAGGCTCAAGGGCGGCGGCGGCAACGACACTCTGCTCGGACAGGCCGGCAGGGACTCACTGATCGGCGGCAAGGGCAAGGACAAGCTCAGAGGCGGCAAGGGGAGGGACAAGGAGAAGCAGTAGCCCGCCCGGGCCGATTTGTCGCCTTTGGCCGGTATATCCGGCCTAACGCGACAATCCCGCCAATCTCTATCGCCGCAGCTCGGTGCCGTCGTAGAGCTTCTTGACGACCACGCCGCCGGGCGGAGCGGCCTCCACGCAGAGGTTGCAGAGGACGCATTCGTCCAGGTTCTCGCGGTTGATCGCGAGCGAGCCGTCACTCTCCCTGACATCGAAGATGTCGACGGGGCAGATCTCCTCGAGCTTGGCGGCCAGCTCGGCGTCGTCGCGGATCTCCTCCGAGACCTCGACGTCGATGAAGATCCCCTGCAAATCCTTGGTTTCGGCCATCAGACCGCAGCCCCCAGCTTCTCCTTGACGGCCTCGGGGATCTCGTCGATTCGCTCGACCACGGGGATGCCGGCCTCCTCGAGGCGGGCGATCTTCTGGGTCGCGGAATCCTCCGCTCCCTCGACGATGGTGCCCGCATGGCCGAAGCTCATGCCCTGCATCTCCTCGTCGTCCATGAACTTGCCGGCCATGAAGGCGATGATCGGCAGCTTCGAGTGGTTGGCCTCCCGCCAGTCGACCAGCTCGGCCTCCATGCGGCCACCCGGCTCGGTGTAGATCACGATCGCCTCGGTCTGCTCGTCCTCCTCGAAGAGGGGCATGAGCTCGGCGTAGGTGGAGCCGATGATCGCGTCCCCGCCGATCGAGACCGCTGTCGAGACACCGAGGCCGGCTGCGGTCAGGGTGGAGGAGATCTCGGTCGTCATGCCGCCCGACCGGGACATGACACCGATCGAGCCGGGCTCGTACGCCTTGGCCGCGTCCTTCGCGGGCCCCCCGATGCCGCCCATCTTGGCGACGCCCGGGGCGATGACGCCGAGGCAGTTGGGGCCGATGATGCGCGCCCCCCGCTCGTTGGCCAGCTCGACCATCTCGGCGACGTCGCGGCGCGGGATGCGCTCGGTGACGACCACGATCAGCCTGATGCCGTTCTCGATCGCCTCGAAGACGGCGTCCTTGGTGAAGGCGGGGGGGACGGTGACGACGGACCCGTCGATCTGGGAGCCGTGGTTCGCGACCGCCTGCTCGACGGTGTCGAAGACGGGAACGCCGTGGACCTGGCGGCCCTTGCGGCCGGGGGTGACACCGCCAACGACCTTGGAGCCGTAGTCCAGGCATTCCTTGGTCAGGTTGACCGCCTCCCGCCCGGTGATGCCCTGGACGATGAAGGTGAAGTCCTGCTGAGAGAAGGATCGACATCAGGCCGCGCCTCCCTGGACCTTCTCAACGGCCTCGCCGGCGGCGTCCCACATGGAGGTGGAGCGGTCGCGGAACTCGATGCCGTACTTGCCGAGGATCTTCGCGCCCTCCTCCTCCCAGGCCCCCGGGATGCGAAAGACCGTGATTGTCTCGGCCGGGTCCTTGCCGAGCTCTAGGCAGGCCTTGATCACGCCGCGGGCGACGATGTCCACCCGCGTGTTGGAGACGATCGACATCATCACGGCGATCTTCTCGACGCCGTCCTTCTTCAGCACCTCCTTGGCGAGCCCGCAGGACTTCGCGACGGAGGGGTTGCCACCGATCTCCGCGTAGTTGGCGGGCTTGCCTCCCTGGCTGCGGACGGCGTCGGTGAGGGTGAGCGAGCCGCCGCCGGCGCCGATCACGAGGCCGAGGTTGCCGGTAAAGCCGTGGTCCTTGCCCTGGATGACGCCGCGGTGGTCGGCCTCGTCGATCGCCTTGACGTTGCGCTCGAACTCGGAGGGCTCATAGGCCTCGCGGGGCTCCTCGAGCTCGACGCCGATCTCCGCCAGCACCTTCCGGTGGCGGCTGACAGCCTCGTCCTCCATCTCCATGTGGGCGTCGAGAGCGACGAAGGAGCCGTCGGCCAGGCGCGCCAGCGGGTTGATCTCGGCGAGGGTCATGTCGTAGTCGCGCTGCAGCTGGGCCAGTCGCGCGAGCACGGGGGTGGCGCGGGTGAGCTCGCGGCCGGTCAGGCCGCCCGCCGCGGCGACCACCTCCTTCGCGCGGAAGTCCGGGATCGGGTGGAGGTTGGAGAGGTGGCCGCGACCGACGTGGTCTGGGTGCTGATCGGCCACCTCCTCGATGTCGATGCCGCCCATGTCGGAGAAGAGCATCATCGGGCGCTTGGCGCGGCCGTCCCAGAGGACCGCGGCGTAGTACTCCTGCTCGACCTCGGCCTTCGGGTCGACGAGCACGCCGACAGGCAGGTGGCCGTTGATCTCGAGCTCGAGGATCTCGGCGGCATGTCCCTCGGCCTCGTCGGGCGTGTCGGCGAACTTGACGCCACCGGCCTTCATCCGACCACCCGTCAGGACCTGGGACTTGATCACCGTCGGCCCGCCGATCCGCTCGGCGGCTTCGCGAGCCTCAGTCGGTGTCTTGGCGAAGCCGTACTCGGTGACCGGGATCCCGGCCCGCTCGACGATCCGCCGCGACTCGAACTCGTAGAAGCGCATGAGCGGCGGGGAATCTAGAGGGTTGGTGTGGCCGGGGACCGCACCCGACCCGCTACGCCTGCTCGGCGCCGACCACTGCCTCGGGGACGCTTGCCGCCCGCTGGGGCCGCAGGAGCACGATCGCGGCGATCACACCGACCAGGCAGAAGGCCGCCCCAACGCCGAACTGGAGGTCGAAGCCGTCGGTGAGCGCCTGGGCGGCGGAGGTACCGGTGCCGATCTCCGCGTCGGTGTGATGGGCCGCGATCGTGCTGAGGACGGCCAGCCCGAGGGCTGCGCCGATGAAGCGGGAGGTGTTGAGCACGCCCGAGGCGAGCCCGCTGAGGGCGCGGGGGACACCCTCGACCGCCACGATCGTCGCCGGTACCAGCGCCAGCCCGAGGCCGAGAGCGCCGAGCACGCCCCCGGGCAGCACGTTCGCCACGTAGGTGCCGCCCGGGTGGACGCCGATCAGGAGGGCCTCCCCGGCGGTGGCGAACAGCATCCCAGCGGCGAGGACGGCGCGGGCACCGAACCGGCGGGCGAGGCGGGGCGCCAGGACGGCGCCGGTGCCGACCGCGAGGGTCATGGGCACGAAGGCGAGCCCGGTCTCGAGGGCGGTGTAGCCGAGCGTGCCCTGCATGTAGAGGGACTGGAAGAACCAGAAGCCGAAGATGGCGGCATAGAGCAAGAAGATCACGAGGTTTGCCGCGCGCAGGTTGCGGAGCCGGAAGACGCTGAGGGGCATCAGCGGCACGCGCTGCGGCTGCTTGGCCAGCCTCGCCTCATAGAGGGCGAAGGCCACGAGCAGTGCCGCTCCAGCCACGACGGGGCCGAGGACACCGATCGAGGCCCAGCCGAGCCGGTCGGTGGTGACGATTCCATAGGTGAGGGCGGTCATCCCGAGCGTGACCAGCACGGCGCCGGGAAGGTCGAAGTGGCGGTTCTCGGCCTCACTGCGGCCCTCGGGCACCAGGCGGCTGCTGAAGAGCACGATCGCGAGGCCGATCGGGACGTTGATGATGAAGATCGCGGGCCAGCTGAACGCCTCGGTGAGGATCCCGCCTAGCAACACGCCCGAGGTTGCGCCGATTGCGCCCACCGCGCCCCAGGCGCCGAGCGCCCGATTGCGGGGCGCCCCCTCGTCGAACGAGGTCGTGATGATCGCCAGGGTTGCGGGGGAGAGGATTGCCGCGCCGATTCCCTGCAGGGCGCGGGCGGCGACCAGGGCGCCCGCGGTGGGCGCGATCGCACAGAGGAGGGAGGCGCCGGAGAACATCAGGGTGCCCGTGTAGAACATGCGGCGGCGGCCGAAGAGATCGGCCGCGCGCCCGCCGAGCAGCAGGAACCCGGCGAAGGTCAGCGTGTAGCCGTTCAGGACCCACTGCAGGCCGTTGGTGGAAAAGCCGAGGGCGTCCTTGATCGACGGCAGCGCGACGTTCACGATCGAGACGTCGAGGATCACCATGAACTGGCCGAGACAGACGACCAGCAGCAGCGCATTCGAGTTACGCCTCACGATCGCCTGTGCCGCCGTCACCGGGTTCACTTGCGGACGGCCTCCAGGATGTAGGCGGCCTCAACCGCCGCGACGACCTGGGAGGGGGTGGGACCGCGGTGGCCGTTGCTCTGCTCAGCCGCGGGGGCCGTACCGGTTGCTTCAATCTTCTCGTGCTCGTTCATAGACTTGCCTTCCTGGCCGTTCATTAGTACGATGACCATCGTATCAAAGGTTCGATCATCGTCGTACAATCGAACTATGGGAATAGATCACACAACGAAGCTGCATCACCCGGAGCGGGATGAGATCGAGCTCCCGGGCGTTCTGCACGCCCTGAGCGACCCGCAGCGACTCGAGATCGTGCGCCGGCTGGCGGAGACCGCCGAGCCCTGCGCCTGCGGCTCGATCGAGCTCGGCGTCACCAAGTCGACGAAGACCCATCACTTTCGCGTCCTGCGGGAGTCCGGGGTCATCCGCCAGAAGCGCGAGGGGACCAGCAAGCTGACCGAACTCCGACGCGAGGATCTCGACGCACGGTTTCCAGGCCTGATCGATGCGGTCCTCAGCTCTGAGTCCGTTCCGGCTTAGTCGACTCATCTGAAGCTCCTTCTTATCGGGGGCGCCTTTCCCCGCGTTTAAGAGATCAACGAACCAGCCGCGTCAAAATCGACATGGCAATGGCAAAGGCGCCGCCCATCTATCCGCAGGTCGTCGTCGGATACTTGGAGAACGAGCGCGGCGAGGACGCGCGCATGCTGGCCGAGCGGATCGTCGAGCGGGATGGCGGCGAGCTCAAGGTGGTTCACGTCGAGAAGGGATCACCCGCCGACACCCTGGGGGCGTTGGCGGAGAGGGGAGACGCCGACCTGATCGTGCTCGGCTCGACTCACCACGCCGCCTTCGGCTCTGTCGCGCCCGGCAGCGTGGCCGAGCGGCTTCTCCACGGCGCCAAGTGCCGGCTGATGATCGCGCCGAAGGGCTACGCCCAAGGCGACCACTCGCGGGACCGTCTGCGCGTGGCGGCGGTCGGCTTCAATGGGATGGCGGAGTCCTTCGCGGCTCTCGACGAGGCGGCCAAGCTGGCCACGAAGTTCGGCGGATCGCTGCGCGTGATCGCGGTCGCGACGCCTGTTCCGGGGATGGGGGCGGCCGCCGCCGCGCAGGCGGGGGCCGAGGCGGCGCCGGACTTCCAGACGCAGCTCAACGACGCAGTGGCCGAGCTGCCGCAGGAGCTGCGGGCCCTGCCGGTGTTCGAGCGCGGTGATCCGGTCCAGAAGCTTCTGGAGGACGCCGAGGTGGGCGTCGACCTGCTGGTGCTCGGATCGCGCGGCTTCGGGCCAATGATGCGCCTGCTGATCGGCAGTGTCTCCTCCCGCGTCATCCGGGAGGCGCCGTGCCCGGTTCTGGTCGTACCGCGGCCCGCGTAAGCCGTGCCTGGGGGCGCGCGGAATCGGCCTTGCGCACGAGCCCAGTACGACCCCTTACGATCCGTAACACCCCTCACAAGCCAGCGCGGCCTCGCGGCCGGAGGATGTGAAAGCATCTCGCGCCTGGCAGGGCAGGGGGGTCATCAATTCGACGCAAGGAGTTGAACGCATCAGTGAGTGAGACAAGCGCCACGACAGAGGCATCGACTAAGCACGCCAAGCTCGTTTCCTGGGTGAACGAGATCGCCGAGCTGACTCAGCCCGACGCGATCCACTGGTGTGACGGCTCCGCGGAGGAGTACGACTCCCTCGCCCAGCAGCTGGTCGAGGCCGGAACCTTCGAGAAGCTCTCTGACGCCAAGCGGCCCAACTCCTACCTGGCGCGCTCCAACCCCTCGGACGTAGCGCGGGTGGAGGATCGGACCTTCATCTGCTCCGAGCGGGAGGAGGACGCCGGCCCCACGAACAATTGGCGCGAGCCCGGCGAGATGCGGGAGGTCATCAAGGAGCTCTTCACCGGCTGCATGCGCGGCCGGACGATGTACGTGGTGCCGTTCTCGATGGGCCCGCTCGGTTCACCGATCTCGCACATCGGCGTGCAGCTCACCGACTCGGCATATGTCGCGACCTCGATGCGGATCATGACCCGGATGGGCGCGGACGCGCTCGAGGTCCTCGGCGAGGACGGGGAGTTCGTCCCCTGCGTTCATTCCGTGGGCATGCCGCTCGAGGATGGTCAGGAGGACGTCTCCTGGCCGTGCAACGACACCAAGTACATCGTCCACTACCCGGAGGAGCGCGAGATCTGGTCGTTCGGCTCGGGCTACGGCGGCAACGCCCTGCTCGGCAAGAAGTGCTTCGCGCTCAGGATCGCCTCGGTCATGGCTCGGGACGAGGGGTGGCTCGCCGAGCACATGCTGATCCTCAAGCTGACCTCGCCCGAGGGGAAGGTGAAGTACGTCAGCGGCGCCTTCCCATCGGCGTCGGGCAAGACCAACCTCGCCATGCTGATCCCCAAGCTCGAGGGCTGGACTGCCGAGACGGTCGGCGACGACATCGCCTGGATGAAGTTCGGCAAGGACGGCCGCCTCTACGCGGTCAATCCGGAGGCGGGCTTCTTCGGCGTGGCGCCGAACACGAGCTACAAGACGAATCCGAACGCGATGGCCACGATCGAGAAGAACACGATCTTCACCAACTGCGCCAAGACGGACGACGGCGATATCTGGTGGGAGGGGATGACAGGCGAGCGGCCGGAGCACGCGATCGACTGGAAGGGCAACGACTGGACCCCCGGCTCAGACAAGCCGGCAGCCCACCCCAACGCCCGCTTCACCACCCCAGCGGCGCAGTGCCCCTGTATCGCCGAGGAGTGGGAGGACCCCGCCGGGGTCCCGATCGACGCCTTCCTCTTCGGCGGTCGCCGGGCGACCGTCGTACCGCTGGTCACCGAGGCGTTCGATTGGGCAGCACGGCGTCTTCCTCGGGGCGACGATGTCGGTCGAGAAGACGGCGGCGGCCGACGGGACCGTCGGCGAGCTCCGCTTCGACCCGATGGCGATGCTGCCGTTCTGCGGCTACAACATGGCCGACTATTTCGGCCATTGGCTGAAGGTCGCGGAGCGCGACGGGGCGAAGCTGCCGAAGATCTTCCTCGTCAACTGGTTCCGCAAGGACGACGAGGGCAACTTCGTCTGGCCCGGCTTCGGCGAGAACATCCGCGTCCTCGAGTGGATCTTCCGCCGCACCGAGGACCAGGGCGAGGCCGTCGACACACCGATCGGCCGCGTTCCCGCAGAGGGCGAGATCGACATCGAGGGCACGACGGTGAGCCCCGACGACATGCGGCTCCTCCTCGAAGTCGAACCGGAGGCCGTCAAGGCGCAGCTCCCGCAGGTCGAGGAGCACCTGGCGCGCTTCGGTGACCGCCTCCCGGACGCACTGCAGTCACAGCTCGCGGCGCTGAAAGAGCGGTTGGGCTAAACGGCTTCGCCACATGCGGCGGCCACAAAATCCGCCGCCGGATCTACTTGAGGCGCCGCTTGGTGACCGCGCCGGTGGCCGAGTCGAGGACGATCACGTCCCGACCTCGCCGCACGGCGAGCCGAACGCGCTCGCAGGAGGCCTGGTCGGTGAGCACGTTGACCACTCCGCCGCTGACGGCCCGAGGGCCCGATGCCTGCCGGGCCTGAATCTTGTTGGCGCGGAGCGCCTCGACGAGCCCGCCCGGGGAGGGGAAGCAGCCGTTGTTCGAGACGCGCTCGGAGATGGCGACCTTGAGGGCACTGTCGAGCACCGGCGGCGCCTTGATGGTCCTCTCGTGCGACGCCCTGGTCCCGTGACGCATCTTCGCGCGTCGCTTGATCATCGTGTTGGTCATGCAGTAGCCCTGGGCGGTGAGCGTGGCGTCAGGCCCGAACTCGTTGAACGCCGTCGCGGACCAGCTTCCGTCCGGGTTGAAGTGGGCGGATGAGACCAGCGCGGGGCCCGAGGGCGATGTGGAGAAGCCGCCGGCGACCATGCTCGAACCCGACGGACAGGCCGGCGTGGTGGTTGTGGCGGACTCCTCGACCGGCAGTGCTGTCTGCGAGGCGACTTCGCTCACCAGCGGGCCGCCGGACTTCAAGCAGTAGGCGATCGCGGTGAGCTCGCCGCCGAAGTTGCCGAAGGCGCTACCCGAGACCTGCCAGGACCGGTCCGAGGAGGCGCGGGACTCGGTCACGTAGTTGCCTCCGCGGGTGACGAAGTTGGTCCGCTGGAATCCGCCGGCGAGAAGTCGGTTGCCGCGCGGACAGTTGGCCGTGGCGGTGCGGGTCTCGCCCGGTCCGACGAAGACTGTCGAGTGGGGAGAGCTCACGGGTCCCAGCCTCGGCCCGCAGACGACCTGGAGGGTGACCGAGCGGCTGGCGCTTCGCTGCACCGTGGGGGCGTAGAGGACGGGGGTGACGTGCCAGCCGCGCTGGACCCCCAGGCGCTCGTACGAGTGTGGATAGACACCCTCTCCGTTCGGCCCGAGGGGATCCGTGAGCATGCCGCCGCTGATGGGAAGCGCCTTCTTGCCGGGGCAGCGGACGGTGAGCCTCTGCTTCGTGTCCGCGCCGCTCAGCTGGTAGGTCTGGCTCTGCAGGGTCAGCGCCTGGGCTGCGCTCGCCGACAGGGCGGCGGTGAGCAGGGCCGCCGCCAGGGCGACCGGAACGAGGGATGAGAGGCGCCTCCGCATACCTCCTTCATCGGGCGTGTGGCGCGCTCCTTTAGGTTTGCGGATCGCTGGACTAGGACATTGGTCCAGTCCGCGTGCCCTCTGACTCATAGAATCGCGGCGCGATGGGAGAGAGGGTCAAGTTCGAGCTGGCCGAGGAGCAGATCCCTACGAGCTGGGTGAACCTGATCGCCGACCTCCCCGGCGACCCGCCACCACCGCCACTCAGCCCGGCGACAGGCGAGCCGGTGGGACCGGACGACCTGGCGGCGATCTTCCCGATGGCGCTGATCGAGCAGGAGGTCTCGACCGAGCCGGAGATCGAGATCCCCGACGAGATCCGCGATATCTACCGCCTCTGGCGACCGACGCCCCTGTTTCGCGCCAGGCGCCTCGAGCGCGAGCTCGATACCCCGGCGCACATCTACTACAAGTACGAGGGGGTCTCGCCGGCCGGCTCCCACAAGCCGAACACCGCCGTCGCGCAGGCGTACTACAACCGCGAGGCCGGGATTCGGAAGCTCTCCACGGAGACCGGGGCCGGGCAGTGGGGGTCGGCCCTGTCCCTTGCCTGCCAGTTCTTCGGGCTGGAGTGCGAGGTCTTCATGGTCGGCATCTCGTACGACCAGAAGCCGTATCGCAAGGCGATGATCGAGACCTGGGGCGGGACCGTCCATCGCAGCCCCTCCGATCTCACCGAGGCGGGCCGCTCACAGGCTGAGCACAGCTCGGGCAGCCTGGGGATCGCGATCTCGGAGGCGGTGGAGGTCGCCGCCGGCTCCGACGACACGAACTACTCCCTCGGCTCGGTGCTCAACCACGTCTGCCTGCACCAGACGGTGATCGGGCAGGAGTGCATCGCGCAGATGGAGCTGGCCGGAGAGGCCCCGGACGTGGTGATCGGTTGCGTCGGGGGCGGCTCGAATTTCGCCGGCGTCGCCTATCCGTTCCTGCGCCAGAAGCTGCGCGAGGGCACTGGAACCCGCTTCGTCGCGGCCGAGCCCGCGGCCTGCCCGACGCTCACCCGCGGCCGCTACGCCTATGACTTCGGAGACACCGTTGGCATGACCCCGCTGATGCCGATGTACACGCTCGGGACACGACTTCGTTCCGCCGCCCGTGCACGCCGGCGGCCTGCGCTATCACGGAGACGCCCCGGGCCTCTCTGCGCTGGTCAAGGCGGAGCTGGTCGAGGCCAGGGCGATCGCGCAGACGGCGGCGTTCGAGGCGGCGGTGCGCTTCGCCCGCTGCGAGGGGATCATCCCTGGGCCGGAGCCGGCCCACGCTATCCAGGCCGTGTTCGACGAGGCCGAGGCGGCGAAGCAGGCCGGAGAGGAGCGAGTGATCCTCTTCAACCTCTCGGGCCACGGGCACTTCGACATGTCCGCCTACGCGGCCTACTTCGCGGGTGAGCTCGAGGATCTCGAGATGCCCGACGAGGAGCTCGCCTCGTCGCTCGATCGCCTCCCCGAGGCGCCCGCGCTCGCCTGAGCGACACCGGGCCGTCGAGTCGAGAACGAGTGGCCAGCGGGGATTGACAGCGCCGCTCGGCCGGAACTAGCCTGGTGGCAATGACCAGGTCGCCGGGCGCCACGGACGAGCGCCTGGACCAGATGGGGAGGATGGTCCCTCGCAGCCGACTCACTGCGACGATCGGAGACGCCCTCGATTCGGGGAGCCTGATCCTGACGGCAGGTGCGGGGTTCGGGAAGACGACCGTGCTCGAGCAGGCTCTCGAGGGTCGTGCGACGGCCTGGCTGAGCTGCTCTGAAGCCGAGCGGGCGGCCGGGACCCTGATGCTGCGGATCGTCGATGTGGTCGCCGACGCCGCGCCGGGAGCCACCGATGCGGTCGCGGAACGGCTGCCCGCCGGAATGCAGCCGGTCGAGGTGATGGCCGCGACGCGCGAGTTGATCCGGGACCTCTCGAGGCTGCTGGTCGAGCCTCTCGTGCTCGTCCTCGACGACGCCGAGCAGCTCGACGGGGCAGACGTCTCTGAGCAACTGGTCTCCGAGTTGATCCGGGCCGAGGCGCGGTTGCTGCGCATCGCCGTGGCGAGCAGGCGGCCGCTCGACCTGCGAGTGGCGAAGCCGCGGACAGCCGGGCGACTCACCGAGCTGAGTGCCGCCGACCTCGCCTTTGACAGCGACGAGTGCACCGCTGCGCTGCGCGCGCGAACCGGCCGCGAGCCGACGACGGAGCAGCTTTCCGCCGTAATGGAGGCGACCGAGGGGTGGCCGCTCGGCGTCGCCCTCGCGGGGACGGTGATCGGGCGTGACGGAGGAAAGGATCCTCCGGAGCTCGCGAGCCTCACCTCGACGCCCGACCTGGGGGCGTACCTCTCGGAGGAGCTGTTCGCCGCGCTGGAACCGGAGCTGCGCGAGGCGGCGATCGATTCGAGCGTTTCCCGGGTGATCACGCCCGAGGTCGCAAGCGCTCTCGAGCTCCCTGCTGACTACCGCAGCCGGATCGAGCGGAGCGGCCTGCTCGTTCGGAGCATCGACGGGGGGGAGGGTTTCGCCTACCACCCGCTGCTGAGGGAGTTCCTCCTTGAAAGCCTCCGCCAGGCACGAGACGAAGGGGAGCAGATGCGTCTCCACGCGGCCGTCGCTCCCGCGGTCGCCACCTCCGGCGATGCGATCGGCGCGACCGAGCACTGGATCGAGGCGGAGCGCTGGGCCGACGCGGTGGCGGCGATCGAGCCTCAGGGCCCGATTCTGCTGCGCACCTCGCCGGACCTGCTCACCGGCTGGCTCGAGCGGCTGCCGGCGGATGCGCAGGAGCTCCCTGCGATCCGGATGTTGGAAGGACAGCTCGAGTGGGGAGCGGGGCAGCACGAACGAGCGGTTCAGCCGCTGCGCGAGGCGGTTGAGGGCTACCACCGGGCGAACGACCCGAACCGAGAGTGGCTGGCGCGGTTCTTCCTCGCCGAGGCAGTCTTCTCCGCCGGCCCGTTCGAGGAGATCCTGGAGCTGGCGGAGGGCTGGGACGCGCCGGAGGCACCACGCGGCCATCTGGGAGTCGCGGGTGTCGGCTGGTACGCCGTCCTCGCGTTGACGGCGCTCGGCCGCCGTGCGGAGGGCGAGGAGCTCGCGGCGCGCCTGGGCGAGGATCCCAGGTCCGCCGCGCAGTTCAGGTACCTGGCCGATCTCGCCGGGCTGATGGTCGATCTGGCGGCCGGCGGCGCGGAGGACGCCCTGCTCGATCTCGCGGCGACAATCCGCGAGCTCGAGCTGAACGATCCCCAGAGCCGTCTCGCGGTCTCTCAATCGGTCACTGGCCTCGTGCACCTGGACATCGGGGAGGCTGACGCCGCCCTCGAGTGGTTCGAGCGCTGCCAGCGTGAGGCGGAACGGATCGGTCTGGGATTCGTGGCCCGAGATGCGCATCTGCAGCGCGCGGCGCTGCTCGCGAAGAGCGGCGAGCTGACCGAGGCTCAGCTGGAGCTGGAGCGGGCGGGAACGCGCCAGGGCACCGGATGGCGCGGGGTCAGCCGGCATAAGGCTGAGGCCTTCGTCGCCTCGGCCCAGGGGAACGGCCGAGAGGCACTGGCCGCGGCGGACCGCGCTCTGACCAGGGTGCGCCCCGGACTGGTCTGCTTTCGGGTCTGGGCAGCGCTCGACATGGCGACCGTCTTCGCCGAGAACGGATCGCCTGACCGGGCTCCCACCGCGCTCGCCGACGCGATGGAAGCCCTGGATGACCATTTCCCCGGCGAGCTCGGGTCGTACCACCGGGCTCGCCTGCTCGCCACCCGCGCCTGGCTCGAATACGAGACCGGGTGCCGTGACGATGCCTACGCGACCCTGCGGCGCTCCTGGGAGGAGGCGGGGGATTGCGCGCACCAGATCGCCAGAGCGCATTGGACGCAGCTGAAGCCGATCCTCTCGGATGCGCTCGAGGGCGAGGAGATCGCCCCGGATGACGTTCTGCCGGCCCTGATCACCGCGGATCCCGAAGGCGAGGCCCTGCTCGAGTTCACGGGCCATTCCCATCCGGCGGTCAGGAGGGCCGCGCTCGCCGCTGCCCTCGCGGTTGATCATCCCGCTGTCCTCCTGGAGCTGCCCAGCTTGGTCGAGGATTCCGACCGCGAGGTCGCCTCGGCGGCGACCGCGGCTCGGGACCGGCTACAGCGCGCCGCGCCCCCGTTGCGCTTCGGGTTGCTGGGCCGGTTCCGGGTGACGCGGTCGGGGCGCGAGAATACCCGAGGCCAGCTGGGCGCGGCCGATCGATGGTCGCCTGGTGCGGTTCCTGGCCGTTAACGCCGGTCAGCCCGTCTCGGAGGATCTGGCCTTCGAGGCACTCTGGCCGGAGCTCTCGACATCCAGCGCGCGCCGCAGTCTTCAGGTCTCCGTCTCGAGAGTTAGGAAGGTCCTCGACCTGCCCGGCGCCGAGCACAGCGTGATCGAGAGCGCCGAGCGGTCATACCGGCTCGCTCTTCGCGACGGCGATGCGATCGACGCGGAGGAGTTCATGGCGTCCGCGGAGATCGCCCTCGCCGAGCACGGCGAGCCCCGCGGTGATCTCCTCAGGAACGCCCGGACTCTCTGGGAGGGCGACCCACTCCCCGAGGACCGCTATGAGGATTGGTCGACGCCGTACCGGGAACGCCTGTTGGACTACTACATCGCGGTGCTGACCGGCCTGATCGGCATGCATGAGCGTTCGGGCGATCACGCCCGCTCGGCGGACATCGGACGTGAGCTGGTGGACCTCGATCCTCTCAATGAGGAGGGGCACCGGGCCCTGATGACCGCCTATGCGCGCACGGGACGCCGGGGGCACGCCCTCCGCCAGTATCTGGAGTGTCGCCGGGCGCTCGTCGACGCTCTCGGCGTCGAGCCAGACGAAGCGACGTCCCGCCTCCAGGCCAGGATCCTCGCTGGGGAGGCCGTTTAGCGAGTCGCTCCGACCGCGATGAGCGTTTGATGAGCGGCTGACCGTAGGTTCGACCGCGTGAACCGCTTCACCTTCGTCGTGCAGGTCCACCCGGAGGGGATCTCGACGCTCGAGAACCTGAGCACCCACGAGCGGGTGCGCGTCTCCGACCTCGCGGTGATCGGCCCGCAGATCGAGCGCTGGCTCGCCGAGCAGCCGGACGCTAAGACCCGTCGGCCTCCTGGTAGCGAGCAAGTCCCGCGCGGATCGGCTCCGGAATCGGCGCGGTAGAGCCGCCCCCGGATTCGACGAAGACATAGCGCAGCTCGCCCTCGGCGACCGGCTCCCCGTCGCGAGCGAGCAGGATCTCGGCGCTCATCGAGGTCTCTCCCAGGCGCTCGATCTCGACCTGCGCTTCGAAATCGTCGTCGAAGCGCAGCGGAGAGCGGTAGAGGATCCGGGCCTCAGCGACCACCATGTCCACACCCGCGTCGACCATCGCCTGGTAGCCGCCGAGCTCGCGCCAGAGCTCGGTCATGGTCAGGTCGAAGTAGGTCAGGTAGTTGGCGTTGAAAACGACGCCCTGCGGGTCGCACTCGTTGTAGCGGACCCTGAGCTGGTGCCGAAAGGGCTCGGTCACCCCGAGGTCTGGGCCAACATCAAACGGGTCGCTCCTCGGCTTCGCCTGCGGAGCGCCCTCGCACCTCCGTCGGCTGGCCGTTCGACATGCCGTAGGCCTCGGCGAGCTCCGGGTCCTTCTTCGCGAGCATCTCGGCGAGGTTGACCATCACCTTGCACTGCTTCCAGGTGGCGTCGTCCTGCATCTTGCCGTCGATCATGTGGACCCCCGCGCCGTCCGGGATCGCCTCGATCACCTTCTTCGCGAACTTGACCTCCTCCGGCGGCGGGCTGAACACCTTCTTGGCGATCTCGATCTGCACCGGGTGCAGCGACCAGGCGCCGACGCAGCCGAGCAGGAAGGCGGCCCGGAACTGCGTCTCGCAGCCGAGGGTGTCCTTGATGTCGCCGTAGGGCCCGTAGAAGGGCAGGATGCCGGCGGAGGTGCAGGCGTCCACCATGCGGGCGATCGAGTAGTGCCACGGGTCCTGCTGGGCGGTCGCTCGGGGAGCGTCCGGGTTGTCGGGATCCGGGTCCTCGACCACCTGATAGCCGGGGTGCCCGCCGCCGACGCGCGTCGTCTTCATCCGTCGCGAGGCGGCGAGATCGGCGGGGCCGAAGCTCATCCCCTGCATCCGGGGGCTGGCGGTGGCGATCTCCTCGACGTTGACCACGCCGAGGGAGGTCTCGAGGATCGCGTGGATGAGCAGCGGCTTCTCGAGCTTCGCCTTCGCCTCGAGCTGGGCGAGCAGGCGATCGACATAGTGGATGTCCCAGGGGCCCTCGACCTTGGGGACCATGATCACCTCGAGCACATCGCCGATCTCGGTGACGAGCTGGGTGAGGTCGTCGAGGGCCCACGGGCTCTCCAGCGCGTTGACGCGGGTCCAGAGCTGCGTCTCGCCGAAGTCGACCTCCTTGCCGACCTCGATCAGACCCTCGCGAGCCGGGATCTTCTTGTCGACCGGGATCGCGTCCTCCAGGTTGCCGAGCAGGATGTCCGCCTGCTTGGCCATCTCCGGGACCTTGGCGCGCATCTTCTCGTTGGATGCGTCGAAGAAGTGGATCATCCGCGAGGGCTTGAAGGGGATCTCGCGGGGCGGCTCGGGGGCGCCGATCGCGAGGGGCTCGAAGAAGTCGCGTGGGTTTCTCATGCCCGGAACGCTACCTGGGTCGCCGGTTTCGGCGCGCCGCGGATAGCCTCAGGTGGTGGCCAAGGTCCGAGAGGCGCTGCCCGCGGAGGTCGAGAGGGTGCTCGGCATGTACGAGTGGCTGTTCGCACCCCCCGGATCGCTCCCGCCGCGCTGGGACGCCGACCGGGCACGGGCCGCGATTGCAGCCGCGATCGAGGACCCGGAGGCCGTTGTTCTCGTCGCCGAGAACCGAGGTGAGCTGCTCGGCCTCTGCACGGGCTATCTCGACATGAACTCGGTGCGCTTCGGTCCGCGATGCTGGGTCGAGGACCTGGCCGTCAGCCCAGATCACCGCTCCCAGGGAGTGGGGAAGGGCCTGCTCGACGCCGCCAAGGACTGGGCGCGCGATCGTGGCGCAACTCACCTGGAGCTGGACAGCGGCGAGGCTCGGGCGGATGCGCACCGCTTCTACGAGCGCGAGCGCCCGAGCTGGCGGTCGGTGTGCTTCGCGTGGGAGCTCTAACCGCCGAACGTCCCGGATACCCCCCGTCAGCGAGCACTCAGGGACGTTCAGCGCGGTGGAGGCGGCGATTACGATGTGTTACGATATATCGCGTTAGTTCATGATTGATCGAAAGGAACAAGGATGCACCGACAGAGAAGCCGTCACGGATATGGACGGCATGAGATGAGGGGCGGTCACGGCCGCGGGCGGCATCGCGTCCGCCGTGGCGACGTGCGCAGCGCGATCCTGGCGCTGCTCGACGACCGGCCCATGCATGGCTACGAGATGATTCAGGAGCTCGAGGAGCGAACCGGCGGGCGCTGGACGCCCAGTGCCGGCTCGATCTACCCGACGCTCCAGCTGCTCGAGGACGAGGGCCTGGTCACCGCCGAGGAGGTGGATGGCCGCAAGGTCTATTCGCTCACCGACTCGGGCAAGGAGGCCGTCCCGGAGCGGACCGAGGGCGGCCAGCCCTGGGAGCAGGGCGATGAGGATTCGCCTCGCTTCGAGGCCCGCAAGGAGCTCTTCAAGCTGATGGGTGCGGCAAAGCAACTCGGCCGCGCCGACAACGAGGAGCAGCTGACCAAGGCAGCGGAGATCCTCAAGGACGCCCGCCGCAAGCTCTACGGCCTCCTGGCCGAGGAGTAGTCAGCCGGTAGACGGGCGGTCGGGCTCAAACCCGGCCGCCGTCATCCCCGCCCGTCGGTCGAGGTAGAACGCCGCCTGGCGGATCTGGCCGTCCTCGAGCCACCAGACGGCGGCGCTCGATGTCTCGATCTCCACGGCGTTGTGCTTGGTGGTCGCGACCTGCCGAACCAAGAAGACGAGCCTGTCGTCGAGCTGGGATCGCCTCGTCGATTTCGATCCGGAAACCCTCATATGGGCTCATCCAATCGCTCAATGCCTCCCTGAAACCCTCCACGCCGTCGTAGCTCTGGGTCCCGGACTCACTGACCATCACCGTCACGAACTGAGCATGGGCGTTCTCGACGGAGCACCTCCGTGACCGACTCGATGATCTCCTCACCCGTCGCGAGCTTCCCGCTGAGAATGGACCTCCCTGGCTGATCAGGGCAGCCAGCTCAGATGTTCTGACCTGTCCGGCCATCCGCGCCGAGCCTAGCGCCCCCTGACTATCCTTCGGTCCAGGGAGGGGCTCAACCAAACGACTTCAGAGGAGCCATGGCCGTAGCGACCGAGCATCAGCAGACGACCTACCAGGAGATGACGGACGAGCAGAAGGCCATCGTCGAGATGGTCCGGAACTTCGTCGACAACGAGATCATCCCCACCGCCGAGGAATACGACCACGAGGACAAGTTCCCCGAGCCGATCGTCGAGCAGATGAAGGAGCTCGGCCTCTTCGGGGTGACGATCCCCGAGGAGTTCGGAGGGATGGGCCTCGACCTGACCACCTACGCGATGATCGTCGAGGAGCTCTCGCGCGGCTGGATCTCGATCTCCGGTGTGGTCAACACCCACTTCATCGGCTCCTACCTGCTGATGAAGTTCGGCACGGACGAGCAGAAGCAGTACTTCCTGCCGAAGATGGCGACCGGCGAGATCCGCGCCGCCTTCTCGCTCTCCGAGCCCGAGGTCGGCTCCGACGTGCAGGGCATCAAGTCCACCGCCACCAAGGGCGATGACGGCAACTGGGAGCTGAACGGCCAGAAGATGTGGGTCACCAACGGGCTCGGCTCGAGCGTGGTCTTCGTGCTGATGAAGAACGACACGAAGGCCGAACCGCGCTACAAGGGCATGACCTGCTTCATCACCGAGAAGGAGCCCTGGGCGGAGAACAACGAGGGCGAGTACGCGGGCCTCGAGATCCCTCCGAAGATCAAGAAGATGGGCTACAAGGGCGTCGAGTCCACGGAGCTCGTCTACAACGGCTACAAGTGCCCGCCTGAGCGGATCCTCGGCGGCGAGGAGAAGGGGCTCGGCAAGGGCTTCGTCCAGATGATGGATGCGCTCGAGGTCGGAAGGGTGAACGTCGCCGCTCGCGGCGTCGGCCTCGCCCAGCGGGCTCTCGAGCTGGCGCTCCGCTACAGCCAGGAGCGAAAGACCTTCGGCAAGCCGATCGCAGAGCACCAGGCGATCCAGTTCAAGCTCGCCGACATGGCGACCAAGATCGAGGCGGCGCGCCTCCTCACCTGCAAGGCCGCACGGATGAAGGACGCCGGCGAGCGCTCGGACCTCGAGGCCGGGATGGCGAAGCTGCTCGCCTCCGAGACCGGCAAGGAGGTCGTCGAGGAGTCATTTCGCATCCACGGCGGCTACGGCTACTCGAAGGAGTACGAGATCGAGCGGCTCTACCGCGACGCTCCCCTGCTGCTGATCGGCGAGGGCACCTCCGAGATCCAGAGGATGGTCATCGGC
>CAWKFQ010000018.1:0-93755 GCA_963848955.1 uncultured Solirubrobacterales bacterium | reverse complement strand
ATTCGCATGCGCGCACGGCTCTCGATTATCGCCATTGTCGCGGTTCTGGCCGCTGCGATTGCCGCGGGAGTTAGCTTGCGGCGCCCAACGCGCCGCAAGTTCTCGCGCAGCGCGCCGGCATTCCGGTCGATGTCGAGCTCGTGCTCGCGGTCGACATCTCCTACTCGATGGACCCGGAAGAGCAGGCGCTGCAGCGCGAGGGCTATATCGCCGCGCTCACCTCGCGCGAATTCATGCAGGGCGTTGCGCCAGGGCATGCACGGCAAGGTCGCCGATCGACCTATTTCGAATGGGCCGGCTCGCACCACCCGCAGATCATCGTGCCGTGGCGGCTGATCGACGGCCCGGAAACCGCCGACGCGTTCGCCGCCGAGATCGCGCCGCGCGCCGCTACCGCCGCGCCTCGCGCACCTCGATCTCGGGCGCGCTGCTGTTCGGCATGCCGCTGTTCGACGGCAGCGGCTATCGCGGCATGCGCCGCGTGATCGACGTGTCCGGCGACGGCGCCAACAACAACGGCCCGCCGGTCACGATCGCGCGCGACGAGGTGCTCGCCAAGGGCATCACCATCAACGGCCTGCCGATCATGCTGAAGCGGCCGATGTCCGCCACGATGGATATCGAGAATCTCGACATCTATTTCGAGGACTGCGTGATCGGCGGGCCGGGCGCCTTCGTCATCCCGATCAAGGAGCGCGACCAGTTCAAGGAGGCGATCCGCACCAAGCTGGTGCTGGAGATCGCCGGCCGCACGCCGGAGCCGCGGGTGGTGCCGGCGCGGCGCGCGCGCCGCGCGTCTCCTGCACGCATCGGCGAGCAGATCTGGCAGCAGCGCTGGGGGAACTAGACGGCGTATCCACCGCTGAACTGCGCCACGATCTCGACATGCGCGCGATAGCGGAACTGGTCGACCGGCGTCACGCGCGTGAGCCGGTAGCCGCCGTCGACCAGAATGCTGCGCATCGCGCGCGAAGGTCGCCGGATTGCACGACACCGCGACGACGACCGGCACCTTGCTCTGCGCGAGCTCGCGCGCCTGCGCCTGCGCGCCCTGGCGCGGCGGATCGAACACCACGGCGTCGAAGCGCTTCAGCTCCTGCGCCACCAGCGGCCGGCGGAACAGGTCGCGCGCCTGCGCCTCGACCGGCTTGAGGCCCGGACGTCGCGTTCGCCGCCGTGCTTGAGCGCGGCGATCGCGGCCGCGTCGCTGTCGAACGGCGGCGACGCGGGCGCGCTCGGCGAGCCGCAGCGCGAACGGCCCGACGCCGCAGAACAGGTCGGCGACGCTCTTCGCCTTGCCGGCATGCGCCAGCACCAGCTCGGCCAGCGCCGCTTCGCCGGCCGCGGTCGCCTGCAGGAATGCGCCGGGCGGCAGCGCGACGCGGGCGCGGCCCATCGTCACCGTCGGCGCCGCGCGCTGCGCGACCAGTTCGCCGTGGCGGGTGAGCCGCGCCAGCCGGTGCGTCTCGCGCGACGCGCGCCAGCTCGCCGTGCGCGCCGCGTTGAGCGCGCCCGAGCCGCGCACGTCGACGTCGAGGCCGCTTTCGGTCGCGGTCACCTGGATGTCGAGCGGCTTGCGCTCGCGGCTCGAGCGCCTCGGCGATCGCCCAGGCGGCCTCGAGCGCGCCGTCGAGCGACGGGCGCCAGCACCGGGCAGCGGTCGATCGCCACGATGTCGTGCGCGCGCAGCGCGGCGAAGCCGACCTCGAGCACGTCGCTGCGTGCCGCGCCGGCATGGAAGGTCGGCGCGGCGGCGGCCCTCGCCATGGGCGTCGATCAGCTCATCGACCGGCGCGTCGAGGCCGGCCTGCGCCAGCGCCGTCGACGACCAGACCGCGCTTCCAGTCGCGATAGCGGTCGCGGCGCCAGTGCTGCATCGCGCAGCCGCCGCAGATGCCGAAATGCGGACAGATCGGCGCGATGCGCTCCGGGCTCGCGCTCTCGACCCGCAGCAGGTGCCGGCGGTCGGGCTGGCCGGGCACCGGCTCGACCGTCGACGGTCTCGCCCGGCAGCGTGTAGGGCACGTAGACCGGCCCGGCCGGCGTCTCGGCGATGCCGTCGCCGCGGTGGGCGAGGCGGGCGATGGTGAGGCGCTCGGGCACGGCAGCAGGCTTATCGCAGACCGGCACGCGTTCGCGCAATTCGCCGCGGCCGATCAAAAAGTCCCGCGCTTTTGACCCTATAATGGCCGATTCGGCCGGCAGGCCGAATTCGACGAACCGGGAAGCGATCCATGAAGAGCATCGTTGACGCCGTGCGCATCTTTCTGGCTGTGGCGATGCCATATTTCCGCTCCGAGGATCGCGTGCGCGGCGCGGCTCCTGCTCGCCGCGGTGGTCGCCGCCGAGCTTGGCCTGGTCTAGGTCGCGGTCGCGGTGACGCACTGGAACGCGCGCTTCTTCAACGCGCTGGAGGCGAAGAACTGGGCCGCGTTCCAGGACGAGCTGATCGTGTTCTGCTTCATCGCGGTCGGCGCCATCGTCGCCGGCATGTCGCAGTATTACTTCGGCCAGACGCTGCAGATCCGCTGGCGGCGCTGGATGACCGAGAACTACGTGTCGGTCTGGATGGCGCAGGGCCGCCACTACCGCGTGCGCTTCGTCGACACCAGCATCGACAACATCCATCTGCGCATCGCCAACGACGTCTATCTGTTCATCCAGCGCACGCATGAGCTCGGCACCGGGCTGCTCGGCAGCATCGTCGCGCTGGTCTCGTTCGCCTACATCCTGTGGGGCCTGTCGCTGACCACGCCGCTGCCGCTGTTCGGCGTCGACCTCGCGTTCCCCGGCTATCTGATCGTCGCGGCGCTGCTCTATGCCGCGATCGGCACGCTGATCGCGCATTGGATCGGCTGGCGGCTGATCCCGCTCAACTTCAACCAGCAGCGCTACGAATCCGATTTCCGCTTCGCCATCGTGCGCGCCGCCGACCATCCGAGCCGGTCGCGCTGATGCGCGGCGAGGCGGTCGAGCGCGCCGAGCTCGGCCGGCGCTTCGCCAACCTGGTGCGCAACTGGACGCGCGCTGGTCGCGCCGGCAGACCAAGCTCATCGGCTTCATCGCCGGCTATGCGCCACGTCTCGACGCGTGGTGCCGACCCTGATCGTCAGCCCGGCCTATCTCGCCGGCGCGATCCCGCTCGGCACGCTGATGCAGGCGGCGCTCGCGTTCCAGCGCGTCGAGGGCGCGTTCGCGTTCTGCATCAGCGCCTACAGCAAGATCGCCGAATGGAAGGCGATCATGGACCGCCTCGCGCAGTTCGAAGGCGCGATGCGCGGCGGTCGACACGCAGCTCGCGTCGCGGCAAGGGCGACATCGCGGTGGCGGCGGGCAGGCGGCCGCGACCTCGCAGGTCGACGATCTCGTCGCTGCGGCTGCCGGCCGGCGCGCCGATGGCGCGCGTTCCGGCGCTGTCGGCTCGCGCCCGGCGAGCGCGTGCTGATCACCGGGCCGTCGGGCGCCGGCAAGTCGAGCCTGTTCCGCGCGTTGACGCGGACTGTGGCCGCTCGGGCGAGGGCACGAGTCGCGCTTCCGCCGAGACGCCGACGTGCTGGTGCTGCCGCAGCGGCCGTATTTTCCGCTCGGCACGCTGCGGCAGGCGATCGACCTATCCGACGCCGGCCGACGCAGTGCCGACGACGAGGCGATGCGCGACGCGCTCGCGGCGGTCGGTCTGGCGCATCTCGCGCCGCGGCTCGACGAGGAGGCCGACTGGCGCGTCGATGCTCTCCGGCGGCGAGCAGCAGCGCGTCGCGCTTCGCCCGCGCGCTGCTGGCGACAAGCCGGCCGTGCTGCTGTTCGACGAGCCGGTCTCGGCGCTGGACGAGAAGCCGGCCGACGAGCTCTACCGCCTGCTGCCGAGCGGCTGCCGCGCGCCATCGTCATCACCGATCGACCGGCGCGCGCTGCTGCGGCCACCTGCATGACGCGCGATCCATCTCGAAGCGCGGCGTGACCGCAGCCGCCGCAACCGCGACGCCGGCTCGACAGCCGCGGCCGCGCGCTGATCCGATTCACGAACAGTCGTTTCAAGGAGAGAGCGACGATGGCTCAAGATGAACTACTGGACCGACAAGTGGGACCTGCATGACGACATCTGCCCGTGCGACGTGCATGTCAACGACTGGCTCGCCGAGCAGAAGCTCGACGAACAAGCTGATCTACCATTTCGGCACCGGCACCCATCACGTGGTCGGCAAGGAGCAGGCGGAGAACGGCTCCGGCAACATGGTGTTCGGCATCACCGCGTCGATCGAGGAATACGAGGCCTACGTCAAGCTGGTCGCCGGCGAACTCGCGGCGTGGCGAAAAACTACCTCGCCTATTTCGGCGACATCTATCTCACCAATCCGAAGCTGCTGCCGGACTTCGACGTGGTGACGATGGTGCACCTGTGCGAGTTCTTCTTCCCGAACACCGCCAGCACGGAATACGGCGGCATCGACGACCGCGGCGTGCTCGACCTGTTCACCGCCAAGACCAAGCCGGGCGGCCACATCCTGTTCTACACGAAGTCGATCGGCTTCGAGAAAGCCAAGCCGATCATCGCGAAGTGGGAAAAGGAAGCGCCGGTGACGACGCGTCGGCGAGTTCAAGACGCTGCTGGTTTACAGGAAGAAGTAGCGAGCTCTTATTCGCATCTCTTGTGACCCGCGCGAAAGCGGGGACCCAGTAACCACAGCCTGCTCCATCGCGCGTGATTACTTGGATCGCCCGCTTTCGCGGGCGATGGCGGTGGGTGCGGAGAGCCCGTGACCGAAAAAACCGCGTTTCCGGCCCAAAACGCACTTATCCCCGGTCGAAACCGCGTTATCATTCCCGCACCTTGCTCAATCGAGGGCGCCTCATGAGGCGTCTGTTGGCGGAGCAGGGTGCGGTCCCTCCGGACAGGTCTCGCAAAACCTGGACTGGGGCGGCGCGGGGCTCCCCCCGGGGACACTATTGGTCCCCTGCCAGGAGCTGGCTGACACGAGGCCCGCAATACCCTCGGAGAAAGCGGGGCCCGGACGCCAGGAAAGTCCTGAACCGGTCAAGCCGCGGTGGAGCGCCGGCAGGCGGCACGCTCTCCGATAACGAGCGTGGTCGCCGCCCCGCCTACGCTCACTTCGTGAGCTTCGTCGGATTCAAGTCCGCCGAAGCGCGGAGCGCGAAGGTGGAAAGGCGAAATCGAGAAGGAACGCCTCCCGGCGCTCCGCCTCCCTCACTTCGGTGAGGGAGGAAGAAGCCAAGGAAGGTTCCGCGGCGCCCGGCGCCGCCGCCATCACCAGGACATCGGCGGAGTCGAACTCGCGAGCCAGGGCGTCGGCGAGCTCGGCGGCGGTTTCGACGTCGACCCTTCTCACCCCGGGGGTGCCGGACGGGAGACGTTCGCGGCGACCAGGGTGACGTCGCCCCCGCGCCGCGCTGCGCGCTCCGCGAGGGCCAGGCCCATTCGGCCGGAGGAGCGGTTGCCGATGAAGCGCACAGGGTCGATCGGCTCGCGGGTGCCGCCCGCGGAGATCAGGACCCGCAGCCCGTCCCAGGGACCACTCGGCCTGGGCACCACTGTCTCGATCGCGTCGAGGAGCGTCCGGGGCTCGGGAAGCCTCCCCACCCCGTGCTCGCCGCGGGAGGCGAGGTCCCCCTCCTCCGGCTCGATCACGGCGATCCCGCGCTGGCGAAGCGTCGCCAGGTTCGCCTGGGTCGCCGGCGTCCCGGTACATCCGGTCGTTCATCGCGGGCGCAACCAGCCTCGGGGCTGCACAGGCGAGGAACGAGGTGGTCAGCATCGAGTCGGCGATCCCCGCGGCAAGCTTGGCGATGGTGTTGGCCGAGGCTGGCGCGACCAGGTATGCGTCGGCATTGGCCACCACCTCGAGGTGCCCTATCGGGTCGTGCCCGGGGACCGGATCGCCCGGGAACGCACCACGGGTCGGGTCGCGCTCGAACTCATCGATGAGCACCGGTGCGCCGACGATCCCCTCGAAGGATGCCTTGCCGATGAAGCGCTCCGCCGTGGGCGTCATCACGACGCGGACGGCGTGGCCCTCCTTGGTGGCCAGGCGGGCCAGCTCAAGCGACTTGTAGGCGGCGATGCCACCGCTCACCCCGAGCAGGATGCGGGCCATGAGCCCTCCTAGTGCCTAGGACTTGTACTCGTACTTGAGCTTGCCCGCTGCCGTCTCCTCCAGGGCGATGGTGAGGTAGTTCCCGCTGGGGACCTCGACCATCGGCGGCGTGTACTCGCCGTAGGCGCCCTCGGAGAGAGAGTGGTAGTAGGCGTTGATCTGTCGGGCCCGCTTCGCCGCGACGAGAACGGCGGCGTAGTGGGTGTCGGTGTGCTCGAGGAGCTTGTCGACTCTGGGTCGGATCATTGACATGGGATCGTCAGTGTAGGGACAGCTCGTCGCGGGCGAGCCCCTCAAGCTCGGACGCCGCTTTCTGCAGGTCGCCGTTCACGACCACGTGAGGGAACTCCTCCCTCGCCGCGAGCTCGGTCTCCGCGGTGCGAAGCCGCTCCTCGATCGCCTCGGCCGAGTCGGTTCCCCGCCCTTCGAGCCGCTCACGGAGAACCTCGGGCTGGGAGGCGCGATGAAGATCTGCACGGCCTCGGGCATCGCCTCGCGCACCTGGCGGGCCCCCTGCACCTCGATCTCGAGGACGACGGAACGGCCTTCCGCGAGCCGGCGCTCCACCTCCTCTCGCAGGGTCCCGTAGCGGTTGCCGCTGTAGGTCGCGTGCTCGAGGAAGTCGGCCGCCCCGACGCGGCGGTCGAACTCCTCGGGGGTGAGGAAGTGATAGTCGCGGCCGTCGATCTCTCCGGGTCGAGGAGCACGAGTGGTCGCGGACACCGAGAGCTCGAGCTCCGGGATCCGCTCGAGCAGGCGCTCGATCAGCGTCCCCTTCCCGACCCCCGATGGGCCGGTGATCACGAAGACCTTCCCCACGGGGAGGATCATGACCTCCGGGACGGCCGCGAAAAACCGCTGGAATGCGGCGCTACTTGCGCAGTTGCGCGACGAGTTCCGCGCGCTGGCGCTCGGAGAGGCCGCCGATGGTCTTCGACGGGGAGATCCTGCACTGGTTGAGGATCCGGTTGGTCTTGACCCGGCCGTACTTGGGGACCGCCATCAGCATGTCGATGACCTTCGCCGTCTGGACGTACTCCGGCGGGTCCATCAGCAGCGTCTGGATATTGACCTTGTTGCCCTTGAGGTCGCGCTTCAGCTGCGCGCGCTTCGAGCGGATGTCGTTGGCCCTCCGAAGGGCCTCCATCCGCTGGTCCAGTGATCTCTCGGGGGCGGCGTTGGAAGACTGGACCGGGGCCTGCATCGGGGCGGCAGTATATCCCCGGCCACCGGGCGCGGAAACCCCTTTCGGGGGATTGTGAAAAAAACTCCCGTCTAACCGGAGATCCTTGCCTGCTCTCCGGCCAGCTCCTCGGCGATTCGCGATCCGGCGGCGGGGTCACGGAAGCTCTCTGTGCCGACCGCAACGAGGCTCGCCCCCGCCCCGATCATCTCTGCGGCATCCCTTCCGGTCGAGACGCCGCCCATCGCGACCACCGGGACGGACACCGTCGACGCGACCGCATTGACCTGCGCCAGCGCGACCGCCCTGACGGCAGGACCGGAGAGGCCGCCGGTCCCTCCGCCAAGCCAGGGCTCTCCGGTCTCAGGGGCGAGCGCGGATGCGCGCAGGGTGTTGATCAGCGAGATGGAATCCGCCCCGCCCTCCGCCGCCGCCTCGGCGACCGGCACCGGGTCGGCGATGTTCGGTGTTAGCTTCACGAGCAGGGGTTTTTCGGTTAGGGGCCGCACCGTCTCGAGCAGCGAGCGGGCCTCGTCGGGCGACTCTCCGACGATCAACCCGGACTTCACGTTGGGGCAGGAGACGTTGAGCTCGATGGCGGCGACCTCCTCGCGTCCACCCACCCCCTCGACCAGCAGGGCGAACTGATCGTGACTGGTCCCCATCACCGAGACGATCAGCGGCACCGGCAGCTCGGCGAGCTGGGGCAGATCGTCGGCCAGAAAACCATCGAGGCCCTTGTTCGGAAGACCGATCGAATTGATCAGCCCGGAGGGCGTCTCCCAGAGCCGCGGCGGCGGATTGCCGGCCCGCGGCTCCGGGGTGATCGTCTTGGAGACGAAGGCCGAGAACGGAAACTCATCGAGCAGCTGCTCGCCGAATGCCCGCCGCGCCGCGATCGCGTCAAAGGTTCCCGAACCGTTGATGACGGGATGGCGGAGGGTGAGACCACAGAATTCCGTTGAGAGATCCGGATCGGGGAGAACGGTGCCGTTGCCTTCCATCTAGTGGCCAGATCCCGGCACCAGCGTCGTTTCGATCTCGTCGCCCCGGACCACCGGGCCGTCGACGCAGAGGCGCATGTATCCGCCGGAGCGCAGCGGGATGGCGCAGCCGAAGCAGGCGCCGAAACCGCACGCCATCGGCGCTTCCAGCGCCAGCTCACAGGCGACGCCGCGGTCGGCGCACATCCCCCGAACGGCCTCGAGCATCGCCGGAGGCCCGCAGGCGTAGACGGCCGCGGTGTGCGTGTCGTCGCCCTCGAGGAGCACCGCGAGCAGGTCGGTCACGAAGCCGGGGTGGCCGGTATGCCCGTCCTCACTGGCAAGTCGGACCTCCGAGCAGTCGAAGAGGTCGAGTCCGCCGGAGTTCGCCCGGTCCCTGAAGCCCAGCAGGACCCGGGCCGGGACGCCGGCCGCGAGGAGCTGCCGGCGCCAGATCGCGAGCGGCGCCACACCGATCCCGCCGCCGACCAGGATCGCTCCGGCCGCGCCCTCGGCCACCTCCCTGGGCGCCGAGAACGGCCTGCCCAGCGGCCCGTGGATCCACAGCCCCTCCCCCGCCTCGAGCTCGGCGAGCCTGGTGGTGCCGGGGCCGACCGCCTGCACCAGGAAGTCGAGCCGCACCCCGCCCGTCTGCCGCTCGGCGTCGGCGACCGAGAAGGCGCGGGCGAGGTAGGGACGCCCCTCCTTCCCACCCCAGCCTGAGTCCGTGGCCAGCATGTAGAACTGGCCCGCCGCCGGCATCGGCCCCACCGGGTCGAGAGCGGAGAAGATCCGGTAGCCGCCAGACGCCAGATTGCGGGTCACCTCGCAGAGCCGGCGGCCAAACGGAGCGGTGACTCGCTCCCCGAGCCGGGAGGCCTGGTTCGCGGTCACCTGCTCGATGGCTCGCGCTCCTGCGGCTCGTGGAGCTCCTGGAGGGAGCGGACCGGCGCCACCTCCCGAGCGGCTGCGAAGATCGCGCGGGATGCGGCTGAGGCGCCGGTCATCGTGGTCACGCAGGGGATCCCGTGTCGGACGGACTCCGTTCTGATCTCGTAGCCGTCGGTCCGGGCGCCGGAGCCCGTGGGGGTGTTGATGACCAGGTCGACCTCGCCGCTGCGGATGCAGTCGACCACGTTCGGCGAGCCCTCGCCGATCTTCTTGATCTTCCGGACGGGGACGCCCATCCGCGAGATCGCCTCGGCGGTGCCGGAGGTGGCGATGACCTCGAAGCCGAGGTCGTGGAAGCGAGTGGCGAGCTGCGTAGCCGCCGGCTTGTCCGAGTCGGTCACGCTGATGAAGATCGTGCCCTCTTCCGGCAGGGATACTCCGGCGGCCGCCTGCGCCTTGCCGAAGGCGGTCGGGAAGTCCTGGGCGATGCCCATCACCTCGCCGGTGCTCCGCATCTCGGGCCCAAGCACCGAGTCGGCACCGGCGAAGCGGGCGAAGGGCAGGACCGCCTCCTTGACACTCACGTGCGTCGGTGACTCACGCTGCAGCGTCTGGTCGGCGAGCGACTCGCCCAGCATCAGGCGGCAGGCGATCTTCGCGAGCGGTGTCCCGATCGCCTTGCTGACGAACGGCACGGTGCGCGAGGCGCGCGGGTTGGCCTCGATCACGAAGAGCTCGCCCTCGGCGACCGCGTACTGAACGTTGATCAGGCCGATCACCCCGAGCTCGAGGGCGATTCTGCGAGTCGTCTCGCGGATCTCGTCGAGCATCTCCTCGCCGAGACTCATCGGCGGGATCACGCAGGCCGAGTCCCCGGAGTGGACACCCGCCTCCTCGACGTGCTGCATCACGCCGGCGACGAAGCACTCATCTCCGTCGGCGAGAGCGTCGACGTCGACCTCGATCGCGTTTTCAAGGAATCGATCCAGTAGCAGCGGGTGCTCCTGGTCGGCCCTGACATTGGCTTCCAGGTAGTTCCCAAGGGTGTCGCCGTCGTAACAGATCTCCATCGCTCGGCCGCCGAGGACGTAGGAGGGCCGGACGAGCAGCGGGAAGCCGACGTCCTCGGCGATCGAGACCGCCTCCTCGGCCGAGAGGGCGGTGCCGTAGGGAGGGTGCTTGATCTCGAGGCGCCTCAGCAGGGCTCCGAAGCGCCCCCGGTCTTCCGCCAGATCGATCGCGTCGACCGGAGTGCCGAGCAGCGGCACGCCCGCCTCCTCCAGGGCCTTTGCCAGCCGCAGAGGGGTCTGACCGCCGAACTGGACGATCACTCCCTCGGGCCGCTCGATCTCGCAAACGGCGAGCACGTCCTCCTCCGTGAGCGGCTCGAAGTAGAGGCGGTCGGAGGTGTCGTAGTCCGTCGAGACGGTCTCCGGGTTGCAGTTGATCATCACCGCGTCGCGCTCCAGCTCGCGCGCCGTCATCGCGGCGTGCACGCAGCAGTAGTCGAACTCGATCCCCTGGCCGATCCGGTTCGGACCGGAGCCGAGGATCACCACCGACGGGCGATCGCCCCGGTCGACCTCGCCGGCAGGGCCGTTGATCGACGAGCGCTCGTGCGCGCTGTAGAAGTAGGGCGTCCGCGCCTCGAACTCGGCGGCGCAGGTGTCGACGGCGCGGTAGGTGCGCTCGAGTCCCCCGGTGCCGTCACCATCCGTCGCCAGCTCGCGGAGCTCGCGCAGGAACCAGGGATCGATCATGGTCGCCTCCTGGATTCGCTCCAGCTCCACCCCGCGCCTGAATCCGTCGAGGATCAGGTCGAAGCGGTCGGATGAAGGGGTTGCCAGGCGATCGAGCAGATCGCCCGTCGACTCCGGGGTCTCCGGCTCGTCGTCGAGCTCCCGCGATCGCATCGCCTTGGCGAAGGACTCGCGGAAGGTCCGCCCGATCGCCATGCACTCTCCGACCGACTTCATGTGGGTCGAGAGCCGGCCCTCGGCGCCGGGGAACTTCTCGAACGCGAAGCGGGGCACCTTGGTGACGACGTAGTCGATCGTGGGCTCGAAGGACGCCGGCGTCGCCCGGGTGATGTCGTTGGGGATCTCCTCCAGCGCGTAGCCGACGGCGAGCTTTGCGGCGATCTTCGCGATCGGGAACCCGGTCGCCTTCGAGGCGAGCGCGGAGGAGCGCGAAACACGCGGATTCATCTCGATCACCACGATCTCGCCGCTCTCCGGGTTGACGGCGAATTGCACGTTCGAGCCGCCGGTCTCCACTCCGACGGCGCGGATCACGCGGATGGCCTGGTCGCGGAGGTCTTGGTAGAGGGCGTCGGTCAGCGTCTGCGCGGGCGCGATCGTCACCGAGTCGCCGGTGTGGACGCCCATCGGGTCCACGTTCTCGATCGAGCAGATGATCACGACGTTGTCGTTGCGGTCGCGCATCACCTCGAGCTCGAACTCGCCCCAGCCGAGCACCGACTCCTCGACCAGCACCTGGTTGATCGGACTGGCGGCGAGCCCCTCGGAAACGACCTGGGCGAACTCCGTCTCGTCTTTGGCCACGCCACCGCCGTGTCCGCCGAGCGTGAACGCCGGCCGGACGATGATCGGAAGGGTGAGCTCGCCGGACGCGAGGGCCTGCTCGCCCTGCTGGATCGACTCGACGATCTTCGAGAACGGCACCCGCAGCCCGGCCTCCTCCATCGTGGTGCGGAAGGCCTCGCGGTCCTCGGCGCGGTGGATCGCCTCGTAGTCAGCGCCGATCAGCTCGACGCCGAAGCGCTCGAGAGTGCCGTCGTCGTGCAGCGCCTTGGCCAGGTTGAGCGCGGTCTGGCCGCCCAGGGTCGGGAGAAGGGCGTCTGGCCGCTCGCGCTCGATCACCTTCGCGACAGGGCCGGGGAGCAGCGGCTCTATATAGGTCCGGTCGGCGAACTCGGGGTCGGTCATGATCGTCGCCGGGTTCGAGTTGACCAGCACGACCTCGTAGCCCTCCTCCAGCAGCACCTTGCACGCCTGCACGCCGGAGTAGTCGAACTCGGCCGCCTGCCCGATCACGATCGGCCCGGAGCCGATCAGCAGGATCTTCTGGATGTCGTTACGTCTGGGCACCCTGCTTCTCCTTCGCGGCGTTGAGGGCCTCCTCGTGCGAGCCGAACGCGGTGAGGCGGATAACCAGCCCGTCGCGGAACTCGTAGATCAACCCGAGGTCCTGGCCCACTGGCACGTCACTCCCTCGACCAACCCCCTCGAGACGCGTGAACACGACGATCACGTCGTCACTCAGCGGGTGGAACTCAGGTGGCGCGTATCGAACCTCGCCGAGCATGTCCCGCAGTTCCTGGAAAAAGGTGCGAAGGCCGTCATGGCCGTGATAAGTCCGGTGCTCGACCTCTCTGGCAAGCCACGGTGAGAACTCGACCTCGGGGTCGAAGATCTCGGGGATCAGCTCGAACGCCGCCTCCAGACCCCCATCCAGGTACTCCCCCTGCGTCTGGGCATACCAGCCCCGGACCGTCTCGATATTGCTCTGGGCGGGGGTCACGTCCGGGCCAGCTCCAGGAACCGGTCGAAGAGGTAGCGGGCGTCATGGGGGCCGGGGCCGGCCTCGGGGTGGTACTGGACCGTGCAGCCCGGGACGTCCTTGAGGACCAGCCCCTCGACCGTGCGGTCGTAGAGGTTGAGATGCGAGAGCTCGGCCTCGCCGAAGTCGGTCTGCCAGCGGACGGGCTCGTCGCCTTCGATGGTGCGGTCGCCACCGGGGCCCAGCACCGCGAAGCCGTGGTTCTGGGAGGTGATGTCGATTCGCCCGGTCTCGAGATCCTTGACCGGGTGGTTGGCGCCGCGATGGCCGAAGGGCAGCTTGAAGGTCTCGAGGCCCACCGCTCGGCAGAGCAACTGGTGGCCGAGACAGATGCCTACGACGGGCTTCTTGCCGACCACGCCCCGGACGTTGTCGACGATGTAGTCGAGGGCACCGGGGTCGCCGGGCCCGTTGGCGAGGAAGACGAGGTCCGGCTCGCGGGCGAGGACGTCGTCAGCAGAGCTGTCGCAGGGAAGCAGCGTGACGCGGCAGCCCCGCTCGCGCAGCTGCCTGATGATCGACAGCTTGATTCCCGTGTCGATGCCGACCACGTGTGGCCCGTCGCCCTCGAACTCGACCGGCTCCGGAGGGGTGACCTCGCGGGCGAAGTCCGCCCCCTCCATCGAGGGCTCGCCAGCGATCCGCCCGCGCGCCTCTGACTCAGCGAGCTCGGCCGGGAAGATCCCGCCGCGCATCGCACCCCGGTCGCGGATGTGCCGGACGAGGGCTCGCGTGTCGATCCCGCCGATCGCCGCCACCCCGAGGTCGTGCAGCCAGTCGAGCCAGCCGCGCTCCGCCGTGGCCGCGTCCTCGCCGTTCTTCCCCTCTCGCATGATCACGCCGCGCGCCTGGACCCGCTCGGACTCCATCGCCTCGCCCGAGACTCCGTAGTTGCCGATCAGCGGGTAGGTGAAGGTGATGATCTGGCCCGCGTAGGAGGGATCCGTGACCGCCTCCTGGTAGCCCGTCATCGAAGTGTTGAAGACCACCTCGCCGGTGATCTCGCCGCCCGAGCCGAGCAGCTCGCCGTCGAAGCGGGTGCCGTCCTCCAGCAGGACATAGCCGCTCACGCGACCGTCTCCTTCGCCTCTGCACCGGGGTTCGGGGCGTAGTCCAGGATGAGCCGCTGGACACGCTTGAACTCGTCGGTGCCCGCGCGGCCGAGCAGCTCGAAGAGGGCGGTCTCAACGCTCGTCATCACGGCGCCGGCACGCTCCATCTTGTGCAGGCCGACCCGCTTGTTCTGATCGGAGCGAGAGCCGACGGCATCCTCGGCAACCTGCACGTCCACCCCGGAGGCGAGCAGATCGAGGGCCGTCTGGTTGACGCAGACATGGGTCTCGATCCCGCAGAGGAGCACCTGGTCGCGGCCCTCGAGGTCGAAGCCCTCGGCCTCGGAGGCCGCGAAGACCACCTTCTCCAGGGGCTCGACGCCGTCCGGAAGGTGCTCGGCCACCTCCGGCACGGTCTCCCCCAGCCCCTTGGGGTACTGCTCGCTGATCACGATCGGGATCCCGATGGCCTCGGCTCCCTCGATCAGCGCCGCCGTCGCCTTCGCGATTCGGTCGAAGTCGGGGATGGCCTTGCGAAAGGCCTCCTGGACATCGACCACGACCAGCGTCGTCCGATCTGCTTCGAGCCTTCCGCTCAAGAGGCGACACCGAGGGCGAAGGAGCGCTGCCGGAAGGCCACCTGTCCGCCGGCGACGGTCATCAGGACGCGGCCGGTGAGCTCGCGGCCGGCGAAGCAGTTGTTGTAGGAGCGGCTCTCGTAGCCCTCCTCGCCCACAGTCCAGCTGAGCTCAGGGTCGATCAGGGTCACGTTCGCACCAGCGCCGGCCTCGAGTCGGGGAGCCTCGATGCCGAAGGGCTCGCCCCCGCTGGTGAGTCGCTCCACCAGGAGCCCCAGCGGCAGCACCCCCGGGAGGACGAGGTCCGTGTAGAGAGCGGCGAAGGCGGTCTCCAGGCCGGTGACGCCCCAGGCCGCCTCCTCGAAGGGAACCTCCTTCTCCTCGGAGGCGTGCGGTGCATGATCGGTCGCGATGCAATCGATCGTCCCGTCGCGCAGGCCGTCGATCAGGGCCTGCCGGTCGTCCTCGCTTCGCAGGGGCGGATTCATCTTGAAGCGGGCATCGAGGCTGCGGACGGCTTCGTCGGTGAGAGTGAGGTGGTGGGGCGTCGCCTCGCAGGTGACCCGCACGCCGGCGGCCTTGGCGCGGGCGACCTCCTCGACAGAGGCGCGCGCGGAGAGGTGCTGGACGTGGATCGGGGCGTCCTCGAAGAGAGCGAGAGAGCAGTCGCGGGCGATCATCGTCGACTCGGAGACCGAGGGCACCCCGGCCATCCCCAGCGCGGCCGAGACCTCGCCCTCGTGCATCACCCCGCCTGCGGAGAGCTCCGGGTCCTCCTCGTGGAGCGCGATCAGGCCGCCCGCGAGCCGCTGGTACTGGAGAGCGCGGCGCAGGACCCTGGCGTTGGCGATCGGGAGGCCGTCGTCCGAGAAACCGATCGCTCCGGCGTCTCGGAGCTCCGCCATCTCGCTGAGCTCCGTGCCCGCCATCTCCCGGGTCACGTTGGCCATGAAGCCGACCGGGATCGACGCCTCGCGCTCGGCGCGCTCGCGAACCGAGCCGAGGACCGCGGCCGAGTCGATCGGCGGCGAGGTGTTCGCCATCGCGATCACGGCGCAATAGCCGCCGGCCGCGGCCGAGCGGGTGCCGGTCTCGAGGTCCTCCTTGTGCTCCTGACCGGGTACGCGAAGGTGAACGTGAGGGTCGACGAAGGCGGGCAACGCCAGCAGCCCTTCGCCGTCCACGGTCTCCGCGCCCTCGATCTCCGGGGCGCCTCCCGGCTCGGCCAGCTCGGCGATCTCCCCGTCGCGAATGACGACGTCGCGACTGGCATCCAGGTCGATGCGCGGGTCAAAGAGGCGGGCGCCGCGGATGATCAGGGTCGCGGCCTCGCCAGGGCGACCGACAAGGTTCATGCCGGCTGACCGATCGTCGGGGTGTCCGCCGGTACGGGGCCGCGCTCGGGCAGCGAGCGGTCGGTGCCGGCGAGGAGCTCGTAGAGGATGGCCATCCGGACCACCAGGCCGCTCTCCACCTGCGTTGTGATCAGAGACTGCGGCGAGTCGATCACCTCGGGCGCGAGCTCGACGCCGCGGTTCACCGGGCCCGGGTGCATGAGCAGCTGGCGCGGCCCGAGGCGGCGCGAATCGATCTGGTAGCGGGCGGCGTACTCGCGGAGCGAGGGCACGAAGCTCTCGCTCATCCGCTCGCGCTGCATCCGCAGGGCGTAGACGACGTCGGCCTCGCCCAGCCCGTCGAGGTCGTAGGACGACCTCGCAGCCGAGCGCCTCGATGCCGCGGGGGATGAGGGTTGGCGGCCCACAGAGGGTCACCTTCGCCCCCATCAGTCTGGAAGGCGAGCAGGCAGGAGCGGGCGACGCGGCTGTGCAGGACGTCGCCGACGATCCAGATCTTGAGGCCCTCGAGCGAGCCGAGGCGCTGGAGCAGCGTGAAGACGTCGAGCAGCGCCTGGGTCGGATGCTCGTGCTTGCCGTCACCGGCGTTGATCACCGATGCCTCGGTCCAGTCGGCGACGAGTCGGCGCCGCGCCCGCGTGCGGGCGAGCGGATCACGATCGCCGCCGGGTCGTAGGCGGAGAGGGTGGCGACGTGTCCTTGAGCGACTCCCCCTTGTCCACCGAGGAGCCGGCCGACTTGACGCTGACCACGTCGGCCGAGAGCCGCTTGGCGGCCAGCTCGAAGGAGGAGCGGGTCCGGGTGCTGGACTCGTAGAAGAGGTTGACGATGGTGCGGCCGCGCAGGGTCGGCACCTTCTTGATGTCGCGCCTGCCGACCTCGGCGAAGCTCTCGGCGCGGTCGAGGATGCGCTCCATCTCCTCCCGCGAGAGCCCTTCGACTCCGAGCAGGTGCTTCATCGCTCCTCCTCCTGCTTGTCGCGGCGGTCGCGGCCGGGGTGATCGCGACCTCGTCGATGCCGTCGGTCTCCTCGAGCCGGACGTTGACCCGCTCGCCGGGTGCCGTCGGCAGGTTCTTGCCGACGTAGTCGGGGCGGATCGGGAGCTCGCGGTGGCCGCGGTCGGCGAGCACGGCGAGCTGGACCCGGGCGGGCCGCCCGTAGTCGAAGAGGGCATCGATCGCGGCGCGGACCGTGCGGCCCGTGTAGAGGACGTCGTCGACCAGGACGACGGTCCGGCCGTCGAGGTCGAAGTCGAGATGGGAGTCGTGGACGACCGGCGCGTCGCGCGGCTCGCGGCGCTCGATGTCGTCGCGGTAGAAGGAGATGTCGAGGTCGCCGAGTGGGACCTCGGCGCCGCAGAGCTCGCCGACCAGCGCGTGCAGGCGCCGGCAGAGCACGGCCCCGCGCGTGTGGATGCCGACCAGCGCGAGCCCGATCCGCCTCCTCGTTCTTCTCGACGATCTCGTGGGCGATACGGACCAGCGTCCGCCGCAGATCGTCGTGATCGAGCACGACCTTCTCGTCGCTCATCTTCGCTCCTTCCTGGCCTCGCGGGACCGGGTTAAAGGGGCTTGCCGCGCCAGCGTAGCAGCGGCGGCCTGCGACGATCCGGGGTGGTGAAGCCGCAGGTTGCGGAGGCAATCGAGGCGCACCGGGCCGCCGGGCGGGAGTTCGAGGCCGGCGGTGTGCGGAGCTTCGTCCGCGAGCAGGGCGAGGGCGATCCGGTGGTGCTCATGCACGGGATCCCGGTCAGCTCCTTCCTCTACCGCAAGGTGCTGCCCCTGCTCGCCGAGCGCGGGCTGCGCGGGGTCGCCTTCGACCTTCCCGGCCTCGGGCTGGCCGAGAAGCCGCGAGGACTTCGACTACAGCTGGTCGGGCCTCGGCCGCTGGACGGGCGCAGGCGATCGACGCCCTCGGGATCGAGCGCTGCCACCTCGTCCTCCACGACATCGGCGGGCCGATCGGGCTCGAGTGGGCGCTCCGCAACCGCGACCGGGTCAGCACCCTGACGGTGCTCGACACCCTGATCGACGTCGCCCACTTCCGCCGCGTCTGGACGATGGACCTGGCGGCGCCGCCCGCTGCTCGGGCCGCTCTGGGTGGCGACGATCCGGCCGCCGGTCGCGCGCTGGCTCTTCTACCTGCAGGGGATCGCCGACCGCTCCGCCACCCCGGCCCACGAGGTCGACGCCCACTTCGCCCTGCTGCACCGCGACGACGGCGGGCGCTCCTTCCGGAAGATCGTCCGCGGCTTCGAGCTCACCGAGGAGAAGGAGCGCTTCTACACCGAGGGGCTTCGCGAGGCGGGCTGGCCCGCGACCGATCCTCTGGGCCGAGCGCGATCCCGCCCTTGGCGAGGACCGCCGCCGCGCATTCGAGGACGCCTCGGCGTCGAGGCGACAGGTGATCTCGGCCAAGCACTTCCTCCAGGAGGACCGGGCCCAGACGGTCGCGGACACCATCGCGGAGCTCGCAGGGTCCGGCTAGTCCGGAATCGGTGCCGGTTCGGCTCGGGGCTCGGGTCGCTGCTTCGCTCCCTGCTCCACCAAATGTGGCTCGCCGCGCTCCGGGAAGGGGATCTCGACCAGGTCGAAGTCCCGCGGGGCGACCGTGTTGGCGAAAGCCTCGCGAGCCTCGTCCAGCACCCCGGAGACGTTGTAGCGCGAGGACACGTGCACGATCGCGAGCATGTCGACCTCGGCGTCGGCTGCGAGCTGGGCGGCGTCGCGAGCAGTCGAGTGCCCGGTTTCCGCGGCCCGGGCCGACTCCTCGACCGCGAACGTGCCGTCGTGGACGAGCAGCTGGGCGGCGTGCGCGGCGACGCGGGTCATCTCGCAGGGAGCCGTGTCGCCGGTGATCACGACCTTGCGGCCCTGGCGCGCCTCCCCCATCACCTGGTCCGGGCGCACCTCGGAGCCGTTCACGCGAAACCGTCTCGCCCCGCTGCAGCCGGCCGAAGTCACGGGCGTCGGCGACCCCCAGGCCTCGGGCGGCGTCGACGTCGAAGCGACCCGGGCGCTCGGGCTCCACATACGCGTAGCCGAGCGCCTTCATCCGGTGCTCGACGCCGAAGGCCCGCATCTCGAAGCCCTCGTGCTCGATCGCCTCCCCCGGCTCGAGCTCGACCAGCTCGACCTCGTAGCGGAGCCTGCCGAAGATCCGCCCCAGCGCCTCGAACAGCCCGATCAGCCCGGGCGGCCCGATGATGCGCAGCGGCCTCTGCCGCTCCAGCAGGTCATAGGTCTTGAGCAGTCCGGGGAGGCCGAGGTAGTGGTCGGCGTGGAAGTGGGTGACGTAGATGTCGTCGACCTGGACGAGCCCGGTCGAGTTGATCATCTGCCGTTGGGCCCCCTCCCCCGCGTCGACCAGGATCCGGCTGCCGCCTGAACGGATCAGAACGCAGGCGGTCGCCCTCCGTGCGGATGGCACGGAGCCGCCGGTGCCGAGAAAGACGACGGAGAGATCCATGGCCCGCCAAGCCTAGACTTGGCACCCCGCGCCCGTAGCTCAGCTGGATAGAGCGCTTCCCTCCGGAGGAAGAGGCCGCAGGTTCGAATCCTGCCGGGCGCGCTTCACGCAGCTCAGACGATGCAGACGTTCCGCATCTGGAGCTCGACGTAGGGCATCCGGTGGGGGCGGACTTGGACACGCTTCGTCTCGCCGGTGACGCAGGGCGCGATGAACGCGGCCCCCTGGGCCGGCAGCGGGCAGACCGTCTGTGGAGTGGGCTGACACGGTGGTGGGCTCGGGGGAATCGCGCTGACGTCGTACGTGCCTCGCTTGACCTCGAATCCTGAAGTGACCGTCGTTGGTCTCCCGGCTCGCCACCAAGGCACCGTCGCCGGCACGGAGAACGTTGATCGTGACCGTCCCCGGTATATAGGGGCGGCGGCGGGGGCGGTTCCGCACAGGCGCCAGGGCAGGTGCTGTTCAGGACAACCCCCTTGACCCCGGTCGGCTTGTGCGTGTGGTGATGCCGCTCCCCGGCCGCGCCGGGCGTCGCCACGAGACCGACAAGAGCCAGTACCGCGAGCGCGTCCAATGAACTCTTCTCACGAGCGCCTCTCTACCCGGCGGCCCACGCCGCGAATCCCGCGAGCGATCAGCCGCCGGCGACGGCGGGGAGGATCGTCACCTCGTCGCCGTCGGAGACCTGCGTGTCCAGACCGTCCTGAAAGCGGATGTCCTCGCCCGAGACGTAGACGTTGACGAAGCGGCGCAGGTCCCCGTCCTGGGTGATCCGCTCGCGCAGGCCGTCGTGCTGGTCGAAGACCGCGTCGAGCGCCTCGCCGACGGTCGAGCCCTCGACCTCGAGCTCGCCCTCGCCGCCGGTGGCGGCGCGGAGCTGGGCCGGGATCTTCACCGTGACGCTCATCGTCGGGCGGAGATCTTAGTCATCGCTCGACCAGGGCGGCCTCGCTACGCCGAGACCCCAGCTCCCCGGAACTCCTCTTCGAAGGCATCGAGCGTCGGGCTCGATCTCGTGCATCCGGAACGATTCACGGGCGGCGTCGAGGGTCTTCAGCCCCTCGCCGGTGATGTAGGCGACGACCCGCTCGTCCGGACCGATCTCGCCGCGTCTCGGCGAGCTTGGAGAGAACACCGATCGTCACGCCGCCCGCCGTCTCCGTGAAGACCCCGGTGGTCTCGGCGAGCAGACGGATCCCTGCGCGGATCTCATCGTCCGTGACGGACTCGATCACGCCGCCGCTCTTCCGCGCCAGCTCGAGGGCGTAGGGGCCGTCGGCCGGGTCCCCGATCGCGAGGCTCTTCGCGATCGTCTCGGGCTGGCGCTCGCGGCTTGCAGACGTCCCAGCCCTCCGCGAACGCGGTAGCCACCGGAGAGCAGCCGAGCGCCTGGGCGCCGCAGAAGGTCGGCAGCTCGCCTTCGACCAGCCCCAGCTCGATCCAATCGCGCATGCCCTTGGCGACCTTGGTGAACATCGATCCGGAGGCGATCGGTGCCACCACGCGGTCGGGGAGCTTCCAGCCGAGCTGCTCGATCGTCTCGAAGGCCAGTGTCTTCGAGCCCTCGGAGTAGTAGGGGCGAAGGTTGACGTTGACGAACGCCCAGGGCCGGCTCTGGCTCAGCTCGGTGCAGAGCCGGTTGACGTCGTCGTACGTGCCGCGGATGCCGACCAGGTTGGTCCCGTAGATGCCGGTGGCGAGCAGCTTCTGCTCCTCGAGGTCGGCGGGCACGAAGACGTAGGAGTCGAGGCCCGCCGCGGCGGCGTGGGCGGCGACGGCGTTGGCGAGGTTCCCGGTCGAGGCGCAGGCGACCGTCTCGAAGCCGAGCTCCTTCGCCTTGGCGACCGCCACCGCGACGACGCGATCCTTGAAGGAGTGGGTCGGGTTGGCCGCGTCGTTCTTGATCCACACCTCACCGAGCCCGAGCCGCTCGGCGAGCCGGTCGGCGCGGATCAGCGGCGTCAGCCCGGGCTCGAGCGGGTCGCCCGGGCGGCCCTCGAAGGGCAGGAAGTCCGAGTAGCGCCAGATGCCACGCGAGCCGGCCTGGATCTTCCGCCGCGCCTCTTCGGGATCGAGGTCGGAGTGGTCGTACGCGACCTCGAGCGGGCCGAAGCACTGCTCACAGACGAAGCGGGCATCGAGCGGATAGCTCTCCCCGCACTCCTTGCATTTCAGGGACTCGACTGCCATTGGCTCCTCTACGTAAAAACCTCCGCCTGGTCTGCTGTGGGCGGAGGTTCCGTAAGGAGCTCTCTTCCCACATCTTCCAGGCACTTGCTCGACACCTGCTGGAGTTGGCACCTTCCTCGGACCAAGTCCGAGGGGGTTGCCGGGGTTTCATCGGGCCAGTCCCTCCACCCCTCTTGATGTGGTGCGTATGTGACGGGGAATATAGCAACGCCCGTAATCCGCATTTACATGCGCAAATGCGGGCATGCATGTGCGCCATGAAACTCCCGCCGGGGTACAGTGGAATGACCATGGAAATGGAAGCGACGAACGCCCACAGGTCCGGAAGATGCCGAACCTCCCTCGCCCGAGATTGCGCAGGACCCGCGCCGGCGAGCTCGTCGCGCCGCTTCCGCCTGAGCCGCAGGCGCCCAAGGTCGAGGAGATCGCGGCCGAGGGCCTGCGCTGGGTGAAGATCGACCGGCCCGGCGCCCTCGAACAGGCCTGGCTCGAGGAGAACTTCGACTTCCACGCCCTCGACTACGAGGACGTCCTCTCCCGCAACCAGCGGCCGAAGATCGACGTCTACGACGACTACCTCTTCATCGTGCTGCAGTTCCCGGTCTTCGACCCGTCCGTGGGACGACTGAACGCCGGCGAGCTCGACATCTTCGTTGGGGCCGGCGTGCTGATCACGATTCCGAACCAGCCGCTCCAGCCGGTCGAGTACCTGTTCGAGCGCTGCCGCCAGAAGGAGGAGCTCCGCGACCAGCTCTTCAGCCGAGGATCGGGCTACCTGCTCTACCGGATCGTCGACGACGGCTTCGACTACTGCTTCCCGATGCTCCGCAAGATCGGCAACAAGCTGGACGTGCTCGAGGAGGAGATCTTCGAGGGGCGCTCCGAGGAGGTCGTGCGCGACATCTCCAACGTCAAGCAGGAGATCATCAACTTCCGCAAGGTGATCCGCCCGCAGCGGCAGGTGCTGCGGGACCTCGAAAAGGTGAAGGAGCGCTACCTCTCCCCCGAGATGGACCTCGAGATCTACTTCGACGACGTCGTCGACGCTCACGAGCGGATCTGGGACATGCTCGAGAACTACAAGGAGGTCATCGAGGCGCTCGAGGACACGAACGAGTCGGTGCTCTCGCATCGCGTCAACGACATCCTTCGCGTGCTCACCTCGATCAGCGTCATCGTCCTGCCGCTGACGCTGCTCGCGAGCATCTGGGGGATGAACGTCGGCGTCCCGGGCGAGCAGGACATGACCGCCTTCTGGATCATCGTCGGCGCCATGGTGGTCCTGCTGGTCGGGATGGTCACCTACTTCCGCAGACGGGGTTGGCTGTGATGCGAGGGTGCGCGTAAGCGGTGTGCGAGGGCACGCGTCAGCGTGATCCGTCTTATGTTGTTGGCGAAGCCGTCCTACGATGCCCCCGTGCAACGAATCTGGGCCCCATGGCGGCTCGAGTATGTGAAGGACGCCTCGAAGGACAACGAGTCGGAATGCATCTTCTGCGCGGGCCTCGATGCCGGCGATGACGATGCGAACCTGATCGTCCGCCGCGGCGAGCGCGCATTCGTGATCCTCAACAAGTACCCGTACACGAACGGGCACCTGATGGTGGCGCCCTACGAGCACGTGGCCGAACTGCAGGGACTCGACGATCAGACGATGGCGGAGATCATGTCGCTGGCGCAGCGCGGGATCGGCGCGCTCGAGAGGAGCTACGCGCCGCACGGCTACAACGTCGGCTTCAACCAGGGCCGGGTCGCGGGCGCGGGAGTCGAGCACCACATCCACATGCACGTCGTCCCCCGCTGGGGCGGCGACACCAACTTCATGCCGGTGCTCGGCGACACCCGGGTGATGAACCAGAGCCTCCACGACAGCTACGAGACGCTGAAGGCGGCGTTCGACTGACATGGCGATCACCGCCCCGCCGGCCGGCATCTTCAAGGCCTATGACATTCGCGGGATCTACGGCGAGGAGCTCGACGGCGAGACCGCGCACCTGATCGGTCGCGCCTTCGCCCGGGTGCTCGCCGACATCCGCGGCAAGGAGCCGTCTGGCCTCCGCGTCGGGCTCGGCCGTGACATGCGCCTGAGCTCGCCGGAGATGGCCGACGGGGTGCGCAACGGCCTGGTGGAGGAGGGCGTCACAGTCATCGATGCGGGCGAGGTCGCGACCGAGATGAGCTACTACCTGGTCGGCTCGCGCGAGCTCGACGGCGGGGCGATGGTCACCGCCTCGCACAACCCCAAGAAGTACACGGGGGTGAAGCTCCTGCGGGAGGGAGCCCTGGCTCTATCCGGTGACGCCGGAATCCAGGAAGTCCGGGCGCAGATCGAGGCCGGTATGCCGGATCCCCCCGGCGGCGGCTCGGTCGAGGAGATCGACATCTATCCCGACTTCCACGAGCACATGCTCGCCGCGGTCGACACCGATGCGATCGGGCCGCTGCGCGATCCTGGCCGACGGCAGCGACGGTATGGCCGGACCGATGGTCGGGCCCCTTCTCGACCGGCTCAACCTCGACGTGACCACGAGCCGCTGGGAGCCGAACGGCGACTTCCCCGAGGCCGGCCCGAACCCGTTCCTCGAGGAGAACCGACGCATGCTGGTCGAGCAGGTGAGGAAGCAGGGCGTCGACCTTGCGATCGCCTGGGACGGCGACGCCGACCGCTGCTTCTTCATCGACGACGGAGGAACCTTCTGCGACGGCGATTTCGTCTGCGCGCTCCTCGCCCGTGCCACCCTGGCCAAGGAGCCCGGCGCGACGATCCTCTACGACCCCCGCTCGAGCCGCGCGGTGCGCGACACGGTCGCCGCAGCGGGCGGCAAGTCCGACCTGAGCCGGGTCGGCCACGCCTTCTTCAAGCTCCGGATGCGGGAGACGGGCGCGGCGTTCGGCGGCGAGGTCTCCGGCCACTACTACTTCCGCCACTTCTACTGCGCGGACTCGGGAACCATGCCGGCCCTGCTGATGCTCGAGCTGGTCTCGCGCGAGGGCCGGTCGCTCTCCGACCTGATGTCCGAGTTCCGCTCCAAGTACTTCATCTCCGGCGAAATCAACTCGGAGGTGGCGGACCAGAAGGCGAAGATGGAGGAGATCGCGGAGCGCTACTCGGATGCCGAGATCAGCCATCTCGACGGCGTCTCGATCGACTACCCGGACTGGCACTTCAACGTGCGGCCTTCCAACACCGAGCCGCTGCTCCGCCTGAACCTCGAGTCGCTCGTCTCCCGCGAGGACATGGAGACCAAGCGCGACGAGGTGCTGGCCCTGATTCGCTCGTGACGGACAAGACGCCCCCGGAGGTGTGGGAGCGGATCTCCGACGCCGGGATACGCGTGATGCGTATCCCCACCCCATTCCAGGTCGGGCGCGTCAACACCTACCTGCTCGAGGACGAGCCCCTCACCCTGATCGACTCCGGCCCGAACTCCGGCAAGGCGCTCGACGAGCTCGAGCACCAGCTCGAGGCGCTCGGCCACGGGATCGAGGACCTCGAGCTGGTGATCATCACCCACCAGCACATCGACCACCTCGGCCTGGTCGACATCGTCGCCAAGCGGTCAGGCGCCGAGGTGGCGGCCCTCGACCTGCTGGCGCCCTTCGTCGAGAACTTCGGCGCCGACGCCGAGCGCGACGACGAGGAGGCCGCCGCGCTGATGCTCCGCCACGGGATCTCCGAGGAGGTGGTCCGCGCGCTGCGCCAGGTCACCGGCAGCTTCCGCGCCTGGGGCTCGAAGGCCCACGTCACCCGGCCGCTGCACGACGGCGAGGTGCTCGAGCTCCGCGACCGCAGGCTCGAGGTCCAGCACCGGCCCGGGCACAGCCCCTCCGACACCCTCTTCTGGGACGCGGAGCGGCGGATCCTGATCGCCGCCGACCACCTGATCAAGCACATCTCCTCGAATCCGCTGATCTCGCGACCGCTCGATGGATCCGCAGAGCGCACCCAGGCCCTGGTCGTCTATCTCGAGTCGCTGAAGAAGACCCGCGAGTTGCCGGCCGAGGTCGTCCTGTCCGGTCACGGCGAGCCGATCACGGACCACGCCGCGCTGATCGACGAGCGCTTCGCGCTTCACCAGAGGCGGGCCGAGAAGCTCTACGGCCTGATCGCCGAGCGCCCCCGCACGGGCCACGAGCTCGCGCAGGCGCTCTGGGGTGACGTTGCGGTCACACAGGCGTTCCTCACCCTCTCGGAGGTGATCGGCCACGTCGACCTGCTCGTCAATGCGGGCTACGTCCGGGAGATCGAGGACGGCGAGGTGGTGCGCTACGAGGCGACGTCGGACGCCCCGGCCGACCAGCTCGGGGATCTCATTCCCGGTGGTAACCCGGTGCTCAGCCGGGGTTAGAGGAGAGGCGTGCCGACGATCGCCCCTGCCCACAGAGAGCCCGAGCCGGCCGCTCACGCGATGCCGCTCGAGCCGGATGCGGCGAAGAAGCGGATGCTGATCATCGTCAATCCGTACGCGACAACGGTCTCGGATCGGCTCAAGAACCTCGTCGTCTACGCGCTGCAGGCCCGCTATGAGGTCGAGGCCGTCGACACCGAGGCGGCCGAGCACGCGATCGAGATCGGGCGCGAGGCGCGCACCGGCGGCTACGACATCGTGGTCGCGTTCGGCGGCGACGGCACCCTGAACGAGGTCGCGAACGGGCTCGCCGGCACCGACGTCCCCGTCTCGGTGCTGCCTGGCGGCTCAACCAACGTCGTCTGCCGCACGCTCGGCATCCCGAATGACGTCGTCGACGCGACGGAGCACCTGATCGCACTGGCCGACGACTTCCAACCCCGCAAGATCGACCTGGGGCGCTGCAACGGCCGGCACTTCGTCTTCGCCTGCGGAGTCGGTCTCGACGCCACCGTCGTGAAGCGGGTGGACGCACATCCGCTGCTGAAGGCCCGCGCCAGGCAGTGGTACTACACCTGGGCCGCGATCTCGGCCTTCTACCGGCACTACCTGCGTGACCCGGTGCGGTTCGAGCTCGAGGTCGACGGCGAGACGCTCGAGGGCGTCACCGCCATCGCCCAGAACTCCGACCCCTTCACCTACTTCGCCAACATCCCGATCCGGATCTGCGAGGACATCGGGCTGGACGACGGCACGATCTCGATGGCCCTGCTCCGCCGCGCCAAGCAGCGCGACATGCTTCCGATCGCCTCGCGCGTGCTGAGCAAGAAGCTGCACGCCTCCAAGCACCGGCAGATCGATGAATTCGACGACGTCACCAGGGCCTCGGTGCGCTCCGTCTCCAAGGACTCAGACGGCGTGCCGCGGCCGTTCCCGGTACAGGTCGACGGCGACTACATCGGCGAGTACACCGAGCTCGACTTCTCCGTCGAGCCTGGCGCGCTGACGATCGTCGCCTAGGCTTGCAGCGGCCTGTGGCCGCTACTTGTGGCGCGCGGTGAAGTTGACCCGCGCCTTGCCGGCCGAGCAGAGGTCCTGCGCCGGGAAGTGGTAGATCGCGAAGCCCTCGACCTCGTTCGTGCTCACGAACCGTCCGTGGATCTTGTCGATCTTGTTGCCGAGGAATGTGTGGGTGAAAGAGAAGGTGCCGTTCCCGCCGAGCTTCTTGCTCGCGGTGGCTCCGCCGAGGGTGAAGACCGGCGCCGAGACGCAGGCCTCCCTGGCGACGGTCGGCTCGGTGGTCAGGGTGACCTTCCCCTTCTTCACGGTGAACTGGACCTTCCGGAACGCCGTGCTGATCGCGTCCTGGTCGGTCTTGCCGTTGTACTTGCCGGTCTTGACCGCCACACCGGCATCGGCCACACCCGGACCTACGAGAACGAGACCCGCCAGCACGGCCGCGATGAGCAGCTTCCCTACCGCCTTGCGTGCCATACCCAAGCGACCCTACCGCTTCTAAGCTGCTCCGCCAATGACCGCCGACCCCGATTGCCGCTTCTGCCAGATCATCGCCGGCGACGAACCGTCGCACGTCGTCTTCGAGGATGAGCGCACCCTCGCCTTCCTCGACAACCGGCCGCTCTTCCCCGGCCACTCCCTGCTCGTGCCCCGGGACCACCACGAGACGCTCGGCGACCTGCCCGACGAGCTGGTCGGGCCGCTCTTCGAGAACGCCCGGTTGCTCTCGGTCGCCGTGCCGAAGGCGATGAGGAAGCCCGGATCGTTCGTCGCCTTGAACAACGTCGTCAGCCAGAGCGTGCCGCACGTCCACGTCCACGTGGTCCCGCGCAAGCCGAAGGACGGCCTGCGCGGCTTCTTCTGGCCGCGGACCAAGTACGACTCCGAGGATCAGATGCGCGAGGTCGCCGAGCGCGTGCGGCGGGCGGTGGACCGAGCTACTTGAGCTTGGCCTTCGCGGTGGCGGGAGAGCCGAAGGGGATCGCGGCGGTGACGGTGACCTTCGCGTTGCTCTTGCTTACGCGCAGCTTGCTCTTACCGGACTTGCTGAGCTTGATCGTCTCGAACACCTGGCCCTGAGCAAGAGAGAGGTCGCTCGCCCTGCCGATCGTGGCCTTGCCGAGCTTCGCGACGAGGGAGACGTCGTCGACCTTTGCCGAGGTGTTGAGCGCCACAAGGATCCCCTTCTTCACGGCCTTGGCGATCTTCTTCGCGCGAATGCTGAGAGTGGCGGAGGGTCGCGGCTGAGGTGCGCCGTTCGTGGTGACGTGCAGCGTCCCACTCATCGTCGTGGGATGGACGGTGCAGAAGAACGGGTAGTCGCCCGCGGGCAGGTACTGCGTGCCATTAGACCGCTGCGGTGCCGCCCGAGATGGTCGGCGTACGGAAGAGGGTCTTGTCCATCGGGCCCGTTTTGCCGCGCGGTCACGTTGTGTGATCCGCCCAGATTCTGGAAGGGAACGACCTCACCCTGGTCCGTGTTGTACGTAGTGCCGTCGCCGAGACGACGATTCGGGGGGTCCCGCCACGATCGTGTCTGAGGCAGCGAGCGCAATGCCCGACGTAGACCATCGCGCCGAGGGCGATCAGCGCGACCGCCAGCCCCAAGCGTCTCCCTGTCTTCCCGCCTCTCAGCATCCTTGCCCTAATAACGCGATTCTGGCGAAAAAGGATTGGTCTTGCTAGGCGGTCGGGGTGACGCGATAGGCGTCGAACACCGAATCGACGTTCCGCAGGCGCGAGATGCACTGCTTGAGCTGCTCGGTGTCCCCCACCTCGAGGACGAACCGGTTCTTCACCATCGGGTGCTTGGTGGTGCAACGCGCCTCCAGGATGTTGAGCCCGGCCTCGGCGAACGTGCGGGAGAGGTCTTCGAGCAGGCGGGTGCGATCCCAGGCGTCGACCTGGAGCTCGACCCGGTAGGAGGCCTCGTTGTCGCCATCCCAGCTCACCTCGGTGAACCGCTCCGGCGCCTTCTTCAGGGCGGCGACGTTGCGGCAGTCCGCGCGGTGGACCGTGATCCCCCGCCCGAGCGAGACGTAGCCGACGACCTCGTCGCCCGGAACCGGGCGGCAGCACTTGGCGAGGCGAACCACGACGTCGTCGATGCCCTTGACCTTGATCCCGAAGCTGGTCGCCTCCTTGGTCCGGCGGCGGGCGTCGTCGGTTCCCTTGATCAGCCCCTCGGCCGGCTCCTCCTCGACGGCCTCGCCGCGCTTCAGGCGCTGCATCACCTTGTTGGCCACGACCTTGGTGGAGATCTTCGACTGGCCGAGGGCGATGTAGAAGTCGTCCGCCTTGCGGAAGCCCATCTCGCGGATCACGTCGACCAGCAGCGGCGATCCGGCGAGCTTCTGGTACGGCAGGCCCTGCTTCTTGAACGCCTGCGCGAGGTCGTCGCGGCCCTTGTGCTCGGCGTCCTCGCGCCCCTCACGCGAGAACCAGGCACGGATCTTGTTCCGCGCGCGGCTGGTGCGAACCAGCTTCAGCCAGTCGCGCGAGGGACCACGGCCCTGCTTGGCGGTCAGCACCTCGACGATGTCCCCGCTCTTCAGCTGGTAGTGGAGCGGGACGATCTTGCCGTTCACCTTCGCGCCGACGCAGTGGTGCCCGACGTCGGTGTGGATCGAATAGGCGAAGTCGAGCGGCGTCGAGCCGGCGGCGAGGTTCTTGACCTCCCCCTTCGGGGTGAAGACGAAGACCTCATCCTCGAAAAGGTCGACCTTGAGGGCCTCGAGGAAGGCCTGCGGCCCCTGGTGCTGCTCGTTCTCGAGCAGCTGGCGCAGCCAGGTCATCTTCTCCTTGCTCGGGTCGCCCGAGGAGGCGCCCTCCTTGTAGATCACGTGGGCGGCGATTCCGTACTCGGCCAGCTCGTGCATATCCGGGGTGCGGATCTGGATCTCGAGCGGACGGCCCTCGGGCCCGATCACGGTCGTGTGGAGCGCCTGGTAGGCATTCGCCTTGGGCATCGCGACGAAGTCCTTGAACCGGCCGGGCAGCGGCTTCCAGAGGGAGTGAACGATCCCGATCGCGCCGTAGCAGTCCTTGACGGAGCTGACCAGGACGCGCATCGCGGTGAGGTCGAAGATCTCGTTGAACTCGCGGCCCTTGCGGGTCATCTTCGTGTAGATCGAATAGAAGTGCTTGGCGCGCCCCGAGATCTCGGCCTCGATGCCGACCTTGCCCAGCTCCTCGGCGAGGAACTTCCCCGCCTCCTCGACGTAGCGCTCGCGCTCGACGCGCTGCTGGGCGACGAGCTCCTTGATCTCGTCGTACTTGCGGGGGTGAAGCGTGGCGAAGGCGAGGTCCTCGAGCTCCCACTTGATCGCGTGGATCCCGAGGCGGTGGGCGAGCGGGGCGAAGATCTCGAGCGTCTCGCGCGCCTTCTCCTGCTGCTTCTGCTTGGGAAGCGCACCGATCGTGCGCATGTTGTGGAGGCGGTCGGCCAGCTTGATCAGGATCACCCTGACGTCGGTGGCCATCGCCACCATCATCTTCCGGTAGTTCTCGGCCTGCCGCTCGTCGCGGCTCTTGAAGGTGATCCCGGTGAGCTTGGTGACGCCGTCGACGAGGTTTGCGATCTCATCCCCGAAGCCCTCGCGGACCTCCTCGAGGCTGGCGCTCGTGTCCTCGACGGTGTCGTGCAGCAGGGCGGCGCACAGGGTCGCGGTGTCCAGCCGCATGCCGGCGCAGATCCGGGCGACGCCCAGCGGGTGGGTGATGAAGTCCTCGCCCGACTTGCGCTCCTGACCGGCGTGTCTCTCGCAGGAGAACGCGAAGGCACGCTCGATCTCCTGACGGTCGATCGGCTCCGCGACGTCGGACTTGTGCTCCTCGATGACGGCGAAGAGATCGCCCAGCAGGGCGCGCTGGTCGGCGGTGAGCTCGCGGGTGATCGGGTCGACGCGGGGCGTCGGTGCCTGGCCAGGCGGCTCCCCTACCCGGGTGTGACCGCGGCGCTCGACATCGCGCAGCGCGACGCCGTCAGGCCGCTCGCCGTCCTTCGCCGTGCTCTCTACGTCGGTTGTGCCTTGCTTCGCAGAAATCGGATGGCCTCCTGGTGTTTGGCGACACAGTCCGCGTAGGCCCGCGATCGCCCCAGATCGGTCCTCTCCGAGGATAAGACCCGCAACGCCGAACCGCCGCCAGTGGACCGCCATTCGCACAGTCCGAGCTCGGTGAGCACACGCACGCAGCGGGCGGCGAGCTCGGGTGTGCGGGGATAGGCGAGCTCGCCAGCCAGCAGGGAACGAAGTTCCAGCCCCTGGGCCTCGCCATCGACCGCGCCGAGACCCCGCCAGATCTCACCGATCGCGAGCCGCAGGTTCCACTCCAAGTCGAGGAGGCGCTCTGCGAGCTCCGACTCGGCCGGCCCCCAGACGAGGTGGATGTACGAGCGAGCGTTCCCTCGGAAGGTCGGCTCGGTGGAGGCCCAGGCCAGGTCCTCCAGAGCATCACTGGGCGGCGGGTCGACAAGGACCACATGACGGAACGCCAGGGACGCTCGCGGGCGGAGTGCCACCGAGGTCCAGTCGGCGAGCACCAGGCCGGTGGCCGGTGCCTCCGCGAGGGCGGCGTCGAGCCCGTCGGAGCCGCAGCGAGAGCAGGCGATCCTCGGCAAGGGCGCGCCGAAGCGGCGCGGGTCGGCCGCCTCCGAGGCAAGCCTGGCCCGGCGGGCGGCGTCGGCGCAGATCGCCAGAACGGGCTCGCCGCTGGAGATCAGCTCGGCCAGGGAGGCAACCGCGGCTCCTCCCCGCCGGTCGATCGCTTCGCGCCGCCCGGATGCCTCCGGCCGAACGTCGAGAAGCGCGCCCGGCTGGCCCGCAGTGACCCGATCAAGCTCGCGCTCGAGGCGCTCCCACCACTCGGGGTCCGGCGCAGGGCAGTGATCGCTGCAGGGGGCGGGCTTCGCATCTGAGCCGGCCGGGCTGGCGAGCGGATAGAGCTCGCGGACGACCACGCGGGGCTGCTCGGCGCCGTTCCAGCGGTCGACCTCGAGCTCGATCGAGAGGTCGAGCGCCTGGTCCTCGCGCCGGGTGATCTCCCCGTTCATCCCGAAGGCCACGCCCGCGGCCCGGCCGGCGCCGCTCTCCAGCTGGAAGCGGGAGTGCTTGCCCTCCTCACCGAGCGGATGGACCTCGCGTAGCCGTCCCGAGGGGACGAGCAGCCGCGGGCCAGGATTGCCCATCCCGAACGGGCCGAGGCTCTCCAGCTGGCGGGCGAGATCCATCCCAATACCGTCGCGGCCGACGCCGACCAGCGCGTCGAGCCGCTCCATCCGAACCAGGTCGGTGGGGTCGATCTCGGTCGCGGCGTGGGCGATGAAGGCCTCGCGGAAGGCATCGAGGTCGGCCGCCTCGAGCTCGAGCCCGGCCGCGGCGCGATGGCCGCCGTAGCGGACCAGGTGCCGGTCACAGGCTCCGAGCGCCGCGACGAGGTCGAAACCGGGGATGCTGCGGGCGGACCCCTTCGCCCTCGAGCCGTCGACCGAGAGCAGGATGGTGGGTCGGTGGTGGCGCTCCACCATCCGGGAAGCGGCGATGCCGACCACCCCGGGATGCCAGCCCTCACCGGCGAGCACCAGAGCCGGGGCGTCGGCCAGGGACGGGGGCAGCGCCGAGCGGGCCCGTTGCGCCCCCTCGACCACCTTCTGTTCGGCCCAGCGGCGCTCGCCATTGGCGCGATCGAGCTCCTCGGCGATCTGGGCAGCTCGGTCGGCATCCTCGGTGAGCATCAGCTCGACCCCGGCGTCCGCTCGGTAGAGCCGACCCGCCGCGTTGATGCGCGGGGCGAGGCGGAAGCCGATCGTGCCGGCGTCGATCGTCTCCGGGTCCACGGACGCGACGACCATCAGCGCGCGCAACCCGGCCCTCGGGCGGTCACGGAGCAGGCGGAGGCCCTCGCGCACCAGGCGCCGATTCTCGCCCACGAGGGGCACCATGTCGGCGACTGTGGCTAGAGCGACCAGGTCGAGGTTGCGGACCCGCACATCACGGGTCGCGCTGTCGCGCGCCCTCGCATCACGACGACCACCGACGGCCTCGACCCCTCCCTGTCCAGCGGCGTCGCAGAGAGCGATGGCGAGCTTGTGCGCGACGCCGGCGGCGCAGAGCCCCTCAAAGGGGTACTCGGAGACGATCGGGTGGACGATCGGGCAGTCTGGAAGCTGCTCGCCAGGCAGGTGGTGGTCGGTGACCACGACCTCGATGCCGGCGGCCCGGGCAGCCGCGACCTCATCCACCGAGCCGATGCCGCAGTCCACGGTGATGACGAGCTGGGTCCCGCGGCGCTTGAGCTTCTCCACGGTGCCCATCGTCAGCCCGTAGCCATCGGCCAGCCGATCGGGGATCAGCCAGTCACAGTCGGCGCCGAGCGAGCGGAGCGTGGACACGAGAATCGCCGTGGAGCTGACGCCGTCGACGTCGTAATCGCCGTGGACGGTGATCCGGCCTCGGCGGTGGACGACCGAGAGGATGCGGTCGCAGACCTCGTCCATCCCGGTGAACTCGCTGGGCTCGTGGGACTCACGGGCCTCCAGGAAACGGCGCGCGGCATCGACGGTGCGGTAGCCGCGGCGGACCAGGGTGATCGCTACGGGTTCGGCGAGAGCGAGCTCCGAGGCCAGCCGGCGAACCTCCCCGTAGTCATACGGGTCTGCCTGGAAGGCTCGTGCCGACTCTGTCGAGGCCATCCCGCCAACCTAGGTTCGCCCCCAGACGGAACCGGCGGGAGCCGTGGCCGGCGGGCCTAGATCTGTTCCGCCTCGACGCCCGAGCGGACGCCGACCAGATAGATCACCGCGAGGCCGAGCAGGGCGCCCGGGATCGCGTAGAAGGCGGTGGCGAGGTCGGTCTCCCCGATTCCCTGACCGAGGGCGATCTGGGCGATCGCGCCGCTCACCATTGCGCCGGCGGCCGCGCCGATGAACGCGCCGACGATCCCGCCCCAGAACCGGTCAGGGATGTAGACGGTGAAGTGCCAGATCGCGACGCCCATGGTGAACCAGACGAGCGCGGCCATCAGCGATTCCTTCCGTGCTTCTTGCGCCGCTTCTGCCGGCGGCCTCCGGACTGCTGCTCCCGCACCCGCCGCAGCGCTGCGGCGCTCGCCTCGCTGAGCTCCGGGCGCTCGCCCTCGGCCTGCTGGGCACCGTCGCCTCCGCCATCGGCAGCGCCGTCGCCGTCGGCGACACCGTCACCACCATTGGGGCCGCCGCCCTGTGGGGCGCCGACGGGCGCCGGCGGCTCGGCCGGCTCGGGGGCGGGCGGCGGTGGGACGGGTCCGGGCGGTTCCGGAACGACGCCGGGGACCTGCGAGCGACTTGGGGCAGGGGCGGCGGGCACCGGCGTCTCGGCCTGGATCGGCTCCTCGGGACCGCCCTCGGTTCGCGCGACCACGTTTTCCTCCGGGAACGCCGGCACGCGGCCCATCTGCTCCTCGATGCGCTCACGGCGGCGGCGGTAGGCCGGTTCTCGCTCCTTCCAGTGCGTGAGCACCGGCGACGCGATGAAGATCGACGAGTAGGTACCCGAGAGCAGCCCGATCATCATCGCGAAAGCGAAGTCCTTCAACGTCGGGCCGCCGAAGATGAACAGAACCGTCACCAGGAAGACGCTCGACGCACCCGTGATCAGCGACCGGGTAAGAACCTCGCTCATGGAGCGGTTGACGATCTGGGAGAAGGTCGCGCGCGGCAGCCGCGGCACGTTCTCGCGTATTCGGTCGAACACGATGACCGTGTCGTAGAGCGAGTACCCGAGGATGGTCAGGAACGCGGCGACGGTACCGCTGGTCACCTCCCTCCCCGTCAGCGAATAGACGCCTCCCGTGATCAGGATGTCGTGGATCACCGCGATGATCACCGGCACCGCGTACTTCGGCTCGAACCGGAACGCGACGTAGCCGGTGATCACCAGCAGGGAGAAGATGATCGCGTAGATCGCGCTCCTCGCCACCTGCTGGCCGAAGGTCGGGCCGACCGTCGTGGCGTTGAAGCCGTTGGGGACGATGCCGTACTTGGACTGCAGGGCCGGCTGGACGCTCTGGACCGCGTCGGGGCTCGCCTTCGAGTCGATCTCGAAGACGTTCGTGCCGAGCTGCCTGTTCGACGCCTTGGTGATCTCGGAGTCCGTTGATCCCGGCCGCCTCGACCGTCGAGCGAACGTCGTCCACTGTCGCGGCCTTCTGGAGCCCGACCGTGATCCGGCTCCCGCCCTCGAAATCGATGCCGAGGTTGAGCTGCTTGGTTGCGAAGGAAAGCGCGCCGACGAGCAGGATGCAGCCCGAGAGGGTGAAGAAATACTTGCTCGCCCGGCTGAAGTCGAAGTGCCAGCGGACCCGCTGCTCCGTGTGCGCGCCGAGCGCGGCCGGCGAGCGCATGAAGCGCGCGCGCCCGAACAGGCCCAGGAATGCCTGCGTGAAGACCACCGCGGTGAACAGCGAGGCGATCGTCCCGACGCCGAGGGTGAACGCGAAGCCCTTCACGTTCGCCGTTGCCAGCGCGAACAGGATGAAGGCCGTGATCAGGGTGATCACGTTCGCGTCGATGATCGTCGCGATGCCCCGGCGATAGCCGACGGCGATCGCGCTCAGCATCGATTTGCCGGACCTCGCCTCTTCCTTGATCCGCTCGAAGATGACGATGTTGGCGTCGGCCGCCACCCCGATAGTCAGGATCAACCCCGCGATCCCGGGCAGGGTCAGGGTGATCGGGATCAGCTTGATCAGCGCGAAGAAGAGCAGCCCGTAGATCGCCAGGCCGATCACCGCGACGAAGCCCAGGAAGCGGTAGTAGGCGAGCAGGAATAGGCAGACGAAGATCAATCCGACGATCCCGGCCTTCAGCCCCTGATCGAGCGCCTCCTGGCCGAGGGTTGCAGACACGGTCGAGCTCGAGATCTGCGTGAGGTCGACGGGGAGCGCGCCGATCTGGAGAATCTGCGCGAGGTCATTCGACTCACCGGCCGTCAGCCCGTTGATCTCGGCGCCGCCCGAGCCATCGATCCCGTCGGGGTTGTCGACGAAGTTGATGATCGGCCGCGACTTGATCTGCTGGTCGAGGACGATCGCGAAGTGGCCGGAGTAGGCGTCGGCCGCCTGCGAGTTGCCGGCGACGCCGGGCGGCGCGTTCTGCAGCCCGCGCTGGGCGATCGCCCGGGTCGTGTCCGCAAACTCCTGGCGACCCTTGTCGGTGAAGTTGAAGGTGACGGTCGGCTGGTCGAACTGGTCGAAGCTCGGCTTCGGGTCCTTGATGTCGGTCCCCGAGAGCGCCGGCCGGTCCCGGATCACGAACCACTTGGCGCTGGTGTCATTCGGGTCGTCGGGTGCCGGCTGTCCGTTGTCTCCCTCCTTCTGCACCACGATCGTGCCCTGTGGGACCGCGATCACCTGGGTGCTGGGCGGCTGCTTCTGGCCGGGCAGCTCCGAGAAGAGGTCCTTCTGCGTGTCGGTCGGCCCCGCGATCCAGGCGTGGGTCTGGGCGTTGAAGAGGTAGTACTGCGGGCCGGTGTGGGTGCACTTGTTCTCGAAGCAGTTCGGCTGCTGCTGGGAGGCGAGCGTTACCGCGTCGTAGAGCCGGCTGAACCACGACTCGCTGCGCTGCACGTTCGTCTTCGCCGGGTTGGGGATCACATTGGGCTCCCAGTCGTAGAGCTGCAACTGGGCTGTCTGCCCGACCTCCTGGCTCGCGTGCGCCGCGTTGCTCACATTGGGGAGGCCGACGCGGATCGAGTCCGAGCCGATCCTGGAGATCTCCGGCTCCGACACTCCGAAAGCGTCGGTGCGCTTGCGGATGATCTCGATGGCCCGGTCCATGTCCGCGCCGTCGATCGTCGGGTTCTGGGGCGTCGGCCGCGCCTGGAAGATCAGCTCGGTCCCGCCCTTGAGGTCGAGGCCCAGGGTCGTCTTCTTGCTCGCGACGACGATCCCCGAGGCGACGATCAGGAGGGCGACGAACGCCAGGATGAAGATGTTGCGGCGGCGATTGCTCACGAGTTTGAGGTGCTCACGCTAGCGGTCCGAGGCGCGGTAACTGCCCCTCAATTGCAACACAACCAAACCCCCCGATATTCGGCGGCCACAAAAATCGCCGCCGCATCTATTCAGGCGTCAAGACCAGCAGCAGCCCGCCGTCGTCGTCATAGGCCGGGAAGAGATCGGCGACCGCCTCGGTCGGCAGATCTCCCTCGGCGTTGACGGCGACCCTCTTCCCAAGGGAGCGAACGCCCCACTCAAGCGTCGTCTCGATGGGATCGGTGTCGCCGTCGCCATCGGTGTCGGCGCCATCTCCCCCATCTCCCGGATCGACCCATTGCAGCCCGAGTACCTCGCGGACCGGGCGGCCGATCACCTGCTCGTCCTTGAGCCCGGTGAGCTCGAACGCCCCCTTGCCGAGGTCGAGCACCCTCGCCTGCTGGTCCAGGGTGAAGAAGGCGGCGCCGGGGGCGGGCATGTAGTCGTCGAGCAGCTCGAAGAGAAAGCCGAAGCCGCACTTGGAGCAACCCTTGGGGCGGGCCGAAAACCCGGCTGTGCGCTCCCCGCTTAGTTCCCTGTTCCCGCAGTTCGGGCAGATGAAGTACGGCATTCCTGCTCCAAGGCTAGCCAACCCGTGATCGCTACTCGCGGCAGGATCGCGCTTTAGAACAGGCTTGCCATCCCCTCCGGGACGGGCAGTCCGAGATGCTCGTACCCCCGCTCCGTCAGGACACGGCCGCGGGGCGTCCGCTTGATCAGGCCCTGCTGGAGGAGGTACGGCTCGAAGACATCCTCGATCGTGTCGGCCTCCTCGCCGATCGCGACCGCAAGAGTGGAGAGCCCGACGGGCCCGCCGGCAAATTTGGATGCCATCAACTCGAGCAGCTGGCGGTCATGGCGGTCGAGGCCCATCCGGTCGACCTCGAGCATCTCGAGCGCGTCCGCGGCGAGCTCCTGGTCGACGCGGCCGCGCCCCTTGACCTCCGCGAAGTCCCGCACCCGTCGCAGCAGGCGATTCGCCACCCGCGGGGTGCCACGCGCACGCCCGGCGATCTCCTCCGCGCCCTCCTCGTCGACCTCGATGCCGAGGATCCCGGCGGAACGGAGGACGATCTGGCGAAGATCCACCGCGTCGTAGTGCTCGAGCCGGTGGGAGACGCCGAAGCGGTCCCGGAGCGGAGTGGTGAGCAGCCCGGTGCGAGTCGTCGCCCCGATCAGCGTGAACGGCGGCAGGTCGAGGGTGACGGTGCGGGCGCCCGCCCCCTGGCCGAGGACGACCGGCAGGCGGCGGTCCTCCATCGCCGGGTAGAGCGTCTCCTCGACCGCCCGGCCGAGGCGGTGGATCTCGTCGATGAAGAAGACGCTGCCCGGCTCGAGGCCGGTGAGGAAGGCCGCGATGTCAGCCTTTCGCTCCAGCGCGGGCCCGGCTGTCTGCACCATCGGCGCTTCGAGCTCGGCGGCGATGATGTGGGCGAGCGAGGTCTTGCCGAGCCCGGGCGGTCCGGCCAGCAGAACGTGGTCGAGCGGCTCGCCACGGCGACGGGCGGCCTCCATGAAGATCGCGAGCTGCTCGGTGACCTGAACCTGGTTGACGAAGTCAGCGAGTTTCGGCGGCCGCAGCGAGCGGTCGAACTCGTCTTCCGCGCCCACAGCTCGGGCATCGTGGATGACGATCTCCTCGCCATCCTCGATCCCGGGGGTGCGGATTCCCTTGCCGGGCTCGTCAACGCTCCGCCTCCTCAGCTTCGCCCCCGGGGGCTACGCGAATCATGCCGCCTTCGCCCCCGCGGCGCTGCGCAGCGCCGACTGGACGATCTCCTCGGGGCTCTCGCCCTCGGCCGCGGAGAGCAGCTTCTCCGCCTCGGGCGGCGTGTAGCCGAGGTTGAGCAGGCCCTCGCGGGCCAGCGAACGGGGGTCCTCCTCGCCGGCGGGCGACGGCGCCGCATCGGCGTCGCCCTCGATCTCCCCGGCCACCTTCTCACGCAGCTCGACGATGATCCGCTCAGCCGTCCGCTTGCCGATCCCCGGGACGGCCTGGAAGCGCTTCGCGTCACCGGCGGCGATCGCCCGCAGCAGCTCGCGCACTGGTCCGCCCGAGAGCACGGCCATCGCCACCTTGGGGCCCACCCCCCCGACCGAGATCAGATGGAGGAAGAGGTCCCGCTCCTCCTCGCTCGCGAAGCCGTAGAGGCTGAGGGAGTCCTCGCGCGCCACCAGGTGGGCGTGCAGCGTGGCCCCCTTGCCGCGGGCGGGCACCGACTTGAGCGTCTCGGCGGAGACCGCCAGGTAATAGCCGACGCCGTTGGCGTCGATGACGACGTGGTCCGGACGGCGAACGAGTACCTCGCCGCTGACTGAGGCGATCATGTCTCGGGATTCTGGGCCGGGAACCGGATGCCTTTATGCGAGGGCGCGCCGCAAGCGCGACCCGATTAGTGAGGCGGGCGTTAGCCCGCCATTTGCTGGCGCGCCGATACCGCCGGGGCGCCGCCGGCTCGCCTCCGCCCGAAATGCTCCCCCGAGCGGGCGGCGGCCGTGCCCGCGTGGCAGATGGCAACCGCGAAGGCGTCGGCGGCGTGGTCGGGGGACGGCGGCTCGGGGAGCCCGAGCAGGTTCGCGACCATCCGCTGCACCTGTGCCTTGTCCGCCGAGCCGGAGCCGCAGACGGACTTCTTGACCGCCTGCGGCGTGTAGTCGAAGCAGGGGACCGCGTGCCTGGCAGCCGCCAACATGGCGACGCCGCGCGCCTGTCCGACGGCCAGCGCGGAGGAGACGTTCTTGCCGAAGAACAGGTCCTCCAGCGCCATCGCCTTCGGCTCGTGCCAGCGAATCAGCTCACCGAGCGCCTCGTGCAGCCTGCCCAGCCGCTGTTCGACACGCACGTTCTCGGCGGTCTCGATCACACCCCCGTCGAGCGCCACCATGCGCTCGCCCGACGGTGCGGACGACACCGAACCCGGTGTTCGCGATACCCGGATCGATGCCGATGACGATCACGCCCTTTCATTCTCGGACGGGGGGCGGATGTCCTTTATGCAATCCGCTCAGGAAGCCGCGGCGGCCTTCTCGAGGATCTCCTCGGGCACGTCGAAGTTGGCGTGCACGGAGTCGACGTCGTCCTGCTCCTCGAGCGCGTCCATCAGGCGGAGCAGCGCCGGCGCGTCGCTCTCCCCCACCTCGACCGTGCTCTTCGGCTCCATGGAGAGCTCGGCGGACTGGACCTCTACCCCGGCGTCCTCGAGAGCCGAGCGAACGACGGCCAGATCGGTGGCGGCGGTGGTGACCTTGATCAGGTCGCCGTCCTCGGTGACGTCCTCCGCGCCCGCGTCGATCGCCGGCATCAGGTCGTCCTCGCTGTAGCGGTCTCCGTCCACCAGGATCACGCCGCGGTTCTCGAACTGCCAGGCGACCGAGCCCGGCTCGCCGAGGCTGCCGCCGTGCCGCTCGAAGGCGTGCCGAATCTCCGCCCCGGTCCGGTTGCGGTTGTCGGTCAGAGCCTCGACCATGATCGCCGCGCCGCCGGGGCCGTAGCCCTCGTAGGTGACGCTCTCGATCGCGGCCGCATCGGCGCCGGCCCCGGTCCCGCGGTCGATCGCCCGCTGGATGTTGTCCTTGGGCATCGAGGCGTCGCGGGCCCTCTGGACGGCGAGGCCGAGCGCCGGGTTGGCGTCCGTGTTGCCGCCGCCGTCCCGCGCGGCGACGGTGATCGCCCGCGCGAGCTTCGTGAATAGCTTGCCGCGCTTCGCGTCCGCTGCGCCCTTCTTGTGCTTGATCGAGGACCACTTGGAGTGACCGGACATGGCCTCGATTCTAAGAGCGCCTTCGGGAACGAAACGGGGCGCCCGAAGGCGCCCCGTTCCCCGCTCCCTGCCGAGCGAGCCTTACTTGTTCGGGTTGGTCGTCTTGATCTGCAGGTACCAACACGCGAGCGTTCCCGCCGGATGCGCGTTGTCGTCGTCCTCGACCAGCAGCGACCAGGCCGCATTGGTCGCCTTCTTGTCCCCGAGCCCGCTCAGCTGGTTGAGGCTCTCGATCGGGGCGAAGAACCCCGCAAACGGAGCCTGGAGCCCGGGCGTGTCGATCCGGGTCGGTGTGTTGCTGTCGAACGTCGTGAACGTCCCAGCGCAGCTCGCCGGTCCGGCGCCGTAGTTGTTGCCGTCGCCGCCGACGTCGTGCGAGAGGTTGATCACGCCGCGAGGGCTCGCCAGGTAGACCTCGATGTCCTTGGCGAACGGATGCTGAATGCGCACGCCGACGTTGACGTGCTTGATCTTCCCTCGCGGGTTGAGACCCTTGACGTGGATGACCGAGCGCGCGAGCTGCGTCGCCTGGCCGGCCCCGTCGGGGATCGGGATCGCGAGGCCGCCGTTCGGAGCGCCGACCCCGACCTCGTAGGTCTTGGTCACCACCTTCTTCCTTGCCTGAGCCGCCGGAGCGGCCGCGACGAGACTCACCACTACCGTGGCGACCGCGATCAGGCCAAGCTTCCGTCCCATCATCTGTCCCTCCTTAAGGGCTCGATCTCCCCAGCCGAGCGCCTACCGATTTGTGACCAGTAAACCCGCGTTCCGGCAGGGGGTTGCGGCCTAGACCACGAACTGGCCGTCGCGTTGCAGCGGGTCGCCATCGACCTCGATCTGCCCGCCCCTCCGCAGGTCGCAGATCATGTCCCAGTGGATGGCGGACTCGTTGAGGCCGCCGGTCTCGGGATATGAGCGGCCGACGGCGAGGTGGACGGTGCCGCCGATCTTCTCGTCGAGCAGGATCTCGCCGGTGCCGTCCGTGATCCCGTAGTTGGTGCCGATCCCCAGCTCGCCGAGGCGGCGGGCGCCGTCGTCCGTGTCGAGCATCTCGATCAGGAAGTCCTCGCCCTTCTCGGCGCTGGCATCCACCACCTTGCCGCCCTCGAAGCGGAAGTGAACTCCCGAGACCTCGCGGCCGGCGTAGCTCGCCGGCAGGTGAAAGCTGATCTCGCCCTCGGCCGAGTCCTCGACAGGGCCCGTGAAGAACTCGCCGTCGGGCATGTTGTGCTTGCCGTCGGCGGCGATGAACGTGCGGCCCTCGATGCCGAGGCGCAGGTCCGTCCCGTCGCCGGTCACATGGACCTCGGAGCGGCCCTGGATCCAGTCGGCGAGCCTCTTGGTCTCCTCGGACTGGCGCGCCCAGGCGCCGACGGGGTCGTCATCGGTCGCGAGGCAGGCCCCGTAGTAGAAGTCCTCGTACGCGCTCAGCGACATCCCGGCCTCCGAGGCGTAGGCGTGGGTCGGAAACAGGGTGAGAGCCCAGCGGTAGGTGCCCTCGGCGCTCCGCTCCATCGCCCGCTTCATCAGCCGCTGGGTCGCGGCCTGGCGCTTCGCCTGTCGCTCTGGCGGCACCTGGGAGAGCGCGCGGGTGTTCTGGCTCGCCATCACCGCGATCCGGACGTCGGCGTTCTCCACCGCCCACTCGGCGATCGGCGAGATCCAGTCGAGCTGCGGGTCGGACGCGTGCTCGAAATACGTCGCCGACTGGCCCTCCAGCGCCATGTTCACGATCGGGTTGCCGCCGGCGCGAAGGACCTCCTCGTAGACGGCGTGCAGCAGCGGCTCCGCGGCGGACTCGCCCTCGATCGTGCAGACGTCGCCCTCCTTCACGCCGGTTGAGTAGCGGACGAGGATCTGAGCAAGCGCGGTTACTCGTGGGTCTCTCATCGAATGGGAAACCTAGCGATGCGCTCGACTCTCGGATCGCGACGAAGTGCACATCGCCATGAAGGCAGCGTGCAACCGGCTGTCGTCGGTGAGCTCGGCGTGGAAGGCGACGGCGAGGACGCTACGGTCCCGCACCGCGACCGGATGGCCCCGGACCTCGGCCAGCACCTCGACGCCGGGTCCGGCGTCCTCCACCCAGGGGGCCCGGATGAAGACGGCACGGAGGGGCTCCTGGCCGAGTCCCTCGATCACCAGGTCCTCCTCGAAGCTCTGCAGCTGGCGGCCGAAGGCGTTCCGCCGACACAGGTAGTCCGCCAATCCGAGGTGGTCGCGGTCGCAGACGATCATCCCGGCACAGCTGCCGAGGATCGGCATCCCCGCCTCGTGCTGGGCACGGACTGCCTCGTCGAGGCCCTCGCGCTCCATCCCCATCGAGATCGTGGTCGATTCGCCGCCGGGGATCACCAGGCCGTCGAGGCCCTCGAGGCCGGCGGGGGCGCGAACCTCGCTCGCCTCCGCGCCGAGTGACTCCAGCATCCTGCGATGGGCCTCGAAGTCGCCCTGGATCGCCAGGACGCCGATCTTCAATCGCGGACTACTCAAGAACCGCGGCCCTGCAGCAGGCCGCCATCGGCCGCCAGGGCCTCGATCTCGAGTCCCGGCATCGCATCGCCGAGCTCCATCGACGCCTGGGCGACGCGCTCGGGATCGTTGAAGTGGGTCGTCGACTCGACGATCGCCCGCGCGCGCCTCGGCGGATCCTCGCTCTTGAAGATCCCGGACCCAACGAAGTTGCCCTCTGCGCCGAGCTGCATCATCAGGGCGGCGTCCGCCGGGGTCGCGATGCCGCCGGCGCAGAAGAGGGGTACGGGAAGCCAGTTGCGCTCGGCGACGTCCTGGACGACGTCGAGAGGGGCCTGGTGCTCCTTCGCCGCGGCAGCGAGCTGCTCCTCCCGGAGTGAGGCGAGGTGCTTGATCCCGTCGGTGATCTCGCGCATGTGGCGGACCGCCTCGACGATGTTCCCGGTGCCGGCCTCGCCCTTCGAGCGGATCATCGCCGCGCCCTCGCCGATCCGGCGGAGCGCCTCGCCGAGATTGGTCGCCCCACAGACGAAGGGAACCTCAAAGGCGAACTTGTCGATGTGGTTTGACTCGTCGGCCGGGGTCAGCACCTCGGACTCGTCGACGTAGTCGACCTCGAGCGACTGGAGCACCTGCGCCTCGGCGAAGTGGCCGATGCGGGCCTTCGCCATCACCGGAATGGTCACGGCCTCCTGGATCTCCCTGATCACCGCGGGGTTCGACATCCGTGCGACGCCGCCCTGGGCGCGGATGTCCGCGGGGACCCGCTCGAGGGCCATCACCGCGCAGGCGCCGGCGTCCTCGGCGATCTTCGCCTGGTCGGCGGTGGTCACATCCATGATCACGCCGCCCTTGAGCATCTCGGCGAGACCCGTCTTGACCCGGAATGTCGCGCGTTCGGCCATGCGAACCCCATAGTAGAAGGCGGCCGTCGCGCGCCCTGTGCCAGGAAGGATGAATCGGGGTTGCCGTGTTTGACTGGTTGGAGGGTGGGCAACCTAGATCTACTCGCCGCTTGGGGGCGACCTCGGGAGGCGAGCAGAAAACCGAAGATTTGGCGTGATTGTTTTGGGGTCCACTCCCCCGGACCCCGATGTCAGCCGCAGGTCCGGATCGCCCCCCGGGCCTGTGGCCGTTCTAGGGGCGATCGGACGCCTTCGGCATCAGTCAGTAGCCCTACCTGCAGGGCGCGAACCCAGCGGAGGGTGCGGAGGCCGGGCTACTTCAGCTTGAAGGCGCGAATCCGGTCCCGGTGCGCCGCCTCGTCACGGGAGTAGACCCCGTGGGCGAGGGCCTGGACGAGCCCCATCAGAGCTGCGTTCGAGCGGATGTACGAGGGCCCGTTCGACGAGTAGTAGAGCATCAGCTCCGAGTGCTCGGCCACGTCCGAGAGGGTCGCGTCCGTGATCGACATCGTCCGCGCCCGCCGGTGCCGCGCGAGCTTCAGCGCCCGCAGGACGAGCGGATGGGCCCTGCCGGCGGTCAGGACCACCAGCAGCGTGTCCTCGTCCATCCGCGAAAGCTTCTGGATGTTGTCCTGGCTCGGCGAGGCGACGATCTCGGCGCGGACGTCGAGCAGTCCGAGAAGATGGCGGAGGTAGCTGGCGAAGAAGGCCATCTGCTCCACACCGACGATCAGGACGCGTCGCGAAGTGGCGAGCGCCGAGACCGAGGCCTCCACCTGCTCGCGGGTCAGGCTGCGCGCGGTCTCCTCGATGTTCGAGTAGTCGGCGCCCAGGGAGGCCTCGAACTCCGAGTGATCGAAGTTGAAGAGGGCCGCCGCACCGCTCCCGCCGTTTCCGTTGGGTGGCCCCTCGGCCACCTTGTGGCGGTACTCCTCGATGGCCGCCTGCTGAAGCTCGGGATAGCCGTCGAAGCCGAGGGCCTGTGAGAAGCGGACCACCGTCGACGACGAGGTGTTGGCTCGACGGGCCAGCTCCTCGGCCGTCTGGAAGGCCGCCTCGTCGAGGTGGTCGACGATGTAGCGGGCCACGTCCTTCTGCGAGCGGGAGAAATCGTCGAAGCGCTCGGTGATGAAGTCCGAGAGGCTCTTGCGAGCCGGGTGGGCCTTGGTCGCTGTCCTTGCCACGGCGGCACATTTCGCTATCTGAGGGGGTTTCCCTTCTTGGAGCGCCTCCGGACGGGCGCGAATGTGGTTGGATCGCGCGATGGCGCTGGACCGGGAGCTGCGCAGGCTGAACCGCAACATGATCTTTTTCGACCTCGCCCTGGGCACCGGCGCACTGCTCGCACCCTCGGCGACACTGCGCGTTCTCGGGCACGACGACCCCTCCGACGACGCGCGCGAGCTGTTTCGCCGCGACGGCCCGATCTGGCTCACCTTCGCCGCTGCTCACCTGGTCGCCTACCGCCGCAACCGAGCCAAGGACTGGTGGGCGCTCTCCTGGCTGCGCGGCACCGAGCTCGCCACGGACATCGTCTGGTCGCGCTCCCCCGCGTTCTCCCGGCCCGGGGCGCGCGCCGGCCTCTGGTTCGCCGGCCTCAGCAACGTGGCGATGACGCTCGGCTTCGGCTACCTGGCCCGGCGCAGCGACTGAGCGTTCGCGTCAGGCGGTCGCCGGGCTCGTGCTGCAGACCTTGAAGCCAAGTGACTGGGCGAGCTTCTGGCGCTGCGGAGCGTCCCGCGCCACCCCGGCCTGAGCCGCGCCGTAGGTCCTCGTGTCCTGGTTCTCCGCGGCGTCCTGACCGCGTCTCATCTCGTCGACGACGTGATCGCGGGCGTCGAGATATCGCTCGTAGGCCGACCGCAGCTGATCGGGTGGCTCCAGGTCGCGAAGCTCTGAGTTCGCCTTCTCTGTGGCGGAGACCAGCTCGCCGGTCTGGGCCGCGGCGACCGAAGCGTTGGGCGGTGGGTGGGCCTGGATGCGGTCGAAGCTGCTGCGCTCCTCGCGGCAGGCGGCGTCCGCCTTCTGGACCAACTCGGCGGCGCTGACCTCCTTCGAGCCCCCTCCCCCGCACCCCGGAAGCGCCACCCCGAGAGCGACCGAGATGAGGATGGGGACGATCCGATTGGGCCGCGACACCGGCCGGACTCTAGCCACGGCCGACGCTCGTGCTTCAATAGGGGATACCGGAGAAAGGAGGTGGTCCTAACTTGAATTCCATGTTTGACGGGACGCCGGAGGTGCAGGGCCGCTAGGCCTGGGCGCTCGGAGGCCCGCCCGAGCGGGCCGGTCTCCTTCATAGGGCCCAAAGGGGCCGTGGGATCGCAACGCGGCGATCCGGCGGAATCCAACCCGGGCACCGGCGAGCAAGGGAGGTGGGTGCTGTCCCGCCCCACTATCAATCCCGCGCCCGTTTCAGAACCGCGTAGCAAGCGAAGGGCCGCCCTCGGGCGGCCCTTCGCCGTTCAGGCTTCCCGCGGGCGGGCACCCGAGGCGTAAGCTGCGGGACGTTGAACGGGTTCATCTCACGCGGCTTCAAGCGTCGCCGTCAGACTCCCGAGGAGGTGGCGGACAGGCTCCCGCCGGGCCAGTACGCGGAGTCCGGATGGCCGGTTCTGACCGCCGGCCCCACACCCGACGTCCCGACCGACGAGTGGAGCTTCCGGATCGACGGCATGGTCGGCGAGCCGAAGGAATGGAGCTGGGACGAGTTCCACCAACTGCCCTTCGAGACGATCACGAAGGACATCCACTGCGTCACCAAGTGGTCGAAGTTCGATGTCCACCTTCGGGGGTGTCTCGATGGACGTCCTGCTCGATCAGGTCGAGCCGCTCGACGCCTACGCGATGTTCCACTCGTACGGCGGCTACACCACCAACCTGCCGATCGAGGAGATCAGCGACGGAAAGGCCTGGGTCGTGACCGAGTACGACGGCGAGCCGCTCCCTCGCGAGCACGGCGGCCCGGCGCGCATGCTGGTCCCCCACCTCTACTTCTGGAAGAGCGCCAAGTGGGTGCACGGCATGACCGTGATGGACCACGACGAGCCGGGCTTCTGGGAGATGAACGGCTACAACAACCACGGCGATCCGTGGAAGGAGGAGCGCTATTGGGGCGACTGATGGAGTCGCCACTGCCTCCCGTCGAGCAACGTGTGCCGGGCCGCTGGCAGATCGGGACCGTCAGCAAGATCAAGGTCGAGACTCCACGAGTCAAGTCCTTCCGGATCGAGCTGCCGATGTGGATGCCGCACCTGCCGGGCCAGCACTACGACGTCCGCCTGACCGACCCGGACGGCTACCACGCCGAGCGCTCCTACTCGATCGCCTCCTCCCCTCTCGACGAGGGCGGGGTCGAGCTGACGATCGACAAGCTCGAGGACGGCGAGGTCTCGCCCTACTTCCATGACGTCGTCGTCGACGGCGACCAGGTCGAGGTGCGCGGCCCCTTCACGTCCTACTTCGTCTGGCGCGGGGAGAACGCCGGTCCTCTTGGTCGGCGGCGGCTCCGGCGTGGTGCCGCTGATGTGCATGCTGCGACACCGGCGGCGGACGATGCCGGACCTGCCCATGCGTCTGGTCTATTCCGTCCGCCACGCCGATGACGTCATCTACAGGGACGAGATGGGAGACGAGACGCTCCTCACCTTCACTCGCGAGCCACCTGAGGGCTGGAGCGGACACACGGGTCACATCGATGCGGAGTTGATCGCCGAGGCGGGCATCGACGGCGGCATCGCCTTCGTCTGCGGCTCGAACGGATTCGTCGAGACCGGTTCCGAGCTGCTGATGGATGCGGGCTTCGACCCCCAGCAGATCCGCACGGAGCGGTTCGGCCCGACCGGCTGACGGTGCCGCTCGGGCACGAGCGGCGGATCGCGCGACTTACTGGGGCAGGGACCCCTCGGCCACAACCTCGACCTCGTCCCTGACCTTGAGCGTGCCGAACAGCCCGGAGTACGGCTTGATGGCCCATTCGGACTGAGTCACCGTGGCTCCGCCCGAGACCTGACCTTCGGGACCGACCTCGAGGACGAAATCGAGCGGGTGTGTGTTCCCGTTCATGGTGAGCTCCCCGCTGACCCGCTAGGCTCCCGCCGTCCAAGGCCTCGACCGCGGTGGAACGGAACTCGATCGGCTGAGTCCCAAGGACCTCGTCTTCGATGGTCTGCTTGATCTCGACCTTGTCGTCCTCGCCCAGCGCCTGAACGCCCCCCGTGCCCTCGATCACCTGCAGGGACCCCGGGTCGGCGGTCAGGACGAGGCTGATCTGGCCCGTGTCCTCACCGACCTGAAGGGTGGCCTCCCACGAGGCGACCTCGATGACCAGGTCGTGACCGGCCATCGCGGCAGCCCCTCGCCGCTGGGTCTTGATCTTGAGTGCGACGTCCCCTGGCCCGACCTTATGCGTGCCTGGCATGATCGCCATGGACGTACGCTACGTCTTACGCACAGAGGAGAGGCGACCAGATGGAGTTCGACAATTCGTTCACCGTGGAGAAACCCATCGACGAGGTCTGGAGCACCATGGTCGACCTCGAGCGAGTGGTTCCGTGCGTGCCAGGGGCGACGATCCTGGAGCAGACAAGTGACCAGGCCGTCAAGGCCGAGGTCAAGATCAAGCTCGGGGCAATGTCGATGAACTACTCCGGACCTGCAGAGATCGTCGAGCAGGACGCCTCGGAGCATCGAGCCGTGATGAACGCTCGGGCGAAGGAGGCCGGGGGTCAGGGCAACGCCGACGCGAAGGTGACGATGCAGCTGGCCGGGACGGGCGATGCCACGGAGGTCGCGCTCCACTCAGAGATCAATGTCACAGGCAAGGCCGCGCAGATGGGAGAGGGCGTGATCGCGGCCGTCACGGAGGGCATGATCAAGGAGTTCTCGGAGAACCTGGCAAAGCTCTGAGCCGTCACGCGTTCTTGAACGCTTGAGTCCGGTTGTAATACTGTCGCTGACATGGGCGTCACCGTGAGCGGGTAGCGACGGAATGCTGATCGGCGCGGACACCACCTCCTGGTACATCGGCTTGGGACTCGGAGCCATAGTGGTGGTCGTTGCCGTGATCATCGTCTCCACGATCCTCGTCCTCGCCAATCGGATCGCGGGACAGGCGGAGACCGCCAGCGAGGCGATCGAGACGCTCCGCTCACAGACCGATGGCCTGAGCGGCGTCGCCAAGGTCAACGACTCCGGTGTCAGGATCCTCCACTCTGCGCGGGCGCTGAGGAAGACGGCGGTCGGGCACTGATGGACGTCGTGGTCGGCCTGGCCAGCTCCGAGCGCACCCTCTGGTATGTGTCGCTCGCTGTGGGCCTGGTGGTGGCCCTGGTGGTGGCCGGGATGCTGGTCACGCTGCTTGGCCTGCTCGGGCGGATCCAGGCGGCGGTCACGAGCCTGCTCGGCTCCGCCGGGAAGGTCGCGGAGAACACCTCGAACATCCCGCAGCTCGAGGCCACCGCGCCCGTCCTCGAGCAGATCGCCGCGGAGGGCGTGGTACAGGACGGCTACATGAACGCGCTCTCGCAGGGCTACGGGGAGCCGGAATGAGCACCTCGCTGCTGATCGTCCTGAGCGTCGCAGAGGCGGTCGTGCTCGTGGTCGTCCTGGCGCTCGCGCTGATCGAGATCCGGCGCCGGCTGTCCTCTATCGCGAGCGACCTCACCGATCTGGGCGCGGCCCTGAGCATGGTCGAGGAGGAGCATCTGCGCCCGCTCCGGCCTGCTGTCGAAGCGATCAACGCTCAGTTCGACGGGATCATCGGGCTGATGCCGTCGGTGGCCAAAAAGGCCGCTGTGATCGCCGAGCACGTGGAGACGCGATGACTCTCTGGTGGATCGGAAACGCCCTGCTGCTGCTGGTGATCGTGCCGGTGGTAGTGGTCCTGCTGCGAGGAGTCCTGAACGCCGCCAAGGACACCACGCGGGCGGTCGACGGGCTGCAGCCCGTCGCCGAGGCGGCCTCGAAGGACCTCGATGCGGTGGAGCTGCTGGGCACGACCCAGGAGCAGGTGAGTCAGACGGTCAGCGTGGTCGCGAACTACGGCGGGTCGCTCGACAAGATCCTCGAGGACGCCTGAGATGGAGCCCGCGGCCGTAGTCACCCTGATCGCGGTTGTGCTGGTGATCCTGGCGCTGGTCGTCTACCTCGTCTCGGTGATCCTGGAGCTGCGGAAGATCACCGCCGGGCTCGACGCCGTGATCGGATCGGTGGGCGAGATCCTCAAGAAGACCGAGCCGGTGAACGGGGTGGTCGAGACGATCAACAAGGACCTCTCCGCCGGGACCGACCTTCTCGAGGGCCTGCTCGACAAGAAGGCCGGCCAGGATGACGCCGCCGGGCTGATCGAGTCGGTCTACCCGGGGGCGGGAGCCGCCGTGTTGGCGCGCCAGGGAAGGAGCGGCGAGGTGAAGAACATCGACGTCGTCTACACGCGGGGCGCCGTGCAGCTGACGCGTCTGGGGCGGGAAAGCCCGCTCGGCGTCGGGGCGATGTCCGGCGCCGCGCTCAGGGACGCGATCAACTCGAGCGCCGCGGCGCGCTCGATCTACCGCAATCCCAGCGGGCCGATCGTCGACGAGGAGGGGCCGGCATACCGACCCGCCTCCCCGACCATCGGGACGGAGGCGGCAGGGGACTAGTGCAGACACCCGGACCGATCGAATACGAGCGTGCGACCAGCGTCCAGAACGCGATCGAGCTGCTCGAGCAGCTACGGGCCCGAGACCCGCATCCTGGCCGGTGGGCACAGCCTCCTGCCGATGATGAAGCTGCGGCTCGCGAATCCCGAGCGCCTGATCGACATCAACGACCTGGAGGAGCTCTCCTACATAACGGAGGCGGACGGGGAGATCCGGATCGGGGCGATGACGCGCCACCGCGATCTGCTCGAGTCCGACCTGCTCGCCCGCAACTTCCCGGTGTTCATCGATGCCGAGCGGGTGATCGCCGATCCCCCGGTCCGCAACCGCGGCACGATCGGCGGCTCGCTCGCACAGGCGGACGCCGCCGAGGACCTCTCGGCCGTCTGCTCGGCGCTGAAGGCGAACGTCGTGATCGCCGGCTCGGATGGCGAGCGGGTCGTCTCCATGGAGGACTTCCACGTCGGGCCCTACATGACGGCGATCCAGGACGGCCAGATCCTCACCGAGATCCGCCTGCCCCTGAGGCCGGGTGGAACGAGCGCCCACGAGAAGGTCGAGCGCAGGGCGGGGGACTGGGCGATCGTCGCGGTCTCCGCCGCCCTCTGGCTGGAGGGCGGGAGGATCGCCGACGCGGGCGTGGCCCTCAGCGCCGCCGGGCCGACCACGATCCACGCGACCCGCTCCGAGGAGCTGCTGCGGGGGAAGGAGCCCTCGGAGGACCTCTTCGCCGAGGCCGGAGGCCTGGCCGCGGAGGACTGCTCGCCGATCGCGGACGGCCGGGGCCCCGTCGACTACAAGCGCCACCTCGCCGACGTGCTCACCAGGCGCGCTCTCGGCCGAGCCGCCGAGCGTTCATCCAACCAGGAGGGCTGAATGGAGATCACGGTCACGGTCAACGGCGAGCGGGTCACCCGGGACGTCGAGCCCGCCCTGCTCCTCGTGCACTTCCTGCGTGACACGCTCGGCCTGACGGGCACGCACTGGGGCTGCGACACCTCCAACTGCGGGGCCTGCGTCGTGCACCTCGACGGGGAGCCGGTCAAGTCCTGCACCACCCTCGCGGTGAGCTGCGACGGGCACGAGATCCGCACGATCGAGTCCATGGAGGTCGACGGCCGGCTCGACCCGGTCCAGCAGGGCTTCCATGAGGAGCACGGCCTCCAGTGCGGGTTCTGCACGCCCGGGATGATCATGACCGCCAGGGCGCTGCTGGACGAGAACCCGGACCCGTCCGAGGCCGAGATCCGGACCGCGATCTCGGGTGCGATCTGCCGCTGCACCGGCTATGCCAACATCGTCAGAGCCGTGCGCTGGGCCGCAGAGCACGAGTCCGTGGAAGCGAGGAGATGACGATGGCGACCGTCGCTGCAAAGGAAACGCCGATCGGCTACGGCAACATGAAGCGCAAGGAGGACGCGCGCTTCATCAGGGGGCAGGGGAAGTATCTCGACGACATCGTCCTTCCCGGGATGCTCCACGGCGCCGTGCTGCGCAGCCCGTACGCGCACGCGCGGATCGTCTCGATAGACACCTCCCGCGCCCTCGCTCACCCGAAGGTGCACCGGGTGATCACCGCCAAGGACCTCGAGACGCTCGGCCTCGCCTGGATGCCGACGATCTCCTACGACTCGCAGGCCGTCCTGGCCGGCGACAAGGTCCGGTTCCAGGGCCAGGAGGTCGCGTTCGTGATCGCCGAGGACCGCTATTCGGCGCGTGACGCGCTGCCCCTGATCGACGTCGAGTACGACCCGCTGCCCGCGGTCGTCAACGCTCGCAAGGCGCTCGATCCGGACGCGCCGGTGATCCGGGACGACAAGCCGGACAAGACCGACAACCTGGCTACGCCCCTCTGGGAGGCGGGCGACGCAGAGGAGTGCGAGCGCGTCTTCGCGGAGGCGGACGTGGTCGTCGAGCGGGACATGATCTATCCGCGCTGCCATCCGGCGCCGCTCGAGACCTGCGGGATGATCGCCGACATGAACCCGGAGACGGGTCAGCTCGACATCTACAACGGCAACCAGGCCCCGAACCTGCACCGGACGGTCTACGCCCAGGTCGCCGGCCTGCCCGAGCACATGATCCGGATCATGACCAACGACATCGGGGGCGGGTTCGGGAACAAGGTGCCCGTCTATCCGGGCTACGTCTGCGCGATCGTCGGCTCGATCGTCACCGGCAAGCCCGTCAAGTGGGTCGAGGACCGCTCGGAGAACCTGATGTCCACCGGCTTCGCGCGCGACTACATCATGAGCGGGCGGATCTGCGCCAAGGACGGGAGGATCACGGGCGCGGAGGTCGACGTGATCGCCGACCACGGCGCCTTCGACAGCACGGCGCAGCCCTCGAAGTTCCCCGCGGGGTTCTTCCACGTGTTCGCCGGCTCCTACGACCTGGAGGCGGCGCACTGCAGCGTCAAGGCCGTCTACACGAACAAGGCGCCCGGCGGCGTTGCCTACCGCTGCTCGTTCCGGGTCACCGAGGCCATCTTCCTGATCGAGCGCCTCGTCGGCGAGCTCGCGCTCGAGATGGACGTCGACGCGACCGAGCTGCGGATGAAGAGCTTCATCCAGCCGGAGCAGTTCCCCTACGAGAACAAGACCGGCTGGACCTACGACTCCGGCGACTACGAGAAGACCATGCGCGAGGCGATGCGGATCGCCGGCTACGACGATCTCCGCAGAGAGCAGGCCGAGAAGAGGGAGCGCGGCGAGCTGATGGGCATCGGTGTCTCCTTCTTCACCGAAGTGGTCGGCGCCGGGCCGAAGAAGCACATGGACATCCTCGGTCAGGGCATGGCGGACGGCTGCGACCTGCGCGTCCACGGCACCGGCAAGGCGACGATCAGCATCAGCGCGCAGACCCAGGGCCAGGGCCACGAGACGACCTTCGCCCAGATCGTCGCCGAGGAGCTTGGCATCTCGCCGGACGACATCCAGGTCCGCCACGGAGATACCGATCGCACCCCGTTCGGCCTCGGGACCTACGGAAGCCGCTCCACTCCGGTTTCCGGCGCGGCGGCCGCGGTGGCCGCGCGCCGGGTGCGGGACAAGGCGCGGCTGATTGCGGCCGGGATGCTCGAGACCTCGCCCGAGGACCTCGTCTGGGAGAAGGGCCGCTGGTCGGTGAGGGGCGATCCAGAGAAGGGCGCGACGATCGACGCGATCGCCGAGGCGGCCTACGGCGACGCGCCCCTGCCGGAGGGAGTCGAGGGCGGACTCGACGGCCAGTCCGTCTACGACCCGCCGAACCTCACCTACCCCTGTGGCGCCTACATCTGCGTCGTCGACGTGGATCCCGACACCGCCGAGGTGAAGATCAGGCGGTTCATCGCGGTCGACGACTGCGGCACCCGGATCAACCCGATGATCGTCGACGGCCAGATCATGGGCGGGCTCGCTGAGGGCGTCGGCATCGCCCTGATGGAGCTGATCAGCTTCGACGAGCAGGGCAACTGCCTGAACGGGTCGATGATGGACTACCTGATCCCGACGGCCCTCGAATGCCCGAACTGGGAGCTGGGCGCCACCGTCACCCCGTCGCCGCACCACCCGATCGGGGCCAAGGGGGTCGGGGAGTCCGCCACCAACGGCTCGCCCCCCGCGATCGTCAACGCCGTCTGCGATGCGCTGTACCAGAGCCACGGGGTTGCGCACATCGACATGCCGCTGAACCCGGCCCGCGTCTGGGCGGCGATGCAGGGCAGGGCCGAGCCGCCGCAGTGATCGGCCGTGCCTGAGCTCGGCACGATCGACCTTCCCGCCCTGGCCACGGCGCTGGCCCAGCGACTACGGGCTGCAGGGGTGCCCACCACTCCGGAACGCGCCTCGCGCTTCGCCGAGGCGGTGGCTCTGGTCGGCCCGGTCAGGCGATCGGAGCTCTACTGGACGGCGCGGTCGGTCTTCGTCTCCTCGCAGACCCAGCTGCCGACGTTCGATCGGGTATTCGCCGCGGTGTTCGACCCCGCATTGGAGCCGGATGAGGAACGGGGCGACCCGTACTCGCCGCCCCTGAGTGGCTCGCGGGGCAGTGATCACCCGCCCGCTCCAGAGGCCCGCTCGGTGGCCGGCGAGGGACTGGAGGAGTCCGCGGGCGGGATGCGGGGGACCGCCTCGCCTCCCTCGCAAGAGGAGACGGAGCGGGAGATCGAGGTCCCGCTGGCCGCCGCGAGCGAGGCGGAGCGCCTGCGGAAGAAGAGCTTCGAGGCCCTCGAGCCCGAGGAGCTCGAGCGGATCCGTCGCTTGATGGCGGCGCTGGAGCTCGCTGCCCCGCGGCGCCGCTCGAGGCGGAGGCGCCGCGCCAGGCGCGGAGAGCACCTCGACCTGCGAGGCACGCTGCGGCGGAGCCTGCGCACCGGCGGCGATCCGATGACGCTTGCCAGGCGCACCCGACGGACCCGCCCGCGGCGGCTCGTCCTGCTCTGCGACATCTCGGGGTCGATGGAGCCGTACGCGCGGGCGTACCTCCACCTGCTCACTTCGGCGGTCGCCAGCGGCGCACCAGCCGAGGCGTTCGTCTTCGCGACGCGGCTGACCCGGCTGACGCGAGCGCTGGGAGGGCGCAACCCGGAGGCGGCGATTCAGCGGGCCGTCGCGGCCGCACCGGACTGGTCGAGCGGCACCCGCATCGGCGAGGCTCTGCGGGACTTCAACGACCGCTATGGGCGCCGGGGCATGGCGAGAGGCGCGGTCGTGGTGATCCTCTCGGACGGCTGGGAGCGAGCGGACCCCGCCCTGGTGGGGAAGGAGATGGAGCGGCTTCGGCTGATGGCGCACCGGATCGTCTGGGTCAATCCGCGTGCCGGTGCCGCCGGCTTCTCGCCCGGTACGGGCGGAATGGCCGCCGCGCTGCCCCACTGCGACGCGATGGTGAGCGGCCACTCGCTCGAGGCCATGTACGAGGTCGCCGAGGCGATCGCGGCCGATGACTCCTCCCGGGACACGGTTCGGGTGGGCGCGCCCAAGCCCCCGGTGGATCCCGAGCCGTCGTGGCCGAGCGCCGAGCCGACCGAGGCGCAGCGGCCGATGCCGATGCCCAGCGGCTACGGGCCCAAGCGCGGAAGGACAACGAGTTGACGAACCCCGATCAAAGGAGCGGAGATGGCTGATGGCGCCACCTACCGAGCGGTGTTCCTGCGAATGCATCCCACCGGCAAGGCGGTCCTCAGCCTGAGCGAGGCATCGCAGGGCGAGGAGGCGACGCTCGCCGGGATCGCCGCCGGCGAGCTGGGCATTCCCCCGGAGGACGTCAAGGTCGTGCATGAGGACACGGACCGCTTCGGGGAGGGAAACAGCTTCAACAGCGAACCGAGCGATGCCGTCGGCGAGAACGTCGCCCTCACCGCCCGGAGGCTCCGTGACAAGGCCCAGATCGTGGCCGGCTCGATGCTCGGCGCCTCACCCGACTCCCTCGGCTTCGACAACGGCCGCTGGGCGGTGCAGGGGGGCGATTCCGAGGGGGTCAGGATCCAGGAGGTGGCACTGCACACCTTCGGCAGCTTCGAGCTTCCGGAGGGGATCGAGGGCTCTCTGGACGCCCAGACGACCTACCGGGCCGGGGCCGTGCAGGCGGCCGGATAGGCCCAAACCGGGAGATGCCCCCGAGTACCCTTGCTCCGAGGAATATGCAGGCCCCTTTCGTAGCGGCGACGGTGGTGAGGGCGCAGAGCCCGACAAGTGTTCGGGCCGGTGACTCGGCGATCGTGCGCCCTGACGGCGCGATCGAGGGCTTCGTCGGGGGCACCTGCGCTGAGGCGTCGGTGCGCCTGTACTCGCTGCGCGCGATGGCCAGCGGCGAGCCCGTACTGCTTCGCATCCTGCCCGGTGCCCAGGAGGGCCAGCCCGAGGTCGAGGAGGGCTCCGTGACGGTCAAGAACCCCTGCCTGAGCGGCGGCGCGCTCGAGGTCTTCCTCGAGCCGCACCTGCCGGCGCCGACCATGCGGGTCGTCGGCTCCGCGCCGATCGCAATCGCGCTCGCGGACCTGGCGGGCCGCGTGGGATATGCCGTCGAGTCCGGCCAGGCGGACCTGTCGCATCCCGCGCCGGACGATGCCGCGGTGGTCGTGGCCTCACACGGTCACGACGAGGAACGAGTGCTCACCGAAGCGCTTCGGGCGGGAGTCCCCTACGTGGCCCTGGTCGCCAGCGAGGTTCGCGGCCGCGCCGTGCGCGAGTCGCTCGACCTTTCCGAGGAGGAGCGCGCCCGGCTGCACACGCCGGCGGGACTCGAGATCGGCGCCGAGATCCCGGAGGAGATCGCGCTGGCGATCCTCGCGGAGATCGTCGCGCTGAGGCCGGAGGGCGAGGCCGGCCGGGTCCCGAGGCCGCGGGCCACAGCGATCGAGGCGACGCCGGCCGAGTCTCCCGAGCCGGTCCGGGCCGCGCCGCCGGTCGGCCTCTCGACGGAGACCGCCATCGACCCCGTCTGCGGCATGGAGGTCGCGGTCAGCGAGGCGAGCATTCAGCTCGAGCGGGATGGGGAGCTCCACTACTTCTGCTCCGAGGGCTGCCGAGACACCTTCAGCGCCCAGGGCGTTCCGGATGGCGCGGCGCACTGAGCCGTTCGTCACCGGTCTCGTGCTCGCCGCGGGCGGCTCCCGGCGGCTCGGCGAGCCGAAGCAGCTGCTGCCGTACGGCTCGGGCACCCTCCTCGACCACGCCCTCGAGACCGCGCGGGCGAGTGGGTTCGACCAGCTGATCGTCGCGATCGGCGGCAGTTCGGCGGACGTCCGCAGCCGAGTCGATCTCTCGGAGGCCCAGGTGGTGGAGAACCCGGATTTCGGAGATGGCTGCTCGTCCTCGATCGCCGCCGGCCTCAGCGCGCTCGATCCGCGTGCCGAGCTGCTCGTCCTGATGCTCGGCGACCAGCCCGGCGTGACTCCCGCGACGGTCCGCGCGCTGATCGCGGGCTGCGCCGATGGCACGGTGCTGGCCGCCTGTCTCTACGACAACGGCCGCGGCCACCCGCTGGCCTTCGGCAGGGGCGCCTTCGATGACCTGCGGGAGCTGCACGGCGACAAGGCCGTGTGGAAGCTGATGGAGCACCGCTCCGACGAGGTGGTCGAAATCAGGGTCTCGGGCCCGATCCCGCGCGACGTCGATACGCGGGCGGACTACGAGGCGGTCCTGACGGAGTCAGGGAGCTCCGCATGAGCGACGCAGTTCGCGCCGGCTCCGAGAGCCCCGTGAGCGCCGCGGTACCCGACATCGAGTCGATCAAGCGGCGACTGGACGGCGTGGACTACCTGGCCGACGATGGCCTCGCCACGGCGCTGTTCCTCTCGCTGCGGCTGCCGCAGCCGCTGCTGCTCGAGGGCGAAGCGGGGGTCGGCAAGACCGAGGCAGCCAAGGCCCTGGCGGCCGCGCTCGGAACCGAGCTGATCCGGCTGCAGTGCTACGAGGGCATCGACTCCTCGGAGGCGCTGTACGAGTGGAACTACCCACGCCAGCTGCTGCGGATCCGCTCCTCTGAAGCGAGCGGCGCCGAATTCGCCGAGGAGGAGCTCTTCGGCAGGGAGTTTCTGACGCCCCGGCCGCTGCTGCAGGCGATCCAGCACGGGGGGCCGTTGCCCGCCGTCCTGCTCGTGGACGAGCTCGACCGGGCCGATGACGACTTCGAGGCGTTCCTCTTCGAGATGCTCGCCGAGTCGAGCGTCACGATCCCGGAGATCGGCACGATCCGGGCGACTCACCCGCCGGCGGTGATCCTGACCTCTAATCGCACGCGCGACCTGCACGACGCGCTCAAGCGGCGCTGCCTGTACCACTGGATCGACTACCCGAGCCCGGCGCGCGAGGTCGAGATCGTCCGGCGCCGCGTGCCGGGGACCGCGGAGGAGCTGGCGACCGAGGCGGCCGAGGCGGTTCGCCGCCTGCGCTCGAGCGACATCCAGAAGCCGCCGGGGATCGCGGAGACGATCGACTGGGTCGCGGCCCTCGAGCTGCTCGGGGTGGACCACCTCGATGCGTCAGCAGCCGAGCGCACCCTGGGCTCGGTGCTCAAGTACCGTGACGATCAGGAACAGGTCACGGAGCAGGGACTCGATCGGCTGGTGGGCACGGATGCCTGAGGAGGCTGAAGGCGGATGAAGAGCGTGATGCAGGTTGTCGGGGATTGGGTCGGCGCCGGCGATCCGGTCGCGCTGGCCACCGTCGTCGACACGAAGAAGTCGGCACCGCAGCCGCCCGGAACGAAGATGGCGATCAATGAGGCCGGCAGGATGGCGGGGGCGGTCTCCGGAGGATGCGTAGAGGGTCAGGTCGTCCAGGTGGCCGAGGGCATCCTGAAGGGCGATGCCCCGCAGCTCCTCGAGTACGGGATCGCCGACGAAGACGCCTGGAACGTCGGCCTGCCCTGCGGCGGCGAGATCTCGATCTGGGTGGAGACCTATGACGACGGCGGTCTGGATGGCCGCTTCAGGGAGTTGGGTCTCCAGGGTGGGCGCGCAGCCCTGACCACCCTTCTGGAGGGCACCGACGTCGGCGCGAAGCTGCTGCTGCTGGAGGATGGGACACGCGAAGGTTCCCTCGAGGACCCCGAGCTGGACGAGGCGGCCGTCGAGAGGGCGGCAGCCGCGATGTGGTCCGAGCGCAGCGAGCTCTACGAGCACGGTGGGCAGACTCTGTTCGTCGACGTGGTCGCGCCACCGCCCCGGTTGATCATCTTCGGCGCGGTGGACTTCGCCGCCCAGCTGGCCGCCGCGGCGAAGCTGGCCGGCTGGCGCGCGTTCGTGGTCGATCCGCGCAAGCGCTTCGCGACCGCCGACCGCTTCCCGGATGCCGAGCGGGTGATCGCAGCCTGGCCCGACAAGGCCCTGGACGAGCTCGGCGGAATCGACCGGGCCACCGCGATCGCGGTGCTCACCCACGACCCCAAGCTCGACGACGCCGTGCTCAAGATCGCCCTCCGCTCCGATGCCCAGTACATCGGGGCAATGGGCAGCCGGCGGGCCCAGGAGAAGCGTCGCGAGCGCCTGATCGCCGAGGGCGTGACCGATGAGGAGCTCGGGCGCCTGGCGGCTCCGATCGGGCTCGACATCGGCGCCCTGACGGCCGCCGAGACCGCGATCTCGATCATGGGCGAGATCACGGCCGTGCGCCGGGGACGCGAGGGTGGGCGGTTGAAGACCGTCAAGGGCCGAATCCACGACGCGGTCGCGGACCCTGAGCCGGCGCCGGCGAGGTGACCGCCGTGCCCTCTTCCTTCACGCCACTGCTCGGGCACGTTGCCGGTGTCCCCGTCGAGGAGACGCTGCCCGGCGTGCTCGCCGTCGGCTTCGTCAGCGTGCGACTCGCGACGGACTGGGTTCGGCGCCGACTCCGCTGGCAGCCAAGGGACGAAGTCGCCGGGAAGGGCGGTGTCGAATGACGGCGCGTGAGCCCCTCCGCGACGGCCACGGCCGTTCCATCGGCGACCTCCGGCTCTCGGTCGTCGACCGGTGCAACTTCCGCTGCCAGTACTGCATGCCGGCCGACGGCCTGCCCTGGCTCGACCGCTCGGAGATCCTGACCTTCGAGGAGAACCAGCGTTTGGTCGCGCTGCTCGCATCGATGGGCGTCTCCGATCTGAGGCTGACCGGGGGCGAGCCGCTGGTCCGGCGGGAGTTCCCGAAGCTCGTCGCGATGCTGCGCGACGTCGAGGGCCTTCGCGATATCTCCGTCACCACGAACGGCTACCTGCTCGAGCGCGACGCCGCGGCGCTGGTTGGGCCGGGCGTCGACCGGTTCAACGTGTCGGTGGATTCGTTGGCGCGAGACGCCTTCTTCAAGATCACCCGCCGAGATGCCCTGGCCCAGGTGATGCGCGGCCTGGACGCCGTCGCGGCGTTCCCGGCGGTGAGGCCGATCAAGGTGAACGCGATCGCGATGCGCGACTTCACTGAGCGCGAGGTGCTGCCGTTTCTGCGAGCTGGCCCGCTCCACGGACTACCAGGTGCGGTTCATCGAGTTCATGCCGTTGGACGCGGACGGCGAGTGGGAGCCCGGAAGCGGTTCTGACCGGAGCGGAGATCAGGGAGATCGCAGAGACGGCTTACGAGCTCGAGCCGCTGCCGCGCGAGCCCCACTCGACGGCGCGCGTCTACCGCTTCGCGGACGGGGCCGGGGAGATCGGGTTCGTGAACCCGGTGTCGGAGCCCTTCTGCGCCGACTGCAACCGCATCCGCATCACCTCCGACGGCAAGCTGCGCACCTGCCTGTTCTCGATCGATGAGACGGATCTGCGCGATCCGCTGCGCGCGGGCGCGAGCGACGACGAGCTCGAGGAGCTGATCCGCGACGCGGTCTGGCGCAAGGAGCTCAAGCACCGCATCAACGAGCCCGGATTCCGCCGGCCACCGCGGTCGATGAGCCAGATCGGCGGCTAGCTAGCGCGAGACGAGCCGGGTCGCTGTCGCCTTCCAGGTTGCCGTGACTCGGACGCCCGGGCGCAGGGCCAGCGAGCGGATCGATTCGACGGTCACCTCCGCGACCAGCGGTTGCGGTGAGGACAATCCGATCCGGGCGCGGTTCCCGATTTCCGTCACCGAGATGACCTCGACCGGGAGGCGGTTTAGCGCCGAGCTCTCGTGGGCGGCCCCACCCGGCTCGAGGCTGACCTCCCACGGAAAGACAAGGGCAGCGACCGGCCCGCGGATCAGGTCGGTGCTGTGCAGGACGCCTCCGCCATCCAGCTCGACCTGCGTCAACCCGTCCGCGTCTCGCCCGCGCCATGCCGTTGAGCACCACCGAGCCCGCGAAGTCGGCGACGAAGGCGCTCGCCGGTCGCGCCGACAGCTCCGCGGCGGTCCCGCGCTGGACGATGCGTCCCTCGTCCATGACGAAGATCTCGTCGGCCAGCATGGCCGCCTCCGAGAAGTCATGGGTGACCACGATCGCGAGCGCACTCGTCCCTCTCAGCGCGTGGACGAGCTCGCGGCCGGCGTGCGCGCGGGTACGGGTGTCGAGCGCGGCCAGCGGTTCGTCGAGGAGCAAGACGCTCGGGTCTCGCGCCAGCGATCGCGCCAGCGCAACCCGCTGGCGTTCGCCTCCCGAGAGGGAAGCGGGGCGGGCGTCGGCCAGCTCCCCGACGCCGAAGCGCCGGAGCTGCTCCAGGGCGCGCCCCCGGCGATCCTGTCGCGGTCCGGGCATTCCGAAGGCGACGTTCCGCCAGGCGCTCATATGCGGGAACAGGGCGTAGTCCTGGAACATGAGTCCGCAGGTGCGCTCCTCCGGGCGGAGATTGATCCCGCGGCCCGAGTCGAGCCAGACCTCGCCCCGCATCACGACCCGGCCGGGATCGGGCCGCCGCAGCCCGGCGATGATGCGGAGCACGGTCGACTTGCCGGCCCCGGACGGCCCGACGATCGCCGCGGAGCCCTCCCCATCGACCTGCAGCTCGACGTCAAGCTCCAACTCACGAAGCCGATCGCGTGCTCGGACCTCGAGGCCTCTCATGGTGCGCCACCGCCGAGAAACGGCGAGCGTCCGAGGACCTTGACCGAGAGCAGCAGGGCGGCGGAAACGATGACGAGCACGCCCGAGAGCGCCAGGGCGGCGGTGAAGTCATCACTGAAGCGAGCGAAGATGGCGAGCGGCACCGTCTGGGTGATCCCCTGGAACGACCCGGCGAACATCAGCGTCGCTCCGAACTCGCCCAGGGCCCGCCCCCAGGCCAGCGCGATCCCCGAGGCGATGCCCTGGCCCGCCGATGGCGCGGCGACCCGGATGAAGGCGCGCCCCTCGTTGGCCCCCAGCGTGCGCGCGGCGTCCAGCAGGTTGCGATCCACCGCGGCGAAGGCCTCCTGCGCCTGGCGCAGGTAGAAGGGAGCCGCGACGAAGGTGAGGGCGACGATCACCCCCGCCGTCTGCAGCACCAGCTGGATTCCCGCGTCATCGAGCGCGCTGCCGAACAGCCCCTCGGGACCGAAAGAGGCGAGCAGGGCGATGCCGGCGACCGCCGGCGGAAGCACCAGCGGGAGCTCGATCAAGGTCACCACCACCGAGCGGCCGCGGAACTCCCGTGTCGCGAGCAGATAGGCGGCGGGTGTTCCCACGATCACGATGATCGCGAGCGCCGCCAGGGACGTCTTCAGGCTGAGCCAGAGAGCGTCCCGGGCGTCCTGTTCGGTGAGGCTGCTGATCAGGTCGCCCGGGGACGTATGAACGAAGATCGCGACGATCGGCAGCGTCAGGAAGGCGAGCACCAGGAACAGCGCGAGGAAGAGCCCAATGGCAAACGCCGCTCTGCGCATCAGCCCGGCGGAGGCTTGAAGCCGGCCTCCTCGAGCGCCGTGGCCCCATCCCCGCTGAGCAGTCCGTCGATGAACTTGCCGGCTTCCTCCGGGTTCTTCGCTCCGGTGACTACCGCCGCGCCGTAGGCGGCATTCGGCTGCAGGTCCGCAGGCAGCTGGATCGCCTTCAGCTGACCGCTGCTCGCGGTCACGTCGGTGATGTAGACGAAGCCCGCGTCAGCGGCTCCCTGGGTAAGCTTGCCCGAGATGCCGCTCACATCGGGTTCCTCGGAGCGCACGTTGTCGTAGATCGCCTTGCGCTGGTCTTCCGGAAGCTGGTCGAGCACCTCACGCGTGTAGGAACCGACCGGAACCGCCGGGTCGCCCATCACGATCGAGGTGCCCGGTTTGGTCAGGTCGTCGAGGGTGTCGATCTGCGAGTCCTCCGGGACCGCCAGCACCAGCGTGTTGGTCGCGAACACCGTCGGCTCGCCGACGAGGCCCTCCTTGTGGAGCTCGTCGGGCAGGGTCGTATTGGCGGCGGCGTAGACATCGGGCTTGACTCCCTGGCGGATCTGGGCGGCTAGCTCGTCCGATCCGGCGAACGACATCTTGGCGTCGATGCCGGCGGCGTCCACGTAGTCGTTGAAGGCCGTATCGAGAGATGCCGCAGCCGAGACGACCACCTGATCCGAGTCGCCGCCGCCGCCCCCGCAGCCCGCCAGTCCGGCCAAGCACGCGATCGTGACGGCGAGCACGGCGAGGTGGCGGCTGGCTCTTGATTCGACGGCGCCCATTCGCGCGCCGATCATTACATATGCATTACATAGGTAGAAGGCTCAGGGCTCTCGATCGATCATGACCGAGGTCGCCTTCACCGTGGCGGTAGCCCGGGTGCCCTCCACGAGCCCAAGCTCCTCGACCGCGTCCCGCGTGATTGCAGCCGTGATCAGGTGCGGGCCGGCTTGGATCTCCACCAGCGCCATGACCCCTGCGACCTCCACGGAGGTGACCGTTCCAGGGAACCGGTTTCGCGCCGAGAACGAGTCGTCGGTGCGGTGGCGGGTCGGGGTGCGCCGAAGCCTCTCCACCTCGGTGGCCGGCACCTGCCGGCGGTTCCGCGAGTCCCGGGTGGTGCGGAGCTTCCCCGCGCCGTCCCAGCGGCGGAGCGTGTCGACACTCACGCCGATCGCCCGCGCGGCCTCGCCCATGCTGAGATCGGTCATCGGGCTCAGTATGGCAGCGGGTGGCTTTGCCTATGCAAGGGCACCCGCGTCGGTCGCGCGAAGCGGATGATCTAGCCTCGTCACGAGTCTCAGACAACCGCGGCCAGAGGAGGAGTCGATGCAGATCAGCGCCAGAAACAAGCTTCCGGGCAAGGTCACGAACGTCAACGCCGGTGAGGCCATTGCAAACGTGGAGCTCGACGTCAGCGGCATGAGGCTCGTTGCATCGGTGACCGTGGAGGCCGTTCGCGAGCTCGGCATAGAGACGGGTAAGGACGTGACCGCTCTGATCAAGGCGAGCGACGTGATGCTCGGAGTCGAGTGAGGGCGCCCTGACGGGAGCGCCGGCGGACAAGCCGCTCGCCCTCGGCGACGCCAGGCGTCTCGTCCTCGAGCGGGCCAGCCCGCTGGGCGCGGAGCCGGTCCCCTTGCGCGAGGCGCTCGGACGGATTCTCGCCGTCGAGGTGGAGAGCGCCGACCCGGTTCCCGGCTTCGACAACTCCTCGATGGACGGGTTCGCCGTGCGGGCCGAGGACACGCGGGGCGCCGCGTCGGGCGGGCCGGTGACCCTCACGGTCGCCGATGAGTCTCGGGCGGGACGACCGGCACGATCGCCCCTCAGCGGCGGAGAGGCGATCGGGATCTCGACCGGTGCGGTGATCCCAGACGGGGCCGACTCGGTCGTGCGGATCGAGGACACGAGCGTTCAGCGACGGGCGGGTCCAGATCGAGGTCGAGGTCGAGACAGGGAACCAACGTGCGGCACGCCGGAGATGACATCGAGCCGGGGGCGACGGTCCTCAGGCGCGGCGTTCGCCTCGGTGCCGCCGAGCTCGGAGTGCTCGCGTCGGTTGGCATTGGGACGGTCAGCTGCGCGCGGCGCCCGCGAGTGGCGGTGCTGACCACTGGTGACGAGCTGCTGGAGCCGGATGACCCGCCCCAGCCGGGCGGGGTTCGGAATTCCAACGCCTACACGATCCCGGCGCTCGCTCTGAGCGCGGGGGCGGAGGTGGTCGCCAGGGAAACGGTGAGGGACGATCCCGAATCAACCCGCGCCGCGATCGCGCGATCCCTGGATAGCGAGCTCGTCGTGATCTGCGGCGGTGTCTCGGTTGGCGAGCACGATCACGTCAAGGCGGCGCTTGCCTCCCTCGGCGTCGACCAGATCTTCTGGAGGGTGGCGCTGAAGCCGGGCAAGCCGACCTGGTTCGGAGCCGGCGCCGGGCGGCGCGCTGGTTTTCGGCCTGCCGGGGAATCCCGTCTCCGCGATGGTCACCTTCCTGCTCTTCGTCCGCCCCGCGATCCTGGCTCTGCTCGGGGTCGGGGAGTGGGTCGGTCGCACCTCGGCGATTCTCGATGAGGACCTGCCGGCGGCACCTGGGCGCGACCACGCCGTGCGGTGCTCGCTCGAGCTTCGCGAAGACGGGTGGCACGCCCGGCCGACCGGGAACCAGGACTCGCACGTGCTCACCTCGATGCTCGGCGCGGACGCACTCGCGATCGTGTCAGCCGACAGCGATGCCCCAGTGGCCGGCAGCCGCATCGAGGTCGAGCTCCTGCCGGATGTCGGCCCCGTAGCATCGCCTTGATGACCGTCACGCGTCCGACTGTTCGCCGTCTTCCGCGAGCGTGTGGGCAGCGATTCGATCGAGGTCGAGGTGAACGACGGAGCCACTGTGGCCGAGGCGCTTGAAAGGCTCGCCGAGCGCCCCGAGCTGACCGATCTGCTCGAGAGGATGCCGGTGCGGATGGCGGTCAACCGCGACTACGCGGACTCGGACACCCCGCTCTCCTCGGGCGACGAGCTGGCGCTCGTGCCGCCCGTCAGCGGCGGCGAGCATGACCGGGTGCACGTCCGGATCACCGATGGGCCGCTCTCGCTCGAGTCGCTCGCGGGGCTCGTCTCACGCCCCGAGGCCGGTGCGATCGTCACCTTTCAGGGCACGACGCGCGACGTCTCCCGCCTTGACTACGAGGCTTACCGGGAGATGGCGGAGGAGCGAATCGCCGAGATCCTGCGCGAGTGCGTCGAGCAGCACGGTCTGGCCGCCGCGGCGGCCGAGCACCGGATCGGCTCCGTCCCGCTGGGCGAATCGAGCGTGATCGTCTCCGTTTCGGCCCCCCATCGCGAGGAGGCATTTTCGGGCGCCCGGAAGGCGATCGACCGGATCAAGGCTGAGGCCCCGATCTGGAAGCGCGAGGTGGACGCAGCCGGATCGCGCTGGGTGGAGGGCACGGTCCCGTGAGCGAGCGCAGCGAGCTCAGCCACGTCTCTGAGGAAGGCAGCGTTCGGATGGTCGACGTCGGCGCGAAGCCGGAGAGCGAGCGCCTTGCCCTGGCCCGTGCCACGGTGCGGATGAAGCCTGCGACGGCGGAGGCTCTGGAGCGGGGCGACGCGCCGAAGGGGGATGTCCTGGGCGCCGCCAGGCTCGCCGGAATCCAGGCCGCCAAGCGAACCGCGGAGTTGATCCCCCTGGCTCACCCGCTTCCGCTGGCTTTCGCGGACGTCCGGCCAACCGTCGACGTCACCGAAGGAGTCGTCCAGATCGAAGCCGAGGCACGCGTGGTGGGCCGCACCGGAGTCGAGATGGAGGCGATGGTGGCCGCCGCGGTCGCCGCACTGACCATCTACGACATGGTCAAGGGACTCGAGCGCGGGGTGCGAATCGAGGCCGTGGAGCTGATCGAGAAGAGCGGTGGCCGCAGCGGAACCTGGCGACGGGACGACTCGGCCGCCGCCGGCGGCTAGGCGAACGTGCGCGTCGGCGTATTGACCCTTTCGACGTCCAGGGCAGGCGGGAAGGGCCAGGACCAGAGCGGTTCGAAGCTCGCAGATCTGGCGCGCCGGCTCGGCGCCGACGCCGTCGAGCGGGAGATTCTCCCCGACGACCGGGGCCTGATCGAGAGCCGACTTCGCCATTGGGCCGACGAGGAGCGCTTCGACCTGATCCTGACCACCGGCGGGACCGGCCTGGCGCCCTCCGACGTGACGCCAGAGGCGACCGCCGCAGTGGTCGACCGGCCGGCGCCGGGCATCGCCGAGGCGATCCGCCAGGCCTCTCAGCCGCACACCGACCTTTGGATGCTCTCGCGCGGGATCGCCGGCGCCCGGGGATCGACTCTGATCGTCAACCTCCCCGGCAACCCGGCGAGCATCGACCGAGACCGCGCCGGTCCTGGAGACAGCCCTCCCCCACGCTCTTGCCCTGCTGCGCGGCGAGCGCGGTGGTCACTGAGTCCACACAGCCGCGGGCAAAAGCCTGAAAGATGGTCCAGCATCTCTAGCAGGGGTTGACCGCGCCTTTCCCCAATTGGCGGTGTTCAGCTACATCAAACGCCTAATCCCGTCCGGTCAGGACGGGAGCGGGGGAACCGAGTTCCAGGGGCAAACCCACCGAGTGTGAGCGCGCGGCTCCTTCCGCGCGAGCCCGTCAGCTAACCCCGCAGGCCTGAGAAGGAGGTTGGTTTGCGAGTGCACGCAACGGCAGGGATCAGGTGGGGAGTCGCGGGACTGCTCGTACTCTCCATGGTGGCTTGGACCTCGAGCGCAGCCGCCCAGACCGGCGGCTCGGCAGCACCAGGCGCTCCGGCGGGGCAATCGACGACGCCCAGCGTCGCCAGCGGCGGCAAGCGCCGCAAGGCGAAATTGATCCGCAAGACCGGTAGGGCGATTGCCCCAATCGGGGCTCCGCCGGCCGTGGTCAACGCCATCGAGGCCGGCAACAGGATCCACAAGCGTCCCTACGTCTGGGGCGGTGGCCACGGGAGCTTCGAGTCGGCGGGGTACGACTGCTCGGGGGCGGTGAGCTACCTGCTGCATGCGGCGGGGATGCTCTCCAGCCCGCTGCCGTCCGGCCCGCTCATGTCGTGGGGCTTGCCCGGGAAAGGCGACTGGATCAGCGTGATGGCGAACGCCGGTCACGCCTACGCCGTCGTGGCGGGCCTGCGCTTCGACACCTCCTCCTACGGCAGCGGAGGCAACGGTCCGCGCTGGCGGGCGACGAAGCGCCGACCGGGTGGGTTCGCGGTCAGGCACTTCTCCGGCTACTAGCCGATGAGTCAATAGAGCCCGGCTCTGAAAAGATGCGGGCTGTGGGATTCGACCAGTACCACGAGCCGGCGGCGGAACTTCCCGAGGAAGCGCGCACCTTCGCGAGAATGGCCGCAAACCTGATCGAGGAGGCGGAGGCCATCGACTGGTATGAGCAACGCCTCGCCATCGAGCGCGACGCGACGGCCCGGGCGATCATGCTGGACGCCGAGGGTGAGGAGTTCAAGCACTTCTCGATGAACCTTGAGTTTCTCTTTCGCCGCCTTCCGCTGTGGCGCGAGATCGCGCAGGGGATCCTCTTCCAGGACGGCGACATCGTCGAGCACGGCGAGGAGTCGGAGGAGGAAGCGACCGAAGAGGAGGCCGCCAAGGGCGCGCCACTCGCCGGCAGCGAGTCGCTCGGGATCGGCAGCCTGCGAGGGAGCATGACTTGAGCCACCTGCTCCGAGAGCACGCGCCGATCACAGAGGCGGGTTGGCGGCTGCTCGACGACGAGGCGCGCGAGCGGCTCACGCCGGCTCTGGCCGCCCGGAAGCTGGTGGACTTCTCGGGGCCCCATGGATGGGACTACTCGGCGACGAACCTGGGGCGCGTCGAGGATGTCGCCGACGCACCCGGGGATGGCGTGGCCGCGAGCCAGCGCCGGGTCCTCGGACTGGTGGAGCTCAGGGCTCATTTCGCAATCAGCCGCGCCCAGCTGGACGACGCCGAGCGCGGCGCTCCGGATGTAGACCTCGAGACTCTCGACAAGGCGGCTCGCAGGATCGCGAGCGCCGAGAACGCCGCCGTCTTCGGTGGCTGGGGCGCCGCGGGCATCAAGGGAATCGCCGAGGCCTCGCCCCACGAAAGGATCAATCTCGGCGAGGACTGTGAGGTCTACCCGCGCCACGTCGCGAAGTCGGTCGATGCGCTGCGCGACGTGGGCGTCGACGGGCCTTACGGGCTCGCGCTCAGTCCCGAGGGCCACACACACGTGCTCGAGACCGCGGAGCACGGGGGCTATCCGCTCTTTCAGCACCTGCAGGAGATCCTCGGCGGGCCGATCGTCTGGGCCCCAGGGGTGAACGGCGGGGTCGTTGTGAGCCTCCGGGGCGGGGACTTCCTGTTCGACTCGGGACAGGATCTCTCGATCGGATACGAGGACCACGACGCCGACGCGGTCCAGCTCTATCTCGAGGAGAGCTTCAGCTTCCGGGTGGCGACCCCCGAGGCCGCCGTACCGCTTCCGTCCTGAGCCGCGCGGTCAGCGGCCGGGCAGCTCGGCGAGGCGGCGTTCCAGAAAGCGCCGCTCGGCATCGGTGTGGACCAGCTCGAGCGCCCGGCCGTACTCGGCACGCGCCTCCCCGGTGCGATCCAGCCGGCGCAGCAGCTCCGCCCGGGTCGAGTGCAGGTAGTGATAGCGATCCAGCTCGAGGCCGTCGACGAGCTCCAGGGCCGCCGTGGGATCGCCCCCCTCGGCGAGGGCGGCCGCTCGGTTGAGCTCCACCACGGGTGAGCCTGTGAGCCGGCCGAGCTCGCCGTAGAGGGCCGCGATCTGCTCCCAGTCCTGGGGATCCTCCGTGTGGAGCACGGCTATCGCGGCCTGGAGCACGTAGGGGCCACGGCCGCCGAGGGCGAGAGCGCGGTCCACCCCGGCCTTCGCCGTCTCGATCTGCTCCAGATCCCAGAGCGAGCGGTCCTGATCGCGGAGCAGGACCACCTCTCCCTCCGCGAACCGGGCGTCCCGCCGCGCGTTGTTCACCCGCATCAGCGCGAGCAGCCCGTGGACCTCGGGCTCGTCGGGCATCAGCTCGGCGAGCGCGCGACCCAGGCGGATCGCCTCGTCGGCCAGGTCGCCCCTCCCGCCGTAGCCCTCGTTGAAGATCAGATAGATGACGCCGAGCACGGCCGCGAGGCGATCCGGCAGGAGGTGTGCCGGCGGGACCCGGAACGGGATGCCCGCCTCCTCGATCTTCCGCTTGGCGCGGACCAGGCGCTTCGCCATCGTCTCCTTGGGAACCAGGAAGGCCCTCGCGATCTCCTCGGTGCTCAGGCCGCCCAGAGTCCGCAGCGTGAGTGCCACCTGGGCCTCGAGCGCCAGGGCCGGATGGCAGCAGGTGAAGAGCAGCTCGAGGCGTTCATCGGGAATGACGGTCTCCTCCATCTCGTCCTCGGTGGCCTCCGGCACCTCCAGCAGCCTGGTCTTCTCGGCGAGGGTGCGGTTGCGGCGAATCCGGTCGATCGCGCGGTTGCGGGCCGTGGTCACGAGCCAGCCGCGCGGATTCTCCGGTGTGCCATCGCGCGGCCAGCGCTCGGCGGCGATCGCGAAGGCCTCCTGAGTGGCCTCCTCGGCGAGGTCGAAGTCGCCGAGGAAGCCGATCAGGTTGGCGAGGACACGCCCCCACTCGTCGCGGAAGACCTGCTCGAGGATCGCTACGACTCCTTCAGCGGCCGCACCTCGACGGCTCCGCCCAGCCGCGCCGCCGGGATGCGCGACGCGAGCTCGATCGCGGCGTCGAGGTCGTCCGCCTCGTAGAACAGGTACCCGCCGAGCGCCTCCTTGACGGCGACGAACGGGCCGTCAGTCGTCAGCGTCTTGTCGCCGTCGACGCGGACGGTCGTCGCCAGCTCTGGCGGCTCCATCCAGGCACCGGGCGTCACGCCGGGGGTGGAGTTGACCGCCTGGTAGTCGGCGGGGATCCGCTTCAGCTCGTCCTCCGAGAGGCGGTCCCACTCGGGCGTTCCGGGCACCGGCGTGTCGCCTTGATGGATCAGCAGCAAGTACTTCATCTGGGTTCCTCCTTGGGTGAATGTTCGCCCCTGAGACGAACGGAGGTAGGGGAAATGGACACCCGATTCAATGAATCGGCGGCGGCTTGCCCTCGCGCGCTCTTTGCGAGGACGGGGTCCCAGGCGCAGACATCGCAAGCATGGCCGAAGGCCGAGTGCGCGAAGTCGAGCGCGAGGGAGTGTGGGTCCTCGGCCGAGCGGAGGTCCTCCCAGTCGAGGGCGAACTCGCCGAGGTCCGCGTCCCAGTGCGCGGCCTCGGGGTCCAGGTCAGCCTCGGCGAACCCTTCCGGCGCCGGATGGGCGTAGGCGAAGAAGGCTGCTCCATCGTGCTTCGGATCGCCCGGCCACCAACCGACCTGGATCACTTCCGCGTCGCCCGCGTTGCGCAAGATGAAGTCGTCGCCAGGCGGATCAGCCGGCTTTCCGGAGAAGAACTGGACCGCCAGATCGAAGGTCCCCCACCAGGCGTTGACGGGTGTGGCTCGCCCGCGGAAGGGCGCCCGGAACTCGGCGAGCACGAGGTCGGCCTGTGTCGCGGCCGTGAAATAGGTCGCGACCTGATCCGGGTCATATATGAAGTGCTCCCGGTCCTCGTCGAGCGGCACGCTCCAGGAGACCTCCTGGGGCTTTGGGTTGATCTCGACCTCGCCGGCCAGACGGCCGACAGCCTCGAGCTGCTCGCGCGTCACCTCGGCGACCGGACGGTTCGGGGTAAGTGCGATGCGTATCTCCCTTCCATCGGTGTGCTCGACGAACGCTTCGTGGCTGCGCAGATCGAGACCGGCGACGATCGCCCCGGAACCATCCGGGGCCGGCAGGACGTCGGTCTCCCACCCGCGCGGAGTGAGGCGGAGCGCGGCGTGTTGCAGCTCCGGCTCGGGGGGAGCCAGCACGACAGCCAACTTCCCAAGGACCTGGGTGTGGGCGTGGAGCGTGTCGCAGGTCTCGCTCCAGGCGTCGTAGGAGAGAGCGGGCCAGGCGGACGACATCCTTAAAACCTACTGGCCCGATGGACCCGGCTCGAACCGCCCGAAGCAGCTCGAGCCGGGAAAGCGCTCTTGTCTAGCGGCTAGTAGCCGGGGACCCCACTGCCCGTGGACGAGGTCGTCGACGGCTGCGTCGTCACCGGGTTCCCATCGGTGCTCAACGCGAACCAGCTTCCGCCGAACTCGGTGAGGCCCTGTCCGTTGGTCTCGCCGGCGCTCTGGTCGCCCGCGAACAGGTAGAGGGGGTGACCGTTGTAGGTGACCTGTGCCTGTCCGTCGGATCGAGGCGTGGTATCGACCAGCGAGGCATTCAGCCCGTTGCCGACCGTCGGCTTGCCACTCGCCCGAACAGGAGGCCAGGCGCTGGCGCAGCCGCCGAAGCAGGAGCTCTTCGTGCCGGAGTCCTTCTCGAAGAGGTAGATGGTGAGACCCTGTGAGTCGACCAGGATCGTGCCGAGGTTGCCCTCGTCATGGGCGTCGATCGTTGCGGCCGGACCCGAAGCCGTGTTGGGAGATTGGCTCGCGGCGGTCGTGCCGTCACCGTTGTCGTCGCCGCCGCAACCGGCGGCCACCAACGCGATCAGGGAAATGGACGCCCCGGCGGCGAGAAATCCAATGGGCTTGTTGCGAGGCATGGCTCGCTCCCTTCTGCTTGTGAACTGCGAGGGTCCCGCAACCAGTCCACCCAGTCAATGCTGTCGGGCTCAGGCCGGCCCCGGGCATTGAGAAAGCACACGCGATCTATCCCCAGGAGGCCTCGATCATCGGGCGGAAGCTCGTCGTCAGGATCCGCATGCGCCTTGGGCGCGTGATCGTGAAGAGGACGACGTCGGCGACCTCGTCGGCAGTCAGCATGCCCTCCAGTTCGGGGTCGCCCTCGGTCCGGCCAGTCCCGATCGCGAAATTGGTGTTGACGCCACCTGGGCACATGCAGGTGGCGCGCACCCCTCGCTCGCGCAGCTCGTGATCGAGCGAGCGCGTGAACCCGAGCTGGCCGAACTTCGACGCGTTGTAGACGGACTCGCCGGGAAGGCCCCGGAGACCGGCGACGCTCGCCATTGAGATGAAGTCCCCCTCGCCGGAGTCGATCAGATGGGGCAGTGTCGCGGCCGCCGTGTAGAGCGTCCCCTTCAGGTTGATGTCGATCATCGCCTCGACCTCTTCCGGGTCGAGCTCGAGAAACGGCCCGTATGAGCCGACCCCCGCGTTCGCGATCACCACGTCGAGGCGGCCGAAGCGCTCCACCACCGCTTCGGTCGCGTTTGCGACCGCGGCGCGATCGCGGACGTCGCAGGTCAGCCCGAGCCCGCGCTCGAGGCCCAGGTCGTCCCCGTGCCGCGAGAGCAGACCGACCGACGCTCCGGCGTCATGCAGCTTGCGCGCCACCGCGGCGCCGATACCGCCGCTGGCGCCTGTGACGAGCGCGACCTTTCCATCGAGTTCCATGGTTTCTCCTCCGTTCGACTGTGAGTGCATCTTGGACCGAAGCGAGTTGGCGAGGACGCTACCGTCTAGGTAGTTGAGCGCTCAAACGAATCGCCGCCCCCTCCCCATGGCCTCCAAATCACCGAAGGAGCTCTGAGCGAAATGGCCGACTACGGACACCCCATGGAATTCGGTTACTTCCTGACACCGGACGCAAGCGATCCCGGCGGTGTGCTGGAGACAGCCCGCCTTGCCGACGAGCTCGGGTACGACTTGCTCGGGGTCCAGGACCACCCCTATCAGCGGAGGCATCTGGATGCGCTCGCGCTGATCGGCGTGATCCTCGGCCAAACGGAGCGGATCCGCGTGTTCCCGGCGGTGGCAAACCTCCCGCTGCGACCGCCGGCGGTATTCGCGAAGGCCGCAGCGACGCTCGACGTGCTCAGCGGCGGCCGGTTCGAGGCGGGTCTCGGCGGCGGCGGCTATCTCGAGCCCGCGCACGCGATGGGCGCCCCCGAGCTCACCCCGGGCGAGAGCATCGAAGCGCTGGAGGAGGCGGTGGAGATCCTCCGGGAGAGTTGGAACGGCGACCCGTCGCTTCGCCACCACGGCCGGCACTATGACCTCGAGGGCATGAAGCCCGGCCCCGCGCCGGCGCACCCGATTGGGATCTGGCTCGGCGCCGCGAAGCCCCGCGCTTTGGCACTCACCGGACGCGCCGCGGATGGCTGGGTGGCCCCGATGATGGCCTACGTGCCGCCAGCCGAGGTCCCGGCGGCGGAGGAGCTGATCGACCGCGCCGCACGCGAGGCCGGCCGCGACCCAGGCGAGATCCGTCGCATCTACATCGTGTCCGGTGAGTTCACCGCCGCGGCCCCGGCCCGCCAGGAGACCGATCAGACGATCGTCGGCCCTCCCGACCACTGGGTCGAAGTGCTCACCCACTTCGCGGTCGACCTCGGCTTCGGGACGCTGGTCCTGGCCACGCCGCCCGACCCCGGCACGCTGCGGACCTTCATCGAGGAGGTCGCGCCCCAGGTACGAGAGCGGGTCGAGGCCGCCCGCCGATGACGAGCCTGGAGGCGATGCCCGAGACCTTCCGGGGCCGCGCGACCTACGAGATGCTGCTCTCGGTTCACGCGAAAATCCGGAGGGACCTGGAGCGAGTCGAGCTGCTGGCGGAGGGCGCTCTCCAGGGGCTTCCCGCGGAGGAGATCCGCAGGGAGTTGAACGAGCTCAGACGCGACAGCATGCTCTGGCGGCTGCAGGTCGATTGCCTGTACTACTGCCGCTTCGTGCACATGCACCACGGCGCCGAGGACCACCAGTTCTTTCCCGAGCTGCGCGAGACGAACCCAGCTCTCAACCCGGTCATCGACCGGCTGGTGGGCGACCACCGGCGGGTCTCGGATGACCTCGATGCCGTCGAGGCCGCGGCAAGGAACCTGACGGACGACGAGAGCGAGGACGCGCGACAGGCGGTGGTCGACTCCCTTCGGGGACTCGGCGAGAACCTGCTGGAGCACCTGGACTACGAGGAGCTCAGCCTCAAGTCCACGGTGCTGCGCCTCGGCGTAGGATCCAGCCCATGAGCGACGAGAGCATTGCAGCGCAGATCGACCGGCTGGTCAGCGAGGAGAAGGACCTGCGCGGGCGGGAGCAGCAGGACCGAGAGGATGATCAGAGCCTGGAGGCGGACCAGGACCGGTTGCGCGCCGTGGAGGTCGAGCTCGATCGCTGCTGGGATCTGTTGCGGCAGCGCAGGGCCAAGGAGGAGTTCGGCCAGGACCCGGACGACGCCGAGGCGCGAAGCTCCGGCACCGTCGAGAACTACAGGCAGTAACCGGGGCCTAACCGCCGAGAGGAGAGGGCGGAATGCGCGTCTCCCCGTGGACGTCGGCGATCATCAACGGGATGTCGTCGACGTAGCACCAGGACCACTCCTCACCGGGCTCGAGGGAGCGAATCAGAGGATGAGTGCTCTCCTGCGCGTGCGCCGTGGCATGGCGGTTGGGGGAGTCGTCACAGCAGCCGACCTTGCCGCAACTCAGGCAGATCCGGAGATGGAGCCATGGGTCGCCAACCTTCAGGCACTCCTCACAGCCCTCCACGGACTCTGGGAGCTCGGTGATTTCAACCTGATCGAGGTGGGTGCAGTCGGGCATTGGGCTCCACCCAGCCTACTTCGCCGCCTCGCTGAGGGCAGCCGGGACGACCTGGGCGAGCTGGCGCCAGTGACCGACGAGCCGCTCGCCGTTGACGAAGAAGGTGGGCGTGCCGGGGACGCCGGCGCGCTTCCCACCAGCGATGTCCTCTTCGACCGGCTCACGGAAGCGGTGATCGTCGAGGGCCGCCTTGACGTCGTCCGGGTCGAAGCCGAGGCGCCGTCCCACGGAGAGCAGGTCCTCCTGCAAGATGCGCGTGCGGCCGGACAGGAGCATGCCATGCGCGTCCCAGAACCTGTCGTTTGCCGCCGCCATCTCGGACAGCTCGGCGGCGAGATCCGCTCCCGGATGGAGCTCCGGGTCCGGAAAGTGACGCCAGACGAGCCTCAGCAGGTCATAGCGGTCGAGCAGCGATTCGATCGGGCGCTTGGCGGCGAAGCAGTAGGGGCAGCCGAAATCGCCGTACTCGACCAGCGTCACGACCGGTCGGTCGGCGCCGAGCACGTGGTCGCGCTCGTCTAGCGGCGGCAGCTCACTCGCGGTCGCGCGGCTCACCGCGAAGCTCCTCCTGGTCTATCTGCTCGCGGGAGCGGGCATCCTCGTCCTCCACCGCACGAGCCCCCGCGACCACCTCGTCGACCTGTCCGCCGGGGATGACCACAGCACCGGAGCTGTCGGCGAAGACGTAGTCGCCTGGCTTCACCCCGACCCGCGAGACGACCACCGGGACATTGGCCTGGAACGGGGTCACCTCTCCCCCGCCCCAGCGGGTCGCCTGACCGGAGCAGTAGGCGGCGAAGTCGTAGCCGGCGAGCTCGTCGAAGTCGCGCAGCCGGCCGTCGGTGAGCACCCCTGCGCACCGGTCGTCCTGCAGGCGGGAGAGTTTGGTGCCACCGCCCATCGATGTCTCCGTATAGCCGTTGCTGGCCAGCACGAGGACCTTCCCCTCCGGCTCGTCGCCGATCGCCTCGTGAAAGAGGTTGGCCAGGTTGTATCGCTCCGGCTCCAGGGCGGCCGAGCAGCTCGGGAAGTAAGAGATCGTCACCGCCGGGCCGAAGAGCACCCGACCAGGCGTCGGGCTGACCAGGTCGAGGATGTGACAGCGATGCCGATGCAGCCGCCCCATCGAGTCGACGAGGTCAGCGGTCTTGAGGCCCTCCACCGATGGCACGAGTCCACCATATGAGGTCATGAGCCCCGCCTCTCCGGTGGTTGCTCAGGGGCCGGCCGCTCATCGGCCACCTCCTGCCAGGTCCGGCCGCTGCGGACGCTGGCGGGGGACTCCGCCACCACATCCGACCCGGGCCTCGCCTCCTCGTCGGTCGCCTTGACCAGGATCCAGCGTCGCTCGCCCGTCTTGGTGAGGCCGAAGCGGCCTCTGACCTTCTGACCGTGCAGGACGAATGAGAGGTGGTCGGGCTCCCGGCTCAGGATCTCGACCGTCCCCTCGTCCCAGACGATCACCGCTCCGCTACCGCGCCGCTGACCCTCGTGAACGCCCTCGAACTCTCCCGCCGAGAGGGTGTGGTCCTCGACCGGCACAGCCAGCCGCCGCACGGCGGGGTCGAGGGATAGCCCCTTCGGAACGGCCCAGGAACGGAGGACGCGACCAACCTGCAGGCGCAAATCGAAGTGCAGGCTGGTCGCGTCGTGGAGCTGGACTACGAAGCGCGGCTTCGGGCGCTCAGGCGTGGGTGACCTCCGACTCAACCTGCTCGACGCCCTCGAGTCCCTTCTCGAGGAAAGCGACGAACAGCGGGTTGAGCACCTCCGGGTGCGTCCAGCCGATGTTGTGGGGTCCGCCCTCCACCGGGACGACCTTGACGTCGTCGATGAGATCCGGGAGCCGGGCCGCGGTCGACTCATACGGGAGGATCCTGTCCTCGGTTCCGTGCACGACCAACACCGGGACGTCGATCTTGGGAAGGTCCTCTCGGAAATCGGTCAGCCAGGTATCGACGTTGGCGACGCTCGAATACGCCGATCCCATGCAGGCGACGTTGAAGCTCGCCTGCCAGGCCTGCTCGCTGATCCTCTCGGGCTGCAACTTGTCGACGTTGTAGAAGTCGTCGAAGAACTGCTTGAACCAGACGTAGCGATCCTTGATCGCCGCCTGCTTGATGCCCTCGAAGACGGAGCCGTCCACCCCTTCGGGGTTGTCGTCGGTCTTCAGCAGGAACGGGGGGATCGCGCCGAAGAGCGCCGCTTTCTCGACGCGCTCCGAGCCATAGGTCCCGAGATACCGGGTCACCTCGCCGGTGCCCATCGAGAAGCCGGCCAGGACGATTCCGGTGACCTCGAGTTGCTCCAGTAGCTCATTGAGGTCGGCGGCGAAGGTGTCGTAGTCGTTGCCGGTGGTCGGCTGACTCGACTGCCCCCAGCCGCGCCGGTCGTAGGTGATGACGCGATAGCCGGCGTCGAGCAGCGCCTTCGTCTGCCTCTCCCAGGAGTCGGCCGTTGAGCGGATAGCCGTGGATCAGGACGACGGGCTGGCCGTCGCCGACGTCCTCGTAATAGAGGTCGATCGGCATCGAGTTTTCCTTGCCGACGGTGATCATTGCCATGGGTTTCTCCTTTTGTAGGCAGGCACGTCAACTGTCCTCCTAGCGGGACAACTCCGCAATACCGATCCACCCGAGCCCGGGGTAGGGATTTCCCTAGGAGGGGACGATCCGCATCGGTTACGGCTTAACCGACACGCTGTGGCTCGGCCGAGCGGCTGGCCGACCTGATCCGCGCTGTGTCCCTCGCCCTTCTAACGGCCGAGGTCAGGGTCTCGATGTCGTAGGCGCCCTGGTGGCGCCTGCCGTTGATGAAGAAGCCCGGGGTGCCGGCGACCCCGCTGGCGTCTGCGCTCGCGACATCGTCGGCCACCCGTTCCGCGTACTCGCGACGGCGGAGGTCGTCCCAGAAGCGATCCACGTCCAGGCCGAGCTCCTCCGCGTGCCGCCGTAGGTCGGCCGGCGTGAGTTGGTCCTGGTGCTGCAGAAGCCTGTCGTTCATTTCCCAGAACGCGCCCTGTGCACCCGCCGCCTCGGCCGCCTCCGCGGCCATCTGGGCGTTCGGGTGGACGTCGTTCAGCGGCAGGTGGCGCCAGACGTAGCGGAGGTCGTCGCCGAACGAGTCGAGTAGCTCCCTGACGACCACCTCGGCGCGTCCGCAGTACGGACACTCGTAGTCCCCGTACTCGACGAGCGTCACCGGACCCTGCTGCGGAGCCCCGGATGTGATCGCGCTCGGGATCGACGTCCTCGGAGAGGTCGAGCAGGTCCTCGTAGGTGCCGGCGATCTGGCGGGCCCTGACTTCGTCGGGCAATCGTTTGACCACCTGGAAGATCGTCCAGGCCACCAGCGGCGAGACGATCGCCGCGGCAAGCACGCCGAGCTTCGCCTCCTCGAGTTCGCTGCCGTCGAAGGCGAGGCTCGAGATCAGAATCGAGACGGTGAAGCCGACCCCGGCGACGGCACCACCCCCGGCGATCACCGGCCAGCTCAGGGCCCGCTGCAGACCGCCGAAGCCATGGCCGGCTTGCGAGCCAGCTCGCGCTCAGGACGCCCAGGGGCTTCCCGACGACGTACCCGAGCGCTATTCCGAGCGTGATCGGCGAGCCGACGGCATCACCGAGCAGCTCCCCGTCGATATGGACGCCGGCGTTGGCGAGCGCGAAGACGGGAACGATGAGGTAGCTCGTCCACGGGTGAAGCTCGTACTGAAGCCGCTCGTTGGCGGAGATCGCCGACGCGACGCTCCGCCGCGCGCTACGAGCGAGTTCGGGAGTCGGTTGCTCACGGAACGAACGGGTCAGCTCGGTCGCACGCTCGAGATCGCCGCGTGCGGGCTGATAGGCCGTCGTTACGAGCCCGATCGCCAGTCCGGCGACGAGTGGATCGATACCGGACTCGAACAGAGCGACCCAGAGCGCGACGCCGAGCACGATGGCGGCCTCGGTTCGCCACGCGAACGGCACCCAGCGCAGAGCCACCAGGAGCACGGCGAAGAAGCCGACCGCGAGCGAGCAGCGGCGCATCTCGACGCGCTCCGCTGTATACGACTGCGATGATATCAGCGCGACCAGGTCGTCGACGACCGCCAGGGTGAGCAGGCGGAGGCGGCAGGCGGGTGGCGCGCGGCGCGAGCAGCGCCAGCACCCCCAGCGCGAGGGCCGTATCGGTCGACATTGCGGCGGCCCAGCCGTGCGCCGCCGGGCCGCCGGCGTTGAACGCCAAGAAGATCCCGACCGGTACCGCCATCCCGCCGAGCGCGGCGGCCACGGGAATCGCCAGACGCTGGCGCTCCCGCAGCTCACCGGTGTCGAGCTCGCGCCTCGCCTCGAGTCCGACGACCAGGAAGAAGAAGGTCATCAGGCCTTCGTTGACCCAGTGCCGCAGATCGAGCGAGATCCCGTCGCTCCCGAGCGTGATCGAGAGCTTCGTGGTCCAGAACGACTCGTAGGAGTCCGACCACGGGGAGTTCGCCCAGAGGAGCGCCGCGACCGCGGCCGCCAGCAGAACGAGCGCGCCGCCGGTCTCGGTGCTGAGGAAGCCGCGAACCGGCGCCGCCAGGTTCCTCGCCCAGGCTGTCTTCCCGGTGAACTCGTCGGCCCCGGCTTTAGCCTGCGCGCTCATTGCCGCGTCCAGGCTACGCGGGCGAGGTTCCCCCACCTGGGCAGTCGCTCAGAGCCCGAGGTTGCAGAACAGTTCGAAGCGGCACGGATCGTGCTGCTGCACCAACGGCGAGGCGTTCCGCGCGGTGACCCGTGTGCCCGTGTCCCGAACGGCGATGGCCCGGCGGGCCTTCATCCCGCTGGTGGGGACGAGGCTCAATGTACGTAGGTCTTTCTACCCGGCCACCACCCAGCCGCCATCCACGTGGATCACCTGACCGGTGATGTACCCGGCCCCGTCCGAAGCCAAGAACAGGACGGTCTCGGCGATCTCCTCCGGCTTGCCGAAACGCTTCAGCGGGTTCATGGCGATCGCCTCGTCGATGTGCTCGGGCGAGACTCCCCACTCGGTCTCCCATTCGCCTGAGATTGGCCCGGGGGCAAGCGCATTCACGCGGATCTCCGGGGCCAGGTCCCTGGCCAGCGTGGTGGTGAAGCCGCGGATCGCTCCCTTCGCGGTGGAGTAGGTGACGGGAACGAAGTTGATCGCGTTGTCGGGGTTGATCCCGTTCCCGTAGGTGCTCGAGAAGTTGACGATGGCACCGCCGCCACCTTCGAGCATCATCGGCCTCACCGCGTGACACATCCGCATCGCTCCGATCACATCAACCTGAAGGAGGGCGCTCGCCGCGGCTGTGTCCAGCTCGCTGAATCTCACCGTGTCCGCCTCGTCGAGGCGGCCGGCGGCGTTGACGAGGACGTCCAACCGACCGTAGCGCTCCACGACGTCGGCGACGAACGCGTCTACCGAGTCCTGATCCGTGACGTCGAGGTGGCCGGAGTGAGCCTGCCCGCCCCGGCCCTCCAGTTCCGCCACGACTTCCGCGGCCTGGGAGCGAGAGGAGCGATAGCCGATCGCAACCGAGGCGCCCTCCGAACCGAAGCCTCTGGCAACAGCTCCACCAAGCGTCCCCCCGCCCCCGGTAACCACCGCCACCCTTCCCTCGAATCGCCGCCCATCATTCCATTGAGCACCCATGCTTCTCCCTCGGTCGGTGGTCTCTGTGGCCAGGCGATTAGATCAGAGGGGTGCGGCTAACCGTCTTCGGCTGTGGGTTCGAGGTTCTCCAGCCAATGCTAGGTATGTGAGGAGCGAGTCTCGGTCCACTCGACGTAGAGCTTGCGCTCCGCGAACAGCCAGATCCCATCGGTCTTGACGAACGTATCGAGATACCGAAGAGACGCGACCATCAGCCCGGGGAATCGCGGCTGCTGTGCTGCGTGACGTCGATGAAGACCTCCCCCACCTCTGGCAGTTCGGCCCGCAGGCGCGCGTCGAGCCGGTCCATCTCTCGGGCCAGCTCGTCGGCCGACAGGTCCTGGGACGGGTGCACCTTTGCGGCGAGGACCACCTCCTGTGGCGCGACGTGCACTGCGTATAGCTGGAGAACCTCGTCGACCCCCGGCGAGGCATCCAGAGTCCTCCGGGCTAGCTCGATCCTCTCTGGCCGCACAGATTGGCCGACCAGGAGATCGGCCAGTGGCCTCGCCAGGCCGATCGCCGTCACCCCAAGCAGGATCCCGATCAGCAGCGAGGCGATGGCGTCGCTCGATGCGGGCCCGCCGAGCTCGTGGACCAGGAGGCCGGCGGCGGCGAGGCAAAGGCCGACCAGCGCGGCCGCGTCCTCGACCGCGAGGGCGCGCAGGGTGGGATCGCTCGTGTGACGCAGGAAGCCGATCGTTGGCGCGCCCCAGAGGGCAGCCTCCCGTCTCGCCTGGCGGAGCGTCTGGACGAGCGCGGAGCCATCGGCGAGTGCCGCGACAGCGAGGACGATCCAGGCGATCAGATAGTCGTCGACCGAGGAGCCGTGCACCAGATCGTTGATCGCGAGGCCGACTGACAGGCAGCCGCCGATCACGAATGATGCGATTGCGGCCAGAAACGCCCAGAGGAAGCGGAGACCCCCGTAGCCGAACGGATGGTCGGCGTCAGCGGGGCGCCGCGCACGCCGGAAGGAGACGGCGAGCAGTACCTCGTTGTTCGAGTCGGCGACCGAATGCGCCGCCTCGGCCAGAAGCGCCGCGGAGCCGGTGATCAGCCCGGCCGCGAGCTTGGCCGCGGCGACGATCAGGTTGGCCACGAACGCGACGAGAAGGCTGACCCTGCTTCCGTGGCTACGGCTCGCCCGCAGGCCGGCGGCGGAGTGGCGCAGTGCGCGCTGAGGACGCCGCTCGCCCGCCTCGGCAGGACGGGACGCCGGTCGCCTGTCCATCGTCCAAGTATCGAGCACGCTCGGTGAGGGCGCTGCCCCGAGGAGGTCCGCCCAACGAGGGCACTTCATGGGCCGGGGGTTCGCTCCGCCACTAGCCTCCAGTGGGTGAGTGGCGCGGTGACATACGACCCTCTTGGCGGCGATTTGCATCGCCACGGGAGCGGACTAACTCATTCGCACCCCCACCTCGGACCGCACAGCCACGAGCCTGGGCATCACCATCATCGCGAGAGCGGGCACGGCCACTCCCATGCCTTGGTGGACAGGAGCATCATGCGCTCCCGCAGGGGCCTGCGGGCCGTCGGGTTGTCTCTGGCTGTGCTTGGTTTGGCCGCGGTGGCCCAGACGATCATCTTCATCGCCAGCGGCAGCATCGCGCTGCTCGCCGACCTGATCCACAACTTTGGCGACGCCTCGACCGCGATCCCGCTGGGGATTGCCTTCCTGCTTCGCTCCGAGAGAGCCGAGCGAATCGCCGGGCTATTCGTCGTCGCCGCGATCTTCGTTTCGGCCTGCGTCGCCGGCGTCGAGGCCGTCTCTCGGCTGATCCATCCCCAGACGCCTACCCATCTTGTTGCACTCGTCGCAGCCGGTGGGATCGGCTACGCCGGCAACTGGATCGCGGCGCAGATCCGGACTCGCGCCGGGCGCTCGCTCGGCAGCCCGGCACTGATCGCGGATGGCAAGCATGCCCGCGCCGACGCCTACGTCAGCCTCGGCGTGATCGCCAGCGCGATCGTCGTTGCACTCGGTTTCCCGGTCGCCGACCCTCTGATCGGTCTCGGCATCACGCTCGTGATCCTGCGGATCACGTGGCAGTCGTGGTCGACGGTTCGCGGCCATGCGTACGCCCATTGAGCTCGGCTCGCTCAATCGACATGACCGTGGCGACTCGCGACCTCACTTCACGGCCAGCGCGGTGATCCCGCCGATCCGCTCGCCCAGCTCGCTCCAGCTCTCGCCGCCGTCCTCGCTTTGGAGCAGCGTGCCGTCGCCCAGACCGGCGAAGAGCTGGCCGTGTCCGGTCGCGAGCGCGTAGACGTGGGAGTCGAGCGGGCCCTCGATCGCCTGCCAGGGGCCGGAGCCCTCCCAGCGGTAGATCGCCGAGTCGGACGGGCGGCTCCCATGCGCCTCGAACGGGCCGGGGGCCGCCGAGACGAACCAGCGGTCCGGATCGGCCGCGTCGACGGCCAGCGCCCAGGCGTAGCGGCGGTCTCGCCCGGCGTCCGCCTTGTCCCAGCTGCGGCCGCCGTCGCGGCTCCAGGCGGCGCCGTCGCCGCCGGCCTCGTAGGCGCGCCCCGGAGCGCTCGGATGCCACGCCAGGCAGTGCACGTCGCGGGCCGCCTCGGGCCGATGATCGCTGAACGAGGCGCCGCCGTCTTCGGTGCGCATCAGCCCGCCCAGCTCGATGCCCACCAGCACCACCTCGGGATCGTGCGGGCTCGGTGCGATCCAGCGCACGTGCGAGGTCCAGGGCCGGGGCGGAAAGCTCCAGTCCGGCCGCGACGGGATCTCCTGAAGCGCCACCAGCTCCTCCCAGCTCTCGCCGCCGTCGCGGCTGCGGAACAGCCGGCTGGGCTCCGTTCCCGCGTACACGGCGCCGTCCGCCGCGCTCACCGCGACGCTGAACACGTCCGGCTCCGGCAACGGCACGTCCTCGAAGCTGTCGCCGCCGTCAGCGCTGCGCTTCAGCCCGCCTCCCCGACACCCGACGTACACCGTGTCGCCGTCGAGCGCGAGGCACTGCGCTCCCGAACCTTGCAGGCGCGTGTGGCGCACCGACCCTCACGAACGCGTCGCCGGTCGTCGCAAGCAGCTCCATCGCCACAGGATCGCGCGTCATCGCCGCGCGTGCGCGCAGCCGGGCTACTCCAGGGTGAGGAAGCTATGGGCGTCCTGAGCATCAAGGTCGTTCAGCTATCGGCGCCACTTGGTGACCGTGTGATCGTCGACGCGGCCGGCGATCAGGAGCGTTGGCCGCGGCCAGAGTCAGGCTGAAAGGGTGCGCCCCGTTGAGCGAGCAGCCGCTTTTCGCCCAAAGCGGCTACTCCGACAGCCCCGCGGCTTCGAGGGCCGCCTCCCGATCAGCCGTTATTGCGATGCGCCTGATCTTGTCGTCCTCGACGGTGACGACGGCGTAAGCAGTCAGGCTCAGCTGGAGGCCACTGCGGCGACCCTGCCCAAGAGTGGCGGTGACGCACACGAACCGCCCTCGTCCTGCACGGATGAATTCCCGTGGCTCCAAGTAGAAGTCCCCGAAGGACTCCCAGAGATTCGTGGTCCATTGCAGGGCTCCAGCGTGCCCCTCATGCCAGGTCGCTCCTGGAATGCCGGGATAGTCCTGGAGTTCGACGTCCTCGTGCAGATACCGAAACGGCTCGGCGCCAAACGGGTCATCGAGCTGGCTTTTTCCGAGACCGTTGAAGGCGTCGCACAGGTCGCGGAAGACCTGAAAATCCTCTTCCTGCAGTGCGTAGAGCTCGGGCATCTTCCAGCCGAGCTCAAGGGAGGCAACGAAGGTGGGTTCCGGCCGGACCCTCGAAACGCCGATGGCGGCTCGGCCCTCCTCCTGGTTCTGCTCGAGCACCGACACCGCAACGGACATGATCTTCTCCTCCGCTCAACCCCTCCTCAGGGGCCCCTGGGCCTCTCCCATGCTTCCCCAGTGCTGGTGAAAAGTATGTGACAGAGGGCACGATCCGTGCGTGGCATACATCACGGTCGCCTCGTTCCGCAAGACGGAATGCCGCTTCCTCATGCGACAACGCCCACTCAGACAACCGGACAGACACTTCGACTACCTACGTGACGGGGTGCCTGAGAGATTGATCGGGGTGAGGAGATGGCCATCAAGGCAGCGAAGCGCGACCCACCAACCGCATGCAAGCGCCGCTTCTCGTCCAAGGCGGCCACTGCCGGAGCCCCTCTGATCGCGTCACGACCCGCGCAAACCTCGCACGGCGCAACGCGGACCTGAGTCCCGCCCGGTCCGTTGTCGTTATTGCGCCCGCCTAGGGCTTCGGCGGCTTCGGCGGCTTGGGCGACTTCGGCGACTTCGGCGGTTCCGGCGGGGTCACCGGTGGTGCCGGCGTGGGCTCCGGCGGGGTCACCGGAGGTGCCGGCGTGGGCTCCGGCGGGGTCACCGGAGGTGCCGGCGTGGGCTTCGGCGGCGTCGGCGGGCCCACCGATGGTGCCTGCGGGGCTCCGGAGGGGTCACCCTCCGGCGCCTGCGGGGGCTTGGGCCGGGGTGTGATCACGGGCGTCCTGCCACCGGTGTCCTCCGGTTGACTCCCCGACCGAGGCGGAACGCCGGACCCGGGATGAGTGTCGCCAGGAGCTCCCTCCTTGGCCCGGCCGCCGCGATTCTCCCGCGTCGCTGCGCCGGCCCTTGCGGCGGCCGGATCAAACGACGCGGACTCGGGCGACTGTTGCGAGGAATCGGGGCCGGCGCTGAACGCGAACCCGGGCAACTGCTGCGAGGGATCGCCGCTGCCGGTGCCGGAGAACAACCCGATCAGGATTGCCAGCGCGCAAACCACGCTGGCCGTTATCCACGCGATCCGCACGGCCACCAGGCCGGCCAACCTGGCTTCGGACGTGCCTTTCACGATGACCACAGTGTGGTCGCGAGATCGAATTTTGGGGCCGGGGGATTATTGCCCCGGGGCGGGGCAGTTGTCTAACCCTCAAGCGCCCCCGCATCCCCTCGCTGATCCGCTTACTTAAAGGCAGAAAGGCCGGCTCGTTCGCTTCTGGCCGGCGAAGTAGACCTTCATGCGGCTGAAGACGAAGATCCGGCCGCAACGCTCCCGGCCCGTCAAGTAGATAGTCGAAGGCGTCGGACTGAACGTCCCATCGGCACAGTCAGGAATGCAGTCGTTCACTTGGTAGGTGCCTGTGCCCTTGGCGAACCTCTTGCCCCACTTGGACCAGCTCACGTTCTCGATCACCTCATGGGCGCCGAAGAAGAACGTTCCCGGCTTGTAGAGCTTCTTGCTCGTGAACTTCGCGTAGGTCTTTTGCCCTGCATTCTTCTTCTCCGGCGTGACCGGCGTCGGGGTCGTGGGGGATCCGGTTGTGGTGGGCGGCGGAACTGTGGTGGGCGGCGTGGGGGGCGCGGGGGCTCGTGGGGGGCGGCGTGGGGGGCGGCGTGGGCGCCGGTGTGACATAGGTCTTAAAGGCGTAGTCGTCCCCGCCTCCCTGGTTGCTCCAGATCCCCTGCGGAGGGACGGGCTCCATGCTGTTGAACCCCGCACCCCCGGAATACGGGTCCGTAGCGTCCTGGTAGAACCACCCACAGCAGTCGTTGGTCACGTGCGTCGTGTAGGCGACGAGCGCGTACTGAGTGCCTGCCGTCACGGCTGCGGGCGTCGCGAAGGTGGCAGGCACGAACGCCTCCGTTGTTCCTATGGCCGAGTTGGGGATGCTCGCGCTTGCCAGAACCGATGTACCCGGTCTGCCCGCGGACGCGTTGCGTATCTCGACGGTGAGGGGCTCGGCGGAGGGGCCGCCCGCGTTGGAGAGCAACAGATCGGCTTGGTCCAGTCCGCCAGTGATGCCCGCCGTGAAGGTCTGACCGGCGCTTTGGGTCGCAAACAAACCTGCGCTTGAACTGGAGCTGGTCTGTTGCTGGTCAAGCGTTCCGGCTGAGGCCGATGCGGCTGCTCCCAACAGGAGCGCGGCGCAGGCCGCGGACGCCAAAAAGAGCCTGCTCGCAATGCGCCCGAGCGTTCTGTTCATCTTTCGTCTCTCGCGTTGTCCCCAAACAGGGGCCCCAACAAACTTCTGGATGGACGGCCCGGTCAACTCAGTCGTCAACGAGTCGGAGCAGCCGCTTAGCCCCCGGCACACCGCTGCTTTTCGTCCAAAGCAGCGGTTCAGGAGACCCGCACCGACGGAGCAGGGTTTCGCTTCCTGCGGGAGGGCAACCCAGGGACGACGTGCGGCTGGCTGCTCCCCAGCATGGAAAGCGGCGCTTCCACCGCAGCGTCCTTCACGCTGGCCCTACTGGATCTGCAAATCCTTACCGGGACCGCCCTTGAGCTTGTCCTTGCCCTTGCCGCCCTTCAGCTTGTCCTTGCCCTTGCCGCCGAGCAGCGTGTCCTTGCCCTTGCCACCGCAGAGGCCATCGCTGCCTGCACGTCCCTTGAGAATGTCCTTCCCACCGAGACCGAGGATGCCGTCGGCCTTGTTCGTGCCGACCAGCTTGTCCATGCCAGAGGTGCCGACCCGGTCGACCACCCTCCCGCCGCATCTCGCGAACTCGTACGCGCCGATGTCCGGGGTCCTCCGCGGAACGCCGCGCTGGTCGGCCGGAGTGACGCCCTTGCCGCCCGCGTTGATCGCCGGGCTGCCGGCGAGCAGGGCGTGCGTGAGGGTCGAGCCGCCATTGTTCGCGAGCGGTCCAAGTAGGGGGTTGACGTTGGTCCTGTCACCCCTCCGGGGCGCGAAGCCGCAACCGGTGCCGTCCGCGATCAGGTTGTTCCCCTGCGAGATCGGACTGCCAGTGCAGTTGGGCGACGCGCCAACACCTGGCGCCGAGAAGTCTTTGTTGCCCGCGATGATCGTGTTCCTGAGGTTGACCGTTCCCTTGGCCACCAGGCCTCCACCACCCCCGCCGTTTCCATCGGTGTCGGCAGTGTTGCCGGTGATCGTGACGTTGTTCAGATTTGCCTGCCCGTCGGGGCCCTGGTCTAGGCCGCCGCTGTCATTCTCGGCGCGGTTGCCGGAGATCGTTACGTTGGTGAGCACTAAGCTCCCCGTGCTGGCGTTCGCGATCCCGCCGCCAAAGCTCGCCGTCGTCTCGTTCCCGGTCAGGGTCACACTCGAGAGGTTGAGATTGCCCTCGTTGCGAATTCCGGCTCCGGACTGCGTTGTCCTGCCGTTCCTGATCGTGAGGCCGGATGCGGTCAGGTCCCCGGTCGGGAGCACATGAACGACGCGGTCGATCCCGTTCCCGTCGATCACCGCCGGCGCGAGCCCGGTGTGCGCGATCGTCAGCGGGCCGGCGACGTCCAGATCGCCCTCCAGACTGCCGTCGCCGGTCGTGCCAGGCGGAATCGAGAGCCCGTAAGTGCCGGCGCCGAGGGGGATCGTGTCCGCACCGCCGCCCGCCGGACATCCGCCGAACGCGGCGTCGGTGTTGGCAGCGAGGATGGCCTCGCGCAAGGAGCAGTCCGCTCCTCCGCCGTTCTCGTCGGCGAACGTGCTGGGCGTGATCACCGCCCCGAGCGCCGGTGAGCTCACCAGCAGTGCGCCCATTGCTCCGAGTACGCCAACCATTCCCAGCCGCCTCGCCGTGCGAATAACCAACCTGTACTCCCTTCCGAGACTCCCTGGCTCTCCTGCCTCTCGGCAGTTCTATCAAGGCGTCGGAGCGGGTGTGCCGGTTCCCGACTCCACTCAGGTCGCGCGGTGCCGGGTCCCGTCTGCCTCTCAGCGGTCGGGCACGTAGAGGTCCGTCCCCCACCCCGCAAGGTGCACCTTGTCTAGCCGGCCAACCAACAGCTCTCCTTTCCATGCAAAGCGGTAGCCCGGACTAATTGGCCTCGGCTTCCTACCGGCTCACTGGTTCGGCAGCGAGGAGCCGGCGAAGAAGAAGAACCAGACCTCGAAGGCAAGCACGCACGCGACGACTGAGACGACCACCACCCGCTCGACGGGGCTGATCCCGAACTTGTGCCGCACGTCCTCCTCGCGCTCGTCGCGCATGCTGCGCAGCCAGGGCGAGGTGTGGCGAGCCGCGGGGTGACGCCCGGTGAGGTCGTCGTACTTGGCATTGATCCAGGTGAGCGCCCAGGCGAGCAGGAAGACGAGCGCGGCGAGCACCACGATGACCGAGAAGACCGCCGTCATGCTCAGGTTGTTGAGGTTGCCCTGGACCTTGGAGCCGACCCAGACCGCGAACAGCGGCGCGCCCGTCCAGAGGTTGATCGCGCAGAGGGCCGACGCGGTGACGAGACCGATCTTCTTCAGCGCCATCGCAGGCTTAAGTTATCTGTGGCCGCGCTGACTAGGGCAGCTTGAAGTCGTTGAAGTACCAGAGGGCGGAGCCAGCGCCCAGCCGGGTCGAACACGCCGACGGATCCGAGGAACAGAAGGACGTCACCGCGATTCCAGCCGTCGAGTGAAGTCCGCAGGGCGTCCACGGTTCTCTGCGACATCGCCCACGCAGTATCTCGCGACCGAGCGAAAGTGCTGCTTTCCATGCAAAGGAGCTAGTCCCGTTACCTCTTCGTTACCACCCGGGCGCACCAACCCACTGCTCGCCGCCCGGAAACCGCTTGGCTATGCGATGGGCCGGATTGGTTACGCGGGACCGCACTTCCGCATAGAGATGCCAATCACGACTCCGTTCTGCCTCCGTTCTGCCTCCGTTAGCGACAAGTCCCAGCGCTCGCTGCCTTCGGGACCCTCGACCGGCGGTGCGCAGGTGACGCGGCATACTGGATCGGCGATGTCGAAGGAGAACCTCGAGACGGTGCAGCGCGGTTTCGCCGAGTACAACCGCGGTGACGTCGAGGGGGCCCTGGAAGAGTGGGCACCCGATGCCGTTTGGGACTGGTCCAACGGCCACGGATTCGATGCGGGCGTCTATCGAGGACGCGACGAAATCCGAGCGTTCTGGCAACAGCGCATCGCGGCATTTGAGGAGAATCGGCTTGAGATTGTTGACCTGGTGGAGGTGGAGGACGACCGGGTGATCGTGGAGAACCTTGCCTACTTGCGGGGTCGGGACGGGATCGAGGTTGAGGCTCGAAGCGCATGGCTGATCACCTTTCGGGACGGGGAGCAGATCTCGCTCACGCTCTACCAGACCAAGCAGGATGCGCTCGAAGCCGTCGGTCTTTCGAAGTAGGTGATCGGCGCGCTGGCGCCGCCGTAGTGGGCCGGGGAGGACTCGAACCTCCGACCTACGGATTATGAGTTACGCGCCAGGCGTCGAGCCCTGCTCAGCTAAGGACCCGTTCCGTGCCTGGAGATGCCCTCAGCTGTTCTGAGTTCTCGGCAGTTCGGGAGATGTTTCGGGAGATGGTTTCCGTGTCGCCCCCACACCCGCTTTGGCCTCACTGCCGCCAGGCCTGGCTGCCGCTTTCACGCGAAGGGAGGCGCGCCCGGGACCAGCGGCGCTTCGTGAAGCGCACCGGGCCGGCGCTCTGCTCCCTACGCGTGGGACCGGGCGGAGAACGTTGGCGCCATCGCCGCCACGTTCTCGGTTGGACGGTTGGCGGGACAAACGGGTGAAGCCGAGGCGCCGAGTGCTCCAGTCCCGCAGCCGCCGACGCCCAGAGCTCGCCCGGACGACACGGGGGTAAGCCGCAGGCGCCCTACTTCTTGGCGGGCTCGAAGTAGGGGTTGGTGCCGACGGCGTGGTCGGTGACGTCGACCACGCGGGCGATCTCCGGAACCGCCTCGGTGATCGCGACCTCGATCCCCTGGCCGAGGGTGACGGTGGCCATCCCGCAGCCCTGGCAGCCGCCGCCCAGGCGCAGGTAGGCGGTGTCCTCCTCGACCGCGACCAGCTCCGCATGCCCGCCGTGCGCGGCGATGGCCGGGTTGATCTGCTGGTCGATCACCTGGATGACCCGCTGGGCGACGTCGCCGCTGAGGTCGGCGGGCGGAGGAGCGTCGATGGGCGGGCTCGCGGGTGGCGCCATCGGCGGGCTCATCATCGGCAGCTCCGCCGGAGCCGGCGGCTTGTTCGGGTTCACGAGGGTGAGGCCGCTCTGCTCGAGACCTTCCGACCAGTCGATGGTGGCGCCTCGCAGCTTCTCGACGCTCGACTCCGGCACCACGATCGCCAGGTCGCCGTGGCGCTGCACCACGTCGTCCTGGCGCGCAACATGCACTGCGTTGAGGGAGATCTTGTAGACGTACTCGCCGTCCGAGACGCCGCTCACCTCCACCCACAGCGCCTGGCTCTCGGGGTCCTCGGACTGCGCGCGGAACCCCCTGACCTTCTCGATCGCCTGCTCGGTGATCGCGAGCGTCGGCTCGGCTGTGTCTTCGGCGCTCATCTCATATCCCGTATGGCTGGTCGTTCGCCGGTGGCGCCGGCCCGCCGCTACCTACGATACGCCCATGCCCCGCGTCCTTCTGCTGCTGCCCACAGCCACCTACCGCGCGAGCGATTTCCTCGCCGCGTCGCGGGCGCTGGACGCCGAGGTGGTGGTCGCCTCCGAGCGCCGGCAGGCGATGTCGGGGACGATGGGAGACCGGGCGCTGGTCGTGGACCTGAGGCGGCCCGAGGCCGCCGCCGATGCCATCGTCGCCCGGGCGCAGGATAAGCCGCTCGACGCGGTGGTCGGCACCGACGAGCAGGGGGTGCTCGTGGCCGCGCTGGCCGCCGCGCGCTTGGGGCTCGCGCACAACCCGCCCGAGGCGGTCGCGGCGACCAGGGACAAGACCGCGATGCGTGGAGCCTTCGCGGCCGCCGGCCTGCGCCAGCCCGACTACCGGGTCGCCGGGCCCGACGCGGACGTGGCGCAGCTCGCCGGCGAGGTCGGTCTTCCCTGCGTGGTCAAGGCGGTTTCGCTGTCGGCGAGCCGCGGCGTGATCCGCGCCGACGATCCGCCGGCGGCCGACGCCGCGGCCGAGCGGGTCAGGGCGATCCTCGCCGAGGCCGGCGAGGACCCGGACGCGCCGCTGCTGGTCGAGCGCTACGTCCCGGGCGTGGAGGTGGCCGTCGAGGGCCTCTTGCGCGGCGGCGCCCTCGAGATCCTGGCGGTGTTCGACAAGCCGGATCCCCTCGAGGGCCCTTACTTCGAGGAGACCATCTACGTGACCCCGTCGCGCCTGCCCGCCGAGACCCTCGAGGCCGTCAGCCTGCTACACGGCCGAGGCGGCCGCCGCGCTCGGCCTGGTCGAGGGGCCGATACACGCCGAGCTGCGGATCGACGGGGATAGCGTGTGGATGCTCGAGCTCGCCGCCCGCTCGATCGGCGGGCTGTGCTCGCGCTCGCTGCGCTTCGGGATGGGCGTGAGCCTCGAGGAGCTCATCCTGCGCCACGCCCTCGGGCTGCCGCTCGACGACCTGGGCCGCGAGGCCGCCGCCTCCGGGGTGATGATGCTCCCGATCCCGAAGGCGGGCGTGCTGAAGGAGGTGCGCGGGCAGGCCGAGGCACGGGCGGTGCCCGGCGTGACCGGGCTCGAGATCTCGATCGCGCGCGGCAAGGCGGTGCGGGCGCTGCCCGAGGCCGACCGCTATCTCGGCTTCCTCTTCGCCCGGGGCGAGACGCCCGAGCAGGTCGAGCGGACGCTGCGCACCGCCCACGGCCAGCTCGAGATCGTGATCGGCGAGCCGTCGGAGTGAAGCGAAGCGAAGGCTATCCTGGCGCTGTGCGGGTCCTGCTGATCTCCACCTACGAGCTTGGTCATCAGCCGTTGCACCTGGCCTCGCCGGCGGCCGCCCTGGAGGCCGCCGGGCATCGGGTTCGGTGCATCGATCTCTCCGTCGAGCAGCTTGATCGAGACAAGATCGACTGGGCCGAGGCCGTCGGCGTCTCCGTTCCGATGCACACCGCGATGCGACTGGCGATTGGCGCCGGCGAGCAAATTCGAGCGATCCGGCCGCGGTTGCCGATCTGTTTCTACGGTCTCTACGCCGCGGTCAGTGACGACCCGACGATCGGTGGACTGGTCGACCGGCTGATCGCCGGCGAGTACGAGTCGGAGCTGGTGGAGTGGGTTGAGGCGCTCGGCGACTCGCCGGCGCTGCGACCGGCAACCAGCTCGATTGACCTGGGGCGCCACGAGTTTCACACCCCGAGCCGAGGGCAGCTGCCGCCCCTCAAGCGCTATGCGCGGTTGGAGCGCGATGGCGAGGAGCAGCTCGCGGGATACGTCGAGGCCAGCCACGGCTGCGTGCACAAGTGCCGGCACTGCCCGGTGCCCGTCGCCTACGACGGCCGGATCCGGATCGTCGGGAGCTCCGTGGTGATGGCGGATATCGCCCAGTTGGTGGCGGCGGGGGCGCGCCATATCACCTTCGGCGACCCGGACTTCCTAAACGGCGTCAAGCATTCCCTGCAAGTGGCGCGCGAGCTTCACCGCCACTTTCCCGAGGTCAGCTTCGACTGCACGACCAAGGTCGAGCACATCCTCGAGCATCGTCAGGTCTGGCCCGAGCTCAGCGAATACGGGTGCCTCTTCGTGATCTCGGCGTTCGAGTCGCTCAACGCCGAGATCCTCACCTATCTCGACAAGGGTCACACCGCCGACGAGGCCGCCCAGGCGGTGGCCTTGCTGCGCGAGCATGGGATCGAGATCCGCCCGTCGTGGTTGCCGTTCACGCCCTGGGCGACACCGCAGGACATCCTCGAGATCCTCGATTTCGTGATTGCCAACGAGATGGTGGGGAACGTGGATCCGATCCAGTACACGATCCGTCTGCTCGTGCCCAAGGGCTCGCTGCTGCTCGATCGCCCCGAGATCACACCGCACCTGCAGGACTACGATCGCGACCGCCTCACGTATGACTGGCAAGCCGGGGATCCGCAG
>CAWKFQ010000017.1:0-458390 GCA_963848955.1 uncultured Solirubrobacterales bacterium | reverse complement strand
AACGATGTCTACATCGACGAATGGGTGTACGAATTGCTCGACCTTGTGGAGACCACCGGCGCGACTCGCGTTCTGATCGACAGCCTAAGCGATCTGCACTACGCGGCGACTGATCCGGTGCGCTTCCGAGAGTTCATCTACTCGCTCACCCAACGCCTCTCGCGCTCGGGGGTAAGCCCGATCATGACGAGCGAAGTGCCGGATCTCTTCCACGTTGGCTCCTTGGCCGAAAACGGGATATCGCATCTCTCCGACAACGTCATCCTGCTGCAATACGTGCGCGCCGGCACGCGCCTTCTACGCACGGTGACTGTCGTGAAGTCACGCGCGAGCGCCCATGACCCCGAGATCCGGGAATTCGATATCAGCTCGGACGGGATCGTCCTGGGCGAGCCAATCGGTGACGAGAACGCCCTCGGCTAGACATACCAGGCATCAGGCGGCAGCCGCCTCCGGGTACCAACCGTGGTACTACCGGATGCCCATCTCGCGGGAGCGGTGGGGCCCACTTCAGGATGCCCCGCAGGCGGCACGGTCATTCGTCGCCACAGCTACCCAGCAGGGCCACTCTTCTGACTCCAAACGCTTTGTCTTGGTGGATTGCGGCATCTCTCTCCTTAGGTCTGGTGCAGTCAGCTGCGCTTCGCGCCGCTTGTCTTCCTTGACTTGCTCTTCGTTGAGTTGCCGGATGCCTTCTTCCTCGGCGTACGCCTGGTGGCTCCGGTGGACGTCGACCTCCGCCGGTCAGCGTCCCCCTGGATCTCCGACACGGGGATCTCGTCGTGAGCGACGTCGGTGGCCAACTGCGGAAGCAGCTCGCCTAGATACTCGGCCATCCGCTGCTCCTCACTGAGGATGTCGCGAGCGAGCTTTGCCGTCTGCTTGTCCCCCACCGACGTGGCGAGCGCGTCGATCACGGTGTAGGTGGCGATCTCCTCGGCCTCCTCGCGGTATTCCGCGCGAGCGTTGTGAAGCATCTTCCCCTGCTCGCCTGAGCCCTTTGCCAGGTGGAGCGGGCCCTGCGCCGCGGCCTTCGCCTTACCGACCGCGCCCTGCAGGCTCTGCGCAGCCTTGGTCGCTGCTTCGGGACCAGGCAGCGAAACCGTCTCGGCGGTCCCCCCAAGTTGCTTGATTCGCTTGCCTACGGTCGATGCGTGGGACTTCGTCTCCTTCAGATGCTGCCGTAGGCGCTTCTCGTAGTCGGCCCGCGTCGTCATCGCCATATGCGACTCGAGCGAGAGCTCTAGCTGGCGCTCCTTGCCATAGGCCTCATTGAGTAGCTGCACAAGCTTCGCGTCCCTGGTCTTAGTGTCGGACATCGTGTCCTCCTTTGGGCCCGCGGCCCTTCTTCTTTTCTGATTTCGTGTTGCTCAAGCCCCTTGCCCCGCAAAGGGCAATGAAATGCGAGATGCGGGCTGTAACGGCCGCCGACGCCCCGCCCTCAAGATGGGCCCTTCCAGCGGGCGAAACCTCGCCCCGAGGCCAACGCGCTCGTTGCTCCTTTCGTGGGAGTCGAAAGTCCCGGCAGCCAGTACGCGGATCCTCGAAAGCGCCGCTTCGCCCCTCATGTCGTCTTCTGCCTCTTGGGCTCGTCGCGGGGCTCGAGCTGGATCTCCTGCTCGGCTCGCGGCACGCCCTCGTGCAACTCACGGCTGCGCTCGCGCTCGGCGTTGAGCTGGTGGCCGAAGAGAATCGCCAGGTTCGTGATCCAGAACCAGACCAGCAGCGCGACGAAGCCCCCCAGCGTGCCATAGGTCTTGTTGTAGGAGCCGAAGTTGGCTACGTAGAACGCGAACGCCGCCGAGGCGACGACCCACACCACCAGTGCGACGAAGCTCCCAGGCGTAACCCACTTGAAGCCGCGCAGCTTGACGTTTGGCGAGGCGTAGTAGAGGAGGCCGATCATGAGCATGAAGACCGCGGCCAGGATCGGCCACTTGGCGATGTCCCAGATGGTGGTCGCGGTATTGCCGATTCCGAGCGGTGCAGCAACCGCGTCGACGATCGGTCCCGTCAGGACCAGCCCGAGGGCGACGAGCGCCATCAGGATCACCATCGCCAGGGTCACCAGCATCTGCAGGGGGCGCAGCTTCCAGATCGGACGGCCCTCGGGTGTCTCGTAGATGACGTTCGAGGCTCTCATGAAGGCGCCGACGTATCCCGAGGCCGACCAGAGCGCGAGCACGAGCCCCACGATCAGAGCGACTCCCGCTCCACTCCGATTGGAGGTGATCGACTTGATCGAGCCCGAGAAAGTGTCGGCCGCGGAGGAGGGCCCTATCTTCGTGACGATCTCGGTGATGTTGGTGGTCGTGGCAGCCGGATCGCCGAAGAGGCCCAAGACCGCCACCAGCGCGATCAATGCCGGAAAAAGCGACAGCAGGCCGTAATAAGTGAGCGCCGCCGCCCAGTCGGTCAGGTTGTCCTCGCTGAACTCGGTGACCGTCCGCTTCAGCGTGGCGAAGATCCCCGTCTTCCGGTCAACGCCCGTAGGGCGGTTGTCGGCGCGGCCTGGTGAGGTCGGCGAATCAGCCGCCTTGCTCTCGTCTTCAGCGACCCTCCCTGGCCCGCTCGACTGCCCGCGCGAGGTCGGGCCTGTTCATCTTCGAGCGACCCTCGATTTCCAGAGGCTGAGTCCCCGACTGCGCTCGATGTCCTCTCGAGTCCTTGGCTCCTTCTCACGGGCGTCATGCTGACTGCCTTCGACGACCCCCGCCGTGAACCGCGACGCCCTGCTGGGACAACCTGTGTCACTTGGCGCAACCGGGGCATAAGTTGCACGAATGGGCGCTCGCGAGCTTGCAGACCCGCGCCGCTCGGATGCCGTGCGCAACCGGAGCCGAATCCTCGAGGTGGCCGGGCACCTGCTGGAGCAATCGCCTTCGACCACTCTCGCCGAGATCGCGGCCGCCGCCGGGATCTCACGATCCACCCTCTATCGCCGGTTCGAGAGCCGCCAGGCGCTGATCGAGGCAATCAGAGAGCGACCGCGAGAGACCGACCCGCCGCAAACCGACGGCGTGCTCCCGCCCGGACACCTCGGCCGTGAGCGCTCCGTGGCCCTCGATGCGATCCAGGTCTTCGACGTGGTCTCGCCCCCTGCCCTGCCCGAGCAGCTCGTCGCGGAGTCGGAGCGGATCGCGGGGGTTCCCCTGGCGCTCTATGTCCTGGATATCGATGGCTCCCACCTGCTTCGGGTTGCGGGGGCGGACCGGCTTCCCGACAAGATCAAGGCACCACTGGCGGTCGGACCTGAGCTCGACGCGGACGGGCTCTCTGAGCTGCGGGCCCACCTCGGCGATCTTCCGGGGATCGAAGTCGTTCCTCTTTGGCTGCGCGGACGCGCGACCGGGGTGATCATCGCGTTCGGGCGGCCGAGACAGGCTCTCGCCGAGCTGGCTCGTCAGGCTTCCGCGGCCATGACCCTGGCCGACCGATATACGGATACGGTCGCCCGCGCCCAGCGCCGCAAGCAGCCCCGGGCGGCTGCCGAGATACAGCAGAGCCTGCTACCACCGCGAATCGCGAGGATCACGGGGGGCGAGGTGGCCGGCAACGTGTTGCCGACCTACGAGGTGGCCGGGGACTGGTTCGACGTGGCCGAGAACACCGACGGCGTCTGGATCACGCTGGCGGACGGCCTGGGAGGCAGCGGGACGCGTGCGGCCGCGAGCTCGGCGGTGGCGCTCGGCGCCCTACGCGCGAGCCGCCGCAGCGGCGCCAGCATCAGCGAGGCACTGATCGTGATGCACCAGACGCTCCGGGAGATGCCCGGTCCGCGCGCCGAGATGACGGCGGTCGTCGTTCGCTGGGACCCCGCCTCCCGGGAGCTCACAATCGCCAACTGCGGACACGTACCCCCCGTCGTGATCCGCGCGGACCACCAAGTGGAGCACATCGGGGTACCGAAGGCTCATGGGCTCGGAGGCCGCGCGAGCCCGAAGCCGGCGGAGCGCACAGCCGCATTCGAAGCCGGGGATCGGCTGGTGGTCGTCTCCGACGGCGTCGTCGGCCAGAGCGAGGGCAAGGCCGGCCTGGGTATGGATGGCTTCGTCGAGGCGGCCCTCCAATCAAAGGGCGCGACCGCCGCGGACACCGTGCGAAGGGTGCAGACCGCCGTGCTCAGGGCGAGCGGGGGTGACCTCACCGACGACGCAACGATCGTCTGCCTGTCCGTCAGCTGAGGAGTCGGGCCTCGCGGGGCTCAGCGCTCCGAGCCGTGGTCGGCGGCGGAGTCCCCGCCGCTGAGGAGGACCGGCAACCCAGGGTTTCTTCTGGATCCGATCCGGGCAAAGAAGCGGCACCCGACTTCGAGGAGGAGAGAAACGATGAGCAAGAAGGCGCGAGACGTGATGACTGCGGAGTGCAACTGCGTGTCTGAGACGGACACCGTGCTCGATGCCGCGAAGCGACTCTCGGAGTTGGACGTGGGCGCAATGCCGATCTGCGGTGAGGACGACCGGCTCAAGGGCATGCTCACCGATCGTGACATCGTCGTGAAGGTCCTCGCCCAGGGCAAGGACCCAGCTGAGGTGAAGGTCGGAGAGTTCGCACAGGGCAAGCCGGTGACGATCGGCGCCGACGATTCGATCGAGGAGGCCCTCGACGTGATGGCGGAGCACAAGGTGCGGCGCCTGCCTGTGATCGACGGTCATGACTGCGTCGGCGTTATCAGCCAGGCGGACGTGGCCACCGACCTGCCCGACGAGAAGGTCGGCGACCTGGTGGCGGCAATCTCGGCCGCGCCCTGAGTCCGGCCGAGACTCAACGAAAGGAGGAGGACGAGATGGCCGAGTTGACAACACTGGAGGAAAAGCTGGCAGAGGTGACCGGCCTGGCAAAGGCTGCGCAGGAGGCGACGCAGAAGGTCGAGGGCTTGCTCGAGGACGACGAACTGGCGAGCGTGCTGCAGCGGATGCGCGAGGAGGCCGAGGAGACCGAACGGCGCTGCACCGAGGTGGCTGACCGCCGAGACGGGAAGAAGACCGCGATCCTCGAAAAGGCGCAGGAGACCAAGAACGAAGCCGCGGAAATGATGTCGACCTATCTCGGCTCCGACTCCGATGATCTCGACGGCTTCGAGTTCCTGACCATGGCCGAGGCCGGCGAGGTCGGCCACTGGGAGATCCTCGGCAAGCTGAACGAGAAGGCCGGCGAAGTCGAGATCAAAGAACTCGTCGAATGGGCCCTTCCGATCCAGGAACGCCACCTGAAGGACGTCCGGGAGGGCTCGCTGACCCTCGCGGCCGAGGAGGACCCGAACCGCTGAGATCCCCTGCTTTCACTCCCACCCCGCGGACGAGGACCTAGAGCAGCTGCTGCTAGCGGTGAATCAGGTCTCGACACCGTGGGGCGGCGAGGACCGGGAAAGCGCCGCTTTGGACGAGAAGCATCGCTTTGCATATGGAAAGCGCGATTTCCGGTCACTTCTTAGATCACCAGCACCAGAACGCCACAGACGACGACAGCTATCGGCGTGCCGATCAGGCTGAGGCGGGCGAAGAAGCGGCTGAAGATCCCCTCGTAGCGGACGCTTTGGAAGAGGAAGAGACCGACGACGTGGGCGAGGTTGATTAGTGCCATCCCGAGCGCGATCAGGACCGCCGCCGCCGCTTCCGCGCCCAGCCGCCCTTCCTCGTGATCGTTGCTCTGGCTGGGCGAGTCGGCCACGCCCTTTGCGGCCAGAATCCCGAGCAGCAGCGTTCCGATGATCGCGACCAGGATGCCACCGACGTCGCGACGAGTCAGCGGTGGCCAGTTGTAGGACGGACGCCATCCCTTCGTGCTCTCTGCGATCGGTTCGCTCTTCTCGACATCCAGCACCCGTGGGCGCGGAGTCGCGCTGACCACCAGCTCCACCACGGGCATCTCGAAGTTCCTTTGCGCCTGCTCGAGCAACTCTTTCTCGGCGAAAGCTCCGTCGGCATCTCTGTGCGCGATGACCAGGATCTCATCCGGCTCAAACTTGATGATCTCGTCGCTGATCGCCTGGATCGGATCGGAGTCGCCGACCTCCCCGCTGGCCTTCAATCCGGCCTTCCGCAGGACCTCGAGGGTCTGCTGCAGGCGCTCTTCGGCCGGTCCGATTGCCGGATCCACATCCCCTATGAGGTGCTCTATTGCTGAGCTTGCCAGTGCCGGGCAGACGACGAAGACCCGGCTGACCTCGTTCCCCAGATGATCAAGCAGGCTGTCGCGCAGCTCGCCGCCCGCTACCGCCTCATTGGCTACCACCAAGGCGCGTCTGCCGCAATCTTCCTCAGAACTCATAAGCACTTCCTTCGCTGATAGAGCAGGGGCGTCTCGGGAGGGCCGCACTGACGGCCCTCCCAATGCCGGCGCCCTAGTCGTTGGCGACGATCCCGGTCGGCTCCTTGGGGAGTCCGGCGGCGTCACGCAACTTGGCCGCGATCTCTTCGATCTCCTCCGGGGCGGGGCCGGGCGCGAGGACGGCAGGCTGCGCGGGCAGGTCGAAGGCTGCAGCCCCTTCGGGGTGGGACTCCTCGGCGACGACGAGGTCCTCACCAGTTTCAGGGTGGGGACCGTTGAAGACGGCGCCGACCTCTTTGAAGTCCTCCTCCGAGAAGCGGTAGAGCTTGAGGTGCTCCCCGCGCTCGATGTGGGGCTGGCACTCCGGGATTTTGTCGGTCGGGATCCGCGGCGAGGGGAACAGTTTCGTCATGTCCGCCCCGGTCAGGTTCTCCAGCGCCCGAGCGTAGGCGACCTGGTGAACGCCGCCGCGTACGAGGAGGTAGCCGGTCAGAGCGCGCGCTGCCGGGTGTTCGCACATCTCGTAGACCTTGAGCTTGTTGTTGCGGGCTCCAGTCTCGAGGAAGTAGTTGTGGGTCAGGTCTCCGATCAAGTCGCCTGTGGCGTTGACGTAGTCACCGTTCCACGGCTTGCCCATCGAGTCCTGAACCAGGGTCGAAGCACCGCCGGCGATGAACTGCTGCGTGTTCGGGGCGTCGGCGACCCCCTCGAGCCCCGCATTGGGGGCCGGGTCATCGTCCGCAGTTCCAGTCAGCATCGTGTTGATGGCGGTCGAGACCAATTCGATATGGCCGAACTCCTCCGCCGCGATGCTTGCGACTAGGTCGTAGAACGGGCGTGCCCCCTGCCTGTTACGGAAGTTGAACGATTGGTAGGTGTAGTTCATGAATGTCGACATTTCCCCGAACTTGCCGCCCAGGAGCTCTTGGACTGCCGATGCGCCGACTGGATCGGGGTCCGATGGCGGCGGCATCTCGGTTTGGAGCAAATCAATTCGCAGGATCATGCAGTCTCCTATCTAAGACATTGTCTGGCCAGGGTCACTTACCCAATTACCGGCCGTCATAATCCGAGCGATGGAAAACGGCGCAACTGACACGGCCGCGTTGCTGCGGAGCCACGGCCTGCGCAGCACGCCACAGCGGCGAGCGATCCTCGGCGCTTTTGAGAGCCGGTCTCCCGAGCACCTCTCAGCCGACGAGGTCCACGAGCGCGCTTCACGATCGATGCCCGATCTGGGCCGCGGAACCGTCTACGCGACGCTTGCCGAGTTCACTGAGGTTGGGCTGCTCTCCTCCTTCGGGGCTCCGGAGCCCGTCCGCTACGAGACGAACACCGACCGGCACGACCATTTTCGCTGCCGGGCTTGCCTGCGGGTCTTCGACTGCGACTTCGAGTTGCCCCCGCCGCGAAGCCGAAAACCCTTCGTGATCGATCGAGTCGAGTTGCGGGCGGAAGGTCTCTGCGCGGACTGCATCGACTACGACGCCGGTCTCAGCGCCAGTGTCCTTGCCATCCGTTCGACCGGCGCAGAAGCTTGGCTCGATCGCCGGGGAGTCGCCGCAAGCGCCCTGGACGGACCGCTCGGCACCCTGCGACTGGCGGCCAGCCAGCACGGTTTGTTTCGGATTGCCTTCGAGGAGGATGCCGACGCCGGAGCGTTGAGTGCCCTCGCAGCAAGTCGGCGGGGCGGCAGGGTGGCCCATGGTCACCTTGATCAGGCGACCGTTGGGCTACGGCGCTATCTCAGCGGCGAGATCAAGCAAATCAACTGCGAGATCGATTGGAACTCGGTCGCGGAGCAACAACGAGAAGCCCTGCGTGCAACCAGGAGTGTCGCCTACGGCGAGAGACGCTCGTATCTCGAGTTGGGCGTCGAGATACCGCCGAAGAGGCTCGGGGCGTCGTTGGGGGAGAACCCGGTTCCCATCGTCTTTCCATGCCACCGGGTGATGCGGGGCATCGAGGTACCACGGAGCTTCGTCGGCGGTCACGAGCGTCGCTCATGGCTCTTGTCGCATGAGCGCCAGGCCATCTAGAAGCGCCGTGAGTGCTAGGGCGCGGCCCAGCCTCGCAGTCGTCGAGCGGCCCAACGCCGCCTGCAAGGGGTTGAGCACTCCCCGACCGAGGCCCTAGAGGGACTAATTGCGGCAGGTATCGAGGATGGCCCGAGCTTATGCCTCCGCGGGATCCACCCCAAGGACCCGGTTCGTGGTAATGGCCCGCCCGGATTGCAGGGTTACGGGGACCGCGCCTGTTTTTTGAAACAGGAGACGCGAAAGGCCGCCGGGGAAGCGCTCTGCGCAAAGACGTCGCAGCGACCAGACGATCAAAAGGCGTTGACCGGAACGATGGTCTTGTCCGGCTCCAGCAAGAAGTATTGACCGTCATTGGGGGCGGACTCGTTCCTGATCAGGTAGCGACCTGGCGTGATCGGACCGATCCTCCTGACCGCGCCGTGCCAGGTATCAGTCTCGACCGCCCCTCCGACTGGCTCCCAATTCTCCGCTGTGTCCTCCGGCCAGTGGTAGAGAGTCCATCTCGCTGCGGCCACGGGGGGACCCTACGCGGCACTGACTCCAGATGAACTCGGTCATTCGTCCAATCGTCCAGGATCAATCCCCACGCTGGGTAGCGCGGCTGGCAAAAACGGCGACGCGCCAGCTCGCCCCGCCCCGCCCCGCATAGAGGTGTGATTCTCTGAGCCCAAACCGCTGCTTTCCATGCAAAGCAACTATTCCGCACATCGCTAAGCAGGTAGCGTCGTCCGCTCTCGGATCCTCGGGCGGTGGTAGCGACGAACGAATCGGGCCCCCGCTATGTCTCTCACTACCACCAGCGAGCCCTCCTCCGGGAGGGCTTTCTGCTTCTCGAAGGCATCCGCGACGGCCTCGGAGACAGTCGCCGAGATCTCGATCGTCCGCCCGGCCTTGTCGTAGAGGATCTCGAGCTCGAATGCCTCGAAGACCTGGCGCTGGACCTCGGGTGTGGCCTCGCCGCAGCGACTCGGTCAGATCGGGGAGCCGCGCGAGCTGTCTCGGTGAGCTCGTCGGCCTCAGCCTCCTCGCGCTCGCCACCGATCTCGGCGAGAGCCTCCTCGAGCGCCTCCTTTTCGGCGCGTAGCTCCTTGATCCGCTCAGAGACCAGCTCGGGCTCGATCCCCTTCTCCAGCGCCTGGACCTGCGCCTTCATCTTCCGGTCCAGCTCTGAGATCTGCTGGCGCATCCGCGTCCCGGCGAGTTTGTCCGTCTTGCGCTGCTCCCGGGCGTTCGCACGCAGTTGCTTCTCTAGGCGCTCGATCCGTATCGGCCCGAAGATCCTCTGCTCGAAGAAGCTCAAGCACCAGGCGCAGCAGCCGGTCCTCACGTGCCGAGATCGATTTCTGGCCGGCGTGCTCTGCGATTGCCGCTGTCTCCCCGTAGTCGTCGGCGTACGAGCAGGAGTAGTAGTGGTGGCCCTTCCGCGCCTTGCCCTGCATGGAGCGCGGGGCATGTCCAGCGCAGCACCTGACCATCCCCGAGAGGACGTAGGTGCGTTTGGAGTGAGCGCTCCCCATGCAGTGGGCGACCCGCGTGGGCAGCACCCCGGATGCCAAGCGCGCCACAGTCGAGGTCAGGGTCCCGACCGGCGAGCGGCCCTGGGTGTAGCCGCGCCGGCGGTGGGGCCGGGTCGCTAGTCGAGGCTGGACTCCTGCTTTTCGTCCAAAGCAGCTACTTCTCAGCCGCTAGTGCTGCGGGCTATTCCGAGAGCCCGGCGGCTTCGAGAGCCGTCATCGATGTGAGTCCTGCGCTCGGGATCGCCGGTGAGCCCACGGGCGCGGGTCAGCTGAGGGCTCGTGGGTGCGGGGGCTATCCGCATCGGCCTTAAGTGGCGCCTCCTTGGTCGATGGGCCGGATACGGTTTTCGAGCGCTTCCCGTAGATGTTCTCGTAGACCTCCCTCTCCGCTTGTTCCGGATTGGGGTATCGCGCCTCCCTACGTTCGGTCGCCCACGCTGAGCGCAGCAGCACCACGGCCGCCACGACAATGACGGCAACCCCGACCAAGATGACCGCGATCAGCCCGAGCACAGGGCCGATCTTAGGGGTCGCGATGCTGCCCTCCACCAGAGCGACGCGCGTTCGTGTGGAAATTCGTAGGCGGCTGGGTATTAATGGATGTACAGACGCCGTGAGAGCGCCCCACTCCCCCGCCCCCCGTCAGGGGTGGGATCGCGTTCGGGTTCCGGCTAGGCGCTAGCGCGGCGCGTCAAGAGTCGATGGGTCGAAGTAAGCGAGGAAGAAGGGGAGGGATGCGGGGTTGGGTGCCGGCCTACCTGCTCGGCCGTGGCGGTCTAGCTAACCGTGCGCCCCTCTGATCTAGGCACGGATCGGGGGGCGTACCACGGGAGTACCACGCTCGCAGCTTCACGGCTTGTGTAGTCGCTACCCGGTTGGTTGGGCTTCGCGCGTTTCTGTGGACGGAGCTGGCCGGGGCGCGGTGCACGGCCCTCTTGATTTCACGCTAATCGCCGTGCCTGGTCTCGCTCTCCGGCTCGGTCGCGGATCGCTTGTCCTCGGCCGGTTCCGCGTCCGGGTTGAGCTCCGTCGCGCGCTCCTCGTGCGCGGTGGCCGTCTGCCGTTCGCTCTCGGCCGCGCGAGATCGCTCCTCGGCCTCGGCCGCCTCGCGGCGCGCGCGCGCTGCCTGCTCGTCGGCCGCCGCGGCCTCTTTGTCGGCCGCCAGCCCGCGTGTGGCCGCCTCGTCGCGATGCTCCCTCGCGAGCTGACGCCGGTCATCGAGCCGGCGATGCCTTCGTGCTCGCATCGCCGCCGCGACCAGGGCGATCACGATCACCACGCCGATCACGATCAAAACGATTGCAACTGCGCTCATCTGCGACTCCCTTTGGTTGGCGAGGAAGCGTCCCAGCGGACGCCCCTGTTCCCTACCCGGATCGGAGCCGTCTCAAGCCGCCTACCCAGGGGATCTGAGCGATTCGCCTTCGAGGATGGGCTAGCTTCAAGCGCCAACTTCGCTCCTGCGAAGCGGGATTGCTTTCGGCCGGCTTCGCGCAAAAGCGGCAGCCAGCTCAAGCCGCTCCTTTCCATGCAAAGCGGCTGCCGACGGTCGGCTGACACTGCCAGGGGACGACGGGGACGCTGGGATCGCATGTTGCCGCAGAGCTGATGAGAAGTAGTCGGGGCGACTGGATTTGAACCAGCGACCTTTCGGCCCCCAGCCGAGCGATGTCGCATGTAGATGGGTCAGATGAGTGTCGGAATGTCCTATACGTCCACGTTCGCGTACGACTAGACACCTGGGACGCATCAGTCGGTACCAAAACGGCCACAGGGTCGCGGGTCCGAATTGGCGGCCCCGTTCATCTCTCCGAGCGACGGGATGGGGAATTGTGGACGGGCGGCTAGAACCCCGGTGTGGGGTAGAAGTGACTAATGCGGTCAATTGGGGCGGTGGTCAAGCGGACGCTGGTGTCGTTCTACGACGACCAGATGACGCATCACGCAGCGGCGCTGACCTATTACTCGTTGATGTCCCTGTTTCCCGCCACGCTGCTGGGTCTCTCCTTGCTCGGGCTTCTCGGTCAGTACCCGAGCACATACAACTCGATCATCAACTACCTGCGCGACGTCGTCCCCCACTCGGCCCTCGTGCCTCTGGACAGCTCCTTGCGCCAAGCCCTCCAGCACAAGGGAACCGCCGTGACGACCTTCGTGATCAGCATCGCGCTCACCCTCTACGGCACTACCGGTGTGCTCGAAGCTGCCCGACGCGCATTGAACGTGGTTTTCGAGATCGATGGAGGCGGGCGCAGCTTTCTGCGACGCAAGTCCACCGACATCGTCTTCACGTTCGTGCTCATGGGCCTGGTGCTGGCGAGCCTGATCATGCTCTTCGTCGGCGGTCGATTCGCCTCGGATCTCTTCGGCTTCATCGGCCTCGGTCCCACCGCCTCGTCGATCTGGAATGTCGCTCGCTGGCCGGGAGCTGCTCGCAATCACCATGCTGATATTCGCGCTGATCTATTACGTGACGCCCGACGTGGAGCAGCGGGCGTTTCGTTGGGTTACGCCCGGGGCATTCGTCGGAGTGCTCATTTGGCTTATCGCCTCAGTTGGGTTCTCGATCTACATCTCGCGGGTGGCCGACGTAGGCGCCCTCTACGGAGCTTTCGCCGGTGCGATCGTGCTGTTGGCGTGGCTGTGGCTCACCAACGTGGCCCTTCTCTTCGGCGCCGAGCTCAATGCGGAGATTGAACGTCAGAAGGAGCTCGGGGAGGGTGTTCCGGAAAATGAGACGCTCAACCTTCCGTCAAGGGGAAGGTAGGTGAGATTCGGGACAACTGTTAGTCGGGGCGGCTGGATTTGAACCAGCGACCTTTCGGCCCCCAGCCGACGTCGCTGTGTGCCGCTGTGTCCACGAGCGTCCCCTGCGTCCCCGCCGTCCCCGAGCGGGGAATTACCGACTCATCGGAAGCATCACTCGGTACCAATCCGTACCGCAGATCTGGCCAGAGAAGCGCTGCTTTGCATGAAAACGACACTCCGTCGAGAGATACTGCGTGGGCGATGTCGCAGGAGAACGTGGAGCTGGTCCGACGACTGCTGGACATGTTCGCGAGGCGCGACCACGACGGAGTCTTCGAGTTCTACGACTCCGATATCGAGTGGGACGCGACAGCATGGAAGTCGACTGCGGTGGACACCGGAGGGGGCGGTGTCGCTGGTCTCGCGGGGGTCTACCGTGGCCACGAGGGTGTTCGAACCTACTGGGGACGCTGGTTGGAGGCGTGGAAAGAGCTCGAGTTCGAGGTGGAGGACGTCTTGGATACAGGTGACGAGGTCGTGGCGCTGATCCGCAATCAGCGCCAGGTGGGGCGACACAGCGGCATCGTTATCGAGATTCCGCCGTATGGGCTGGTGTTCACCATTCGCGGTGGCAAGGTGGTGCGCTGGCGGATTTATCCGGACCACCAATCGGCCCTCGAAGCCGCCGGGGTGCGGGAGTAGGCGATGTCGGAGGAGAACGTCGAGATCGTGCGTCGAGCGATCGATGCTTGGAACCGCCGGGACATCGAGGAGCTGCTCGGCCTCGGCGATCCCGAAGGTGAATACGTCAACTCCCCGTCGGCTATCGAGCCGGGCACGAGGCGTGGCAGGGACGAAATTGCCGCGGTGATGCGAGCGCAATGGGAGTTGCTGACGGATGGGCGCTGGGAAATCGACCGGATCTACGATCGCGGCGAAGAGGTGATCGCCTTGGGACGTATCTCTCGTCGGATGCCCGACAGCGATGCTCGGCTTGAGGGTCAGTCCCTTATCTCGTACAAGATCCGTAGCGGGAAAATGGTGCGAATTGAAGTGCTCGCCTTTGGTAGGGACGAGGTTCACGCGGCCCTCGAAGCCGCCGGGCTGCGGGAGTAGGGCGCTCTGTGCCGCCGCGCCCGATCCCCGCCGTCTTGCGGGTCTAAAGCGCAGGGCGATCAAGCCTGGCGGCGGGCGCGCATCAGATAGTCGACCTGGTCCTGCTTGCGCATGATCAGGTGCTCGAGCATGTGCTCAAGCGCCTCGGACCGGCCCTCCCGGCCTGTCGGCTCGATCGCTGCCTGCAGGTTCTCGATCGCGTCGCTCTCGCTCTCGATCAGCCAGGCGACCGCGGTGCCGGGATCGCCGGTCCAGCGAAGCTCTGCGACCTCGGTGCTGGGCTCGCCGCCGAGGGCGGTGATCTTCTCGACCAGTCTGCGAGCGTCATCGAGCTCTGCTCGCGCGAACTCCCAGAAGCGGTCACCGAAGGCCTGGAACTCGAACCCGAACAGACTCCCGGAGCTGAGGGTGTACTGAAGGACCGACCGGTACTGCAGTGCTAGGGCCCGGTTGAGGCGCTCGATTGCGCCCTCTTCGTCGAGGTTCTCCTCTTTTTCGGGCACGCGCCAGAGCTTGCCCGCGTTCGGCCAGCTGGAAACTCGGAAACCTACGATGTCGGAGGCTGTCTGCGGGTTTGGGCTCGCAGCGTCCAACCCTCCCTCTCCCAAATGTCTCCCTGAGATGTGGAGCGCCGAGGGGAGACCACTGTCCCGCCTTGATCCCTCACCCTCGGCGACTCCTTGTTCCCGCGTTCCTCCGGCGTGAAAGTGAGCACACCGAAGCCGAGCAGGAGTTTGTTCCATACCCGCGGACGGCGGGGGGGAATCGAGTGGGTGCTGGTCATTAACGCCAACTTCATTCAGCACTCGAAGATCGCGATCCGGACACGCATCGCCGCCGCTGTGCCTTGAGACTCCTCGGCGGGAAGCCATGTCGTGATCGACGCCGCTGCTTTCTTTGTCTACAAGATCCGCGACCGCAGGATCGTCCGAGATCGCGCTTTTAGGTCGAGGGATGAAGCCCTCGAAGCCGTCGGGCTGTCGGAGCAGGCGATGTCGGATGAGAGTTTGGAGATCGTGCGGCGATCCATCGATGCCTTTAACTGGGCGACCTCGAGGGGGTGCTCGAAACAACGCCCCGGAGTTCGAGATGCGCCCCTCGGGTCGGTTCGGAGCGCGTCCTCGCTGATGGTGAGCCACGCGGGGTGGCTAGGAGAGCCTGATCACACCCGTCAGCGCCAGTAGCACGATGGTTCCGATCACTGAGATCAGAAGCGACTTAAGGCACCCACTCCTATTCGAGAAGAAGACGATCATGAAGAGCGCGCGAGGATGCTTGATCCGTTAGCCGTTTGGGCCTACGACTCTGTATCCGCCGAGGTCGTCGAGGTTGGGGCCCCGGAGTCTTCAGATCCGAAGCGACCCTGGTAGTGGAACCACCGCCAGAAAAAGGGATCGATCCCCTGCGCGAGGTCGTCGCATTCGGGGTGACGGTTACCCGGCCCCTCGCTCGCTACACACGAGCACCAAGTCCTCTGCGGCATGGCCAAGCGGCGATCGAGATATCCGTCACCGAATCCGAGGCCGTAGCCAGCGCCTTCGAGAAGAAAGCGCTCTATGAAGACTGACTCCGGCTCGCCACTAGTCTGGCCGCAGTGAAGACCACGGTCGTCCTCTTCACCCGCGACCTGCGGCTGCACGATCATCCCGCGTTGAAGGCAGCGGCTCGGCAATCCGATCGCGTCGTTCCGGCATTCGTCATCGACAGACGGTTGGTCGCCGGCCGTGCGGGAGGACCCCAACCGGCTTGCCTTCCTGCTCGAGACCCTGCGCGACCTCGACCGCTCGCTTCGCGACCGCGGCTCATCCCTCCTCGTCAGGCGCGGCGACGTCGTCACCGAGGTGATGCGCCTGGCCCGGGAGTGCAGGGCCGAGGCCATCTTCATCAGTGAGGACGTCAGCCGCTACGCGCGAGATCGGATGCGCCGCCTCCGGCTCGCCTGCGAGCAGGAGGGCCTCGAGCTTCGCGCGTTCGAGGGCGTACCATCGTCCCGCCCGGCGAGCTGACCCCGAAGAGCGGCGACCACTACCGCGTCTTCACGCCGTACTGGCGGGCGTGGCGTGCGGCGAGCAAACGCGATCCGCTGGCGGCCCCGCGAAAGCTGCGCTCGCCGTCCCGTACTGCCGAGTGGGCGGCTTCCCAAGCTCTCCGATCTCACGGCGGACTTGCCAGCGAACGACCTGCCCCCCGGTGGGGAATCCGCCGGCCGCGACCGCCTCGGCCGCTGGCTTCGAAACGGCGTCGCGGCGGTATGTGGATCTGGCCGACGACCTCCCGGCGGACGCCACGTCGCATCTGAGCCCCTATCTGCACTTCGGCTGCCTGTCGGCGAACGAGGTCCTCTCGCGAGTCGATGAGCAAAAGGGCCTCGAGGACTTCGCGCGCCAGCTCTGCTGGCGGGACTTCCACCACCAGGTACTGGCGGCCCGGCCCGACATCCCCTACAACGACTACCGGAAGCGGGGACGTCGCTGGAAGAGCCCGCAGGGGGCGGCTCGACGCCTGGAAGGAGGGCCGCACCGGCTATCCGATCGTGGACGCCGGCATGCGCCAGCTCGCCGATCAGGGCTTCCTCCCCAACCGGGCGCGCCTGATCGTCGCCTCCTTCCTCACCAAGACTCTCGGCATCGATTGGCGGGCCGGCGCCCTTCACTTCGAGCGGCTCCTGGTGGACGGCGACCTGGCCAACAACGTCGGCAACTGGCAGTGGGTGGCGGGGACCGGGAACGACACTCGTCCGAACCGCGTGCTCAACCCGATCCGGCAGGCCCGTCGGTTCGACCCGGATGGCACCTACGTGCGCCGGCTGGTCCCCGAGCTCGCCGGTATCGAGGGCAGGGCGATCCACGAGCCCTGGAAGCTCGACAGCGAGGTCCGCGAGCGACTCGACTATCCGGACCCGCTGGTGCCGCCGCCGAACTAGCCGTCCGCGGCCGTCGTCGCGAGCCTTCGCAGGAACCCTCGGGTCACCGCCCGGTGGATGCGCTGCTGGGTCTGCGCGTACACCCAGACCCCGACCCGTGCGAACGCGCCGGTGCCGCGGAGCCACGGATAGAAGTTCTGGACCTCCATGCGGACGTGGACGCGGCAGCGCCCCTCGACGCTCCATCGGCCGCCGCCACGGCCAGCCGCAGCGAGCCACTGTCCCGCCCCTGCTCGCGAGACCAGGATCCCGCGCTTGATCCGCCAGATGACCGAGCCGCTGCCCTCGGAGACCTCGTACTCGGGCGCGTGAAACCGCAACAGGACGAACGGACGGCCGATCAGCACCACGCACTGGTCGCCGCCGTCGGAGGTCACCCGGATCAACCCGAGCGTCAAGCGCGTGATCAGCCGCCAGTAGGCGCGCGCCGCGCGCTCGAGGAAGCCCCGGTTCACGACGCTCGAGGCCGGCTCGTCGAGCCGCAGCTCCGCTTCCTGGACTGACTCGACCGCTCCGGTCCGCGGCACCTTGCCGAGCCGGTCCGGATAGAGCCGGAGCTCGGCGCTCATCCGGAGATCTTGACCTCGGAGTCCTCGGCGAGCGCCCGGCCGAGCGCCTCGGCGAACGACACCGGCTCGATGCCGAAGGGCTCCGCTCCCGACGGATCGGTGACGGTCGTCGGGGTGGAGAGCCCCTCGATCAGGGGCCTCGCGACCCCGGCGTCGACCGGGGTGACGAGGCCGATCCACAGCGACGAGAGCCAGGGGGTGAGCAGGGGCACGGGAACCTCGCGGCCTCGGATTGGATCCTGAGCGCATGGGCCATCCGGTCGAGCATGTCGCCGTAGGAGAGGACGTCGGGGCCGCCGATCTGGACCTCCCGGCCCGTCGACTCCTGGCAGGTCGGGCGCCCGTCGGCAGGTAGGCGATCACGTCGTCCACCGCGATCGGCTGGGTCGGCGTCGAGAGCCAGGCCGGCGCGATCATCGCCGGCAGCCGCTGGACCAGGTAGCGGAGCGTCCGGTAGGACTCGCTGCGCGCGCCCACGACCATCGCCGCCCGGAAGTAGGTCAGCGGGGGGCCGTGCTCGCCGAGGATCTCCGCCGTCTGCGCCCGGCTGCGCAGGTGCTTCGAGCGCGGCTGGTCTCCGAGCCCGCCCAGGTAGACGACCCGGCTCGACCCCCTCCCGCTTCGCCATCTCGGCGAAGTTCCGTGCCGCCTCGCGCTCCCGCTCCTCGAAGTCGCCCTCGCCGCCCCGTCCCATTCCGTGGACCAGGTAGTAGGCGACCTCGACGCCCGTCGCCCGCGCCGCGCAGCGAATCGGCGTCGAGAACGTCCCCCTCGAACAGCTCGACCCCGCGTTCGGCGAGCTCGCCCGCCCGGCCCTGTCGCGCACCAGGGCGCGGACCTGCCAGCCGTCGTCGGCGAGGGCGTTGGCCAGCCGCCCGCCGATGAAGCCGGTGGCGCCCGTGACCAGGGCGGTGCGAGCGTCGGCGGTCATCCGGATCCGGGCATACCCGCTGCCGCGCTCGACCGGATCGGGCTGGAGGGCCGGGCGCCGAGGCGCTCCGCCAGCTTCGTCGCCCGCACCCTCGCCACCGATCAGCACCGGCGTTGCGCCGGCCAGCGCCCTGATCTCGATCGGCGACGGCCTCGAACGGCTCCCGGGTGACCGCGGCGAGCACCACGGCGTTCGGGCCGAGCTTCGCCACCGCGTCCGACGATCGTCTCGATCGGCGTGTCGCTGCCCAGGAGGGCGATGCGCCAGCCACGCTCCCGCAGCACGAGGCCGAACGCGATCAGACCGAGGTCGTGCTGCTCGCCTGGCGGACAGGCGAGCAGCGCAAGCGGTCCGCCCCCGGCACCCCAGTTGCGGCCCAGAGACAGCATTCGGCCGCGCAGGAGGGCGGTCGCGAAGTGCTCCTCTGCGACGGAGACCTCACCGCTCTCCCAGCGCGTGCCGATCTCGTGCAGCACCGGCAGCAGCACGCGGCTCGCGACGGCGTCGACCGTGAAGCGCGCGATCGCGTCGTCGAGGATCGCGTTGGCATCCGCCTCGTCGAAGCGGTCGAGGGCCGCGGCCAGCCGCTCGGCATGGTCGCCCCCTCCCTCGCCCTGCGCCGGAGCGCGCGGCCGGAGATGCCGCTGACGCCGCCAGCCGCGCGGCCTCGGCGGCCGAGACGCCCGAGTCGATCAGCGCCTTCATCGCTCTGACCCGCTCCTGGTCGCTCGTCCCGTAGAGGCGAAAGCCGCCCGGGCTGCGCTGCGGCCGCAAGCAGGCCATAGCGCCGCTCCCAGGCCCGCAGCGTGTCCACGCCCGACGCCGGTTCGCCGGCTGAGCTCGCCGATGCGGACGAGCGGCCCTTCCTCAGGTGTGGCGGGTGGGACAGACATTGGACAGACCCTTGACAGTCCTCAGGCTAGCTGTTAGAAGCATGGCACGTCAACTCTGGACAGACTCTTGATGAGAACTGGACAAAGGAGAACGCGATGAACCTGGACCACAGAGCGACAGGACGCTTGCCGCGAGAGGGCTGTTCCTGGCCGCGGCCCTGCTCTCGTTCGGGCTCTCGGTCGTCCTCTACTTCACCGGCGAGCACACCGACGGCATCTTCGTCGGGCTCTGGGTGCCCTCGATCCTCGCCCTGGGCGCGTTCCTCGCCCCCCGGCGCGTCCCGGGCCCGCCGACGGCTCCATCCGAGGAGGCGATCCGATGATCGGCATCTTCCTCTACGGCGTCGTCGTCTTCGCCCTGGTCTGCGCAGCCCTGGGCCTGCTCGGCCTGGGGCATCGTCAACGAGCGTCGCGACCGCACGCAGTTCGAGCAGGGCCGCCGAGGTCTTCGGCGACGCAGGCGGCGCTCGAGGTCTCGACGCGAGCCCGAGGGGGCGCCGCGATGACCGGGCCTGATCGACCGAGCGCTCGATCTCACGGTCGTTCCGGGCTATTCCCGGCTCGGCTATGCGCTGCGACGGCCTGCGACTGGGAGGACGCGGTCGGGCGGAACGACCTGAGGGGCCGCGACCGTCCTCGTCACCGGCGGGAGCTCAGGCGTCGGGGAGGCTGCCTGCGAGGGGTTCGCCGCCGCGGGCGCGCAGGTCCACATGCTGGCCCGTGACCACGACCGGGCGGTACGGGCGATCGGCCGGATCGAATCGCGGCTGCCGGCGTCAGCGGGGCACCATCAAGCTCGAGCTCTGCGACCTCTCCGATCTCTCGGAGGTGCGGCGGTTCGCCGAGAGCTTCCAGGCGCGCTTCGACCGTCTCGATCTCCTCGTCAACAACGCCGGGGTGCTTCCCCGGCAGCGGACCCACACCGCCGGACGGCGTCGAGCTCACCTTCGCGACCAACGTCCTCGGCCCGTTCCTGCTCACCTCGCTGCTGCTTCCCAGCCCTGCTCGCGGCTGCGCCGTCGCGGGTGATCACCGTCTCCTCGGGCGGCATGTACACGGCCCGGCTGCGGCCCGACGATCTTCAGCTCGAGGACGCAGCCCTTCGACGGCCCGCGCTTCTACGCGCACACCAAGCGCGCGCAGGTCGCCCTCAACCGTGTCTGGGCGGAGCAGTTTCCCGGCCGATCGCATCGCCTTCCACGCGATGCATCCCGGCTGGGTCGACACGCCCGGCCTCCGCTCCTCGCTGCCGCGCTTCCGGCGGGTGATGCGCCCGCTGCTGCGCGACGCCCGCCAGGGCGCCGACACGGTCGTCTGGCTCGGGACGTCATCCGGACGCTCGAGCCGGCGACCGGCGGCTTCTGGCATGACCGCGCGCCGCGGCCCGAGCACCGCCTCCGTTCGACCCGCGAGACCGCACGAGCGACCGCGAACGGCTCTGGCGGGAGTGCGAGCGCCTCTGCACCGCCTCGGAGTCCCCGAGCAGCGGCAGCGATCTGCTGACCCACCGAGAAGAAAGGAAGACGAGATGGCGAGATACACCGGAACGGTCGAAGCACCCCACAGCGCGGAGGAGGTCTGGCACTACCTGGCGGACCTTCGCTCGGTCGAGGAGTGGGACCCCAGCGTCGACGAGGTGGAGCTGGTCGGCGGCGAGCCGCGAACCGAGGGCGCGCGCTACGAGCTCGACGTCAGGTTCCGCGGCCGCAGCATCACCCTCCCCTACCGGATCGTCGAGGTCGATCCGCCCCACCGGGTGGTTTTCGCGGCCGAGACCGACTCGGTGTCGGTCCGCGACGAGGCGCAGGATCGAGCCGGCCGGGGCCGGCCGCCAGCAGCGTGACCTGGGACGCCGACCTCCGGCTCCGCGGAATCCGGAGGATGCTCGACGCTCCCGCTGCGCGCGATCTTCAACCGCGTCGGCGAGGACGCCGAAAGCGGGCTGGGCGAGCGGCTTCGCAAGCCGGCGCTCGGCGAGTCCGGTCGCCCAGGTCGCGCAGATGAGGCGGTTCGCCGAGTCGCAAGCGGATCGCCATCGTCGGGGCCGGCGTCTCCGGCCTGGTCGCCGCGGCTGAGCTCCACCGCGCCGGGCACGACGTCCACGTCTTCGAGGCGGCGCGGCTACCCGGGCGGCCACACCAACACGATCGACGTCGAGACGCCCGGGGGGCCGCCTCCCGGTCGACACCGGCTTCATCGTCTTCAACGAGCTCAACTACCCGAACTTCGAGCGCATGCTGGCCGAGCTCGGGGTCGCCTCGCAGCCGGCCGACATGAGCTTCTCCGTCTCCGACGGCCGCGGCGGCTTCGAATGGGCGACCACCGGGCCCCGCGGGCTGTTCGCGCGCCCGGCGCACGCGCTCGACCCGCGCTTTCACCGCATGCTGCGCGATCTGGTCCGCTTCAACCGCGAGGCCCGCAAGCTGGTCGGCAGCGGCGGGCAGGGCCCGTCGCTCCGCCGCTTCCTGGCCGACGGCGGCTACTCGGACTACTTCGTCGAGCGGCTGCTCGTGCCGCAGGCCTCGGCGGTGTGGTCCGCCGACCCGGCGCAGATGTGGAGCTTTCCCGCCGGCTTCCTCGCCGAGTTCTTCGACAACCATCGCGTCCTACAGCTCCGGGACAGGCCCTCGTGGCGGTCGATCACGGGCGGCTCGCGCCGCTACGTCGAGGCGCTGATCGCGCCGTTTCGCGACCGGGTCCATCTTCGCACCCCGGTCCGGCGCATCCACCGGGTGCCGCGAGGGGTGGTGATCGCGCTCGACGACTCGTGCGAGCGCTTCGACGAGGTCGTGATCGCCGTCCACTCCGACGTCGCCCTGCGAATGCTCGCCGACCCGAGCCCCGCCGAGGCGGACGGTCCTCGGCGCGATTCCCTACCAGCGGAACGAGGCCGTCCTCCACACCGACACGAGCCTGATGCCGCAGCGGCGCAGCGCCTGGGCGAGCTGGAACTACCACCTGATCGACCGGCCCACCGGCCGGACGACGGTGACCTACCACATGAACCGCCTGCAGTCGCTCGTCGCGGATCGCGACTATCTCGTCACGCTCAACCTGACCGAGGCGATCGACCCGGGCGACGGTCATCCGCAAGATCGACTACGCCCATCCGGTCTTTACGCCCGAGGGCGTGGCCGCGCAGCGCCGCTGGGCGGAGATCTCCGGCCTCAGGCGGACCCACTACTGCGGGGCCTACTGGCGGTGGGGGTTCCACGAGGATGGCGTCTGGTCGGCTTTGCGGGTCGCGGAGAGGCTCGGCGGCCGCGGGCCGCTGCCGAAGACCGGGGAGCCCACACGGGTAAGTGAGCTCGGCGAGCCGGTCGCAGAGCAGCTGGCGGAGGCCGCATGACGACCTCCGCCGTCTATGAGGGCTGGGTTGCGCATCGCCGAGCCGGGGTGGTTCCCCACTCCTTCGGCTACCGCGTCTTCATGCCGCTGTTCGATCTCGAGGAGCTCCCTGGCCTCCTCGATGCGATTCCACTGTGGTCGGCGCGCCGCCCGGCCCCGGCGCGCTTCCGCGACGGCGATTATCTCCCCGGCGACGGCGATTCACTGGCGGAGCGCGCGCGGAACCTGGTCGACGCTCGTCTCGGCCGCCGGCCGGCGGGGCCCGTGCGCCTGCTGGCGAACCCGCGCTACCTCGGCGTCGGGTTCAACCCAGTCTCCTTCCTCTTCCTCCATACGCCTGACGGCGGCCTCGACAGCGTCATCGCAGAGGTGACGAATACGCCATGGGGCGAGCGGACCACCTACGTCTTGGACTGGGACGGTCACGCAGGAGATGAACCGATCACCTGCAGCTTCGAGAAGGGCATGCACGTGTCCCCGTTCCAATCGATGGAGCAGACCTACGAGATCTCGGTAACCCGGCCCCGCCAGAGACTCGGCGTTGTGATCCGCAACCACGAGGGCGGCCGCGAGGTACTCGTTGCTTCGATGGCACTGCGCCGCTCCGAGGTCACCCGTGCGCGAATGCTCGGGCTGCTGCTCCGGTATCCGCCGATGACCGTTGCGACGCTCGCGCGTATCTACGTGAACGCGCTGCGACTCAAGCTTCGTGGAGCCCCGTTCCATCCCCATCCCGAGGTGAGAGATGAGCAAGCTCTTCGCGTATCTGAGCAAGCGCGATCCCGAAGGAGGGTCATCAGGACCGAGAACACCAAGGGCCCTCTTTCGAGGGCCCTTGGCTAGTAGCGGGGGCCCGAATCGCTTCTCGCTACCAGCGCCCGCGCATCCGCGAGACCAGTCGGCACCCCAACTAGGGAGCCGGCGCTCCGGGTCTCACGCGAACGCGACACCGCGGTCGGCTGTCGCCAACAGTGCTGCTGTGCATGGAAAGCGCGGTCCCCACCTGCTCCTCCTCGCGTATTGCAGCAGCGAGCTGAGGCTCGACCGGGCGGGGGCGGAGTTGCTCTGCGAAGCAGCAGCGGCCACCTCGGGCTGCCGCGCTCTGGGGCGGCCCTTCCTTGTCGCAGGGCCGTCAGGTGCGAGCAGAGAAGATGCCTACCGCACCGACCACTTCGACCTGCCCGCTGTCGAACCGCTGGTCGAGTTGCGTCTTGAGGCTGTCGAGGTCGTCTTCGCGATTGGTGAATGTGCCGTCGCGGTTGAGCCGTTCCATCATCCACCGCGACCACGCGGTGTGCCGCACGCCCCCGCTCAGAACGGTGCTGCCGAATACGACGCCGCCCGGCGCAAGCACCGTCCTAGCGTGGTCGAAGACGACGCTCTTGGTTGCGATGTTGCCGGGCAGGCAGTGCAGCAACCAGTTCAACCCGACGGACTCGAACGTGCCTGCGGGCAACCCGAACGGCTCAAGCGCGTTCGCTTGATGCGTCTTGGGCCGGTAGCGGTGAAGGCGCTTGGCGGCGACCTGGAGAGGGGCGGGGTTGAGATCCATCAGCGTGATGTCTGGCGACTGCGTCGGGTAGCGGCACTTGTCGAGCAAGTAGCCAGTTCCGACGCCGATGTCGAGATGGCGGGCAGAGACGTGCTCGTCGTAGAGCCGAACGAGACGCCGCGGAGGGCATCGCCACGCGAGGTGCCCGTTGAACCTCAGAACAACCGTGTCGTAGACCCTCAGGAAGCCGGCTGTATAGCGCGCCTGTCCGGCATACGCAGGGTCGTCGGGCGAGATAGCCGTCGTGATTGGGCGACCATAGCTTCCGCGTGAGCACTCAAAGCACTGCCCCTTCGAAAGCAGGGGCCGCGGGCCTGGGAAACCCGAACCCGAGGGTCGCGCCTGAGACGCGACTAGCCCGGGTCCGGTCGGGGGAAGCCTGGCCGGGCCGCGCGGGTTAGTAAGCGCCGCCCGTGCTACCACCGCCGGAGGCGACGGGAACAAATGACCGCGATCGCCGCGATCGCCGCGAGAACCCTGAGGCGTGCAGGCCAGTAGTGGGCGGTCTGAAACACGCGCTGTAACCGACGAAATCGGCTCAGAATCGACGCTAGGCGGCTTCCCTCGACCGCTGCTTTGCATGGAAGCGGCACTTCCCTTGCGGCGCTCCGCTACTGAGTGGAAAGCTCCGGCCGCTTGCGGATGACGTAGTTGTCCTGGAGCGTCATCGGCGTCGGGACGCCGCCCCCCGGGTCCTTGTAGACGGCCTCCACGAGCTCGACATCAACCGTCGGAAGCAACCGGTCTCTGACGTACTTGGGGGAGCGAAAGCTGGCGAAGTAGTTGCTGCCGGACTGAGCAGCGGGCCGCTCCGCTACCACGAATTCACCCTCGCGGAATCGCCTGGCATCCGTCTCGTCGAGCTCGTGCGCGAAACGCTCTCCGTGCACGGTGAAGAGCAGAAGTCCTCCGGGCTTCAGGATTCGCAGCAGCTCAGCGAGCCACCTTCGACCTGAATCCTCCGTTAGATGGGTGAACACCGACAGCGCGTAGACGAAGTCGAAGTAGCCGTCGTCATATTGGAGCGGTGGCTCGGGATCACAGCGCGTGCTTTGCATGAACCGCAGATTGCGGCGACACCAGCGGACCGCAGGTCGCGAGACGTCCGCACCATGTGGAATCGGTCCCCTCACCCCCGCCCAGTGCCGCGAGACGCGCCCGCAGCCGCAGCCGAAATCCAGCAACGCCTCCATCTCCTCGAGCGGAGAGCCGCTGCGACTCAACGTCGCCCGGATCAGCTTGGCATCCGTTGCGCCCGTGGCAAGCCATGTCCTGGGTTCAGCCCACCCCCCGGTGACCCTCACACGCAATAGCGGTGGCGGAACGGGAATTCCGTCCACCGTCCCCGACCCGGCTTCCTGAGCCGCGATTTGATGTGCGGTGCGGCGCTCCTCCCGCCGGTAGTCCCACCGCCAGACAGCCTGCCGCACTGCCGGCGGCGGCCGGATCACCCGCGCGAGCAGCCTTCGAGCGCGGCTGCCGGGCGAAAGGATTGGCCGCATGGCCTCAACCTAATTGACGCTAGCCAGGCTCGCCGTGCAGATTCCGAGGAAGATCTACGAGGAGCTGCTCGCTTCGGGCCGCCGCGCACTGGGACGGTTCTCGGCCTCGGCGCAAATAGCCGCTTTGGACGAGAAGCGGCACTTTGTATGAAAGCAGCGGTCGTCACCCTCCGCCTGGCTACGGCATTGAGCCGCTTCTTGCGCTTCGAAGAGGACGAACGGCTAGGTGAGGGCTAGCGCCTCGTGTGCAACTCGACGTTGCACTGAGCGCTCTTGCCCCGACCAGGCGATCAGCCAAAGCGCCGACTTCTGGTGATCGCGCAGCTTGGTCTTGTTGATGTAGTCCTCGATCTCATCGAACGGGGAACCAACCGTGAGCATAATCTGGACGTGCTCTTCGGCGAGCGTCTTGCTAGGGAGCATCCTTGCCCCTCCATCCTGTTGCAGCTATAGCCCTAGACGTCGCGCCCCGCTGTGTAGGGATCGCTGTCTGTGGCCCTAGTGGGTGGCCTACACCTAACAGGTCCGGGTCCACTTTTGGGTAGAGGGGGAAGAAAGAGGCCGCACCGAGCGGGCTAGAGCAGGCCCGCGTCCATGCGAGCAGATAGCCGCTTGGACGAAAAGCAGCACCCGTCCGAGAGATACTGCGTGGGCCATGTCGCAGGAGAACGTCGAGATAGTGCGCAAGGCGTTCGCCTACGAGTACCTCGATCGCGGTGGCCGCGCCGAGGCGGCTACGTACTTCACCGCCGACTTCCAGATGAACCCAATCGCGGGCTTCGGTGACGAGGAGCTGACCTTCGGTCGAAACGCGATCCGACAGAACTTCGAGCGGTGGGCGAGCGCCTGGGAGGGCCTGGAGGTCAATGCCGAGAAGTTTGTCGACGCCGGAAACCGCGTGCTCGTGACGATCCACCACCGAGGGCGCGGCAAAGCAAGCGGCCTGGAGATTGATGCCGACTTCTTTGTCGTCTATTCGCTGCGCGAGCGCAAGGTCGCGCGCGTAGACGAGTTCAGAGAGCTGGCGGACGCCCTCGATGCCGCCGGGGTGTCGGAGTAGCTGCTTTGGACGAAAGCAGTAGTTCTGCTTTGCATGGGAAGGAGCGCTTTTCGGAGCGCGCCTCCCTATCGCGCGAAGGGGATGCGAGAGAAGCCAGCCCGGGCGCTGCTGCTCGGCATGGAAAGCGTGAGCTCTCCGGTAGCGCCTCGCAGCGTTCCCATACAGGCATCAGGCACTAGCCGCCTGGGCCCGGATGCGGGCTGCGTCGCGTCCCGGGGGCAGGCCGAACTGGCGGCGGTACTCGCGGTTGAACTGCGAGGCGCTGTCGTAACCGACGCGGTAGCCGATCGTCGCGACGTCGTCGGCGCCCGTCATGAGCAGCAGGCGCGACTGCTGCAGGCGGATCTGCTTCTGGAACTGGATCGGGCTGAGTCCGGTGACTGCGTGGAAGTTGCGGTGGAAGGCCGACGTGCTCATGCCGCAGGAGCGGGCGAGGTCCTCGACGCGGAACGGCTCGCCGTAGTGGTCGGTGATCCAGCGAACGGCGCGGCTGATGTGGGTCAGGCTGCTGTCGGCCAGGCCGATCTGGCGCACGGTCTCGCCCAGCGGGCCCGCTGAGCAGCCGCCAGAGGATCTCGCGCTCGATCATCGGCGCCAGCACGTGGCGGTCGCCGGGGCAGTCCAGGAGGCGCAGCATCCGGATGACGGCATCGAGCAGCTCGGGCGACGCGTCGGCGACGCCCAGCGCCGGCGGCGCGGCCGCGCTGCGCGCGCGCCGAGCGCAACGCCGAGGTGTGCTCCGCAGCGTCCAGCAGCAGCGAGGCGATGGTGGCCGGCCGCAGGACCAGCCCGAACCCCAGAGCCGGCTCGGTCGGGCTGCGCCTGAGAGTAGTGACCGGTTATCGGGAGGTCGACCGACGCGACGAGGTACTGCCCGGCGCCGTACTCGTAAACGCGGTCGCCGATCGCCAGCCGCTTGGCGCCCTGCGCGATGAGCGGCCATCACCGTCCCGGAGGTCGACGGCCGTGGGCTCGCGTGGGCGCGTGTCGCCGCCGACAGCAGGACGCCCTCGATCGGCGTCGTCTCGTCGGGCCGCGCATGCCGGGCGATCAGCGCCCGCAGCTCATCAAGCCGGCCTCGGCACCCTTGGCGAGGAGCCGGCAAGGTCTCGCGATCCTGCTCCATGAGCAGGAATCGTACATTCGCGGCTCTCGGTCCGGGCGTGTCCAGGCTCGACCCAGCCACATCGAGCAGGATTGTGCAAGGACTCGGCGCTTCCGTTCTCACGCCCCCACGCGCCCCGCTGGTTCGCTGACGAGGCGTCAACCAACGAACGGAGCAGCCATGAAGATCGCCATCGTCACCGGAGGCAGCTCGGGCATCGGGCGCAGCCGCGGCCATCCGCATCGCGGAGCGCGGCGCCGGAGTCATCCTGACCTACAACGCAACGCCGCCGGCGCAGAAGGAGACCGTCGCGAGCCATCGAGGCCAACGGCGGCTCGGCGGTCGCGTCCCGCTCGACGTCGGCCGCAGCGACGCCTTCCCCGGCTTCGCCGAGCACGTCGGCCGCGAGCTCCGCGAACGCTGGCAGCGCACCACGTTCGACTACCTGGTGAACAACGCCGGCTTCGGCCAGATGTCGATGTTCGAGGACACCACCGAAGAGCTCTACGACCAGTTCCACCGCGTCATCCTCAAGGGCCCCTACTTCCTCACGCAGACGCTCCTGCCGCATGCTCGCCGACGGCGGCGCGATCGTCAACACCACCAGCAACTCGGCGCTCCCCACCGGGCTCACGGCGGGCTACTCGGCCTACGCCAGATGAAGGGCGGGCTGCCGTGCTCACCCGCTACCTGGCCAAGGAGCTGAGCGCCGCGCGGCATCCGCGTCAACTCGGTCGCCCCCGGGCCGACCCGCACGCGGATCTCGCACGACGCCTTCGACCGCTTCCCCGAGGTCATCCCGCCGCTCGTCGCGCAGCACCGCGCTCGGCCGCCTCGGCGAGCCCGACGACATCGGCAAGGTCATCGCGGCGCTGCTCTCCGACGAGTGCGGTTGGATCACCGGCGAGAACATCGAAGTGTCCGGCGGCTTCAACCTCTGAGGCCCGTCGTCGCACGCGGCGCGCGGCCTCCGGAGGCCCCGAGAGCGTCGGAGCCGGGGCTGCGACGGTTCGAGGAGCTGATGCCGTAATCGCCAGAATTGAGATACGGCGCTTTCCATGCAGAGGAGGCACGGTGCACATCGCGCGGGTCGTGACTCCCTCCGCGTGAACGCAGCAGGCTGAGCAGCTCGGAGTGGTGACCGTCAGATGGCCGCTTTGGACGAGAAGCGGCTATCCGCTTTGCATGGAAAGCGGTCATCGCACGTCACGACCCTCCTACCAGTCAAGACAGTCGGTTGAACAACTGGCCACCTGGGTACACACACCACGGAGAGTGGACTGTGAGCTGGACGTTCCTCAATGGGTAATGGACTACTTGCCTGGTGGCGCCGCCGGCTCGCCTCGCGCGGGTTCGCCGCGGCGGCTCTGTGTGCCATTCCCGTGGCGGTCGCCGCCCTGATCGGGTTCGAGACGAGCCTCTCGGGCATCGCCAGCGGCCTCTCTGCGGTCACCAGCGGTCCCGACAAAATTCACGCCTCCGCTCAGACCGAGCCCAGCAGGACCAGCAGGGCGAACCGAGCGATGGTGGCGCTGGCCAGCAAGTCCGGTTCCTCGGTTGGTTCGCACCCTGGCGCGGGCAGGGGCACTGTGACAGGCACCGGAACCGGCGGCTCGGGTGGCTCAGGTGGAGGCTCGTCGGGTCCTTCGACGACCAGCCTGCCGCACACGGGTGGGGGTACGAGTGGGGTCGGCGACACCGTGAACAACACGGTCAACAACACCGCTAACAACACCTCAACAACACCGTCGGCACCGTCAACAACACCGTCAACAACACGGTCGGCACCGTCAACAACACCGTCGACAACACGGTCGGCACCGTCAACAACACCGTCAACAACACGGTCGGCACCGTCAACAACACCGTCAACAACACGGTCGATAACGTCAACAACACCCTCGGCGGTGTCGACACCACGGTCAACGGGCTTCTCCACCCGTAGAGCTGCCCTCAAGCCGCCGGACTGCGGGAGTAGCCGCTTTGGACGAAAAGCGGCGGTTCCGAGAGATACTGCGGGGGCGATGTCGGGCAAGACCCCCATCGAACTTGCCAAGCAGTTCAACGAGGCTGGACATCGAGGAGACATCGAGGCTGCGCTGAGCCTCGTCGCGGAAGACGTCGTAGTGACCGACCTCGGGGCGCCGCTCGATGCGGCCGGCGTCCACCGGGGTCGGGACGGGTTGCTGAGCTACTACGCACGGTTCGCACAGGAATTCGACGACCTCGACCGGGAGGTCGAAGAGTGGGTCCAGGCAGGCGACTGGGTGATCGCCGTCGGGAGGTGGGTCGGCACCGGGAAGGAAAGTGGGGCACGAGTCGAGGCGAGAACCGCAAGCGCCAACCGCTTTCGTAACGGGAAGGTCGTCGAGGCCATTCTCGGCTTTCCAAACAAGGAAGCCGCACTCGAAGCGATCAGGCTGCGGGAGTAGGCGATGTCGCAGGAGAACGTGGAGGCTGCGCGACAAGCGATCGATGCCGCTAACCGGGACGACCGCGCTGCCTGGCTCGCGTTGCATGACCAGGACTGCGAAGTCGTTCCCAGTCGCCTCTGGCCTGAGCCTGAAGTAATTCGCGGTCGCGAGGCGGCCTGGGAGTTCTATGCGAACTTCATCCGAACGCTTGAGGGATTTGCTGAGCCGATCGTCGTTGGCGATGCGGAGATCGTGGATGCGGGAGCTGACAAACTCTTGATCCGTCTTCGGCACCCGATGGGCAGCGGAATGAGCGAGGCAGGGGTCGAGGCCAGCAGCTGGGATGTAGTCACATTCCGGGAGGGGAGAATCGTCCGCGAGGAGTGGTTCCTGGACCGTGCGGAGGCCCTCGAAGCCGCCGGGCTGCGGGAGTAAGTCGGGGGCTCAGGCGAGAGGGGCGAAACGGGTGGCGAGTGAGCCCCCGATCCGGCGACCGCCAAGGGCGGGCTGCGGTGCCTTAGCCCCCCTCGCTGCTTTTGCATCGAAAGCGGCACCCGTTTCCCTTTAAGTGGAACAGGTCGATCCATCATCCGTCCAGGGCCGCCTGTCTGTGCGAAGCAACGGGGTGCGGCGACATGGAAACACGAGAGGATGTCGAGCGATGGGCGAGACCAAGGACGAGCGGGTCAACATTGAAGTCGAAGACCTACGGGCCATCTTGCTCGCCGCCAGTCTCTATCTGGACGAGCTCCACGAGCGGGGCAATGTCAATAAGACATTGGCATTGGCGGTTGATCGCGTAGGGAGCACGATTCATGCTGGCGCCTGGCCGGACAAGCTCAGGCGGGAAGACGAGGAACTCGGCAGCTGAGGCTAAGCAGGGCTAAGTCTCAACCGTGCTGTTCGACGATCAGTCGTGCAGCGACGGCGCGTACGAAACGCCCACGATCAGTCCCTCGCTTGACAGAAGCCGAACCACGGTCTGACCCCACGGCTCTTGCCGCGCAGGGTGCAGCAGCTCGAAGCCCGCGCGTTTGAGCTCCTCGCCAGCCGCTGCCACCGCGTCGGCGTCCTCGACCTCGAACTCGATGCTCGCCTGCGGAACGGTCAGCTCCGCAGGCCACGATGGTGTGCCGAAGCACGCCTCCGCAGCCTGGGATAGCGGCCAGACCCCGAAATGCTTGCTGCCGGCGATTTCCTCGCTGTGCCAGTACTCCCCGTCCTCGCCGGCCGCGAGCGGGAGGCCGAGAGCCTCGACGTAAAGCTCGCGGCTCTTCGGCGGGTCGGGGGCGACCACGGCGAAGCCTGCGATGAAGAGGATGTTCATCACCGTCCACCGTACGTGACAGCGGCGCCGGCGGCTTGAAGGTTTCGGACACGCAAGCTCTCGGCCTCTCCGACACCGCTGCCTCCGCTGCTCGCCTCATAGACCGCTGCTTTGGACGAGAAGCAGCAGTTTGGAAAACCACACGCCTAAGCGGTTGTCTGGGCGGCTGCTTGTGGCCGCGACTTGATGGCGAGGCCACGGGCCTAGAATCCGGCAGGTGAGCTTTCCAGCGACACGCCTGCGCCGCCTGCGCAGAACCGAACCGCTCCGCGACCTGGTCCGCGAGACCGAGCTGACTCCGGAGCACCTCGTCCAGCCCCTTTTCATCACCGCGGGCGAGGGGGTGCGCGAACCGATCGCGTCCATGCCGGGCATGGAGCGCCTCTCCATCTCTGAGGCCGTGGCCGAGGTGACGGAGATCGCCGCCGCCGGGATCCGCGCCGTGCTGCTGTTCGGCATCCCCGCGAGCAAGGACGAGGTGGGCTCGGAGGCCTACGACGACGAGGGCGTCGTCCAGATGGCCGTCCGGGCGCTGAAGGAGGCACATCCGGAGATCGTCGTGATCACCGATGTCTGCCTCTGCGAGTACACGTCGCACGGTCACTGCGGGATCGTTCGCGAGGGCGAGGTGGACAACGACCTGACGATCGAGCTGCTCGCCAAGACCGCGATCTCTCACGCCGCCGCCGGCGCGGACGCCGTCGCCCCGAGCGACATGATGGACGGCAGGGTCGGCGCGATCCGCGCCCAGCTCGACGACGAGGGCCACTCCTCGGTCCCGATCATCGCCTACAGCGCCAAGTACGCCTCCGCCTTCTACGGCCCCTTCCGCGAGGCCGCCGGCTCGACGCCGGAGTTCGGCGACCGCCGCGGCTACCAGATGGATCCGGCCAACGGAGACGAGGCGATCCGTGAGGCCAAGCTCGACCTCGCGGAGGGCGCCGACGTGGTCATGGTGAAGCCGGCGCTCCCCTATCTGGATGTCATCCGCCGTGTCAAGGACGCCACGGGCGCGCCTGTCGCCGCCTACCACGTGGGCGGCGAGTACTCGATGCTGAAGGCCGCCGCGGCCAACGGCTGGATCGACGAACGGGCTGCGGCGATGGAGTCGCTCACCTCGATCCGGCGCGCCGGCGCCGACATGATCATCACCTACTTCGCCAAGGACGCCGCCGCCTGGCTGATGCGAGGGCGCGCGTGAGCGGTGATGCGAGGGTGCGCGTGAGCGCAACCCGTTTGATGAGGATGGAGGCGGCCCAGCGGTGATCAGGCCCGACGGGATCACGACGGCGACCGCGAAGCCGAAGCTCCGTTCGCGGTCCGGCGGCGCGGCGGTCCCGCTGGACGAGACCGACAAGCGTCTGATGAACCTCCTGCAGTCGAGCTTTCCCCTGCATCCCAAGCCTTTCGGGGAGGTCGCGGCAAGGGCGGAGCTCGAGACGAAGGAGGTCAAGGCCCGCACTCAGAGGCTGCTCGACGAGCGGATCATCCGGGAGATCACGCCGATCTTCGATACGCGGGCGCTCGGCTACAGCTCGATGCTCGTGGCCGCCAAGGTCGACTCGGAGAATCCACACCGGGCCGCGAAGATCATCAACTCGCACCCCGGCGTCTCCCACAACTACCTGCGCACCCACGAGTTCAACCTCTGGTTCACGATCGCGACGCCCCCGGACTCCGAGCTCGGGCTCGAGGGGACGCTCGGGCTCCTGCAGCGGCTGACCGGAGCGGAGTCGATCCGCCAGCTGCCCACGCTGACCCTGTTCAAGATCAACATGAACCTGGAGATGGAGGGCGGCACCGACGAGCTCGCCGCCTCCGTCCAGGCCGCGCCCCCCCGTGAGCTGGAGCGCCAGCCCTACGACGAGACCGACGTCGCGGTGATCCGGGCCCTGCAGGGCCCGATGGAGGTCAGCGAGCGTCCCTACGACGCGGCCGCGGCGGAAGCCGGCATGAGCACGGACGAGCTCCTCTCCCACCTCGCCGGCATGGTCGACCGCAAGGTGCTCCGGCGGGTCGCCGCGATCCTCTACCACCGCCGCGCCGGCTTCTCGGCCAACGGCATGGGGGTGTGGCGGGTGCCCGAGGACCGGATCCTCGACGTCGGCGGCCAGATGGCGGCCGTGCGGGGCGTCTCGCACTGCTACCAGCGGCCCACCTACGAGGATTGGCCCTACAGCGTCTTCACCATGGCCCACGGCCGTTCCAAGGAGGAGTGCGATGCGATCCTCGATGGCATCGCGGAGACGCACGACCTGCACGGTGCCGATCGCGCGGTCCTCTACTCCTCGACCGAGTTCAAGAAGATCCGCCTCCACTACTTCACCGAGGACTACGCCCGCTGGGAGGCAGAGCACTCATAGGCCGCTCCGAGGAGCTCTACGAGCGCGCGCTGAAGGTGATGCCCGGTGGGGTCAACTCCCCGGTTAGGGCGATGCAGCAGATCGGCCGCAGCCCGATCTTCATCGAGCGCGGCGAGGGCCCCTACATCTGGGACGTCGACGGGAACCGCTACGTCGACTGGGTCTCCTCCTGGGGGCCGCTGATCCTCGGCCACGCCGATCCACTCGTAGTCGAGGCCATCCGCCAGGCCGCCGATCGCGGGACGAGCTATGGCGCGCCGACCGCCGGGGAGGTCGACCTGGCCACCGAGGTCGTCAGCCGTTTCCCGAGCGTCGAGATGGTCCGGATGACCAGTTCGGGGACCGAGGCGACGATGTCCGCGCTGCGCCTCGCCCGGGCGGCCACCGGCCGCAGCAAGATCGTCAAGTTCGCCGGCGCCTACCACGGCCACGTGGATGGGCTGCTCGCGGAGGGAGGGTCGGGCCTCGCGACGGCCGGGGTTCCAGCGAGCCCGGGAGTCACCGAAGCGCAGGCCTCCGACACGGTGATCGTGCCCTGGAACGACGAGGAGGCGGTCTCAGATGCGATCGCGCAGGTCCGGCCCGCCGCCGTGATCGCCGAGCCGATCCCGGCCAACATGGGCGTGGTCCCGCCGGACCCGGGGTTCCTCGAGCACCTGCGGGATGCAACGGCAGAGGCGGGAGCGCTGCTTGTCCTCGACGAGGTGATCAGCGGCTTCCGGGTGGCGCGCGGCGGCGCGCAGGAGCTGCTCGGGGTCGAGGGCGACCTGACCGTGATGGGGAAGGTCATGGGTGGCGGCTTGCCCGCCGCCGCCTACGGCGGCCCGAGGGAGCTGATGCAGCGCATCGCCCCCGCCGGTGACGTCTACCAGGCGGGGACCCTGTCGGGCAACCCACTGGCCGTCGCGGCGGGACTGGCCGACCCTCCGCAAGCTCGACGGTGCCGCCTATCTCGGGCTCGCGGCGATCACGGAGCGGCTCGCCGGAGGCCTGCGCGAGGCGGCCGGGGACCGGCCCGTGCAGGTGGCGAGCGTTCCCGGTCTGGTCACCGTCTTCTTCTCCGCCGACCCGGTCCGGGACTTCGCGGGCGCGAGCGGCTGCGACACCGCCGCCTACGGCCGCTTCTGCCGGGCCCTGCTCGATCGCGGTGTCTACCCGCCCGCCTCGCAGTTCGAAGCCTGGTTCCCGTCCCTCGCCCACGACGATCAGACGATCGGCGTGACGATCGAGGCGGCGGCCGAGGCCTTTCGCGAAGCCGTCTGAGCATCGCCCCTCTAACCTCGCGCTTCCGCATGGCGTCGACCGGCATCTCCCTCGCCCCCCTTGCCGCCCTGCTTCGCGATGGGGAGAACGTGATCGCGCCGCACATCACCGACTCGGACGAGGAGCCGGCTCTGGGTGCCCTCGCGGCGGCAGGCCCGAGGGCCGCGGAGGCACCGGACGAGTACCTCCTCCTGGTCGAGGCGATCCGTGAGGGCTACCTGCTCCACTACGAGAGCTCGAGACTGATCCAGGGCGCGGACCCGGACCTGCGCCTGCTCGCCGGCGACTATCTCTACGCCCTCGGCCTCGAGCGGCTCGCTGCTCGAGGTGACCTGGACGCCGTCGGCGAGCTCGCAGACCTGATCAGCCTGGTGGCACAGATCCATGCTGAAGGCGAGCCCGGCCCCCCGGACGACCTGGTCCGGGCGCTCTGGCTGGCGGCAACCGCCGCGGTCGCCGCGGGAGCTTCGCCGGAACACCTCGAAGCCAAGGAGAAGCTCCGGGAGGGCTACCCCGACGCTGGAGAATCGCTGGCTTCGGCCGCGGCCGAAACGGCCGTCGAGGCGGGCCTCGGCGACGCTCTGGCGCGTGCAGCCGAGTCGATAGGCTTCGCCCGCGAGCGATTCCCGGACCGTGGCTGAAGAGGGAAATGACAAGCAGGGGGCACCGAAGAGCCTGAAGAAGGCGGACCCTGCCGGCTACTTCAAGGGCGAATCGATGACCCGGCGCACGGTCTTCACGATCGGCGTCCAGGCCGTGGGTGGCGTGGCGGTCGCCGCCGTCGCGCTTCCGGCGGTCGGGTTCGCCGTCGCCCCGCTCTTCGAGGAGGAGTCCGAGCCCTGGCAGGTGGTCGGCCCGACCACCGACTTCACACCCGATACCTACCGGCCGGTCGTGATCACCGCCGTTGAGGGGATCGGCGAAACGGGCAAGACCACTGCCTACATCCGGCAGGGGAATCCGGAGATCACCAACTCGCCCGCGGCGAAGGAAAAGGGCTACCCGCCGGAGACTTCGGGCGAGTTCATCGCGATCTCGACCCGTTGCGCCCACGTCGGGTGCCCGGTCCGTTTCGTCCAGGCGAGCGGCAATTTCATCTGCCCGTGCCACGGCGGTGTCTACGGCTTCGTCGGCGAGCGGATCGGCGGGCCCCCGGTTCGTCCGCTCGACCGCTTTCAGACCCGGGTGACCAACGGCCAGGTCGAGGTCGGCCCCCGCTACAGCGTCACCAACAGCCTCGATCCGGTCCGAGCGCGGGATCCGGGCGAGTTCACCGGTGGCATCTGGAACTACATCTACCCGCCGCGGCCCTCAGTGCCGCCGCCGCCGTAGAGCCATGCCGAAGCTTCCGAGACCAGGACCGCTCAGCCGCCCGGCGCCGCCCGGGCAGCGGACCAATGGCGCCAATGGGGCGAACGGGGCCGGGCCGGCGGAGGCCGCCAAGGAGGCCGGCACCGATGTCGTTGGCTGGCTCGACGAACGGACCGGCGGCTCGAGCTTCCTCACCGCGATGCTCTACCGGAAGGTGCCCAAGGGCACCAACTGGTTCTACACGCTGGGGTCCGCCACCCTGTTCGCGTTCGTCTTCCAGGCGCTGACCGGAGTCTTCCTGGCGATGTACTACACGCCATCGCCGACCCAGGCCTACGGCTCGATCACCCACCTCACCAACGACGTCTGGATGGGCGAGTTCGTCCGCGGCATGCACAAGTGGGGCGCCTCGGTGATGATCATCTGCATCTTCCTGCACATGGGTCGCGTCTTCTTCTTCGGCGCCTACAAGTACCCGCGGGAGCTCAACTGGGTGATCGGGGTCACGCTCCTGATCCTCACCCTGATCATGGGGCTCACGGGCTATCTGCTGCCCTTCGATCAGCGCTCCTACTGGGCGACGATCGTCGCCAACAACATCACCGGCACCGGTCCGATCGTGGGGCCGTACCTGGCGGACTTCCTGAGAGCCGGCCCGGAGATCGGAGCGACAACGCTGTCGCGGTTCTACGCGATCCACATGCTCTTAGTGCCCGGCCTGATCATCGCCCTGATCGGCGCCCACCTCTATCTCGTCGTCAAGCTCGGCACCACGGCGCCGCCGTGGATGAAGACCGGTAAGCCCAAGACCGCCGTGCCCAAGGAGGAGGTGGGATGAACAGGGGCGAGAAGGAGAAGTACCTCCGCGACTACGAGGTCCTGAAGAAGAAGGGCAAGCCGTTCTTCCCGTACGCGGTGCTCAAGGACTCGACGATGGCGCTCATCGTCGCTCTGGTCATCGTGGCCCTGTCGATCGTGCTCGGCGCCGAGCAGGGCCCGAAGGTCGATCCGACCACAACCACCTACACCCCACGGCCCGAGTGGTACTTCTTCTTCCTGTTCGAGCTTCTCCGGGTGCTCAAGCCCGTCTGGGCGGTCCCCCTCGCCACCGTCGGCATCCCGACGCTGGCGATGGTCCTGCTCCTGCTCCTGCCCTTCTACGACCGCAATTCGGAGCGCAGGCCGGAGCGCAGGCCGATCGCCACAACCGCTGGGATCCTGACGGTCATCGCGATCGCATACCTGACCTTCCTCGGCGCGACCGCCGGGCCGCCCAGCCAGATCGACCTGCAGACGTCGGCCGCCCTCGAACCCGGCAAGGAGGTGGTGGCCCAGTCCGGTTGCCTCGCCTGTCACAAGCTCGGCGAGAACGGCAACGAAGGACCCGGCCCGGATCTGACCCACATCGGCGCGCGGATCCCGCGGGCCGCGATCGCGCGCTCCCTCGACGTCGGCCCGGGCATCATGCCCTCCTTCCAAAGCCTGCCGCCGCAGAAGTTCCAGGCCCTGACGGCCTATCTCGCGTCGCTGAACTAACCAGCACCTGCCCGCACGTCCTCCCACCCATCACGGGTCGCGCTGTCGCGCGCCCTTCCATACCCGGGCGTGCGGGTCGGGCGCGTTCGGCTTGGCAACCCTGATCGCCTAATCTCGAATCGATGAGTGTCTCGCCCGATACCGAGGCCCAGAGCGGGATCCCGGAGCGCGACTCCGATGAGTTTGCGGACCAGGTCCGCGGCATGTTCGACCGGATCGCCGGCGTCTACGACCTGATGAACTCGGCGATGACCGCCGGGCTCCACCACGAGTGGCGCCAGCGGGCGGTGGAGCGGGCTCAAGTGGGTCCGGGCTCGAACGCCCTCGACGTCTGCTGCGGCACGGGCGACCTGGCGCTCGAGCTGCGTCGCCGCATCGGGCCGGACGGACGGGTGGTGGGCTGCGACTTCTCCGAGCCGATGCTCGAGCTCGCCCGCCGCAAGAGCGGGGACGAGGGCCTGCCGGTGGAGTTCGGCTGGGCGGACGCGCTCGACCTTCCCTACGGGGACGCGAGCTTCGACGCCGTGACGATCGGCTTCGGAGCACGCAACCTGGCCGACCTGCCTCGCGGGATCTCCGAGATGACGCGGGTGCTGCGGCCGGCGGGGCGCCTGGTGATCCTGGAGATCAGCCGTCCCCAGCGTCAGCCGCTGGCGGGCTTCTACTCGCTCTGGTTCGACCGCCTGGTGCCGGTGCTCGGCACGCTCGCCGGCGATCCCGACGCCTACAGCTACCTGCCCGATTCGGTACGGACGTTCCCCGAGCCGGAGAAGCTCGCGGAGATGCTCGATGACGCGGGCCTCACCGAGATCCGCTGGCTCCTGCTCGCCGGCGGCATCATCGGGATCCACAGCGCGACCAAGCCCGCATGACCCGCTCCTCCGTGCCACCTCCCGTAACCGCCGTGATGGACGCCGCGAGCGCCTGGCTTCCCGCACGAATGGCCGTCGTCGAGGACCGGCTCACCGAGCTCGCCGGTGCCTACGGGCCGAAGCTGGGCGAGGAGGCCGAGGCGACGCTGCGGGCCGGCGGCAAGCGGCTTCGCCCGATCCTCGTGCTGATGGCCGCGGGCGACGGGGCGGGCGAGCGGGCGATTCGCGCAGCCACGGCCGTTGAGCTGCTCCACATGGCGACGCTCGTCCACGACGACGTGCTCGATGGTGCGCCGGTGCGGCGAGGACGCCCGACCGTGGTGGCCCGCGCGGGCCGCGACCGCGCAGTCGGCGTGGGGGACCTGCTCCTCTCCCGCGCCTTCGCGGAGCTGGCTGACGGCGAAGGTGGCGCGGAGGTCGCCGAGCTCAGCTCGGCCTCGGTTGCGCTCGCGCTCGGCGAGCTCGCCCAGCGCAGCGACGCATACGACACGTCGATCAGCGAGGAGCGCTACCTGAAGCGCTGCTCCCTGAAGACCGCGAGGCTGTTCGAGTCGGCCTGCCGGCTCGGGCGCCTCGCCTCGGGGGGCCCCGGGACGGAGGACCTGGCCAGCTTCGGCCGTGAGATCGGGCTCGGCTTCCAGCTGCTCGATGACGTGCTCGACGTCACCGGCCCGCCGGAGCGAACCGGGAAGGCGCGCGGCACGGATCTGCTCGACGGAACGGTGACGCTGCCGCTGATCCTCGCTCGCCGGCTGGATCCCGGGCTCGAGTCGGTCGGGCTCGAGGGCCTCGACGCCGCCGGGGCGGAGGAGATCTGCGACCGGATCGCGGCGACCGATGCCCTCGATCAGGTGCGGATCCGGGCCAAGGAGGGGATCGAGCGCGCCAAGGGGCTGATCGGCTCCGAGGACTTCACCGACGAGGAGCGTCAGCTGCTCGGGATGATCGCCGACGGGGTCGTCGAGCGCTACTCATGAAGAAGAGCGGCCCGAGGGCCGCTCTTCTACTCACAGGGAGGTGACTCGATTGGAGTGGTACTTCGTTAGTCGGGTTGCGCTGTCGCGCACCCTCGGGTAACGCCTAGAAGTCTTCGGGGAGGATGCAGTCGCTCGCCAGCGCGCCGGCCAAGCGGTCGGCCTCTTCCTCCATGTTCGCCCGGGTGAGGGCGCGCAGGTCCTCGATCAGCTCCTGGCCACCGCGATCGAGTTCCTCGTCGTAGTGGTCGACCTCGCTCTGGGAGTAGCTGTCCAGGCCCCACCACTCACACTCGGGGCAGCGGAGCTCGACGTTCCAGTGGCCGTCGCCCTGCTCGTGCCAGTTGGCCGGCTGCACCAGAACCGAGGAGCAGCTGGGGCAGGCGTGCATCCCCTCGGCGGACTTGCCACCCGTATTTTGGGCGACACTCGCCTCGGGCTCAGTCTTTGTGCGCCTTGGAACGTCCATCGTGGGGGAGATATCGGGAGCCTCGTGCCGGATCTTTAGCCGAAAAGTGGGTTGTTTCGAACCTTGCGGATAATCCGCAGTCGCTTCCCCGGAAGAGCGCGGAATAAACTTGTGCAAGGGCGCTCCGCCGAGGAGCGACCCGTTTAGCCATGGTTCTCAGCGACCGCACGATCAAGGAGGAGATCGCCGCCGGACGGCTGGTTTTCGACCCCTACGACGAGACGCTCGTGCAGCCCTCGAGCGTCGACATGAGGGTGGATCGGAGCTTCCGCGTCTTCAACAACTCGCGCTACCCGTACATCGACGTGCGCGAGCCCATGGAGAACCTGACCGAGCTGGTCACGGTCGAGGACGACGAGCCGTTCGTCCTGCACCCGGGCGAGTTCGTCCTCGGGCAGACGCTGGAGCGGGTTCGCCTGCCCGATGACCTGGTGGCGCGCCTCGAGGGCAAATCGCTCGCTCGGCCGTCTAGGGCTGGTGATCCACAGCACCGCCGGCTTCGTGGATCCCGGCTTCGAGGGGAACCTCACCCTCGAGCTCTCCAACCTCGCGACCCTGCCGATCACGATCTACCACGGGATGCCGATCGGGCAGATCTCGTTCATGCGCATGGACGGGCTCGGTCGAGAACGCCTACGGCGCGCGCGAGGCCGGCAGCAAGTACCAGGGCCAGACCGAGCCCACGGCCAGCCGCTTCTACCTCAACTTCCCACAGGACGAAAACCCGAACGGCGGCGCCGCGCAGCCGAACTAAGCGTTAGATAACAGTTGCGGGCAGCCCGCCCGCCTGCCGCTAACATCCCGCTCGATGCCCAACATTGGACCGCTTGAGATAGCCGTCGTCCTCATCATCGTTCTGATCATCTTCGGGCCGAAGCGCCTGCCGGAGCTGGGCCAGTCGATGGGTCGCGGGATCCGCGAGTTCAAGAACTCGATCTCCGGGGACAAGGACAAGGACTCCCCCGAGGAGAAGCGCCGCGAGCTGCAGGCGAGCGAATCGCAGCCGGCTCAGCCTGCGGCCGGTGCCGCGGCGGAGCAGCCCGCGGAGCCCGTCGAGGGCGAGATCGTCACCGAGAACAAGGCCTAGGCAATGGCCCGGCTGCGGCCGGTCGACTTCGAGGACCGGCTTACGCTCGTCGAGCACCTCGACGAGCTCCGGACGCGCATCATCATCTCGATCTCCGCGCTCGTCGTCGCGTTCGCGCTCTGCTTCTGGCAGAACAGCCGGCTGCTCGACATCGCGAACGCGCCGCTGCCCGGCAACCGCGACGCCGATCACCTTCGGGGTCGCGGAGCCCTTCACCACCACCGTGACGATCAGCGCCTACGCGGCCCTGGTGATCGCCCTGCCGGTGATCCTCTACCAGGCCTACGCGTTCGTCCTGCCGGCGCTGACGAACACGGGAGAAGCGCGTCGTCGTTCCCTTCCTGCTCATGGTTCCGGTCCTCTTCGTGGCCGGGGTCGTCTTCGGCTACTTCGTGGTCCTGCCGGCCGCGACCAAGTTCCTCCTCAACTTCAACGACAACCAGTTCAACATCCAGATCCGCGCCCGCGACTACTACAGCTTCTTCACCCTGACGCTCGGCGTGATGGGCCTGCATCTTCCAGTTGCCGATCGGGATCCTCGCGGTCACCAGGCTGGGCATCGTCACCCCCGAGCAGCTCGCCCAGAACCGACGCTACGCGTACGTGATCCTCATCATCGTCGCCGCGCTGTTGCCGGGCACCGATCCGGTCACGATGCTGATCGAGGCGGTGCCGCTGATCCTGCTCTTCGAGGCGAGCGTGCTCCTCGCCAGGGCCTTCGGCAGGCCGTCCGACGAGGCGGCCGGAGAGAGAGCATCGCCGTTTCCGAGCCGCCCCCGAGCGGGCGCCGCCTAGGCTCGCTTACACCGACCCTCTACGCTTCAGCGCCGTGCTTTTCGACCTACAGAGCCCAGGCCGCCGCCGCGTCATCCGCGTGGTCTTCGGCGCCCTCGCCGCGATCTTCGCGATCAGCTTCGTCTTCCTCGGCGTCGGCACCGGCGGGGGCGGCTTCAGCTTCAGCGACCTCTTCGGAGGCGGGGGCGGCGGCGAGCCGCAACTGCCTTCGACGACGACATCAATGCGGCCCAGGAGCAGACTCGCCGTCGAACCCGAACGACACGGCGGCGCTCGCGCAGCTGGTCCAGCTCCACTACCAGGCCGGCAACGCGGGATCCAGGTCGACAGGACACGGGCCAGCAGTCGCTGACCAGCGACGGCGAGCAGCAGCTGCAGCAGAGCACCGACGCCTGGACCGAAGTACGTGAAGGCGAGCGGCGGCAAGCCCGAACCAGGCGACCGGCACTCGATCGCCTAACAGCCTACTTCGTCCTCGCCCAACGCGGACTTCACCGAGGCACCAGCGCGACGACCGCTCACCGGACAGCTGCACGGCGGCGCGTCGACGCTCGCGGAACTGAACGCGCGGCCAGGCCCAGCAGATACGGATCGCCTGCTCAGCCCAACAAGGCGACCGCGAACGTCTACGCAAACTCGCCCAGTACCTCTATCTCGCCGGCGAGACCCAGGCGCGGCGATCAGGCGGTCGCGAAGCCGCCAAGCAGGGCGCAAGCGGGAGCGACGCCTCCACGATCGACCAGCAGCTGAGCTCGATCAAGCAGCTCGGCCAGCAGCTCCAGACGGCGTCCAGCAGCTCACCAAGCAGCAGCAGAAGTCCCAGGGCGCCGGCGCCGGCGCCGGCGCGGCGCCGGTGGCGGCAATCCGCTCAGCGGCCTCGGCAGGCCGGCGGCCTCTAGCGTCACTCGCAGCCCTTCCTATAATTTCGCCCCCACCGGGCCGTTAGCTCAGCTGGTAGAGCAGGAGACTCTTAATCTCAAGGTCGCAGGTTCGATCCCTGCACGGCCCATCAGGAAAGCCCCGCTACGGCTGGGTTTCGTTCGCGGCACGGGTCGGCATCGCGCGAAATCCCACCGTGGACGAAAAGCAGCACCGCTGCTTTGCATGGAAAAGCGGTACTCCATCAAGAGATACTGCGCGGCTGCGGGAGTAGGCGGGATTTGACCTGAGAAGGCAAGGGCCGGGGCTAGGGACCCGGCTTTGGTAAAGGCCAGGAAGTGGGACAAGCCAGGTCCTAATATTCGATGCGTCGATCCCCGAGCTGACCGAAAGGCAGACGATGAGCAAAAAGGACAAGGACGACCCGGCCGAGCACGAGAAGGAGCAGGCCCACCAGGCTCCGGAGCCGGGCATAACCCCGAGAGAGCCGGAGCAGCCGCCTCCCAACGAGGTAAAGGACCCCGTGGAGAACCTCGAGGAGCGCGAGCACGAGATGGAGCAGGACCACGAGGCTCCGGGTCCGGGCGTGACCCCGAGAGAGCCGGAGCCGCCGCCTCCCCACGAGGTAGAGGACCCCGTGGAGAACCTCGAGGCGCGCGAGCACGAGATGGAGCAGGACCACGAGGCTCCGGGTCCGGGCGTAACCCCGAGAGAGCCGGAGCCGCCGCCCTCAAAGGACTAGGCGGTCGAAGCTGCCGGTCTGTCCGAGTAGGGCCCTGGTTTTTGCAGCCGGAGCTGAGGTCACCGTCCCACTGACCGGCGCGCGCCGTCCTTAGGGACCGTGGCCGGGTGCGTGGGCGTTCGATCCCTGCATAGCCCATCAGCGAATTGGTGCTCTCCGGAGGCCCGGCCGCTCAGGGCGGGGACGGGTCGAGTTCGGGCGTAACGGGTGCCGGACCATCCAGCAGACCCAGCCTGTTGGCGAGCCACCCGGCAGGAAGCGCCTGCAGGACCAGAGTCATGATGATCGCCAGCGCGACAACGCTCGCGTAGGTGTCGATGTTCGGCACACCAAGCCCGGCCAGGACTCCCACCAGAGCCGCCGGCACGACCCCCGTCTCGCGGGTCCAGCAGAGAAACGCGATCTCACGCGACGTCCAGGCTCCGCGCCGGTCCGGCCGGGTACAGGCGAGCACCATCAAGTGGCCGCGCCACCAGGACCAACACGCCGATCACAGCAATCGCCGGAGCAGATTCTCCCCGAGCACACCGAACGGGATGTTGGCACCCAGGACCAGGAAGACGAAGAACGTGACCAGGTCGGCCGTATTGGCGGCGAATCGCGCATCTCCCGCTCATGCTCCGGCTGCATCTCCAGTCCCATGTGTTCCATGTTCGCCGCGATCAGGCCGGCGAGGAAGGCACCCAGGTAGCCGCTGCCGCCGGCGGAGTCGAGCGAGAAGTAGCTGATCGTGACGACCATCAGGGCGGCCGCTCCCGACGACTCGCGCCAGATTCCCGCGCGATGGCTCGAGACCGTGGCGGAGAGGAGCACGCCGGCGACGATCCCGATGACGGTGCTGATCGCGAGATCGACCGAGGAAGTCGGCGACAGGATCCCCACCGAGCCGCCGCCGCTGACCAGCACGCCCGCCAGCGCCAGTGCAAGGATCGCCCCGGTGGGATCGTTGAAAGCGGACTCCGCCACCACCGTCTCGGCCACCTTCGGCCTGAGGCGGGAGCGGACGAACAGCGGTATCAGGATGGCTGGATCGGTGGGCGATAGCACTGCTCCCATGAGCAGCGCCGCGGTCCAGGACAGGCCGAAGACAAGATGCGCGGCCGCGCCGGTGACCGCCGCCGTCAGGATCACCCCCGGGAGGACGAGCAGCCCGAGCCCGACCCAGACCTGGCGGAGGACGCCGAACGAGAGGTTGAGCCCCCCGTAGAAGAGGATCATCGAGACCCCGAGCGTGAACATGCAGCTGCGCGCCGATCGAGTCGAAGGGCACGTCGACCACGTCGAGGATCGAGGGCCCGAGCAGAGCGCCGAAGGCCACCAGGAGCAGGATCTCGGGAATCGCGCAGCGAGGCTGGCAAGGAATCGCGCCGCCAGCGCCGCGCTCGAGCATCATGCTGAGCGTCAGAAGCACGTCGCGGGTCATGAATCCTCCCGCCACCCGTTCTCGAGCCGTGGCTTGCCGCGTCGCGGCGCTCTCCCTCGAGCGCCATCCGGGCGACGTCGTTCGCCGCGAACAGAAGCAGGATGATCACGAGGCCGGCGCCGAGCGCGACGGCGATCATCCGGCGGCGGGCCTCGTCTCGCGCGTCGTCGAACGCGCGGTCGCGGCCTCGGCGAGCTGCCGTCTCGTAGCGCGGCCAGCGCGTTCGGCCGTCGCGCGCCATCGCCTCGAAGCGCACATCTCGGGCCCGAGGAGGATCTGCTTCGTGCGCTGTTCGTCGCCCGCCTGGAGGGCGCGCCAGGCAATCACGTCCAGGGCCATGAAGCCCCCGAACTCCGGACTGAAGCTCGGCCGAGCAGCGCGCGTTCGCGCGGCTGGTGAGGTGTTTGTCGCTTGCTCGAGATTCCGCCTGAGCGTCGCCGCCGAACGGACGAATCGCGGCCGCGAGCGCCCGCCGTCGTAACCGTAGGCCGTCTGCCAGCCGTTCATGTCGGTCACCCCGAACTTGATCTCGCGGGCGAGCGCCTCGTCCCTGGCGCGCGCATCCACATCGTCGAAGCTGTCGCCCATCTGCCCCATCCCATTAAGCGCGACGGCCGTCGTCGCGAGCGGGCCGAGGATCGTGAGGAGGATGGCCGCGTAGAGCTTTGCGCGAATCGTCATCGGCCTGCCCGCCGACGCGGCCATCGCCGGCGGAATACCGGCCATAGAATGCCGCGCGATGGTCCTCTTCCTGCTCACCGGCGCCGCCCCCCCGTTCCTCCTGATCTGCCTCCTGATCATGTGCTACCTGACGGGATACGAGTTGTGGAAGGAGCAGGACCTGCAGTTCCTCTGGAAAGCGTGGTGGGTGCTGTTGGTGTTCATCCTGAACATTCTCGGCTTCGCGCTCTTCTGGATCTGGTTTCTGATCCGGCGGACCCGCGCCGCGCCGCGTAGGGTCATCCGCTAGTCCTGCTCCGCCCGCACCCGGTGCAAGCGCACCAGCTTCAGGGCGAGCTCGAGCGACAGCAGGTCCTCGCTCTACAGGTCCAGGTCCGGCGACGCGCTCGATGCGCTCGAGCCGCTGGCGAACGGTGTTCGGATGAACGAACAGCGCGCGGGCGTGGAAGTGATCCTGCCGCGGTCGGCGAGGAACCGCTCGAGCGTGTCGACCAGGCAGCGCGTTGCGCCGGCGGTCGTACTCGATCAGCTTCTCCACGGACTGGCGGTAACGGTCGCGAGGCGCCTCGTCGAGCTCGAGGTGCACCAGATACCGATAAGCACCGAGCTGCTCGTAGGAGACAGCGCCGCCCTCAGCCACCAGCGATCTACCGATTCGGGCAGCATCTGCGGCCTCGCGCATCCGCCTCCGGGCGCTTGTCCCACCGCGGTCGACCTCGCTCAGGCCGACGACCAGTCCCGCTTCGCGGCCCAGCGGCTCGCATGCGGCCCGCACCCGCTCGACCGCATCACCATTGCCGTTCGCCAGCGAGCGCCAGCGCGCGCAGCCGGTCGGGCCGGGAGTCGAGGAACGCACGTGAGCCCAGCCGGCGAAGCTGCGTCTCCAGCCGGCAGCGGCCAATGCCGACCAGACGCGGCCCTCCACGGCGCTCCGGACGCCCGCTCAACGTGCACGAAGAGGTGCGGCTGACTCAGGTCGCACCCAGCCTCACTCGCCTTTGCCTCCGCAGCTTCCACCGAGCCTGCCGCGAGCGCGTCGAACATGTCCTTGACCAGGTTCTCCGCGGTCAGGCGCTCGATCAGCTCGGACTTCTTCAGTCCAACGGCGGTCTGGTTGGCCACGGCGGCGAGCAGCTCCGCGTCCTCCGGGCCGAACTGCCTGTCCTTGGCGAGGCAGCAGATGATGCCCAGCTGTTCATCGCCGGCGACGAGTGGGGCGAGCAGCAGCGCGTCCTCGTCGACGTCGGGCCAGAGGGTTCGCGCCGCTCGGCGACCCCCTGCCGCGGCCGTGGCCGTTTGCGCGCCGCATCAGGTCGAGCACCAGGCTGGTCCCCTCCGGGCGGGGACTCGGTGTCGGCCGCGCGCTTGGGGTCGGAGCCGCGCGAGCACCAGCTGGTCAGCTTGGGCGTCAAGGCGATAGATCTGGCACTCGCCGGCGCCAGCAGCTCACGGGCGCCACGCGTGACGGTCTCGTTGAGTCCTCTCTCCGGGTGACCGCGGCGAGCGCCTGGCTCAGCTCGGTGAGCGTGGTCAGCGCCTGCACCCGCCGGCGCGTCTCCTCGTAGAGCTGGGCGTTCTCGATCGCTCCGGCCACCAGCGACGCCGTGTTGAGGAGGAAATTGAGCACGTCATCGTCGAATTCGCGGGGCGCCGCTGTGTGCAGGACGACGACCCCGATCACGGCGCCGGACTTCGCCAGGATCGGGACCGCGACCATCGACTGGAAGCGCTCCTCCTCCAGCTCGGGCACGTACTTCATCCGCGGATCCGACATCGCGTCCTCGGGGATGAACTCCGGGGTCTTCGTGCGGGCAACCCAGCCGGCGAGGCCCTCGTCTACGCCGAGGTCGACCTTGCCGACGAACGGCGCGTAGCGCGGCGAGGCGGCCCGCAACACCAACCGGTCGGCCTCCAGGAAGTAGATGAAGCAGGCGTGGCAGCCCGTCGCGTCGGTTGCGATGTCGACGATCCCACCCAGGACGCGGTCGAGATCGAGCGAGGAAGAGACGGTCTGGATGACCGCGTACAGCGTCTCGGTCTCCCGCTGGCGCGCCCGCAGGGCGCTCGTGGCTCAGGCCCTGGTCCGACTTAACAGTCAAGCAAACCCTCCGTTCCTCTCCCCGCCGGCGCGGATCTAATCGCGTCCGGCGGCCAGCCTATGTGCGAACCCTACCCTCGTGCGCGGCGAAATGTGTGGGCTTTGCCTATTGAGGGAGGCTTGCGGGGAAGATAAGTTGCGCTGCTCGAAGCCTGTGTCGCGGCCGCGCGAGTCGAGGCGCCTTTCTGGGAGGGACACGGCCGGCAATGATCGACTCCTATCGCCCAGGTTGCACCTGATCCGCTGACGCAGATCCAGGACGCGCAGACGCTGGACAGCGCGATCCTGGGCGAGCAGTTCTACTTCTTCACGGTCGTGCTCATGTGGCTCATCCACGTGGGCTTCATGACCTACGAGACGGGCGTCGCGCGTCGCAAGAACGCCCTGGCGACCGCGATGAAGAACATCCTGACGATTGCGGTGGTCACGCCCACCATGTACTACATCGGCTGGTGGGTCTACAGCTGTAACCAGCCCGGAATCCCGCCGATTGGGCCGAACAGCGCCGACTTCACCAGCGTCACCTGTCAGAGCGGGATCCCGTGGTCCGACACCTTCGGGCCGAACCTGACGAACAACATCAACCTGGTCTTCTTCCTGGCCTTCCTCCTGTTCTCCTGGACCACCGCGTCGATCATGTCTGGGTCGCTGCTGGAGCGGGTTCGGCTCTCGGCCTATCTCGTGCTGGCCTGCCTGCTCGGCTCGGTCGTCTGGATGCTGGATGCGGCGTGGGGCTGGAGCGCCGGCGGCTGGATGACGCTCCGATTCGGCTTCCACGACTCGATCGCCTCAGCCGTCGTGCACGGCGTTTCGGGAGCGTTCACGCTGGGGGTCTTATTCAACCTCGGGCCACGAATAGGCAAATACACGAAGGACGGCCTGGCAAGGACCTTCAGACCTCACAACATCCACATGACGCTGATGGGGCTGATGCTGATCTTCACCGGTTTCTATGGGTTCTACGCCGCCTGCCTGGTGATCGCATCAACTGCATTCCCCGGCTGGGCGAACATCTACCTCAGCCCCACCACGCTCGGCTCGATCGCGATGATCATCACCTTCGGCTTCGCGGGTGGCTTCACCGGCGCCTACTTCACCAGCCGGGGCGATCCATTCTGGACCGTTTCCGGCGGACTCGCGGGAGTGATCGGTGTCTCGGCGGGAGCCGACGTCTACGCCCCGACCCTCGGCTACCTGCTCGCCATGATCACAGGAGGCACCGTCGTCTACGTCGGAACCTGGATCGAGGAGAAGATGCGCGTCGACGACGTGGTCGGGGCGGTCGCCGTCCACGGCTATTCGGGCTTCCTGGGAATCATCTGGGTCGGTGTGTTCGCCGCCGGCTATCCAACCGGTCTCAACAACGTGGACAGCTCCATTTGGGGTCAGCTACTGGGCCTGGCGACCTTCCTGCCCCTGGGCTTCCTCTCTGGGTGGGTCGCGGCCAAGATCCTGAAACAGTTCAACCTGCTGCGGGTGCCGCCCGAGGTGGAGCTCGACGGGCTCGATGCGGCCGAGTACCGATATGACATCCACGTGCCGGAGTTCGCCCATGCGGAGGATCTGCTGATCGAGCCCGATGGGGAGACGCGAACCCCTGCCGACCAGGTCCAGCGTGAGGCGGCCAGGGACCTGGTGAGATGACCGCACGCGGAGCCAGTGAGAGTAGAGTCGACGCGATTGGCGAGGAGGACTGATGCCGGCGATAATCGACAGTGCCCCCAGCTGTGTCACGCACAACTCGGGCGCAATCCCGGCCGATGACTCCTTGGACTTCATCCTGCAGGCGAACTACAAGGACTGTGCCGGGTTCATGACCTTCGGGTCCGGGACCGTCTACGGGCCGGATGGCAGTGGAGCGAACGGCGCCTACTACGCGCTGACGTACATCGGCATCTTCGTCACGATCGCCGTCTTGATCGGGTGGGTCGTCTATGAGAACAGGCGCCTGAGCAGATACGTCGCCAACAGGCGGGCGGCCAGCCGGGAAGGACGCTGAGATGAACGGCAAGCAAATCGAATTCCCGCCCAAGCAGACTCACGTCAAGGGCTTCGAGTACGCGATGTTGGCGATCTCCGTCATCTGCGTGATCATCGTCTTGATCATCGTGCTGGCCACCAGCATCGGGATCGAATTCCGTCCGACCGTCTGACGGGTGAAGGACAGCGAGATGCCTGCCGGCCGGGGTAGTCTCGGCCAGGTGGCGGATCCTCCAAAGCGAGCGAACTGGTCGGACCCGGGTACGTGGGTGTCAGGTCGCAGTGGCCGTGTTCGCCCGACCTGGGGTCGTATCCTCGTCCTGATCGCCCTTGTGGTGTTGGCGGCCGTCGTCGCCAGGAGCTGCCAGCAGTCGCAGATCCGGATCAGCAAAGAGCAGGCGATCGCGATCGCCGACCGGCAGGTGGACTTCGACCCGGGGTCCACGCAGATCCGGATGCTCCGACAGGGCCTCAACCGGAAGCCCTTCTGGTTCGTCTCCCTGTCGGACCCGATCGGGAGCGCCTTGCACCCCCAGGGGTTCACACAGCTCGTCGTGATCCAGATAGACGCGAACACCGGCAAGGTGGAGGACGTGAACAACGAGCGCGTGGGCGCGTCAAACCCGCCGAAGGGGAAGAAGGGCCAGCAGGCGACGACCACGCCGGACGGGGGATAGCACGAGGCGATGCGGCTACTCGTCCTTCAGCACATCTCCTGCGAGCCGCCCGGCGTCTTCTCGGAGGTCATGAGCGAGCGGGGAGTAGAGCCCGTGGCGGTCGAGCTGGACGAGAACGAGCCGCTTCCTGATTGGCGCGGGTTCGACGCCGTGCTGGCCATGGGGGGTCCGATGGGCGCCGATGACGACGCCGACCATCCCTGGCTTGGCGCCGAGAAGGACCTCGTGCGTGAGGTCGTCGAGGACGGCCGCCCCTTCCTCGGCGTCTGCCTCGGCGTGCAGCTGCTGGCCTCGGCCCTGGGCGCCCCGGTCCGGACCATGGAGAGTCCGGAGCTGGGCCTGTTGCCGGTGGAGCTGACCGACGAGGGCCGGAAGCACCCGCTGTTCGAGGGCGTCGACGACCCCTTCCCGTCGCTGCAGTGGCACGGAGACACCTTCGACCTGCCAGACGGCGCCGTCGCTCTGGCGAGCTCCCCGGTGGCCACCCAGGCGTTCCAGGCCGGCGAGCGCGGCTTCGGGATCCAGTTCCACCTCGAGGTCACGCCCGAGATGGCCCGCGAATGGGCCGAGGTTCCCGAGTACCGCGCCTATCTCGCCGAGGCGCTCGACTCGGAGAGGGCCGACGCCTTCCTCGCCGAGCTGCAGACTCGGGCCGAGGAGCTCCATCCCACTGCACGGCGGCTGTTCGGCAACTGGCTGAAGCTCGCCGGCGACACCGCCTGAGCGTGGTGGCCCGCCAGTACGAATGCCTGGAGGCCGGCTGCGGGGCGACCATCGTCGCGGCGGACGAGAAGGCGCTGGTCGAGGCCGTCCAGCGGCACATGGCCGATCGGCACGGCAGCTTCGAGCTCGAGGACGTGATCATCGACATGTCGACTGTGGTCGACGAGGGCAAGGAGGAGAACGCTGATGGCCGATGGGAACGGCTCGCATCTCGACCCCGACATCGTCCGTCGCTTCCACTTCACCCGGGCGATGGTCAAGGGGCCGACGTACCGGAAGTACAAGTTCGCGATCAAGAAGATCTGGGACGTCGATGACCTCGACTTCACGCAGGACGCCGCCGACTGGGAGCGGATCTCAGAGCAGCAGCGCGAGGGGCTCCTCGGGGTGACGATCCGGTTCCTCGCAGGCGAGCAGGCGGTGACCGACGAGCTCGTGCCGATGATCGCCGCCTCCCACGCGCTGGGCCGCTTCGACTGGGTCACGTACCTGTCGACCTTCCTGATGGAGGAGGCGAAGCACGCCGAGTTCTTCATGCGCTGGCACGACGAGGTCGTCGGAGTGCTCGAGCCTGAGGAGGTGGCGCGCCACTTCCTCGTCCGCGGCGAGACCGTCGATCCGAGCGGCCGGTTCGAGGTCCGCGACGTCCTGCACGAGGCCCTGCCCCGGTACGGGCGCGAGCTCCTGCAGGCCGCGATGGACGGCGATCAGGAGGAGATCGAGGAGGCCTTCGTGCGCTTCTCGGCGGCATACAACGCCTTCGTCGAGGGAGTGCTGACCATGCCCTCCTACGAGATCGTCATCGACACCACTGATCTCTGGGGCGCCTTCCCCGGGCTCAAGGAGGGCTTCAGGCTGATCCTGCGGGACGAGGGCAGGCACATCACCTTCGGCACCCAGGCCTGCCGCGCGCTGATCGAGAAGAACCCCTCCTACGAGGCCCTCGTGCACGAGGTCTTCGACGAGTACCGCGGCAACCTGGTCGGCCTGGTCGAGTACCAGAAGGCCGTGCCGGGCCTCGACCTCGACAAGTACCAGCAGCAGAAGGTCCGGCACTACCGCAACCGCTGCCGCGAGATGGGGATCACCCCCGACGACGAGCTGATCGAGCAGATCCTCGATCCGGAGATCGACTTCGTGGTCGGTGTGCAGGCCGGCTAGGCGCTCAGCCGATGGCCGCCCCGGTTACTTCTGGGTGTAGTACTGGACGTTGATCTCGGTGAACTTCTCCTGCCCGGGTGGCACCTGGTCCTCCGGGAAGATGGCGTCCACGGGGCAGACCTCGACGCAGGCGTCGCAGTCGATGCACTCGGCCGGGTCGATGTAGAGCTGCCGGTGATCGTCGAAGTCCGGCTCCTCTTCGGTGGGGTGGATGCAGTCCACCGGGCAGACCTCGACGCAGGTCAGGTCCTTGACGTCGATGCAGGGCTCGGTGATGACGTAGGTCATCGGACCGCGGATTTTACGCGCGACGCGGGCCGGACCGGTTCGCTAGACGGCGACCGCGACGGCCTGGCTGTCAACCGCCGCCGCGAGCGACTCGAAGACTCGGTCCGCCGTCTCGGTGCGGGCATTGGGGCCCATCAGGCCGACCCGCCAGATCGCGGGAGCGTCCGGGCCGAGGCCGCCGCCCACCTCGATGCCCTCGGCGAGCAGCTGTCGCTGCACGGCCTTCCCATCCACTCCGTCGGGCACCCGGACCGCGGTCAGGGGCGCGAGCTGGTGCGCCGGTTCCGCCAGGAGCTCGAAGCCCGCGCAGGAGGTCAGCTGCTGAAAGTAGGTCCCTGCCTCGGTGTGCCGGGCCCAGCGCCGCTCGAGACCCTCGTCGAGGGTGTGCCGGAGCACCTCGTGGAGCGCATAGATGTGGAGGATGGGTGCCGTGTGGTGGTAGGTCGCGGGGCGCTCCACCCAGTAGTCCTGCAGAAGCAGCAGGTCCATCGAGAACGGGACCGGCGCCCGCCTGGTGCGGATGCGCTCCAGCGCTCGATCCGACACCGCCACCGGGGACATCCCCGGCGGCGCGCCGAGGCACTTCTGGGTGCAGGAGTAGGCGTAGTCGATCCCCCAGCCGTCGAAGTCCACCTCGACACCACCCAGGGTGGTCACGCAGTCCGCCATCAGCAGGGTGTCGCGCCCGCGCATCGCCGCGCCGAGTGCCTCCAGCGAATGCTCGCAGCCGGTCGAGGTCTCCCCGTGGACGATGGCCAGCAGGCGGGTGTCGGGGTGGTCGTCCAGGGCCGCGAGCAGGCGCTCGTTCGGGACGTGCTCGCCCCAGTCCGCGCTGACCTCGACCACCTCGGCGCCGCAGCGCCGGGCGATCTCGGCGATCCGCGTGCCGAAGTAGCCGCTGGATCCGACGATCACCGTCTCGCCCGGCTCGACCAGGTTGGCGAGGCCGGCCTCCATCCCCGATGTCCCGGTCGCCTGCAACGGCAGCACCAGCCCGCCCTGGGCCCGGTAGACGCGGCGGAGCATGTCGACGACGTCGAGCAGGATCTCGTGCAGCTCTGGGTCCAGGTGCCCGAGCATGGGCTTCTGCATCGCCTCGAGGGCGGCGGGGTCGACGTTGCTCGGCCCGGGACCGCAGAGCAGCCTCTCTGACGGGGAGATTGGGGGCAGCTCGCTCCTCACCCGCCAAGCGTCTCACGAGTTGTGCCGAGTACAAACTAAGAAAACACACCAATCAATAGGTAATGCCCTATATGTTGCTTCGCGTGGCCGTCACGGTGACCCAGCTCTCGGCGTTCCTTGCGGTATTTCGCCACGGGTCGGTGACCGGCGCCGCCGAGGAGCTCGTTGTGACCCAGCCCTCGGTCTCCGCCGCGGTTGCCGCCCTGGAGCGCGAGCTCGGAGTGGACCTCACCGAGCGCGCCGGCCGGAGCATCAGGCCGACCGCCGCCGGCGAGGCCTACGCCCGCTACGCCGCCGACGTCCTGGCCCTGCTCAAGGAGGGCTCGGAGGTGGCGGGAGAGGTCGCCAAGGGCGAGACGGCCCCGCTGCGGGTGACCGCCGTGACCACCGCGGGCGAGTACCTGCTGCCCCCGCTCCTGCATGCCTTCCAGGAGCGCGAGCCCACGATCGAGGTGACCGTCCACGTCGGGAACCGCGAGGAGGTCTTCGGGCGCCTCGAGGCGCACGAGGCGGACGTCGCGATCTCGGGCCAGGCCCCCTCCGGGCGCGGGTTCCAGGGCGAGGTCTTCCTCGACAACGAGTTCGTGCTGATCACCTCGCCCGAGGACCCGCTGGCAAAGCGGGCCTGGGTCGCGGTGGACGAGCTCGCGGGCAGGCCCTGGTTGATGCGGGAGCAGGGATCCGGCACGCGCCGGCTCTGCGAGACGTACCTCAACTCCAATCAGATCGAACCGCCGATCCTCACCCTGGGGTCGAACGGTGCAATCAAGAGCGCCGCGCAGATCGGGCTCGGCATCGCGTTGCAGTCCCGCGAGTCCGTCGCCCTGGAGCTCGAGGTCGGCCTGCTGAAGACGATTCGCCCGCGCGGCGGCCTGCCGAAGCGCTCCTGGTACGTGGTCCGATCCACCATCGGCCCCGGCTCCGAGGCGGCGAAGGCCTTCACCGAGTTCGTCCGCTCACCCGCCGCGGCCGAGGCACTCGCCCGCTCGCACGGCGACGAGGTGAAGCGCACCCGCCGGCGACGCTAGGACACCCGGGCTAGGCGTGAAGCGCCGAGTCGGCGCCGGTCACGTTCGGCGGATGCCCACGGTGCGGATCGACGCCGGCCCCGATCTCGGCCCGAGTCGAGACCAGCTGGTAGAGCAGCAGGGTCTGGACCAGCGCCAGCGACTGGGAGCGGTGCAGCTCCGTGCCGATCGTGAACTCTCCGAGCCGCTGGGCGCGCAGGTGGCTCGCGTACTGCATCCGGCTCCAGACCGCGTCCTCGAGCCGGGCGGCGAGGTCCGGGTCAGTCTCGCCGGGGATCCGGAGGAGCGACTCGTGCTCGCGCCGGGCCAGCGTCGGGCCGTCCCCGTCGGGCAGCAGGAAGGGCGAGAGGTCGGGGTGCCTGAGCGTGTCGCGCAGGATCAGGTCGGCATCGAGCAGCTCGGGGTTGCCGCTGGTGGTGGGCGCGAACGAGACGATGATGTCCGCGGGGCGCCGCTGAGGCCGGATGTAGCGCTCGACGTCCTCCTCCCGGCGATCCAGTTCGGCGATGACCTCGTGGGTCGTGTAGCCCCTCCGGGTGCAGTCGCGGGTCAGCTTCCACGTCCGGCGCAGCTCCTCGGGCGGCGCCAGGAAGACCCGGATGTCGTGGGCGGCGCAGAGCTCCTCCGAGCTGAAGTTGAGCAGTCCCTCGACCACTACGAAGCGGTGCGGGCGCACGTACTCCGGCGGCCCAAGCCTCCCGCTGCGGTGGTCGTAGGTGGGCTTCAGGACCGGCTCCCGGTCACGGATGTGCACCAGGTGCTGGCCGAGAATGTCGAGGTGGTTGGCGGCCGGGTTCAGCGGCGTGATGCCGAGCTCGTTTCGCTGCTCGCGCCCGTAGCGGTGGTAGTCGTCGCCGCTGATGTACGAGACGTGTTCGCGCCCGCCGAGGACCCGGACGACGCCGCGGGTGAGGGTGGTCTTCCCGGCGGCGGAGTCCCCGACAACCCCGAGGACGACCGGACGAGTCATCCGCGGAAGGATGTCAGATGCGCGTGCGGGCCGCTGAGCGGCTGCCGTCAGCCCGCTGCGGCGTGCTCAGCCACGCCGACCGCCGGCCGAGAGCCGTTCTCGCGCTCCTCGATCAGATCGATCTTGGTGAGCAGGTGCTCCGCCATCCGCAGCGAGGCCGCGTCGATCAGCCGGCCGTCGAGGGAGACCGCGCCCTTGCCCGCACGGGCGGCCTCCTCCATCGCCGCCATGATCCGCCGGGTCCGGGAGACCAGGCGCTGGTTGGGGGAGAAGACCTCGTTGGCGAGCTCGATCTGGCTCGGGTGGATGCACCACTTGCCCTCGAAGCCGAGGATCGAGGCACGCCGCGCCGCGACCGTGTAGCCGTCCGCGTCGCCGAAGTCCCCGAACGGGCCGTCGATCGGCCGCAGCCCGTGGGCGCGGCAGGTGACCGCGATCCGGGCCAGGGGGTAGTGCCATTGGTCGCCCCAGTGGAGATCCCGGTCCACCTCGGCATCGCCGTTCGGGTCGGTGAGCACGGCGTAGCCGGCATCCGAGCCGCCGATCGAGGCGGTGTGGCTCTGGATCGAGGCCGCATAGTCCGCGACGCCGAAGATCAGCGCCTCCAGCCGCTCGGGGCAGCTGGCAGCGATCTCATCGAGGTTCACCATTCCGGGCGCGGTCTCGATCAGCGCCGTGATCCCGATCGGCTTCTCGATCCCGACGGCCTCCTCGATCTGGTCGAGCAGGGTCGCGACGAGGTGGATGTCCCCCGCCGACGCGACCTTCGGGACCAGGACCGTGTCGAGGAACCGTCCGCTCTGCTCGACGACGTCGACTATGTCGCGATAGCAGTAGTGCGTGTCCAGCCCGTTGATGCGGACGCTCACGCAGCAACCGCCCCAGTCGAGCTCACGGAGCGCCGCGATCACGTTCTCCCGCGCGCCGGGCTTGTCGTCCGGGGCCACGGCGTCCTCCAGATCGAGCATGACCACGTCGGCGCCCAGTCCAGGCGCCTTCTCGAGCATCCGCATGTTGGTTCCGGGGACGCAGAGCTCGCTGCGATGCAACCGCACTGGGATCGTCATCTCTCTCCCTCGTTCGGCGGGCCGATGGTCGTCGCAGTCAAGCGGCTCAGCCCCGCCGGATCAAGCAAAGTGCCCAGCGGACATATAGAGCAAACCCTTTTAGTCGGGCCAGATCATTAGGTGAACGTCACGGCTGGCGCGGGCGAATGTACCTTTTTGTTCAATCGTCGGATAGAGTGAGCGCGACAGGACGTCCGCGCCCCAAGGAGCCCACATGGCGTCGCAGAACGAGGTGCCCAGCGAGGTCGAGGCCGCACTCTCCTCGCCGAAGATCGAGCCCGCCCCGCCGACCCTGGAGGAGGCGCGCGACGCGCCCGGCCGAGCGGAGAAGATCGCCGAGATCGAGAAGCGGATCGAGAGCGAGGGGATCGAGTACGTCTTCTTCCAGCAGATCTCGATCAGCGGTCACATCAACGGCAAGGGCGTGGTGGCGAGCTGGTTCCCGAAGGTCGCTGCCCGCGGCTACCAGCTGGTCTACGGAGCGACGGCGGACCTGTTCACCGATCGCCAGGGCAACTACATCGGCTTCGGGCCGGAGGAGTCGGAGCTGGCCGCGATGGCCGACCTCGACACCTTCGAGGCCCTGCCCTGGGACCCTCGGGTGGCTCGGGTCTACTGCGACTGCTACGACACCGAGACGGGGGAGCTGCTCGACGCGGACCCGCGGCAGAACCTGAAGCGGGTCGCCCACGAGGTCGAGGAGGAGCTCGGCTACTCGTTCCTGTGCGGGATCGAGCCCGAGATGATGTGGTTGAAGATCCCCGAGCCCGGCGAGGAGCCCGAGGGCGTCACCAAGCCCTGGTGCTACCACATCAACCAGTTCGAGCAGCTGCAGCCGGTGATCCTCGACGTGGTCGCCTACGGCAAGGCGATGGGCCTCGACATGAGCTACGGGGACCACGAGGACGCCCCCGGCCAGCTGGAGCTCAACTTCCGCTTCGATCGTGCGCTGCGGACGGCGGACAACATCAGCACCTACCGCCAGATCTGCAGCGCCGTCGGGCGCAAGCACGGCCTCCACGCATCGTTCATGCCGAAACCGTTCACCGGGGTGTCCGCGAACGGGCACCACCATCACTTCACTCTGCTCGATGGGGAAGGCAACAACGTCTTTCACGACCCGGACGGGCCGGCGCAGCTCTCAGAGGTGGGTCAGCGGTTCATGGGCGGGATCCTGGACCACTTCCGGGCGCTGGTCTGTATCGGCTCGCCGACGGTCAACTCCTACAAGCGGATGTGGGACTTCGGCTTCTGGGCGCCCGTCTACAAGAACTACGGCTGGCAGAACCGCACCTGCACGGTGCGGGTCGCCAGCGGCGGCCGCTTCGAGTTTCGCGGAGTGGACTCCTCCTGCAACCCGTACCTGACCCAGGCCGGGCTGCTCACCGCCGGCCTGGACGGGGTTCGCCGGGAGCTCGATCCCGGTCCCCCCCAGCAGCGGAACACCTACGACCTGCTCGCCGAGGGCGCGGAGTTCGAGCGGGTGCCGGACCACCTGGGCGAAGCGCTGGACGCGCTCGAGGCCGATGACGTGGTCCGCGGGGCGATGCCCGGCCGTCTCTACGATGTCTTCATGCACTACAAGCGTGACGAGTGGGAGCGCTACCTGGCAGCTGTGACCGACTGGGAGCGTGAGCAGTACCTGGACGTCATGCCATGAGCTCGGTGGGTGATCGACCGTGTGCGGGATAGCGGGGATCATCTATCGGAACGGTGGGGGGCAGGAGCAGGTCGGGCGCGACATGACCCGGATGCTCCAGGCGATGAAGCATCGGGGGCCGGACTCGACCGGCTTCGCGCTCTACCGCGGCGGCGACGGCGGGACGTACGTGATGCACGTGAAGTTGAGCGAGTCGACCGAGCACGACCCCGACCTCGAACGTCGGATGCAGCGGCAGCGGGGCGAGGTCGAGACGCGCATGCGCGCCGCCGGTGCCCGGATCGAGGAGATCAAGGAGGCGCCGCGCACGATGACGATCGTCTTCGACTTCGACGGCGACCTGAAGCAGCTCGCCGATGCGGTCGAGCGGGTGCGCCACACCGAGGTTCTCTCCCTCGGGCGCTCGCTCGAGATCATCAAGGACCTCGGCGACGCCGAGACGGTCTCGGGCGGGTACCGGCTGGGGGAGTTCACGGGCACCCACGCGATCGGTCACGCGCGGATGGCGACCGAGTCGGACGTGGACATCGCCAACGCCCACCCTTACTGGGCCTATCCGTTCCCGGACGTCGCAGTCGTCCACAACGGCCAGCTCACCAACTTCCACGACTGGCGGCGGCGCCTGACCCGGGCCGGCCACCGCTTCCAGTCCGACTGCGACTCGGAGATCATCGCTGTCTACCTCGCCGAGCAGATGACTAGAGGCCGGACGCTCGAGGAGGCGATGCATCAGAGCCTCGAGGACCTGGACGGGGTCTTCACCTACATCTGCGTCACGGAGGACTCGCTGGGAGTCGCCAAGGACGAGCTCGGCGCCAAGCCGCTGGTGCTCTACGAGGACGATGACATCGTGGCCCTGGCCTCCGAGGAGGTCGCGATCCGCCAGGTGCTCGACCGCGAGATCGAGACTCACGACCCGTACGAGGGCGAGGTGCGCGTGTGGAGCAGGTGAGCGAGCAGCCCCGCATGGACGAGCGCGGGCTCGTCGAGCTCGACGACTCCATTCCGAAGCAGGCGAAGATCGACGGGCAGAGCGCAGTGATCGAGGCTCGCGACATGACCACGCGCAAGATCAACGCCGAGCTGCGGTGGCTGATCTACGAGGAGGGCGTCACCGACGTGACCGTGCGCGATCCGAGCGCCCGTCACTCCCTCGGCGTGGCGATCCTGGCCCGTTGCCGGATCCGGTTCGAGGGCAGCCTGGGGTACTTCGGCTGCGGGCTGATCGACGGGCCCGAGGTCGAGATCACCGGGCGCGTCGGCTGGTCGGTGGCCGAGAACATGATGTCCGGCGTCGTCATCGTCGAGAACAACGCCGGCTCGCTGGCGGGCGCGGCGCTGCGGGGTGGCGACCTGGTCGTCAAGGGTGACGTCGGCGCGCGGACCGGGATCGATCAGAAGGGCGGCACCATCATCGTGCTCGGCAACGCCGCCTCGATGACCGGCTTCATGCTGCAGCGGGGGCGCCAGATCATCCTCGGCGACGTCGGCCACGGGCTGGGGGACTCGATGTACGACGGCACCATCTACGTCGGGGGCGAGATCGCCTCCCTCGGCATCGACTGCGTGGAGGCCGACTGGACGGACGAGGACACCGAGCTGGTCGAGCGCAAGTTCTCGATCTACGGGCTCGGGAGGCCGCCTGACCTGCGCAAATTCGTGTCGGGCAAGAAGCTCTACAACTACGACAACCTCGAACCGAGCGAGCGCAAGCTCGTTCTCTAGGAGGACCACGATGGCGGAGCAGAGCAAGGACGCGTCAGGGGAGGCTCCGGCGGGGCGCGAGGTGATCGGACGCAGCCCGATCTTCACGCCCGAGGTGATCAACGACATCCACATGAAGGCCGAGCTCGGCCGCTACCGGATGCGCGGCTTCTCGATGTTCAAGAAGCTTCCCGGCTGGGACGACCTGATCTTCCTGCCCGGAACCCTGACCCGCTTCGTGATCGAGGGCTACCGGGAGAAGTGCGACACCACGACGGTCCTCGGCAGCCGATTCGCGAAGAAGCCGCTCGAGCTCGACATCCCCGTCTACATCACCGGCATGAGCTTCGGCGCGCTGTCGCTCGAGGCCAAGATGGCCCTCGCCAAGGGCGCCTCGATGGCCGGCTCCGCGACCTGCTCGGGAGAGGGAGGGATGATCCCGCCCGAGCGCGACCTCTCGACCAAGTGGTACTACCAGGTGATTCAGAGCCGCTACGGCTTCAACCCCCATCACCTGATGCTGGCCGACGGGATCGAGTTCTTCATCGGCCAGGGCTGCAAGGTCGGGGTCGGCGGGCACCTGATGGGCCAGAAGGTGACCGAACAGGTCGCCGAGATGCGGAGCCTTCCGGCGGGCATCGACCAGCGCTCGCCCGCGCGCCATCCGGACTGGCTCGGTCCCGACGACCTCTCGCTGAAGGTTCAGGAGACCCGGGAGGCCACCAACTACGAGGTCCCGATTCAGCTCAAGTTGGGCGCGGCACGGGTCTACGACGACGTCCGCATGGCCGCCAAGTGCGGCCCCGACATCATCTATCTGGACGGTGCTGAGGGTGGTACCGGCGCGGGCCCGCACATCGCCGCCGAGGAGACCGGGATCCCGCTGCTGGCCGCGATCCCGGAGGCGCGCCGCGCGCTGGAGGACGTCGGACTCTCCGACGACGTGGACCTGGTCGTCGCCGGCGGGATTCGCAACGGCGGCGACGTCGCGAAGTGCCTTGCCCTCGGCGCCGACGCGATCGCGATCGGGCACTCGGCGCTGATGGCGCTCAACTGCAACAAGGAGATCCCCGGCGTCACCGACTACGAGGGGACCGTCGGCGTCCCGGCCGGCCAGTGCTACCACTGCCACACCGGGCGATGCCCGGTCGGGATCACCACGCAGGACCCCGAGCTGCGCAAGCGGCTCGACGTCGACGAGGCGGCGCAGCGCGTCTTCAACTTCCTGCACGCCCTGACGCTCGAGGTCCAGATGCTGGCCCGGGCCTGCGGCAAGACGAGCGTTCACAACCTCGAGCCCGAGGACCTCGCCGCGCTCACCGTCGAGGCTTCCGCCATGGCGCGGGTGCCCCTGGCCGGCACGGAGTACATCCCCGGCGTCACCGAGGAGCGCGCGCTCGACGAGATCCGCACCCTGCTCGACCAGTACCTCGAGAATCCGGTGGACTACATCCCGGACGCGGCGCGCACGGGCGCGGAGGACGGCCAGTGACCCGCGCCGACGAGGTCCGCGAGCCGGAGAAGGTCGTCTCGATCGACGCGGAGTACCTCTCCGGCAAGCGCTTTCCGTACCAGGAGGACATCTCCCTGGTCGAGGGCATCGACCTCGATGCGGCCACGCCTGGCAAGGACCTCAATTGGCTCGAGGACGTCGAGCTGCTGGAGGAGGAGGGGACTCCCGCCGTCTTCGACCGCTACTCGAATTCCTTCCTGCGGATCTACTTCCCGATCCCTGAGGGACGCGAGAACGAGATCGCGCGGAAGGTGCTGATCGCACACCTCACCTCCGGCAACTCGTACGGCATCCGGCTGAAGGGCCCGCACGCCAAGTTTCCCCAGCCCGAGCTCGGCCCCTGGGTGCGCGACTCGAAGACCGTCGGCGACGACTGGAGGCCACCGGTGCTCGAGGGCTGGGAGCCCCCGGAGCACTGAGTTGAGCTGATGCCGGCGCTGCCCGACTCCGCGCGCCATCTGGTGATCGGCGCCGGCGTCCACGGGCTGTCCACCGCCTGGCACCTGGCCGATAGCGGGAGAGGAGGCGCTGGTCGTCGACAAGGCCGGGGTCGCGGCGGGCGCCTCGGGGATCGCCTGCGGGGTGATCCGGAACAACTACTTCCAGCCGGCCATGCAGGAGCTGATGGCGGCCTGCGTCGAGATCTGGGAGTCCGATCCCGATGCCCTCAGCTATCACGGCTCCGGGTACGTCGCGCTCGGCCCGCCCGCCCAGGAGGATGAGCTCTCGGAGGTATTCGAGCGCCAGCAGCGGATCGGCTACCCGTCGGAGCTCCACACAGGAGAGGACGAGGTGGCCGCCCACATGCGGGGCCTGTTCGGGGACTGGCGCGCCGACGGGCTGACCGTCTGCCTCCACGAGCGCGCCGGCGGCTTCGCCTTCAACCGCGAGTCGATGCTGGGCCTGGCCGACAAGGCCCGCGCCGCCGGGGCGACGATCGTCGAGGGCGTCGAGGTCACCGGCTTCTCCCTGGACGGCTCGGGCGCCGTCGAGCGCGTCGAGACCACCGCCGGCGACGTCCGCGTGGACCAGGTCGTGGTCGCCGTCGGCCCGTGGATCGCTTCCCTCTGGGAGATGCTCGGGCAACCCGGCCGCATCGATGTGCGCCGACCTGACGGGTCCGTCGATCGCGACCTCCCGATGTGGACCTACTGGTACCTGCAGGAGGGGGAGGTGGCCCTGCCGCCCTCGACGCTGAGCACGGACGATGGGCGCGAGTCGCCGGTACTGCACGTCGACTCCCATCGCCCTCTGATCGCCGACGACGGCGAGCTGGTCACGGACCAGCCGTGGGGGATCTACGTGAAGCCGGACCGGCGGACGGTCCAGGGGGGCGCCCAGCCCCTGACCGTGGGTGACAGCTTCGAGGTGGACCCCTATCCGACCGGCAGCGTGGAGCCGGGGTTCCCCGATCTCTGGTGCGCGGCGCTCTCCCACTGCATGGAGCGGTTCCAGGGCTGCCGCGCCAGCTACGTCCAGGAGCGGTCCGGGGGAGCCGGAGCCTTCAGCCCCGACAACTTCCCCGTCTTCGATCGGATGCTGCCGAACGTCTACGTGGCCGCCGACTCGAACCACGGCTACAAGATGATCGCCGTCGGACGGGAGATCGCCCGGGTGCTTCAGGGCGAGCACTCCTCCCTCCTTCACCCCTTCCGCTTCGAGCGCTTCGAGACCGGCGACCTGCACCCGGTCTCGAGCAGCCCCTACCCGTGGAGCTGAGGGAGCGCGAGCCACGTCGTCGTGGGCGGCGGCGTCCACGGCCTCTCCGCCGCCTGGCGCCTGGCGGAGCGCGGCGCCGACGTGCTCGTCCTGGAGAAGGACCGGATCGGCGCCGGCGCCTCGGGCATCGCCGGCGGGATCGTGCGCAACTACTACCGCTCGCCGGCGGTCACGGACCTGATCCGGCAGTCGGTCGAGATGTTCGAGGAGGACCCCGCCGGCTACGGGTTCAGGCAGGTCGGCTACCTGGCCGCGGTGCCTGGGGCTCAGGTCGAGGATCTGGTGGCGATCCGCGAACAGCATGAGGACGCCGGATACGAGTCAGAGCTCGTGGTCGGCGCGGCACGGCTGCCGCGAGTACCTGACCTGGACCTGGCCCGATTGGGAGGCCCCCGTCGAGGGCGTCCTCTATGAGAGCCGGGGCGGCTGGGCGGATGCGATGCAGACCGTGCGGCACCTGGCCGAGCGGGCGCGCGCCGCGGGGGCGCGCATCGCCGAGGGCGTCGAGGTGACGGGCTTCGAGCTCGTCGCCGATGGGGTGGAGGCCGTGGTCACCTCGGAGGGAAGGCTCGAATGCGAGGCGGTCGTCGCAGCGCCCGGCCCCTGGGCGGCCCAGCTCTGGGAGATGCTGGGCCTGCCCGCCGAGGTCGAGCTGGCTGGAGGAGAGGCCCGGCCGCTGATCGACTACTGGAAGGCGCAGGAGGGCCAGTTCGCGCTCCCGGGGACCGGCCTTGGCGGGCGCGCGGGACGCGAGGCCCCCGTCGTCCACCTCGACCAGGCCGGCGGCCTGCGCTCCGACCGCGACGGGCGGGAGCTGCTGCCGGGCGCCTGGGGGATCTACTTCCACCTGGGCCGGACCGGTACCGGGGTCACGGGAGGCGGGCTGCCCGTACTGCTCTCCGATCCCGAGCTCGACCCGTACGGCCCCGACAACCCGGCGCACGCGGCCGAGGCCGGCTTTGCCGAGTTCTTCGAGTCGGGACTGGCGGCCGCCTTTGGGCGCTTCAGGGGGCGCAGCGGGGAGTGGCAGGTCACTCCCGCGGGCGGGATCGTCGCCCACACGCCCGACAACTACCCGGTCTGCGACTGGGTGCTGCCCAACGCCTACGCGATCGTGGACTCGGGCCACGGCTTCAAGATGCTCGCGCTCGGCCGCCTGGCCGCCGACGACGTCCTCGGGGGCGAGCCCGGCCTCGATGCGTACAGGCTCTCCCGCTTCATCCGCGGGGAGACCCATCTGGCTTCCTCGGGGCCCTACCCCTGGACCTGAGCGAGGCTCCGCATCACGTGCAGGTCGAGTGAGCCGGGCGGGAATACCTCGGTCGAATACTGCACCGCCTCGCCTTCCGCCAGGTGCATGACCTCGACCAGCTCCAGCGTCGCGGTGAGCCGCGTCGTGTCGAGCGCCTGCCCCACCCGGCTGTCCGGTTCCACGAGCCGGGGGTTCACATGCGTTCTCGCGAAGGCGATCGGCACCTCGTGCTCGACGAGGACGTCGAGCATCATCTTGCCCGACTCCAGAGCCGAGCGGAGCTCGTCGGCGGGTGGCAGGGTGATCTCGGGATGGACGATGTCCCGCATGTGGGCGGCCACCGTTCCGTCGGCAACCAGAGTCCGCTGGATCAGCGGCGCCTTGACTCCGCGGCGGACCCCCAGCTCCTCGGCGACGTAGCCGGGCAGTCGCGCCTGCTCGATGGAGATGTCTCGGGCGGTCAGTTGCTTGCCCTGGCGGCGCGCCAGCGAGGCATAGGACTCGAGCACCTCGAGGCCCTCACTGAAGGCGGCCGGCATCGCAACGCGGCCGACGAAGGTGCCGCTGCCCTGCCGCCGGTTCACCTCGCCGTTGCTTTCGAGGCGCTCCAACGCGAGGCGCAGGGTTCCTCTGGAGACGCCGAGTGAATCTGCCAGCTCCTTCTCGGGCGGCAGGCGATCCCCGGGTCGAGCCCGGCCGGGCGCCAGCCGCTGCCGCAGCGCGGTTTCCGCCACGTCCACCAGCGACGGCCGAGACACAGGCGCGAGCGTAGCCAATGCGCGCGGGCCTCAGCCCGTCGCGGAATCCACCGCGGACCGCCTCGTCCGGGCGGCGCCGTCCGCGGCATTGCGGCTGGCGCGATCGGCGAGGTCCGCAGCGGCACGGGCGCGTGCGGGGCGGGGATCGCCGGGTTCTCTCGCGAGATTGGCTTCGACCAGCTGGGCGCATCCGCGCGCCGCCGCCGCCGCCAGCTCCCCGGCGACGACCGCGTCGGCGGTGAAGCTCCAGTCGCCTGCATCGGCGACCTCGGCGGCTCGCTCGGCGACCGCGGCGGCGCCCTCAGCGATTGCAAGTGGCGGGTCGCTGGCGCGGTCCAGCGCCCTGGCACGCCCATGTCCCTCACGGGCCTTGGTCACCCCGGCGTATGCGCGCGCGTCCTCATCGCCGGCTGCCAGCAGACGCACCCTGAGCTTGCCGGCCTGCTGGGCGAGCTCGCGCATGCGGTCGGCCTCGTCATTCCGGCCCTGCTCGGTGACCCGCCTGGCGGCCAGGCCGGCGGCGAGCTCGACCAGCCGCGGCTGCCGCCGCGGCGGTGATCGCCGAGGCGACACCGGCGGCCGCCGGCTCCCCCGGCGAGGCCAGCGCGTCGAGCGCCTCGGCGATGCCTCGGCTGCCGAGCTCAGCCATCGCTCCGCCTAGAAGAGTCCAACCGTCCGGCCCTCCGCATCGATGTCAACGTTGTGCGCGGCGGGCGTCTTGCCCAAACCCGGCATCTGCTGGATCGCGCCGCAGAGGGGCACCAGCCAGCCAGCGCCCGTGTAGGCGCGGACGTCGCGCACCGGGAGCTGGAAGTCCGTCGGGGCTCCGAGGAGCTCCGGATCGGCCGAGAGGGAGAGCGGCGTCTTGGCCATGCAGACGGGCAGATGGGCGAGCCCCTGATCGGTGAACTGCTGGATCTTTCGCTCCGCCTCGAGGTAGTAGACGACCTCGGTCGCGCCGTACACGCGGGTGCCGATGGTCTCGATCTTGGACTTGACGCCATCCCCGTCCTCGTAGAGCGGACGGAGGTCACTCGGCAAGTCGCAGGCGTCGACCACGGCCTCGGCCAGCTCCGCCGTCCCCCTGCCGCCGTCCGCGAATCCGGTGCTCACCGCGGCGCCGGCCGCTCCGCCCTCCTCGGCCAGGCGCTTGACCAGCTCGACCTCCTCGTCGGTGTCCTCCGGGCGGCGGTTGACCGCGACCACGGCCGGGAGGCCGAACTCCTCGACGATGCCGAGGTGCCGGTACAGGTTGGCCATTCCCGCCTCGATCGCGTCGCCGGCCCGCGCCTTGCTCGCCTGCTCGCCCTCGTCGAGGCCGCCATGGTGCTTCAGCGCCCGCACCGTCGCCACCAGGACGACGGCGCTTGGGCTGATGCCGCCGGCCTGCGACAGACGATGTCGATGAACTTCTCCATTCCCATGTCTGAGCCGAAGCCGGACTCGGTCACCACGTAGTCGCCCAGCTTCATGCCGAGCAGGTCGGCGATCAGCGACGAGTTCCCGTGGGCGATGTTCGCGAACGGCCCGGCGTGCATGAGGCAGGGCTGCCCCTCCAGCGTCTGGATCAGGTTCGGCTTGATCGCGTCCTTCAGCAGCACGGTCATCGCTCCGGCCGCTCCCAGGTCGTCGGCCGTCACCGGCTCGCCCTCGTGGGAGTAGGCCGCGGTGATCCTTCCCAGGCGCTTGCGGAGGTCGTGGATGTCGCGCGCCACGGCGAGGATCGCCATCACCTCGGAGGCGGCGGTGATGTCGAATCCGCTCTCACGCGGGTAACCGTTGGTCGCGCCGCCCAGGCCCAGCGCGACGGCTCGCAGGGCCCGGTCGTTCACGTCGACCGCCCGCTTCCAGGTCACGCTTGAGCGCGTCGATCTTGTGGGGGTTGCCGTGGAGGATCGACGCGTCCAGGAGTGCGGCGAGCAGGTTGTTGGCGGCGCCGATCGCATGGATGTCGCCGGTGAAGTGCAGGTTGAGGTCCTCCATCGGAACCACCTGGGCGAGCCCGCCGCCGGCCGCGCCGCCCTTGATCCCGAACACGGGGCCCAGCGAGGGCTCCCTGAGGCAGAGGACGGGGCTCTTGCCGATCTGCCCGAGCCCCTCGGTCAGCGCCCACCGAGGTGGTGGTCTTGCCCTCGCCCGCCCTCGTCGGCGTCATCCCCGCGACGCAGACGAGCTTGGCGTCCGGCTTGTCGGAGAGACGGTCGATTGCGTCCAGGGAGATCTTCGCCTTGTAGCGCCCGTACGGCTCTATCTCCTCGGGGAGAAGCCCGATGCGAGCGCCGAGGGCGTCGATCGGCTCGAGCTGCGCCTCCTGGGCGATCTCGAGGCTTGTCTTCATCTGCTCATCACCTCTCTCAATGTGAGACCGCCGCCGACCCCACCTCGGACACGAGCCGGTCCGCGTAGAAGCGCTCGAGAGTGAACGACTCGATCAGCTCCGGGACCTCGTCCGTGGCGATCAGCTCGGCCAGGGTCTTGCCGACGATCGGCGCCGCCTTGAAGCCGTAGGTTCCCCACCCGGCGCTCAGCAGGAATCCGTCCACCTCGGTGCGCCCGAGGATCGGGCTGTAGTCAGGCGTGATGTCGCAGAGCCCGGCCCAGCTCCGGAGGATCCGCGCGCGCTCCAGCTGCGGGAAGAGCTCGAGCGTGTGGCGCGAGCACTCCTGGAGGAAGTTCAGGGTCCCCTGCTGGCGGTAGGTGGTCCAGGGCTCGATCTCGGCCCCGACCAGGAACTCGCCGCGGTCGGTCTGCGAGATGTAGACGTGCATCTGGGAGGAGACCACGACGATGTCGAGCAGCGGCTTCAGCGGCTCGGTCACGAAGGCCTGGAGGATGTGCGTGGTGATCGGCAGCTCCACGCCGGCCATCGCGGCGACCGTCGAGCTCCACCCGGCGGTGGTGCTGACCACGGTGCCCGCCTCGATCCGGCGCCCGTCGGCGAGGACGACACCGGTGGCGCGCCCGTTGGACCGCTGGATCTCCGTGACCTTCCGGTAGGGGTGGATCTCGGCGCCGGCGGCGTCCGCGCCGCTCGCGAGCCCCCAGACCACCGCGTCGTGGCGGATGATCCCGCCGGGCGGGTGATAGAGGGCGCCCATCACCGGATAGACGGCGTCGGGGGCGAGCGACATCGCCGGCGCGAGGCGCGCGATCTCCTCCGGTGCGATCACCCTGGAGTCGATCCCCTCCAGCTGGTTGACCTCCGCCCGCTCGTTCATCACGAACATCGCCCGGTCGGTGTGGGCCAGGGTGAGGTGCCCCTGCTGCGAGAAGAGGAGGTTGAACCGCAGCTCCGCGGAGAGTCCCTCGTAGAGGTGGACCGAGGCGTCGTAGAAGCGGGCACCCTCGAGCGTCTTGTAGTTGGAGCGCAGGATGGTCGTGTTGCGCCCAGCGGCGCCCGACCCGATGTACCCCTGCTCCAGCACGCAGACGTCGGTGATCCCGTGGTCGCGGGCCAGGTAGTAGGCGAGCGAGAGGCCGTGCGAGCCGCCCCCGATGATGACGACGTCGTAGCGATCCTTCAGGTCCGGCGTCCGGCGCCACATGCGGCGCTTCCGGAACAGGTCACGCATGGACGCCCTCCCCGGTGCTCGCCATTGCGCCGAGGGCGGCGGCGCCGACGGCGCGCCCGTTCAGGTGCTCCGCCGCGTCGACGAAGACCGTCCAGACGTAGTCGGCGAACCCCGCCCCGAAGAGATGCAGGTAGAGGTCGGGCTCCTGCCGCAGCACCATCCCCGGCGTCCGCGCCACCGACACCGGCGCAAAGTCGCCGACCTCGAAATGGCCCGGCCGCAGGTCGAGTGCCGTGGTCCTGGCGAATGTCTCCCGGGACATAGGTCCGGCCAGGGCGTTCGACCCGTACGCCGACGTCATCTCGACCACGGACGCGAAGGAGGCGGCAGAGGCGGCGGCCTCGAGGAGGCTTCGCACCTCTGCCGTCCTCTCAGGCGGGCTCAGGGCCAGGACGCGGCCCATCGTGATCGGACACCACCAGACCCCCTCGTGAAGCCTTGCCTCCCCGAGTGCGACCGCGCCGCCGCCGGTGAGCCCCGCGACGATCGAGGAGACGATCCCGGGCTCGGCCTGGAGCTCGAGCTTGCCCAGGTGGGAGAGGTCGGCCATGCCCACGGACTCGCGGCACGCGGCCAGCTCGGCCGCGGGGTTACCGTAGTCGGTCACCACCCGCCAACCGGCGCGGTCGGTGAAGTTCGCACCCTGGTCGCGGAGGGCCCACTCGATCGGGCTGCGAAGCGCGGGCGCCGTCCCGTTGACCGGCCGGGCAGCATCGGGGGCGAGGAACTCGAAGCTCATCCGCGCAGCCGCTCCTGGTCGGGGTCGTAGAAGGGAGTCGTCTGCACCTGTGCGGTCAGCCGCCGGCCGTTGTCGGCGAGCGTGATCTCCGTGCCGTCCTCGGCCAGCGCCGCCGGGACCCACGCCATCCCGATCGTCTTATCGAGCTTGGGCGAGAAGCGCGAGGAGGTGACGCGCCCGACCGGCTGGTCCCCGCTGCCCACCACGGCGGCACCCTCGGTCGGCACGGCGCCGTTGGCCATCGTGAAGCCGACCAGCCTGTTCTCGTCCCCGCGCTCCTGGACGTGCTCCAGTGCCCAGCGGCCGATGAAGTCCTCCTCCTTGTCGAGCTTCACGATCCAAGGCATCGCCGCCTCGAGTGGATTGGACTCGGCGTCGGTGTCCTGGCCCACCAGGATGTGCATCTTCTGGAGGCGGAGCACCCGCTGGGGCTCGAGGCCGAAGGGCCTGATCCCGTGGGGCTCTCCCGCCTCCATCAGGGCATCCCAGAGGTCCTCCGCGAGTGAGCCCGGGCAGTGGAGCTCGTAGCCCAGCTCCCCGACGAACCCGATCCGCAGGAGCAGGCATGGAACGCCCGCCGACGTGGGCGCGCTTGCCGTCGAGGTAGGTGAACTCCTCGTTCGAGCAGTCCAGGTCGGTGAGCCCGGAGAGGATCTCCCGCGAGCGCGGCCCCGCAAGGTTGAATGCCGAGAGGCCCTGGCTGACGTCGGTGAGGTGAACGTCGAGGTCCCACTCGGCGAGCCACCATGCGAACCAGGCCTCGACGGCGTCGGCCCCGCTCGACGTCGTGGTGACGTAGAACGACTCGTCGTCGAGGCGGCAGATCGTCCCGTCGTCGGCGATCCGACCGGCGTCGTCGCCGAGCACCCCGTAGCGGATCCGACCCGGCTTCAGGTTGTCGAACCGGTTCGGGTAGAGCAGGTTCAGGAACCGGCCCGCGTCCGGCCCGCGGACGATCAGCTTGCCGAGAGTCGAGACGTCGATCAGGCCGGCGCCGTCGTGCACCGCCATGGTCTCCCCCTTCGGATCGCCGTAGTCGTAGGGACGCCGCCAGTCGCCCGCCCAGAGCACGTCGCCGCCGAGCTCCCGGTGACGACCGTGGACCGCGGAGCGCTTGGCCGGCTCGAACGGCCTGCCGGCCATCACGCCCATCGGGATGCTCGACCACGGTGGCCGGGCGGTGGTCAGCCCGACCTCGTCGAGTGGCTCGTCCTTGTGCTCGGCCATCTTGCGGATCGAGGCGAGCTGGCACATCCGCCCCTGGCAGGGCCCCATCGTCACCGTCGTGTACCGCTTCAGCAGCTCCAGCGAGTCGAATCCCTCGTCGATCGAGAAGTCGATGTCGTCGGTCGTGACGTCCTCGCAGAGGCAGGCGAAGCACTTGCCGTGGCCCCGGTCGGCGTGCGCCGCTGCCGGCGGCTCCGCCCTGACGTCGCCATCGTCGCGTGCGAGGTTCTCGCGGGCCTCGGCCAGGCCGGCGCGGGTCTGGTCGTCCCCGTAGCCCAGCGAGAGCGCGGCCTCCGCCCCGGCCACAAGCCCGGAGGCTTCGGCGTCGTCCGGGGAGGCGTGCCCGGCGACGGCCCCCGCTGCGAACACGCCCGGCGGGGTCTCGCCCGGCACGTATGCGCCGGCATGCGCGTCCCAGCGCGCCTTGGCGCCGGCCTGGAGGAGCAGCGAGCCCGACGGGACGCTGCCGCCGGAGACCGCCACCAGGTCGCAGTCGATGCCGCGATCGGTCCCCGCGTCCGGCCGCCCGCCGCCGCCCAGGCTGGCCACCACCGCTCCCTTCACCTTCTTGCGGCCGAACGCCCTGACCACGACGGTGCCGCGCAACAGCGGGATGCCCTCGTGCTCCAGTCGCGCCGCGAGCTCCTCGTCGGCCCCTGTTGGGCGGGCGTCGGCGACCCCAGCGACGGCGACCCCCGCGTCATGCAGGGCGAGCGCGGACTCGAGCCCGCGATCGGTGGTGGTCGCGATCACCGCGCGTTTCCCGGGCCGGACGCCGTAGAGCGACGCGAGTCGCTCGGCGCCGGAGCACAGCATCACGCCGGGGAGGTCGTTGCCCTCGAACATCAGGGGCTGCTCGATCGAGCCGGTCGCGGTGATGTGGGCCCCGGCCCGGATCTGATGCAGCGTGCTGCCGCACCAGACCGGCACGAGCCCGTCGAACCAGCCGACCGCGGCAGCAGGCGCGAGGATCTCCACCCCGGCCCCCGCCACCCTCCCGGCCAGCTCCTTGGCGTCGCCGGCCATATCGCCGGCGAGAACCGATCCACCCAGCTCGGGGCCGTCGTCGACGAGGACGACATCCGCGCCCAGCTCGGCGGCTCGCAGCGCGGCCGCCGTGCCAGCGATGCCGCCTCCGATCACCAGAACGTCGGCGTGGCGCCGGCGGTACTCGGTCTGCCACTGCCGCTCGGCCTGCTTCTTCGGCAGCTTGCCGAGCCCCGCGGCGTGCCGCAGGAACCTCTCGTAGAGCGGCCACAGGCGCCGGGGCCGGATGAAGGTCTTGTAGTAGAAGCCGGGCGGCGTCAGCCGGCTCCCGACCAGGTCGGTGGCCCTCATCGCGTCGAACTCCAGAGAGGGGCTCGCGTTCATGTGCCTGACGTCCAACCCCTGCCGCACGGGCTCGGTGCACGCCCGGACTCCGGGCCAGCCATCCACCTCAACCAGGCAGTTCGGGCACTGGCCCGCGCAGCAGAGCAGCCCACGGGGCCGGTGGTACTTGAAGCTGCGCGAGATCGTCCGCCGGCCGGAGGCATGGAGCGCCGAGCCGATCGTGTCGCCCTCGTACGCCTCGACGCGCTTGCCGTCGAACTCGAAGGCGATTGGGTGGCCGCGGTCGATTCGCTGGTTGGGGCCGGGAGGGAGCCGGTCGCTCATTCGGGCAGCCCCACCCAGCTGACCTCGTTGGTGGTGGTGTCCCGGTCGGCCACGAACCACGCCCGGCAGCCGGACCGGTGATACCACCACTCCCGCTGGAGGCCCGCAACGTTGCGGCGGAAGTAGTTGTAGGTGTTGAGCTCCCTCTGGGACGGTTTGCTCTTTGGCCTCGGGACTACCTCGCCCCCGAAGACAAAATCAGTGACCTCCCGCGGGCCACAGTTCGGACAGGTGAGCAGGAACGACATGGCGCTATTGCTGCTGTTGGCCCGTCAACGTCACCCTTCTTGCGGCATACTAGACAAATTGGTCCAATGACGCAAAAGAGGTTCGGGCACCTGATGAACGCCTCGATGATCGCCCCGACAGCGGGGCAGCGGATAAGCATGAACTATGTCGTCGACCCACATAGAGTCTCAGCCAATCCTGGCGGCGCCAACCATTGCCGGGGGGCAACGTGTGTGCCATACATACAGCTATGAGCGACCGCCCAACGGCTGACGACGTACGCAAGGCAGTCAAGGACGACGGAATCGAGTTCCTGTTCGCGAACTTCGTGGACATGCACGCGAGACCAAGCGCCAAGTTGATCCCGGCCCAGCACCTGGACGACCTGTTCACGGATGGCGCCGGCTTCGCCGGTTATGCAGCGGGCGACATCGGTCAGCAACCCAACGATCCCGACATGATCGCGATGCCCGACGTCGGCTCCTTCACGAAGCTGCCCTGGAGGCCCAACGTCGGCTGGTTCGCCTCGGACGTCACCGTCGAGGGCGAGGAGTGGCCCTACTGCCCGCGCACCATCCTGCGCCACCAGATGAAGCGCTGCGAGGACATGGGCTACCAGTTCAAGATCGGCTACGAGCTCGAGTACTTCCTCGTGCGCAAGACCGAGGACGGCGGGATCGAGATCGCGGACCAGCTCGACGACCTCGAGCAGCCCTGCTACGACATCCGAGCCCTCACCCGCAGCTTCGACTTCGTCTCGGACGTCGTCAGGAACGTCAACTCGCTGGGCTGGGATCTCTACGCGACCGACCACGAGGACGCCAACGGGCAGTTCGAGCAGAACTGGGGCCCCGCTGATCCTCTCACGAGCTCGGACCGGGCAGTCTTCTACCGCTACATGGTGGAGGCGATGGCGCAGGAGCGAGGGCTGATCGCGACCTTCATGCCGAAGCCGTTCGCGCATCTGACCGGCAACGGCTGCCACATGCACATGAGCCTCTGGGACGGCGAGACCAACGTCCTGCACGCCGACCCGAAGGACGACCCGCGCGGGCTCGGGCTGAGCGAGAAGGGTTACCAGTTCATCGGCGGCCTCAAGAAGCACGCCAAGGCCTACATCGCGCTCACGGCTCCCACTGTCGGCTCCTACAAACGCCTGGTGATCGGCGCCCCAGTGAGCGGCGCGACCTGGGCGCCGGCCTACGTCACCTACGGCTGGAACAACCGGACGGTGATGCTCCGCATTCCCGATCACGGCCGGATCGAGGATCGCACCGTGGACGGTGCCTGCAACCCCTACCTGGCCGCCACCGCGGTCCTGGCGGCTGGACTCGACGGAATCGAGAACGGGATCGACCCGGGCGAGCCGAGCACGGGCAGCATGTACATGACCAGCAGCGAGGACCGAAAGAAGATGGGGATCGAGACACTGCCGGCCAATCTTCTCGACGCGACGCGGGAGCTGGAAGAAGACAAGGTGCTGCGCGACGCGCTCGGCAAGGCCAGGGACGAGGACTACGTGGACTACTTCATCGACCGCAAGCGGCGCGAGTGGCAGACGGCCCACGAGCAGATCACCAAGTGGGAGATCGACCGCTATCTCCAGCTCTCCTGAGAGTGAGGTTCAGCGATGTGTGGCATAGCCGGGCTGTTCAGCAAATCGAGCGACATTGAGGAGAACCTCGGCGCCCACCTGAGCGCGATGCTCGGGCAGCTCGCCGACCGTGGGCCTGACAGTGCCGGCGTTGCCTTCTATCGCGACCCGGCCCCGGCCGGGTCGTGCAAGGTGTCGCTCTTCTCTCCCGACGAGGACTACCCGTGGCATGAGCTCCGCACCGAGCTGTCGGAGAGCTTCGGCGAGGTCGGCGAGCCCGGAGATTCGGGCCACCCACGCGCTGTTCGTCGTGGACGACGACGGCGAGCAGCTCCAGCGCTGGCTCCCGGCGCGGCATCCCGAGCTGCGGGTGATGAGCGTCGGCGAGCGCATCGAGATCTACAAGGAGGCCGGGGACCCGCGGGACTTCGTCGTGCGCTTCGGTCTGGATCAGGTATCCGCCAGCCACGCCCTCGGACACACCCGGATGGCGACGGAGAGCCGCGTCACCACCGAGCACTCGCATCCGTTCTCGACGGGCCTCGACCTCTGCCTCGTCCACAACGGCTCGCTCTCCAACCACAACCGGCTGCGAGTCTTCCTGCGCGGCCAGGGCATCCAGTTCCAGACCGACAACGACTCCGAGGTCGCGGCGGGCTTTCTCACCTGGCGTCTGTCGGAGGGCGACGACATCGAGACCGCTCTGGAACGCTGCCTGACGGACCTCGATGGCTTCTACACCTTCGCGGTCGGCACGGCGGACGGCTTCGCCGTCCTACGGGATCCGATCGCCTGCAAGCCGGCGGTGATGGCCGAGACCGACGACTGGGTCGCGATGGCCTCGGAGTACCGGGCGATCGCCACCCTGCCCGGTGCCGAGGATGCGCGCCAGTGGGAGCCGGAGCCCGGGCGCGTCTATTCCTGGCAGCGGACGAAGGTGGCGTGAGCACGGCGCCCGCCGCTCTGGAGTCGGTCGACCTCGCGACGCACGACCGTGAGGGACCTGAATCAGCGACTGCACGACGCGGGCGGCACGGGCGGCAGCCAATGGCGGATCGAGAACCCCGAGGGCGCGCACGCGCTCGCCGCCGGTCTGGACGGCGAGCTCGAGGTCGAGATCGACGGGCACGTCGGCTACTACTGCGCCGGGATGAACAAGCACGCGACCGTGAGGGTCGCGGGCAACTGCGGCGTGGGAGTCGCCGAGAACATGATGTCCGGCCGCGTCGTCGTCGAGGGCAGCGCCAGCCAGTCCGCCGGGGCGACCGGCCGGGGCGGCCTGCTGGTGATCAAGGGCAGCGCAGCGGCCCGCTGCGGGATCTCGATGAAGGGGATCGAGATCGTGGTCCACGGCTCGATCGGGCACGTCGGCGGCTTCATGGCCCAGAAGGGCGTGCTCGTCGTCTGCGGCGACGCGGGCGAGGGCCTCGGCGATTCGATCTACGAGGCCCACGTCTACGTGCGAGGCGACGTGGCGGAACTCGGCGCCGATTGCGTGGAGAAGGAGATGCGGAGCGAGCATCTGGAGGAGCTCGAGCGCCTGCTCGAGCTCGGCGAGGCGGACGCGAAGGCCGCCGACTTCCGCCGCTACGGGTCCGCCCGGCAGCTCTACAACTTCCAGGTCGACAATGCGGGGGCGTACTGATGACCGAGTTCGACGCCCTGCGCAAGGAGGAGCCCTACGACTCGGAGCTCGTCGATCGCTGGCGACCGGGGTTGCGAGAGTCGGCCCTCTTCGACCGCAACGCCATCCACGAGATCCACCGGATGGCGCGCGAGGGGATCTACGACATCCGGGGCTTCGGCGCGAAGCGCCGCGTGCCTCATTTCGACGATCTCCTCTTCCTGGGGGCGAGCGTCTCCCGCTACCCGCTCGAGGGCTACAGGGAGCGCTGCGCCACGGACGTCACGATGGGCGGCCGGTTCGCAACGGAGCCCATCCACCTCGAGATCCCGATCACGATCGCCGGGATGAGCTTCGGCGCCCTCTCGGCCCCCGCCAAGGAGGCGCTCGGGCGTGGCGCCAGCGCGATGGGTACCAGCACGACCACAGGGGACGGCGGCATGCTGCCCGAGGAGCGCGAGCACTCGAGCAAGCTCGTCTACCAGATCCTGCCCTCGCGCTATGGGATGAATCCCGACGATCTCCGCCGAGCCGACGCGGTGGAGGTGGTTGTCGGCCAGGGCGCGAAGCCCGGCGGCGGCGGCATGTTGATGGGGCAGAAGATCTCCGACCGGGTGGCCGAGATGCGGGACCTGCCGAAGGGGATCGATCAGCGCAGTGCATGCCGGCACCCGGATTGGACCGGACCCGACGACCTCGAGATCAAGATCGGCGAGCTCCGGGAGATCACCGACTGGCAGAAGCCGATCTACGTGAAGATCGGCGCCACGCGCACCTACTTCGACGTCGCTCTCGCCGTCAAGGCGGGCGCCGACGTGATCGTGCTCGACGGGATGGAGGGCGGCACCGCCGCCAGCCAGGAGGTCTTCATCGAGCACGTGGGCATCCCGATCCTGGCGGCCATTCCCGAGGCGGTCCGCTCGCTCCAGGAGCTGGACATGCACCGGAAGGTGCAGCTGATCGTCTCCGGGGGGATTCGCTCCGGCGCCGACGTGGCCAAGGCGCTCGCGCTTGGCGCGGACGCGGTCTCGATCGGGGTCGCCGCAATCGTCGCCCTCGGCGACAACTCCCACCGCTTCGAGCAGGAGTACGAGCGGATCGGCACCGCCGCCGGCTTCTACGACGACTGGCACGAGGGCCGCGACCCGGTCGGGATCTCGACCCAGGACGACGAGCTCGCCAGCCGCTTCGACCCGGAGCTCGGCGGCCGCCGGATAGCGAACTACCTGCGCGCGATGGTCCTCGAAGCCCAGACGATCGCGCGGGCGTGCGGCAAGTCCCACGTCCACAACCTGGAGCCCGAGGACATGGTCGCGCTCACAGTCGAATCGGCGGCGATGGCCAAGATCCCGCTCGCCGGGACCGACTGGGTGCCCGGGCGCTCCTCCGACTCCGATCCAGACGGCAACCCAGTAGGAGGCTGATCAAGATGGCGAAGATCGTTTGCGTTCTGTACGACGACCCGGTGGACGGCTACCCGCCCTCATACGCGCGGGACGACATCCCCAAGATCGAGAAGTACCCAGACGGACAGACCACCCCCACACCCAGCGCGATCGACTTCTCACCGGGCGAGCTGCTGGGCTGCGTCTCGGGCGAGCTGGGCCTGCGGAAGTTCCTCGAGGACGCCGGCCACGAGCTCGTCGTCACCGCGGACAAGGACGGTGAGAACTCCGAGTTCGACCAGCACCTCCCCGACGCCGAGGTGGTGATCTCACAGCCCTTCTGGCCCGCCTATCTGACCGCCGAGCGGATCGCCAAGGCGCCGAACCTGAAGATGTCGATCACCGCGGGAATCGGCTCGGATCACGTCGACCTGCAGGCCGCCATCGACAACGGGATCACGGTCGCCGAAGTCACCTACTGCAACTCGATCAGCGTCTCCGAGCACGTCGTGATGATGATCCTGGGGCTGGTTCGGAACTACATCCCGTCGTACAAGACGGTCGTCGATGGCGGCTGGAACATCGCCGACTGTGTCTCGCGGGAGTACGACGTGGAGGGGATGCAGGTCGGGACCGTCGCCGCAGGCCGCATCGGCACAGCGGTTCTCCGCCGGATGAAGCCGTTCGACGTCGGCCTGCACTACACCGACCGCCACCGGCTGCCGCCGGAAGTGGAGGAGGAGCTCGGGGTGACCTTCCACGAGACCACCGAGGAGATGGTGGGCGAGTGCGACGTCGTCACGATCAATGCCCCGCTCCATCCCGAGACCGAGAACCTCTTCGACGAGCAGATGCTCTCGCGGATGAAGCGCGGCGCTTACCTGATCAACACCGCGCGCGGCAAGATCTGCGACCGCGACGCGATCGTGCGCGCGCTGGAGTCCGGACAGCTCGCCGGCTACGCCGGTGACGTCTGGTTCCCGCAGCCCGCGCCCCAGGACCATCCCTGGCGGACGATGCCCTGGCACGGGATGACCCCGCACACGTCGGGCTCGAGCCTCTCCGCCCAGGCGCGTTACGCCGCGGGAACCAGGGAGATCCTCGAGTGCCACTTCGAGGGCAAGCCGATCCGCGAGGAGTACCTGATCGTGGAGGGCGGCCACCTCGCCGGCGCCGGAGCCCACTCGTACAGCGAGGGATCCGCCACCGAGGGCTCCGAGGAGGCGGCGCGCTTCAGCCGCTAGTGGGAGGTCGAACATGGGCGCAGCACGACGGGTCGTCAAGCTCGACCTAGAGGACATGAAGCTCAGCCCGACGGCCGCCCTGTTCGAGGGGAAGGAGCGGGCGGGAATCGACATCACGATGTTCGTGGTCCGGACCCCTCCGGGGAAGTTCGTCGAACTCCACATTCACCCCTACTCGGAGACCTTCGTCCTGCTCGAGGGCAGCGGCCGCTGGACCGCGGGAGAGACGGTCACCGAGCTCAACCCGAACCAGATGCTCGTCGTGCCCGCCGATACCCCGCACGGCTTCCGAAACGTCGGCGACGTCCCCCTCCTGGTGGTGACGGTCCACGAGTCGGGCACGCTGGAGCAGACGTTCCTGGGGAAGGAGCCGGCCTGAGCCGAACCGATTAGCTACGGCGTTCGCATCGGTCTTAGAAGCACCACGAATTCTCAACCCAGGAGGACCGATGAGCACCGCAGCCACTCCAACAGTCACCAACCTGGCGGCCGTGATCGTCCCGGTCGCCGACCAGGACCGAATGGTCGAGTTCTACACCGAGGCGCTCGGCCTCGAGAAGCGAACGGATGTCCCCTTCGGCGAGGGCGTCGAGGGTCGCTGGGTCGAGGTGGCCCCGAGCGGCGCGGAGACCCCGATCGCCCTCTGTCCGCCCGGGCCGGACAACCAGGCAGGCGGAAGGGAGACCGGCATCAGCCTGCGGACCGATGACATCGAGGCGTACCACGCCCAGCTCAAGGAGCGTGGGGTGGACGTGGACGACGAGATCAGCGAGATGGGCGAGCCCGTTCCGCCGCTCTTCTGGCTCCGTGACCCTGAGGGGAACACGGTGATGGTCGTCGAGATCGACGCATGAGCCCAATCAGCGGGCGAACGCGCGGATGATCAGCAGCAGGAGCACTGAGCCGCCGATCGCGATCAGCCAGGTGCCGAGGTCGAAGAACTCGTCGATGTGGCCGATGTCGAGGGCACTGGCGATGAAGCCGCCGATCAGGGCGCCGAGGATGCCGATCGCCGTGGTGCCGATACAACCGCCGGGTTCAGTCCGGCCGGGGACCACGGCGCGGGCAATCGTGCCCGCCAACAGTCCGAGGATGATCCAGGCGATGATTCCCATCTGCCGGGGACCCTATCGGCCGCGCCGATTCGGGCCTGGACTACCCCCCTCACGCATCTTGTTGGGGTAAAGAGACCAACAAGGGCGCTAGTCGAAAGCGCTGCTTTGCATGGAAAGCAGCGGTCCTAGCGAGATACTGCGTGGGCGATGTCGGAGGAGAACGTGGAGATCGTTCGCACTGCCCTTGCCGCCCTCAACCGGGGGGACCTCGATGCGGCGTTCAAGAACGCGGCCCCGGACGCTGAAGTTGACCTCACGCGAGCGGTCGGCCTGGACAGCGGCGTCTATGACCTCGATGAGTTTCGACGCCTCTCGGAGGAGTTCGCCAAAAGCTGGGACTCCGTTCGTTGGGAGGCGGACGAGTACCTCGACGCCGGGGAGCACGTGGTGATGCCTTTCACGAACCATCTCCTGGGGCGTGATGGAATCGATGTGCAGGCTCGCGGCACCTGGCTCTGGACGATCCACGACGGCGTCGTCGTGCGACTTTGCCTCTATCAGATGCGACAGGACGCCCTCGAAGCCGCCGGGCTGTCGGAGTAGGCGATGTCGGAGGAGAACGTCGAGATCGTCCGGCGGGTCTATGACTGCCTGGCCCGTCGCGACTGGGACGCGATGTGGCGGGACTTCAACCCAGATTTCGTGCTGGACACTCAGGTTCAGGGCTCGTATCGCGGCCGAGACGAGTGCCAGGCGTTTCTCGAGGACCAGATCAGTGCGTTCGAGTCCTCGACGGTGGAGCCCGTGGAGGTGTTCGAGGGCGGCGAGTACGTCGCGGTCTTCGTCAAGATTCGCGCCCGGCCCAAGGAAAGCAGCGCGGAGATCGAGGCACTGATCGGTCATCTCTTCACGCTGCGGGACGGCCTCATCGTCAGGCTGCAGACGTTCCCCCAGCGTGAGAAGGCCCTCGAAGCCGCCGGGCTGACGGAGTAGGCGATGTCGCAGGAGAACGTGGAGGTCGTGCGAGCGCAGTACGCCTCGTTTGGTCAGATCACCGAGGGCGGCGAGGTCCACCCATGGGTTCTCGGATACTTCGACCCGAACTGCGAGTACCGGCCGGTCGAGGAGGTCGACGCGATTCGCGGTCACGAGGCGCTGATCGAATGGACCCAGCGCTGGATCGAGGCGTGGAGCAGCTATAGCGACCAGGTCGAGGAGATCATCGACGGGGGCGAGATTGTTGTCGCTGCGGTCAGCATCAGCGGTCGTGGGCGCACCAGCGGCGTCGAGATACGCCAGCGGTTCTTTCACGTCTTCGAGATGCGCGAGGGCAGGATCCTTCGACTGCGCGAGTACCTGGACCGGGACTCGGCCCTCAAAGCCGCCGGGCTGTCGGAGTAGGACGGGCTCTGACCTGAGAAGGCAAGGCCGGGATTAGCGGAACCGGGCCTTGGTAAAGCCCGGAGGTGGGACAAGCCAGGTCCTAATATTTGATGCTTCGACCCCCGAGCTGACCGAAAGGCAGACGATGAGCAAAAAGGACAAGGACGACCCGGCTGAGCACGAGAAGGAGCAGGCGCACCAGGCTCCGGAGCCGGGCATGACCCCGAGAGAGCCGGAGCAGCCGCCCCCCCACGAGGTGAAGGACCCCGTGGAGAACCTCGAGGAGCGCGAGCACGAGATGGAGCAGGAGGATCGGGCTCCGGAGCCGGGCATGACCCCGAGAGAGCCGGTGCAGCCGCCCCCCCACGAGGTGAAGGACCCCGTGGAGAACCTCGAGGAGCGCGAGCACGAGATGGAGCAGGAGGATCGGGCTCCGGAGCCGGGCACAACCCCGAGAGAGCCGCAGCAGCCGCCCTCAAAGGACTAGGCGGTCGAAGCCGCCGGCCGGAGGAGGACTCACTTCAAGTCGTCCCGGCGGGGGACGACCCTAGAGGCGCTGCCGGGGCGCCGCGTGGTAGCTCAGATACCAGAGCACGTGGCGGGCGGCGCTGACGCTTGCGTTGACTGGTGTGAGCAACCTGCGCACGCTCGGAACCCTATTGAGCGAGGCGGATTTCATGATCCGTATTACTCAGTGATTTTCCCTGCACGCAGCGAGTTCCTGCCCAGTTTGCGGGTTCAACAGACCCGCCGCGGCTAGCATCCTCGACCCATGAGGAGTCCATTTCGCAGACGGCGGAAGCGCGGCCTGGCGGCGATCGTCAGTGGCGCGAGGGCCGAGCGCACGACGTTCGGCCTGGCGGTGTTCGGGCTCGGGCCGGCGTTTGCCCTGATCAGCGGCGAGCTCTGGCGAATGGCCCGCCGCCGCCGTGACAGCGGAGAGACCGAGACTCCGGACAACCTCGTGGACGTGGCGGGCTATGCGACCCGGGACACGATCGCGGTCGCGCGGCGCGGGATCCGGGCGACACCGCACCACGAGGCCGTCCTGTTCAACCTCCTGCAGGGCTTCCTGGGGGCGTTCGCGATCGCCCGCATCTCGACCTGGGGAATCCGGCAGGGCTGGTGGCCCTTCGAGAACGTGCGCGTCAGCGGGCGCCATATCCACCACTTCATCCCGGGCATCCTGATCGCGTTTGCGTCGGGAGTCGGTGCGATCACGACGCGCAACGAGGGGGTCGAGGCGGCACTCGCGATGCCGTTCGGGATCGGCATGGGCCTGACGATGGACGAGGCGGCGCTGTTGCTCGATCTGGAGGACGTCTACTGGACGAGGCAGGGCCTGCTCAGCGTGCAGGTCAGCCTGGGAGTGACGGCCACCCTGGCGGCCACGATTCTCGGGTTGCGCATGCTGCGGCGTGGCGAGGAGAAGGGCGTGCAGGAGGGCCTGATCCCCGCCTACATCGGGGAGCACGGGATGAGGGCGACCGGGGCCCTGGCCTAGGCGCGCGGCGCCGGCACGACCGGCGGCGTGGCCCTTGCAGGTAGCGCGCCGCCTTACGCCGCGGCGCGGAGGCGGGGTTGGGCCTCCTCACCCATCCAGATCACCTGATCGCGGCCGGGACCCACTCCGACCAGGCGGACGGGGATGCCGAGGTGGTCCGAGAGAGCGGTGAGGTAGTCGCGGGCCTCCGCCGGCAGATCCTGCTCCCGGCGGCACTCACCGATGTCGCCCTCGAACCCGGGCAGCTCCTCGTACTCGGGCTCCACGGTGTGGATGATCGACTGGTGGTAGGGGAACTCGTCGAAGACCGCGCCGTCGGGATGGCGGTAGCGAACGCAGACGCGCAGCGGGTCGATGCCTGAGAGCACGTCGAGCTTGGTGACCGCGAGCGCGCTCATGGTGTTGAGCCGGACGGCGTAGCGGAGGGCCACCAGGTCGAGCCAGCCGCAGCGCCGGGGACGGCCCGTCGTGGTGCCCATTTCCCCGCCGCGCTCGCGGAGCGTCTCTCCGAGGTCGTCGTCGAGCTCGGTGGGGAAGGGACCGGCGCCGACGCGGGTCGCGTACGCCTTGGCGATCCCCCAGACCTCGTCGATGTCCGCGGGCCCGACTCCCGCCCCGATGCAGGCGGCGCCGGCGACCGGGTTCGAGGAGGTGACGAACGGATAGGTGCCGTGGTCGAGGTCGAGCATGATGCCCTGGGCGCCCTCGAAGAGAACCGTGCGATCGGCGTCGAGAGCCTCCCAGCAGAGCCGCGCTGTGTCGGTGATGTGCGGCTCGAGGCGGTGGCCGTAGGTGAGGTAGGTCTCCACCATCGTGTGCAGGTCGAGCTCGGGGTCCTTGGCGAAGGGGCGGAGCATCTGCTGCTTCGGCTCCATCGCGGTCATGATCTTCTTGCGCAGGATCTTGGCGTCGAGCAGGTCCTGGACGCGGATTCCGAGGCGGGAGGCCTTGTCGGCGTAGCAGGGGCCGATCCCCCGGCGGGTGGTGCCGATCTCGAGCTTGCCGAGCTTCAGCTCTCCGGCCGTGTCGAGCTTCACGTGGTAGGGCATGATCACGTGCGCGTTTGCGGAGATCCGCAGGCCGCCGACGTCGATGCCCCGGTGACGGAGCTCCTCGATCTCCCCGGTGAGCACCGCCGGGTCGATCACGACCCCGTTGCCCACCGCGCAGGTCTTGCCCGGGTAGAGGATCCCCGAGGGGATCAGGTGGAACTTGAAGGTCTCGCCGTCACGGATGATCGTGTGACCGGCGTTGTTGCCGCCCTGAAAGCGGATCACGACGTCGGCCTGCTCCGCGAGCAGGTCGGTGACCTTGCCCTTTCCCTCGTCGCCCCACTGGGCGCCGACTATGACGATTCCAGGCATGACCAGGGATTATGAGAGGTTCGGGACCGGAGCCGGCCGGTCGCCCTAGTGGTCGAGGGGGCCGAGGGCCGAGCCGCCGCTCTCGCCGAGCGAGCTTGCGGCGTCGGCGGAGACCCGCATGCGCCGATCCTCGTCGAAGAGCAGGACCGGATCGCCGCAGATCTCCACGAGGCGGGAGACGACACGGGTCCCGAGCTGCTTCTCGAGCTCGTCGTCCTCGAGGTTGCTGGTCACGATCAGAGAGCGCTGGCGCTCGTAGCGCTCGTTGATCAGGGCGTAGAGCTGCTCGAGGACCCACTCGGTCTGCTTCTCGACGCCGAGGTCGTCGAGATGGAGCAGGTCGACGCTCGCCAGGCGCTCGAAGAACTGCGTGTAGGACTGCTCGCCGATCTCTGCGTCATAGGTCTGGCGGATCCTGCTGAGGAGCTTCGGGAGTGAGTAGATCGCGACGGAGCGCCCGGACTCGAGCGCCATCCGCGAGATCAGCATCGCCAGCGTCGTCTTCCCGGTTCCGGAGCTGCCGAAGAACCACATGCCGCGGCCGCCGTCGAGATTCTCGTCGAGGCGCTCGCAGTAGTCGCGCACCCGCTTGACGACGAAGGCGTCCATCTGGGTGACGGGCGGGCGGTCGAAGGAGACGCCGCGGAACTTGGGCGGGATGACGGAGTCGATGCCGCGCAGCCGCGCCTGGGCCACCATGCGCGAGCGACAATCGCAGGGACGCGCGACGTCCTCGGGGCCGAGGATCCAGCCCGTGCCGTCGCAGATTCCGAGACGGCAGGGTTGGCGCTCACCTGATCGGGCCTTGGGGGCCACCTCAGAACTCCTCCGCGTCCGCGACGTCCTGGAGCGGCGGTCCCTCGCCGGCCGGCTGCTCGACCGGCCTCTCGTCGCGGGCCCGGTCGGCGAACTTCGGATAGTGCTCGAGGAAGACCAGGCGGATGGTGCCCACGGGGCCGTTGCGGTGCTTGGCGAGGATCAGCTCCGCGCCTCCCGGGTCCTCCGATTCCTGGTTGTAGTAGTCGTCGCGGTAGAGGAAGCCGACGAGGTCGGCGTCCTGCTCGATCGCCCCGGACTCGCGAAGGTCGGAGAGGATCGGGCGCTTGTCGGGCCGCTGCTCGGGGGCGCGGGAGAGCTGGGAGATGCCGATGACGGGGACGTTGAGCTCCCTGGCCAGGATCTTCAGGCCGCGGCTGAACTGGGACACCTGCTCGACGCGGTTGGCGCGGGCGTCGTCGCTTCGCATCAGCTGGAGGTAGTCGACGATGATCAGCCCGAGGCCGTCGTGGCCGCGGCTGCGCTCCTGGGCGTGCAGGCGCCGCGCCTTCGCGCGCAGCTCGAGCAGGCCCAGATCGGAGGAGTCGTCGATCCAGAGCGGGGCGGACTCGAGCTGGTTGCAGGCCTTGACGACCTTCGGCCAGTCCTTGCTCGCGACCTTGCCCTTGCGGAGCCGGTCGCTGGAGATCCGAGACTGCGAGCCGATGAAGCGGTGGGCCAGCTCCATCTCCGACATCTCCAGGGAGAAGAGGGCGACGGGCTTCTGATGCTTCATGGCGACGTTCTGGGCGAAGTCGCAGACCAGTGTCGACTTTCCCATGGCCGGCCTGGCCGCGATCACGATCAGGTTGCCGGGCTGGAAGCCGCCGGTCTTGTCGTCGAGGTCGCGGAAGCCGGAGGCGGTGCCGGTGATCTCGGAGTCTCCGCTCGCGAGCTTCTCGAGCTTGTCGATCTCGTCGTGGAGGATGTCGCCGATCTCGCGGAAGTCCTCGGCCTGCTCCTCGTTCGCGACCTGGAAGAGCAGCCGCTCCGCATTCTCGACGAGCGCCCGTGGCTCGCCGTCGCGCTCGACGATCGACTGCTGGATCTGCTTGGCGGCGCCCTCCAGGCGCCGCATCAGCGAGTTCTGCTTGACGATCTGCGCGTAGTGCTTGGCGCTCCCGGGCGCGGGGACCTTGGCCGCCAGGCTGCCGATCACGTCCCGGCCACCGACCGCGTCGAGCTGGCCGTGCTGGGAGAGCGCCTCGGAGACCGTCAGGACGTCGACCGGGTCGGCGTTCTCGTTGAGGCGGATGATCGCCTGGTAGATCGTCCTGTGGCGATCCCTGTAGAAGTCCTCCGCCTTGAGGCGGACGTCGAGCAGGACGGGCTCGATCGTCGACTCGGAGACCATCATGGCCCCGAGAACCGACTCCTCCGCCTCCAGGTTCTGGGGCGGGACGATCGCCGTCTTTCCGTTGGTTGCCAACTGCTCCTCTCTTGCGCAGGGGACCACCCGACCTGGCGGCCGAGCTTCCTCTCCAAGTCTGGATACGACCTCGGCGGATTCCCATTCGCCCCGAAGTGGAACTAAATCCGCGCGACCCTGGCTAGAAAACCACAGGCGGTTCGCCACCGCAGGCGAGTTCAGGCTATTTGCGCCGCTATTCCTTCGCCTCGGCGACGATCGTCTTCACCGACGCGGTGACCCCGCCGCCGACCTCGACCTCGACCATGTAGGTGCCGGTCTCCCGGATCGGCTCCTCGAGGCGGATCTTCTTGCGGTCGACCTTGATGCTTCGCGCGGCCTGGATCGCGTCCGCGATCTCGGCCGAGGTCACGGAGCCGAAGAGCTTGCCGTCCTCGCCCGCTCGGTGGTTGATCGTCAGCACCGTCTTGGAGAGCAGCGCGGAGGTCTCGCCGGCCCGCTCCGCGGCCTGGCGCTCGGCCTCCTCGGCGCGCTCGCGCTTGCGCTGGGCGTCCTCCAGAGCGCCCCTCGTGGCCGGCTGGGCCAGCTTGCGGGGCACCAGGTAGTTGCGCAGGTAGCCGGGCGAGACGTCGACCGCGGTGCCGGCCTCGCCGAGACCCTCGACGTCCTTGAGCAGAACAGCCTGGGCCATTGGCCTAGCGCTCGCCGACGTAGGGCAGCAGGGCGAGCTCGCGGGCCCGCTTCACAGCCAGGGCGAGCTGCTGCTGGTGCTTCCTGGAGAGTCCGGTGACCCGGCGCGACCGGGTCTTGCCACGGTCGGAGATGAACCGCCGCAGCAGGTTCAGGTCCTTGTAGTCGATCGACTCGGAGTTGATCCGCGTGTACTTCCGCGGCCGCCCGCGATCGCTGAGGCCGCGGCGCCTGCGCCCGCCCGTCGATTGTGTCTGTCGCTGCTGTCGTGCCACGAGAGGCGCGAATGGTAGCGATGGCCGGTTTAATGGGGCGGATGCTCAACTTCGATCTCGAGACCGAGACCGAAGGGAACAGCGCGCTGGTCAGGATCCGGGGCGACCTCGATCTTCAGGTCGTCGAACGCGTGACCGAGGCGCTGACCCAAATCGAGTCCGGTGAGCCCGAGCTGCTCGTCATCGACCTGAGCCGCGTGTCGTTCATGGACTCAAGCGGCATGGGGGCAATTGCGGCCGCACACATTCGGGCCAGAGAGGCCGGTCGAAGATTCGCGATCGTCCGCCCGCCGGCAGGAGTGAGGCAGGCGTTCGATCGCACCAGGTTGGACGAAGTCATCACGATCACGGACGACCTCGCAGACATCTATCCGTAGGACGGCTTCGCCACCAGATCGCGGCGACAAGCGGCCGCCCCACATAACCGCTCGGGGCTTCGCCCCTCACTCATAGTGGTGCGGCCTGGTCGCCGCTAGAACGGGATGTCGTCGTCCGAGCTGCCGCCCGAGCTGACCCCGGCGCCCTCGAAGTCCGAGGTGTCGGCGGGCACGTCGGACTTGGGCGTGAAGCCGTTGCCGCCGCCACCGCTGTTCGGGTTGTCCGAGCGGGAGCCGAGGAACTGCACGCTGTTGGCGATGATCTCGACCGCCTGACGCTTGGATCCGTCCTGCGCCTCCCATTCGCGCCAGTCCAGCCGTCCCTCGACGGCAACCGGGCGTCCCTTGGAGAGGTAGTTGGCGCAGTTCTCACCCTGCGCTCCCCAGACGGTCACATCGAAGTAGTTGGGCTTGTCGACCCACTCGCCGCTCTGACCGTCCTTGCGACGGCTGTTGACGGCCACTCGAAGCTTGCATACGGAGGTCCCGCCGGGGGTCGACCGCAGCTCCGGATCCTTGGTCAAGTTCCCGGTGATCACCACCGTGTTGATGTTTGAGCCGGCCAACTGAAACTCCCTTCCTTTCGATTCCGAACGTCGATCTTAAGCAGCCACTCGGCTGGTTCTCTCCCCCGTCAGGGAGAAAGACCGGAAACTGCGAGGCCGGGTGCCGGGATTGCTAGTCGCGGTCGTCGCGGCGTCCGCGGCGCGGCCGGTCGTCGCGATCCGGCCGGCCGTCGCCGACCGATGCCGGGCGATCGGAGGCGGGGGGCGGGTTGCTCGGCGAGTCGGGGTCGACCTTGAAGATGCGAAAGCGGAGCACGCCGTCCGTGATCTTCAGGCTGTGGTCGAGCTGCTCGAGCAGGTCCGGCTCGCCCTGGAAGCGGTAGTAGCGGTAGTCCGCCTCGTTTCGCTGGCGGATCTCGTAGGCGAGTTTCCGCATGCCCCAGACATCGGCCCGGTCGAGCGTGCCGGTGCCCTCGATCGCCTGGCGCACGTCGCCCGCGACCTTCTCGCGCGCGTCGTCCGCGGCCTCGGGGTCGAGCATCAGTACGAGTTCGTAGTGCCGGCTCATAGCGACGGGCGACTATAGGGGAGAGCGGGAGCCGGGCGCCGCGACCTCACCAGGGCGTGGGTGGACGGCAGATCCGGTGGCAGAGCGCGGGCCGGGCAGCGGCGATCGCCGCTGCGGTGCTCGCCGGGATCGTCTCGCTCCCCGCGCTGCTGGGCAGCGACCCGCCGCCGCCCGTGCCCGCCGACGTCGGCCTCGCGCCCGGCGGCGGAGCCTGTCCCCGCGGCGATTCCCGGCCCTCGCGCGGCACCACCGGCGGCACCGCCGCGAGTCACCGAAGGCGACCGCGGCCATCAGCGCGCCAAGCCCGCGCCCAGAGCCTGCCCAGGCGTCGGCGAGACCGTCACCGACGCGGTCATCACGACCGCGCACGGCGAGACGTCGAAGCGACCACCGCTCCGGCGTCCCGCCACCGCCCCGACGCGCCCGCCGCGGTCTACTCGCCGCCGCCGCAGCCCGGCGAGTTCGGCTTCGAGCGCTAGCCGGACCGATCGCTAGCGACCTCGGCCGGCGAGCGCTTCAGGCCCGGATGTCGGCCATCTGCTCGTCCACCCAGTCGCCCGGGTCCCGCTCGTTGATGATCTCCTTGAGCCGCTCGGCGCGCAGCGCCCGTTCCTCCGGCTCCATCGTCAGCGCGCGGTGGATTGCGTCGGCCTGCTCCTGGATGTCGAAGGGATTCACCGAGAGCGTGCAGTCGCCGAGCTCCTCATGCGCCCCGGTGTTCTCGGAGAGCATCACCACGCCGTCGCGGGTGTTGACCGTCGGCGCCTCCTTCGCGACCAGGTTCATCCCGTCGAAGAGCGAGTTGACCATCAGCAGGTCGAACTGCTTGTAGCGCGCGACCGCCTCGGGGAAGTTCTCGTAGATCCGCAGGTCGATCGGCATCCAGTCGGTCGTCCCGTGGCGGTGGTTGACGACCGCGACCAGCGCCTCGATCCGCTCCAGGTACTCGGCGTACTCGGGCACGTCCTGGCGGGAGGGCTGCAGGTGGGCGATGAAGGTGACCTTCTCCCGGAACTCCGGGTGCTGCTCGAGGAAGACGTCGAAGGCGGTGAAGCCGCGCAGCACGTTCTTCGAGAGGTCGGCCCGGTCGACCCGGATGATCAGGTGGTCGCGGCGCCGGCGCAGCACCTCCTTCTCGTAGAACTCGACGTCCGCGGACTCCGCCGCCCGGTAGAGCCGCTGGGTGTCGATCGAGAGCGGATAGGCGCGCACCCAGGTCTCGCGGCCCTCGTAGGTCACCGCCATCCGCTCGAAGTCGACCTCCAGCTCCATCAGCTCCCGGCAGCACTGCAGGAAGTTCCGGCAGTAGGCGTTCGTGTGGAAGCCGATGATGTCGTTGGCGAGCATGCTCTGGTAGATCTCCTCGCGCCAGCGGTTCGGGAGGACCCGCCAGGAGTCCGGCTGCGACCAGGGGATGTGGACGAAGTAGTGGAGGAAGGCGTCGGGCCGCGCCTCGACGGATCAGGCCGGGGCAGGTGTAGAGGTGGTAGTCGTGCAGCATCACCACCGGCTCCTCCTGACCCTCGATCGACCGGATCACGCAGTCGGCCATGTCGTCGTTGACGACCTTGTAGCCCTCCTCCCAGGCGTCCACCTCGGCCTGCCTGATGTCGGGCGCGTTGGAGAGATCCCAGAGGTAGTGCTGGATGAACCAGAGGATCGGGTTCGCGATCACGTTGTAGAAGCGGTCATACGCCGATGGGTTCGAGGCGACCATCTGCACGTCGTAGTCGATCCCGTCGACCTCGATCTCAACCGGCCCCTCGCTCTCGTTCGCGACCACGACGTCCTCCTCCGTCATCGCCGAGGCGATCCAGAGCGCCTTGCGGTGCGAGACCAGCCCCGAGAGCGCCGTGACCAGCCCACCGCCGCCGCGATGCACGATCCGCTGGCCGGTCTCATCGCGGCCGAACTCCGCGGGGCCGCGGTTCGAGACGATCGTCAGGGGTACTCGGCCACCCACCGTTTGTATCAGCCATGGCTAAGCGGTCATGCGATCCGGTCACCGGGGGCGACGTCCTCGTCGGGACGAAGCAGCACCACTCCCTTGGCGTCGTCGAGCGCGCCCAGCACCAGGACCTCGGAGAGAAACGGCCCGATTCGCTTGGGCGGGAAGTTGACCACCGCCACCACGAGCCGCCCCTCCAGGTCCTCCCGCGCGTAGTGCGTGATCTGCGCGGAGGAGCGCTTGCGGCCGATCTCGGGACCAAAGTCGATCTCCAGCTTCCAGGCGGGGACGCGCGCCTCGGGAAACTCCTCCACGCCGACCACGCGACCGACCCGCATGTCGACCGCCTCGAACTGCTCCCAGGTGATCTCGGCCATGGGCGAAAGCCGTCCCGCTACTCGAGCGAGGTGAAGATCCTCAGCCAGTCGAGCAGCAGGCGCGGCGAAGGAAGCGCTCCCGGGTGCGCTCCTTGCCCGCCCGCCCGAGTCGCCGGCCGAGCTCGGGGTCCTGGAGGATCTGGATGCACCGCTCGGCCGCCTGGTCCGGAGTTTCGACCAGATAGCCGTCCTCGCCGTCGACGATCTGCAGCGGAATGCCGCCCACGTTCCCCGCGATGGTCGGCCGCCCCTTCCACAGCGCCTCGGAGACCGTCAGCCCGAAGCCCTCGCGAATCGACTTCTGCAGGACGACGTCCGACTGCGACTGGAACGCGTTCACCTCGATCGCGCCGACGTTGTTCAGGTTGTTGAGGATCTTGATGTCGGGGTCCGACTCCGCGTACTCGAAGGTGCGGTGGAAGAACTCCCAGCCCTCCGGGTCATCCGTCGCCATCGATCCGACCAGCGCCAGCTGCACCTCGGGGAGCTCCTTGGTCACCTGCCGGTAGGCGTCGATCACCCCGATCGGGTCCTTCCACGGGTCGAACCGCGACACCTGGCAGATCATCGGCCGGTCGACGTCGATGCCGAACTGGTTGCAGACGAAGGCCGCGTCATCGGGGGAGAGCGCCATGTTCTTAGGCGAGAGCGGGTCGATCGCCGGCGGCACGATCCTCACCCCGCCGTGGCCGTCGAGCCCCTTGGGCACGTACTGCTCCATGTGCCAGACGGTGATCTCGTACTCCGAGATCAGCGGGAGCAGCCGCTCGATCGGCTCCGGGTTCGGCTCGGAGAGATCGATGTGGCAGCGCCAGATCCAGTTCTTGGCGTGATCCCTGGCGTTGTGGCGCATCCCCACCGGCTGCGGGTCGTGGACGATGATCGCGTCCCAGTCGCCCTCGAGGCTCTCGGCGTTCATCTTGTTGTAGTGGTCGAACAGCTCCCACTCGTTGGGGGTGAGCGTGTTCGGGTCGCCCTGCAGCGAGTTGTGGAGGAGCTTGGTGGCGTTGAAGAACTCCTCCCGGCCCATGATCACCTGCCAGTGGGCGTCCAGCCCGACGTCCCGCATCAGCGGCACGATCGTGTAGAGGATCTCCGAGACGCCGCCCCCGAAGGCCGTCGCGCTGACGTGCAGGATGCGCTTGCCCTCCAGGCCCTCGGCGAGCTCCCGGATCTCGTCGACCAGGCCTCGCCCGGCCAAGTGGGTGTAGTCGGCCAGCGACTTGTTGCCGAGCGCTACCTCTTGAAGCACGGGCCCCCCATGGTCGGATGAGTACGCAAGGGCGAAAAAGTACTCGTTTTGTCCGAGGGTGCTCCGCAGGTAGATGCGAGGGTGCGCCGCCAGGCGCAACCCGTTTAACGCTGGAACCCGTTAGATGCTGGCGCGCAGCCGCTCGATGCCCACGTCGATCTCGGCGCAGATCGCGGAGTGGAGCTCGCCGTTCGCGGCTGCCACGCAGGACATCTGAAACTCGTGTCCCGAGCCGAGCAGGGGACGAGCGGAGAGCGATTCGCCGTACGCGTCCGTCACCACCGCGCCGCATTCCTCGAGGCAGATCGTCGCCGCGGCCAGGTCGTAGGGCGAGTTGTTGAGCACCGCCCCGGCGCCGACGCGCTCGAACTCCGCGCGGACCGGGGGCACGTCGTCGATCATCCGCGGCCCAGGCTCGACGTACGCGTCGAGTTGGCCGGTGGCGATCCGGGTCATGTCATAGGTCGCCGAGCCGAGGTCGAAGGTCCCGCCACCCACGGATGAGACGTCGATCAGGTCGCAGATCACCTCGATCAGGGCGCGCGCCGGCCGCCCGCGGAAGCCGTAGGTCCAGAACATGCGCTCGAGCGAGCGGTTGGCGGAGAGCTTCGCGTCCGGTTCGAGGCCCTTACCCCGCTGCGCGACGAAGCTGTGCCCGCTCTTCACCTCGAGGACGCAGCCGACCTGCACGTCCCCCATGGTCGGCTCTCCGTCCAGCGGCGCCGCCGCGACCGAGACGCAGCACGACTCGAGCCCGGCCAACGCCGGCCGGGTGCCGTCGATCGGGTCCACCACCAGAACCCATTCCGCACGGTCGCCCGCGGGGGAGACCAGGCCGCGATCCTCGGAGAAGAACGAGACCTCGGGTGCCCGCTCGGCGAGGAAGGACTCCATCCGCGCCTCGGCGTGCTCGTCGATCTGGAAGGTGACGTCGCCGCCGTCCGCCTCGCCGGAGTGGGCCCGGCCGGCGTGTGCCCCGAGGTGCGGCAGGACCTCCTCGCGCAGGGTCGTGGCCAGGTCGGTGACCAGGTCGCGGATCTCCATTGAGGGGTTCTTACTGGTTTACGTCCGCCGGCCGCGAGCCCAGCGTGACCTCGACGTCCTGCTTGTCGCCGTCCCGAAGGATCTGGAGCGTCACCTTGTCGCCCGGCTTGTGTACCGCGACCAGCTTCGAGAGGTCGTTGTTCTCGAGCACCGGCTTGCCGTCGACGGCGAGCACGACGTCGCCGCCGGTCTTCACCTGCTGGAGCTGGAAGGTGTCCTCGCCGGTCGAGCCCTTCAAGCCCGCGTCGTCGGCGGGGCTGCCGTTGACGACGTCGCTGATCAGAGCGCCAGAGTCGGTGTCGAGGCCGAGATGCTCGGCGAGCTGGGGGTAAAGCGACTCGCTGGTCACCCCGAGGAACGCGTACTCCACCTTGCCGTCGGCCTTCAACTGGTCGAGCGAGAACCGGACCGAGGTCACCGGAATCGCGAAGCCGACGCCGGAGTTGCTGCCGGAGCTGGACGCGATCTGCTCGTTGATCCCGATCAACTCGCCCTTCGCGTCGAGCAGCGGGCCGCCCGAGTTGCCCGGGTTGATCGAGGCGTCGGTCTGGATCGCGTTGTCGATGCCGAAGTTGGTGAGCCCCTCGACCGTCCGGTTCGTCGCCGAGATCACGCCGATCGAGAGCGACTGGTCCTCGCCGAACGGGCTGCCGATCGCGGCGACCGGCTCGCCGACCGTGAAGCTCGAGCGATCCGAGAGCTCCACTGGCTGCAGGTCGAGACCGTCCGGATCGACCTTGATCAGCGCCACGTCGGCATCCGCGTCGAAGCCCTTGATCTCAGCCGGGACTCGGTTGCGGTCCCCGAACTCCACGAAGACCTGCTTGGCCTCGTGCGGCGTCCCACCTCCGTTCAGGTGGCCGCCGCTGGTGACCACGTGCGCGTTGGTGACGATGTCGCCTTCCGTGTCCACCACGAATCCGGATCCCTGGCCGGCGGAGCCGCCGCCCCCGAGGACGTCGACTCGTGCTGCCTTCGAAGACCGAGTCGATCGTCACCACGCCGGGGGAGACGTCCTTGTAGATCTGGGCTGGGTTGAAGCTGCCATCGCTCGCCTCCACGACGACCTGTGTCGCGGTCTGGGTCGGCGCCGCAGCGGACGTGCTCGAGTCGTCGCCGCCACCACCGCCCCCGCAGCCCGCGATCAGCGCCGTCACGGCGACCGCCGCGATGCCCGCGCTCAACCGTTTCAGCCTCAAGCTGCCACCCCGGCGGGCTCTCGCTGCCGTCGCCGGCCACCTGCGATCGGCAGGCTCAGCGTGAAAGCCGTATGGCCGCGGCGGGAGACCACGGCGATCCGCCCGCCCATGCGGTGGGCGAGCTCCTCGGCGATCGCGAGGCCGAGCCCGGACCCGGACGCGGTGTCGCCGGTGTAGAAGCGGTCGAAGACCTTCGGGATCGCGCGCGGGTCGATGCCCTTCTTCGCGTCGTCCCCGACGATCAGCTCCGCCGCGTTTGTCCCACGCACGGCGGTCACGGTGACGTTCGTTCCCTGCGGGGTGTGGGTGAGCGCATTGTCAATGAGGATACGAATGATTTGTGAGACACGATTTAGATCCGCGAACGCCACCACCTGACCGCGCCCCCGCACCTGGAGCGAGGACTCGTGCAGCTTCGCGGTGGGCCGGAACTCGTCCGCGACCTGCCTGGCGGCGTCCTTCAGGTCGACCTGCTCGCGCTTGATCTCCATCACGTCGGCGTCGAGCCGCGAGAGGTCGAGCAGGTCGATGGTGAGCTTCTGGAGACGCTGGACCTGGGCCCGGATCTCGGAGACGAAGGCTCGTCGCTCGGCCGCCGTCAGCTTCTCCGTCTCGAGCAGCTCGACGAAGCCGCCCAGCGAGAAGATCGGCGTGCGCAGCTCGTGCGAGGCATTGGCAATGAACTCCTTCCGCGAGCTGTCGAGCCGCGCCAGGCGCCGCTGCATCTCGTTGAAGCTCCGCGCCAGCTGGCCGAGCTCGTCCGAGGAATCCACCGGGATGGGCTGGTCGAAGTGGCCCTCGGCGACCGCCTCGGCGGCCCTGCGCATCCGCCGCAGCCGCCGCGAGACGGCCCCCGACGCCCAGAACCCGATCAGCGAAGCAGCGGCCAGGGCGATCAGCCCCGCGATCAGGATCTGGCGCCGCACCAGCGCCACGTCGTCGTTCACCTCGGCGAGCTGGGTCGAGAGGACCTCCACCCAGCGAGTCTGGTCGGCGAGCCTGATCGGGACGGCGGAGATCCCCACCCGCGTCCCCGCGACGCGCTCTACTCCAGTGGCGATCTGCCCGTCGGAGATTGCCGCGTCGGCGGTCAGGTAGCGGCCCTGCAGCGCCGTCGCCTCCGACTGCGAGTCCGCGACGACGAAGGCCGGCACCGGTCCGCCCGCAGCGTCCCGCACGGCGAGGAGCGTGACGCGGCTCTCCGTCGTCTGCGCCGTCGAGCGGACGAGGTCCGAGATCTGAGCAGGTGAGGCTCCGGACTCCAGCGCACGCGCCAACCTCGGGGACTGCTCGGTCCCCAGCCTCTCGAGCCGGCGCAGCTTCTCGGCCGTGAGACTCGATTCGAGCTGCGGCACCACGTAGAGGTAGACGAAGGCGATCCCTCCCGCGGTGATCAGGGTGATCAGGACGACGAGCCGGTTGCGGAGGGTGTTGAGGCGAAGTGCTCTCAATCGCGGTCCGCGTCGCGGAAGCGGTAGCCGACCCCCCGCACCGTGAACAGGTACTCGGGCTTCTTCGCGTCGGTCTCCAGCTTCTCGCGGAGGTGCCTGATGTGAACATCGACGGTGCGTGGGTCGCGGTAGGTCGAGTCGCCCCAGATGTGCTCGAGGAGCATCTCTCGCGTGAAGACGCGGCCTGGGGAGGCCGCCATCGCGGCGAGGATCTCGAACTCGACGTAGGTCAGCTGCACCGGCTTCGAGTGCAGCTGAACGGACCGGCGCTCGAAGTCGATCTCGAGATCCCCCGATCGAATCGGCTCGTTCCCGAGCGCTGCCCCGGCCATGTTGCCGCGCCGCAGCGCCGCCTTGACCCTGCTGCGGAACTCGCGGACCGAGAAGGGCTTGGTGATGTAGTCGTCCGCACCCATCTCGAGCCCTGCGACCTTGTCGATCTCGTCCCCCTTCGCCGTCAGCATGATGATCGGCACCTGACTGCGGGTGCGAAGGCGCCTGCACACCTCAATCCCGTCGAGCTTGGGAAGCATGATGTCGAGGACCACCAGATCGAACCGCTCCTCACCGAAGCGATCCAGGGCTTCCTGCCCATCCATGGCCCCCACCACCTCATAACCTTCCTTGCGGAGTGGGTAGGTGAGAAGCGTTTGCACGGCCTGTTCATCGTCTACCAGCAGGATCCGTGCCTGTCCTCGCGCCATGCCTGAAGGTTAGAAGGCGGTTCGTGCCCGGCTGATGATCGACTTGCGCCTCTACAGATACGCGCTGCTCGCGGTCCCGGTGATCGCCGCGATCGCGATGTTCTCGCTGCAGGACGTCCCACGGAGCCTGTCCGCGGGAATCCCGCCGGATGCCTTCGACCCCGCCAGCGCGGTCCCGCTCGCCAGGGAGCTCGCCACGTCGGCCCCCTATCCGACCCCCGGCTCCACAGCGGACCAGAAGCTCGCCGAGGAGGTGAAGAGCCGCTTCGCGGCGATCGAGGGTGCGACGGTCTCCGAGCAGAGCTTCGACGGCTCGTTCAGGGGACACGACGTCCAGATGCGCAACCTGATCGCCACCCTGCCCGGGGATTCGAACCGCCAGATCGCGCTGATAGCGCCCCGCGACGTCGCTCGTGGAAGCGGCGCGACGACGAGCGCTGCGGCGACAGCCGCGCTCCTGGAGATAGCAGACAGCTTCTCGGGGACCGCCCACCAGAAGACGCTGGTCTTCGTCTCCACCGACGGCTCGAGCATCGGCGCCCTGGGCACGAAGCGCTTCATCCGCGACTACAGCGCCTCCTCCTCGCTCGATGCCGCCATCGTGCTGAGCCAGCCGGCCCTCGCGAATCCAACCGCTCCGCTGGTGATCCCCTGGTCGACCGGGCCGCAGAGCAGCGCCAGTCAGCTGGCGGAGACCGCCGACTCGACCGTCTCGAACGAGCTGGCGACTCCGGCAGGGGACGAGGGCCCGCTCGACGATCTCTTCCGGCTCGCGCTCCCGGCCGGTCTGGGAGACCAGGGCCCTCTGATCGAGCACGGCCTCCCGGCGGTACGGCTGTCGGCCGCTGGCGAGCTGCCCGTCGAGCCCGGCCGCGACACGCCCGAGTCCTTCGACAGCGACACATTCGCCCGCTTCGGACGGGCCGCTCTCTCCCTGATTCTCAGCCTCGACGCCACGCCTGGAGCGGTCGAGCACGGACCTAAGGGATACATCGGCCTCGCCGGCAACCTGATGCCGGGCTGGACCATCGCCCTGCTCGCCCTCTCCCTGCTGGTTCCCGCCGCCCTTGCGGCAGGCTCGGGGCTCGCCTCGGCCGCGCGAAGCCCGATCGATGCGGTTCGCGGATTCGTGTGGACGCTTCTCCGGGTCCTGCCGTTCCTCGGCGCTCTCCTCCTCGTCCTGGCGGCTGCGCTGGTCGGCCTGCTGCCGAGCCCCGACTTCCCGTTCGATCCCCGCATCGACGGCCTCGGGGCGGGCGGCACCGCCTCGGTGATCGCGGCGGTGCTCTTCTACTGCGCGATCGCTTTCTTCCTGCGCCCGCTGCGTCCACCCCCCTCGAGGGCCGTGAACACAGCCGCTCCGGCCGCCCTTCTCGTTGCCTGCCTTGGGACGCTCGGTATCTGGCTCGTGAATCCCTATCTGGCGCTGGTCGTTTCGGTTGGGCTGCAGGCCTGGGTCCTGGGGGCGGCGAGGCTGGCTCCCGGTCGGCTCCCGGCGATCGGGTTCGTCCTGCTCGGCCTGGTGCCGGCGGTCGTCCTGTTCGCGGATCTCGCCGGCCGGTTCGACGCCGGTCTCGGGGTCTGGCAGGACCTGCTGATGATGGTCGCCGACGGGCAGATCGGCGTGAGCCTGGCGCTCCTGGCCTGCCTGATGGCGGGCGCCGGTGTCGCGATCGTCGCCGTGGCCGGGCCGGTCCCCGGCCGGCCGGCGCCCGAGATGCGGCTCGAGGGCGAGATCTCGATCCGCCGGCGCCCTTCCAGCGGGGAGCCACCGCCCGAGTCCGAGTCAGAGGCGGACGTGGAGCCCGAGCCCGAGACGGCGCCGGAGCCCGGTCAGCCCGAGCCGGAGAGAGACCCGCGCCTCTGGTCGAAGCCGCGCGGCTCTAGATCACCGCCGCTCGGAAGCCTCAATCCCACGCGCTGGCCCTCGCTCACGTAGCCGATCTCGGTCAACTTCGAGCCGGCGTCGGCCACGGCCTGTGCGGCGGCCTCGAAGCGCTCGCGCGGCACGGTGACGAGCAGCTCGAAGTCCTCACCGCCCGAGGCCGCCAGCTCGATCGCGGCGTCGCCCCCGCCCGCGACCTCGGCCACTCCCTCCGCGACCGGGAGCCGACCGAGGTCGATCTCGAGGCGGCAGTCGCTCGCGCTCGCCAGGTGCCCTGCGTCGGCGCCCAGGCCATCGCTGATGTCGATCATCGCCGTCGCGCCGGCCTTCGCCAGCGCCCGTCCCTCGCGCAGCCTCGGTGTCGGGTCCAGCTGGCGTTCCAGCAGTCCCTCACCGCGGTCGGCGGGATCGCCGCGGCGCTCGCCGGCCTCCATCAGCTCGACAGCGGCCGCGGCGCCGCCCAGCTCGCCGGTCACCGCGATCACGTCGCGCGGCTTTGCTCCCCGGCGGGTGACGAACCTCGCGCCGCCCGGCTCATAGCCGACAGCGGTCACCGAGACGACCAGCACCGGGGAGCTGACGAGATCCCCCCCGGCGATCGTGACCTCCTCCCGAGACGCCGTCTCGGCGAGCCCGTCGGCGATCCCGAGCAGGTCCTCGTCGGAGAGCTCTTCCGGGGCGGCCACCACGACGTACGCCTCCCCCTGGGCAGCCCCCATCGCGGCGAGGTCGGAGAGCGAGGCGGCGAGGGCCTTGCGCCCGACCGCCTCCGGCCCGAACGAATCGAGGACGAAGTGGACACCGTCGACGATCGCGTCCACCGTGATCGCGCTCGCCGACCGCGGTTCGACGACCGCGGCGTCGTCGCCGCTCGGCACCCGCACCCGGGGTCCGGGCGCCGGCATGCGCTGATTGATCGCTTCGATCAGGTCGAATTCGCTGCTGGGCACCTGGGACAGGCTAGAGGCGCGCGCAGGTGATCAACCGGGGTCGACCCCGCCGCTCGACGGCGGCGGCGCGGCAGGGGGCGCGGGCGATGGTGACGGCGTCGGCTTCGGCGACGGAGCCGGTTTCTGCCCGACGCCGGGTGCGTAGGCGCCCTGGTTGCTCTCGCTGCTGTCGTCGCTGCCGCCGTAGCTGGGGGTGTACGAAGACGAGGAGTCGCAGGAATAGGAGCTGCTGCAGGAGCTCGAGCTCGACGCCGTGTGCTCCCCGTGGTATGCGGACAAGCTCGGCAGGCTCGTCGGAACCTCGAAGTCGGGGCACTCGCCCCCCTGGGCTGCCTCCATGTAGGAGCGCCAGATCGGGCCGGAGGTGGGGCCGCCGAATCCGGTGGAGGCACGCGAGAGCGGGTGCCCCGTCCACACCGCGGTCGAGAACATCGGCGTGTAGCCGACGAACCAGGCGTCGGAGAGGTCCTCGCTGGTGCCGGTCTTGCCGGCCTCCGACTGGCAACCGATGCTCGTGTAGCCGGCGCCGGTGCCGCTGGTGATGACGCCCTCGAGCACCTTCGTGACCTCGTAGGCCTGGCCTTCGGTCAGCACCCGCTTGCCCTCCTTCGAGCTCGGCTCGTCGACGTTCCCGCCGGGGAAGACCACCCGGTCGATGGCGGTCGCATCGTGATGCACGCCGCCGCTGGCGAGGGTCGCGTAGGCAACCGCCTGCTCGAGCGGGGTGACGCCGACGCTGAGCCCGCCGATCGCGTCGGCGGGAGGGATGAAGCAGTTCGGGCCGAGCTTGCAGGGGATGTCGCGCGCGCCCTTGACCCCGAGCGGTGAGGTGATCCCCATGTCATACGCGGTCCTGGCGATGTTCTCGGGACCGACGTCGAGGCCCAGTTGCGCAAAGACCACGTTGACCGACTCCCAGGTCGCCTCGGTCAGAGGCAGCACGCCGCCGCCCTGCTCGGCGTTGTTGACCGTCCAGCTCGAGCCGCCGGGAGTCTCCAGCGTCTTCGGCGAGCTGCCGTCGTAGTAGGTCGTGTCGGGGTCGATGCCCTGCTTGATCGCCGCGGTCAGGTCGTAGACCTTGAACGACGAGCCGGGCTGGCGCTGGGCATGGGCGGCGAAGTTGAACTGGCTGTCCTCTGAGTACCGCTGGGTCGAGGCGAGCGCGACGATCTTGCCGTTCGAGGGATTGACCGAGGCGAGCGCCGACGCCGGCCCCCCGCCGGAGTAGCAGACCGAGCAGGAGTCCACGGCGCTCTGCGCGGCCTCCTGCAGGCGCGGCTTGATCGTCGTATAGACCTTGAGCCCGCCGCTCTGGACGGTGTTCAGGCCGTAGCGGTCCTGGAGCTCCTGCTTGACGAGGTCGAAAATGTAGGGATCGCGGATCCGGGTGTACTTGTTTCCCGGGTCGAGGCCCAGACCCTGGCCGATCACCTCCTGGTATTCGCTTGCGCTGATCTTGCCCTGCTGCTCCATTGCCTGGAGCACCTCGTTGCGCCGGGCAAGCGCCGCCCGTGGATTGAGGAGCGGGTTGTACTGGGAGGGCGCCTGCGGTAGCCCTGCGATCATCGCCGCCTCGGGGAGCGTCAGGTCGCGCGCGTGCTTGGAGTAGTAGGTCTCGGCCGCCGCCTCGACGCCGATCGCGGTCGCGCCGTTGTTCGTGCCGTATGAAGCGGTGTTCAGATACTCGGTCAGGATCCAGTCCTTTGAGTGCTGGTCCTCCTCGTCATTGGCCAGGTGCGCCTCGATGATCTTGCGGTGGAGCGTGTCCTGCGGGTCTTCGATGTAGAGGTTCCGGACGAGCTGCTGGGTGATCGTCGAGCCGCCCTCAACCGGTTTGCCGCCGGCGGTCAGGTCCTCCCAGCCGGCCCGGATGATCGCCGAGGGGTCGATGCCGCCGTGGCTGTAGAACCGCCTGTCCTCGATCGCGACCGTCGCGTCCTTGAGGTCCTGCGGAATCTGGGCGCTCGAGACCGGCTGCCGGATGTTGTCGGAGTGGATCACCCCGATCAGGGACCCGTTGGCTCCGTACACCTTCGAAACCGCCCCCTTTGAGATCGGCCTCAGTGAGGCGATCGAGGGCGCCGAGTTGTAGACGCCTATCAGCCAGAAACCGGATGCGAGCGCGCCGACAGCGACCATCGACCCGAGGACCAGAAGGACCACAAGGAAGGGGTTTCTCTTTCGGCTCGTGCGGCGATGCCGCCTGCGGGAGCGGGCGCTCATAGTCCGGAAAGGGTACTTAGGCCTACCTCAGGTAGGGCTAAGCAGGCCCCTGGCGCGCAGGATCGATTGCGCGCGCTCGCGCAGCTCCGCCTCGTGCACCTCGCGATCGATGCCCGCATCGATGGCGGCCTTCACCTGGAGCCTCGAGCCCTCGGGCGTGACCTCGACGAGGCGGGCGGAGGTGACGTCGCCCTTCTCGAGCTCCTCCCGCGCGGCCTCGACATCTGCGTCTGGGGGTAACCAGACGTCGACGGTGACCGGTGCGGCGCTGTTGCCGGCGGAGTGGTTGACGACCACGTCCGTCGCCACCTTCTCGTTGGGCACCACGATCAGGCTGCCGTCGCCCGCGTCCACCCGCGTGTAGGTGAGCGCGATGTCGACCACCCTGCCGTGGACCTCGTCGCCGATCGAGACCAGGTCGCCGATCCGGATCGGCTGGGTGATCGCCATCAGCACCCCGCGACGAGGTTGGCGATCACCTGGCGGCCCGGCGAAGCCGATGATGATCCCCAGCACCGCCGTCGAGGCGAGGACCCCGGTGGCGAAGCGCTTGATCGAGGTGAACTGGCTGAGCGCCAGCGCGACGCCGATCAGGATGATCGCCACGAAGATCAGCCGGCGGATCAGCCGCAGGCGGGTGCGCGCCTCGCGGGAGAACTGCGCCGGTGTCGAGGTCTCGGTCGGCGCGCTGCCGCCCGCCCGATCAGGAAGCGGTCGACGACGATCGCGATCACGATCGCGACGACCAGCGTGATCGCCGCCGAGACCTCGTCGCCGTGCTCGTTGCCAGAAGCTCTGTCCGCGGCGGCAGGAACATCCGGGTGGGGCAGTATTCAGCGGGATGACCCGCGCCGTGTTCCTCGACGCGCTCGGCACCCTGGTCGAGCTCGAGCCGCCCTGGCTGTCGCTGCGTGACCGCGATCCCCGCGGAGGTCAGCGACCAGCGCCTGAGTGCGGCCCTGCGCGCCGAGATGGCCTACTACCGCGACCACGCGCATGAGGGACGCGACGAGGACTCGCTGGCCGATCTCCGCGAGCGCTGCGCCGCGATCGTCTCCGAAAAGCTCGGCGTGGAGGTCACGGCCGACGAGCTGGTCGAGGCGATTCGCTTCGAGCGCCTACCCCGACGCGGTTCCGGCGCTGCGCGCGCTGCGCGATCGCGGGCTGCGTCTGGTGGCCGTCTCCAACTGGGACTGCTCCCTCCGCGCGGTGCTGGAGCGCTGCGGGCTCGCCGAGCTGCTGGATGGGGCGGTCAGCTCTGCCGCGGCGGGCGCGCGGAAGCCCGACCCCGCCATCTTCGAGCCGGCGCTCGAGCTGGCGGGCTGCGCAGCCCGAGGAGGCCCTCCACGTAGGAGACACTGCCGAGGAGGACGTCGAGGGAGCGCGGGCGGCCGGGCATCCGTCCTCTGCTCATCGACCGGGACGGGAACGGGGGCGACATCTCCTCCTTGAGGCAGATCCGAGAGCATCTCTCGGATGTACGTGAGCCGAACTACGCGGGCTTCTGGCGGCGCTGCCTGCGCCTCGCTGCTCGACAACCTCGTCTGGGTCCTCTTCTACCTCTGGTCTACGTCTGGATCGTGGGCGGCGCCTTCCTGGCGAGGCGACACGGCGGGGATCCTTGCGCTGCTGGTCTTCTTCTCGCTCTGGTTCAACTACTTCGCCATCTGCGAGTGGCGATGGGGGCAGACGATCGGCAAGAACGCCACCGGAATCGAGGTGCGCTCGTTGGACGGCGCCGAGCGGCTCACCTACGGCCAGGCCAGCATCCGCAACCTGCTCCGGATCGTCGATTTCTTCCTGATCGGCGAGCTGATGATCGCCGCCGGGAAGCGGAAGCAGCGCCTCGGCGATCTTGCGGCGAAGACGGTGGTCGTCCGCCGAGCCCCGCGCGCCGCCACCACTGAACCGGTTGCTCCACCACAAAGCGGGTCGCGCTCACGCGCGCCCTCGCATAACGCCTGATGGAGGCAGCTGGTGTGACACCCGTCCCCTGGACGCCCAGGACGACCTTCTGGTGGCTGCTCGGCGGCCTGCTGCTGGCGATCATCGTGCCCCCGCTCGTGGTGGCGCCGTTCGATCCGGATCTGGACAGCGACGGCGCGCTGCTGGCCGCCCAGGCGATCTTCGATGGACTGTTGCTCTGCGTCGCAGTCGGTGTTGCCTCGGACTGGAAGTTCAGGCCCCTCGCCGGGCCGCTGCGGCTCCTGGGGCTGCGGCCGTTCCGCCTCAAGGCGATCTGGATCATGCTCGCGACGCTGGTCGCGTACTACATCGCGGCCGGGCTGTTCGCCAGCCTGGTCCTGAAGCCCGACCAGGAGGACATCGGCGGCGAGCTCGGGGTGGGGAACCCGAGCATCCTGATCGCTGTCCTCGCGGTGGTGATGATCGTCGGGTTGGCGCCGGTGGCCGAGGAGCTCTTCTTCCGCGGTTTCCTCTTCGCCGGCCTGCGCACGCGCTGGTCGCTCTGGCCGGCCGCGATCACCTCGGGCCTTATCTTCGGACTTGTACATGCGCCGACCGGAATCACCACCGTCGTCCCCCTCGCCGTTCTGGGATTCGCCCTCTGCTGGCTCTATGACCGGACTGGATCGCTGTGGCCGTGCGTGATCGCGCACATGATCAACAACGGTCTCGCGCTGGCGGTGGTGAGCTGACGGAGGACCCGATCACCCCTGCCGTCACCGCGCGCGGTGTGACGAAGAACTACGGCGAGCGCGTCGCGGTGGCGGGCGTCGACTTCGACGTCGATCCCGGGATCTGCTTCGGCTTCCTGGGGCCGAACGGAGCCGGGAAGACGACGACGATGAAGATGATCTACGGGCTCGCGACGGTCGACGGCGGGGAGCTCGAGGTGCTCGGGATGGACGCGACCCGGAAGCGACGCGAGATCAAGAGCCGGATCGGGGTTGTTCCCCAGGAGACCAACCTCGACGCCGACCTGACGGTCAGGGAGAACCTGCTGCAGCAGGCGCTCTACTTCGGCATCGACTCCGGCAAGGCGGCCGAGAGGGCCGGCGAGCTGCTGGAGTTCTCCCTGCTCTCCGACCGCGCCGATGACCGCATCCACGCTCTCTCCGGCGGCATGAAGCGGCGGCTGCTGATCTCGCGGGCGCTGATGGGCGACCCCGAGCTGGTCGTCCTCGACGAGCCGACGACCGGGCTCGACCCGCAGGCGCGCCTCGCCGTCTGGAACGCGCTCGACCGGCTCCGCCGACGCGGGGTGACGCTGCTCATCACCACCCACTACATGGAGGAGGCGGAGCGGCTCTGTGACCGGCTGGTGATCATGGACGAGGGCCGGATCGTCGCCGAGGGCAGGCCCCCGGACCTGGTCCGCAGCCACGTCGGGCGGGAGGTGCTGGAGCTGAAGCTCGACGAGGGCTGTGACGCAGACCGGCTGGTTGGCTCGCTGGACGGCGACATCCAGGGCCACGATCTCTCCGAGCGGACCCTGATGCTCTACGCCGACAACGCCGAGGCTCTGCTCGAGGGGCTCGACCACGACACGTTCCCCACCGAGTCCGCTCTGGTGCGCCGAGCGACCCTCGAGGACGTGTTTCTGAGACTGACCGGAAGGTCTCTCCGTGAGTGACCAGGGTTGCCATGTGGCCTGCGTCGGAACCCCGCACCCCCGTTCGTGCGAGGGCGCGCGACAGCGCACCGTATGACGAGGTGCGGGTTAGTTCCATGGCGATGCTCGAGGAGCCGGGCTACGCGGGCCTCGGGCCGCGGATTCCGCTGCGGGATCTCGTTCCGATGCCGCGCCTGGCCGCGGCTGTCTTCCTTCGGAACGCACGGGTCTTCTCGAAGCTCTGGCGGGGCGCCCTGCTGCCCACCTTCCTCGACCCCTTCCTCTATCTCCTGGCGCTCGGTTTCGGGCTCGGCACCTACATCGCCCAGATCAACGGCATTCCCTACAAGGAGTTCATCGCGCCGGGCCTGATCGCGTCGGCGGCGATGTGGTCCTCGGCGTTCGAGACGACCTACAACGTCTACTTCCGGATGAACGAGCTGAGGCTCTACGACAACGTGCTCTCGACCCCCGTGGAGGCCCAGGACGTAGTGGCCGGGGACCTGGCGTGGAGCGCCGCCCGCGCGACGATCTACGGGATCGTCGTCCTGGGGGTGATCGCGATCTTCGGCCTCGTCTCCTCGTGGTGGGCGCTTGCGATCCCGATCTTCGTCGTCCTTGGCGCGATCTGCTTCTCGGTGATCGGCTACACGTTCACGACGCTGATCCCGAAGATCGACCTCTACTCCTACTTCTTCACCCTCTTCATCACGCCGATGTTCCTGTTCTCCGGCCTGTTCTTCCCCTTCAACCAGCTGCCGGACTGGGTCCACGTGGTCGCCTGGTTCATGCCGCTCTACCACCTCGTCGAGATCACCCGCGGCCTCGCCACGGGCCCGGAGTTCTGGTCGGTCGTCGGCAACTCGGTCTGGTTGGCGGCCCTCAGCGCGCTGCTCTTCACGATCCCGGTGCGGGCGCTCCGCAAAAAGCTCGTCGCCTAGCCATGACGCCGCCGGATCGGGCACAATGCCGCGACGTGAATCGCCGGGGAGGACTATTCATCGCACTGGTGGTGGCTGCTGCGGCGCTGGCCATCCCCGCTGCTTCCGCGAGCGCCGCGACGGGTCCGCCGACCCTCGATCTGAACGGCCCGAAGAGCCCAGGGCTGCTCGACAAGGTGAACGCGGTGGGGACGCTCCCCGGAGCGCTTCCCGGCGAGAAGGTGACCGTCACCGTCGAGGCCAGCGGCCGAACCGTCGCGAAGCAGCAGCTCGACGCGAGCAGCGGCAAGTTCTCGTTCCCGTTCGTCGTCAACTCCTGCTGCAACTACGAGGTGACCGCGACCAGCGGCAGCCAGAGCTCCGCGCCGCAGCGCTTCTCGGTCAGGGTGCCCAAGCACCTTGGCAAGGGCCCGGTCACCCGCCTCTACAACGAGTCGCTGGTCAAGCAGGGCTATTACATCGGCCGGAACACGAGCAGCCGCTTCACGGGCGGGACGCACCTTGGCACCGCCGCCTTCCGCAAGGTCAACGGCATGGCGAGGAACATGCAGTACAAGCCGGTCATCTTCCGCAAGCTGCTGATGGGCCGGGGAGCGTTCAAGCCGCGGTACCACAGCGGGCGTCACGTCGAGGTCGACATCTCACGCCAAGTGATGGCGCTGATCAACGGCGACCACGTGGTCGCCACCTTCCATGTCTCCACCGGCAAGTCCTCGACCCCGACCGTCCGCGGGACCTTCCACTTCTACCGCAAGGAGCCGGGGACGAATTCGCATGGGATGTACATGTCGGTGTACTTCATTCGCGGCTACGCCACGCACGGCTACCCGTCGGTGCCGATGCACGAGGCCGCCAGCCACGGCTGCGTCCGCAACCCGATCCCCTTCTCGGTCTACATCTACAACTGGATCAACCTCGGCGATGCGATCCAGGTGTACGTCTAGCGGCTGAGTCGCAGCAGGGCTTCCGGACACCCTCGGCTGGACGCGGCGTGGTCGCCGCTTAGGATCCGCCCGATGCCGGACCAGGAATCAGCCCGCGAGACCCTGCTCGCCGAGCTGCGCGAGCACGCTCTCGTGATCGGCGAGGTGACTCTCTCGAGCGGGCGCACGGCCCAGTACTACGTTGACGCCAAGCGGGCCCTGCTGCGCCCGCCGGCCTACCGCGCGGCCGGAGTACTCGTCGCGACCGAGGCCGCCGAGCGCGGGGCGAGTGCCGTCGGGGGGATGACGATGGGCGCCGACCCGCTGGCGTGCGCGGCGATCGGCTCGGAGGAGGGCGACGGGCTCGTCGCGTTCTTCGTGCGGAAGGACCGCAAGGAGCACGGCCTGCAGCGCTGGATCGAGGGACCCGAGCTCGCGAAGGGCACGCGTTGCCTGGTCGTCGAGGACGTGGTGACGACCGGAGGGTCCACCGTCCGCGCGATCGAGCGGATCACGGAGGAGGGGCTCGAGGTGGCCGGGGTGACCGCGGTCGTGGATCGCCTCGCCGGCGGCGCTGAGGCGATCGAGGAGGCAGCGGGCGCGCCTTACCGCCCGCTGCTCACGATCGACGAGCTCTATCCGGACCGGCCGGACAGGTAGCCAGAGGCTTGACCCGCAGGGAGGTAATCACCGCCGCGGTCGGCGCATCGGTGCTCGCCATCGTGATGACGTGGCCGCTGCTGATCCACCTCGGCAGTGTGGTGCCGCGCGACATCGGCGACCCGCTGGCGGAGGCCTGGCAGCCGGCCTGGGGCGGGCACGCGTTGCTCCACCAGCCCCTGCATTTCTTCGACGCCAACCGGTTCTGGCCGCTCAAGGACTCGCTTGCCTTCGGCGACGCGCTGATCGGCTATGCCCCCGCGGGAATCATCGGCCGCGGCCCGCACGCGGCCATGGTCCGCTACGACCTCCTCTTCATCTTCGCCTACGCGCTCGCATTCTTCGGGGCATATGTGCTGGCGCGCGAGCTCGGCCTCAGCCCTGCCGGAGCGGCGATCGCGGGTGCGGCGTTCGCCTTCGCGCCCTACAGGCTGGAACAGGACGGTCATCTGCAGGTGATCTCGAGCGGCGGGATCCCGCTGGCGATCGCATTCGCCGTGCGTGGAGTGCGGCTGAAGCGGCCCTGGTGGCTGTTCTGGGCCTGGGTGGTGGCGGCATGGCAGGTCTCGATCGGCTGGGTGCTCGGCCTGCCGTTCGCCTACGGGCTCGCCGGTGCCGTTGCGATCGGCGTGGTGGCCTGGCTGGTCCGGGGCCGGCCGCCGCTCCCGCGGCGGATGATCGTCATCGGGGCAGCGGGCGCCGTCGTCTTCATCGCGATCACCTACTGGATCGCGCACCCATACCTCTACATCGCGGACAACTTCCCTGCGGCGAAGCGGAGTCCCCACGAGGTCGCTGCCTTCTCCGGTCCACTCAAGGCTCTGCTCACCGCACCGGAGGAGAACTGGGTCTGGGGCTCGGCGACGGCGGGATTCCGTAACAGCCTCACCACCCTCCAGGAGAAGACGCTCTTCCCGGGCGCTGTGATCGTGCTGCTGGCGGTGGTCGGCATTTTCTCGAGCAGCCTGAAGAAGCCAACCCGAATCGGCATCGGGGTTTTGGCCGTGTTCCTGATCGTGCTCGAGCTCGGGTTCCGCGAGGAGGGCGGGCTGCTCTGGCCCTACCGCGTCCTCTATGACGTCCTTCCCGGCTGGGATGCGATCCGGACGCCGGGGCGCCTGGCCACCTTCTCATCGCTCGCCCTCGCCCTGCTCGCGGCCGCCGGCGGGGAGGCGACTGCTGCGGGCGGTGCGGCGGCGGGGCCTGCCCGCCTGGCCGACGGCGGTCGCCGCGGGGGTGCTGGTCCTTGTGATCGTCAGCGAGGGCCGCAGTCTGCCGTTCGATCCGTTCGGCAACCAGGCGATGCCGGAGGTGCCACCGGCGCAGCCGTCCACGCAGGAGATCGCGACGCCGCAGCTGCACCTGCCGGCGCTGACCGCGAAGCAGAACCGCGCCTACCAGCTCGCCTCCACCGACAGCTTCCCCGACATGGTCAACGGCCGGGCGAGCACCAATCCCGCCGTGGTGCTGAACCTGGTCCGCGACATGGCGAACTTCCCCGACGCTGCGACCGTCCGCGAGCTGCAGGAATACGGGGTCCGAACGGTGATCCTTCACATCGGGCTGAGTGAGGGAACGCCGCAGGCCGGCGCGGCGCGAAAGTCGATCGAGGGCCTGCCGCTGACCGCCTGCCGCCTGCCGCGGCTGATCGTCTACGAGCTGGGCTCGTCGAGCGCCAGTCCGGGGCCGAGCGACGGCTCGCGGGCCGCGGCCTGCGACATCGGCTGAGTCCGTCCTTCGCGCAGCCGGAACGCTGTCAGCGTCAGCAAGGAGAGCAGGACGCCCGCCGCGATCAGCCAGAGGACCGATGTATTGCCACGGTTGAACGGGCCGATCTCGTATCTGGCGAGAGTCGGCGCCAGGGCCGAGACACAGGCCCAGCCGATCACCGCCGGTACGGCCAGACGGTAGTCGGCGAACAGCGTGTCGGGCGTCGCGCGAACGGCGAGGACGATCGCGATCACGATCGCGGCGAAGAAGGGAGCGAGCGCGAGCCAGGCGTTGGTCACGCCGAGGGCGGTCAGGACGGTGTGCTCGAGCCGGCCCTGGACGAGCCAGTCGGCCCAGGTCCCGATCCCCTGCTTCCCGATCAGCGGGTAGGTGAGGGTGCCGACCAGCATGAAGACCGCCGAGGGGATCGCCAGACCCAGGGTGAGCGCCGGCAGGCGGCGGTAGGCGTAGGCCAGCCCGATCGCGAGGAACGGCAGCGCCGGGATCAGAAACCGCGGCCCCGGCGTGCCCCCGCCGAAGGGCAGCCAGTAGCCCGAGTTGTAGATGAAGTAGACGGCGGCGATCGCGAGGATCGTGTTGGCCTCGGCGCGATGCCGGCGCCGCATCAGGAACACGCCGACCACAGCCATGACGACGATCGGGGTGAGGACGATCAGCCCGCGCCCGGCGAACAGCAGGTCCGTGGCGCTGTCCAACCGCGGCACGGTGATGCCGAAGAAGCCGTCGCTGTTCAGTCCGAGCACGTCGTGGCCACTCCTGCCCGGGAAGGCGACGGCGTCGCTGTAGGCGAGCTTGAGCGGGTTGCCGAAGGCCCAGGTGTTGAAGGCGAGCATCGGCGCGGCGCCAAGGACGGCGCCGCCCGCGTAGGAGACGCCGCGGCGCAGCCGGTCGGAGCGCCTGCCGAGCGCGTAGGCGATCAGCACCACGCCCACCAGGCCGGTCTGGAACTCGAAGGTGACGGCGAGCCCCGCCAGCACGCCTGCGGCGAACAACACCGAGCGGCGCATGGGCCCGTCCCTCTCCTTGATCAGTACGCAGAACGCCGCGAACGCGAGGGCGGCGGAGATCACGTGCGAGAAGAACTCGGCGGAAAAGGTCATCACGATTGTCGCCAGGCCGAGTGTGATCGCGGCCGCCGTACCGTAGCCCGGGACGAACCGGTCACCCGCCCAGCGCACCCCGAGTAGGAGCAGGATCCCCGGGATCACTGCGGCGATCAGCGTCAGGGCCCAGACGATCGGCGTCCCCTGCTCGACACGCTCCTGCACTCGGAGACCGCGCTGGACGTCGTAGCCCATGTTCTCGAGTGGCACCACGCTGTCTGGATGCCACTTGGGGTGGGGAGTCCGGCGCTCGTTGTCGACGGCGGCTCGGGCGAGCTTGTCGCCGTCGAGCGCCTTGATCGCCATGTAGGGCAGCGTGTCAGCGCTGCGGTGCCCGGGCTCTTGACCGAATAGAAGTGCCCGTCCACCCAGGCCTTGTCGTTGGTCTCCCAGTGCCACTGATCGATCTGCGGCCTGTCCGTCGGCGAACGCCCGCACCTGCCCGAAGTGGCCCAATTGGGCCCAGCCGAGCTGATGGATGACGATGCCCCAGGCGAACCCGAGCGTGATGATGGCCGCGACGCCCGGACGCGCGCGAGCACCCCTGAGCATCTGTCGCAGGCGGCTCATGAGGGCGGCGATTGTACGCGGCAGAGCGCCATGGTCCATGGGGTGGGGGTGCGCACCTCGACTACCTCGAAACGGTCGCCCAGAAACCGCTCGAAGCCGCGCTTCGACCAGTGGCTGAGGTGCCCGGGAGTGTTGCCGAGCGCGCCGACGTAGGAAAGCCGGGCCAGGTTGAGGGCACGCCAGAGAGGCTCGCGGGGGACGCTTGCGATCAGCCATGGCCGCGCCAGCCCGGCGAGCACGCCCAGTGCCCTTCTCGGGTCATCGAGATGCTCGAGCACCTCGCAGCAGACGACCAGCTCAGCGGCGTGCCGATCGGGCGTGAGCTCCTCGACGGGGGTGGTCTCGTAGTCGACCTCCACGCCGGCCGCCGCCGCTCGCCGCCGTGCCTCCTCGAGCACCTGCGGGAAGGCGTCGGTCCCGCGCACCCGGATGCCACGCCGCGCCAGCCGGATCGAGAGCTCGCCCTCGCCGCAGCCGACCTCGTGCGCCTCCGGGCGTCCGTCCGTGCGACCAGTTCGTCCAGGTCCGACATGAACCCCGCCATCAGCCGCCGGGCGATCGGGTTCGAGGTGGCGTACTTGTCGTAGACGTTTCCGCCGCGCTCGACACCAGCACGAAACGGGTTGCTCCTCATCCCACTAAACGGGTCGCGCCTGACGGCGCGCCCTCGCATTAGGAGCACCCTCGCGTCATCACCGCGCGACGGTCGTCTCGATCGTCTCCACGGCCAGCGGGCGCTCCACCGCGAGGCGCTCGTAATGCGTCGGCTGGACGCCCGCCTCGAGCTCGAGGCGCCTCACCCGCTCATAGACGCGCTGGGCGATCGCCCGCTGGCCGGCCAGGGCGTCGCCGATGATGCCGAGGGCGAACATCTGGACGGCCGCGAGCAGCAGCACCGCGCCGAGGATCAGCGACTGGATGTGTCCGCTGCGATCGCCGTTCAGGATCCAGTCGATTAGGAAGGGCGACCAGGCAGCGAGGGCGAGCACCCCGAAAACCAGGGCGAGCATCATGAACACCCGCAGCGGCTCGTACAGGGTGTAGGCGCGGAAGATCGCGTAGGCGTTGCGGCGTACGTACGAGGAGGTCGAGCCCACAAGGCGGGACTCCCGGTCGGTGGGGTTAGTGGAGATCGGGACGTCCTCGAGGGCGACGGACATCTTGCCCGCCTGGATCAGGCTCTCGAGCGTGTACGTGTACCGGGACACGACGATCAGCTGGAGCGCCGCCTCGCGGTTGTAGGCGCGGAACCCGGAGGTCGTATCGAGCACGTCCGTGCCGGACGCCCTGCGGACGACCCAGCTGCCGAGACGCTGGAGCAGCTTCTTCGTGGGGGAGAAGTGATCGATGCTCTGCACCTGCCGGTCCCCGACCACCATGTCGGCGCGGCCGGCCATGATCGGTTCGACCAGCCGCGGGATGTCCTGCGAGCGGTACTGGTTGTCCGCGTCGGTGTTGACGATCACGTCGGCGCCGAGCTTGAGCGCCGCGTCGAGCCCAGCCTGGAAGGCCGTGGCCAGGCCCTTGTTGGTGGTCAGCCTCACCAGGTGGTCCACACCGTGCCGACGGGCCACCTCGACAGTCCCGTCGGTCGACCCGTCGTCCACGACCAGCCACTCGACCCGATCGAACCCAGCCACCTCGCGCGGCAGCTCGGAAAGCAGCTGCGGGAGCAACTCCTCTTCGTTCAGACAGGGGACCTGGATGATCAGCTTCATCCGAGCGGATCGTAGGGTGTGTTCGGCTATGGGGCAGCATGTTGTCTGTTGAACGGATAGGGCACGGGCCGCCGGTCCTCTTCATCCACGGCGACATCGTCGGGCCGTCGCTCACCTGGCGAAAGCAGCGCGAGCTGGCAGACCGCTGGACGCTGCTCATCCCCAGCCGGCCCGGCTTCGGCGCCAGCCCGTCGCTCGAGCGCAACGACTTCGAGGTGGAGGCGCCGATGTTCGCGGAGCTGCTCGGCGACGGCGCTCATCTCGTCGGTCACTCCTACGGCGCGGTGATCGCCTTGCTTGCAGCGGCCGAGCGGCCCGAGGCCGTCCGCTCCCTGACCGTCTCGGAGCCGGGGTGTCTCCGGGTCGCGGAGGGCACGCCGGCCGTCGACGAGATGATCGCCAACGGAGAGCTCCTCTTCGAGAACGCCTCGTCGATCCCGCCCGAGGAGTTCCTGCGGCTGTTCCGTGGCGGCGCCGGCTCCGCCTACGGGATCCCGGATGAGCTGGAGGGTGACCTCCTGCGGGGCGTCGAGCTGCTCAAGCGCGAGCGCCCGTCCTGGGAGGCCGAAATCCCGCTGGAGGGGCTTGCCGCCGCGGAGTTCCCGGTGCTGGTGCTATCTGGCGGCCACTCGGACGCCTTCGAAGGGGTCTGCGACGCCCTCGCGGACGCGCTTTCCGCGGAACGTGCGGTGATTCCGGGACGAGGCCATACCGTCCCCTCCACCGGCGCGCCCTACAACGAGCGTTTCGAGGCCTTCCTGTCCGTGGCCGAAGGCCGCTGAGCCCGCCCGCTCACCTCCGATTCACAAAATCGATACGTCCGGGAACCACCTCGTTAACCGGTCGCCGTCGGCATCTGCCTAGATTCGCCGCCTCTCCGTGTCGGCGCTGGTCCGGCGCGATGACTTCGAAGAAAGGAGAAGCAGGTGATCAGAAAGAAGCGATTGATCTCCCTGATCGTCGGGGGAGCGGTTCTGACCGGCGCCATCTTCGTGGCGGTCGGTTCGGCAGCCCCCGGCAATCCCAGCTTGACGAATGTTCTGACGGCCAACACCAAGTCGGACGGCTTTGCCCCGGCGAGCAAGCTCTCGCCCGAGCTCCGGCAGCTGGTGGTCGCGCAGGGTTCGACGAAGCTCGAGAACCCCTCCACCCTCACGTCCTACTACGGCTACGACAACGACACCGTGAACTCGGCGGGTGAGCCGGTGATGGTCCCAACTACGACCAATCCGGTTGAGGCGCACAAGACCGAGCCGGACAAGAACACGTACCTGACCTTCAAGCACGGCCTGTCCGGCGCCGACCCGAACTACGACTACGGGTCGCATTTCCTGTTCCAGGGCCATGAGAGCGGCGCCGGAGGCGCCGGCTACATCACCCGGATCAACCTCGACGCCGACGCCGCCCATCGGGTGACGCTCCTGGCGACGCAGGACGCGAACGGGAACCAGATCACGACGATCGACGGCTCCACCTGGGACCCGTGGGCGCAACGCCTCCTCTTCACCACGGAGAACACCGCCGCGCCGACGTATGCAGCGACCCCGGGCTTGCCGCCAACCGTCACCGACGTCTCGGGCGCGCTCGGCCGCGGCGGCTACGAAGGGATCCAGAACGACGACCGGGGCAACCTCTGGATCGCCGAGGACATCGGCGGTTCGAACAAGCCGCCGGCCGGATCGGCCACGTGCAGCAATTCGGGCACCCCGCCGCCGCAGTGCACGGTCGCGCGGCGCCCGAACAGCTTCCTCTACCGCTACGTCCCAGCTCACAAGGGTGACCTCGCGAACGGGAAGCTGCAGGTGCTCCAGGTCCTGAACGCGGCGCATCAGCCGATAACGTTCGAGAGCGAGGCTGCTCTCAACAACCCTGACCAGGTTGCCCTGCATACGTACGGGAACATGTTCCAGACCCGGTGGGTGACCATTCACGACACCGCCGTCGACGGGACGACGCCGTTCAACGCAAACACCCTCGCCAAGACGCCGCTGCCGACTCACAACGGCAACGTCGGGACTCCGTTCAAGCGACCGGAGAACGGCGTCTTCCGGCCCGGCGCCGATTTCAAGCAGTTCTTCTTCGACGAGACCGGAGACACGAACGCGAACAGCCCGGAGAATGACACCGCCGGCGGTTGGGGCTCGATCATGAAGCTCAGCCAGAGCGGGCCGGGTGCCGACACCGGCACGCTGTCGCTGTTCTACAAGCCGGATGGAGCGCACAGCTCGTTGGACAACGTCACATTCCTGTCGAAGAACATCATCACGTTCGGTCAGGACATGGGTGACGGTCTGCACACGCAGCTCAACGCGCTGGACTCCGCGTTCACGTGGGACGTTACGCGCGACTACTCGGATCCGGCCAACCGCCCCGTCCGCTGGCTGGCCCTGGGCCGTGATGCGTCGGCGACGCTCGACGGCAGCGCGACCCCGACCGGGTTCGGCAAGAACGACGGTGACAACGAGACCACCGGCATCTACGTCTCGGACGGCGATTCCGGTGTCGACGGCATCCTTGGCAACGAGGTGCCCGATCTAAGCGAAGGGCAGTGGCGTTGGTTCTACACCCAGCAGCACGGCGATAACCCGACCTACGAGGTTCTGGTTCGCCACAACAAGGAGAAGCACGGGCACTAGCGCCCTCTCCGCGCAGGTGCCTCACCGAGGACGGGCCCGGGCGAAATCCCGGGCCCGTCCCATTGCCTGTCCAGCTGATCCCGACATCGCCCACGGGCGCGGGGTTGCGCTCTCCAAGCGCTGACAGCGTCCAGCCGGCTAGGTCGTCTTGACGACGAAGACCGAGCAGTCGGCGTTGTGAGCGACTGACTTCGGCACGCTGCCGAGCACCCTGCGCTGCATGCCCTTGTTCCCGATCACGAGGACGTCGGCGCCGCAGTCATCGGCGAGCCGGACCAGCACGTCACCGGGGTCGCCCTCGTCGACCATCGTCGTGCACTCGATTCCCTGCTCGTTCATCTCGGTCTCGGTCCGGGCGAGGATCTCCCGAAGCTGCGCCGCCGGGCTGTAGGCCCACTGCGCCTCGTCCGTGCCCGTGGGCGGAGGCTCGTTCTTGAACGCGCTCAGGAGGACCAGCTTGGCGTCGAAGCGGCGCGCGAACTCCGCCGCCTGCTTGACCGCCTCGCTCGCCGTCTCAGAGCCATCCGTGCCCACCGCGACGGTCGAGATCACCGGGTAGTCCTATCACTCCCCGGATTTACACGAGTGAAGATCGCCAGGCTTCCCTGCCGGCGACGAAGCTCGCCCCGATGAGCGGCACGCCGGGGCGGTAGACGAGGTCGATGTAGGACGGTGCGTCGAGGACGACGGCATCGGCCGTGGCGCCGGGTGTCAGACGGCCGACGTCGTCCCGGCCAAGCGCCCTGGCGCCCCCCAGCGTGGCGGCCTCCAGCGCCTCGTCGATGGTCATCCTCAGGTCACGGACGGCGAGGGCGAGGCAGAAGCTCATCGAAGTGGTGTTGCTCGATCCGGGATTCGTGTTGGTCGCGATCGCGACCCGGGCGCCGCCATCGATCATCCTGCGGGTGTCGGGATACGGCTGCCGGGTCGAGAAGTCCGTCGGCGGGAAGGAAGGTCGCCACCGTGTCGCTCGAGGCGAGGGCCTCGATGTCGGCGTCGTCGAAGTAGGTGCAGTGATCGACCGAGGCCGCTTCCATCTCGACCGCCAGGCCGATCCCGGGACCCGGGCCGAGCTGGTTGCCGTGCACGCGAAGGCCGAGTCCGGCCGACCGGCCGGCCTCGAGCACCGCCCGTGACTGCTCGGCGTCGAACGCGCCTCGCTCGCAGAAGACGTCGATCCAGCGCGCCAAGGGCGCGCACGCCTCGAGCATCTCACCGCAGACCAGAGCGACGTAGTCGTCGGCCCGGCCCTCGTACTCCTGCGGCACCGCGTGCGCGCCGAGGAAGGTGACGTCGTCGGTGAGCTCGGCGGCGATCCCGCACAGCCGCCGCTCGTTCTCGACGTCGAGCCCGTACCCGGACTTGATCTCGAGATGGGTGATCCCCGCGCGCAGCCCCTCCGCCCTGCGGCGGGTGGCCAGCGCGCGCAGCTGATCGTCGGTGGCCGCCCGGGTGGCCTCGGTCGTGACCCTGATGCCGCTCGCCTCATACGGCCTTCCGGCCATCCGCGCGGCGAACTCCTCGGCCCGATCTCCGGCGAAGACCAGATGGGTGTGGCTGTCGACGAAACCCGGGATCACGCAGCGGCCGCCGGCGTCGAAGCTGCTGTCGGCCGCTGCGCCTCCTCGCTCCACCGCGACCACACGATCTTCCTCGAACACCAGGCTCGCGTCGCGGATGATTCCCAACGGCCCCTCGCCCGCCGAGGGATCGTTGGTCACCAGCAGGCCGATGTTCTCGATTGCCAGCGAGCTCATGCCGGCAGCCCCGAGATCGCCTCGCTGAGCTCGGCGGCCACGTCCATGCCGAGGTGAGCGCCATCCCGGACGACGAATCGGCCTCCGACCATCACGTCGCGCACGTCAGCGGCGCCCGCCGCGAAGACCAGTGACTCGAGGGCGTGATCGGCGGAGGTACCCGCCAGGCGCACCCCGTCCAGGCCCGACCGTCACGAGGTCTGCGAGCCCCTGCGCCGCGATCGCGCCGGCCTCGGGCCAGCCGATGGCCGCACAACCCTCCCCGGTCGCGGCGTCGAGCAGCCCGGCCGGCGGAGTGGCCTCCACGCATCCCGCTTTCGAGGCGCTCGTCGAGCTCCACCGCCCGAGCCTCCTCGAACACGTCGATCAGCGCGTGGGAGTCGGTGCCGAGAGAAAGCCGCGCTCCGGCCTCCGCCAGACGGCGAGCGGGCCCGACGCCATCGGCGAGGTCACGCTCCGTGGTCGGGCAGAGACAGACTCCGCACCCGCGGCCGCCGAGCAGGTCGATGTCGGCAGAGTCCAGATGGGTGGCGTGAACGGCGGTGAACCGCCTCGAGAGGGCCCCCGCTTCGGCAAGCAGCGCGGTCGGGCTCCTGCCGTAGGCCGCGGCGCAGTCCTCGTTCTCGGCGAGCTGCTCGGAGACGTGGGCGTGGAGAGGCCAGGACCGCTCGGCGGCAAACGCCGAGGTCCGGGCCGCGGCGTCAGGGTCGACGGCGCGCACGCTGTGGATCGCGGCACCGACTCGCGCCCCGTCGTCCGGCTTGAGCTGATCCACCCGCTCCGCCCAGGCCTCGGCGCTGCCGTCGGAGAACCGAAGCTGGACTCCCTCCGCCTGCTGGCCGATCCCTCCGTGCAGGTAACAGGTGTCGAGCAGCGTGATGCGGATCCCGGCCTCGCGAGCGGCGAAAATCACGGCCTTACCGAGCGCGTTCGGGTCGTCGTAGCGGGCGCCGCCGGGCCCGTGGTGGAGGTAGTGGAACTCCCCCACGGCCGTGATGCCGGCCAGCGCCATTTCCCCGAAGGTCGCCCGGGCCAGGGCGAGGTAGCGGTCCGGGTCGATCTGCTCGGCGATCTCGTACATCCGCCGTCTCCAGACCCAGAAATCCCCGCGCTCGGCCTGGGTGCGCCCGCGCAACGCCCGCTGGAAGGCGTGAGAGTGGGCGTTGGCCAATCCCGGGATCGTCAGGCCGCGCAATGAGGTCGCCTCAGCGGGAGGGCTGGGCACTCCTGCGGCGACCGAAGCGATCCGCTCGCCGTCCAGCTCGACCAGAACGTCCGCCTCCGCCCTCTCCCCGCCGAGCCAGGCAAGCTCGCACCAGAGGGCCCTCGCCGGCTCGGCGCTCACGATTCCGGCTCTTCCGCGAGCCGAGCGACTCGGCGGACGAATTCGTCGCGCTGGTGGCGGTCGAACTGCTCCCAGGTGGCGAAGGTCCGCGGATCCGCCCGATCGACGAAGAGGACGCCGTCGAGGTGATCCACCTCGTGCTGGAAGGTGCCGGCGGTCAGCCCGCGTTTGACCTCATCGTGCTCGCCGCCCTCGCGATCGAGAAATCGGACCCGGACGGCGAGGTGGCGCGGGAGGCTGCCCCGCAGGTCGGGCACCGAGAGGCAGCCCTCGTTGATCTCGACCGTCTCGTCGCCGAGCGGCTCGATGGTGGGGTTGACCATCACCGTCAGCGGGACCGGAGGCTTGTACGGATAGCGAGGATTTCGCTCCTCCACCTCGACGATCGCGACACGCATCGGCTCGCCCACCTGGTTCGCAGCGATCCCGGCGCCGTGCATCGCCCGCTTGGTCTCAATCAGGTCGTCGATCAGCCTCTGGATCGCGGGGGAGGCGATCTCCTCGGGGCTCAGCTCTCTGGCGCGCTCGCGCAGCACGGGATCGCCGATCTCAACGACCTCGCGAACGCTCACTCGCCGTCCCGCATCGGCAACCGCACGCCCCGCTCGGCGGCGACGGCGATCGCCCGCTCGTATCCGGCATCCGCGTGTCGCATCACACCGGTCCCGGGGTCGCTGGTCAGCACCCGCTCGAGTTTCTCCGCCGCGAGATCCGTCCCATCCGCGACGCAGACCATGCCCGCGTGAAGCGACCGCCCGATCCCGACCCCGCCGCCGTCGTGGATGCTCACCCAGGAGGCGCCCGAGGCGGTGTTGACCAGCGCGTTCAGGAGCGGCCAGTCGGCGATCGGGTCGGAGCCGTCGGCCATCGACTCCGTCTCGCGGTATGGGGAGGCGACCGAGCCGGAGTCGAGGTGGTCGCGGCCGATCACGATCGGGGCGGAGACCTCGCCGGACCTGACCAGCTCGTTGAAGCGCACACCGAGCCTGGCCCTCTCGCCGTACCCGGCCCAGCAGATGCGCGCCGGCAGGCCCTGGTAGGTGATCTTCTCCGCGGCGAGCTCGATCCAGCGCCGCAGCGGCTCGTCGTCGGGGATCTCCTCGAGCACGGCCCGATCGGTGGCCTCGATGTCCGCCGGATCACCGGAGAGGGCGACCCAGCGGAAGGGGCCCTTGCCGTCGCAGAACAGCGGCCGGATGTAGGCGGGGACGAAGCCCGGGTACGCGAAGGCCCGCTCGAAGCCGCCCAGCTCTGCCTCGGCGCGCAGGCTGTTGCCGTAGTCGAAGACCTCGGCCCCGGCGTCGAGGAAGCCGACCATCGCGGCGCAATGCGCGGCGATCGCGGCCCGGGAACGTCGTACGTACTCCTCGGGGTTCTCCTGCCGAAGCACCAGCGCCTCCTCGAGCGACATCAGGTTCGGCACGTAGCCATTGAGTGGATCGTGGGCGCTCGTCTGGTCGGTGACGATGTCTGCCTCGAACCCCGCCCTCTGAAGCTCGGGCAGCGCGTCGGCCGCGTTGGCGACGAGCCCGATGCTGACCGGGCGGCGCTCGCTCTTCGCCGCTCTGCACCGGGCGATCGCGTCCTCGAGGCCGTCGGCCTCCTCGTCGAGGTAGCCGGTCTCGATCCGCCGTCGCAGGTGGGCGGCGTCGATCTCGATGCAGAGGGCGACGCCCCCGTTCATCGTGATCGCCAGCGGCTGCGCCCCGCCCATGCCGCCCAGCCCCGCCGTCAGGGAGATCGTGCCCGCCAGCGACCCGGCGAAGCGGCGCCGGGCGATCTCCGCGAAGCACTCGTAGGTCCCCTGGACGATCCCCTGGGTCCCGATGTAGATCCACGACCCGGCCGTCATCTGGCCGTACATCGTCAGGCCCTCGGCCTCGAGCCGGCGAAACTCGTCCCAGTTGTCCCACTCGCCGACCAGATTCGAGTTGGCGATCAGGACCCGCGGGGACCACTCGTGGGTGCGGAAGACCCCAACCGGCTTGCCCGACTGGACGAGCAGCGTCTCGTCGTCGCCCAGCTCGCGCAGCGTCCGGACGATCGCGTCGAAGGCATCCCAGGAACGCGCCGCGCGCCCCCTGCCTCCATAGACGACCAGCTCGTCGGGGTTCTCGGCGACCTCGGGATCGAGGTTGTTCATCAGCATCCGCATGGCCGCCTCCTGCTGCCAGCCCCGGCAGGAGAGCTCTGTGCCCCGCGGGGCACGGACCGGGCGAGGGCCGCTCACCGCAGCTCCCCGATCGCGTCCTCGACCGCGCCAATGAGCTCGCCGCTGGCGACCAGGCGCTCCATCGCCTCGAGCTCGGGAGCGAGGTGACGGTCCGGTCCCGGCCCCGGGACGCCCGCGGCTCGGATCGCCGCCAGGGCCGCGCCCGTACCCGCCCCGGGCTCCAGTGGAGCACGCAGCTCGAGCCCTCGCGCCGCGCAGGCCGCCTCGACGGCGAGGATCCGACGGAGATTGGCAAGGGCCGCCCGCAGCTTCCGTGCGGCCCCCCAGCCCATCGAGACGTGGTCCTCCTGCATCGCGCTCGTGGGCAGCGAGTCGACGCCGGCCGGGGACGCCAGCCGGCGATTCTCGGCGACCATCGCGGCCTGGGTGTACTGGGCGATCATCAGCCCCGAATCGACTCCCGGGTCCTCGGCCAGGAACGGCGGGAGGCCCTCCGAGCGACTCGCGTCGAGCAGCCGGTCCGTCCGCCGCTCGGCGATCGCGCCCGTGTCCGCCACCGCCATGGCGAGCAGGTCGCAGGCCAGGGCGAGGGGCGCGCCGTGGAAGTTCCCGCATGACTCGACGCGGCCGTCGGGGAGCACCATCGGATTGTCAATCGCGGAGCGGAGCTCCTCCTTCGCCACGCGATCGGCGTAGCCGAGGGCATCCCGGGCGGCGCCGTTCACCTGCGGGGCGCAGCGCAGCGAGTAGGCGTCCTGGACGCGGGGGTCGTCCTCGCGGTGGCTGGCGACGATCGGCGAGCCGTCGAGCAGCCGGCGCAGGTTGGCGGCGCTCACCGCCTGCCCCGGCTGCGCGCGGAGGGCGATCAGGTCCTGCGCGAAGGCGCGGTCGGTTCCCAGCAGGGCCTCCACGGACATCGCGGCCGTCAAATCGGCGACGCGCAACAGCGACCGCAGATCCCAGATGGCGAGCACCAGCATGCCGAGGATGCCGTCGGTCCCGTTGATCAGCGCCAGGCCCTCCTTCGCGCGCAGCGTCAGCGGCTGGATCCCGGCCTCGGCCAGAGCCTCGGCGGCGGGACGCCGCCGCCCGTCGGCGTCCACGACCTCACCCTCACCGATCAGGGCGAGGGCGCAGTGCGCCAGCGGAGCGAGGTCGCCGCTGGCGCCGAGGGATCCGTGCTCAGGCACCACGGGCGTGATCCCGGCATGCAGGATCCGCAGGATCACCTCGGCGACCTCCGGCCTGGCCCCCGAGTAGCCCAGGGCGAGCGACCGGGCCCGCAGCACCATCATCGCCCGCACGACCTCCCGCTCCACCGGCTCTCCCATGCCGCCGGCGTGCGAGCGGATCAGCGCCCGCTGCAGCTCCTCTCGGCGATCCGCGGGGATCGGCGTCGTCGCGAGCGAGCCGAAGCCCGTGGAGACGCCATAGGTGGGCTCAGGGGAGGAGGCCAGCCGCTCGACGATCGCGGCGCTCTCGGCCATCGCGTCGCGTGCATCGTCCATGAGCTCGGCCTGGGCGCCCTCCCGGGCGACCGCCACGACCTCTGGGAGCGTGAGCCCGCCGGCCCTCAGCTCGATCATCGGGGTCGATGACACGGGCTGACTATTCCACGCCCGGCCCGACACCGCGAGCACCCCGAGCAGGATTCGAACCTGCGGCCTACCGCTACCCCTGTCCCTCAAGTTGAGGTCGAGATTCAGCGCCTACAAGGCGCGGCATGAGCCGGGGGGTAGACATTTGCCTGCCTCGCACCTCCTGCGGTGGGGAATTCCCCCGATCCGAGAATTCGGTACGCGGGACAGTGTTTGTCATCGTGAAGGGTGGGTCCGAAATCAGATTTGCAGGCATTGCGGCCGTGCGGATCACGTGGATAACCGCGATCGTGGTTTGCTTGTTGGCGATCCTGGTCGGATTGCTTTCCGGCACCGACAGCCGCAACTCTTCAGGGCAGCTGCCTGGGTTCGCCTTCAGCGATGGCGGTGATCTTTTGCAGTCCCCCCAGTCCGCTTCGCTGGATCCAGCCGCTTCGCTGGATCCAGCTGCTGCGCTGGCCGGCGTAGTCGACGGGAATGCTCAGAGGACAATGACTGGAGCGCCCCAGGGCGATCGCAGCCAGCGGGCAGATGTGCGAGCTCCGGGCGACACTCATTCCGGGGCCCGGGTACCCGATGGGTCGGGAAGTCAACCTGGGTCGGGAAGTCAACCCGGGAACGAAGGTGGGAGGGGGCCCTCGCCCACACCGGGGCCGAAGCCCCCGCAGCCACCATCGTCGAACCCACCGAAGCCGACACCGGCTCCGCCGGTGAGCCCGCCCAAGCTTCCGCAGGTGTCGGTGAGCCCGCCGAAGCCCGCGCCACAGCCCTCCGCGCCGCTGCCCTCCGTCTCGGGCTCGACGTCACCGCCCTCCGTTTCACTAAACGTCCCGGCACCGGTCCAGGTGCCCGGCGTCAAGGTCCCCGGCGTCAGCGTCACCGTCGGCCTGCCTTAGGGCCTGGCAAGCGCTACGCCGGTTGCCCTGACCGCTGCTCGGCAGATAAGGGCTCCTCGGCGCGACCCTTCGAGCGAATGGCTGCCCGGAGTCTCGCGGCGACCCTCACCTCGAACGACACTGCGCCGCCCTTCGCGCCGGCTCCCGGCACGAGCACCGTTGACAGCCGTCGCCGGTCCGGCCAGAGACGCTCGATCGGTTCGCTGTTGGGCTTCGAGCAGGAGTCGACCCACTGTAGGTCCGATCGGCGATGGAACTCGCTGGCGGTTTCCGCCATCAGCTGCGTTCCCGGCGAGAATCGCCCCAGCGACTCGTCGTACGCGATCTTGAAGCAGAAGAGGCCGTCGCCCGCGATCAGCGCGGACTGCATCGCGACAGTGCGATCTCCGGCCTGCATCGCGAGCATCTGCAGCCGGCCAGCCTCGGCGAATGCGCGGCAGATCGCGCGGAAGAACTCGGCGCCCGGTCCAGCCGACAGTGCCGTGCCCTCCTCGCCCTTCCACCCGGCCGCCTCGAGGGCAAGGAAGTCATCTACGGCCTGGGGGTCGCCGGCGCGATCGATGAAAGCGACGTCCCCCAGCTCGCTCTCGAGCTTCCTGCCTTTTCGCTGCAGGTCACGGAAGTGCTTGCCGCAGAGAGTCGACCTCACGTAGTCGTCGTCGGGGCGCCGCTCCAACGCCGCCCGCTCGAACCTCTTCCACACGATCGGCGTCACCCCGAGCGCATCGCAAGTCGAGGCGAGCGCGGCTGCCACCGGCCCTTCGGCAGGGAGGCGCTCGAAAGCAATGAGCCCCACCTGCCGGCGCGCCTTGTGGAGCATGGCCTCGGCTGCGCTCTCCTCGACGTCGCAGGCGAGCAGCGGCGACTCGAGGAAGCAGTGCGGATGGTCCCAGCCGGTCAGCGCGGCGCCGACAAACCGTCCCCAGCGTCGCCGGCGCACAACGGGCATCAGTCCGACCCAGTCACCTGCGCCGTCCATCGCCACGAGCAGTTCGAGCTCCGTGCCGCCGAAATGCTCGAGGGCCGGGACCACGAAGTCGGGCTCATAGAACGGATTCGGGGTCGCCGTCGATCGTGCAAGCTCGGTCCACCGCCCTACGTCCTGCGCGGAAAGCGTCCCGGCGTTCAGCCAGCGAACTGAGGTCACCCGACAAATTTATGAGCCCTTACCCTGCTGGAAGTGGGGAGGAAGATCACCTGTGTGGGAGGCGGTCCCGCCGGCCTGTATTTCGCGATCCTTGCGAAGCGCCTCGACCCTGACCAGGCCATCACGGTGATCGAGAGGGGCCCCGAGGGCACCACCTACGGATGGGGAGTCGTCTTCTGGGACGGGTTGCTCGAGGATCTCGAGAGGACCGATCCCGAGACCGCGCGACAGGTTCGCGACAACGCCTTCCGCTGGTCAGACCTGGTCGTACGGGTCGATGCCACACCGGCCGTCAACGAGCCTGGACACGGCTACAGCATGCGCCGGCAAACGCTGCTCAGCATCCTGTCCGAGCGGGCTCGTGCGCTCGAGGTCGAGCTCGTCTTCGGCCGCGAGATCGAGGACGTCTCGGAGCTTGCCGACAGCGATCTCATCGTCGCAAGCGACGGAGTCAACAGTCGCCTGCGCCAGCGGAGAGCCGACCACTTCGGGACGAGGGTCGTCCGCGGTCGAAACAAGTACATCTGGTTGGGCACGAGCAAGGTCTTCGATTCGTTCACGTTCCCCTTCGTCCACACCGAGGCGGGGTTGGTCTGGGCCCACGCCTACGGCTTCGATTCCGAGGGCAGCACGTTCATCGTCGAGACCTCCCTGGAGACGTGGAAGGGCCTCGGCTTCGATGGGCTGTCGCCGGAGCAGACCATGAGGCTCCTGGAAGGCATCTTCGAGGCCAGTCTGGATGGTCACCCCCTCGAGCCCCAGGCGGGCACGCGGGACAGCACTCCGTGGCTCGAGTTCCAGACGGTCACCAACCGCACCTGGCACCACGGCAATCTCGCGCTGATGGGTGACGCGGCCCACACCACCCACTTCACCATCGGCTCCGGCACGCGGTTGGCCGTGGAGGACGCGATCGGCCTGGCGACGCAGCTCCGCGAGCGCGCCGACATCCCCTCGGCGCTCACGGTCGTACGGCAAGCAGCGGTCCGGCGACCTGATCGAGGCCCAGCGCACAGCGCGCAACAGCGCCCGCTGGTTCGAGAACGTCCCCCGCTACATCCGCTATGGGACGCCCGAGCTGGCCGAGCTGATGAATCGACGGCGCTCGTCCTTCTCTGCGCCGGATGCCGCCGGCGTTGTACCTATGGCTGATCCACGCCGGCTCCAGGGCGCCGGCGGTGACCAACCTGGCGCGGCGAGGTGTCTTCGGCTGGAGGAATCTCAGCCGGCGTTGGCGCCGCAGTCGCTGAGCTTCTCAGCCCAGAGGGCCCGTCGCCGGGGGCGTCCAGCGGCCCGAACTGCCGATCAGCTTCACCGCTCGGGAGGCGCTGTCTTTGGTTCGGCGTTGCTTGCAAGCCCGCTGATCGGCTGTCGGAGTTGCTCGGCGGCTTCGATGGCCTCTTCGCGCGAGTGCACGTCGAGCTTTCGCAAGACGTTTTTGGAGTGGCTGTAGATCGTCTCCTCGGAAAGCACGAGCGCCTCGGCAATCTCTCTGGTGTTCTTGCCCTGGCAGAGAAGGTCAAGCACCTCCCATTCGCGTTCTGTCAGCGGGCTACGCACGGGCCGCATCCCCACACCGCCCTCGGGAAGATGGCGCAGCCGCTCGATCAGGCGCATCGTCACCCTCCTGGAGATGGCGGCTTCCCCGCGGACCACGCTTTCCACCACCCGGGACATGGTCTCGACCGGCACGTTCTTGGAGATGAAGCCGGCGGCTCCTGCCTGCAGCGCCTGCAGCTGAACATCCTCCCCGTCGTCTCGCGACAGGATGAGCACACGAACCTCCGGGGCCTCCTCGCGGATCCGCCGCGTTGCGGTGAGCCCGTCGAGCCCTGGGAGGGAGGTCTCCATCAAGGCCACATCGGGGCGGTAGTGGAGGGTGAGCTCAACCGCCTCGTTGCCGCTCGAGGCCTCTGCGGGAACCACGAAGCCGCCGCGGTCCTGGAGAGCATCCCGAACGACGCGCCGAGCGAGCGGATCCGAGTCGGCGATAACTACATGAATCGTGTCGAGTTTGAGCTTGGGCATTCGGTGAGTGCGGCTGTGCCGCCGCTCCCCCTCGCTCTGTCCTCTCATTGACCGACTCTACCCAGTTTGCGGTATTCAAGTCAACCTCTACCGGTTATTTGGTAAGTAAGCCCTAAACACTCTTTGGTAATGAGCCCGATCGGCCGGGTTCGGAAGGCGAGCCGGCCGCGTCGTGGCGGAGCCGCTCCACGTGGCGGATCGCTTCGTCCCGTGAATGCACCCCGAGCTTTCCGAGGATGTGCTTGATGTGGGTGCGGACGGTCGCCTGGCTGAGCTCCAGTTCGCGGGCCAGACCCGCCGTCGTTGCGCCCTCGGCGAGGAGATCGACCACCTCCCACTCTCGTCGTGTCAGCGAGCTCCGAATCGGACGAAGTCGATTTCGGTCAGTTCGTCCGTTGCCGATCGCCTCTGTCACGACCCGCTTGCACAGCGCCCGGGGGATGGCCGCCTCGCCCGCATGCACACCGCGGAGCACGCGGGGGAGGACCTCGAGGTCGACGGACTTCATGAGCCAGCCCGCGGCACCCGCTCTCAAGAACTGCATCTGGGTTTCCTCATCTCGCTCGATGGCCAGCACGATGATTCGGGTGTTCGGAGAGGCCTCGATCATTTCGGCGATTGCGTTGCTGCTGTCCTGGTCGCGCGCCGTGACTGCGATCAGGACCAGGTCCGGCTGCCGCTCGCACACCAGGTCGACGCCCGTCGAGGCATCCGAGGCCTCGCCCACAAGGTTGAGGTCGCGCTGGGTGGCAAGCTGGGCACGCAGGGCGCGGCGTGCAAGGGGGTCGCCGTCGACGGTCACGACTGTGATCGTCTGAGATGGCGACGACCGACCCGAAGTCGGGGACCCCACATCCACGAGATCGGAAGCTACGTGGCGGATGAGCGGCGGGGACAGCAAAACTGGACCCCAACAGGGGGTAGAGATGTACCCCGCCTGCGGTATCCCATGGGGCGGAAACTCCCTCCCCGTCGGTTGGCCGGATACCTAATCGAGGTGGCAGAGACCCCCACCCAGAACTTGGTAGCAGCGAAAGACTGCGCCCATGTCATCGCGCACGCGTCCGAGCATCCTGCTTTTGGCACTGGCGTCCGGACTCACCGGGATCGGCTGCATTGGGCTGGGACTGGTCGGGGTATCTGAAGCTGCGTGTTTCGGCGCGGGTGGGGCGCTGGCCCTCACCTTCGCGGCCAGCGGCTCCCGGCACCATCCCGATGCGCTCTATCCGGCCCGGATGCAGCTTGCGCGCTGTCGTCGTAGCGGGCAGCGGGCGGACATCCTGGTTGTCGAGCTTCCGCCGAGCACCTCGATTGCCGGCGGGCGACAGACTCGAAGGTGGGCGACCACCGTGTCGTCGGTGCTGCGCGTCACCGACGGCGTCTCGATGGTCCCGTCCCTGGGCGGAAGCGGGCTGTGCGCGGTTCTCGAGTCCGACGGGCGGGCGAGATCAGCGATCGACCAGCGGCTAAGAAGAGCTTGTGGCAACGAGGTCCAGCTGGCGTGGGCGAGTTCTCCGGACGACGGAGTGACGCTCGAGTCCCTGCTCGAGGTGGCGCTGAATCGCCTTCCCATTCCCGAGTCCAGGCGGCCCCAACGAGGCGAGAGCCTGCGGCCGTTGCCGGTGCAGTTTCTTCACCGCGGTCTTAGATCTGAGAGTGAGCCGATGAGGAGCGTGCATTGACGCTCCTGGTCACTGGCTGCGCGGGGTTTCTGGGCTCTCACCTGAGCGAGCGTCTCGCCGACCTGGGCGAGGAAGTCGTGGGAGTGGACTCCTTCACGGACTACTACTTACGCGAGCGCAAGGAGAGCAACCTGGAGGGGCTGCGCGATCGCGCCTGCTTCACGCTGTTCGAGCTCGATCTGGGAAGCGACCCCCTCGAGGGCGTCCTCGACGGGGTCGACACGGTTTTCCACCTCGCCGCCCAGCCCGGGGTGCGGGGCAGCTTCGGGGCGAGCTTCGGTCGCTACGTGCACGACAACGTGCTGGCCACACAGCGGTTGCTGGAGGCCAGCGCCACGGCCCGTGTGAAGACCTTCGTCTATGCCTCCTCATCGTCGGTCTACGGGAATTCCGTGGCCTATCCGACCCCCGAGGACACGTGCCGCGCCCCGATTTCCCCCTACGGACTGACCAAGCTCGCGACCGAGGAGCTCGCGGCGGTCTACGGCCGGCTCGACCGCCTACATACGGTGGGGTTGCGGTACTTCACCGTCTACGGCCCGCGACAGCGACCGGACATGGCATTCGCGAGGTTCTTCGCCAGCGCGCTCGCCGGGAAGCCCGTGAAGATTCTCGGTGACGGGTCCCAGGTGCGCGACTTCACTTTCGTCGACGACGCGGTCAGAGGCACGATCGCCGCGGCGCGCGACGGCCGCCGGGGGGCCGTCTACAACATCGGCGGGGGCACCCAGGTCGAGCTGCTCGAGGCACTCGCTCGGATCGAGCAGGTGCTCGACCGAAAGATCGAGATCGAGCACCTGCCGGACGCGCGTGGCGACGTGCGCAGGACCTGCTCGGATCCACGTACGGCGACCGTCGACCTGGGCTTCGCCCCCTGCGTCAGTCTCGAGGAGGGTCTGACGCGCCAGGCGGCGTGGACCCTGGCCCAGACGTCGGAACAGCGTGAGCGGGTCGCAGCGTGACGGCGGTGGGTTCACAGTCAGCGCGATCCGCCGGGGCCGCTCGGACGCGAGGCCCGAAGGAGCTTTTGGCGCGCGGTGTCAAGCCAGCGGTAACGGCGGATACATGCGCTCGGCTGGTGGCGCTCCCGCGACCACGCGCGCCAGAAAACCGCAAGCGGTCTCGCGTTCTACTGACAGACGCTCAGGACCGCTCTTCCCTGGCGGCCTGCAGGAGCTTGCGCCGAGCTGGCTATGGGGTTGACGCGGTCGCGAGCAGCCGCCCCGCTGCCGCGCACTGGTCGCGATCCTGCGACCGGCGCCTCGTGGCCGCCGACCCCAGGCAGGATGAGGCTCGTTTCGTCGAAGAGCTCAGGGACATTGCCCGGACGGCGAGCTACCAGCTGCTGGTGACGGGCAGCGACGCTTCCCTGCTCGCCGTCTCGCGGCATCGTGAGCGACTCGAGGGGCTCATCGAGCTCGGCCTGCCGCCGGCACAGGTCGTGGAGCGGTGCGTCAGCAAGCGGGCTCTCGCCGATGCCTCAATCCGAGGCTGGCCTCGGCGCACCGGAAACCGAGGTGTGCGCGGACGTGGCCGAGGCGAGGGCCGTCGCCCGCCGGTTCGGATATCCCGTCGTGCTGAAGCCGCCGAGCACGTGTGCGCGCCGTGAATGGCGGCTCCGTGCAGCGCGGGAGCATGGTGGTCCTGGGCGACGCCGCGCTCGAGGCCCTGTGGCCCGAGTATGGCGCTCACTCCCTGATCCAGAGATGCCTCGGCGGAGACCTCGTCTCCTTTTCGGGGGTTGCGGCCGATGGTCGCCTGCTCGCATACGGCGTGAGCCGCTACGGCCGCACCTGGCCGCCGGAGGGCGGCGCGGTGTCGTTCGCGGAGACGATCGCGCCGCCGGCCGGCCTGGAGCGAAAGGTGGAGAACCTGATCGGGGCGCTTGGCTGGAAGGGCGTCTTCGAGGTGGAGCTGGTCCAGCAATGGGACCCGCTTCGTCGGCGATCGACTTCAACCCGCGCCTGTTCGGCTCGCTCGAGCTGATCACCAGGGCGGGCGCGCCCCTGCAGCCGCCTGGTGCGACTGGGTTCTGGGTTTCGAGCCCGTTGAAGCGCGGCTCGGCCCGGCTATCGCTACAGATGGGAAGACGCCGAGGCGCGCAACCTGTGGCGGCGGCTGCGGGAGGGTCGGATTCGGTCCGCGACTCGAGCATGCTGCGACCGCGGCGGACGGATGACCCGGAGCTTCTTCAGTCTCACCGACCCCGGTCCCCTGGCCGCCCGCCTGCTTCTACTCCTCACCCACCTTTTTCGCCAGTCGCGCTCGAGGTTCGCGCCTATCGCGCTGGACGGTCGACCGAAGGAGGCCCGGAATGGACCATGACTCTCAGGTAGCGATCATCGGCGCCGGCCCCTATGGGCTGGCGTGCTGCTGCGCACCTGCGCCACAAGGGAATCGAGCCGCGGGTCTTCGGCGAACCGATGGGCTACTGGCGGAAGCACATGCCGCGCCAGATGCTGCTGCGGTCGCGCCGATGTGCCTCTCATATCGCCGATCCGAGTCGGTCCCTCACGATCGACGAGTACGAGAAGAGCACCGGCACCAAGCTCTCGGAGCCAATCGACATCGAGAGTTACATCGACTACGCCGACTGGTTCTGCCGGGCCGCCGCCCCCGATGTCGATCGGCGCCGTGTGCAGCAGATGGATCAGGTCGATGGAGGCTTTCAGCCTCCGGCTCGAGGACGGCGAGGAGGTGGACGCTGACCAGGGTCGTGGTCGCGGCGGGGCTCGAGCCGTTTGCCTGGAGGCCATCGCCGCTGGGCGACCTGCCGCGGGAGCTCGTCTCGCATACGTCCGATCACGAGGACCTCGCGACCTTCGCCGGCAGGCGCGTGATGGTGGTCGGCGCGGGGCAGAGTGCCCTCGAGTCAGCGGCAATCCTCCACGAGGTAGGCGCCGATGTCGAGATCGTCGCTCGAGCTCCGGGCGTGGTGTGGTTGGCGCCCGAGGGTGGGACTGACGTGCGCGGGCGTATGAGGCAGTTGATGATGCCGCCGACCGGCGTCGGGGGCATGGGATCGGGTTGGATCGCGGCCGCACCAGAGCTGTTCCGCCGGATGCCAGTCAGGATGCGGCCCGAGATCACGCGGCGCTGCATCGCTCCGAAGGGATCGGACTGGCTTCGTCCTCGGCTCGCTGACGTGCCGATGGACACGGCGCGCGCCGTCGCCGAGGCCACCCCGTCCGAGACCGGGGTCCGCGTCGTTCTCGACGACGGAACCGTTCGCGATCCCGACCACGTCCTGCTCGGGACGGGTTACGCGGTGGACGTCACCCAGTACCCGTTCCTCTCGCCTGAGCTGGTCGGGGACCTCGACGTGGCCGGCGGCTACCCGGCCATGCGCCCGGGCTTCGAGTCGAGCGTCCCGGGGCTGCACTTCGTCGGCGCCGCCGGCACGCTCAGCTTCGGCCCCGTGATGCGCTTCGTAGTCGGCACCTGGTACGCCGCTCCGGCGCTCGCGCGAAACATCCTCGGCCGTCGCCAGCGAATGGTCCGACTGTCCTACAAGCCGCGCGTCGCCCTTCGGCCGACCGCCGATCTCACGTGACGGCACGGAAGGACATCCACCACTTGGAACTTCTCGACGAGAAAGGCAAGGCAACCTGATGGCACGTAACGCGAGGTCGAAGTACGACTGGCCAGACGACCAGAAGCTGCAAGCCCTACTCGACGAGCATGGAACGGCCGAGACAGCGCGCCAGGTCGGCTGCCCGCCGTCCTCGCTCTCGAGGCGGATCCGGAAGCGTGGTTTGCGAGACCTCGAAGCCAGCGCCGTAAGCCGGATGCGGCGAACGGGAACGGGACGCAGGAAGCCGCGAACTCGAATGGGAAGCCGGAAGCGGCGGAGTCGAATGGGGAGCAGAGCGGTGTGGACTCCAACGGGGACCGAGGCGAGGAGTCGGCCGGGAAGCGGAACCCGAACAAGGAGCAGGTCCGCGAACGAACCGGCGCTTCCCTGGACAGCTCGAGCCGCAAGGAAGGTGAGTCGGCAGGGCCAGCCAGGCCCGACGAGGAGCCCCGGAGCCGGATATGGGAGCGGCTTGTGAGCGAGGCCGAGCAAGGAACCGGCCCGCGAACCGAACACGAACAAGGAGCCCGTCCAGGAGCCGAAGCCCAGCGAGCCGGTCCGCGAGCCGAAGCCGAGCAAGGAGCCCGACGAGTCCGGGAGCCGGATACGCGAGTCGTTCGCGTACCTGGGCGGCGCGGACTACCTGCGAGGGAAGCACGAGAACCCTGCCGCGGTCGGCGCCGCGTTCGGGAACGACGACACCGCTTCCGCGCAGCTTGCGTCTCGCCCAAGGATGCCCTTGCTCTTCTAAGGCGCGTGCCTCCGCCCATCTGGCGGGTTCTGGCCGTCGTGAGCCTCGCCGCCGTCGCCGGGATTGCGGCATTCATCTCGGTGAGCAATGACCCGAAGACCTTCGAGCGCGAGTCGAGCTTTGCGGTCCGCCCCAACGCAACCGTCCCGCCCGCCGCGATCAACGATGTGCTCGGAACGCTCGCACAGCCCGACAGCGCGATCACGGAGACCATCGTGAACATGTTCGGCAGCCCTAGACTGCGCAGCTTCGCCGCTCGGTCAGCGGGCGTCCCCGCGGGCTCAGTCGGCGGGAACGGCGCGGAATACGGCTGGAGTGCGACACGTAGGACCGGCAGCACCATCATCGACATGCGGCTGACCGGCCCGGATGACGAGCAAGCTCCGCGCCATGCAGGCCGCCGCCGGCCCCGAGGCCGCCCGCCTCGTCGAGGGGAGCTACCCGCCGTACCGGCTCGAGTCCCTGGGTGCTCCCTCGCCGCCGGTGCAGGTCGGCCCGAAGATCGCACGGACCGTCGGCCTCGCGCTCCTGCTCGGGGCGCTCCTCGGGATCACCCTGGTTCTCGCCGAACGTAGGTTGCGTTCGACCCTCGCCCAGCGGGAGGGGCCGTCTCGAGCACCCGCTCCGAGAGGCGAGTCCTGGGAGCGCTGACCGTTGCTCCCGCTCGTCCTCCTTCTGATCTCGGGTGCGGCTGTCGTTTGGGTGTACGCGGGCTACCCGTTGGTGCTTGCCGCCCGGGGCGCATTCGTCCGCGGCCGCGTGAGCGGAGGCCGACACATAAGGCGGTCAGCGTTTTGGTCGCGGCGCACAACGAGGAGCGCGTCATCGAGGCCAAGGTGGCGAACGTGCGCGCGACCGCTACCCGCAGTTCATCTGATCGAGATCGTCGTCGTGTCCGACGGCTCCACCGACGGCACGGTCGCTGCCGCTCGGCGAGCTGGGGCGCGACCGGGTGCTCGACCTTCCCCGGGTCGGGAAGATCACGGCCCTGAACGGGGCAGTGGAGGCGGCGGGTGGGGAGATCCTCGTGTTCACCGACGCCGACTCATTGCTCCTCCCCGACACGCTGGACCAGTTGCTGGCGAACTTCGCCGATCCCACCGTCGGCGGCGTCTCCGCCAACGAGGTGAGTGGCACCGGGTCCGAGGCGTCCGGGGTCGCGCGCGGGGAGGGCGTGTACTGGCGGTACGAGCAGTGGATCAAGAGGCTCGAGGACAGAGTCGGTAGCGCGGTATCGGCGAGCGGCCGTCTCTACGCGATTCGGCGCTCGGTCTTCCGGCCTTCGACCGTCACCTCCGGCACCGACGACTTCGTGATCTCGACCCAGGTGCTCAGGGCCCGCCGTCGACTTGCCTTCGACGAGCGCACGCTCGTGCTCGTGGACGCACCGCGCGACGCCGGCTCCGAGTTCAGGCGGAAGGTCCGAGTGATGAACCGGGGCCTTCGCGCCGCCTTCTCACTCCGGGATCTTCTCCTGCCCTGGCGCGGGGGGTTCTACTCGGTTCAGGTCCTCTCGCACAAGGTCCTGCGGCGACTCCTCCCCTTCTTCCTGTTGACCGCTGTCGCGACCGGCTTCTGGCTGACCACGCTGAGCCCAGTGTGGTGGCTGGCGCTGGGGCCTCAGCTCGCCTTCTATGGTCTCGCCGCTGCGGGGTGGGCCGGCCGCACTCGGGGATGGGGCAGAGCCCGGCCCCTCTGGGTCGCCTACTACTTCTGTCTGGTCAACCTCGCCGCGGCCATCGCGGTGCTGTCCGTGCTCGGCGGGGTTCGCTTCGAGAGGTGGAATCCGACGGGAGAGGGCCGGCGGGCCGGCGAGCCTGCCGGCAGCCCGGTTGGAGGGTGATGCGGTCGATGGCCGAGGTGCTGATCCTCTGTTACCACGCGGTGAGCGAGAAGTTCCCTGCCTCGCTGTCGGTCTCGCCCCGCGCGCTTCGTGCTCAACTCCGCACCCTCGTCCGTCATGGTTACCAGGGCGCGACCTTCAGCGGCGCGCTCGGCCGAGTCCGGGAAGGCAAGACCCTCGTGGTCACCTTCGACGATGCCTACCGCTCCGTGGTTCGCCTCGGCTTCCCGATCCTCGCCGAGCTCGGGTTGCCGGCGACTGTCTTCGCGCCCACCGCGTACATCGGCACGGAACGGCCAATGGGATGGGACGGGATCGACCGCTGGCACAACACAGCTCACGAGGACGAGCTCGTCCCCTGCTCGTGGCATGAGCTCCAGATGCTTGTCGACGCTGGCTGGGAGGTCGGATCCCACACCCGGACGCATCCCCGCCTTCCCGAGCTGAGCGAGGGCGAGCTCGCCACCGAGCTCAGGGGATCGCGGCGAGACTGCGAGCAGCAGCTCGGCGTCCCATGCCGCTCGATCGCCTACCCGTACGGGGCGGTGGACAGGCGCGTCGCCGATGCGGTGGAGGACGCCGGCTACCTGTTCGCGGCTGAGCTGCCGGGCAGCTTTCGAATGCCGTCTGCCTCCCTGCGCTGGCCCCGCGTCGGTCTCTATCACCGCGATGCCGCCTGGCGTTTCCGGCTCAAGACGGCGCGGTTGACGCGGGCGCTTCGCGGCACGCCCCTATGGGGAGTGCTCGATCGCACGAGGCAGCTCGGCGGCCCCCTGGTCATCGGGGGGCTGGACGTGCTCATTGCCAATGACCACTTCACATCAATCGGCCTTGGCTGAGGACGCCATGCGACTAGCCGTCTACACCGACTACAAGTACCGTCGGGACGACATGGGCGTGTACGCCGAGAAGGCGTTCACGCTTTTCATAGCCCGCCTCGCCGATGAGCTCGACGGCCTCGTGCTCTTTGGACGCGTCGATCCCGAGCCGGGCCAGTGGCATTACCGCCTCCCTGACTCGATCTCGTTCGTCCCCCTTCCCTGGTACCGCACCCTCGCGAGGCCGCTCAGCGCGGCGCCCGCGATGCTGAGATCGATTCGGCGGTTCTGGCGATCCCTGGACAACGTGGACGCCGTCTGGCTGCTGGGCCCGCACCTGCTCTCCATCGCATTTCTGACTGTCGCTGCCCTGCGAAGGAAGCGGGTCGTGCTCGGCGCCCGCCAGGACCTTCCCCGATATGTGGCGAGCCGTCACCCCCGCCGCCGGTCGCTCCGCGCGCTGGCCCTCCTCCTCGAGGGCACGTGGCGGGTACTTGCCCGGCGGCATCCGATCGTCGTCGTCGGGCCGGACCTGGAGCGTCGCTACCGCCATGCGATTGCGGCGCTCGGGATCTACGTCTCCCTGGTTGATGAGTCCGCGATCGAGGATGCCCACGAGGGCCGTGACTACTCGGACGAGCTGACCGTTCTCTCCGTCGGCAGGCTGGAGCGCGAAAAGAACCCACTGCTGCTCGCCGACGTGCTGGCGCTGCTCCGCGAGCACGATCCGCGCTGGCGCCTGGTCGTCTGCGGCGACGGCCCAATGCGGGACGAGCTGATGGAGAGGCTCGATCGGCTCGGGATGAGCGAATACGCGGACCTTCGCGGGTACGTCCCGATGGACGATGGGCTCGAACGGTTCTACCGGGAGTGTCATCTCTTCCTGCACGTCTCGTGGACAGAGGGGATGCCCCAGGTGCTCCTCGAGGCATTCGCCGCCAGGCTGCCGGTCGTGGCCACGGCGGTCGGTGGGGTCGCGGGCGCGGCAGGTGGTTGTGCCCTCCTGGTGCCGCCGGGTGACGCCCCGGCCGCTGCCTACGAGCTCGCGAAAATCGCACGAGACCGTTCCCTGCGGGCGCGGCTCACCCGGGTGGCCGCCGACCACGCCCGCCGGCACACCGCGGAGAACGAGACTCATCGAGTGGCCGACTTCCTTCGCTCGGCCACCGGGGCGGAGCCGGGACCCGACCTGAAGCAGCCGAGAAAGGCGCGAGCCGCGGCTGCCATCGGCTCACTGGTCGCTTCGATCTGCACGCTCGCCGCCCTGGTGTTCGCCGGGGCCGCCTCGGGCGCGACCGTTGGTGGCTGCGCCAAGATCGCGAGTCCAGGCGGAATCGACTCGGGGCCCGGGACCGCCGGCAGGCCGTATGCGACGGCGCAGAGGCTCGTGAACGCGCTCTCCCCCGGAGAGACGGGCTGCCTCCGGGCCGGCACCTACCGAGGGGACCTCACTCTCGCCACCCGCGGCATCGGGCTGACCAGCTATCCCGGAGACCAGGCGACTGTGGCCGGACGCCTCCGCGTCGCTGCCGACCGGGTGACTGTGGAGCGACTGACGCTCGACGGGCGCAACGCCCGCGACCTCCCGAGCCCGACGATCAACGCCGACGGCGTGACGTTTCGCGACGACAACATGTCGAATCGGCACACCTCAAGCTGCTTGGTGCTGGGCGGCACGACCGAAGTAAAGCGCCCCGTGATAAAGGGCAACCGGATCCACGACTGCGGTGTGACCACCACCAACTACGACCACGGCATCTACATGAATGACGTCGACGACGCGCGGATCATCGGAAACTCGATCTATAGGAGCGGCAGTCGAGGCATCAAGGTCGGCCCCCACTCTCGGGGGGCGCTGATCCGCGGCAACGTGATCGACGGCAACCCGGTTGGGCTCAGCTTCTCGGGGAATGAGTCCAGCGCTTCCTCCGGGAACGTCGTCAGGCAGAACGTGATCAGCAACTCGACCAGCTATTGGAACGTGCAGTCCTATTGGACGGGGCCCGTCGGAACCGGAAACATCGTTACGCGGAACTGCGTCCAAGGTGGGAATCCCGACTCCCACTACAACGAGAACGGTGGGATCAGCGACGGCCCCGGGTTCAGCGCGGTGGGGAACTTGATCGCCAGCCCCGACTACGTCAACCGGAACGCGAAGGACTTCCGCCTGCGTAAGGACAGCGAGTGCCGAGGGGTGTATGGGGCCACCCAGCGTGGCGGCGACGCGAGCCCGTTGCTGGGGCCGGCCCTCGAGCTCCGCAGCCTGATCGAGGGAGTTCTCGCGTTCCTGGAGTGACCATGGAAGCTCTCGCCCGCAACAGACAGTCTCCGAGCGCCGGCCTCGCAGTCCCCCTCTGGGGTGGCGGGGCACTCCTTGCGGTCGTTCTTGGAATTGCGGCGGCGACGTCGGTCACCGCGGTCGCGGGCCTGCTCGCCGTTCTGGCGGCGTCGGCGGTCGTCGTCGCCGCGTTCGCCGCAACACGTTGGGCGCTGATCGTCCTCCTGTTCGTCCTTTACAGCTACGCAGGCTGGGTCCTGAGCCATGCAGTCGGTGCCCCTGAGCCCAGCCAGGCGCTAGTGCTGCTCATCGCCGCTGTCCTGGCGTGGAAGCACTTGACGCGAGCAGAGAACCACTCCGCTCCCAGTGAGCTGACCGTCTTCCTTTTGCTGTGGCTCACGTTTGCGGCCTCTGCAGCGTTCGCGACGGATCCCGAGGTCAGCTTGCTCAAGATCCGGGATCTCATCGGGTACGGCCTGCTGGTCGTTACCCTCGTCGCCCTCCTCGACCGACCGGTCTGGCTTCGCCGTGCGGTGTGGACCGTGGTTGTCGCCGGTGGAGCGCTCGCATTGATCTCGCTCCTGCAGGCGGCTACCGGTGCGTACGAGAGCGACTTTGCCGGTTTCGCCCTCGCGCGGCCAGAGGGGGCGGGTGTCTTCAGAGTGAGCGGGCCGCTCGACCCCAACGTCTTCGGTCAGGTGCTCGTGGCGACCTCGATGCTCGCCCTCTACCTGGCGTTGTCCGCCCGCGATCGCGCCAGCCGCGGCCTTGCGCTGGCGATGTTCACGGCGTGCCTCGCGGCGACAGGCTTGACGGGTTCGCGAGGCGCTCTCGTGGCCGCCGCCGCAGCGTTCTGCCTGCTCCTCCTCCTTGCACCGATCCCTCGCGGGCTCGTTGCCGGGGCCGTGGCTCTCGTCGTCATTGCGGGTCTGGTCTTCATGCCATCCGGTCTCCAGGCTCGGATCGGCCTGTCGAGCTCATCCTCTGCAAACCCGGAGGTGGCCAAAGTGAGTCAGGGCAGCGAAGATGCGATCCGGGGTCGCAAGTCGGAAAACCTTGCTGCGCTGCAGATGTTTCGCGATCACCCGATCTTCGGTGTGGGTCCGGGCAACTACCCACTGCATTACCTCGAGTACTCGCAGAAGATTGGGCTGGACCCACGCCTGGCGAACCGGGAGCCCCACAACCTCTACCTCGGGACCCTGGCTGAGACCGGCATCGTCGGAGCGTCGGCGTTCTTTGCCGTCTTGTGGTTGTCACTGCGCGGCGCCTGGCGGGGAAAGCGCTGGCTTCGCGGCCGTGATGCGCTTCTCGCGGAGGGGATCTTCGTCGCGCTGACTAGCTTCCTGGTCGCGGGACTTTTTCTGCATTCCACCTACCCGCGCTACACGTGGATCCTGATCGGCTTCGGATTCGTCGCTGGGCAGCTCGCCCAGAAGGAGGCCCGGGCGCGCGAACTCGCAACTCGACACGCCCGGCGCGAGCCCGCCCGGACGGCTGCCGCGAGCACCGTTCCCGCCGAGCCCGCGGCGGTCGAGGGGCCGGCGGTTGCCGAGCCGCAGTCGGTGACGTGGTCTTCGCGCCCGCGTGGTCGCGCGCCGCTCTTCACCGTGGCGGCAGTGATCGCGGTCCCGGCGTGCGTCGTGATCGGCCTGATGGTCGCCGGCGGAGACGAAAAAACCCCGGCCCAGACCTCGCCTCCTGCAGAGCTCGCAGGCGGGCCAGCGGGGCGGACCGCCCACTGTGAACCAATCATCGGCAGCGGGTTTGCGAACTCCGGCAAGGAGTACACCCTCACCTCCTTCGCCCCCAGCGGGAACCCGATTGACTGCGCGAGGGCCCAGTCGATCGTGCTGTCCGCGCTCAATGGCGGCGATACCGCGATCGGCGAGTGGAGCTGTACCACCAACCCGGCGGGCTCGGCGATCGCTGCGTGCACCTCCATCCGAGGCCGGAAGATCGAGGCGGGTGGTTAGCGGTGCGCGGGATGTGCGCCACCGAGCGCAGGACCATAGATGCAGTAATGACGCTCCTTCCCGAGTACGAGGCCAGGATGGACAAGCTCCTCGCGGAGGTCGCGCCGCACTGTGACCGCGTCAGGCCGGGAGGGAGGGCGCTGGAGCTGGGCGCCGCTCAGGGTTTGTTCGTCTACGCGCTCAGCAACGCCGGCTACGACGCACGCGGGATTGAGCCTTGGGAGCCCGCGATCGAGAACAGCCGCAAGGTCGCGGAGAGGACTGGAATCGAGCTCGAGGTCGACCATGGCCGGGCGGAGGATCTTCCCTACGAGGACGAGGAGTTCGATCTGGTCATCGCCCTCTCGGTCATGGAGCATGTGGGTGACCATATCGCCGCATTCCGGGAGGTTCACCGTGTGCTGAGACGCGGAGGCGGGTTCTACTTCCATACGACGAGCGCTCTGAATCCACACCAGCATGAGATCGCGGGATTCCCGCTCTTTCCCTGGTATCCACGGTCGCTGCAGCGCCGCATTATGCGGTGGGCGGCCAAAAACCGCCCCTCCCTGGTCGGTGGAACTACTGCTCCGGCGGTCAACTGGTTCACACCGTGGGGTGTGAAGCGCGACCTACGCTCGGCCGGGTTCCAGGACGTCGTCGAGCGCTGGGACCTGAAGGACAGTCAGAGCTTCGAGGGCTGGCGAAGCAGCGCCCTGAGGATCGTGCGATCGGCCAAGCCATTGCGGTTCGCCGGCGAGTTCATCAAGCCAGGCTCCGGATATCTGGCGATCAAGTAAGGGCTCCGATACGGACACTGTCGGCATGCCGACCGAGGGGCGGCCCTGCGCGGTCCCAACACTCGACTGCGAACCCACGACCTGGCGCCCGACCTGGGGCCAGGAGTCGGCGGCCGGCGGACGCAGCTCCTCGTCCGACCACTCGCGACGCAGGTGGCCCATCAGGCGCGGGATGTCTTCCGGCGAGTCCACTCCCACCGCGATGAACGCCGGGCGCTGCGAGGCGAAGGCGCCCAGCTCGCCACGGTCGCTGCTCGCGGTCAGGGCGATCCGCTGAATCGGCAGGGTCAAGTACTGAACCGCCTTACTGGGCAGCTGAGCCGGATTCCTGTTCGCGACCACCAGCGCCGCGTCGAAGGCACGTGCGATCTGGCAGGCCCGTCCCCAGTCGACCGGGGCATGCGTTTCAACGACGACCGCAGGATCTCGGCTCCGCAACAGCTCGGGCCGGTCCACGTGCCCGTAGTTGGCGAAGCGCACCCTTGTGAGTCCCGCCGCGGTCCGCAGTCTCGAGAGCCAGTCGCCGATCGGGAGCCTTGCAGAATTGACCGAGCCAAACTGAACCAGGCGCAGCTCAGAGGCCTCAGCGCTGGCGGGCTCGCCGTCGACCTTGGGCTCAGCGGCCGTGAAGTACCCATTGGGTCGAACGAGCAGTTTGAGATCCGGGAGGAGCGCATGCAGGCTGTTCGCCTGCGTTTCGGTGGTTACGACTCCCCCCGCGGCGTGTCTCCACAGGAACGTCTCCGCGGCCTCTGCTCGCCGTCGCTCCACGACTCGGGTCCACGGGGGAGGCGACGGATCGGTCAGTGCCCAGGGATCTCCGGCGTCGACGACGTACGGAACTCCGGCGGCGACGAGATGTGACGCCGCGACGTAGATCGGCGAAAACGGCCAGCCGATCAAGAGCGCGCCCCTACCCGACGGATTCCAACCGCGCAACGCCAATCGCGCCGTGAGCTCGAACCTGTCGACCAACGAACGGGCGGAGAGCCTTCCGCGCGACACGCCCGGGCAGCGTCGCCTCGTAGGTACTCACGGCGTCCGCGGTCGGAGCGGGCACTGGCTGAACTCGGAGCTCGAACTCCCGCTCGAGGGCAGTCACCAGGTGTTTGGTGCGTTGAACCCGGGGCCAGAGGGGGTTGCCACGGGCAAACGAGACTACGATCGCCTGCCGGTCTCCCGACGCGCCGCGACCGTAGGAGGGTTCGCGCCTCCTCGTCATCGGCGCAGCCTCGAGATCAGGCGCAGACCGTCCGTCGCCTCGAACGGCCCGTCGAGCGTGTAGGTGTGGGTGCAAAGGTTGCGCTCTCCCGCCCAGCTCGGACCGAGCATTCCGAGCGGCCTCTCTTGGTAATCGTCCGGCGTCAGGACCTCGACGGCATTGAATACGACATGGGAGCCGTAGCGGCCAGTGCAGTCCTGGGCAGGTCGGATGAGGACGTCGCCGTGGAGAAACGGCCGACCCGCGGGACGCGCCCGCCGCGCATCGGATACGACTGGATTGCGCGGATGCGGAGTCCAGCCCGTATCGAGCCGGTCGCTGAAGTACAGGAACGTCTCGTCGTCGAGGCGACCACCCTCGAAGCTCTCGTTCAGCCACATCCAATACAGCCCGTCGTGACGCAGGACGCTCGCGTCGACGGCCACGACCCCCTCGAGCAGCACCCTGACCGGGGTCCAACCGGTGGGGAAGTCAGTCGCAGCCCAGAGCTCGACGCGCCGGGCCTCGCAGGACTCCGGGATCATGAAGATTTCCGCGCCATCGCGGAATACGTAGGGGTACGAGAGGTGGTGAGCGGCACGCAGAACCGGCTCGGGGGCGCTCAGCTCGCCGCCTTGCTCCAGCCGCGCCACAACCAACTCGCCCTTCGCGTCGGCGTAGCGGACCTGCTCGAAGAAGACGATGCGTCACACCGTCGCGCTGAAAGACGAAGGGATCCGCCCAGTAGCGATCAGCGGGCGGCGTTACCACTTGCCAGGGGGTGGGATCCTCGTGCGGGAGGGTGTCCGCCCGTCGCCGCCGAAGGCCAAGGAACCATTGGCGGCGAAAGGCGGCGCGGCGAAGCCTACGACGCCGTGATCCTCGCAGCGACCCTGGCCATATGCCGGACCGCATCGGCATTCGACGGCGCGCGTCCGTCCCTGTCTCTGCCGCGGGTCCGCCGGTTGGCGCTTGGGATTCCATCGCCCGGCCAAGAGGTCCTCGAGGCGCCGAAGCACGAAGCGGGCGCTCTTCCAGTAGACCGGGTTGCGCGTGCGCTGCAGCGAGACCGGGTCGGTCGCCGTCGACGACCGGTAGAGCTCCCTGCGCTCTCCGGGGCTTTCGGCGACGGCCTCCAGGACGCTGGTTGAGGCGGGCTCGCGCGAAGAAGAGCTCCCAGAACAATGCGGGCTCGCCGCGGTACCGGCGCGGGTCGCCGACGTGGAGAGTCCACACGCCGTGTCGGACCGGGAGCGGAATCTCGCCAGAGGCAAGCCCGCGCGTCCCGAGGCAGACGAGAACGTCGAGCGGGGGCTCATCGGGCGGCCGGTCGCTGTACTCATACGACTCCTGCCGCCCAGGGGATGCCCGGAGCTGCACTCGGGGCACGCCCTCCAGCGCGGCCGAGACGTCCACCGGCTCGAGCGCATCGGGGTACTGCGGGAAGACTCGGCGGTCGAGAGCCTCATAGACCGCGAAGAGCTTCGAGGGCCGCTCGTTGACGATCGCGATCGGAGATGACGGCCAGCGCGAGCTCCAGCTGGTCGTGCGCACGGATCGCTCTCAGCACCCAGGCGGCCCAGGCGGCCGCTCGCATCCCACTCAGCACGACTCCGATGCGCAGCATGGCGCTGGCCCTCAGCTCAGTGCGGGGCCGTCATCGCACCGAGACGCGTGCCGGGAGCTCTTCGCGAGGTTGCCCGTCCGAGACGAATGAAGCTCCTCATAGAGCTGCTGGAGGCTGTCGACGGTGCGATGCGAGGCTGAACTCGCGGCGGCAACGGTCGCGCGCCCGGGCGCCCATCTCGCCTCCACCATCCAGATCCCGCAGCAGACCTCCGACAGCAGCGGCGAGAGCCTCCTCGTCGCGGGGAGGTATGAGCACGCCGTGAACCCCGTCGTCGATGAACTCCGGAACCCCACCCACACGCGTGGCGACGATCGGCTTGCCGGCATCCATGAACTCGAGAATCGAGCGCGGACTGCCCTCATAGTCCGAGCAGAGCACCGCGACGTCCATCGCCTCCAGGACGTCGGCCACGTCGGCTCGGGCGCCCGTGAAGTGGACGCAGTCGGAGAGCTCGAGTTGCTCCGTGAGCGCCTCCACGCCCGCACGGCCGGGGCCAGTGCCGACGATCAGCACGCGAAGGCGAGGAAAGTCCCTGATCAGCAGCGCCACGGCGCCGCACCAGGACGTCGAGCGCCTTCTCCGAGCGGATGATGCAAACGGTGCCCACCACCGGGTCGTCGCTGCCGATGCCGAGATCCGCGCGCACGCGCTCGTCCGTCACCGGGCGGCAGCGCCGGAGCCCGTTCGGGAGCAGCACCAGGCGCTCGGGCGGGACGCGCTCGACCTCGATCATCCTGCGGCGAGCCTCCTCCGGACACCACGATCATCGCGTCTGGCGCAGCGCGCGATGAGCTCTCGGTCGATCATCGGGCGCAACGTGCGGCCGGTGAATTCCCGATTGTGCTCATGGGTGATCACCACGGGCACGCCGGCGAGTCGGCCGAGAAGTGATCCCCATGCGTTCTGGCCGAAGGCATGCGTGTGAAGCACGTCGACCCGCTCGCGCCGCAATGCCCGAAACAGCGGCCACCAGGCGAGCGGGTCGTACTTGAAGCGGCGCCTCAGGAAGCGGACGTCCACCCCCCGCCGCCGCAGGTCCGCCACCACCTGTTCGCCGGTCCGGTCACGGTGGGGACGGCTTACGAACAGGATCCGCTCGAACCGCTTCGGATCGAGCTCGACGAGCAGGTCACGAGCCACCCTCTCGGCACCGCCGCCGCCGGCGGGGCCGATCTCACGTACCAGCGTGACCACCTTGAGGCGCCGCTGACGGAACACCTAGCCCGACCTCACCGTTGCGGAAAGACCGGGGGACATCCGCGGCCGATCGCTCATCTCACCGTCCGGTCTGGACCGCTTCCACATCCTCCCGACCAGATAGCGGAACTCCGCCAGGGTGCCCGGTACGAGCGCGTGCAGGATCCCCGCGTAGATCGCGAGCCCGAGCGCCGCCTCGAGCGCAACCAGGAGGAGGCCGGTGGCCGTGGCCTGATCTCCGGCCTGGACGACGAATGTCTCGAGCGGGAAGAGGATGGCCACCATCGCGAGTGCGGCGAGCAGCGGGGCACGGATCGCGTCCAGCATCTTCGTCAGCGGAAGGCCCACAACGGCGTATGCGCGGCTGAACGCGTATGCCGCTCGCACCACTGCCCCGATCGAGACTCCGATGCAGACGCCGACGAGGCCGAGCGGCAGCAGCGCGATCATCGCGGCGCTCCCGACGACGACTTCGACGACGTTCATCCGGGTGACGACGTCGGGCCGGCCGTCGGCCTTCAGCGTCTCCACGATCAAAGAGCTGACCCCGCGGGCCGCGGCGAAGACCCCGAGTGCCATCGCCGCCTTTCCCGCGTCTGCCCAGACTGGGCCGAAGGCCAGCGTCGTCAGGGGCTCGCCGAGCGGGATCATGATCAGGCCGCCGCCGAAGGCGAGGATCGCCATCCAGCGCAGTGCCCGCAGCACGCTCGCGTGGAATCGCTCTCGCTCGGTGGCGATCCGCGCGAACGCCGGAAACAGCACGTAGGAGGCCGCGGCCATCAGCATCGCCAACGGCAGGGCCGCGATCCGGCGCCCGTATCGGAACTGGCCCAAGGCTGCGGCGCCGGTGAATCGCCCGAGCAGGAGGACCGGGATCTCCTCACCCACCCGAATCACGGTGGTGGCGGCGATCGTGTGTCGCCCGTAGGAGATCAGCTCCCGCCACATCGCATACGACGCGAGTCGCAGCTGCGGTCGCCAACGGACCAGCCCCCACGAGAGAACCGTCTTGACCACCACCGAGGCGTACTGGGCGATGACGAGCCCCCAGACTCCCAAGCCCGTTCGCCGTCAGGACGACGCCGGTGATGCCGAAGGCGAGCACGGACGCGGGCTCGACGATCGTTCGCCGAAGGAACGAGAAGCGACGCTGCAGCAGGGCATCCGGGACCACGCCGCTCGCTCGCACGAGGCTCATCCCGGATACCGCCATCGCGACGCCTGCGATGGTTGTGCTGCCGAAGAAAGCGCCGATCAGGGGCGCCAGCGCCAGCAGAGCGAGCGAGACCGCAAGGCCGCCGATCACCGTCGCGATCACGGCGGTGGCGGCGGCCTCATTGACTCGATCGCGTCGGTAGACGAGCGCCGACATCATGCCCGAGTCCGTGTAGAGGTCGGCGAGCGCGACCAGGACCATGCCCGCTGTGAACTGGCCGAACTCGGTCGGGGTCACGAGTCGCGCCAGGACGAGATAGGCCGCGAGGGTGAGAGCCTGGCTCAGCGCAAAGCCGGTTCCCGCGAGCGCCGTTCCTCGCACCACCGTACCCGTGAGGCCCTCGGCGGCTGCCGCCTCACCCTCGCCGTGGTCAGGTGTGCGGTCCACGTCTCGAACCGGGTTGGGTTCTCAACGGCTTACACCGAGCCGGCCCGCGAGTCGCCGCGCCCGGGCCCTGGGTTGCGCGGGCAGGGTGCGCCACGCCCGGCGCAGGCGATCCACGGCCGCTGCGTTGATGTGCGCCTGGTGTCCGCGGGGCGCCAGGAGGATGGTGCGTGTCGCGCGAGACGAGGTCGCGAAGCGCCGCTTGAACGCCTCGTCTCCGCGCAGCATGTCGTACTCCGAGGCCCCGTCCTCGATCGCCTCCCTGATGGTCTCCGCGAGCAGGAGAAATCCGGGGCTGTGGCGGGACCATGCCGGATCGAATCCCGCCTGGTAGTAGGACCAGCGCCCACCGATCAGCCACCCGTAGAGCGCCGCGATCGGGACCTCATCCACCTCCATCACGGTGAGCCGCAGCCACCCTCGCTCGAACGCGGCACGCGCGAACTCGAGGTGAAATTCGCGGATCGTGGGATCCGCGAGCGCGGAGCGCTCAGAACGCTCGGCCCACCGGGCGTCGTGCAACCTGAGCAGGGTGGCGAGGTCGGCGGCGACCTCGTCTGAGCTCCCCGTGCGGCGAAACCGCACGTCGTGGTCCCTGCGAAGGGAGCGCAGCTTTCGGCCGACTTGGCTGCGTAGCTGGCGGCTCCGGCCCGCCAGATATTCGTCCCAGCTCAGTCCCGCCAGCTCCACGAAGGGCAGCGTCGCCTCGCCTCGCTCGACGGTCGCCAGCGGAGTTGGGAATGCCTTGGCCAGCGCACGCCACCATCCACTCCCGGCGTCCACGTTCTCGAGCAGAAGCGAATGGAGGCCACGGCCAGGCGGCGCAATGGCGGGCGCCGCGGCGGTGGCGACCGCCTCCTCGTCCCCCGCGTCCGCAACCGGGTGGAAGCGGTCTCCGATCGGACACACTCGAAGCTCGCCCCGACCGTTGCTCGTGGAGCTCACGAGTGGGAGTAGCCCTCGCAGCGTCCCGCGAGGGGTCCGGACCACCGCCACGTGCGGCTCCCAGCCATGCCCGAGGTGACGCAACCAGGCCAGGAACCATTCCGGCGTCAGAAAGGCATTCCCCCGCCGCTCGGCGAGTGGGCGCCATTCCGCGGAGAGCGCCGTGACTTCGCCGATCTCGGTGACCAGCTCGGTGCGATCTGAGGTTTCGCAGGGCCGCTTGGCTTCTCATGCGACCCCAGTCCGGCGGATGAGGACGGGCACCGTCCGGATCAGGATCCCGAGCTCACGCCACACCGACGTGTTCCGAAAGAAGCTGATCTCGAGCCTGCATCGCTCGGTGAAGTCCATGGAGTTCCGGCCCATGACCTGCCACGGCCCGGTCAGCCCAGGCGCGAAATCCAGACGCTCGGTTTGCCACGGGCGGTAGGTGTCCGAGGCGAAGGTGGTCGGGCGAGGCCCGACCAGGCTCATGTCGCCGCGGAGGACGGACCAGAGCTGGGGAAGCTCGTCGATGCTCGTCTTCCGCAGCACCTGGCCAAGGCGCGTTACCCGTGGATCATGTTCGAGCCTGAAATCCGGCCAGGAGACCGAGCTTCGCTCGCGCAGTGATTCCTTGAGCTCATCCGCGTTGGGCACCATGGTGCGGAACTTGGCGAGCGGGAATCGGCGCCCCAATCTGCCCGAGCGGGATTGGCGAAACAGAACCGGCGCCCCGGGGCAATCGATCTTGACGGCGAGCGCCACCGCCACCAGAAGCGGTGCCAGCAGGATCAGTGCTGTCGCGGAAAGGACCATGTCCATTGCTCGCTTGACCACCAGATACGCAAGGCTGGGTGGCCCCAATGTCGTCATTCCGTTCCCGTCCTCGTCTCGACGGATTGCTTCTTGGGCCAGGCATCGACCTACTCGAAATTAATGGCGGGCGGGCCGGGGTGTGGGGGAAGATCCCCCGCAGGAAGGGGGGTAGTTTTCTCCCCCACCGAGACCGTGCCTGAGGCTCAGGATCCGAGCGTCAGCTTGACGGGCGTCCCCGGTGGGACTTCGGTGCCGGCGTGCGGCTTCTGTTTGGTCACCCTCTTGCCGCCCTTCTTCTGCACCTTGCCCTTGCAGCCGGCGGCGCGCAGTTTGTTCGTCGCCTTCTTCACGGTCTTGCCCTTGACCCTCTGGACGATGCTTCTTCACGGTCTTCCCCTTGACCCTCTGGACGATGCAGTTGGAGACGACGGTTGCGTTGAAGCCAAGGTCTCGGGTCGGCGGCGACTTTCAGCCTGATCGAAAAGGGACGCACCAAGGCGCCTAGCGCTTTATCAGCTTCACCTTCACCGGCTTGGTGACCGTCTCGCCGCCCGTCGGGGTGTATGTGATCTTCGGCTTGACCTTGACCTTGCCGGTCGAGTTCAGCTTCTTCTTCTTCTTGCCCTTCGCCTTGATCAGCAGCTGCACGCTGCCCGGTGCGGTTACGGTCTTGCTGCTGGTGGCGGCGTTGGCGACCTTGACGCCCTTGCCCGCCCCGGTCAGCTCGCCGGGGTGCGCGACGGTGACGGTGAGCGTCGCCGTTCCGTTCTTCTTGTTGCGCGTGATCGCGTCGACGGTGAAGGTCGAGGTGATCTCGGCGTTGAGCGCGACCTCGTAGAGGGTCGTGCTGGACGGCGGCGCGCGCGGGCCCACCGTCGGCGAGGCTTGGCTGCCACTCGTTGCGAATGGCGGCGCCCGCCACGAAAAACTTCGCGCCGCCGCCGACAACGCGCAGCAGTCGATTCCTATGTAATCGCCGATCTGAATCGGAAGCTGCACGTTGTAGGAGGTCGTTGCATTGATCGGGGGTATTACCGAGGGCGAGGTGCCCGCTCCGGTGAACAGCCCGCCGCCCAGCGGCCTGATGATCCGGAGGTTGGTGAGCCCGCGTAGAGTCGCCGACACGGATCCGCCACCGCACGACCGTCCCATTCACGGGCGAGGAAACCCCACCGGGAGCTCGCAGGTCGGGAGCGAGCGCGCTGTTGCTGAAAGTCGGCCGTGGGCTGTAGTTCGCTGCGCTGTCCGGCACCCGCTCCAGGTTGCTGCCGATCGTCACCGTCGCCCCCGCCGGCGAGACGCTCGCCGCCGAGCAACAGGGCCGCGAGTAAGGCGGCGGGAGCAAACCGCCCAAGGAGGCGCTGTCTACGTCCCGCCAGTGGAGCCATCCTGGCGAACCCTTGATACATCTCACGTCCCATCTTCGTCCCGTGGTGAGCAGCCTATATCGAGTCGGGTCGGGCGGTGCAAGGGTACGCCCGTTGCGCTCTGCGCAGACGAGTTTGGGAGCAGGCGCGCGGTATTCTCGGGGTGAGCGTTTGACCCCCATTGACACATCCGGCTCATGGGATGGCGGGGCGCCCTCGGAATCTGGGTTCGTGCCTCCCCTACGCGTGGAGCTGCTCGGGGGGTTCCGTGTCGAACGAATCGGCGTCGCGCGGCCGGTCGTGTGGCAGCGGCGTACTGCGAGGACGCTGACGAAGCTCCTGGCGACACACCCGCGCCCCTCGCTCCACCGTGAAGAGCTTCTCGAGCTGCTCTGGCCGGGCGTCCCGGCGAAGTCAGCGCTCGAGGGATCCACGAGGGGCCCTGATGGCGGACCGGCGCGCCAGGTCGCTGATCAATTGGCCCGTGAGAATTGGGGGCAGTGACGACGCCGAGGCGTTGGGTATCGCGCTTGGTCGGAAGCCTGGTGCTCGCGGCGACGCTGCTTGCCATTGCGTCCGGGTTAACCGCACCTGCGGCCGCAGGCGCAGCGGCATCGCCCCGGCAGACGGGCCAACCCCCCCTCTTCGCCTACTACTACATCTGGTTCGATCCCAGCTCCTGGAATCGGGCGAAGTCCGACTATCCGTTGCTTGGACGCTACTCGAGCGACGACACGACAGTGATGCGGCGTCAGATCCAGCTCGCCGAACAGGCCGGCATCGATGGCTTCATAGTGAGCTGGAAGCACACGCCCACCCTGGACGAGCGACTGGCGAAGCTGATCCGCGTCGCCCGGGCGGAGCGCTTCAAGCTGTTGGTCATCTATCAGGGGCTCGACTTCGCGCGCCGTCCGCTGCCCATCGGCAAGGTCGCCACCGACCTCGACCTTTTCAGCAGGCGCTTCGCCGCCAGCCCGGTGTTCGATGCCTTCGGGAAGCCGGTAGTCATCTGGTCGGGAAGCTGGGAATTCTCTCGCGCTGAGATGTCCTCGGTGATCGACCATCGCCGTGATCTGCAGATTCTGGCCAGCGAGCACACGACGAGCGACTACCGGCGCCTTGCAACCCTCGTGGACGGGAACGCCTATTACTGGTCCTCCGTCAACCCCGACACCTTCCCCGGCTATCGGCAGAAGCTGCAGGAGATGGGCGCGGCGGTTCATCGACACAGCGGCCTGTGGATCGCCCCGGCCGCCCCGGGGTTTGACGCTCGCCTGATCGGCGGCCACACCGTGGTGCCGCGCGCGGATGGAGAAACGTTGCGCCGCGAGTATGAGGCGGCGGTGTCCTCATCTCCCGACGCGGTCGGATTGATCAGCTGGAACGAGTTCAGTGAGAACAGCGCAATCGAGCCGAGCCGCCGGTACGGCGCGCAGGCGTTGCGGACCCTGGCCGATCTCCGCGATGCGAAACCCCCGACGATCGGGGATTTCGATTCCAGCGAACCGGCTGGAACCGGGAGGAATGTAATGCGGGGTGTGGCGACTGTCGCGGGATTCCTGGTCCTGACGCTGGGGGGTTTCCTGGTGGTCGCGCGACGGCGACGCCGACGCCGGGATCGGGGATAGCGGCGGAGATTGGCGGGGTGGTTCGCGTCAGCCCGAGTCAGCCGGCGATCGCGAGGTGAGGTCAGCGGCCGCGAAAGCTTTGGTCGCCGGCCGACCGTAGTCAAGGGCAGCCGCCTCGAGCAGCCGGAGGTCGACAAGGTCGATCTCCAGCCGGCCGGACAGCTCGCGGACAGCTCGATGCTGCCGCCGACTCCAGTGCTCATAGGTCCCCAGTGCCTCGACTCGAACCCGCGCCACTCTGGTGCCTCTGGCATCCTGGACAACGCGACCGAAACAGGCGACCAATCCCGTCACGCCTTGGTGGTCGACAGTGGGGAAGTCGAGGTCAGGCCGGCCCGCCACGAAGATTCCGCAGCCACATGCAGGGTGGGGAGCCTCGTGCGGGGCCTGATGCGCTGGAGTCGAGGAACGGAATGGGGTCGGCAGGTCGCGATAGCAGTCGGCGATGTGGACCGCCTCGCTCCAACTCACCGGGAGGAATCGAGAGCGAAGCTCGGGAGCGCCGGTTTCGTCGTAGTCGATGCGCCAGGAGCGGAACCCGATGAGAGGCCCAGGAGGCTCGGGTCCGTCCCCGATGCCGTAGTCGCCCGGCCCCTGAGACACTTCGGTCGACCGCGCCGCGGGGGCTGCGCGTGTCTCCTGGAGGGCTGATCGTCGGGGGTTGTTAGCGGATTCGGACATTCGGGGGCATTAAAGAGTAGGACAGGGCCCTGCGGGTTAAGCGGTTGAGAAATTCCTCCGGAAATGCGCCTGGTTCGCATCGAGTCGGCGCTCGAGGTTGCCGCAAGTTCTGGGGCTCGGCGACCGTGATATGGGTGAGGGTGCAATTCGTGAAGCGTGAGGCATTCCGGGTCCTCTCGGGGGCGGCTTTGGCTATTTGCCTGATCGCCGTGCCGCCGGCCACGGCGGCGAAGGCGGCCACAGTGCCGACCGCGTACGCTCCTCAGCTGACCCGCTACCCGTACCTGACCGACGTAGCCGGTGGGGGCGCCACGATCAACTGGGCGACCGATCGGTCAAGCGCGTCGGCCTACGTGACCTGGGGAGCGGCGGGCGTGGAGAGCTGCACGGCGCACAGCAAGTCCGCAAGCAAGACCCAGATCACGGTTGGCTCAACGCCCGAGTACCAGTGGAAGGCGCGCCTTACCCTGGCGCCGGATACGACTTACTGCTACCGGGTTTATCTGGGGGCCACGGGATCCGGTCTCAACCTGCTCGGCTCGAATCCCTCGCCGCAGTTCGCCACCGAGCTTCCCGCCGGTTCGACTACTCCGTTCAAGTTCGCGGTGCTCGGCGACTGGGGCTCCGCCACCGCCAGCGGCAACCCCGACCAGGCGAACCTGATCGGCCAGATCGCCTCGACCGGGGCGCGGTTCGCGCTCTCGACCGGCGATATCGCCTACCCGGGCGGGAGCCAGACGAACTACGGCGATCTCTACCAGACCGGAGCCAATGTCAGCGCGGTGTTCGGTCCAGCGTTCTGGACTGCGGCAGGCGCCTCGATGCCGCTCTTCCCGGTTCTTGGAAACCACGGCTTGAACGCGAGCTTCCCGCTGGTCTGGCCGGGTGGCTCGGCGGCCGCCGGCTCCAATGGACGCTTCCAGATCGACAACTACTGCTGCCTGAACGGGACGGCGTCGGCGAAGTACCCGAGCGTCTGGTACGCGTTCGACGCGGGGCCCGCGCGGTTCTACATGCTGGACGCCGCCTGGGCGGACTCCAACCTCGGCACGGGCAGCGTCTATGAGAACGACTTCGACTACCACTGGAGCCCCGGCAGCCCGGAGTACCAGTGGCTCGAGCACGACCTCGCCACCCATCCGGCGCAGGTCAAGTTCGCGACCTTCCACTTCCCGCTCTACTCGGCCAACACGACCGAGACGTCGGACGCCTTCCTTCACGGTCCGAACAGTCTGGAAGGACTGCTCAGCCGGTACGGAGTCGACATCGCGTTCAACGGTCACGCCCACATCTACGAGCGCAACAACGCGAATGGCCCCGGCGGCCTGATCAGTTACGTGACCGGGGGCGGCGGCGCACCCCTGCAGCCGGTCAGCAAGTGCAGCGTCCTTTCCGGCATCGTCGCCTACGCGATCGGCTGGTCGAATTCCTCGGCCACGGGCAGCGCCTGTGGCACCGCGTCTCGGCCCGTTTCGTCGAGTCAGGTCTTCCACTTCCTGCTGGTCAGCGTCGCTGGGAACACGGTCACCGTCACCCCGACGGACTCGCTGGGACGAACCTTCGACAGCCGGACGTACGTATTTCCACCCGACGTTCCGCCGCCCGACACCACGCCTCCCAGCCCGCCGGCGAATCTCGATGCCACCGCTGTCAACTCGGGTCGCGTCGACCTGTCCTGGTCGCAGGCGACCGACAACGTGGGCGTCACCGGATACAAGATCTACCGAGACGGAGCGCTGCTGACCACCACGCTTGCGTCAGCAACATCCTATTCGGACACGTCCGCCTTGGGAGGCACGACCTACCAGTACACGGCTAGCGCGGTCGACGCGGCCGGGAACGCGTCGAACCCCAGCCCCACCGCCTCCGTGACCACCCCCAGCGACGGCTCTTTCGCGGCGTCGTTCGTTCGTGACGCGACCGGCGCCGTCGACAGCGGAACGAGTTTCGATGCGCCGCTCACCTCGACCGCAGGAGACACGCTGGTCGCCACGATCGCCGTGCAGGCCGGGGCAACCAACTCGGTGAAGTCCGTTACAGATTCGGCCGGCAACACCTGGAACAAGGGGCCGATCGGCTTCCTGTCGGGCTCCAACACCCGGGTGGAGATCTGGTTCAGCTCCGCCGCGGCGCCGGTGACCCACGTCACCGTCACGCTGTCGGCTCTTGACGCCGCGGCTGCCGACATCTCCGAGTTCACCGGCATCGCCAGCGTCCTCCCGCTTGAAGCCTCGGCCGCCCAGGGAAATGCCTCCTCAACCATCGCGTCAACGCCGTCGCTCCTTACGTCGTCCGCCGAGGACGTGATCGTCGGCGCGATCAACTACCCGACGTCCACTGTCTCGACGCTCGCATCCCCTTCGTTCACCGCGCTGACAGATTTCGCGGCCTCGGGCGTGCACGGAAGAGCGGCCTACCTGATCGCCCCGGTGGCGGGCAGCTACTCCGCGAGCTGGAGCCTGGCCGGAGCGTCAACCAGCGGGGGAGCGATCGCCGCATTTCGGACGGGTCCATAGGCGACGCTTTCGTGCTTTAAGACGGCCGAGACAGTCCCTCGAAGTCTGTAGCCGAGAAGGCCGGTCAGACGGTGATGTCAGAGAGCCGGAATTCCGGCTCTTCTCCGAACTCGTCCATGAGCCGCCTGCGGAAGGCACCGTACCGGCGCTGCGCCTCGCTGCGGTGACCCTGCTCGAGATAGGTCCGGATCAGAGTCTGGTGGACATCCGAGTCGAGCGGCTGCAGGCTCGCGTATCGCTCGAGGTTCCTTGTGGCCGCCGAGAGCGCACGCCTGGCGAGATGGTGCTCGACGAGCGCGTCCAGGGCATGGCAGGCGAGGTTTCGCATCGTGTCGCGCTCCTCAAAGGCCCACTCGGCGAAGGGCTCCTCCGCAAAGAGGTCTCCCCTGTAGAGGTCCATCGCCCGATCGAGGCACGAAATGGCCCGCGAGCGCCCCGCGGGGGTCTCGGCAGAGGTCTCGAGCCCGGCTGACACCAGCGCCTCGAACTCGTCGAGGTCAACGTAGACCTGGCGGTCAAGACAGTACGTGCCGTTGACCGAGTGAATGAACCCGGAGTTCGATCTCGGCACACGATGCGGATCGAGTAGCTCGCGCAGGACGTGAACGAAGTAGCGTGCCGTGTTCTCCCCTGCGGCTCCGGCGCTTGGCCAAAGCGCCTCGACAAGCTCGTACACGTGGGCCGGCCGGCCACGCTGGCAGATCAGGTACTTGAGCAACTGGCCGGGCCGGTGCATAAGCCAATCCCCCTCGATCGTCGTCTCCCTGGTCTCGACGAGGGTGGTGCCCAGGGCGCGGATACGGAGCTGCGGCTCTCCCATCCAATGGGGCTCGGTGCGTCGCCGCCGGTCTCCGAGCCTGACGGGGCGCAGGTGCATCACCAGCCGCGAGCTCCCCGGGCTCGTGTGCGCCGCGGTGATCCAGATCGCGCTTGGCGGAATGTCGACGCGCACCTCGGGCAGTGGGGTTTCGGATTCGGCGGCGAGACTCGCTATGCAATTGGTTGCCAACGGCTGGTTGTGGTTACAGCCGAACAGCAAGCAGCAGGTCGCGTTCTCGGGCCAGTTGCCGTGGCTGGCGACGACGATCTCCCGTGCCGTCTCGTTCACCTCGAGGACGACTCCCTTGAGGTCGGTGATGATGATCCCGAAGCGCAAACTGTCAGCAACCTCACCGACCGGCCGTGAGGTCTCATACGGCGGTGTGGACTCCCGGGAGGAAATAGACCTCGTCTTCGAGATAGAGATAGAGAGTGCCTCGTCTTCGAAAATCAAGTAACGGGGCCCCCCTATTTACACCCTGTTTAGGTGCTATTTGGGTGGGCGCTGTCAATTCGTACTACGTCCAGAAGGTAGCGATGCCGCCCCTCCCCTCCGGTCACATGCCTACTCGTCGCCGATGACCGCGTTCATCAGCAAATCTTCCGCTGCGGAGTTCGGGGCTTTCTCCGAGTCCGGGGGCGGAATCCCATGCCATCTGCTCGTTGAGCGTGGTGACGGCCTCTGACCGTGAGCGAACCCCCAGCCTTGTGAACAGCGCCGAGAGATGGCTCTTGGCGGTGTTCTCGGAGACCGACAGCCTGCGAGCGATCTCGGCGTTCGTGAGACCAAGAGCCAGAAGATTGAGGATCTGCGCCTGCCGACGCGGCAGATCCCCCAAGACGCCGCGGGGTCGCCTCGTCGGCTGGACAACAACCTGCCCGCACCGTGCGGCATCGATCGTCGGGGTGAGTGATGCTTCGAGGTCTGCCTCGTCGACGGTCCCGTCGACACCTGCCGTGAGGAGTCTGGCGACGTCGGTGGGCTTGCTGTGGGGAATGATTACGACGACGCAGATAGGACCATGGCGACGGCGCAGGGAAGTCAGCGTCCTGCGAGGAGGAATCGCCAGCGCGGCCAGTTGTGCGACAAGGACCTCGGTCGCCCCGACCTCCAGATCCGTGATCGATCTCGCCTGTGTTGCACCCGAGTAGTCGGAGTCTCGCAGGACGGCGCCGATTCTCATGCCAAGCAGCTCGTCCCGGCTCACGACCGCCACCCGCCCGGGATTCACCGGTTTGCCGCCTCCACGGCTGAGCTGTGAACGTCGGGCCGTGACGGCACCCTCGCCGCGGTCCTCTCCCTTTGCACGATTGGCAAGTCGAGGATGCCGGGTCCGAAGCCCTCGTCGGGGTCAACAACGACGGCCGCAGCCTCCCTTCGCGTTCGCACACCGAGCTTCGCCAACGCCGCTGAGACGTGGCTCTTGACCGTACTCGTCTTGAGGCCCACGGCAGTCGCGATCCCGGCGTTCCGACCCCGATCGCCATCAGACCCAACACCTGCCGCTCACGGTAGGAGAGCCTCGGCTTGACGGCATGTCGGTGAAATCGCCTCGGCACGGCGAGCTGTCCCGCGCGGACGGCGCCCGCAGTGGGCACCAGCGCCTCTCCCAACCGGTCCTCGAAGACAACCCCCCGAGCTCCCGCCCGGACGGCCGTCGCCACGTCGGCCCCGGTCTCCGGCACCATCGCAACGACCCTCGCGAGGGCGCTGAGGCGGTGGATTCGCGAGCTCTCGCCTCACGGCTGCCCGCGTGTGAGATCACCGCGACACGTCCTGTGTGGTCGGTTTCCGCGCGCCGCCGCGTTCGAAGTCCCGCGCTCGAGAGGACGCGAACAGCGCGCCGTAGACACACCTCGTCGAAGATGACCAGATCAACGTACGTGTCGTTGGCGCCACGTGAATCTCCATCACTCAACGAAAAGCTGGCCACTACGCCTCAGCTCGCTCTGGCGACCGGCGCCCTCACAACGGGCGCCAGGTCTCGCTCGGCCAGGCTGCGCCTGAGCGCGCAGCGACCGCGATGGTGAAGGGCGTGTACGGAGCTCTCGCTCTTGCCCAGCAGCTTGGCGATCTCCCTTGGAGATAGCCCGAGGACATGCCGTAAAACCAGCACAGAACGCTGCTCACGATGCAACAGTGCCACCGCTTCCCGGAAGCCTGATGGCCGAAGCCAATCGGGTTCGCCTCCTTCGACTGGTCCCGTGCCCACCTCTTCGCGTGGAATGGGACGCCGCCGGCGAAGGTCATCAATTGCGACGTTTCTTGCCATGCACAGCAGCCAAGCGAGGAACGGCACGTCTCCTCGTTCGTTCCGGTCGATCGTTGCCATGAGTTTGATGAACACCTCTTGGGTCAGATCCTCGGCCTGGTGCTCATCACGGATCATGTGGCGCAGGAAGCCGTATACCTTCGGCCGGCAATGCCGTAGATATCGCTGAGCCCCCCGGATCTCCGCGCTTTGCACGAATGATCGCGCGCTCGATCAGCTCGACGTCGTCGTCGACATGGACCGCATAGCGCCGGGCCCCCTGGGGTTGCAGCAGAAGCATGCGCCCACAACCTAATTCGCCGCAGTTTGCGGCTTGTTCGTATGGGCGTTAGTCAGGAATTAGCCCAAGTTTTCGCTCACCCGAATTCCATCCTTTCGGCGAAAGTTCTGTCGCTCCGAGCAAGTTCTTGCTCCCTTCGCTCGTGGAACGGAATAAACGCCACCGTGCCAGAAACCGGAGGCCGGGAGGCCGGGCGATGCCATTTTCCGTGAGGAGGCCGGGCGATGCCATTTCCGTGAGGAGGGAATGAGGTCATGAAGCCGAGTACCGAAGCGCAGAGCGCCGCCCCGGCACCTTCAATCACCGTGGGTCGACATCGGCTCAGTCAACTCCCCGTCGAACTGTCGATCATCGTGCCGACCCGCAACGAGTTCGGCAACGTTCGACCGCTTGTCGAGCTCATTCGCTCCGCCCTGACTGACGTGCCGGCGGAGGTTGTCTTCGTCGACGACAGCGACGACCGCACGCCCGAGGCGATCATGGATCTTGGCGATGGGAGATCTCGATATCCGCCTCATCCACCGTGAGCCTGGCCGGCGAGGCGGTGGCCTCAGCGGGGCTGTGGTGGCGGGGTTTCGTGCGGCAAGGTCCCCCTGGATCTGCGTCATGGATGCCGACCTTCAGCATCCTCCCGCGACGATCAGTCGCATGCTTGTCAATGCGCGGGCTGAAAAGAGCGATCTGGTCATCGCAAGCCGGTACTCGATGGGGGGAGCCCCGGGGCGTTCGGCCGGGCCCGCTTGTGGCTGTCCCGACTTCCGCAAGGACGGCCAAATAGCCTTCCCGCGCGGCTTCAAGCCGTTTCGGACCCAATAACAGCTTCTTCCCGTCGCCGCGCCGCCCTCGACCTCGATGCTCTGCAGCCCCGCCGTTTGAGGATTCTCCTCGAGATCATGATTAGGACCTCCGGGCTTCGATTTCGGAGGTCCCGTTCACCTTCGGCAAGCGCCAGCGGGCGCGACGAAGGCCTCGTTCCGAGGGGGTCTGCACTTTCTCGCGCACCTATGGCACCTCCGCATCGACCATTCGCGACACGACTGGGCCGACGGCGTCGTTCGTGCTACTCGGCAAACTCAGAACGCAGCACTTCTCGCGCTGCTAGTTGAGCCTCGGGGGTTTGGACTCTGTTCTGGGCACAATCCTCGCGTTCCCGAGAGGCTCGACGCTTTCGAACTTCACGTTCGACTACGCGAGGCGTCGGTCTGCAGACGACAACCCCCACTGGGGCGCCGACTTCGTCGCATGGCCATCTTCTTCGTTCATGAACAACATGGCAGACCTAATTCAGATACCCATGCTCATGGCACTTACATTGGGGCTTGGGATCAATTACCTGGTCTGGGATCTGATCACCCTGCTGCGGTGTTCGTCGGCCGGTTCACGCTCGCGGACATTTGGATCTGTCCGAGCAGGCGGTCCCCGTGCAGGCCGGACGACCTGGAACTTCGACGTCCATGGGATCGTCTGTCTCTCGGATGGCGACTGCGGAGCTCGAGCGCTTCCGGTCTGGAGGTAGTTGGATGATCCGCCGATGGTGTCCGCCGGGGCGGGTGCCGAGTGGAGAAGGATCCGGCCGGTCGGATTCTTATCACGAGCTCGCGCGCGGGGGTTCGGGATCCGGATGGATGTCGGCGAGCGGAGCGGGATCTTGCTGCTCGTGGCTCTGGCGTTGCCCATGTGCTCTGCACGAACGTGGTCGAGCCGGTGCTGCGTTGGACTTTCATGCGGCGGGGCTAGCGCTCGTCCACGGCGCCTGCGTGTCCCGCCGACAGCCGGCGATAGCTGATCACGGCGAAGACCGACACGGGGAGACGACGACGATCCTGAAGAGCCTGGACGCCCCCCCGCACGTTCCTCTCGGACGACATGACGATCATCTCTCCGACGGCCGGTTCTTGACCTACCCGAAGCCGCTGACGATCAGCGCCACCGCGCTGGGCGCGTCGAGACTCAGCTACTTGGCCGTCGGGAGAGGCTGGGGCTGATCCTCCAGAGCCGCATGCACTCAAGATAGGGTCGGCTCTTCGGGCTCTTGCTCGCGAGGACCGAATACCCGCAGCGACGATGAATACGTTGGTTCAGTGGATGGTCTCCCGCCGAAGTACCAGGTCGACCGGTTGATCCCCGAGTGACGATCGCTCAGGAGGCACGGCTCGCCGGTATGGTCGTGATCCGGCGCGGCGGGAATGGGAGACCGCTCGTCCCCCAAGGAGGCGCTCGAAACCCTGATGGGGAACTGCGAGGACGCCTGGTTTCCCACCCTACCCCGCGTCGAGGACTTCCTCCACAGCGGCAATGATCGAGCAACCTCAGGGTAGAAAGAGCACCAGATCGTCTCCGTGCGCTGTTCACAGGTCCCGCCGTCGTGATGCGGAGCCAGACCATCGAATTGATCCAAGCACCTGCAGGCCCTGCTGCCCGACGCCATGCACCGCAACAGCAACCGCGACACGCCCGGTTCGCTCCACGAGCGCAGACGGCACTGGAGCACACCGCAGGCGACGTTCGAACAGAGTGGCCCCGGCTTCAACCTCAGGCAGCAGGCCTGAGGGCAATTGATTCCGCAGTTGAGCTGGAAAGCGTTCGGAGAAAGACGTACCCCGAGACCTTGAAGACTGCCCCGAGCCCCGGACGCCGTTCGCGGATCCGACAGCCACCGTCAGCCCCCCCTCGGCCACAAAGCCTCCGACCGCCCAGGGTCCTCCTTACTCGTCTGAACTTTGGTCACAATCCAGACCGAGATCAACTGAGAGGCCGCTTGCTCTTCGGGTTCTGCTCGGGGGGGTCACCGCATAGCGGCCGGGCTTCACATCTGGCGTATCGCCGCGCTCGGCTGCAGCAGCGACGATGGGTCTTCAGCGGGCAGGCAGCGACATGGCGCACGTCAATCGGTCGGACACGTGCTACCCCGCGTTTCGGGCCCGCCCGGTACTGATCCAAACCTACTTTCAATCGGCTACCGACTCGTCAGGGTGAGATGCTCGGACACGGTTTCACGCCCTGGTCAGAGTTTCGACCGTACTTCGCACTGCGGTTCGGCGACTCAGTTCGCACGGCGAGCAACGATGTAGCAGCGGCACTTCTTCTCGCGCTCATGCCTTCCCGGCGTCGTCGTCGCAGCCAGGCAGGTCCTGCTCGACGGTCCGATGACCTTCTTCGCCTCGTTCACCCTCTACCTGCTCGCCCTACTCACCTCCACCAGGCGTCTGTGCGTGACTCTACGCCGCGGCTGGCGCGATGGGCCTGACCTTCTTCAGCAACAAGACTAGCGATCATGATGCTGGGGTCAACATTTTGTTGCGTCTTCCTTACACTAGCACGGGCCAGATCTCGCTCAAGCTTCGGCACCTCGCCGGCACCATCGGCGTGCTCGTCCTCTTGCGCTCGCGACCCTGCGGTTCACTTAGGCGATCACCGGGCAGAGCACACTGGCGGAGGCTTCCTCGCCTGGCAGATCTACCAGGCGCCAGAGTAGCGGTTTGGGCTTCTGCCTCCAGCGGTCGTTCAGCGCCAGCGGTCGGGCTGCAGATCGTTACCGCGGCTCTCACTAACTACCTGTTCCTTCAGCACCACGCCAGGCCTGGCGAAAAACATTTGCTGCTGCTCATCATTCGTCGTGCCAGTTCTCTTCTTCAGAGCTCTGGGCCGTGAAGAGCTGTCGGTCCTTGCTCCCGCAGTCACGCCGGCCGTGGCCCTCCTCACCCCGGGAGCCCTGACCTCTGAGCCAGCTGTAAAGGGTCGGCGAGCATCCCGTCTCGAGCGGACTTGGACTTCCCGGCACGCTTTCGGGCACCACCCCTCGCTGATCAGACACGTCCAGACGGCTGCCCCTTCCGTCGTAGCAGATGATCCTTCTGATCCCGACCTTGCACAGGATCCCCCCAGCCCCTGGGCCCCCGATCTCCGTCCTGGCCGGTTCCGGGGGCGTCCCCGGAGGGCGTGAGGGCAGGGCGATGGATGCGAGCAAAACCTCCCGCAAAGAGCAAGGTCGCTGACTATCGGCCCATGGATGGCGAACATACTCGTCTGCTCCGGGCGCCACGGCGGTGGCCTCGCTGTCAGTCCAGATAGGCTCGGCCGGGAGGCCGGTGTATCGTTCACTGTGAATCCCTAGTTGATCCGTGACAGTCAACTCCAGGTCCATGGTGTGGGATGCGTTTCTCCGCAGACGCTCCAGCTTCTTCACCGCCAAGCTTATCGGCTACATCGATCAGTTCCGCGGTCAGTTCCTCCGCACCGAGACGGTCGCTACGACGGCGCCTTCTGGGCGCGAGGCCCGCAAGCCGATGATCGCGGTCTACGGCGTCCGCCCGTCCGAGCGAGTCCGTTCCAGTCCTTGCCGCGCTCCTGACGATCACCGCAACCCTCGTTCGACGGCTCACGCAGCAGGTCGACGGCGCGATCAGACCACGGACCCAGATCCAGCGCGTCGTCGTGCTGATGCAGGAGCGCCACTCCTGACGGCTTCTTCGGCACCTGCCCGGGGCCGATAGCGTGCCGCCCGGAGCCTGCATGCAGGTAACCCAGGCCGGCCGGACCTCAAATCGTCAGCCGCATCTGATCGCCGATGGACGCGTCGAGGCCATCCCGTGAGCACCGCGACCGCGGCCGCTCAGCTCATCGGGTGGAATGGATAGGTTCCTGAGCGCGATCCAAGCTCAGAGCTGACGGCTGGATCCAACGTCATGGGTCGGTACAGCGGCGGGTCCTGGCGTACTACTGGACGTCGCCGATCACTATGTGCTCTTCGACCGTTTCTTTGCCTCGTCGAGCGGCGGCGGCGTCGGCAACCGCATGTATTGGGTCACCGGGCAGCCGGCATCCCCGACCCGTCGCAGGCTGATCCCGGAGGTGGGTTCGATCTGCCCACCTCTTCGATCGCCTCGAGGCCAAGGGGATCTCCTGGAAGCTCTACGTGCAGAGCTACGACCCGAACATCAATTCCGCACCCACACGACCGCTTATCAGGTCGCCGGCCGTGGGCGGTCGTCCTGAACCTGCCCCACGACAGCGGGTCGCAGACAGCTCGGGTGCCGCTGCTCGACATGGCCCGCTACGTCGATAATCCTCGCCTCGCTCGAAGGATCGTACCCATTCAGCCGTCTACAAGGACCTGGCCACCGGGAACCTCCCCGCCGTCCCTGCATTGCTTCCTCCGGCTCCAGCGAACGGGCGCAGGCGAGCTCGTTCTGGCCAAGCACTGGTCCGCAATCCGATCACCTCCCTTGCGACGGCACTGCGTGGTTGACGTCGGCATTCATGTGGACCTATGACGACCGGGGCAGTTCGTACGACCACGTTCTCCCACCCGCCGTCGACAGGTTCGGCTACGGCTTTCGCGTCCCCGCGCTTCTGGTCAGCCCGTACGCGAAGCCCGGAACAGTCGAGCACAGCACGCTCGACTTCACGTCGATACTCAAGTTCGTCGAGACCAACTGGCGGCTGCGGCCGCTCGCGCGCCGCGATCGCGCCGCTCGGAGCATCGCTGGCGCTTTCGACTTCTCCGCTCCGCCGCGCTCGCCGATCCTGCTCGGCAATCGCGGGAATGCCGGTTTGCCCCGTTCCCGGACGGCCGTTGCCTACTCGCGTACGGAGTCAGTCTTCGGTCTTCACCTGATCTTGCGCTAACGTCCGCAGCGCACGCCGGTCGGCCAGCCGCCAGACGATTGACGAGGTCCGCTCCAGATGAAGCTCTCGTCCCGGCTTTCCGCAGCAGCGTTAACGATTCCGGCCTCGCTGGCAATGGGTGCCGATCAGTCCGCTCTCGCTCAGCACACGGAAAAGCAGCAAACCGCGGCTGTTCAAACGGTCCCCCCGTTGGCGGGGAGCGGGATGCGACTCCGGTCTCACTCCGGCGTTTGCCGGCTATCACCGGTCAGGTTTCGCTTTGTTGACCCGCGCGGCAAACCAGTCGATCCCAGACGCATCACGTTCGTGAGGCTGAGGTCGGGGACGGGGCCACGCGCCGCGTGACGGGACGTGATCCGGTTTGGCCGCCAGCCGAGCGCACCGTTCCGCTCGAAGGCGAGCTTTCGCACAAGAGCGTCGAGTGGAGTGTCCAGTCGGTGATCGTGGACGGTTCCAACGTCGTTAACCGAGGGCAGCAGCGGTTCGTTCCAGGGGAGCAGCGAGATGTCTCGATCTTGGTCCTTTTTCTTCCAGGCCACGTTCTCGGTTCGCGACACGCTGTTCGGTTCCCCTCGGCTCAGCCATCCGATTGCGGTTCCCCGACGGACACGTGAGGCGCTACCGCTCGCGAACAGGGCAACGCTTCGAGCTGCAGGCGCTGGCACGAGGCCAGTACGAGGTGAGCGTCGACGCCGGCGGCCTCTCGTTCACGCAACCGGTATCCCTCTCACGCGATCAGAGAGTCGCACTGAATGTGACCAGTTACCTCGATGTCGCCCTGCTGGGCGGCGCGATCGGCGCGATCCTCCTCGGTCTGCTCCTCGTTCGCCGGCCTCGGCTTCGGGCGGCGATTCGCGATCGGTTACAGCACGTCCGTGAACAACTGAGGCGGGCGGGCCAGGGGGCGACTGGCCTTCCGATCTTTCGGGTCGCGGGGGTAGCGGCGATCCTTGTTCTGGTGCTGGTCTTCCTGGTCGGATTGTTTTCCGGCACCGATGGCGGCGATTCTTCCCAGCAAGAGCCCAAGGTCGCGTTCGCTCCGCCAGCCACTCCGGTAGTCGATGGGGAGGCCCAAAAGAAGGCTCAGAAGACCAAGCCTCCAGGGCCGCAGGAAGATCGCGACCAGCGGGCACCGGAGCAGCCCTGGCGCGGGTCAACCGGGGACGCCGGCAGCGTCGCGCCCGTGGTCACACCGGGGCCGAAACCCCCGCAGACATCCCAGCCGAAGCCCCCGCAGACATCCCGGCCGAAGCCCCCGCAGGCACCACCCCCAGTCTCGGAAAGCCCCCCGGCACCGGTCGAGCCAACTGTCACAGTCGCCAACAACGACACCGGACCGCCTTAGGCGGGCGCAATAACAACGCCGGACCGCCTTAGGCGGGCGCAATAACAAACGACGGACCGGACGGACTTAAGGTCCGCGTTGAGCCGTGCGAGGCTTGTGCGAGTCTCCGACGTGATCAATCACCGAGTCATTGGTCAGCCGCGTGGCGCCGAAGCGACTTGGAATCCGACCGGCTGCTCCGGCCCTGATCAAGTCATCGGGTGGTCTGCCGACCGCGTCGGGTGCTCAGCTCCGGGCGCACCTGCTCGGCCTATGATTGGGGCCGGGCGGGGAAGCGTTCGTCGCCTTTCTGCTCATCGGATGCTGATCACGATCCCCCTGGCTTGGTTAATGCGTAGGCCTTGCTGTTCTCGAGCACGGTGACTCCTCTCTTCTTTGAGAGGTCACCCGTTGAGACCCGGCGCCGAGCCGAGACTAATCGGTCCTCGCTGTGGGCTAGAGCTTCTTGCGGAAGCTCAGGCTGTCGTTCGAGGTACCGGCCGTGCCGCCGTTCGGCGTGAAGGTGGCCGTCAACGAGACGGCGACCTTCCCCTCCGGTTCAGCTTCCTGCGCTTCTTGCCGGTCGTCCTGACGGTCAGCCGGACCTCTCCGGCGCCCTGACGGTCGCCGGGCAGGAGACGCTCAGTCCCGTCCCGGTGTAGGAGAGCTGGTGCCGGACCTCGTCTGGCCGTCGGCGAGCGGGGGCGCGTTCCAGTAGAGATGGCTCGCGGGGTGTCCGCAATCACTGTCTGCCCGGCGCAGGAGTCGAGCCCGATGTGGTCTCCGATGCGAATCGGCAGGGAGGTCGCGAACGGGCCCTGCGGCAGGTTGCTGGAGATCGGCGGCGCGGCGGCACTGGTGCCGACACCCGTCAAGCTCATGCCGCCGTCAAGTCGATCGATCCGGTGAGCCCCGAAGCGAAGGTGATCTTGTTCGACGGATTTGGCGCTCGCGTTTGCCTGGGCGATTGCGTCGTGCAGCCTCGTGTGCCCGGGGTCAACGGGGTCGTTGAGGCTGTCGACGGTGAAGGTGGCGGCTGAGCCGTCCCGCCCATCACCAGCGTCGCTCCGACCGTGACGCCCGCGCCCATTGCGAGACGCCGCCGGACCGGGTTGGGGCGCCTACGCCCCGAGTGCCGCCGCTCCTTCTCCCGCATCCGGCGCCGACGCTTGGCCATCGCCTACCTCTTCTTCTTCTTGCACTTCTTCTTCTTGGCGCTCTCGGCCGAGCGCTTGTGCTTCTTCTTCTTGCACTTCTTCTTCTTCGCGGACGGAAAAACGTAGGTCTGGCTGTCGAAGGTTCGCCCCAGCGAGTCCGTCGGGGTGACGGTGACCGTGTTCCCGTCGACTCTGACGAGCAGGAAGTGGAAGACCTGACTCGGCGAAACGGGCCGAGACGCGCTGCCACAGGCGCTGCCCGTGGCCGAGGAATTCGACCAGCCGATCGCGTAGGCAACGATGCCGGCAAGGACGCTGCACTCGCTGACCGGCTGCAGGGGTGCACCGCCGCCCCCGGTCACGTAACTGATCAGGCCGCCGGCGCCATTCGCGTTGTTGCGCTCGTAGATGTGGGCGTGACCGTTGAACGCGATGTCGACTCCGTACCGGCTGAGCAGTCCTTCCAGACTGTCCGGACCGTGAAGGAAGGCGTCCGACGTCTCGGTCGCGTTGGCCGAGTAGAGCGGGAAGTGGAAGGTCGCGAACTTGACCTGCGCCGGATGGGTGGCGAGGTCGTGCTCGAGCCACTGATACTCCGGGCTGCCGGGTGTCCAGTGGTAGTCGAAGTCGTTCTCATAGACGCTGCCCCTGCCGAGGTTGGAGTCCGCCCAGGCGGCGTCCAGCATGTAGAACCGCGCAGGCCCCGCGTCGAACGCGTACCAGACGCTCGGGTAATTCGCCGAGGCCGTCCCGTTCAGGCAGCAGTAGTTGTCGATCTGGAAGCGTCCATTGGAGCGGGCGGCCGCCGAGGCACCCGGCCAGATCAGCGGGAAGCTCGCGTTCAAGCCGTGGTTTCCAAGGACGGGGAAGAGCGGCATCGAGGCGCCTGCCGCAGTCCAGAACTGTGGACCGAACACCGCGCTGACATTGGCTCCGGTCTGGTAGAGATCGCCGTAGTTCGTCTGGCTCCCGCCCGGATAGGCGATATCGCCGGTCGAGAGCGCGAACCGCGCCCCGCTCGAGGCGAGCTGGCCGAGCAGGTTCGCCTGGTCGGGGTTGCCGGTGGCGGTGGCGGAGCCCCAGTCGCCGAGCACCGCGAACTTGAACGGAGTCGTCGAACCCGCGGGAAGCTGTGTGCTGAACTGCGGCGAGGGATTCGAGCCGAGCAGGTTGAGATCCGGATCACTCCGACGGGCGTTCTTCTTCTTGCATTTCTTCTTCTTGGCCGCCGCGGCCCTGCGGTGATGCCTCTTCTTCTTGCACTTTTTGGCCCTGGCCCCCAGATAGACCCGGTAGCAGTAAGTGGTGTCGTGCGCCAGCTTGAGGCGCGCCTTCCACTGGTACTCGGGCGTCGAGCCAACCGTGATCTGGACCCTGGTCGCGGATCTGCTGCGCGCCGTGCAGCTCTCCACGCCCGCCGCTCCCCAAGTCACGTAGGCCGACGCGCTTGACCGATCGGTGGCCCAGTTGACCGTCGCGCCCCCGCCGGCTACGTCGGTCAGATACGGGTAGCGGGTCAGCTGAGGAGCGAACGGCGGGGAAAGCGGCGCCAGGGCCGTGCTCTTGAGGGAAGCCGATGCCGTGCCGCCGGGGCTACCCGAGACCTGCAGGTTGGCGGACTTGGCGCCGGCGCTGGTGGGAGAGAAGGTCACGGCGAGGGTGCAGACGAGCAGCGCGGAGGCGGTGAGGGCCAACGAACCGTCCTGCCCCCCGGCGCGGCGATCAGCCCCGCTTCTCCCGCAACGTGAGGTATTCCGAGGAGACGCCGCGGTGCCCCCGTTCGGCGGGAAGGTGGCCACGAACGCGACGGGGATGCTCGCATCGAGACCCACGTGGTCCCCGATCCGGATGGGGAGGTTGGTCGCGAAGGGGCCGGAGACCACGTTCCCTGGGATGCAGGCGACCGACGTTAGGGAGGTGCTCGTGCCGGCACCGGCGTAGCTGACGCCCCCGCTCGTGCGGAAGATTCTGAGGCTCACCGTGTTGCCCCGAACTGGTCCGAGAACCACCAGCTGGTCACCGTCCCGTTGACCGGAGAGGTCAAGCCGCCGGGAGCCAGATCCGAGCTGAGTGCCAGGTTCGTGATCGTGCAGGGAAAGGCGTAGCACGGGGTGTTGTCATCGCGGCGCGTCCGCCAGGTTGCTGCCGATCGTCACGGCGGCCTGGGCGGTGGCGCCAATCGCCAGGCTTGCGGTGACCGCCAACACCGCGACGATCGATGCTCCCTTCCTCATCCTGACCAAGCTAACCCATGACATCGTGCGTTGTTGTGGCGAAGATCCCTGTGATCTCGGGCGAGGCGGTCCTGGCCGCTGTCGATGCGAATAAGGGCTTTCCAAATCCCTTCCATAACGTGCCTCTAGGCCTCCCCACCCGCCCCCACATAAACGAAAACCCCGCCTGAGCGGGGCTTTCGAGAGTGGGCGATCCTGGACTCGAACCAGGGACTCTCTTCCTTATCAGACAAGATCCACGAGGATTCGCCGGTAACGGGACGGCGCTGTGCGGAATCGGGAGGAACGGACTGCGTCCGTACAAGGGCCAACCGTGCAAGTTCACGTCCCTCGGTGCTGGCCAAGTGACGTGCGGCAACTGTGAGCGCGTGCCGTCCCCCTAGCGTGGCCTGCCTCCAGGGTGCGGGCGCTCCAACCAGGCAGGCCCGATGGCGGGGTTCCCTCCCCTTTTTGACCGTGGCTATCGGGATCAGCAACCCAGCAAACCCGCATTCCTGTGCTGAATGAGCGCTCTACCGGCCCGCCACCGGCGAGAAACCAAAGTGGGTATGAGGTTCGCCTCCGGCAACCCCGCGACCATGCGATCCGAGGGAGCAGCAAGGCGGTTGCCTGGCCTCGCGACCGACATTGTCGGGGCGCCGAACCCTTCCAGCAGGCTTTCCATCGGCGCTCTGAGCCCGCGGCGTTTGGCTCTGCCACGGGCAATGCTCTGCTCGATGACCGCTTACTAGCCCATAATGGGCAACCTAATCGGGCGGGGTCGGCTAGGGCGGGAAGCCTGTCGCTCTCTGGGGCAGGCGTGTTTGCAACTGAGCGAGGCGGATATTCCAGGGGTGAGAGTTGACTCCTTCGAATGGCCTTGTGGTCGTGCGGATCGCGTGGCTGGTGGCGATCGTGGTTGGCCTGCTTGCAATCCTGGTTGGATTGCTTTCCGGCACCGACGGCGGCGATTCCTCCAGGGGGTCGCCCCAGGCCACGTCCGCTCCGGGATTCGCCTTCGCGGCCCAGCAGAAGACTGAGAGCGCGGAGGCTGCAGCGCCGCGGGACGATCGCAACCAGCGGGCAAAGGGCCAAATCCCTGAGGAAAGTCATCCCGGCTCCGACGCACCGAGTGGGTCGGCGGGTCAACCGGGGGACGTGGGTGGGAGCGAGCCCGTGGTCACAGCCCAGCCGGAGCCCACGCCGACACCACGGCCGAAGCCCACGCCGACACCACGGCCGAAGCCCACTCCGGCACCACCGCAGATTCCAGCCTCATCACCACCCGCACCCCCGGAACCGGTGCAGCCCCCCGTCGTTGTCGCCAACAACAACGACGGCCCGTAGCCACGGGTCAGACGGGTACGCGCAACCGTTCGGCCATCTCGACCGCCTCTTTGCGGGAATGCACTTTGAGCTTTCTCAGCACATTCTTGGAATGGGTGTGGATGGTTTCCTCCGACAGGACAAGCGTCTCGGCGATCTGTTTGGTGTCCTTGCCCTGGCAAAAGAAGTCCAAGACCTCCCACTCGCGCTCGGTCAGCGGGCTCTGCACGGGCCGCATCCCGATGCCACCTTCGGGGAGCTGACGCAGACGCTCGATCAGCCGCATCGTCACCTTCCGTGAGAAGGCAGATTCACCGCGGGCCACGCCGCGCACCACTCGAGCCACCGTCTCCAGCGGCACATCCTTGGAAAGAAATCCGCATGCTCCCGCACGCAAGGCGTCCAGCTGGGTCTCCTCAGCGTCGTGCTGCGAGAAGATGACGACACGAACCTCCGGAGCCTCATCACGGATCCGCCGCGTTGCGGTCAGCCCATCGAGCACGGGAAGCGAGGCTTCCATCAAGGTGACATCGGGGCGGTAGTGGAGCGAGAGCTCAACGACCTCACGGCCGCTGGATGCCTCGGCTGGGATGACGAAGCCTGCCTGGTCCTGCAATGCGTCCCGAATCACTCGCCGGGCAATCGGATCCGGCTCGCCGATTATGACGTGCAACCCAGAAACCTTGAGCTTGGCTATCCCGGGCATCCGTCCCCGGTCTCGCTTTCTCCTGATTCCGTGCCGGCTCTATCCAGAATCTCCTGATCTCTCCCGAGCCAGATCTAACCCTCGGATGCCAGCAATCGAGTTCACCATCCCCGGTAATGATGCACCGGAAACATTGAGCCTGGCCTCGCCGGATGAAGCCGGTTGATATCAGCCCTCCCGAGCCTGGACCTCTTCCACCAGGCGCATGGCAATCGATCGACTCACAGCCGCTTCACCGGCTCGCACACCGCGGAGGACTCGGGGCAGGATGTCGAGGTCGATCGACTTCAGCAGGAAGCCGGCTGCTCCCGCTTGTAGCGCCTGCAGCTGAGTGGTCTCGTCAGCGTCGGCGGCGAGCATGATGACCCTGATCTCTGGTGAGATAGTGAGAATCTCGCGCATCGCGTCACTGCCACTTCGATCGGGCAGCGCGAGCTCGATCAGGACCAAGTCCGGCCGTTTGTCCCTGACGAGCTCGATGCCAGTAGAAGCATCTGCGGCCTCGCCAACGAGCTCGATGTCGCCTTCGGCAGCAAGGCGCATGCGTAAGGAATGGCGGAATAGAGGATCGCCATCCACTATTGCAACAGCGAGCGCCGGAGGTGATCTCGATGAGGCCGGTTTGGGGATCGTTGAAACTTAGTACGCAACGAGGCGGACCAGGATGGGAACTACCAACCCCCCCGGAGGGGTAGAAAACTTCCCCGGGTGCAACGCCCCGAGCAGGATTCGAACCTGCGGCCTACTCCTTAGGAGGGAGTCGCTCTATCCAGCTGAGCTATCGGGGCTGGCAGATCGGGCTTGATCGTAGACGCGATCCTGGAGGTCTAGGCTCCATCCCGTGTCTCGACTGCGGTGCCCGATCCTGCTCGCCTCGATCCTGGGAGTCCTGTTCCTGGGCGCCTACGGATCGGACCCGGCAAGCGGCACCGCTGGCGAACGCGCAGCAGCGAACGCGTCAACCCTGACCATCCCTTGCAACCTGGGCGCCGGCCCCCGGTTCCGCTGCGGGCGGATCACGGTGCCGGCGGTCCGCGGGCAGCCGGGCCTCGGAGACCAGTCGATCTTCTTCGCGGTTCGCCCGCGGGATCAGGCGAAGAAGCCGCCGCTGGGCACCATCTTCGCCGTCGAGGGCGGGCCGGGCTATGCCAGCACCAACTACGACTCGGCGAAGTCGTTCAGGGCGGTGTTCCGGCCGCTGTTGCGTCGCCGGGACCTGGTGCTGATCGACCAGCGCGGCACTGGCCACTCCCAGGCGGTCGATTGCCCGCAGCTGCAGCGGGGGATGGTCCCGAAGGTGATCGCGACCGCCTCGTGTGCCAACCAGCTCGGCGCGCGCTATCAGGGGTTCACGTCCGCGGAATCCGCAGCCGACATCGAGGCCGTCCGCAACGCACTCGGGGTGGGTCCGATCACCCTCTACGGCGACTCGTACGGGACCCTGCTCGCCCAGGCGTACTCGGTCCGCTACCCGGCGAGCCTGCGTTCGATGGTGCTCTCCTCCGCCTATCCGGCCGACGATCCGTTCTGGCGGACGATCTACACCTGGGCCATGCGGGCCGTGAAACTGAGCTGCGCGCGTAACTCGGCCTGTCGCGCCCGGGCCGTGTCCCTCTGCGGCGGTAAGGAGCTGCGCTGCTCCTGGGACGCAGAGCAGCGCTTCAAGCACGCGCTCGCCCGGATCCAGCGGACCGGCGGCCCGCTCAACGGCACCCTCGCCTTTCTGCTCGAGGCGGGGACCTGGTCCCCGAACTCCTATCTGGCGCTGAACCGCGCGGTGACCGAGTACCTGGCGGGCCAACCCGAGCGCCTCGATCGCATCGCCCACGAGGGACGCCCTGGCGACGGCGACTTCCACTACTTCTCCACCGGGATGGGCACTGCGGTCGAGTGCAACGACTACCCGGTGGCCTGGGACCGCTCGGCCGACTTCGCCCAGCGCACGGCCCAGCTCGATCAGGCGATCGCCGCCTTCCCCCGCCGCCGGCTGTTCGCGCCCCTCACGGTGAGCCAGTGGATGACCCTGCCGTCAATCGGCTTCACCGGCTGCCTCTCCTGGCCGGCCCCGACCGCTGGGATGGAGCCGCCCGTGCCTCCCGGCTCCAGGCAGCCGGCGAGCCTGCCGGTCCTGGTGCTCTCGGGCGAGTTCGACGACATCACCACCGTCAGCGAGGCCCGCAAGGTCGCGCGCCAGTACCCGTCGGGCCGGGTCCGCATCGTCCGGAGCCGGGGCCACGCCTCGGACCTCTACTACCCAGGCCGCTCGCCGGCGGTCCGCTGGATCCGGCGCTTCGTCGCGAGCCACTAGCGCCGCCGCGGGCTTCAGATCCCGCGAAATCGGGCCGATGTGAACTGCATGAGCAGGACGCTCATGCGCGCGGCCGGGGTGGCCGCGGTTCTGGCGGCCCTTGCAATCGTGCTCGCTGCGTGCGGGAGCGGATCCTCCCAGCAGGTGAGCTGTCAGCCGGCGCTTTACCCGCACCTCACCCCTGGCACTGGTCCCGGGGCGTACACGATGGGGATCCGGATCAACAAGGACACAGAGGTCGACGAGCTCGGGCGAATCCTCGGGGATCGGATCACGCAGCAGGACGTCTTCGTGATCAACGCCGAGTACCCCGGCTCCAAGCCCGATGACTGGGAGAACGCCCTCACGCGCCTCGCCGAGAAGTTCCCATGCAACCGGGTCGCGACGCTGACCGGATTGGGTCGCCGGGCGGACAGCCCGTCATACGAATACGCCCTGGCGGGCCATCCCGAGCTCGACGCGGTGCTCGTGGACTGGGAACCGGATTCGTGGGCCGACACCGGACGGGGCCCCTGGACGCCCGCACTCGACCGAAACCTCGCGCGTATCGCCGCGCAACTCCGCGTGCTCTCCGACCGGCTGAAGAGCACGAAGACCGTGATGGGCCTGGTGCCCGACTACGTGCCCAGCTGGGATTACGGGCGCACCGCGCGGGTGGTCGCGGAGGCGAACTACTTCCTCGATCCGGTGCACAGGGCTACCAGATCATCCAAACACAGCCGAACTGCGGCACGGCGTCGGCCGCCGGCCCGCTGATCGGGCCTCTCACCGAGCAGCTGATCAGACAGTACAGGGGGGTCTTTGGCCTCCCGCTGCGCGTCGGGGCTCCCAAGGACGAACCGCCGGACATGGACAGGGACCTGCTCCAGCACATCGGCTTCGAGGTTGCCTTCGACGACTCGCCCAACCCGAACGCCTCCGAGCCGGTCGAGCGGATCGGTCCCGAGCGAGCCGCCTCGTGCACCGATCAGGTTCTCAAGGCGGGCGGCGCCGGCGTTCTCTACTGGGCCTCGCCTGAATCGATCCGGGCGATGCTCGACACGCCGCTGGGCCGCTCGCTCCGCGCGCACCTGGCCAGCGCTGAGCGGGCCTACTCGGGCTCCTCGTAGAGGCTCTCCACGGCGAGTTGCTGGCCCTGGGCGCTCCAGATCTTGACCTCGAGGTAGAGCTCGTCGGGGAAGCCCTTGACCGCGTCGAGCGCGACGAGCGTGAAGCGCTCGTCGGAGACCGGAGTCTGGTCGACGACCTCCGCCTCGAGCTCGGCGGTCGCGGCCTTCGCGCCGGGAATCAGGGGCGTTCCCCAGACCAGGGTGACGTCGCCACGGCGGTCTTCCTCACCGCGCCAGGTGCCGATCACCTCCTCGTTCAGGTCGATCATCCAGTCGGGGTTCTGATCGGCCGTGACGTCGGTGAAGTCGGCCCGCGCCTCGAAGTCTCCCGCCTCGCCCGAGCCGCCCTCGGCCGGTCGCACGAAGGAGACAAAGCCGAAGAACTCGCTCGGCTCGGCGATTCCCTCGACCGGCGCGATGACGGGAACGTAGACGCGCCCGCCCCAGCCTCTCTCGGGGAACCAGGTCACCTCGCCCGGCGGTCCGCCGGCCTCCGCGAGGTGCGGTTCGCAGGCCTTGGCGAACTCGTCGCGCAGTCGCTGCCCCCAGCGGCCGTAGGGGAGCCCCTCGACGCTGGCGTCGGCGATGAAGCGGGGGATGGGACGGCGGACAGGCGGCACGGGGAGGGGACCCTACCCAAGCGCCTCGCGCAGCTCCGCCGCCGCCCGCTCGGGCGGGAAGACGTTGAGCTCGACGCCGGTCGACATCTCGAAGCCGGCTCGGATCCCGATCCGCGGCGCGATGTCGAGGTGCCAGTGGAAGGTCTCCGCGCTCCGCGGCGCCGTGAGCGTCCAGGCGTTGAACTGCGGGACGGCGCCGAAGCGCGCCCCGAGCGCCCGCAGCGCGGTGCGCAGCATCCCCAGTCCGACGTCGACATCCTGCTCGAAGCTCGGCGACGGGGTGCGGGGGATGAGGCGGAGCTCGAAGGGGGAGCGGGAAGCCCAGGGGCAGATCAACAGCGCGTCGTCGTCGATCGCCACCAACCGTTCCTTCCGGCGAACCTCCTCGGAGGCGACCTCGGCGAGCAGGTCGCCGCCCATGGTGTGCTGGTTGTAGGAGGAGAACCGCTCCCGCTCCCTTGCGACTGCTGCGGGGACGAAGCCGAGCGCGTAGAGCTGCACGTGGCTGTGTTCGAGCGAGGCGCCCGCATCCCGGCCTTCGTTGAGGATCAGCTGCACATATGCCGCCCTCTCGGCGTAGGCGCGCATCCGCTCCCGCCAGCCCGCCATGGCCGCGGCGAGCTCGGCGTCGTCGAGTTGGCCGAGCGAGGTGTGGTGTTTGGGCGAGTTGATGATCACCTCGTGGAAGCCGGTCGCCACGGAGGCCTTGAAGAGATCGGGCTCGCGGCCGCGTGAGGTGGCTCGGAGCGGATCGCCGACGGCCGAGAAGCCCTCGCCCGCCTCGGCGCCGCCCTCCGGGGCCGTCACCGAATCGTCCTCCCAGGTCTGCGCGAGCGCCGGGTACAGGTTCGGAACGGCTCGGACGCGCCAGCCGGGCGTGTCGGGGTCCCCTCCGGCGGGGCGGTCCGCCCAGGTCTCCGGGGGCGTGCGGTCCTCGTGCCCCTCACAAAAGGGGCAGTTCTCGAACGCCTTCGGATCCGGCTCGGTCGTTACCCCGCCGAAGTCGAAGGGCCGGTCGGCGCGGGCCGGCGAGAGGATCGTCCGCAGACCGGTGAGCTGGTCCAGGCGGATTTCGGGTTCCGGCATGCCCTCAGCCACCAAGTTCCTTCCGCATACGCACGTGCTCGATCTCGGCCTCCAGAAACGTGTCGCCCTCGGGGACGTAGCCGCGGGCCGCATAGAAGGACTCGGCCCGGCGCTGGGCATTCAGGAGCATCTCCCTCGCGCCCCGCTCGCGCGCCTCGCGCTCCGCTCCGGCGAGCAATCGCCCGCCGACGCCGTTCCGGCGTACCCGCCGGTCGACCACCATCCGTTCGAGCTTCCACTCCCCACCGCCGAGGTCCCGCAGGCGGCAGGTCGCGATCACGCCCGTGTCATCGACTCCCACGATCTGCACCGACTCCCGATCGAGGTCATCCACCTCCTCCTCGGGATCAACCCCCTGCTCATCGACGAAGACGCGGACCCGCAGGTCCATTGCGGCCTCGATCTCGGTGGCGTCACGGGTCGCGCGCACCGTGACGGTGAGGCGGCAGTCGGCGCTCAGGTTTCCGACTTCTTGGTCAGCTGCTGGAACGCGTCGATGAACTCGATCGGCAACGGGAAGACGATGGTCGTGTTCTGGTTCACGCCCATCTCGAGCAGCGTCTGCAGGTAGCGCAGCTGGAGAGTCGCCGGGTTCCTCGAGATGATGTCGGCGGCCTGAGCGAGCTTCTCGGCAGCCTGGTACTCGCCCTCGGCGTTGATGATCTTGGCCCGTCGTTCACGCTCGGCCTCGGCCTGGCGCGCCATCGCCCGCTGCATCTGCTCGGGGATCTCGACGTCCTTGATCTCGACGGTGCTGACCTTGACGCCCCAGGGCTCGGTCTGCTCGTCGATGATCTTCTGCAGGTCCTCGTTGAGCCGCTCGCGTTCGGAGAGCAGCTGGTCGAGCTCGGCCTTGCCCAGCACGGACCGCAGCGTGGTCTGCGCGATCTGGGAGGTGGCGAGCAGGAAGTTCTCGACCTCGACGATCGAGTTGTTGGGGTCGATCACCCGGAAGTAGGCGACCGCGTTGACGCGGGCGGGAACGTTGTCGCGGGTGATCACCTCCTGCGGCGGGATGTTGAGGGTGACCGTCCGCAGGTCGACTCGGACCATCCGGTCGATCACCGGGACCAGCAGGATCAGCCCGGGTCCCTTCTGGGCGATCAGCCGCCCGAGGCGGAAGATCACCCCGCGCTCGTACTCGCGCAGAACCCGAACGGACGCGCCGAGGAAGATCAGCACGAAGAACGCGATGACAACGATGACGCCGATCGCTACCGCCATGGGTCAGGCCCCTTTCTCGACAGTTGCCTGGTCTTGGTTGGCGACGGGCTCCACCTCGAGAGTCAGGCCGTCCACCGCCCTGACACGGACTCTATTGCCTAGCCCGATCTGGTCGGCGCCTGTCGCCCGCGCCTTCCAGAGGGCGCCCTGCACGAAGATTTGACCCTCCGGGTCGAGCGGCTCGCGGACCTCCCCGACCGATCCGACCATCTCCTCGGATCCCGTCCGGACGGGCTCGTCGCGGTGCGCTGCCAGGGCCTTGCGCGAAGCGAAGACGATGAATCCGGCGAGGATCACGCCGGCGACCACGATCGCCGCGACCGGGAGGTCGTGGCCCGCGTCGCGCCAGGCGAAGCCGGCGCCCACCAGGGCGGCGACCCCGAGCAGGCCGAGGACCGTCGTCGGCGCGTGGGCCTCGGCGATGAAGAGCAGTAACGCAAGCGCAAGTAGGGCGATCGCCAGGCCTTCCATACCCCCATTATCCGCCTGACGCGTACTTGTTCACGTCCGCGACCAGATCCGACTCGTCCTGATAGACGCCCGGATGCGTGAAGACGAGCTTTCCGGAGCGGTCGTAGAAGCTGGTGGTCGGGAAGGCCTGCGGCGGGCCGCCCAGGTCCTGGGCGATTTGCAGATCGGCGTCGCTGTAGGAGGGATAGGGCAGGGGCAGCTCCGAGAGGAAGGTTTCGGCGGAGCCGCTCGAGTCGTTCGAGTTCACGCCCAGGAAGCCGATCTGCCCGCCGCGCTTTTCCGCGAGCGATTGGAACCAGGGGAATTCGAAGCGGCAGGGGCCGCACCATGAGGCCCACTTGTTCACCACTACCGGCGTCCCCCGGAGCTGCTGGAGGCGGGCGTCGAAGGCGTCGGTGCCGCCGTCGAGCAATTGGTTCGCCTGAGAGCGGATCGCGGCCAGTTGGGGCGGAGCCCCGGAGATCGGCGCTTTCGCCTGATCGGCCGTCAGGCGGGAGTCCGGATTGCCGTTGCTTGCCCCGCAGCCGGCGACCACGAGGGCTGCGAGCACCGAAATCAGGGCAAAAGTCGTACGTGCGGCTCTTGGGCGGGGGCTTGTTTTCACAGTCATCAAACGGGTTGCCCCTCAGCTTCGCTTGCGGGCAGCCTCGCATCTCATACGGGTCACAGGTCAAGAGTGCTTTAATTACTGACGGTCCATCTAGTTCCTGGACCTTGGGAGAGCCCGGAGCGGATAGCCGTATCTCGGGTTTGTCCCGTGATCAGGCCAATTGCGCCTCGCCATCTTCGCGTTTTGGCGAGGAGCGGCAGATCAAGAGCCTCAGATGGCTGAAGAGACCAAGGCAGCCGCCAAAGCGGCAAAGGCGCCTACGAGCGCCGACATCGAACGTGCTCGCGAGTTCGCCCGCGAGCCCTTCCTGCTGGAAGGAGAGAAACCCAAGGACCTCGCTTCCGGGACGCCCCGGCGGCGAGCGCTCGACGCCGCCCTCGTCGAGATCGACGACGGCCGCGAGGCGCCGTCGATCGAGTGGCGCCGCGACTTCTCGCTCCTGCTCGGCCTGGAGCGCCTGCTCTCCGAGGAGACGCCTCACCTCGCCGACGGCGCCGAGCTCTCCGCCCACCAGGTGGACGCCCTCTCGGGCACTCTCGCCGCGCTGATCGCCGACGTCCAGGAGCGGATCAACGGCCACTCCTGGGCGGGGAACGGCGTCGCACCGGCCGTCGAGAAGATCGAGGACGACGCCTCGGAGAACGGAGCCGGAGCGGACACCGAGGACGCGGAACCCGACGGGGACGAGGACGTCGAGGACGTCAGGACGACGGGGACGACGAGCACGTCGAGGACGAGGAGGCCACCGAGGAGGAGGAGGCCGAGGACTGGGACGAGGATTCCGACGAGGACGTCGTCGAGGAGGCGCCGGAGGACCCCGGCGCCAACCGCCGCTTCTGGTTCGAGCACGCCACCGGCTCCGGCAAGACCGTCGCCGCCGTTGGCTTCATCGAGGCCTCGCGGACGGGCGGCATCCTGATCCTCACCCACCGCCGCAACCTGGTCGATCAGTTCATCGGCGAGATCTCCGACCGCGGCTACGCCGACCGGCTCTCGCCGGCCCTGCTCGACGGGGCGGACCACCCCTACGGCCCGGTCACCGTCGAGACCTACCAGTGGTTCGTCCGCAACGCAGGCCGGATCTCCGATGCCTACTGCGTCGTGATCTGCGACGAGGCCCACACCGCGCTCGGCGAGAAGACCAGCGCCTGCATCCGTGCCTGGCCCGGCCCGGTCTTCATCGGCATGACCGCGACCGGCGCGCTGATCGCCCGCCACGTCACCGATCTCTTCCCCACACAGACTTCCCGCTTCGACCTCGCCCAGGCGGCCCGCCGTGGAGTGATCGCGCCGCTGCGCTGCGTGCGCATCCCGCCGGGCCCGGGCGTCAGGACGATCGCCAAGGTGCCCCTGCGGAAGGGCGAGGTGGACCAGGACTTCGACCAGGAGGAGCTGGCCAAGCTGCTGGACCAGACGCCCTTCAACGTCGCGATCGCCGATCTCTATCGGTCGCGCTTCCGCCGTGTGCCGGGAGTGGTCTACACAGCCGGCGTCAAGCACGCGACCAACGTCGCCAAGGCCTTCCAGGAAGCCGGGATCAACGCCCGCGCGGTCTCCGGTGAGACGCCGAAGCGAGAGCTCGCCGAGATCTTGGCCGGCTTCGAAAGAGGCGAAGTGGATGTGCTCTGCAACGCGATGCTGCTCGCCGAGGGCTGGAACAGCCCACGCGCGACGATCTGCATGCACCTCGCGCCGACCGCCTCCCGGCGCGTCTACCAGCAGCGGGTCGGCCGTGTCACCAGGCGCAACCCGGGCAAGGAGGCGGGCCTCGTCATCGACTTCGTCCACCCGGCCACCACCCACGACGAGACGATCGTCACCCTGCACAGCCTGCTCGACCGCGACGTCTACCGCGGTGGCGCGATCGTGGTCGGCCCGGTGCGGCGCGGCCGCGGCCGCCGGGTTCGGGTCGAGAAGCGCGTCGTGCCGGTCTCGGACGACTCCAACCGCCGCCTGCGCGTCCTGGAGCGCGAGCTCTGGCGGATTGCCGTCGAGAACCTGAACCACTCCGAGCAGCACGTCTGGGCGGCGCTCGCCGGAGCGCGGGTCAACCCCTCGGGCTGGCGGCGAGCAAAGGCGATGCTCCAGCACGACGCAGAGCAAGGAGCTCCGCCGCCGCTTCCTGCTCACCTGCGTGCAGCGCAACCGCAACCAGCAGCTGCGCATCAAGGCACTCACCGAGATCGCGGTGCTGCGCGACGCGGACGCCTTCGACGACGCGATCGACACCATCGGCACCTGGTCGCGCGACGACCGGCGGGCCGGCAGCAAGGTCATGATGGAGGCGCTCGCCGAGCGACGGATCGGCCGTCGCGACCAGGCGCAGGCCTGGGTCTGGCGCCTCGCCGACTACACCCGCGACCTGCACGAGGAGTACGCGGTCCAGCGCTGGCCCGAGACGAAGCGCCTGCTGGGCCTGTTGGTCAACTCATCCGGCCGGGCCCACGGGCGAAACGCCCGCCGGCTGGTGCACGCCGCGCGCAACCAGGACCGCCGGCTCGCCGCGGCTCTGCTCGCCGCCGGCATCGCCCACACGCCCGAGGGCGAGGAGGTCCTGCGAGGGGCCCGGATGCGCGCCGCCCGCAAGCCGTCCGCCGTCGCCCGCGAGCTGCTTCGCAACTTCCCCAAGTCTGGGGGTCGCCGCCGGCGCCGCAAGCGCAAGGGCGGCGGAGTAGGGAAGAGCGGCGGCGCAAGGGCAAATGGCGCGCGGGCGGAGGAGCAGGACGTCGAGGAGCTGGAGGTCACCGAGAGCGAAAACGGCTCGGCGCCCGAGGCAGAGGGAGCCGAGGCGGAAGCAGCCGACTAGCCGGCTGTGGCTAGCGCCCGACGGCTAGGTGGACCTCGCCGGCACCCAGGCTGACTCGCTCCCCGTCCGCCTTCTCCACCACGAGGTGACCGCGCTCGTCGATCTCCTGCGGCGACGCCATCGCCGCCGTCCCATGAGATCTGCCTGCCGGAGAGGACGTCTCGGGCCCGGAAGACGGCGAGCACCTCATCGTCGCCGGCACCGACCCAGTGCCCCAGCTCCTCGTTGAGGGCCCCGAGTGCGCGGCGCACACCGGGCGCGCCCCCCGGCGGCACTCCCCCCTCCGCCTCGGTGGGCAGCACCGAGGCGGCCGTCTCGCGCAGCTCGGGCGGGAACTCGTCCTGGGGGATCGCGACGTTCAGGCCGACTCCGATCACCGCCCAGCCCTCCTCCGGGCGAGCCTCGACCAGTACTCCCGCCACCTTGCGCTCGTCCACCCAGACGTCGTTCGGCCACTTCACCTGGCAGCGGACGGGCGCGACCGCCTCGGCGGCCTCGCAGACCGCCACCGGCACTGCGAGGGGCAGCAGGGTGGCTCCATCCGGAGCGAAGGGGCGCAGTAGCGCCGAGTAGAGGAGACAGGAGCCGGGCGGCGCGAACCACTCGTTGCCGCGGCGACCGCGGCCCGCCGTCTGCTCATCGGCGGTAACCACCAGCCCGCCCGGCGCCCCGGCCGTCGCGAGCTCCTTGGCGCGCTCATTGGTCGAGTCCGTGCGCCGGAAGTGTCGGTGGGGGTGTCCGAACGTCGGTCACTTCAGTGGCCGGAGCGTGACCTCGCCGTCGGGCGCGAGATTCATCAGCCCCGCGGCACTTCCTCCGCCCACCGCCAGCGCGAGCGCCCCGGAGGAATCCTCGAAGAGGAGCACCTCGCCACGATCGACCTCGGCGAAGGTCCGGGCCCAGACCGCTTCGAAGCGACCGTCGGGTGCGCGGATGTCGAGCGCCTCGCCGGGCCGCAGAGGGCCGTCGGCGAGCATTGAAGAGTCGAGATCGAGCGTGACGTTGCCGTAGCCGTCCACGTGGATCGCATGGGCGACGACCTCGTCCGGCCCGATCCGGGGCGTCGGGAGGTCGAGCGCGGTCAGCGACGCCGGGTCGATCGGCTGACCAGCCTCCTCGAGCCGCGCCCCGAGCGCCAGGTGTGCGGCCACGGGCGCGAAGAGGTCGCGCCCGTGGAAGGTCGCCGACACCGGCTCGAGGCGGAAAGGCGAGCGCGTGAGGTCGACCGCGTCGAGCGCGCCGCCGAGCCGTTCGAGCGCGCGTGAGAGCAGGCCGTTGTCGGGCCCGACCAAAAAGCGGCCCTCGGCGGCGGCGACCGCGACCGCACGGCGCTCCGAGCCAACGCCCGGATCGACCACCGCGAGATGCACCCCGGGTGGGCAGGAGGGGAGCGCGTTGGCGAGCAGGATCGCGCCCTGGCGGATGTCCTGGCGGGCGACGCCGTGGCTGAGGTCGATCAGCGGGGCGCCGGGCGCGATCTGCGCGATCACCGCCCGGCAGACGCCCGCGAACTCGTCCTCGTAGCCGTAGTCGGAGAGAAAGGTGATCGGCCGCGGCGTGCGCCACGGCCGGATCCTATGTGGCGCTACTTCTTCGGCTTGGTCTTCAGCGTCTTGGCGTTGACGGTCCTCGTCGCCGTGCCGCCCGTCTCGTCGGTCGCGGTCAGCGTGACGGCGCCCTTGCCCTTCTTCTGCGCCTTCTTGTTCGCCGGCGCGATGATGGTCCCGACGCTGTTGGCGGCGAGCTGAGTCCTGGTGACACCCGCGGCGCCGCCGGTGGTCACGGTGCAGTTGGCGTCACAGACCGCGCTGATCGCGAACTTCTTCTTGATCTTGAACGGCGCGGGGTCGGCCTTCAGCGTCGGGTTGGCATGGACGATCTGCAGGTTCCAGCCGTTCCAGCTGCCCAGTGGTGGCCCCAACGGCGCATCGACCACGGTCACCGTCCATGCCCCAGCGCTCGCCTGCCCAGTTGAAGGCTGAAAGCGGCTGGGTGGGCTTACCGGCGGTGGTCGGATTCCCGCCATTGAGCGCCGTGCAAAACGCGCCGTTGCCGTCAATCGGATTGGTGGCCGAGTCGCTGATCGTGAATGCGGATGTATTTGGGTAGGTCCCGCAGCCATTGGTGATCAAGGTGATCTCGGTGCCGGTGGGGCTCTTCAACCTCATCTGGAAGTCGCTGCCGCCTCCCCCGCCATAGCTCGGTGCGACCTTCGTGAGCTGCAGCGACTGCACCGGCGTTCGTCCCGGCGGAACGAAGACCTGTGACGGCAGGCCGGCCTGCCCCGTGTCGCCCGGGATTCCGAACGTCGCGGTGCTCGGGTAGTCCGCGGTCCCGGCGAAGGCGCTGCCGGTCATGGCGAGCACCGCGGTCACTCCTACGACGGCGGCGACGGACACCTGTGTCATTGGCTTTCGCTCCGGTCATTGATCTCCCGTGGCGGCCGTCTTGGCCACCGAATCCAGCAGTGCCACTACGAGCCCCTCGATGTCGTGTCGTTCGGCTTCAATGTCTACGGAGAGGCCCGCCTCGCGGATTGCCTCGCTGGTGATCGGGCCGATCGAGACCACCTTCGCACCCTCGGGGACCCCGTTCGGGCTCGCCGCCATGAAGTTGCGGACGGTCGAGGAGGAGGTGAAGGTGATGAAGTCGGCGTCGCGGGCGCGCTCCAGCGCCTCGGGGTCGGGCTCTTCCGCGACGGTCTCGTAGAGGGTGACGACATCGACCTCGGCGCCCTTCTTGCGCAGCGCTTCCGGAAGGACCTCACGAGCCTCGGCGGCTCTGGCGATCAGGACCGGCTTGCCCTGGAGCTCCAATTTGTCGAGCGCCTCGACGAGCTCCTCGGCGACGAACCGGTCGGGCACGATGTCGGCGATCACGCCGAAGGACGCGAGAGCCGCTTCCGTCCCGGCGCCGATCGCCGCGACGCTCGCGTTGGCCAGCGCCCGGGCGTCCCGGCCCTGCGCCGCCATCGCCTCGAAGAGCAGGTTGACCCCGTTCGGGCTCGTCAGGCAGACCAGCGCGTAGGTGTGCAGGCTCTCGACGGCGCGTCGGACCTCGTCGGAGTCGAGCCGCGGCTCGATCCGGATCGCCGGCAGCTCGATCGGCTCGGCGCCGAGAGCGTCGAGGCGACGGGCGAGCTCGCTCGCCTGCGCCCTGGCGCGGGTCACGACGACCCGCTTGCCGTGCAGGGGCCGGCCCTCGAGCCAGGCGATTCGCTCCCGGCGAGCCGCGACGGGCCCGATGACCGTCACCGAGGGCGGCGTGATCTCCGCCTCGTTCGCCGCCTGCGCAATGCCCTCCAGCGTCGAGCTCACCGTGCGCTGGCCGGGCAGCGTGCCGCGCTCGACCACCGCGGCCGGCTCGGATGGGTCCCGTCCGGCGGAGATCAGCGCCTCGGCGATCCGTGGCAGGGCCTTGACCCCCATGTAGAAGACGAGCGTGCCCGGGAATCCCGCCAGAGCCTCGTAGTCGAGCACGGAATCCTCCTTGTCCGGGTCCTCGTGGCCCGTAACGAAGGCGACTGCGGAGGCGTCGTCGCGGTGGGTGACCGGGATGCCGGCGTAGGCGGGCGCCGCCACTCCGGCGGTCACCCCGGGGACGACCTCGAAGGGGATGCCGGCATCGGCGAGCGCCTCCGCCTCCTCGCCGCCGCGTCCGAAGACGAACGGGTCGCCGCCCTTCAGCCGGACGACGATCTTGCCCTCGCGCGCGCGATCGATCAGGAGCTCCTCGATGCCCTCCTGCGGAACGCTCGCCGCGCCGGGCTCCTTGCCCACGTAGAGGATCTCGGCGTCCGGCCGGGCGGCCGCGAGGGCGTCGCGGGGGATGAGGCGGTCGTGCACGATCACGTCCGCGGCCACGATCAGATCGAGCGAGCGGATCGTCATCAGGCCCGGATCGCCGGGCCCGGCGCCGACCAGGAAGACGATCCCGACTCCGTTCACGTTGAGGCCGCCATTGATTCGGCCCTGGCGAGGATGTCCACCGCTCCCGCCGCCTTCATCCGCTCCGCGAGGGCGGCGCCGAGGGCCTCCGGGTCGGAGGCGTCCTCCTCCAGCTCGTCCCGCAGCCACTCGCTCCCGTCAGGCAGCCCGCAGAAAGCCCGGAGCCGCATGCGCCCGCCGGGCTCGAACGCCGCGTTCGCGCCGAGCGGTGTGTTGCAGCTCGCGTCGAGGGCGGCGACCAGGGCGCGCTCGGCCGACAGCAGGCCGAGCGCGCCGCGGTCGGTGATCGACTCGGCTGCGGTGGTGGCACGGTTGTCCGAGCGGCGCGACTCGATCACGATCGCGCCCTGACCCGGCGCCGGGACGCACTCGTCGGGCTCGATCGCAAACGCGATCTCCTCCGCGCGCCCCAGCCTGCTCAGCCCGGCTGCCGCCAGCACGAGCCCGTCGAAGTCGCCGGCCTCGTAGCGCTCAAGCCGCGTGTCGACATTCCCGTGCAGCTCGATCACCTCCAGGTCCGGGCGCCTCGCCAGGATCTGAGCGCGGCGCCGGAGGCTCGAGGTGCCGATTCGCGAGCCCGCCGGCACCTCCCCGAGCGAATCGACATGGCCCACGTAGGCGTCGCGAGGATCCTCGCGCTCCGGCACGCCGGCGATCTCGAGGTCCTCCGGCAGGTCCGTCGGCAGGTCCTTGGCCGAATGCACCCCGAGGTCGACCTCGCCGTCGAGCAGCGCCCGCTCGATCTCCCTTACGAATCGGGCCTTGTCCCCACCTGATTCGATGCGAGGGCGCGCGTCAGCGCGACCCGTTTCAGACTGGTCGGACGTCTTGATCGGCACCACCTCGGCGCCGCCGAGTGCCTTGGCGACTGCGTTCGCCTGGGCCATGGCGAGTGCGCTGCCGCGCGTCCCGAGACGGAGTGGCCGCTCAGCCACGCTCGCTGCGACGACGCCTCTCATCGAGGGAGGCGACGTCCGCGCCCTCGCCGGAGTCGGCATCGGGCTCGGTGCCGGCATCGAGCCCGAAGAGCTCGCGGAGCGCGCTCACCTGGAGATACGCGTCCTCGCGATCGGCCGCGCCCTTCAGACGCACCGTCGGCTCGTGCAGGAGTCGGTTGGCGATCGCGTGGGCGAGCACCTCTACCCGCTCGCGGTCGGTCGCCGACAGGCTCTCCCAGCGGGTCGTGTTCTCGGCGAGGACCTGCGAGACGATCGCGTCGGCGCGCTCCCTCAGCGCTGCGACCGTCGGCATCACCTCCTGGGCGCCCATCCAGCGCTCGAAGCGGCTCAGCTCGGAGTCGAGGATCCCGCCGGCACGGCGGGCCTCCGCCTCGCGACCGGACGCGTTCTGCTCGACGATCGCCTGTACCTCGTCGACGTCGTAGAGGCTGACCCCCTCGATCTCCCGGCACTCCGGATCGATGTCGCGCGGGACCGCGAGGTCGATGACCAGCAGAGGCGCAGGTTCGCGCTGGTCCATGATCAGCTCGAGCTCTGAGCGCTCGATCAGGTGGTGTGGCGAATTGGTCGTCGAGACGACGATGTCCGCGCTCGCCAGCTGCGCCGGGAGCTCGTCGATCCGGACAGCGTGGCCGCCGAAGCGCTCGGCCAGCGAGATCGCCCGGTTGTAGCCGCGGTTGGCGATGAAGACGGCGTCCGAGCCCGCGCGCCGCCAGCGCGCGGGCGGTGAGCTCGGAGGTCTCGCCCGCTCCGATCAAGAGGACCCGCCGCGCGGAGAGATCGCCGAGGTTCCTCTGGGCGAGCTCGACCGCGACCGATGGGATCGAGACGCCCTTCTCCCCGACCGCGGTCTCGGTCCGGACGCGCTTGCCCGCCGCGAGGGCGCCGCGGAAGATCCGGTTCAAGATCGGACCGCTGGCGCCCTCGACCAGCGCCAGCTCGTAGGCCCGCTTCACCTGGCCCTGGATCTCGGCCTCGCCGAGGATCATCGAGTCGAGGCCCGCCGTGACCCGGTAGAGATGTCTCGCGGCGTCGGCGTCGCGCAGCGAGTAGAGCGGGCCGAGCAGCTCGGTCGGCGGGATCCCGGCCTCCCTGGCGAGGACGCCGAGGCCCGCGGTCTCAGCCTCGACCGAGTCGGTGGCTACGAGGTAGAGCTCGGTGCGGTTGCACGTGGAAAGCGCGAGCGCCTCGCTGATCGGCTCCTCCGAGACGAGCGCGTTCAGCACTCCGGCAGCACGACCTTCGGTGAGAGCGAGCTGCTCGCGCAGAGCCAGCGACGCGGTGTGGTGCGAGACACCCAGGACCAGGAGGCCGCTCATCGGGCGGCTTCCTCCCGGTGCGTTTCGTCGCGCACCGACTCGATCTCCTCTTCGCGGTCACGGTAGTGGCCGACGTCGTGTTCGGCCGGGCGCCGCCGCTCGGCGAGCTCCGCGAGTGAGCCGAGGTCCCGCTGGATCCGACTGAGCTTCGCGGCCATGATCGCCACGTAGATCAGCAGCAGGAGCAGGAAGACGAGATAGGCGCCGCCGACGTAGCGGTCGGCGCTCTCGATTGCGAGCAGCGGGATCATGCCGTCGCCTCCAGGGCCCGGCGGATCCGCTTCAGGTTCGCCGAGGCGGCCTTCGAATCGAGCTCGAACCAGACCAGGGTCGTCCAGAGCAGCGCCATCCCGGCGAGGCAGACGAGGAAGGGGAACAGCATCGAATCGGGCAGGCCGCCGGTGGAGGAGAAGGTGCGCGGATGGATCAGCGGCTGCGCGAGGCGGACCGCGAGGAAGTTGAGCGGCACGAAGGCGCCGGCGGTGATCGCGAACACCGAGGCGTAGCGGGCTTGGCGGTCGCGATCCTCGATCGCGTAGCGCAGGGGGTAGTAGGTCGCGTAGAGCAGGAAGACGATCAGGAAGCTGACCAGGGTCGGCTCCTTCCACTCCCACCAGACGCCCCAGGAACCCTTGGCCCAGATCGCGCCGGTGAGCAGCACGGCAAGCCCGAAGATCACGGAGATGTGAATGGAGACGTAGGAGCGGGCGTCGTGCTTGGGGTCGCCGGTGCGCAGGTGGCGGATCGCGTGGATCGCCGCAACGATCCAGCCGCCCAAGGCCACCGTCGCGAGCGGGACGTGGAGGTAGAAGATCTTCTGGATGAAGCCTTGATCGGCGTCCTCGGGGGCGGCGAAGAAGGCCAGTGCGTACCCCACGGCCATCACCAGGACGGTGGCGGTCGCCAGGCGGCGCAGCGTTATCGATTTGAGGGCGTTGGCCATCCGGTGTCCCTGGCTAGTCGTCCAGCAGGAAGTCGAAGGTCGCGTAGCCGACCAGGAGGAAGATCAAATCGTAGAGGCCGAGCAATCCAAGCCATGTACCGAAGCGCCCGTAGTCGGGGCCGCCCGCGGCAAGCAGGTGCTCGCCAGCCCCGGCGGTCGCGATGACCAGGGGTATCAGCAGCGGCAGCAGGATCAGCGGCGCCAGCAGATCCCGGGCGCTCGACATCGTCGCGATCGTGGAGATCAGGGTTCCGGTCGCGGCCAGGCCGACGTTCGCCAGCAGGAGGACGAGGGCGAAGGGGAGCAGCCCAGAGGCCGAGTCGAGGAAGAAGAGCGCGAAGATCGGGACGGCGACCAGCTCGAGGACCACGAGGTAGATCACCAGGGCGCTCGCCTTGGCCGCGAAGAGGACGGTGCGGTCGACCGGCGCGAGCCGTACGAGGTCGAATCCGCCCTCCTCGCGCTCGGGAACGAACAGCCGGTTGATCGCGAGCAGCGCAGCGAACAGCAGCGTCGGGATCAGGACCCCGGCCGCCAGCTCGCCGTTCAGGCTGGTCCGATCGAGGCCGAAGCGGAAGATGACGAAGGCGGTGACGGCGAACAGGGCCATCGCCGGCAGGGAGCGAAGGGTGCGCAGCTCGACCCGCAGGTCCTTGCGCAGTAGCGCGGAGAACGGGGTCATCCCAGCTCCAGAACGAAGTCCGCCGCTTCCGTGGCGGCTCCCCGTTCGTGGCTGACCACCACGCGCGTCCGGCCGTTACCGGCGGCGATCAGAGGAGCGATCCGGAGCCGCGCCTCGGGATCGAGATGGGCGTCGGGCTCGTCGAGCAGGAGCAGCTCCGGCTCGTGGAGCACGGCCCGGCAGATGTCGATCCGCTGCTTCATCCCGGCGGAGAGCTCCGCGACCCGGTCGTCCGCCCGAGCGCTCATGCCGACCGCCTCCAGCAGGACCTCGATCCGCGGCCCGGCCACCTCCGATCCGATCCCGTGCAGCGCGGCCACCAGCTCGAGGTTCTCGCGGGGGGTCAGGTCGCGGTAGAGCAGCGGATCGTGGCCCAGATAGCCGACGCGGCCGCGCAGCCGGTGGGTCTCCTTGGGCAGGTCGCAGCCGAGCACCGAGACCTCACCCGAGCTCGGCCGCAGCAGGCCGGCCAGGATCCGAAGGAGCGTGGACTTGCCCGATCCATTGGGACCGAGGACCGCGAGGCTCCCTCCAGGGTCGACCCTGAGGTCGACGCCATCGAGCGCGGTGCGGTCCCCGAAGTCGCGCCTCAATCCGACCAGCTCGATCGCCGGCTCGAGCGCCCGGCTCACCTCCGGCGAGCGTGTCTCTACCGCCATCCGCTCCATCATCGGAGCGAATCTAGCGGTGTGAGGCTTGGCGGGCGCCTAGGCGCGGAGGCAGTAGCCGTAGGCGGTCAGGGTGGCCCCGGAGCCCCAGTTGTAGCCCGAGGCAGACCAGGTGCCGTCCTGGTTGATCATGCCGTTCGTCAGGAAGGTGGTGATCGAGCCGTTGCCGCTGAAGCCGCCGGCGGTCATCCGCGTTCCCGGCGGGCAGGCTGGGGTGGTCGTGGTCCCGTAACCGGGGGCGAGGGAGGTCGAATTCGAGACCTCGCTCACCAACGATCGCTTGCTCCGCGTGCAATAGGCGATCGCGGTCAGCTCCCCGCCGAAGTCGCCGAAGGCGTGGCCGACGACGCGCCAGGACTTGTCCGAGATCGCGCGGGATTCGATCACGTAGTTGCCGCCTCGTGAGGTGAAGTCGGTCCGCTGGAACCCGCCCGAGAAGAGGTGACGACGGCCGGGGCAGGTCGCAATGACGGTCTTGGTCTGCCCGGGCTTCACGTACTTGGTCTTGTGCGGCGGGGTCACGTGCCCGAGCCGCGGGCCGCAGGCGACCTGCAGGGTCACGCTGCGTGCCTGGGTACTGCGGTGGTCGGGGTCGTAGAGAACCGCGGTGACGTGCCAGCCGCGCTGGACCCCGAGTCGCTCGTAGGAGTGGGGGTAGACGCCCTCGCCACCGGAGGTCGGCGGTGGGGTGCTGGTCATGCCGCCCCCGAGCGGGCGCTGCTTGCCGGGACAGCCGACGGTCAGCCGGCGCTTCTCATCCGGCCTGGAGAGGGTGAAGCTCTGGCTCCTCATCGTGACCCCGCCTGAGACCCTCGCCTTCGAGCTGTGCGCGCCGCCCGCGAGGGCGGAGGCCGCGCCGAGAACGACAACCAGCGAGACCCAGGAGGCCGGCGGTCAGAAAGAGTGCGAGTGAGCGTCGTTTGGGGGTCACGGTTCGGTGATTGACGGGTTGCAACGCGCCAACTGCAAACATCGGCCATTTGATGGCGGAGCTTGAGCGACTGTCAGTTGCCTGGCCCCATGGACGTCAGCAACCCGGTACTTAAAAAGAACCCGTTACCGGAACCAAAATCACGCAGACGACATAGGACGAACGCGTCAAACCTTCCTCTTTCGTTGCTTACGGGGTTAGCTGACGGGCTCGCGCTGAAAGATTGCGCTACGCGGCAGACTCGCCGCGATTCGCCCCAACTAGTGGTTCCCCCGATCTCGTGCCATTCCTTTGGCCTGAGATTCAGCGGAAGTGCGCGCGAAACTTTAGCAAGCCCCCCCGCCGCTACCCACCCACTATTCACGCCCCTCGCGCCCTATTTGCGACAAAACCGGGCGAATAGCCTGGTATTAGGCCCCTTTGCGCATCGTCCGGCGGGTGACCTCGACCAGCGGCCGGATTCCCTCACGCAGGGCCTGGAGGCGGTTTCCGTTGCGGCTGTACAGCAGCTGCGCCGAGTAGCGAATGGCGTCGCCCAGCTTGCGGTCGTACGGCTGCCACCACAGGTCCCTCGTCCAGCCCGGCTCCCAGGCGAGCTGCTTGATGTTCACGCACTCGTAGAAGCCGAACTTGGAGTGGGAGCGACCGAGGCCGGAGTCCTTGACTCCGCCCCAGGCACAGACGCAGGCGCCGTGCGAGAAGGAGTGGTCGTTGATCCACACCATCCCCGACTCGATCTGGTGTGCCATGCGCTCGCCCTTCGCGCGGTCCTTGGTCCAGATCGATGCCCCGAGCCCGAACTCCGAGTCGTTGGCAAGCTCGATCGCCTCCTCCTCGGAGTCGACCGTGACGATCGGGAGCACCGGACCGAAGATCTCCTCTTTCATGATCCGCATCTCGTGCGTGACGCCGGTGAGTACGACCGGTGCGATGAAGCTGCCCTCCATCCCCTCGACCTCGGTGGGGCCACCGGTGAGCTTCGTGGCCCCGCTCTCGACCGCGTCGTCGACCAGCTCGGTGACGATCTTCGCCTGGTCCTCGGAGACCATCGGGCCGATCTCCGTGGTCCACCCGCGTGGGTCACCCACCGTGAGCCGCTCCGTCTCGCGGACGACGCCCTGGACGAAGGCATCGGCGACGTCGCGGTGCACGTAGACACGCTCGATCCCCGAGCAGGTCTGCCCGGCGTTCGCGAAACCGCCCCAGACGGCGCCGGAGATCGCGTTGGCGAGGTCCGCGTCGGGACAGACGATCTGTGGGTCCTTGCCGCCGAGCTCGAGCACCGAGCCCTTCATGCGCTTGGCGCACTCAACGCCGACCTTGCGGCCGACCTCGACTGAGCCGGTGAAGAAGATCTTGCCTGCGGTGGACTTGACCAGCGCATCGCCGATCCGGCCGCCGCCGTGGACGGTGCGCACGAGGCCCTCTGGCAACCCGGCCTTCTCGAAGGTTTGGCGGATCCGCTCGCCGATCAGCGGGGTGAGGCTGGCCGGCTTCAGGACCACACCGTTGCCCGCCATCAGGGCGATTGCGACCTCGCCGAAGGGAATCGACCAGGGATAGTTCCAGGGGGCGATCACGCCCACGACGCCGATCGGCTCGAAGGTGAGCTTGGCGCTCTTCGACTTCAGGAAGAGCGGCATCGAGAGTTTCTCGTCGGCGAGGATCTCCGGGCCGTTGTCGGCGATCCACTTCAGGGAGTCGACCGTCGGCAGCAGCTCCATCGTGTAGCTCTCCACACGCGGCTTGCCCTGCTCGCTGGTGAGCAGCTCTGCGATCTCATCCAGGTCCTCGAGCAGGACGTCGCCCGCGCGGCGCATATAGCGGGCGCGGTCCTCGAGCGAGAGCGCCGCCCAGAAGGGCTGCACCTCGGCGACGTCGTCGACCACCCCCTGCACCTTGGCCGGAGTGAGCGTCTCGACGGTCCCGACCAGCTCTCCCGTCGCCGGGTTGAACGACTCCAGACCAGCCTTGGACTTGGAGCTCTTCGACGGCTTCGCCTTCTTGCGCGACTTGGCGGGCTCGGCGCCGTTGCCGCTCCTGCCGTTGGCGCCTGACTTCCGGCTCGTGCCGGTCTTGCTGGAGCTCGCCTCCATCGCCTGCTTCCTCTCGTCGCTTGCGCTCGGTCGAAGGCGATTCTACGTGGGGAACAGCGGCCTCCCGCCGAGGCCGCTGTCTCCCTCCTCCCACTCTGTAGTCCGACGAAAGAATTGGAGGCCGAGAGCAATCCCCGAGCTCCCGGCCTCCGTGTCCACTCCCCGGCTTTTTACGCGCCGGCTCCGGCGAACCGCCACAAATGCCAGAGCGTCAGACGATCCTCAGAACACGCCCTTCTCCGAAAGGTTGCGCGTTCACGAAGGTGTGGTTCGAGCGCTCTTAATCTGCGGCTAACGCTTGCCGAGCAGTTGTCGCAGCCGCTCGAGGCGCTGGCGCAGGTCCGCCTCGAAGCCCCGGTCCGCCGGCTCGTAGAAGCGCTCGTCCCGCAACGCCTCCGGCGCGAGCGGCTGGTCGCTGACCGCATCGGGCTCGTCGTGCGGGTAGCGGTAGCCCTCACCGCGGCCCAGCTTGCGGGCGCCGGCGTAGTGCGCGTCCTGAAGGTAGGGAGGGGGTTCCGCCGCGCCGTGCTCGCGTACGTGCGCCGAGGCCCGCGAGATCGCCCTCGTTGACGCGTTCGACTTCGGTGCCAGCGCCAGGTAGGCGGCCGCCTGGGCGAGGTTGAGGGCGCACTCCGGCAGACCGACGCGATCGACGGCCTGTGCCGCCGCGTTGGCGATCAGCAGGGCCTGCGGATCTGCGTTGCCGACGTCCTCGGAGGCGAAGATCACCATCCGTCGCGCGATGAAGCGCGGGTCCTCGCCACCCTCCAGCATCACCGCCAGGTAGTAGATGGAGGCGTCCACGTCCGACCCACGGGTCGCCTTGATCCACGCCGAGATGTAGTCGTAGTGCTTGTCGCCCTCCCGGTCGTAGAGCAGGGCCTTCCGCTGGAGAGCATCCTCGACAGCCCCGATCGAGACCTCGCTCTCACCGGCCGCCTGGGTCGTCTCGACCGCTCGCTCGAGCGCGGCCAGGGCCACCCGCGCATCGCCGCCCGAGCGCGTCGCGAGCACCTGGAGCGCCTCGTCGGGCACCGGCGGCGCCTCCGGCAGGCCGCGCTCGTCGTTCAGCGCCCGCCGCAGCAGATCCTCGATCTCGTCGTCAGTGAGCGGCCGGAACTCGTAGATCTGGGTGCGCGAGAGGAGGGCCGAGTTGACCTCGAAGTACGGGTTCTCAGTGGTTGCTCCGATCAGAGTGACGAGGCCCTCCTCCACCGCCGGCAGGAGCGCGTCCTGTTGCGCCTTGTTGAAGCGGTGGATCTCGTCGAGGAAGAAGATCGTTGGCCGGCCCGACGCGCGCCGCTCCTCGGCGCGGGCGATCACCTCCCGGACCTCGGGCCGCCCAGCATTGACCGCCGAGAGCTCCTCGAACGCGCCCTCCACCCGGGCGGCGATGATCCGCGCCAGCGTCGTCTTCCCGGTCCCCGGGGGCCCGTAGAAGATCGCCGAGTGCGGGTCACCGGATTCGATCGCGACGCGCAGCGCCGAACCCTCGCCGAGCAGGTGGCTCTGCCCGACGAACTCGTCGAGATCCCGCGGGCGCATTCGGGTCGCGAGGGGCGCCTCATCGGGGGGGACGCCGGTCCCGGGCGGCTCGCCGCCGGTTTCGAAAAGGCGCTCAGCCATGCCGTTCAAGTATGAACCTGCGGAGTGGCCCCTCTGAACGTCATCGCCAGAGAGTGGCTGCGGATCGGTCTGATCGGGTTCGGGGGTCCGCCCGCCCACATCAGCCTGCTCCGCGACCTGATGGTGCGCAGGAAGAGGTGGATGGACGCCCGTGCCTTCGAGGACGCGAACGCGGCCTGCTCGCTGCTCCCAGGTCCATCGTCGACCCAGCTCGCGATCTTCTGCGCCTATCGCGTCGGTGGCCCCGCGGGCGCAGTGATCGGCGGCCTGGGCTTCATCGTGCCGGCGGTCGTCATGGTCCTGGCGCTCTCGGTGCTCTTCCTGTCGTCGGCGCCGCCGGAGTGGGTGCGGGGAGCCGGCGCCGGCGCCGGCGCCGCCGTCGCGGCCGTGGCCGTGCGCGCCGGGGGCGAGCTGATCAGGCCCAGCTACGAGCACGCGATGGCGGGCCATGGCGATCGTCTTCGCTGGCTCGCCTACCTGGTGGCCGGTATCGCAGCGGCGATCGCGATCGGGCCGTACCTCGTGCTGGTGCTGGTGGCCTGCGGCCTTTTCGAAGTTCTTCGTCGGACCCGGTCCGGCAGGGACGCGGCTGCGAGCTGGAGCCCCGCCGCTCTGCTCATGGGGGCGGCGTCGACAGGTGGGATCGGCGCCCTCGCCTGGACGGCCTTCAAGGTTGGAGCGCTCTCCTTCGGCGGCGGCTTCGTGATCATCCCCCTGATGCAGGGGGATGCCGTGGACGTCTACCACTGGATGACCGATGCCCAGTTCCTGAACGCCGTCGCGCTGGGACAGGTGACACCCGGCCCGGTGGTCGCAACCGTGACGGCGGTCGGCTACGCCGCCCACGGTGTCGGGGGAGCCCTGCTCGCCGCCGCGGTTGCCTTCGCCCCGTCGTTCTCCTTCGTCCTGCTCGGAGGTGGGCGCTTCGAGCGGCTGCGTGGGAACTACCGGGCACGGGGATTCCTCGACGGAGCGGGACCGGCGGCGATCGGCGCGATCCTGGGGTCCGCCGTCACGCTGGCCGGCGCTCTCAGCGAGGACTGGCAGATCGGTGTGCTGGCAGGCGCTGCCATCGCCCTCCTGGTCGTGAGAAGAGGGATCGTCGAGACGCTCGTCCTCGCCGGCGCCGTCGGCGCCGGGCTTGCCTTGGCCGGAGCGCCCCTCCCTTAAGCTGGCCCCATGGAGGAGGGCACGGCCACGACAGCAGTCCCACAGGGCCTCGGCCCGTCCGCGGTCGAGCTCCTCGGCCGCCTGATCCAGACCAACACCGTCAATCCTCCCGGGAACGAGGACAGGGCGCAGGAGTTCCTGCGCGAGGAGCTGACGTCGGCAGGCTTCGAATGCGAGCTGCTGGAGGCCGAGGCCGGCCGCCCCAACCTCGTCGCCCGCCTCCGGGGCGCTGGGGAGGGGCCGACGCTTGCCTTTCTCGGCCACGTGGACACCGTCCGCGCCGACCCGGAGGACTGGACCTTCGACCCCTGGGCCGGCGACGTCGTCGACGGCTGGGTCCGCGGACGAGGCGCGCTCGACATGAAGGGCCAGGTCGCGGCCGAGGTGGCGGCCTGCATCGCTCTCGGCGAGAGCGACTGGCGGCCTGCCGGCGAGCTCCTGCTCGTCCTGACCGCCGACGAGGAGGTCGGTGGGGGCCTCGGCGCTCACTGGCTCTGCGAGCAGCACCCGGACAAGGTGCGCGCCGACTTCATCGTCAATGAGGGTGGCGGCGAGTCCGTCGAGCTCGGCGGCCGCCGGCTCTACACCCTGAGCGTCGGAGAGAAGGGGATCTTCCGGATGAAGCTGCGGGCCCATGGCCGGGCCGGACACGCCTCCGTTCCGAGGATCGGCGACAACGCCCTGCTCAAGCTCGCCGGCTACATCTCGGCGCTCTCCGAGCAGCCGCAGGCGGAGCCGTCAGCGGTCGGCGAGGCGCTGCTCGAGGCGCTGACCGGCGAGCCGCTCAGCGGCGAACAGGGGATCAGGGCCGGCCTCGAGCGCCTGCGCACCGAGCAGCCGCTGATCGCGGACTTCCTGGTCGAGCCGATGCTGGGCGTGACCCTCGCCCCGACGATCGCCCGGGCGGGCAAGAAAGCGAACGTGATCCCGGCCGAGGCCGAGGTGCTGATCGACTGCCGGGTCCCGCCCGGATACGGCGAGGAGGAGGCGCTCGCGGCGCTCCATGCCGTGATCGGCGAGGGCGACGACTACACCGTCGAGTTCAGCGAGGCAGTGGTCGGCAACAGCTCGCCACTCGACTCGCCGCTGGCGGATGCGATCCACGAGTGGGTCGGCGAGCTCGACCCGGGGGCGGGCATCGCCCCGATCGTCATGCCGGGCTTCAGCGACAGCAACCCGTTCCGCACCGCCTTCCCGGAGGCTGTCGTCTACGGGTTCTGCCCTCACCGCGAGATCGACCTACTCGAGGCCGTGCCGCTGATCCACGGCGCCGACGAGCGCGTCCCAGCCTCGGACGTCGAGCTCTCCGCGAGCTTCTTCTACGAGCTCCCCCGCAGGATGCTCGGGTGAACGATGCAAGCCAGAACGGCGACGGCGCTCCTGCTGAGGAGCATTACGTCCTGCGCCTCGGTGGGATGGCGCTGCGCAACGGCCTGCTGATCCATGGCCCGACCTCATGGGCTGCGGCGGCTCGCGACGAGAATGACGAGATCCAGGTCGCCTCGGGACCGAAACCCGCCCTGGCGCCGGAGCTCGCCGTGCGGGTGCCGCTCCTGCGCGGCCCGCTGAGGCTGGCGGAGGCCTTCATCCTGATCCCGACGGTGCGCATGAAGCTGCGTGCCGCCCGACTGCCGTTCGAGGACGTACGAGTGATCGCGGCGATGCTGATCGCCTCGACCGCGAGCCGGGCGCTCCGACGCAGGCGCTCGAGCGCCGCCAATGAGCTGATGCAAGCCGTGCTCGGGCTGGCGCCGGCGATGGTGGCGCTCAGCGACCGCAACCTGGCCGCCTACCACGGCGTCGAGCACAAGGCGATCGGCGCCTACGAGGCTGGCTCCGACGACCCGGCTTCGGCGACCAAGGAGCATGAGCGCTGCGGCTCCAACCTGGTCGCCCCCATGCTGGTTCTTTCCGCTGCAGGCCAGCTCCTGCTCGAGCGCTCGCTCGAGAGCCCGGGGCCGATCGCACGGACGGCGGTCGGAGTCGCGAGTGCGTCGCTCGCCGCCGAGATGTTCGCCTGGAGCGAGCGGAATCCCGAGACCTCGGCCGCTCGCGCCTTCCACCGCCCGGGCCATGAGATCCAGCGGCTGATCGCCACCAAGGAGCCCACACCGGAGCAGCTCGAGGTCGGGGTTGCGGCGCTGAGCGAGATCCTCAAGGTGGAGCAGGAGGCGGAGGGCCAGCGTGAGGCGAGCGACCCGCTGCCCGCTACGTAGACTGCACGGCCCATGCTCGGCCGGATCGATCACATCGGCGTCGCCACCGATGACCTCGACGGGGCGATCGCCCTCTACGAGGGGACTTTGGGGATGCCCGTGGCCCACCGTGAGACAGTCGAGAGCCAGGGGGTCGAGGCCGTGCTGCTCGACGTCGGTGAGGGTCACGTCGAGTTGCTGCGCCCCCTCGGGCCCGACACCCCGATTGGCAAGTACCTCGAGCGCAGGGGACCCGGGCTGCACCACGTCGCCTACGCGGTCGAGGACATCGAGGGCGTGCTCAGCAAGCTCAAGGAGTCCGGCATCGACCTGATCGATTCCGAGCCGCGGGTCGGGATCCGGCGATCTCGCGTCGCCTTCGTGCACCCTCGCTCGACCGATGGGGTGCTCACCGAGATCGTAGAGCCGTCGGAGGCTCATTCATGAGCCGCAGACGACAGGATGGTGGGGCTCACTGATGGCCTCGGCCGAGCGAGTCTCGATCGGCTTCTCGGGCGGCGGCATGGTCGAGGTCCGGATCGACGAGGCGAAGCTCAAGGACCTCCGCAAGGCGCTCGACAAGGCCGATGGCTGGTTCGACCTCGAAGCCGAGGAGGGCTTCGTCGCCATCGATCTGCGCCAGGTCGTTTTCATCCGCAGCGCCACAACTCCGCAGCGGATCGGCTTCGGCGGGTGAAGCTCCGCGGCCTGATTCTGGCCGCGGCAGCCGCAACCGCCGGGGCGGCGCTGTGGTGGCGGAAGAATCCGTCCGCCTGTCCCTACTCGCAGCGCTTCTGGGTGGAAGCCCCGCACCCTCTGATCACCCGCGCCCGGCTCAAGGAGATCCTCGATCCGAAGGCGGGCGATCGGATCCTCGAGGTCGGCCCTGGGACCGGCTACTACACGCTCGACGTCGCCGAGTGGGTGAAGCCCGACGGCGAGGTCGAGATCCTCGACCTGCAGCCGGAGATGCTCGACCACACGATGCGGCGCGCCGGCGAGCGCGGCCTGGTGAACGTGACGCCGACCCAGTCGGATGCGACCTCAATGCCCTACGAGGACGGCACCTTCGACGCCGCCTACCTCGTCACCGTGCTGGGCGAGGTCCCCGATCAGGACGCCGCGCTCCGCGAGCTGGCCCGGGTGCTGAAGCCCGGCGGCCGCCTGATCGTCGGGGAGCTGATCGGCGACCCGCACTACGTCAGGCTCGACCCCATGCGCCTCCGCGCCAGCGGCGCGGGCCTCAACTTCGATCGGCGAGTCGGCAACCCGCTCGGCTACTTCGCTCGCTTCTCGAAGCCTTAGACGGACTCCGCTGCGATACCGAGCGGCTACTCCTGCAGCCTCGCGGCTTCGAGCGCCTCGGCAGGATCGGCGTACTCGCGAATACCGAACCACCTTGCCGTCCTCGAAGTCCACCAACCACGCGATGGGGGACTCGGTCTCAACGCCGCTTTCCTTGCCCCGTCCGTGCAAGTGGCCGATTGCGACGACCCGCTCGCCAATTTCCCGGAACTCCAAGGGTTCGGCCCGGAGCTCGGTGAAAGCCTCCTCCAACTCTCGGATCCCTTGGCGGGCGCCCTCGTGACCGCTATAGACAGCGGCTTCCCCGCCGAGCAGCACCGGCAGCATGGGGCGCCACTCGACCTGGGGGTGGAGTTCCTCCAGCAGCGCTTCGACGTCTCGGCGGTTGTAAGCATCAGCCCCGCGCTTGAAGGCCTCGACGTTCTCCTCCGACATCGCCCGTGCAGTATCCCGCGGCTGAGCGAGACCGCTTTCCATGCAAAGCGGCGGTCTGTGAGCGAGGAAGGGGGAAGCGCTGCTCGGGCTAGCCGTCGCCGAGTGTGCCCCAGAGCCGCTCCTCAGCGTCGAGCACCCGCTGGGCTTCGGCGCTGAGCGCCTTCCAGTGCCTTGGATCCGGCTCCTCGGGCTCGCTCGCGGTCCGCGCCGCCAGGGCAAGGCGAGTCCAGTCCTGGGCCGCCTCGGAGGCGAACGCCGACTCCTCGTAGCCGGCCTCCTCCAGGAAGCGCGAGTACATCTTGCGGAAGTTGCCGCCGCCGGTCCCGCGGCGCTCGATCACCTGGTAGAGGAAGCGGGCGCACCACTGCCAATCCTCGGCGGTCTCGGGCCAGCCGCCGACCTCGGCGGCGAAGCGCCGCAGCGCGGGCAGACCCTCGAACTCGCCGAGCGGCGGCTCGAGCATCCGGCTGGCGGCCCGCTCGATCGCCTTCGGGGCGTGGGCGAGCAGGTCGTCGCGGTCGAGCTGCGTTCCGTCAGGCACATCGATCGCATGGCCCTCGAGCGGAAAGATCGGCTGCTGGGAGTGGCGCGCCTCGCGCAGGCCCTCGAGTGAGGTGGTCTGCAGGTCCTCGAAGGCGGTGTCGGAGACCCAGGCCAGCTCCTCGTCGTACCCGGCAAGCACGACCGCGTGCCCCGGGAAGTGGGCCGAGCGACCGTAGTGGTCCAGGTAGTAGAGGTCGGTCAGCAGCAGCACCGGCCTGCCCTCGTCGACGGCCTCGCGGGCCAGCTTCCAGGAGGCGTCGGGGTCGGCCTCGGTGCGCAGCCGAAGCGGGGCGCCGGTCAGCTCCAGGAAGTTCTCCTCGAGCCGGGCGGCCCGGCCGTTCGTGAACCGAGAAGGGGAGTGCTCGTCCTGGACCACGTAGTAGAAGCAGGCGCCCGCGCCGAGCCCGAACGCCATCTCCTCCGAGATCTCGACCCCGTGGAAGCCGAGCAGGTTGCGCAGCGCGGTGGAGCCGCAGTGGTTGCCGGGCACGTGCCGGTAGCCGGGCACCATCACCCTGTTGGCGGTCTCGGCCATCAAACGATTGAACCGTATTCTGCGCCGGTGCTCCGGGCCCTCGACAGCCGCGTGCTCTATTCGATGCGAACCCGGTTCCATGGTCATACCGCCGAGAGCATCGCGAAGTGGCTGGGTCGGATCGGCGAGTACGGCGCGGTCTGGCTGGTGATCGGGATCGTCCTCGCGTTCGCGGACCCCGACAACGGCGAGGACTGGGTCGTGGCTGGGATCCTCGGGCCGGTCGCGATCGGGCTCAACTTCGTCGTCAAGCTGATCGTCAGGCGGCCGCGCCCGGTGCTGGAGGGGCTGCCGCCGCTCGGGGGCGCGCCGAGCTCGCTCAGCTTCCCCTCCGCCCACGCCACCTCCTCCTTCGCCTGCGCGACCGCGATGACGCGGATCGCCCCGGAGGCCGCGGTCCTGTTCGTCCTCGCCGCCGCGATCGCGCTCTGCCGCCCCTACCTCGGCATGCACTACCCCTCCGACGTGCTCGCCGGGGCGCTGCTCGGCACGGGCCTCGGGCTGATCGCGCCCCTCTAGTGGACCCGTGCCGATGAGGATCGGAATCGTCGGCCTGCCCAACGCGGGCAAGTCGACGCTGTTCAACGCGCTCACCGCGGCCGGCGCGGAGACCGGCGACTACCCGTTCACGACGGTCGAGCCGAACGTCGCCGTCGTCGGGGTTCCCGACGAGCGGCTCGAGAAGGTCGCCGACACGCTGGGCTCCTCCGAGGTGGTCCACGAGACGATCGACTTCCACGACATCGCCGGGCTGGTCAAGGGCGCCTCGCAGGGCGAGGGGCTCGGCAACCGGTTCCTCGCCTCGATCCGCGAGACCGACGCGATCTGCCACGTGATCCGCGCCCACAGCGCGGGCTCGGTGGCCCACCCCGAGGGCCGCGTCGATCCGGTCGCCGACGCGGAGCTGATCGAGACCGAGCTGCTCGCCGCCGACCTCGAGGGTGCCGAGCGCCGCCTGGAACGTGTCGCCAAGCAGGCCCGCTCGGGAGACAAGGAGGCGGTCGCCGAGCGGGACTGGCTGCGGCAGGTCGTCGAGGCGCTCTCGGCCGGCCGCCCCGCCCGCGAGGTGCCCGTGCCGGAAGCCGCACCCGACGCCCTGCGCAAGCTCTCGCCGCTGACCGCGAAGCCGATCCTCTACGTGGTCAACGTCGACGAGGGGGTCACCGAGGCCCCGCCCGAGCTCGTCGCCCACGCGGAGCAGATGCGGGCGAAGGTCGTGGTGATCTCGGCCCGGGTCGAGGCCGAGCTGCGCGAGCTGGACCCGGGCGAAGCGGAGGAGATGCGCCACGAGCTCGGGATCGAACGGTCCGGGCCTCGAGCGCCTGATCCGCGCGGCCTTCGAGCTGCTCGACCTGATCTCGTTTTTCACCGCCGACACGGACAAGGAGGCGATGGCGCGGACGCTGTCGCGCGGCGGCACCGCCTACGACGCCGCGGGCCGCGTCCACACCGACATCCAGCGAGCCTTCGTGCGCGCCGAGGTGATCGCCTGGGACGAGCTGGTCGACGCCGGCGGCTACGCCGCGGCCCGGGATCGCGGGACCCTGCGAATCGAGGGCCGCGACTACGTCGTCCAGGACGGCGACGTCGTGCACATCAGGACCTAGCCACGGGCGCTCATTAGAGTCGCGGCGATGAGCGCTCCACGCCCGACCGGTGATCGGCTCGCCGTGGTCTACGGCTACAGCCTCCCCGAGGGGGCGCATCCGGCGGAGGGGGAGCGCGTCAGCGTCGACGCGGGAGGGGAACGCCCGGTGGATGCGATCGACGCCGGCGAGGTCGTCGGGCTGCCTCGGCACGGATTCGATCGCAGCGTCCCGGCGCACCTCGTCGACCATCGCGCCAACGTCCGGGCCCTCTGCGAGCTCGGCTGCGGCAGTGTGCTGGCGCTGGGCTCTGCGGGCAGCCTCCGCCTCGATCTCGAGGTCGGGTCCTTCGTCTGTCCCGACGACTTCTACGCGCCCGAGACCGCGCCGAGCTTCTACGACGACCCGCGCGGCCACTCGGTCCCCGGCTTCGATCGTGACTGGCGAAAGGAGATCCTGGACGCGTGGAGCGAGCACATCGAGACCGACCTCGTTGACGGAGGGGTCTACGCGCAGACCCGCGGCCCGCGCTTCGAAACGCCCGCGGAGGTGCGAGCGCTCGCCCGGGTTGCGGACGTGGTCGGGATGACCTTGGCCGCCGAGACGGTGCTGGCCCGTGAGGCCGGCCTGGCCTACGCCGCTGTCTGCTCGGTCGACAACCTCGCCAACGGCATCTCGGATCAGCCGCTGACGGTCGAGGACTACCAGCGCGGGCGGGACCGGACGGCCGAGACGCTGAAGGCGGCACTCGAGTCTGTCCTGCCCGTGCTCGCCGCGGGAGCGGCCAGGTGAGTCTCGCGGTCATCGGAGCGCTGCTGGACGGCGAGACGGTCGGCCTGCGGGTGGAGGATGGCCTGATCACAGAGCTCGGCCCAGCGGCGGAGCCGAGAACGGGCGACGAGGTGATCGACGCCGAGGGGCTCCTGCTCAGCCCGCCGATGGTGAACGCCCACACACACGCGGCGATGACCCTGTTCCGCGGCTTCGGCGACGACATGCCGCTGATGGAGTGGCTGCGGACGAAGATCTGGCCCGCCGAGGCGAAGCTCCACCCGGACGACGTCTACTGGGGTACCCGGCTCGCCTGTCTGGAGATGATCCGCTCTGGGACCTCCCGCTTCTTCGATATGTACTGGCACGGAACGGAGGCGGCGCGGGCTGTGGTCGACGCGGGCCTGCGCGCGGCGATCTCCACCGTGATGATCGACCAGCTCGATCCCGCGAGGGGCGAGTCGATGCGGGATGAAGTCCTTGAGTCCCTCGATCGCGTCGCGGATGCCGGTCCCAGCGTCTCACCCAGCCTGGGCCCGCACGCGATCTACACGGTCAGCTCCGAGTCCCTCGCCTGGCTCGCGGAGGTCGCCGCGGAGCGTGAGATCAGCCTGCAGATTCACCTCTCCGAGACCGAGGATGAGGTGAGTGAGTGCATCGAGGCACACGGCAAACGGCCGGTCCCCTACCTCGACGAGCTCGGCTTCCTTGGTCCCCGGACGCTGCTCGCTCACGGCGTTTGGCTCGACGACGACGAGCTGGAGCTGATCGCGGCGCGCGAGGCAACCGTTGTCGCCAACCCCGCGGCGAACATGAAGCTCGCGGTGGGAGGGGTGCTCCCCTATCCGGCAGCGGCGCGGGCCGGTGTCCGGCTCGGGCTCGGTACCGACGGGGTCTCGTCGAATTCGAACCTTGACTCCTTCGAGGAGGTGAAGCTCTTCGCTCTGTCCCAGAAGCACGCCAGCGGCGACCCCTCGACCCTGCCCGCCGACGAGGCCCTGGCGGTCGCGCGCGGATTGCGCTCGCAGGCGCTCGGCGGCACGGAGCTCGAGGCGGGCCAGCCCGCTGACTTCCTCCTGCTCCGGGGCTCGGACCCGGAGCTCTCCGCCGGCGACCTCGACGCGGACCTGGTCTACGCGGCCGGCGGCTCGGTCGTCGACACCACCGTGGTTGCCGGCCGCGTTCTGATGCGCAACCGGGTCGCGCCCGGGGCCGATGAGCTCGTCGCCGAAGTTCGATCCCGCGCCGCCCGCCTCACGGCCTGACGAGCGATAGCGTCCCCGCCCGTGCGCACCCAGGCGCGGTTCCCGGAGGTCCCGGAGAAGGCCGGGCACTACGAGAGCTTCTATCTGAAGCTCACTCAGCCCGGCGGCGGGCGGGCCACCTGGATCCGGCAGACCGTGCACAAGCGTCCCGGGGAGCAGCCGACCTGCGCGCTCTGGTTCGTCCTCTTCGACGCGGAGGCGGCCGGGCCGCGCGCCACCAAGCGCCAATTCGGCGCCGACGAGCTCAGCGCCGACTCGGACACCTACATCCGGGTGGCCGACGCGAGCCTCACGGACGGGAGGGCGACCGGGCGCGTGGACACTCCCGCTCTCGAGGCCAGCTGGGACCTGAGCTTCTCGGACGACCACGAGCCGTTCCACCATCTCCCGCGGGACTTTCTCTATCGCTCCAAGCTCCCCAAGACCAAGTTCCTGAGCCCCTACCCGGACGCGGTCTTCAACGGCCGGCTCGAGCTGGACGGCGAGCCGATCGAGGTCGAGGGGTGGCGCGGGATGATCGGCCACAACTGGGGCGCCGAGCACGCCGAGCGCTGGGTCTGGGTGCAGGGATCGGGCTTCGAGGGCCGCTCCGCGGAGGACTACTTCGACATGGCGGTCGGCCGGATCAAGGTCGGCGGCCGCACCACGCCCTGGGTCGGCAACGCGATGCTGATGCTCGACGGTCAGCCGCACCGGCTCGGGGGCTTCGGGCACATCCCCAGCACACAGGTCTCAGAGGAGCCCACCGGCGCGAGCTTCGAGCTCAAGGGCAAGGGGGTGTCCCTGAGCGGCCGTGTGAGCGCGCCGGCCAAGGACTTCGTCGCCTGGATCTACGCCGACCCGGTCGGCCCCGAGCACAACACGCTCAATTGCTCGATCTCCGACCTGGAGCTGGACGTCGAGCTCGACGGCGGGCCTGCCGAGACGCTCAGGATCTCGGGTGCGGCCGCCTACGAGTTCGGCACACGCGACACCGACCACGGGATACCGGTGCAGCCCTACCCGGACGGCTAGCTCACCCGCGGGCTACTTCTTCTTGAAGAACGCCCAGGTGTCGGGCAGGCCGAGGGCGCTTCGGAGCTGCGGGCCGTTGACGGCGGTCGCCCCGCCCGTGCCGATCAGGTTGGCGCGCACGATCCGCGGCGAGGTGCCGCGCTGGATCACGGCGACTTTCTTCAGTTTGCCGCGCAGGCCGATCGAGTGGAGCGCCGAGTTCATCCGGCCAATCGAGAACTTCCGCTTCCAGTGTTCGTATGGCGAGCCCGCGCCCGCCTCGAAGGGATCATCCACCCCGCGCAGATAAGGGATCGCGGGCTGCCCGAAGCCGAGCGACGAGTTCTCGTTGTTCTCCGTATGTCCGCCGGAGGTCGAGAAGAAGAACGTCTGAGCGACCTTGCCTGCATAGAGGACAACCTGCAGGCGTGTGGAGCTGACGGCCTGGTCCGTCTTGGCGGTCTCCGCCGCGACGCCCCCGTAGGCCTGGCTCCGAGTGTCGTCGTAGAGGTCGAAATTCCCTCCGCGAATTCCAGTCGAGAGCCCGTAGGACCGCGCCGTCACCGCCTGCGCCTTGAGGGCCTCGAGCGGCCAGGACGCGGGCGACTCCTTCGAGACCACGCCCCGCACGTAGTCCTCGATCTCCACGACATTGATCGCCTGGAGCGAGCTGCCCGATGCCCTGACCTCGAGCGAGCCGCGATAGGTGCCCTTGCCGGCGAGGGTGACGGCGGGTGCGCCGGCTGCGGTCATCGCGGCCCCGCAGCGAGCGATCCGCCTGCCCTTCTTCGACTGCAGCACGACGCCGGGGCCCTTTCGCTTGGCGACGTAACCCTTGCCGGGCTTGAGGCCGGCCCCGCAGGCCGAGCCGGCGCCGCGGAAGGAGACGCTCCGCGCGCCGTCACGAAGGAGCACCCGGACCGAGCGATCGGCGGTCGTACCGATAGTGGTGCCGGTGTAGTAGTGGGTGAGGATCTGGTCGTACTTGAACCCGTTCTTGGCGTAGCCGTAGGCGCCGTACTGGCTCATGCCCACCCCGTGGCCGAAGCCGGCGCCGTTCACCACCCAGGCCCTCGCCTTGGCAGCCTTATGAGCGCTGCCGCCCCGGACCAATGCCGAGGCGGTCGCCGGGAGGGCGAGAGCGAGCATCAGTGCCGCGAGCAGGATGATTCGAGTCTCCCGATGCATCGCCCCCTGGATAACGGCTCCGGCGGCGGGAAGTTGCGGAGGACTACGCTGTGGATAGAAGCGAGGGTGCTCCGTAGGCGGAGCCGAGGAGCAACCCGTCATGCGAAGCGGAGAGGACGATGGCGACCGAGACGATTCAGGCGACCGATCACAAGCTCTACGTCGCCGGCGAGTGGATGGAGACCGGCGAGTGGTCGGAGGTGAAGTCGCCCTACGACGGGACTGTGATCGGGCGAGTGCCGAAGGGCGATGCTGCCCTGGTCGACAGGGCCGTCGGCGCCGCGCACGCGGCCTTCGAGTCCGGCGGCTTCCCCGCCCACGAGCGGGCCGCCCTGCTGGATCGTGCCGCCGAGCTCGTGGCCGAGCGCGAGGACGACCTGACCATGACGATCGCCGCCGAGGCCGGCAAGCCGGTGAAGACGGCGCGCGTGGAGGCCCAGCGCTGCGTCTCCACCCTGGATTTCTCCGCCGTCGCGGCCCGCACGCTCACAGGCCACACCGTTCCCATGGGGGCCGGCGCTGCGGGCGAGGGCAAGCTCGGGATCGTGATTCGCGTCCCCTACGGTGTGGTCGGCGCGGTCAGCCCCTTCAACTTTCCGCTCAACCTGGTGGCGCACAAGCTCGGTCCCGCGATCGCCGCCGGGAATGCCGTCGTCCTGAAGCCGGCGGGCCAGACCCCGATCTCGGCCCTCAAGCTCGCCGAGGTCCTCTATGACGCCGGCCTCCCGGAGAACTGGCTGCAGGTCGTCTGCGGCCCGGGCTCCGAGGTCGGCAACGCGATCGTCGAGGACGACCGCACCCGCGCGATCACCTTCACCGGTTCCGCCGAGGTCGGCTGGGGCATCCGCTCCAAGGCGCCTCACAAGAAGGTGAACCTCGAGCTCGGCTCGAACGCGCCTCTGATCGTCAACGAGGATGGCGACTGGGAGACCGCCGCGGACAAGGCGCAGATCCACGCCTTCTCTCACGCCGGCCAGAGCTGCATCTCGGTCCAGCGGATACTCCTGCACGAGTCCATCGCGGATCAATTCAGCGAGCGCTTCGTGAAGAACATCGAGTCACTGGTCACCGGCGACCCGATGGACGAGAACACCGACGTCGGCCCCGTGATCTCGCCCGGCGACCGGGACCGGGTCAAGGAGTGGATCGACGAGGCGGCGTCGAAGGGCGGAGAGATCCTCACCGGCGGCGAGCTGGTCGACGAGGGCCGCTGCATCGCCCCCACCGTGATCAAGAATGACCCGCGCGAGTGCCATACCTGGAAGGACGAGATCTTCGGCCCAGTGGCCACGATCCACACCTTCAAGACGTTCGACGAGGCCCTGGAGATGGCGAACGACTCCCGCTACGGCCTGCAGGCCGGCGTCTTCACCCGCGATGTCGGCAACGCGAAGAAGGCCGGCGAGACACTCGAGTTCGGCGGCGTCCTCGTCAACGAGGTTCCGACCTTCCGCACCGACCAGATGCCCTACGGCGGGGTCAAGGACTCAGGCAACACCCGCGAGGGCCCCCACTACGCGGTTCATGAGCTGACCGAGGAGCGCCTGGTCAGCATCCAGGGCTAGTCCCTGCGTCTAGATCAGTCGGCCGGAGGACTTGCATGGCAGCGCCGGCGGGGACTAGTCTCGTGAGGGATGAAGGGGGAGGGGAAAGGATTCCCTCGGTGGGTGGCGTTGGTCGCGGTGTGTGCCTGCGTTGCAGCGCCGGTTTCGGCCCATGCGGCGGTGGTCGCCCCGAACACGACCACTGACGAATACGACACAGTCTCGGACGCGACGTGCTCGCTTCGGGAGGCGGTCAGGTCAATCGAGCAAGCCACCAACTTCGGCGGCTGCACGGCATCAGGTTCCTACAACTCGAATGACACCGTCCAGCTTCCTCCGGGCGAGTACAAGCTGACGATCCCTCCGGGGATGGACGACTTCGCTACCGGAGACCTGACCTTCCTCGGCACGGTGGCGATCACTGCCCTTCCCGGGGGTCCGGTCGAGATCGACGGCAACCTGGCCGATCGGCTCTTCCAGTTCTCTGGATCGCTGGCGATCGATGGAGTCACACTGACCCGAGGGCTCGTGAACGACCCGGCAATGGGATCTTCGGTCAGCGGTGGGGCGATCTTCTCGTCATCAGGCTCGTCGTTGACGATCAGCGACACCACGATTGCTGGCAACACCGCGGATGGTTTCGGAGGAGCGCTCGCCGTCAACGGCCCAACGTCACTCACGAACGTGACCATTTCCGGCAACACCACCACGGAACTCGGCGGCGGTGGAATTGAGGCGGGCCCCGTCGCGACGCTGGCGCTCAAGCACGTAACCCTGACGGGCAACAGAAGCACCCTCGACAGCCCGGCCCAGTCGGTGCTCGCCGGCGGCCTCCTTTCGCAGACCTCCGCGGCGACGCTCCACAACTCGATCATTGCCGGCAACACCGATGCCAACACCACGCTCGACGCTCCGGACTGCCAAGGAGCCCTGACTTCGCAGGGCGGCAACGTGATCGGGGACGACACGGGCTGCACCTTCACCTCGATGCCGACCGACGACGTCGGCACCACGGGGTCGCCGCTGGACCCGCTACTCGGCCCGCTGGCAGACAACGGCGGGACGACCTTCAGCCACTCGCTGCGGACTGGCAGCCCGGCGATCGACAACGGGGTGGCAACATGCCTGACAGGTGACCAGCGCGGCTACCCGCGGCCCACTGGTCCAAGCTGCGATAGCGGCGCCTACGAGCTCTTCACCTGCGGCGGAGCTCCGCTGAACCCACCTGGTCCCTTCACGGGCTGCCCGGCAGATCCCGCGGGGAACCCGCCGCCCGCGGACAACGCGCCGCCCGCCGTCCCGAGGGCGAAGAAGTGCAAGAGGAAGAAGCACAAGCGCTCGGCCTCTGCGGCAAAGAAGAAGAAGTGCAAGAAGAAGCGGCGCTGAGGCTAGTCCGAAATCAGTCGTTCGGGCGCGCCATCTTGCGATGGTCGAGCGCCTCGTCGAGGATCTTCTCGTCGACCCCCATCTCCTTCGCCACCTCGCGGATCGAGCGATTCGAGGCAGCCGCCTCCTTGACGATCTCGCCCGCCTTGTCGTAGCCGATGTACGGGTTGAGGGCGGTGGCGACGATCAGGTTGGCCTCCCGATGGCGCTCGAGCATCTCCTCGTTGGGCTCGATCCCGCTGACGCACTTCTCATCCAGCGCTCGCGAGGCGGCAGACAGCAACTTGATCGAGTCCAGCAGGTTGCGCGCAATCAGCGGAACACGGACGTTGAGCTCGAACTGGCCCTGGCTACCGGCCATCGTGATCGCGGCGTCGTTGCCGACCACCTGATCCGCGACTTGGATCACCACCTCGGGAATCACCGGGTTGACCTTGCCGGGCATGATCGACGATCCCTTCTGGAGCTCGGGCAAGCGGAGTTCAGCGAGGCCCGCACGCGGGCCCGAGCCCATCAGCGCCAGGTCGTTGCCAATCTTGAGCAGGGAGACGGCAACGGTCTTGAGCGCACCTGAGAGCTCGACCAGGGCGTCGCGATTCGCCTGGGCCTCGAAGGGGTCGGCCGGCTCGGAGATGTCGAGGCCGGTGTCGGCGCTCAGCTTCTCCCTGACCTTGGCGGCGAATTCGGGATGTGTGTTGAGGCCGGTACCAGTCGCGGTCCCGCCCAGCGGGATCTGCCCCACGCGTGTGAGCGTCGAGCGAACGCGCTCGGCCCCGAGTCTGATCTGCGCGGCAAAGCCGGCGAACTCCTGGCCGAGGGTGACCGGGACCGCATCCATCAGGTGCGTGCGGCCGGTCTTGACCAGATCCGCGAACTCGTCGGCCTTGCGCTCCAGCGCGGCGCGCAGCTCGTCAAGCGCCGGCAGCAGGTTGGAGTGGACCTCGTCCAGCGCCGCCAGGTGAACCGCCGAGGGGAAGACGTCGTTCGAGGACTGCCCGCGGTTGACGTGATCGTTGGGATGGGCCTCGTCGCCGGCGAGCTCCGCGATCACCTCGTTGGCGTTCATGTTGGATGAGGTCCCCGAGCCAGTCTGGAAGACGTCGATGGGGAACTGGTCGTCGTGTTCGCCGCTGGCGACCTCGTCGCCCGCCTTCGCGATCCGCTCGGCGAGGTCGGAATCCAATTCTCCGAGCTCCGCGTTGGCGCGCGCGGCGGCGGCCTTTATCCGCCCGAGCCAGTGGATCACCGGCGCCGGGATCGGCTGACCCGAGATCTGGAAATTCTCAACGGCCTTCGTGGTTTCGCCGCCCCACAGCTGGTCGGTGGCCTTGGCCTCCATCCTCTCTCAGGCTACCTAGCCGGACTGCCTGCCGGCGGCGTAGCCACGGCCGAAGGCCCGCTCGAAGCTCGCCGGGAGGCTTCCGCCGGTCTCACTGAAGTGCGCCGACGAATTGATTCGCCTGACCAGGTCGGTGTGGATCGGATCGGCGCCCTTGCTCACTGCTCCGATCAGGTAGCCGAGCTCCACCGACGCCTGTCCGCCGGGGTCTCGCCGGGCCTCGTTGTTGAGCTTGGTCGCAGCGACGATCATCTCCTGGCCGATGTTGGCGAGCTGCCCCGCCTCCTGCTGGGGGACGAGGCAGTCGGAGATCGGCGTCGTGCTCCCGAGCAGGACCGGTGCGGGAGCGCGCTCGAGGGCCTTCAGATACTCCTCATTTCCGACCAGGCAGGAGGCCGGAGCCTGGTCGTCCTGGCTGCTGCCGCAGCCCGCGATCAGCAGGATCGCTCCGGTCAGCAGGGCGGCGGCGACTCGCTCGAGCACTCCCTGATCGTACGTACGTCCGCCGCGGGCCATAACTTGATCACTCGTGACCGACGAGGCGACGCCCCTTCGCCCCATCGATCCGCTTGCTCACCGTGCGCTGGAGGCACTGGTGCGGGCTCAGGCGAATCTCACCCGCCGCCTCGCCGCGGACCTCGAGAGGATCGGCGTTTCCGCGACCGGCTTCACGATGCTGGTGCTGCTGACCAGCGCGGGAGGCCGCCTCGAGCTGCGGACCATGCGCCGCCGTCTCGGCGCCTCGAAGGCGACCGCGACCGAGGTGCTCGACACGCTCGAGAACCGCGGCTTCGTCACCCGCAGCAGGCTGGAGAGCGATCGCCGGGCCGTGTCCGTCGCCCTGACGCAGGCCGGCCACAACCTCGTCACCCACGCCTTCCCGTCGCACGCCGAGCGGGTCCGGGAAGCGTTCGGAGTCCTCGACGAGGCCGAGAAGCGCCAGCTGGCCGATCTCTGCCGCAAGCTCGACCGCGCGGCCTAGCCTGAGCCTCCCCGATGAGTTGGCGGCCCTCGGGCCGTCTAACCCGTAAGCGTCGAAAGGACCTCGCATGGACCAGCGACTCAGTCTGATCACCCTCGGCATCACGGACCTCGACCGCGCCCGCCGCTTCTACGAGGCTCTCGGCTGGAGCACCGGTGCCGAGGAGGGCGATGACGTGGCCTTCTTCCAGGCGGGCTGCATGGTGGTCGCTCTCTGGGATCGCGCCAAGCTCGCCGAGGACAGCACCGTCACCGACTCGCCTGGCTGGGGAGGCGTCACCCTCGCCTACAACACAAGTTCGACCGATGAGGTGGACACGGTCATGGAGGAGGCCCGCGCTGCCGGCGCCACCATCGGCCGTGAGCCGGCCGAGACCTTCTGGGGCGGGTACTCCGGGGTATTCATCGATCCTGATGGCCACCCGTGGGAGGTCGCGCACAACCCGCACTGGACGATCGAGGATGACGGCTCGGTGACGCTGCCCGACTGATCGCCACGAGCCGGCGCAGGCCGGGCCGCAACCGACTGCCAGAATCCGGATTGATGGCCGGATTCCGACCGGTAGACCCGAAGCAGTCCTTCCCCGAGCTCGAGGAGCGCATCCTCGAGCGCTGGCGCGAGCGCGACGTCTTTCACCGCTCGCTCACGAACCGGGAGTCCGATCCCCTCTGGGGCTTCTACGACGGCCCGCCCACGGCGAACGGCCGGCCCCACGCAGGCCACGTCCTATCCCGGGTCTTCAAGGACATCTATCCGCGCTTCCGGACCATGGCCGGCAACCGGGTGCCGCGGAAGGCCGGCTGGGACTGCCACGGCCTTCCAGTCGAGCTCGAGGTCGAGCGCGAGCTCGGTATCACCTCGAAGGAGGAGATCGAGGACTACGGAATCGCCGAGTTCAACGAGCGGTGCCGCGAATCGGTCTTTCGCTACGTCGAGGATTGGACCCGCCTGACTGAGCGGATCGGTCACTGGATCGACCTCGACAACCCCTACGTGACGATGACCAACGAGTACATCGAATCGGTCTGGTGGGCGCTGCGGCGGATCTGGGACGACGGCCGCCTCTATGAGGCCTACAAGGTCGTGCCGTATTGCCCGCGCGACGGCACCGCGCTCTCCTCCCACGAGGTCGCCCTCGGCTACCACGACGTCGAGGACCCCTCGGTCTACGTCGAGCTCCCCGTCAAGCAGCCAGTCCCGACCGACGCCATCCCGGAGTCCCCGCTCGAGCCCGGCGACCGGCTGCTCGTCTGGACGACCACGCCCTGGACGCTGATCACGAACGCGGCGGTGGCGGCCGGCCCGGAGATCGAGTACGTCCGAGCCCGCCTTGGGGACGAGGTCTTCGTGCTGGCTCGGGATCGAGTCGAGCACGCCCTGGGCGAGGACGCCGAGGTGCTCGCGCATTTCCCCGGCGAGGCGCTTGCCGGCACCTCCTACGAGCCCCCCTTCGACTACATCACCGACTACGGCCCCCGCGGCCACACCGTCCTGCTCGCGGACTTCGTCACCACCGACGAAGGGACGGGGCTGGTGCACACCGCGATCGCCTTCGGCGAGGACGACTTCCGGCTCGGAGAGCAGTACGGGATCAAGCTGCAGAACCCGGTCGATGACCGTGGCCGCTTCGACGAGCGGATCACGGACTTCGCCGGCCGCTTCGTGAAGGAGGCCGACCAGGACATCATCAAGGCGCTGGAGGAGAGGGGCAAGCTGCTCCGGGCCGAGACCTACCTCCACGCCTATCCGCACTGCTGGCGCTGCGACACCCCGCTCCTCTACTACGCGAAGTCGAGCTGGTACGTGAAGACCACCGAGGTCCGCGACCGGCTGCTGGCGGCCAACGAGGAGATCGGCTGGCACCCCGAGCACATCAAGCACGGCCGCTTCGGCAAGTGGCTCGAGGGCAACGTCGACTGGGCGCTCTCGCGCGACCGCTACTGGGGCACGCCGCTGCCGATCTGGGAGTGCGATGCCGCCGACTGCGACGAGCGCTTCTGCGCAGGCTCCATCGCGGATCTGCGGGAGCGCGTCGCCGAGGTCCCCGAGGACCTGCACCGCCCCTACATCGACGAGATCAGCTGGGACTGCGAGCGCGAGGGCTGCGACGGGACGATGCGCCGCGTGGCCTCGGTGATCGACGCCTGGTTCGACTCGGGGTCGATGCCGTGGGCCCAGTTCCACTACCCCTTCGAGAACGAGGAACTGTTCGCGGAGCGCTTCCCCGCCGACTTCATCTGCGAGGCGATCGACCAGACGCGTGGCTGGTTCTACACGCTGCTCGCCGAGGCGGTCCTGCTCTTCGACACCTCGAGCTACCGAAACGTCGTCTGCCTGGGGCTCATCCTCGACCCGGAGGGCCAGAAGATGTCGAAGAGCCGCGGCAACGTGGTCGAGCCGTGGGACGTGATCAACCGCCACGGTGCGGACGCCTTCCGCTGGTACTACTTCGCCTCGCAGCAGCCCTGGGCGGGGTATCGCTTTTCCGTGGAGACGGTCGGGGAGGCCGTCCGCCACTTCCTGCTCACGCTCTGGAACACCTACGCGTTCTGGGTGACCTACGCCAACGCGTCGGGTCTCGAGACCGGTGAGCTGCCCTACGAACCCAGGTGGACCTCGGGTGATCAGTCCAACCCCACGGAGCTCGATCGGTGGGCGGTCTCCCGCCTGCAGCGCACGATCGCGGAGGTCCGCGTCCAGATGGAAAGCTTCGACTGCACCACGGCGGCACGCGCGATCGCGGACTACACCGAGGAGCTCTCCAACTGGTACGTGCGCCTCAACCGGCGCCGCTTCTGGGACGGCGACCTCGCGGCGCTGGAGACGCTTCGCTTCTGCCTCGGCGAGACGGCCAAGCTGCTCGCCCCCTTCACGCCGTTCATCGCCGACGAGATCTACGCGAACCTGCTCTTCGGAGACGAGACGGGGCTGTCGGCGCCGGTCGACGAGTGGACCAACGAGGAGCCGGACTCGATCCACCTCTCTGACTACCCGGTGGTCGAGGAGAGCCTTATCGACGCCCAGCTCGAGGCGGGCATGGAGGCGGTGCGCCGCACCATCGAGCTCGGCCGCGCCGCCCGGGCGCAGGCGAAGGTGAAGCTCCGCCAGCCACTGCGCAAGGCGATCGTCGTTGCATCTGATGCCGAGCGCGAGGCGATCGAGCGGCTGGCCGACGTCGTCGCATCGGAGCTCAACGTGAAGGAACTCGACTTCGTCCGCTCGGAGGCCGAGCTCGTCTCCTATGGCGTCAAGCCGAACTATCGCTCGCTCGGTCCGCGCTTCGGCAAGAACATGCCGCAGGTCGCGGCCGCCGTCGAGGCGCTCGACGCAGGCGGGGTCGCAGAGCAGCTCGAGGCCGGCGCCGACGTCGGCATCGCAATCGACGGCAAGGAGCACACCCTGACCGCCGACGACATCAACCTCGTGATGGAGCCGCTCGAGGGCTACCAGCTGGAGGCGGAGGCGGGCCACGCCGTGGCGTTGGAGGTCGATCTCGACGACGAGCTGCGCCGGGAGGGCCTGGCTCGCGAGGTGGTCCGCGCCGTGCAGGAGGCTCGCAAGCAGGCGGGCCTGGACGTCTCCGACCGGATCTCGCTCGAGCTCGGCGGCGACGACGAGCTGCTCGACGCCGCCCGCGAACACGAGTCCTACATCGCCGGCGAGACCCTCGCGACCTCCGTCGACTACGGCGCCGACGGCGCGGGCGAGAAGGCGACGATCGAGGGACGCGAGCTCCGCATCGCCCTCAGCAAGGCCTGAGTGGCGTCGACGGAGATAGCCGCAGTCGTCTTCGACCTGGACGGCGTGCTGCTCGATTCCGAGGCCGCCTGGGTCGAGGTGAAGAAGGGAGTTCACGGAGGAGACCGGCGGCCACTGGCAAGAGGAGGCGCAGTGGACATGCTCGGCATGAGCTCGATCGAGTGGTCCCGTTACATGCACGACGAGCTCGGGGTGCCGCTTCCGCCCGAGCAGATCTCCTCCGCGGTCGCCGACCGGCTCGCTCAGCAATACCGGGAACGGCTCCCGCTCCTACCGGGGGCGGTCGAGGCGGTCCGCTCGCTCGCGCGGCATTGGCCGCTGGGATTGGCCACATCCTCGAATCGGAACGTGATCGACCTGGTCCTGGAGAAGGCGGGTCTTGCCGACGCCTTCGCCGCGACGGTCTCCTCGGAGGAGGTGGAGCGGGGCAAGCCGGCGCCCGACGTCTATCTCGAGACCGCGAGGCGCCTCGGCGTCGATCCCGGCGCCTGCGTCGCGATCGAGGATTCTGCCAATGGGATCCGCTCGGCCCGAGCGGCGGAGATGGCCGTGGTAGCCGTTCCCAACGAGGACTTCCCGCCTGAGCCCGACGCCCAGGCTCTGGCGGCGCTCGTGCTCGACTCGCTCGAGCAGCTCAACCCGGAGCAGGTCAGGGCGCTCGCTACCGCTTGATCTCGTAGGTCAGCCCGACCATCCCGCTGGAGAAGGTCCGGGCGCCGAGCAGCTGCATCGGGCCGCCGGTGAGCCGGCGGTCGAGGAGCGGCTTGCCCTTGCCGAGGACGACCGGGACGATCGTCACCTCCACCCGGTCGAGCAGGCCGTGGTCGGCGAACTGCGACGCGACGTTGCCGCCTCCGACGATCCAGATGTCGCGCTCGCCCGCGGCGCTCCGCATCTCATCGATCAGGTCCGGGGGCTGGGCGTCAGCGATGCGGACGTCGACGTCCTCTCCGTCCGGCAGCTCGAGCTCGCGCGAGCTCAGCACCCAGGTGGGCTTGCCGGCGTAGGGCCAGCCCCGCCCGTGCGCGAGCACCCACTTGTAGGTCACCGAGCCCATCACGAGTGCCCCGATCCCCTCGTAGAAGGCGTCGTAGCCCGCCTGGCCCTCCTCCGAATCGGCGCCCTCGAAGCTGCCCTCGTAGCCGGTCAGCCAGTCGATCGAGTCATCCGCCTCGGCGATGTAGCCGTCGAGGGTCTGGGCGGCGTAGTAGCGGGCCAGACTCATGCGCGCCCATCGTAGGCGCGCATGAGCCTGGATACATCTAGCCGGTCGTCTTGCGCCGGTAGAGCCGCATCGTCAGCGGAATCACCACCGCCAGGGCGGCGACACACCAGATGACCGACGCCAGCACGGGATGCGCGAGCGGCCAGACGGCGTCGCTCGGCACCGCTGTCGGGTTACCGAACAGAGTTCGCACCGCCGCCGCCACCGCGCTGATCGGGTTCCACTCCGCGACCTGCCGCAGCCCGTCGGGAAGCGTGCCGGTGCCGACGAAGGCGCTCGAGATGAAGGTGAGAGGGAAGATGACGATGAACGCCAGTCCCGTCACCGCATCGGGCGAGCGCACCGCGATACCCAGCAGGGCGCCCACCAAGATCGCCAGGACGGCGAGCAGCAGGAGCAGTCCGAAGCCCGCGATCGCGCTGGCGACGCTCGCGCTGATGCCCCAGCCGACGATCAGCCCGCTGACGGTCATGATCACGAGCGCCAGCAGCATCGCCGAGAACTCCGCCGTCAGCAGTCCGAACAGGTAGGCGGAACGCGACATCGGCAGCGAGCGGAACCGCTCGAGGACGCCCTCCTTGAGGTCTGTCGCGATCGAGATCGCCGGTCCCACCATTCCGAAGAAGATGGTCTGGACCAGGATCCCGCCGATGATGTACTCCCGATAGCTGCCGCCGGCGACATGGATCGCGCCTCCGAAGACGAAGGAGAACAGCAGCACGAACATCAACGGCTGCACTGTGACGTCGAGCAGCTTCTCCGGCGTCTGCCGGATGTGAGCCGCGCTGCGCCTTGCGACGGCCAGCGTGTCCGAGATGAACCAGCGCAGGCGCGTATGGATTCCGGAATCGACTGTGATCGTTGTCTCTTGCATCAGGCTGCCACCTCCTCGAGGTCGTGCTCATCGGTTGGGGTCGGCTCGACCCGCTTTGTGCCGGTCAGGGTGAGGAAGACGTCGTCGAGCGTCGGCTCACGCCGGTGGACGTCGGCCGCGTCGATCCCCTCTTGGTCCAGTGCGCGGACCACCTCGATCAGACGCGTTCCCCGGCGCACCGGTGCAGTTACCACCAACTCGTCGGGGTCGCTATCGATGTGTCCGTCGGCGAAGCGAGCCAGCGCGGTCGCCGCGGGCGCAATCTCCTGCGTCCCGGAGACGTTGATCACCACTCGCTCCCCGCCGACCCTGGACTTGAGCTCCGCCGGCGATCCCTCTTCGATGACGCTTCCTCGATCGAGGACGACGATGGAATCCGCTAGCTGATCGGCCTCATCCAGGTACTGCGTGGTGAGCAGCAACGTGGTCCCGCCGCCCACCAGCTCGCGGAGCAGACCCCAGAGGTCGACCCGGGCCTCCGGGTCGAGCCCGGTTGTCGGCTCATCGAGGAAGAGGACGGGTGGATCCGCGACCAGGCTCGCCGCCAGGTCGAGCCGGCGCCGCATTCCGCCCGAGAAGGTCTTCACCAGGCGGTCGCCCACGTCGGCGAGGCCGAGCCGTTCGAGCAGCTCGTCCGCCCGACTCCGCACCTCCGCCTTGGGGAGGTGGTAGAGGCGGCCGACCATCTCGAGGTTCCCCCTCGCGGTCAACAGGTCATCGACTGTCGCGGACTGGCCCGCCACGCCGATGCGCTCTCGTACCCGGGCACCCTCGGTCGCCACGTCGTAGCCGGCCACCCGGGCCTCGCCCGAGGTCGGCTCCGCCAGCGTGGTGAGGATGCGGATCGCGGTCGTCTTGCCGGCGCCGTTGTGGCCCAGGAGGCCAAGCACCGAGCCGGCGGGAACTGCGAAGTCGACGTCGCGGAGGGCCCAGAGCTCGTCGTACTGCTTGCTCAAACCCTCGGCGACGATTGCGTCGTTCTTATTCATTTCGTACCTCGTACGTTGATGTCGTACAATGTACGCGCACTGTAGCAGTACGCTGTACGAAATGCCACCCGGTCCTAGAGAACCAAGAGAGTCACGTCGCCGCGACGTCCGTCCACGGACTCGCCGCCGACCTTCGCCCTCTCGCAAAGAGCCCGATGAGCTGATCTGGATGCGCGAGGAGCCCGGCACCCGGAGGGCCGGCCTCTCTCGCGAGGAGATCGGCGCGACGGCACTGAAGATCGCGGACGCCGACGGCTTCGACGAGCTCTCGATGCGCCGGATCGCCCGGGAGCTCGGGGCCGGGACGATGAGCCTCTACCACTACGTTCGCAGCAAGGACGAGCTGCTCGCCTTGATGTGGGACGTCGTGATCAGGGAGCTCATCGTTCCCGACGACGAGCTGTCGGGGGATTGGCGTGACGCGCTATCCAAGCTCGCGCGGGCGACCCGCCGGGCCTTCAAGAACCACCCCTGGATCTTCGAGGCGATGGACGAGCCCGCGCAGGGCGGGCCGAACGGGCTGAAGCATTTCGAGCAGTCACTGGCGGCGGTCAGCGGGCTGAGGGTTCCCCCACGAGACCGTCTTGAACTGGTGGCCCTCGTGGACGACTACGTCTTCGGGTTCGCCCTGCGGGAGATCCTCCAGGAAAGTTACGACGCCCAGGGCGACCCGAACATGGCCGAGTCGGGCCTGGCTTTCTTCGAGTCCGAGCTCGCCACGGGCGAGTACCCGAACGTCAGCAAGGTCTTCCGCGGTGACCTGCGCAAGGCCATGGAGCGCGTGATGGAGAACTTCTCAGGCGATCGGGCGAACGACCGTCGCTTCGAACGTGGCCTGAAGATCCTGTTCGACGGCTTCGAGCAGAAGCTCGGCTAAGCCAGAACGGGTTCCAGCTCAGACTCGAGGCGCGCCTTCGGCCGGGCGCCGACCAGCCGCGTCGCGACGTCGCCGTCCTTGAAGACGATCATCGTCGGGATCGAGAGGACCTCGTACTTGGCCGCGGTCTGCGGGTTCTCGTCGGTGTTCAGGCTGACGATCTTGAGGTCGTCGCGCTCGGAGTCGATCTCCTCGAGGACCGGATGAACCACGCGGCACGGACCGCACCAGGGAGCCCAGAAGTCGACGAGCACAGCGCCCTCGGCGTCGAGCACGTCGGACTGGAAGGTGGCGTCGGTTACATCGTCAAGCTTGCCCGGCACGATGGTCTCCTCGGTCGCGGTTTGAAGGTCAGTACCCAGTCTAGCCCCGGGTGGAGCAGTTACTTTACAAAGTGAAGCAGCTCACCAGCGCCGGAATCTCATGGAGGGGACTCGCCACATCGCCTCGGCGACGATCGACCTGCTCATCTTCGAGGTGCCGTCGGCGCGGTCCCTGAAGACGATCGGGATCTCGACCACTCGGAAGCCGGCCCTGATCGCGCGATAGGTGGTCTCGACCTGGAAGGCATACCCCCGGGCCTGGATCGTGTCGAGGTTGATCGTCTCGAGGACCTCGCGGCGAAAGCATTTGAAGCCCCCCGTCAGGTCCCGGATCGGCAGGCCGAGAGCGACCCGCGCATAGGAGCTTCCGCCCCGGCTGATGAACCTCCTCACCGGCCCCCATTCGGTGACCCCTCCGCCCGGGACGTAGCGCGAGCCGATCACCAGGTCGTAGTGCTCGGCGGCGCCGATCAGCTTCGGCAGATAGGCGGGGTCGTGCGAGAAGTCGGCGTCCATCTCGACGATGCGCTGGGCGCCGGCGTCGAGGGCGACATGAAAGCCGGCCAGGTAGGCGGGTCCGAGCCCCTCCTTGCGGGGACGGTGCAGGACGGAGACCGACTCGTTCGACTCAGCCAGGCGATCGGCGATCTCCCCGGTGCCGTCCGGCGAGTTGTCGTCGACCACCAGCACCCGGTCGGAGTCGCGGAGTTGCTGGAGCACGGCGATGACGATCCGCTCGAGGTTCTCGGCCTCGTTATAGGTGGGGAGGATGACCCAGGCGTCACGGGACCCGGGGGCGGCGGGGTCGGGCACGGCGGCAAGATAGCCGCCCCCTCTAGTTTTCGACCATGCGCAACGCGGAGATCGCCGCTGCCCTACGGGAACTCGGGATCCTCTACGAGCTCGACGGGGCCGATCGCTTCCGGGTGCAGGCCTACCGGGAGGCGGCGCGCACGGTGGCGGAGAGCCCGGTTTCGATCGAGCAGCTCGCCGAGGATGGTCGGCTTACGGAGCTACCCGCGATCGGCAAGACGCTGGCGGAGAAGATCGAAACGCTGATCGAGACCGGCAGCATCCCGTCTGCGGACAAGCTGAAGGCCAAGTTCCCCGCCACCCTGGTCGAGGTCACGCGGGTGCCGGGGCTGGGCGCGAAGACCGCCCGCCGGATCTACGACGAGCTCGGGGTCGAGAACCTCACCCAGCTCAAGGAGGCCGCCGAACAGGGTCGGATCAGCGGGATGCGCGGCCTCGGCCCGAAGGCCGAGGAGAACATCCTCTCCTCTCTCGAGGGTGTCACCGAGGACGGGATCGGGGAGCGCCTGCTCCTCTCGAGCGTGCTGCCGGTCGCGGAGGAGATCCGCTCGGACCTGCTCGCACTCGGCGTGGCGAACCGAATCGAGATCGCGGGATCCGCCCGGCGCTGGACCGAGACCTGCAAGGACCTCGACCTGATCGCGACGACCGACGACGCCGCGGGCCTCGTCGAGGCGCTGGCGACGCACGGGCTTTCCGCGGAGTCGCAGGCGCGGCGGCGATGCCGCCGCCAGCGTGCTGACCCATGCCGGGCTCAAGGTCGATCTTCGGATCGGGACGGCGGAGACCTTCGGCAACCTGCTTCAGCACTTCACCGGCTCCGCCGAGCACAACGTCGAGCTCCGCGAGCGGGCGCTCCAGCGCGGCTACTCGGTCAGCGAGCACGGAGTCGCCGAGGTCGAGGGGAAGAAGGTCCACCGCTTTCCCCGAGGAGGCGGGCGTGTACGAGCTGCTCGGCCTCCCCTACATCGAGCCGGAGCTGCGCGAGGGCCGGGGCGAGATCGAGGCGGGCGACACCGGCGAACTGCCCGACCTGGTCACCGTCGACGACATCCGCGGCGACCTCCACTGCCACACGACCCTGTCGGATGGGCGGAACAGCCTCGAGGAGATGGCGGCGGAGGCGCGGCGCCGCGGCTACGCCTACCTGGCGATCACCGACCACTCCGCGAGCCACGGCTTCGGCAACCACGTCACCGCGAAGCAGCTCGCCAAGCGGATCGAGGAGATCCGTGCCTGGAACGAGTCGGCGCCGCGAGGCTTCCGGCTGCTGGCCGGCTCGGAGGTGAACATCGGCACCGACGGTTCCCTCGACTACCCCGACAAGCTGCTCGCCCAGCTCGACTGGGTGATGGCGAGCGTCCACACCTCCTTCAACATCTCCGAGAAGGCGATGACCGAGCGGGTGATCGCGGCGATGGAGCAACCCGCTGGTCGACTGCATCGGACACCTCACCGGCCGGCTGCTGCTGCGGCGGGAGCCCTACGCCGTGGACATGACGCGGATCGCCGAGGCGGCGGCGAGGACGGGCACGATGATGGAGATCAACGGCAATCCGAACCGCCGCGACCTCAACGAGCACAACGCCAAGCTCGCCGCCGAGGCCGGGGTGCGGATCATCTGCACCACGGACGCGCACGGCACGGAGACGCTGGCGAACATCCGCTACTCGGTGGCCACCGCCCGCCGGGCCTGGCTCAGCGCCGATCAGATCGCCAACACGAGGAACTGGCGGTCGTTCGCGCCGCTGCGCAAGCGGGCGAGAAAGTGCTAGGCGAGCGGCTTCGGCAGCTTCGACTTTGCGGGCGCGCGCAGCCCGTCGATGACGATCTCCACCAGCCGCGGCCAGCGGCCGGCGCCGGGCCCGTGCGCCTTGGTGATTCCGCCCAGGGCACAGGCGATCATGGGGATCTCCAGCCACTCGACGTCCTTGCGGAGGTCTCCTGAGCGCTGAGCCCGCTTGACGAGCTGGTCGCAGAGCTTTTCGAGGCCGACTGCCTCGCCCGCGGCGCCCATCACCTCCGGGCGGGAGCCCATCACCTCGCAGAGCCCGCGGTCATCGGCCTGGATCTGCGCGGAGAAGCGGATGAAGTCGCAGAGGCCCTCCCACGGGTCTTCGGCCTCGAGTTCCTCCCGGGCCTTCTCGGCGAGCCGCACGAAGCGCTCGCCGGCCAGCGCCGCGATCAGGTCGTCCTTCGTCGGGAAGTGGCGATAAACGGTGCCCACGCCGACCTTCGCGGCCTTGGCGACGTCGGGCATCTGCGCGTCGAGGCCCTCCTCCGCGAACAGCTTCTTGGCGGCGGCGATCACCGCCTGCTGGTTGCGACGCGCATCGGCGCGGAGCCCGGGCTCGAGGCTGATCTTCTGGGGCTTCGGCTTGATCTCTGTGACGGTTGTCATTGGCTCTCGTTTCCCTCTGCCGCGAAGCTTGGACTGTGTGGCGATGCTCACTCTGCAAACGGAATCGAAGTTCCGTATAGTTCTAATCGAAACCGGAACTCCGGTTCCGGATTGAGAGCTTACATGACGAAGATGTCAATTTCGAGAAACCCCGTTCGTCGTCTAGGTGAGACCGGCACTAGAGCCGGGAAGCGACCGAAAGGAGTCAAGGGGGATGACCACCGCACAGGAATATCTGGAGAAGGCTGGACCGCACTGATCCTGCTCTGCGTCGCGCAGTTCATCGTCGTGCTCGATGCGTCAATCGTCAACGTCGCCCTGCCGAGCATCGGCAAGGGCCTCGACTTCTCCGAGGAGAACCTCCCCTGGATCGTCAACGCCTACGTGATCGCCTTCGGCGGCTTCCTCCTGCTCGGCGGACGCGCCGCTGACCTCCTCGGTCGGCGCAGGGTGTTCATGGCCGGCCTTGCCGTGGTCGGAATCGCCTCCCTCGCGGCGGGTTTCGCCGCGACACAGGGCCAGCTGATCGCCGCCCGTGCGGCGCAGGGCCTCGGCGCCGCGATCGTCTCGCCGGCGGCACTCTCCATCGTCACCACGCTGTTCAAGGACGGGGCCGAGCGGAACAAGGCGCTCGGCGCCTGGGGTGCCGTCGCGGGCTCGGCCGGGGCGGCGGGAGTGCTGCTCGGCGGCATCCTCACCGAGTACCTCGGCTGGGAATGGGTGCTCTGGGTCAACGTGCCCGTCGCCGCGATCGCTCTCGCGTTTACCCCGGGCCTGATCCCGGAGAGCCGTTCGGAGTCGGCCGACCCGCCACTTCGATGCCGCCGGCGCGGTCAGCATCACGGCGGGTCTCTCGCTGCTGGCCTACGCGTTCCTCGACGCCAGCAGCTCCGGCTGGGGCTCCACAAGATCATCAGCCTGCTGGCCGGATCGGTTGCGCTGATCGCGATCTTCGTCGCGATCGAATTGCGCTCGAAGGCGCCGCTCGTGCCGTTCCGGATCTTCCGGCTGAGGACGCTGACCGGCGCGAACATCGTCGGGCTGCTCCTTGGAGCCTCCCTCTTCTCGATGTTCTATTTCATCTCGCTGTACATGCAGCAGGTGCTCGGCTACAGCGCGATCCACGCCGGGCTCTCCTACCTCCCCCTGGCACTGACGATCGTCGTGGCCGCCGGCCTCGGTGGACAGCTGGTCACCCGTTTCGGCTTCAAGCCGATCCTGGCGGCCGGGATGCTGTTCGTCGCCGCGGGCCTCCTCTGGTTCAGCCAGGTCTCGGTGGGCGGCGGCTTCCTGACCGACATCCTCGGCGCCTCGCTGCTGGCGGCGATCGGGCTCGGATTCGGCTTCGTCACCTCGACGATCGCCGCCGTCTCCGGAGTCGAAGAGAAGGAGCAGGGCCTCGCGAGCGGGCTGATCAACACCTCGCAGCAGATCGGCGGGGCGCTCGGGCTCGCGGTCCTGTCGACGATCGCGACCACTCGCACCAACGACGTGATGGCGACCGGTACCTCAACGCTCCCCAACGCGTCTCACCGAGGGATTCCAGGCTGCCTTCCTCGGCGGCGCGGTGATCGCAGCGCTGGGCTTCGTGGCCACCCTGGTCTTGATCCGGACGCGTGACAGCAAGGCGCACGTGGAGATGGCCAATGCCGACGGCGCGCAGGGCGCCGAGGCCGCGCCCGTAGGGGCGTAGCGACAGAAAGTCGCCCACCCAACGAGGTTGGGTGGGGTGGCCGAAGTCGGTCGCGACTGGTGGCGAAGCCGTCAAGCAGCTGATCGGTGGCGGCGGCGGGTGCCCCGGCGGGGGGCGCTCGCGCCGCAGCCCCGCCGTCCGGATCAGCTTGACCGGCTGCAGGGCCGAACCCGGCTCCACGTAGAACCGGACCCCGTCTCGTTCTTCGATTGCAGCCACCGCTCCCTCGCGCGCTCGCCACATCAGCGCGGCGGCCAGGGCGAAGCCGGCGCCGATGGCCGACACGCCCGGGAAGACGAACCCGAGCCCGCCGGCGATCACCGCGAAGGCGCCTATCGGCCAGAGGCGGGCGAGGGCGGCTCTGGCCGGATTGCCGATCTCCGGCATCGCGGTGGCGGTCCGGGCCTGCGCCAGGAGCGGGCGCATCGCCTCGGCCGCCTGGGACGGACGGCCGAGGATCAGCCCGCCGACGAGCGCGATGATCCACCAGGCGAGGGCGACGAAGAGCGTCAGGGTGTCACCGGTGGTGCCGACCACGATCGCGGTCACGGCGGCCAGCACCGTCGCCGCGGCGGCGGCGAGCAGCACGGTCATTCGCAGCAGGTCGACGAACGCCATCGCGCCGCGACCTTATTCGGCCAGCGCTTCGAGCACGCGCACGAATCCCTCTGGGCCCGGAACCGTCAGGTCGGCCGCCTGCGAGACCTCAGGTGGTGACTCATCGGAAGCGACTGCGATACGGGCGATCGCGTCGAGACCGCCGTCGTCCTCGAGGGTACGAAGGGCTGTGAAGGCGTCCAGGTCGGTCCGGTCGTCACCGCCATACAGAGCGGCGTCGATGGGCCGAGCTGGGATCAGCGCCGCAACGGCGATTCCCTTGTTGATCGGCACGTCCGGGCGGATCTCGAGCACCTTGCGGCCGTGATGAGGGACGAGTCCCTGCCACTCGGCCTCGTTGGCGATCTCGTGCGCGAGGGACTCGGCTGCGCCCTCGTTGGGGGCCCCGCGCCAGTGCAGGGCGACGATTGCACCCTTGTCCTCGATCGTGATCCCGGCCCGCTCGAGCTCGGAGCGGTCCAGGCTCTCGACGAACCGAGGGGCGTCCTCCTCGTGGCCGTCGAGGGACGGATCGGGCCTCACCTCAGTGTCTCCGGGGAGCAAGAGTTCGAAGCCATGGTTGCCTGAGTACGCCAGCTCATCGAGCCCCACGACCCGGCGCGCATCCAGCGCCCGGCGGCCGCTCAGGCAGCCGACCAGCCCGTAGCGCTTGGCGAGCGCTCGAAGCAGCTCGCGGGTCGCCTCGGGCACGGTTGCCTCGCTGGGCTCACTGACGATCGGCGCGATCGTGCCGTCGACATCCGTGAGGATCGCGGAGCGGCCGGGGTGGCGGCGGAGCGGCGCGATCAGGTCGTCGAGGCGCTGCGCGTCGGGGATCGCCGGCATCGCCCTCTAGTATCGCCCGCCATGCCGACCCCGGCCCCGCGCACATTGAAGCTGGCGGCCATCGGGACGGCGGGCGGCGTTTTCAGCGGGCTGCTCGGGGTCGGCGGAGGCAGCGTGATCGTCCCCCTGCTGATCATCTGGCTGGGTTACGGCGCGCGCGAGGCCACCGGCACGAGCATGATGGCGATCGTGGTGATCGCGGCCGTCGCGGTCACGCTGCAGGCCTTCTACGGGAACGTCGATCCCTCGAACGCCGCACTGGTCGGTGTCCCCGCGATCGCCGGCGCATTCGTCGGCACCGCCCTCCAGCAGCGCATCCCGGAGCGCTTCATCTCCCTGCTCTTCGCCGCGCTCCTGGTCGCGATCGCGATCGAGCTGATCGTGCCATGAGCGAGATCGCCGCGGCAATCCTGGGCTTCGCCGGCGGCATGGTCGGCGGCCTGCTCGGCGTCGGCGGCGGCGTCCTCTTCGTCCCCGCCCTCGTGATCTTCATGGACGAGACCCAGGTGAGGGCGGAGGCCACCTCGCTGCTGGCGATCGTCCCGGTGGCGCTGGTGGCCGTCTGGCGCCAGCGCGGCTACGGCAACGTGCGGGTGCGCGACGGCCTGGTGATCGGCGCACTCTCCCCGCTCGGGGTGGCCATCGGCGTCGTGACCTCCAACGAGATCTCCCAGCGGGCGCTGGAGCTGATCTTCGCCGGCCTGGCGCTGGTGATCGCCACGCAGCTCGTGTTCCGGGCCCTCCGGCCGGCCCGCGAGCCCGGCTAGAGGCCCTGCTCGAGGGCGCCCTTGACGCCGGCGTCGAGGGAGTTCAGCCGGTAGAGGGCGAGCGCCTCCGGGATGGCGAAGCCGCGACCACCGGAGGCGCCACGGACTCCCTCCGCGCCGTGGTGCGAGAGCAGGCAGTTGAGAAGCGCCGCGCGGCGCTCCGATGGCAGATCTCCCGCAGCCGAGCCCACGATTTCGGCGCCCAGCGCCAAGTGCCCCACCAGGCGTCCCTCCTCGGTGATCCCAAACTCGGCCCCATAGGTGAACTCGCGCGACTTGCCGACGTCGTGGAGGAGCGCCGCGGCCATCAGCAGGTCCGAGTCCAGGCGCGGATGCAGCTGGCAGACCTCGAGCACCAACGTTGCCACCGCGACCGTGTGCTCGACCAGCCCACCGACGTAGGCGTGATGGCCGGCGCGGGTGCACGGCGCGCGGCGAAACTCCGGGCCGACGGGATCGGTGAACAGGATCCGCTCGACCACCTGGCGCAGCGCCGGGTCGTGGACCTCGCGCGTCAGGTGCTCGAGGAAGCCCTCGAGCTCCTCGGCGTCGCGGTACGCGGCGGGTAGGAAGTCGGCGGGGTCGAGCTGAGCCGGCTCGATGGACTGGATTTCCTCGACCTCGGCCACCAGCTCCCCGCGGAAGCGCTCCACCCGGCCGGAGACGCGAATCGCATCACCCCGCTCGAAGCGCCCCGCGAGGCGGTCGACCTCCCGGAATGCGCGCGCCGGGATCGATCCGCTGCGGTCGCGCAGTTCCATCGAGAGGTAGATCGAGCCGTTGCGGGCGGAGAGGCGGTCCTTGCGCACGCAGGCGTAGACCCCGCTGAAGCGCTGGCCGGGCCGCAGCTCGGCGATCCGTGTCTTTTCCGCGGTTGCCTCCACCAGCCGTTGAGTCTCCAAAGTCGACCGGACACCTCGAGGTCCCCGACTCGCTAGTCTCGAACGATGGACGCGCTCGCCTGGGAGGCCGAGCCACCGGAGCTCCGATCTCCCGTTCTTGTCGCTGCGTTCGCCGGCTGGAATGACGCCGCCGGCGCCGCCACCACCGCGCTCGCTACGGCCGCGGAATCCCTCGACGCCGACCTGATCGCCCAGGTCGATCCGGAGGAGTTCTTCGACTTCCAGGCGAACCGCCCGACGATCAGCATGACCGAGGGCCAGACGCGCGAGATCGAGTGGCCCGGCAACGTCCTGCTCGCCGCCACGCCGGCGGGGGCCGAGCGCGACCTGCTCTTCCTCGCCGGCACCGAGCCGAACCTGCGCTGGCGGACCTTCGCCGACGGGATCGCGGAGACCGCCGAGATCCTCGGCGTTGAGATGGTTATCACGCTCGGTGCGCTGATCGCCGACGTCGCCCACACGCTCCCGGTGCCGATCACGGGCCTGGCCTCCGACGAGGAATTGGTGGACCAGCTCGATCTGGCTCGCTCGAACTACGAGGGGCCGACCGGGGTCGTCGGCGTGCTCCATGACGCCTGTGGCCGGCGGGGCATTCCCTCAGCCAGCCTCTGGGCGGCGGTGCCCCACTACGTCGCTGCCGTCCCCAACCCGAAGGCGGCGCTGGCGCTGCTGCGCCGGCTCGAGGGACTGGTCGGCGTGGCCGTCGAGGCCTCGGGCCTGGAGGAGGAGACCGACTCCTACGAGAGCCAGGTGAGCCGAGCGGTCGCGGCGAACCCTGAGATCGAGGAGCTCGTCAGGCGTCTCGAGGAGGAGCAGGCCGAGCGGCTGGACGTCGAGGACGACGTGCCCTCGGGCGAGTCGCTGGCGCGCGACTTCGAGCGCTATCTGCGCCAGCAGGGCGACGGCTAGTCAGCCGACCAGGCGCTCGATCAGCCGCCGAAGCTCGGGCCTGAACTCCTCCGCGGCCTGCGCCGGATCGTCCTCGCGGGCGAGGACCCGCTCGCCGAGGCCGTCGAGGGCGGCGACCACGAGGCTCGCGTCGATCGGGGGGTCCGCGCTGCCCAGTGCCTCCATCCCGCCGGCGACCGAGCGCTGCTCGGCATCGCACCAGCTCTGCGCCGCTTCGCGGAGCTCCGGCCGCCGCCCGGCCTCGAGCCAGAGCTCGTACTCGGCGATATAGGAGGTTCGGTCCTGCACAGCCGCGACGAGCTTGTCGATCAGACGGTCCGCCAGTTCGCGCGGCGACTTCACCATGCGGAGCTCATCACCGAGGTCGCGGTAGCGATCGACCTCACTGGCCGCGACGTGCTCGAGCGCCTGCCGGAGCAAGTCGTCCTTGGACTCGAAGTAGTAGGTCGTCGACCCGAGCGGGACTCCCGCCTCCTCGGCGACGGCGCGGTGGGTCACGGCCTGGGTCCCGGAGCGGCCGATCACGCGAAGGGCGGCCTCGATGATCTGCTCGCGGCGACTCGCCGTTGCCAACTCGGCCATTGGCGAGAGACTAGTTGGCACCGGAGAGGTTGAGCCCGACGACGCCCCCGATCACCAGCGCGATGCTGGCGAGCTTGAGCGCGTTCACCGACTCGCCGAGGGCGGCCATGCCGATCACTGCCACAGCCGCCGTCCCGACGCCCGCCCAGACCGCGTAGGCAAGGCTGATCTCGAGCTGCTTCAGCGCCAGCGCCGTCAGCCAGAGGGAGGCGGCGTAGGTGACGATCACGAGGATCGAGGGAGCGGGCCGCGTGAAGCCGTCGGTGTACCGCAGGAACACGGTGCCGACCACCTCGGTTGCGATCGCCGCTGAGAGATAGGTCCACGCCAACATGATGTGTACAAATGTACCACATTTCTGTACAAATGTACAGTTAGCCCGCGAATCAGGCTTCAGAGGCAGGGCAAATCAAGCGAAAATCGCACCAGGAGCAGATCTCGGGCGAGGGGCGGGGCTCGAAATCCTGTCCGAGGATGCCCTCCCCGACTTCCAGCACGACTCCCTCGACCCGCTCCAGGTCGTCCGGTGAGCCCCCGACCGCGACCTTCTCGTCGGCGAGGACGTACCAGTAGCTCCCGGCCGCTCCCTCCAGGCGCCAGGCTTCGCGGGCGGCGAGCCTGTAGATCGCAAGCTGCACGTCGGACTCGAGCTCCCGCTGGGGCTTCGGGTCGCCGGTCTTGTAGTCGATCAGCTCGTAGCCACCGCTGGGCAGCTCATCGACGCGGTCCACCCGGCCGCGCAGGTGGTGAGGCCCGATGCGGAAGTCGAACTTGCGCTCGACCCAGCGGGGGTGAGAGCCGCTCGCTACCTCGCGGGCGTGGTAGCGATGCAGCGCCTCGATCGCCTTCTCGCGGAACTGGAGCTCGTCGTCGGACTCGCCGAATCCCGAGCGCCGCCAGGCTGCCGCGAACAGCCCCATGAGGCGCTCGAGGCTGCCGGCGTCGCTCGATCCGGGGCCGGTGTCCGCCTCCGCTGGTGATGGCTGCTGGCCGTGGAATCGCTCCAGCACCTGGTGGATGACGATCCCGAAGCGCTGGTTGATGGTCGTCTCCTGCGGGATGCCGAAGACGCGTGCGAACTTGTATTTGAGCGGACAGGTCCGGTAGAGCTCGATGTCTGTGGCTGAGAGTGCGAGGCCCTCGCCGCGGCGCGGCAGGAACGCCTCGAGAGATGGCTCGTCGCGCTTGGCGATCAGCTCTCGCCGCCGCTTGGCCGCGCCCTCCTCATCGAGCAGGTAGGCGTCGAGCCCCGAGTCGCGCAGCGCCGCCTGCTGCTCGGGGGAGATCGCCTGCTCGAGCAGGTCGTTGACCACGGCGAGTGAGTCGGAGACCGGCTCCTCACTCGACCCCTGGATCAGCCCGGCGAGCTTGACCAGCTCGAGGAAGCGGGCCACCGCCCGGTTGACGTCGACGTAGGTGTCGAGCCTGGGCTCGCGGAGCTTGCCGCCGGCGCGCCAGGCCTCCTCGAGCACCTCGTCCTGGATCATCCGATAGGTGGCCTGCAGGCCCTCGGCGGGGCCGAAGAGCTCCTCGCCGTGCTGCTGCTCGGGGGCGTCGAGAACGGCGCGGGCGTCCTCGTAGAACGGGGACGGCCGGCCGTCGCCGGCCTCGGTCGCGGCCGGCCGTGTCAGCACGAGGTCCTGGGTCGCCCTGGTCATGGCGATGTAGAGCAGGCGCCTCGACTCCTCCTCGTGTGAGGGCGTGGGGCCTCCAACCCCAGCGGGTACGGCGGGCGGGCCGGCGGGAGCCGAGCCCGGCACGACTCCGGCGTGCAGGCCGACGACATAGACCCGCGCGAACTCGAGCCCTTTGGTCCGCTCCAGCGGCATCACCTTGATCGCGTCGGCGATCGGCTCGTTCTGCTCCTCGACGGGCGCGACCCCGGCCTCCGACACCGCAACGAGGTAGCGGACGAAGTCGCGGTTCGAACCGCCTGGCTCTCGCCGGGTCCAGGCCTCCGCCAGCTCGCCGAGCCGCGACAGGTTGCGGAGCCGCTCCGCCGCCTCGGGGTGGGCGGCGAAGAGCCGATGACGGCGGAAGCCGATCCTCTCGATCAGCCTGCGAACGAAGACGTCGGCCCGCATCTCGCCCATCGCTCGGGCCGCGGCGCGGTGGAGCTGGAGGAACTCCCTGATCCGGTCGCGGGCCTCAGGTGGGATCTGCGGGCTCTCCAGCGAGGCCTCCAGCGCAGAGACCATGTCGAGCTTGCGGCGGCGGGCGATCGTCGTGCATCGGGCGAGGTCGACGGAGCGGAGCTCTACGGGCGGCCGGCTGAGAGCCCGGACCGCCGCCGCGGCGTCGGTCGGGTCCGCCAGCAGGCGGAGCCAGGCGATCACGTCCCGGATCTCGGGGCGCTGGAAGAAAGCGCCCGGGCCGGTCAGGCGGTAGGGCACGCGCCGCTCCTCGAGCGCTGCGGCGATCGCCCGGGCGGGGCCGCCGCCCCGAGGCACAGCCACGCAGATCCGGTCCATCTTCACCTCGCCCGCCGCGAGCGCGCCCTCGATGTCACGTGCCACCGCCTGGGCCTCGGCGCGTTCGTTGGTGCCGCACCAGAAGCGCACCCGCGTCGGCGGCCCGGCCGCCCGGCGTGGGACGTCGGCTCCCCGGCGCCGCGGGCGCCACCACGGCATGCGCTGCATCGAGGAGGTCTCCGCCGTAGCGCCAGCTCGGCTCGAGCTTGACCTCGCTCGCATCGATCGCCTGCCGGGCCCAGGCCGCCGCCGCATCGCAGGGCCCCCGCCCCTGGTCGTCGTCGCAGGAGAGCGACCGTGGAGGCGGCGCCGCGCGCGAGGGCCTCGATCAGCGAGCGCTCCGCGGGACACGCGTCCTCGAGTTCGTCGACGATCAGGTGAGGGAAGCGCTCGGCGATCGCCGCCGTGAGCGCCGGCCGCTCGCCGAGCAGCCTGGTCAGCTCGAGCACGCCGTCGATGTCGTCCATCGCGCCGGCCGACCGCAGCATCGAGTCATGGAGCTCGTAGATCTCCGCGAATTCGCGCTCCCTGGCGGCGGAGTCGCGCTCCGAGCGCGTTCCTCCAGCCTGCTCGTCGGCCCAGCGACCGAAGCGCTCCGCCGTCACGCCGGCCGACTTGAGGGCATCGATCCGCTCGACGATCCGGGCGAGCAGCCCGGCCGGGTTCCCCCGGATCTCGTGCCTGCGCAGGGGCAACTCGTCGATCCGGTCGAGCAGCATCGCCAAGCGCTCGGCCGGGTTCAGGGACTCGAAGAATGGATCGACCTCGGCCTCGGTCGCGTGCTCGCGGAGCAGGCGCGCGGCCGCCACCGGGTGGGTGTGGACGACCAGCTCCTCGTAGCCGGTTTCGATGGTCGCTTCGGCGCGCAGCCTGATGCGGCGAGCTGCAGCCACCGAACGCGTCATGGCGAGGGCCCGCTCAGCCTCTCCGACGAGGCGCGCGAGCCGGCGCGCGAGCGCCTCGGTGCGGCCGCTCCCGGCAACGCCCAATACGAGCAGCGCGCCCTCGTCGCTGGCGACGACGGCCTCCTGGCCCTCGTTCAGTCGCGGGCCCCCGTGATCGCGCTCGTCTCCCATTCGAATTCAGGCTAGATGATGCCTCCGCCGAGTCGATCTCCCTGGCGGGCCGCCCAAGGTCAATCGCTAACCTCGCCCGCGTGGTCGCCCATGTCTGAGCCAGGGGGCGAGCCGGCGCAGGCGTCAGCCCCCGGAGCCCCGAGCGACGAGCAGTGGACCGCCGCCTGCCGTCGCGCCGTCGAGGTGCAGCGGGGGATCTTCGAGGAGCACCGCACCATCGCCGAGCGCACGCAATACGAGGAGGTCGGCGCGGGCGGCGACCGGACGCTGGCGATCGACCGCCTCTGCGAGGACGCCGTCTTCACCGAGCTCGAGGCGCTCCATGGGCAGGGTTACGAGTTCACCGCCGTGTCGGAGGAGCGCGGATCGGTCACCTTCGGCAACGGCGATTCATCCCTGCGAGTGATCATCGACCCGATCGACGGGTCGCTCAACGCCCGCCGCACGATTCCGCTGCACAGCCTCAGTGTCGCGGTCGCCGACGGCGACTCGATGGACGACGTCACCTTCGGCTACGTCTACGAGTTCGGTGCGCGCGAGGAGTTCGTCGCCAGCATTGACGGCGACGCGCTCCTGGACGGTCGCCCGCTGGAGGTGGCCACTGGCGAGGGACTGGAGGTGATCGCCCTCGAGGCGACCAAGCCGGAGCGCGTTTTGAAGGCGGCCGAGCTGCTTCAGGGCCGCACCTACCGGATCCGGGTGCCGGGCTCGATCGCGGTGGCCCTCTGCTACGTGGCGGCGGGCCGCTACGACGGCATGATCACCACCCGTAACGCCCGCTCGGTCGACGCGGCCGCGGGCCAGCTGATCGCCAGGTGCGCGGGTGCCGCACTCGAGTTCGCCGGCGGCGGGCTCGCCGACGCACCCCTCGACCTCGGCGCCCGCTACGACGTCGCGGCAGCACGGACGGCCGAGGACCTGCGCGTGCTGCGCGAGGCCCAGGACGCCGTGCATGCCTGAGCGTCTGGTCGACTGGAACCTGGCCGAACGGCTCGCCATCGCACTCGCCGGGTCCGGCCCGGGATGGGACGGATCGGCAGAGGAGCTCCGCTCCGAGTCAGACCGCGCCGCCCACCTTGTCCGCCGGTATACCGGGCTTCGCCCGAAGGGCCGATTGCCCGAGGCGGAGCTGGTCGATCGAGCCGAGTGGGCACGAGTCAACCTCGAGTCCTTCCAGGATCTCTCCGCCAGGGTCGAGGAGCACCTCGAGAACCGAGTTTCAGGCTCGAACAATGGCCGGGTCGCGGGTATCCAGCGGACGATCGTCCGCACCGCGACCGGGGCCGAGGTCGGTCTGGCGGTCGGCTATCTCTCTCAGCGGGTGATCGGGCAGTACGACGTCGCGCTGATCGGCCCCGCCCGGGCACCAAGGCTGCTCTTCGTCGGCCCGAACCTCTCCTCCGCGAGAGCCCGTCTCGAGGTGAATCGCGACCTCTTCCTGCGCTGGATCGCCCTCCACGAGACGACTCACGCCGTTCACTTCGCGTCCGTGCCCTGGCTGCGCGAGTACATCGGCGGAATCGTTGAGGAGCTCTTCGAGAAGGCGGCCCTCGAAGTGAAGCCCACCGAGATCCTCGGAAAGCTTGCGCGTCTCAATCCTCGCGAGCTGCTCCGGTCGGTGAAGAGCGGCGAGCTCGCAACGCTGCTCCTGCCTGAGGACCAACGCCGGGTGATCGACCGCCTGACGGCGACGATGACACTGGTCGAGGGCTATGCGGAGCACGTCATGGACGCCGTCGGCGACCAGCTCGACTCCGGCTACACCGATCTGCGGCGTGCCCTGGAGCGAGACCGCGACCGCCGGGGCCTGCTCGACTCGATCGTCTCCAAGGTCCTCGGCCTCGAGATGAAGCTCGCTCAGTACCGCCGCGGTAAGGCTTTCGCCGATGAGGTCGTGCGAACCCACGGAATCCGGACCCTCAACCGGGCCTGGAGTGATCCGGAGGCGTTGCCACGCCCCGAGGAACTGGACAGCCCGGCGGAGTGGGTCGAGCGGGTTGGGGCGGCTCGCGAGAGGCGCCTCCTCGCCCTGTTCAGGTAGCGCTGTAACCGGTCCCTGGGGCGGGGTAAGAACATGTGTTCGCCAAAACGTGTGTTCGGTGCTAGCCTGCCGAACTCGCCGAAAGCGACGAGTCCGACGCAAGCAACGCTGAAGGGATCAAGAGCCGAGATGCCTACTAAGACCAGCAGCACCAAGACTCAGACCCAGACCAAGACTGAAGCGACGCCCGCCAGCCGCAAGCCTTCCGATCAGGCCCTGCAGGCCGTGGACGTCGCGATTGGCGCGGGCCCGACGGTCGCCGAGACCGTTCGGACCACCGCCGAGACGTGGACCAACTCCGAGACACGCTCGCATGAAATCGACGCGCTCCAGAAGAGGGTCCAGACCCTCCGCGACCCCGAGGGGCGCAAGGGCGAGATCGAGACGCTGCGCAAGCGGCTCGCCGCCGAGCTGGAGAAGGCCGAAGCGAAGGGCGGGGACGTCCGTCGCCAGGTCACCGATCAGCTCGTCGGCCAGGCGCGCAAGGCGCGTGGGCGCGTCGAGCCCGTCTACCGCGAGCGCGTCGAGCCGGCCGTGAAGAAGGTCGTCGAGCGCGTCTAGTCGCTTAGCCCGGGCCGCCTCGAGAGGTGGCGCGCCCGGAGAAGTTCCGCCCCACCGTCAGGACGGGCGCGGAATGCAGCAACCTCTCCTCCCTGAAAACCGGGCCCTTGCGGCCCGGTTTTCACGTCTGCGTACACTTGTTTCGTGCCCACCAAGGAACAGATAACCGAGAAGCTCGAGCAGGTGATCGACCCCGAGCTGCGCCGGTCGATCGTGGAGCTCGGGATGGTTCGGTCGATCGAGATCCGCGACGACGGGCGGGTCGAGGTGGTCGTCTCCCTGACCACCCCCGGCTGCCCGATCAGGTCCCATTTCCAGCAGGCGGTCGCGAAGAACGTCGCCGAGCTGGAGGGGGTCAACGCCGTCGACGTCGGTTTCGACGTCCTCTCCGATGGCGAGAAGTCGGATCTGCAGCAGAAGCTGGGTCGCGCGAAGCTGCCGGAAGGTGCGCTGGCCCAGGTGAAGAACGTGATCTGCGTGGCCTCCGGCAAGGGCGGTGTCGGCAAGTCGACGATGACCGCCAACCTCGCGGCGGCCTTGCACGCCGAGGGTCATAAGGTCGGGGCGCTCGACTGCGACGTCTACGGCTACTCGATCCCGCAGGATGCTCGGCATCAACCGCAAGCCGGACGTCTCGCCCGAGCGCAAGATCATCCCGCCGGTCTCGCCCGCAGGGCCGACCGTGATGTCGATCGGCTTCTTCGTCGAGGAGAACGCTGCCGTCGTCTGGCGCGGTCCGATGCTCCACAAGGCGATCCAGCAGTTCCTCGAGGACGTCGCCTGGGATGAGCTCGACTACCTGCTGCTCGACCTGCCGCCGGGCACCGGTGACGTCTCCATGACGCTCGCCCAGCTCCTGCCGCAGGCGAAGATCGTGATCGTCACCACGCCCCAGCCTGCCGCGCAGAGCGTCGCCAGGCGAGCGGCCGAGATGGCCGCCAAGGTCGACCTCGAGATGCTCGGCGTGATCGAGAACATGTCGCCTTCAACGGGCCCGACGGCGAGCGCGTCGCGATCTTCGGCGAGGGCGGCGGGCAGCTTCTCGCCGACGAGCTCGACGTGCCGCTGCTCGGCCAAGGTCCCGCTGTCCGGCGACCTTCGTGAGCACGCCGACGAGGGCCGGCCGCTGGTGATCGAGGACCCCGACGCCCCCGCTTCGCAGATGATCCGCGAGGCTGCCCGCGGCATCGTCGCCTCCACGCCAATCGAGCTTCCCGTGATGCAGGCCGTACCCGCCGCAGCGCAGCCGAACGGCGGCAGGACGAGCGGCACCGAGCTGCCGATGGTGCAGTAGGGCCGTGCCCACCCGCTGGCGGGCGACCGCCGCGGTCCTCGATCTGCGCTCTCCATCTAGCCCTCTTCGTGCCGACGATCGGCGATTGGTCGTCGATCCTGGTCAACGACTTCGCGCCGCAGGCCAAGGCCATCAAGGACGGGGACCTGCCCTACCGGGACCAGCGGATCGAGTATCCGCCGCTCTCCGTGCCGGTTCTGATCGCCCCGGCCTACTTCGACGACTCAACCCAGGGCTTCGTCGACGGATTCATGTGGGAGATGCTCGCGTTCGATCTCGCGATCATCCTGCTGATCGCGCTGGCTCTGCCCGGGGATGGGGGACGCGTGCTCTCCGCGCTCGGCGTCTACACCGTCGGGCTGGTGGCGCTCTCCGGAGTGGTCCTCGACCGGTCCCTGATCGACTACGGGCCGCTCGCACTGGATCGATTCGATCTCGTGCCCACCCTCTTCGTGCTGGCCGCCGTCCTCGCCCGCGACAGGCGCCGCTCCGCCACCTGGTCCGGACTGCTCTCGATAGGGGTCGCGATCAAGGCATTCCCGCTCTTCGTCTATCCGGCGCTCCTGCGCGGCGAGCGGAACCTGCGACGCGTGATCGTCGCCGGCGCGATCCCGCTCCTGGCCTGCGCGGCCGCGGTGATCGTGATGGGCGACGAGTTCGGCTCGGCGATCAGCTACCACACCGAGCGAACTCTTCAGGTGGAGAGCCTCGGCGCGAGCGTCTTCGAGGTCGCACACGTCCTCGGAGCGTCGGGCGTCTCCACCGGGGTGGGCCATGGCGGGTTCGAGATCTCGGCCTCGGGCGCGACTGCCGCCCGCTGGGTCTCGGTGTGATCGGGGCGGCGGGCTACCTCTGGCTGGTCTGGGCCGGATGGCGCTCGAAGGCGACCAACTTCGAGCTGGTCGCCGCGCTCGCTCGCCGTGCTCGTCGTCTTCGCCCCGGTCCTCTCGCCCCAGTTCCTGCTCTGGCTGCTCCCCGTCTCAGCCTGCGCCTACGGGCTCGGAAGGCAGAACCTGGTCCTGCTCGCGGCGATCGTGCTCACCCAGATCGAGCTGCAGCACTACGACGGGGTCGATGCGCTCAGCGGCAGCTTCGTCTGGCCACTGGCGGCCAGGAACCTCCTGCTGCTCGTCTACCTGGCGCTGGTGGCGGCGCCGATGCCCCCGGGGCGAGGCCGAGCGAGGACGAAATCGAGCGGCGAAGTGCCTTCGGCTCCAGAGTGTGCGTATCGCCGCCGGTCTCGAGCTCAAACCGGCCCCAGTCGGTAGCAGTCACACCGCGGATCGGCTTCACCGCGAAGCTGGGCCGAGTCGGGCGGATAGAGGAGCCGCGTAGGCCGTAAGCGAGATCTGAATGCGAGGGGCCGATCCTGCGCTCGATCGGGCTCAGGTGGGTGATCGTCGAAAAGCTGTGCGCAGGTCCTCTCGGAGATCGCTCAAACGACAGCGGGGCGTCGGCCGTTTTGCCCCGACGGAGGCTCAGCGAGACCTTCTCGACCCGCCTCGCGAAGAAGCGCAACCGGGTCTGCACCCGAGAGGATGCAGTGGGCGGAGAAAAGCCCGACGATGGCGCCGGCTGACGCCCCGCCGATCGCGTCGATCGAGGCATCGATGTCCGTGCTCGAGCCGCAGGTTCCGCCAGGCTGTGATCAGCGCGGCGGCCGCGCCCGCCTCGAACGCGCCGAGGGAGGCGCCACCCGAGAGGGTCAGTGACAGCCGGGAGGGGCTTCCGTGCCATAGCCCCCGGCCCCGAAGGGCGCCGGGCTACGCGCTTACGAAGAGAAGTACTGAGCGTTGATCTCGGTGTACTTCGCCCACTCCTCGGGGAGCTGGTCCTCGGCGAAGCAGGCGTCGACCGGGCACGCCTCGACGCAGGCGTCGCAGTCGATGCACTCGTCCGGATCGATGTAGAGCTGCTCGACGCGTCCTCGTAGTCGGGCTCGTCCGGCGTCGGGTGGATGCAGTCCACCGGGCACACCTCGACGCAGGAGTTGTCCTTCTCGCCGATGCAGGGCTCCGCGATGACGTATGCCACGGCGCCCATTCCTTTCCCGGGTCGTCGTTGCGATTGCGGCGCCCATCGGGCGCCGCGGGACGCGACATTTTAGGTGAGTGGGCCGCTCCGCGCACGAAGGCGGGCCCGTGCGGGCGCGGCATATGGGTGGCTACAGTCCGCCCGGTGATCCTGCTCACGGGAGCAACCGGCGTGGTCGGCGGAGAGCTCCTGCCCCTTCTGCTCGCCGAAGGCCGCGACGTGCGCACCCTGGTCCGCGATCCCCGCAAGCTGGGCGAGCACCGGGTCGACGTCCAGATCTCCCTCGGCGACATCGGCGACCCGTTCTCCCTCCGCCATGCGATGCGAAGCGTGGACACCGTCATCCACCTGGCGGCGACCATCCGCGACCAGCCCGGCGGCACGATCGAGGAGCTCAACGGGCTCGCCACGGTCCGCCTGCTGCGCGCCGCCGAGCGGGCCGGGGTGCGAGCGCTTCCTCTTCTTCTCGGCAATGGGGGCGACCGCGTTCCAGCGGACCCGCTTCTTCCGCTCCAAGGCGCTGGCCGAGCACGCCGTGGAGGAGTCGCCGCTCGAGACCACGGTCTTCGCGCCGTCGATCATCTACCGGCCGGGAGACCCCTGGATCACGCTGCTCCAGCGCTTCAGCCTGCTGCCCGCCGTGCCGGTCTCGGGCTCGGGCCACGCCCTCTACCAGCCGATCTGGGCCCGCGACGTGGCCCGCTGCGTCGCCGGCTCCCTCAACGGGAGCGGGTCGAACCCCGGCTCCGACGGCCGCTTCGAGCTCGCCGGCCCCGAGCTCCTCTCCTACGACGACATCGTCGAGGTCGTGGTGGAGGCGAGCGGCCGCAAGCGGCCGCTGCTCCACGTGCCGCTGCCCCTCGTCCACACCGGGCTGCGAGCGCTCGAGCTGCTCGCCGGGCCGTCGGTGTTCGCGACCTGGGAGGAGGCGGAGCTGATGGAGGTCCCGATGACCAGCCGGCGCGGCACCGCCGACGCCGAGCGTCTGGGGGTCGAGCCGCGGCCGATGGAGGCCGTGCTCGGCGCTCGGTCTGGCTAGCGCCGCTAGTTCGGGATTTCGAGCGCGGCGCGGAGAGCAGCGAGATCCGCCGCCCCGAAGACGATGCGATTTCGCGTCGCTACGTAGACGAGATCGAGGTTGACCTCGCGCCTGGGCGACCTTGCGAGTCAGGTCGGCGAGGACGCCAGGCCGATCCTCGACGTCGACGACGACGACCTCGCGCTCGCCGGTGACCGCGACGTGAGAGATCGCCAGCGCATGCTTCACGGCTTCGGCATGCGGCACGAGGATGTGGATCTCGGCACGGTCGCCCGGCCCCACGAAGGTAGCCGCAGCGATGTTGACGCCTGCGTCACTGATCGCGGTGGCCACCCGGGCCAGCGCACCGGGGGTGTTCTCGACGTCGATGACCAGGTCGACCGCCATCTCTCGACCTGTCCAGCCTACCTCCGCGCTCGATCGATGGCGAGGCACCCCGCGCACTCGCCGAGCGACGACACGCTCGACGCGAGCCTCGGCCGAGCGAGGCCCAGACGGTGTCGGCGGTACCGGCGATCGCCCCTGAGAGCGCGCGTCGCACCGGCATCCGCCCCGCGGGGCGCTTTAGCGGTCTATACGACCGGTAAAGCGCCCCGGACGCAGAGAGGCCCGGCGGATGCCGGGCCTCTCGAAATAACACTCGCCTGTTGCAAGCGAGGGTATCGCTACATCATCCCGCCCATGTCGGGCATGCCGCCACCGGGCATCGCGCCGGCGCCGTCCTTCTCGGGCGGCTCGGCCACGATGGCCTCGGTGGTGAGGATGTTCTTCGCGATCGACGCGGCGTTCTGAAGCGCCGAGCGCGTGACCATGGTCGGGTCGATGACGCCGGCGGCGATCAGGTCGCCGTACTCGCCATCGGATGCGTTGAGGCCCTCGCCGGGCTTCAGGCCGCGGACCTTCTCGACCACGACCGAGGCCTCGAAGCCCGAGTTGTCGGCGATCTGCCGGATCGGCTGCCTCGAGCGAGCGCTGGATGATCGATGCGCCCGTGCGCTCGTCGGCGTCGTCATAGGAGTCGAGCTTGATCGCGTCCTGGGCGTTCAGCAGCGCTACGCCGCCGCCCGGGACGATGCCCTCCTCGAGCGCCGCACGGGTCGCCTGCAGGGCGTCCTCGACGCGGTGCTTCTTCTCCTTCATCTCGGTCTCGGTGGCCGCCCCGACCTTGACGACCGCGACGCCGCCGGCCAGCTTGGCCAGCCGCTCCTGCAGCTTCTCGCGGTCGAAATCGGAGTCGGTCGTCTCGACCTCGGACTTGATCTGCTTGATGCGGCCCTTGATCTGCTCGGACTCACCGGCGCCGTCGATGATCGTGGTGTTGTCCTTACCGACGACCACGCGACGCGCCTTGCCGAGCTGATCGAGCTGGGTGTTCTCCAGCTTCAGGCCCATCTCCTCGGTGATCACCTCGCCACCGGTGAGGATGCCGATGTCCTCGAGCATCCGCTTGCGGCGGTCACCGAAGCCCGGCGCCTTGACTGCGACGCCGGTGAACGTGCCGCGGAGCTTGTTCACCACCAGGGTCGCGAGGGTCTCGCCCTCGACGTCCTCGGCGATGATCAGCAGCGACTTGCCGCCCTGCATCACCTGCTCCAGCACCGGCAGCATGTCGCGCACCGAGCCGACCTTCTGATTGGCGATCAGGATGTACGGGTCCTCGAGCACGGCCTCCATGCGGTCCTGGTCGGTGACCATGTAGGGCGAGATGTAGCCCTTGTCGAACTGCATGCCCTCGGTGAACTCGAGCTCCATCCCGAAGGTCTGGCCCTCCTCGACGTTGACCACGCCGTCCTTGCCGACCTTGTCGATCGCGTCGGCGATGATGTTGCCGATCTCGTCGTCGGCCGCCGAAATCGCGGCGACGCGAGCGATCTGCTCCTTGCCCGCGATGTCCTTCGACTGCTTCTCGCGGAGGTTCTCGACCACCTGGTCGACGGCCATCTCGATGCCGCGGCGCAGCCCGAGCGGGTTGGCACCGGCGGCCACGTTCTTCAGGCCATGCCGCACGATCGTCTGCGCGAGCAGCGTCGCGGTCGTGGTGCCGTCGCCGGCCACATCATTGGTGGCGGTCGCCACCTCGCGGACCAGCTGCGCACCCTGATTCTGGAAAACGTCCTCCACCTCGATCTCGCGGGCGATGGTGACGCCGTCATTGGTGATGGTGGGTGCTCCGAACTTCTTGTCGAGGACGACATAGCGACCCTTCGGACCGAGCGTCACCTTGACCGCATTGGCCACGGCGTCGACTCCGTCCTGCAGAGCGCCACGCGCATCCTCGTCGTACAAAAGCTCCTTATGAGCCATGTGTGTGTTCCTCCTTACTAAGTGTTTGGCTAGCCGACCTTCGCGAGCACATCTGCCTCGCGCAGGACGAGCAGCTCGTCGCCGTCTACGGTGATCTCGGTGCCTCCGTACTTCGAGTAGAGGACCTCGTCGCCCTCGCTCACGTCGAGCGGGCGGCGCGTACCGTCCTCCTTCACCTCTCCGTCGCCGACAGCGAGCACCTTGCCCTTCTGCGGCTTCTCCTTCGCTGTATCGGGGAGGACGATCCCGCTTGCGGTCGTCTCCTCCTCCTCGACCGCCTGCACGATCAGGCGATCTCCTAGTGGCTTCAACTCCATCGGCATTTCCTCCTAGCTGGGTGGGTGTTTCTAAGTCTGGTGCGGTTTGGCACTCTCGATAGGAGAGTGCCAGCGCCCGGAAGATTGTAGCCACAGACCGAGCTCGGCCTCGCTCGGCTAATCGATCGCCAGCAGCGGAGCCCCGAGCAACCTGGCGAGGCCCTCGCCGCCGTTTCGCATCACGTAGTCGTGATTGACGGCGAAGATCGGTCGGGCCAGCGGCGCCACCAGGTTCATCCACGGCCGGGTGGTCCGCACGTTCCACTCATAGAGGACCGCCGTCACGCCGCCCTGCTCGAAGAGGCGCCAGCGGCCGACGCCGGCGAGCTCGCCGGAGGCGTCGCCTTCGAGGAGGTGAGGCTTCTCGACCCTGGTGGTCCGGACGAAGAACTCGAGTCTGTAGGGCAGCTTGGATCTCCAGACGTAGCGGCCGTACTGGCCGACGCCGTCCTCGTCGCCCTCCTCGAGCTTCTCGGCCTCCAGCACGCCCTTCCACCATTGCGGCCAGCGCTCCGAGTCGTAGACCGCGTCCCAGACCCGCTCGCGATCGGCCTCCAGCAGCCAGGTGGTCAGGAACCTGTACTCAGCCACGAGATGATCGAATCTAGTTACGGGACGGAGACTCGCCGTTACCGAACTGCGTGGAGGGCCGCTCGACGATCTGGGAGAAGCGGATGACCGTCACGGTGTCCTCATCCGCGATCGACCGGGTGTAGATCGTGCCAAGGAAGTCGACGGTCTCCTCGCGCCGGCGGAACTCGGGGTTGTCGTGCTCGACGTCGCGCGGCGAGAGGTCCGCGACCCTCTTCACCTCGACGTCGTCGATCACGGCGGAGAAGATCTTCTCCCGCGGCTGATGGCGGTAGCCGACGGTGATCCAGACGACCTGGCCGCGCTTGTACTTGCGCGATTTGTCGCCCAGGCGGATGGTGGCGGTCTTGCGGCCGCTCCGCAGCTGATCGACGAAAACCGGCGAGTAGAAGTTGAGCACGTAGAGCGCGTCGCTCACGGGCCGAGCCTACTTCAGTCCGGTGGCTGGAAGCCCTCGGCGCCGATCAGCGGAACGAATCGGGTGGGGCCGATCGTCTCCTGGCGAAGGTCGCCGTTCTCCCTGATGAAGGCTGTGAGCAGGTCCGCGGAGTCGGCTGCGATCGGCACCACCAGCCGGCCGCCGGGGGCCAGCTGGGAGAGCAGGCTGTGCGGGGCCTCCGGCGAGGCGGCATGGACGGCGATCGCGTCGTACGGCGCACGCTGCGGATAGCCGCGGCTGCCGTCACCGATGATCAGCTCGACGTTCCGGATGCCGAGCTCGTCGAGCCGCTCCCGCGCCCACTCGCCGAGCGCGGGGACCCGCTCGATGCTGACCACGTGGGCGGCCAGCTGGGACAGAACCGCCGCCGAGTATCCCGAGCCGGTCCCGATCTCGAGCACCTTCTCGTCGCCGACGAGGCGCAGGGACTGGCAGATCGCGGCGACGACCCAGGGCTGCGAGATCGTCTGGTCGTGGCCGATCGGCAGTGCCGAGTCGTTGTACGCGCTCCGCCGCACGTCCTCGGGGACGAAGTGCTCGCGGGGCACAGTGGCCATCGCCTGCAGGACGCGCTCGTCGGAGATGCCGCGCCGGCGAAGCTGCCGCTCCACCATCCCGGCTCGTTGCTCCGCGAAGTCGTGGTCGCGGCGCACCGGCGCTCAGAAAATGTAGGCGTCGAGCCGGTCGGGCTCGATCACCGTGACCCGACCGCGGCCGACCTGGACGACTCCCGCCCGCTCGAGCGTGGCGAGGAAGCGGCTGACGCTCTCGCGAGAGGTCCCCGCCATCTGGGCGAGATCCGACTGGCGAAGGCGGATGGTGACCCCGTCCTTGACGAGCGGGGTGAGCGCCTCGTCGGCGAGCAGCTGGTTGAGGACGCCGGCGACCCGGCTTGGGACCGTCTGGAAGGACTGTCGGGCGATGCGCTCGTTCGCCTCGCGCAGGCGGCGGGTGAGCGCCACGACGAGCTTCTCGGCCATCCCCGGATTCGTGCGGATCAGGCTGCGCATGTCGGTGGCGGGGAGCGCGAGAAGCTCGGTTTTCTCCGCGGTCTCGACGCTCGCCGAGCGCCGCTCGCCGTCGAGCATCGCCAGCTCGCCGAAGATCGCACCGGGACCGAGCGTCGCCAACGTGATCACACGGCCGTCGGAGTGCTGGCGGGTGACGCGGCAGCTTCCCCGGCTGACGATGTAGCAGGCGTCGCCGGGATCGCCCTCGTGGAAGACCCGCGTCTCACCCGGATAGCCCCGCGGGATCGCCACCTGGGCGACTCGATCGAGCTCCTCCGGCGAGAGCTCCGAGAACAGCGGAACACCTCCGAGAAGCTCGACTATCTGTTGCCTCGCTCCGCTCTCCATTCCCACTACTGATTATCGCGCGTTCAACTCGTCTGGCAGCCCGGACACCAGTAGGTCGTCCGCGCCTCGTCGCCCTGTGCGCGCGACAGGATCGTCGTGCCGCAGCGCGGACAGGGTTGTCCCGCCCGCCGGTAGATGCGCTTCGGCTGCCGACCGGACTCCACCGCCTCGAGCATGAGTCCCCGAGTCGCGCTCAACACACCCTCGATCTCCTCGTCGCCGAGCGCTTCGATGCGGCGATTCGGATCAATCCGCGCGGCGAAGCACCCCTCGGACTTGAAGATGTTCCCGATCCCCGCGACGAGTCGCTGGCCGAGCAGTGCCTGGCCGAGCTCGATATCGGGCGCGATCGCTCGCATGCGATCGATGACCGCGGCAGGATCGAAGTCGTCCGCCAGCACGTCGGGGCCGAGGCGCGCGAGCCGTGGATCGCGGCGAAGCTGCGCCTCGGTCGAGATCCGGATCGTCGATCCACCGAAGTTGACGGCCTCGGAACCGTTTCCCGTCAGCGCGATCCAGGCCTGCGAGCGCGGCCGGCGCCAGCGCTCACCCTCGCGATACAGCTGCCAGCTGCCCCGCATTCCCAGGTGGCTGTGGAGCACGAGGTCCGCTTCGAAGTGAAGGAGGAGGTGCTTGCCACGGCTTTCGACCCGCTCGAGCGTCAGGCCGTCGAGCGAGGCGGGCGCGAGCCCCTCCGGGCGGCGCCGGCCCGGCGTTCGGACCGAGATCCGGCTGCCGCCGAGTGCGCTCTGCATCCGCCGCGCGATGCGGAGGATGGAGTCACCCTCCGACATTAAACGGGTTGCTCCTTACTCATGACACGGGTTGCGCCTGACGGCGCACCCTCGCATCTGCGGGGCACCCTCGCATCAGGCCACGAGCTTGCGCGGCTGGCGGCGGAAGCCGGCTTCGACCAGTGCCGCCTCCATGCCGGTGCCGATCACCGGCTCACCGTCCACGCGCTCGATCGCGAGCTTCTCGATCTGGCCGGCCTGCGCCGCCTCGGCCAGCGCCGCGAGGCACTCGATCAGCTCGCCGTCGTCGATCCTCTGCAGGCGGAGGATTCCCTTGCCGCCGCGCTCGACGTAGAGCAGCGGCTCTCCGTCCCGCTGCATCACGTAGGCGCCGGCTGTCCGTGCGGGGCGGCGCTGGCCCTCGAGCTTCGGCCAGGAGAGGGTCGCCCCATATGGGTTGGCGGGGTCGGTTGCGGCCAGGACCTGGAGTGAGCCGTCGGCTCGGGGCAGGCTGCGGAGCCGCTCCACCGCCCCGGGGAGGGCGAACTGTGCCCCACCCAGGCCCTCGACGAAGTAGCCGCGCCTCGCCGTTCCGAGCAGCTCGAGGTTCTGGAGCTCGCCGTAGATGGAGGCGAAGCCACCCGGGATTCCCTCGGCGATCGCCGTCTCGCGGGTGACGATTCCATGGCGCTCGAGCATCAGCTCGGCCAGCGCGCGCATCCGCGGGCCGGCGGAGGGAGCCTCGGCGAAGAGCGACGCGGTGAGCGACCAGCGCCCGAGCACCGTCCCGGAGGCCGCTGCGCGGCGGCGGGCGAAGCGGCGCCCGCCGCGTTCGCTCCGCTGGGCCGCCCGAAGTCGCGGCGCCCGCAGTGGGGCGAAGGCGTCGTTGGTCACCTCGCCCGACCAGGCCAGGTCCCAGAGCGCCTCGTGAAGCTCCTCGGCGGATCCTTCGAGGTCCATCAGGTCGAGCCAGAAGCAGGGGCCCTGGGCGAGCCGCTCGCGGATCGCATCGTGGATCTCGCCCTCCGGCCGATCGAGCTTCACGTTGCCCGCCGGCGGGCCGGCGAGCCTGACGTCCTCGCGGAAATAGAGAGCGACCTTGCCGTCGTTGCGCCCCAGGGCGCCGGCGCCGACCCAGACCAGCTCGCCGCTCGTGCAGAGCTCGTCGAGCCAGGTGGGGCTGTAGGAGCCGAGCCGCCTGGGCAGGACGTCGCGCTCCCAGGTCTTCGGCGTCAGAGCGACGCCCTGCAGCGAGATGAGCGCCTCGCGGAGGCGATCGGGCCCGGCACCGGAGCGCCCGTGCGCGTCGACGTTCTGCCAGCTCGGCAGGAAGCGGGCGAGCTCGCGCGGATCGGTGGCCTCGACCTCCTTACGCAGCCTGGCGAGGCTGGCCCGGCGCAGCCGGCGCAGCACGTCGGCCTCGCACCACTCGCGCGCGGTTCCCCCGGGGAGGAGCTCGCCCCGCACGACATTGCCGGATCGCTCCAGCTCCTTCAGGGCCGAGCTCGGGTCCACGCCGTAGCGGTCGGCGAGCTGCGCGGGTCGGGAAGGGAACGTGCGTGGCCGCGTAGCGGCGGACCAGCGACACGAGCGCGTCCTCCACCGGCTCGAGGAAGCTCTCGGGCAGGCCCGCCGGGGGCGGGACGCCGAGCGCGTCGCGGTAGAGGCCCGCGTCCTCGGCCGCGATGTAGCGCTCCTCGCCGGCGATCCTGACGACCGCGGCCCGGCGCTCCTTGACCAGCTTGTCGAGCATGGACTCTGCGGAGTAGCCCTCCTCGGTCCGCTGCTCGCACTCCTCCTCGGTCAGGTCGCCGAGTCGTCGCAGGATCTGCTGTAGCCCGTCGCGGTCCTTCGCCTTGCCCACCTCGGTCAGCTGCTGAAGCTGTTCCGCGACCTCCTCCAGCGCCTCCGGGTCGATCAGCTCGCGAAGCTCCTCCTGGCCGAGCAGCTCGGCCAGCAGATCCCGGTCGAGGGCGAGGGCCGCGGCACGGCGCTCCGCGTTGGGCGTGTCGCCCTCGTACATGTAGGTGGCGACGTAGTCGAAGAGCAGCGAGGAGGCGAAGGGCGAGGCCGTCGGCGTCTCGACCTCGACCATCGTGATCTTGCGGGAGTGCAGGTCGCGGAGCAGCTCCTTGAGCGCCGGCAGGTCGAGGACGTCGCGCATCACCTCGCGGTAGGTCTCGAGGATCACCGGGAAGCGGGGGAAGTCGCGGGCGACCTCGAGCAGGCTCTGCGACTTGAGGCGCTGCTGCCAGAGCGGGGTGCGCTTGCCCGGCCAGGCGCGCGGGATGAGCAGCGAGCGCGCGGCGTTCTCGCGGAAGCGGGCGCCGAACAGCGCCGAGCCCGAGAGCTCGCGGATCACCAGGTCCTCGATCTCGTCGGGCTCGATCATCACGAGGTCGGCGGGCGGCGGCTCGTCGGCGTCGGGCAGGTGGATGACGATCCCGTCGTCGGACCAGATCGCGTCGGCCTCGAGGTCGCGGTCGTCGCGGATCTTTGCCGAGAGGGCGAGGCCCCAGGCGGCATGGACCCGGCCGCCCCAGGGCGAGAGGACGCAGAGGCGCCAGTCGCCGATCTCGTCCCGGAAGCGCTCGACGACGATCGCCTCGTCTGAGGGGACCACGCGGGTGGCCGCCTGCTGCTCGGTCAGGTAGTTGACGAGATTCTGTGCGGCGAGCTTGTCCAGGTCGTTCTCCTTGGCGAGCTTCTTCGGATCGGCGTTCACCGCCTCCCGCGAGAAGGCGCCGATCGCCTTGCCGAGCTCGGCCGGGCGGCCGATGCCGTCGCCGCGCCAGAAGGGGACGGCGCCGGGTGTGCCGGGGGCGGGGGTGACGATCACCCGGTCGCGGGTGATCTCCTCGATCCGCCAGGTGCTGGCGCCGAGCAGGAAGGTCTGGCCGGGCCGCGCCTCGTAGACCATCTCCTCGTCGAGCTCGCCGACGCGCCGTCCGTCCGGGAGATGGACGCCGTAGAGGCCGCGGTCGGGAATCGTCCCCGCGTTGGCGACCGCGAGCTGGCGGGCGCCCGGGCCGGCCGCGCATCGTCCCCTTGGTCCGGTCCCAGACGATCCGCGGCCGCAGCTCCGCGAAGCGCTCGGACGGGTAGCGGCCGTCGAGCATGTCGAGAACGTTCTCGAGCTGCTCGCGCGAGATCTCGGCGAAGGGCTGCGCGGAGCGGACCAGCCGCTCGACCTCGTCGATCTCCCACTCGTCGAGCGCGGCCATCGAGACCAGGTGCTGGGCCAGCACGTCGAGCGGGTTCTGCGGGATGACGGTCTCCTCGATCTCGCCGGTGCGCATCCGGCGGGCGACCACGGCGCACTCGAGCAGGTCGGCCCGGAACTTGGGGAAGATCCGCCCCTTCGAGACCTCGCCCAGCGTGTGGCCGGCGCGGCCGACTCGCTGCAGCCCCCGGGTCACCGACTTCGGCGACTCGACCTGGATGACGAGGTCCACGGCGCCCATGTCGATGCCGAGCTCGAGCGAGGAGGTGGCGACCAGGCAGGGCAGCTCACCCGACTTGAGCAGCTCCTCGACCAGCGCCCGCTCCTCGTGGGAGAGCGAGCCGTGGTGGGCCCGTGCGATCTCGGGCGGCGCCTTGTTTCCGTTCTTCGTGTTGCCGGCGTGCTCGGTGGCCGGCAGCTCCTCCTCCAGCTCGTCGTTGTGCATCTCGTTGAGGCGCTTGGCGATTCGCTCGGCCGCGCGGCGGTTGTTGACGAAGACGATGGTCGAGTTGTGCTCGCGGACCAGCCGCAGCAGCTCGGGATAGATCGCGGGCCAGATCGAGCGGGTATTGGTGGCTGGGTTGAGCGACGCCTCGATCGGGCCGGGGTCGATGCGCTCCGGGGAATGCTCGAGATTCGGCGGCGGGGTCTTGCCGGTGTCGGCCCCGTCGCGGCGCTTGTTGCCGAGTGGGCTCGGCTCGACCATGTCCTCGACCGGGACGACGATCTCCAGGTCGAGCTGCTTGGGCTCCGAGGCGTCGACGATCTCGCAGTCGCGCCCGGCACCCACCAGGAACTGGCCGATCCGCTCCAGGGGCCGCTGCGTCGCGGAGAGCCCGATCCGCTGGATGGGCTGGTCGGCCGTCAGGTGATCGAGGCGCTCCATGGTCAGCGCCAGATGCGAGCCCCGCTTCGAGGGGGCCACGGCGTGGATCTCGTCCACGATCACCGCCTCGACGCCGGTGAGGATCTCGCGGGCCTGCGAGCTGATCATCAAATAGAGGGACTCGGGCGTCGTGATCAGGATGTCCGGCGGCTCGCGACGCATGGCCCGCCGCTCGGACTGGGGCGTGTCGCCGGTGCGCAGCGCGACCGAGATGGGCGCGCCGATCCCCTGCAGCGGCGCCCGCAGGTTGCGCTCGATGTCGTAGGAGAGGGCCTTGAGGGGCGAGATGTAGACGATTCGCACACCCGAGCCCGAGCCGCTCGGGCTCGCGGGCGAGGCGGTCGATTCCCCACAGGAAGGCCGCCAGGGTCTTTCCCGACCCCGTCGGGGCGCAGATCAGCGTGTGCCCGCCCGAGGCGATCGCGGGCCAGCCCGCCGCCTGGGCCGGGGTCGGAGCCTCGAAGGAAGCCTGGAACCACCTCTGAACAGGCTCGGAGAAGGGCTCCAGGGGTGACTCTTGGGTCGCGGACGTACTCATGGCCAACCTACTGACCTTACCGACCGTCCCACCCGGGCCGGGCGTGGCGCCTTTCCAACCTACGTGGGTCGGAAAGGCGCCAAGTATCAGCCCGCTACGCGCGGCCCTCGGCGCCGGCGGGGGCCACCCGCTCGACGTCCAGGCTGGGCAGCCGCCGCTCCAGCCAGCTCGGGATCCACCAGTTCCACTTCCCGAGCAGCGACATCACCGCCGGTACGAGGACCATCCGGACCAGGGTGGCGTCGAGGAAGATCGCCGACGCGAGGCCGATCCCGAACAGCTTCAGGAAGACCTCGTTCGAGGTCACGAACGATAGGAAGACGACGACCATGATCGCCGCGGCCGCCGTGATCACACGGGCGGTCTTGGCGAGGCCGTCGGCGACGGCCCGCCGGGTGTTGCCGTCCTTCAGGTACTCCTCGCGGATCCGCGAGATCAGGAAGACCTCGTAGTCCATCGAGAGGCCGAAGAGGATCGCGAACATCATCACCGGCATGAACGGCGCGATCGGGACCTCGTGGTCGATCCCGATCAGGTTGCTCAGTCCACCGCCGTTCGCGGCCAACGTCATCACGCCGTATGCGGCGCTCACCGAGAGCAGGTTCATGATCCCCGCCTTCAGCGAGATCACCGGCGAGTGGAAGGCGACCAGCAGGAGCAGGAAGGAGAGCCCGACCACGCCCGCGATGAACAGCGGCATGCGGCCCTTCATGAACTCGGACTGGTCCTCGAGCGCCGCGGTCACACCGCCGATCTGGACGTCGATCGCGGTGCCCTCGAATTGGCCCGGGGCGACGTCATCGCGCATATGCCTGACGAGGTCCTCGGTGGCCTCGTCCTGCGGCGAGGTCTCCGGGATCACGGTGATCAGGGCGGCGTCGCCGGCCTGGTTGATCCGCGGCGGGACCACGAAAGCGACGTCGGGGGTGCTTCGCAGCGTGTCCGCGAAGGCGGCGATCTGGGACTTGGCCTCCGGAGTGGGCGGAATCTTCGCCGCGACCTGAATCGGGCCGTTGGTCCCGGGTCCGAAGCCCTCGGTGTTCAGGTCGTAGGCCTGACGCGTCATGCTGTCGGGCGGATCGTTACCCGCGTCGGGGAAACCGAGGCGCATGCCCAGGGCCGGTGCCGCCAGCGCGAGCAGGATCACCAGCGCGCCGATCGCGAACGGCCAAGGCCGCCGCTGCACGATGTGGCTCCAGCGCGCAGCAGGCGACTCGCCCGCGGCATTGTTGGCCTCCGTCCTCAGCGCGCGGCCCAGGAATGGAATGCGGAGCCTGTCGACCCTCGGCCCGAGATATGAGAGGAAGGCGGGCAGCAGCGTGATCGAGGCAACCATCATGGTGAGCACCGCCAGGGAGGTCGCGATCGCGACCCCATACATGTAGCTGAGCCCGGTCAGAATCAGACCGAGCACCGCGATCACGACAGTGCAGCCGGCGATCAGCACGCTGCGCCCGGCCGTCGTGACGGCCTCGACCACCGCGTCGTGGCGATCCTTGCCGTCCTTCATCGCCGACCGGAAGCGGGTGAGAACGAGGAGCGAGTAGTCGATGCCCACGCCGATCCCGATCAGGCCGGAGACGGCGGTGGTCCAGTCGGGCACGTCGATCACGTTTGCCAGCAGAGGGATGAGGCCGGCCGAGGAGATACCGAGACCGACCAGGGCGATGCCAAGGGGTAGCCCGGCCGCGACGATAGAGCCGAAGGCGATCAGCAGCACGATCGCGGCACCGAGGAACCCGTAGCCCTCCGGACTCGACTGGGACTGCGCGGCGTAGATCGGATCCCCGCCGAGCTTGAGCTCGAGCCCGTTGCCGTCGTTGTCATTGGCCGCATTGATCAGCTGCTTGCCCTGGTCCTTCGTGACCTCCCAGCCGGGAACGGTCATCGGAAGCGTGGCTGTCGCGATTTGCCGATTCTGAGAGAGGCGGATCGGCGTGTGAGCGGCGATGTGCTCGACCTTCTCGGCCTGGGCGAAGAAAGGCTGCAGTCGCTGGGTCGCCTCCGCCTGGCTCGCGAAGCCGCCCGGGTCCTTCGCGACCACGAAGACCTCCTGTCCGGAGTAGCCGGCGAAGCGCTGCTCGGTGATGTCGCTGGCGGCCTTCGACTCCGAACCGGGGGTGTCGTAGTCGGCCTGGAACTCCCCGGCGAGCGAGGAGCCGACACCGATGATCACGACCATGGCCACGATCCAAAGCAGGACCACGCGGCCGCGGCGGCGGTAGGCGATGTCGGCGAGACGGGTAAGGCGACTGGTCATCCGGAACTTCCCCCTTCCTGCGAGCTCACTCCCGAGCCCGGGTCGATTTGAAGGCGCGTTCTAGCAATCACGATGCGGTGGGTGTTCTCGAAACATGCTGAATTCGGTGTCTCGTTTCTGCGACCTCCGTCACTGAGACGTCACAAAACCCTTAGACGTGACACAGCGCGAAAACTCATCGGCCACGACGATGCCAGCCGAGGCCGGCATCGTCCATTGGGGATTGCCCTAACCGGACCCCAGGCCCGAACCCGAAGCCGCCAGGTCCGCCAAGGACGGAGCGTTCCGGTCTCGATCGGAGAGGAGCGGGTCCGTGATCGGCCAGTGGACCGCCACCTCCGGGTCGTCCCAGGCGATTCCGCTCTCGAGCTCGGGGTCGTAATAGCTGGACAGCCTGTAGATGACGTCGGCCTCCGCGGAGAGGACGCAGAAGCCGTGGCCGAAGCCGTCGGGGATGAAGAGCTGACGATGCTCGACGTCGTCGAGGTCGTACCCCTCCCAGCGTTTGTAGGTGGGGGAATCCGGCCGGAGATCCACTGCGACATCGAAGATCCTGCCGCGGGCACAACGAACCAGCTTCGCCTGGCCGCGCTGTAGGTGGAGTCCGCGCAGCACCCGTGCGGAGGACCGGCTGTGGTTCTCCTGGACGAAGTCGACGTCGATCCCGACGAGCTTCATCGCCTCGGCCCGGTAGGTCTCGACCAGGAAGCCGCGCTCGTCGCCGTGGACGTCCGGCTCGACGAACACGACCCCGTCGATCTCGGTGGGCAGGCGGCGGAAGCTCACTCGCCGGCCCCCAGCGTCCTGCCGTACTGGCGCTCGTAGTAGTCCCGGTACTCGCCGGAGCGGATCGGCTCCCACCAGGACTCGTTCTCGCGGTACCAGCTGACGGTGCGCTCGATGCCCTCCTCGAAGTGAACCTGCGCGCTCCAGCCGAGCGCCTCCAGCCGCGCCGCGGAGAGCGAGTAGCGGCGGTCGTGCCCGGGCCGGTCGGTGACGTAGGAGATCAGCGAGTCGTCCCGGTCGGTCAGGGCGAGGATTCTTCTGACCACCTCGAGGTTCGAGAGCTCGTCGGGACCGCCGACGTTGTAGACCTGTGCCAGGCTCGCCCCGCTCGAAGACGGCGTCGACCGCGGCGCAGCAGTCATCGACGTAGAGCCAGTTCCGTACCTGCATCCCGTCGCCGTAGACGGGCAGCGGATCGCCGGCGAGGGCGTTGAGGATGCAGAGGGGGATCAGCTTCTCAGGGTGCTGGCGCGGGCCGTAGTTGTTCGAGGCGCGAATGATCAGCGCCTCGGCGCTGTAGGTCCGGGCGAAGGCCAAGACGAGCAGGTCGCCCCCCGCCTTCGAGGCCGAGTAGGGGGAGGAGGGGTTGAGCGGAGACTCCTCGGTCGCGGAGCCCAGCTCGAAGTCGCCGTAGACCTCGTCGGTCGAGACCTGGAGGTGGCGAACGCCGGCGTCGCGGGTGGCCTCCAGCAGGACGTAGGTGCCGTAGACGTCGGTCGTGATGAACTCGCCGGGCGCCTCGATCGAGCGGTCCACGTGCGACTCGGCGGCGAAGTTGACGACCGCATCGCAGCCCTCGATGGCCGCCCTGACGGCGTCGCGGTCGGCGATGTCGGCCTCGACGAGCTCCCAGCGCTCCTCGGGGAGGCCGTCGAGGTTCTCGCGACGGCCGGCGTAGGTGAGCTTGTCGAGCACCCGCACGGTGTCGTCGGGGTGGCCGTCCAGGCGGCGGCGAACGTAGTTCGAGCCGATGAAGCCGGCGCCGCCCGCGACCAGCAGCCTCATGCCGCGTCCGCTCCCTTGTCCGCCCCGTCCGACCCGTCCTCCCAGGTCACGTCCTCGAGGGGGAGCTCGCTCTCACCGGTGATCTCCTCGCCATCCGCCTGGCGCTCCTCGCGCTCGCGGGCCGTCCAGTCGAGCATCGGCTGGCGCCGTGAGGCACTCGATCGCTGGCGGCGCGGAGGCTCCTCCGCCTCGACGTGGCCGCGCCGGGCCAGATAGTCGGAGAGGCCTCGCTGCCAGGGCGGCAGGTTGATCGGAGCTGAGCGGCGGCTCACCAGGACCGAGTTGGCGGGGCGCTTCGCCGGCCGCTCCATCATGTCGGTGGTCGTCGCCATGACCCGCGTTACGACCTCGGCCTGCCTGAAGATCTCCAGCGCGAAGTCGTACCAGGAGCAGCTGCCCTCTCCCGCCATGTGGTGGATGCCGTAGGCAGCGCTGTCGACCAGGCGCAGCAGCCCGACCGCCAGGTGGCCCGTGTAGGTGGGGGAGCCGACCTGGTCGTGGACCACGACCACCGGCCCACCACCCTGGCCGAGGCGCAGCATGGTCTCGACGAAGTTCCCGCCGTGCGGGCCGAAGAGCCAGGAGGTGCGGACGATGAAGCTCTGCGCGTTGACCAGTGCCGTGGCCCGCTCGCCGGCCAGCTTGGTGCGCCCGTACGCGTTGATCGGATCGGGATCGTCCGATTCGCCGTAGGGCCCGCCGTCGCCGTTGAAGACGTAGTCGGTCGAGGGGTAGATGACCTTGGCGGAGACCTTCGCCGCCGCGTCGGCGACGAAGCCGGCGCCCTGCCCGTTGACAAGCGACGCCTCCCGCTCCGACTCCTCGGCGCCGTCGACGCTGGTCCAGGCCGCGCAGTTGATCACTACCCCGGGCCGCTCTCGCGTGATCATCCTCTCGACCCTCGCCGGGTCCGTGACGTCGAGGTCGTCGTGGCTCATCTCGATCACCTGGTGACGCATGTCCCCGGCGACCCGGACCACGTCCTGGCCCAGCATCCCGTTGGCTCCCGTGACCAGGACCCTCATGGGATCGAGATGTCCGCGTTGTCGCCGACCAGGAAGCGCAGCGTCTTCGGCATTCCCTCGCTGCGGCTCAGGCTGACGTTCTTGCCCAGGAGGCTGGCCTCCATCCGCGCATGGAGGTCGCGGATGCTGGAGCCGGCCAGGACGATCGAGTGCTCGACCTCGGAGCCGGTGATCACGACGTCGCGATCGATCGCCGTGTAGGGCCCGATGTAGGAGTCGGTCAGCCTGCTGCCGGCCCCGATGATGGCGGGCCCCCGAACGATGGTCCGCTCGAGCTTCGCTCCCTTCTCGATCGCGACCCGGCCCTCGACCCGGGACTCCGCATCCAGGTCGCCGTCGATCCGCGGCTCGATGTCCTCGAGGACCAGGCGGTTCGCTTCGAGCATGTCCTCGAGCCTCCCGGTGTCCTTCCACCAGCCCTTGACGATGTGCGACTCCACCCGTCGCTCCGACCCGATCAGCGCGTCAATGGCGTCAGTGATCTCGAGCTCGCCCCGGCCCGACGGCTCGATCGAGTGGGCGGCAGCGAAGATCGACGACGTGAACATGTAGACGCCGACCAGAGCCAGGTCGCTGGGCGGGTCCTTCGGTTTCTCCACCAGGCGGATGACGCGCTCGCCGTTCAGCTCCGCGACGCCGTAGGAGGACGGATCGTCCACGCGCGTGAGCAGGATCAGGGCGTCGGGCTCGGAGCGGCGGAAGACCTCCACGAGATCTGTGATCCCGTCGCGGAGAAGGTTGTCGCCGAGATACATGACGAACGGGCTCTGGCCCAGGAATCCCTCTGCGGTGAGCAGTGCGTGGGCCAGCCCAAGCGGGGCCTCCTGCTCGATGTAGGTGATCGAGGCGCCGAAGTCGGAGCCGTCGCCGGCGGCCTGACGGATCTCATCACCGGTCTCCGGGGCGATGATCACCCCGATCTCCCCGATCCCCGCCTCGACCAGCGCCTCGATCCCGTAAAAGAGCACGGGCTTGTTCGCCACCGGCACGAGCTGCTTGGCGGAGGTATGGGTGATTGGGCGCAGGCGTGTCCCGGCACCCCCCGAGAGGATCAGCCCCTTCAGTTCTTCCATGCCCGGGAGAGGCTAACGGCGCTCCGACAACGGAGGTTGCCGGTGCCCTTGCCTGCTAGCCCGAAGTCCTCGCTATTGAGGCTTGGAAATGTTCTTGTGGTTCGAGTGCTCGCAGTGCCGGCCCCGCGGATCGAGCTTGTCCTTACGGAGTACGTCGTCGCCGCCGTCGCCGCACGAGATGAGCGTGTCGCGAATCCGTCGAGCGTCTGGAGCGTGTCGCGCCCGCGGCCGCCCTTGTAGACGTCGGCGCCCTCGCGCCCGCGCAGCGAGTCCCGGCCGTCGTTGCCTTTGCAATCGGATGTCAGCTGCACGACCGCCCGTGCGGCCATCGAGGATCGCGTCCTGAGCGCCACGTGCCAGTCCGCCCAGGTCGATCGAGGCGCGACCTGGATGTACTGCAAATTACGGAAGGTGCAGGATTCCGCCCAGCTAATAGGTGCCTCCCAGCTTGCCGTGGTCCCAGCTCGCGACCCGCTTCGGATGGAAGTGGATCGCGACCCGCTTCGGCGCCTGAGCCCGGAGCCCGGCGGCGGCGTCGCCCTCCACCGACTCGATGCCGTCGCTGTAGCGGATCGTCATTTCCTTGGCGTAGTCGACGATCCGGTCGAGATCCCGGATCAGCTCCGCCTCGGCCTCGATCTGGACGCCCCGGAGCTCGGTGTACTCGTTGCCGGTCTCGATCAGCAGGGTCGCTCTCGGGTCGCGCTCGAGGTTCTTCACCTTCTGGGACTTGGCGTAGGTCCAGATCCAGACATCGCCGTCGCGCGGGACGTACCAGAGCGGCATCACGTGCGGCCATCCGCGAGGCCCGAGCGAGGAGACGACCACGATCCGCTCGCTTTCGATCAAGTCACGCTGCTCCTCGTCGGTGAGCTTGATCTGGTCGCGGCGGGACGGCACGATCAATCGGGTTGCCCTGGCGGGCACCCTCGCATCTCGCCGTCGGCCGGAGTGAGGACCAGGGTCTCGAAGGGCCCCTCGCCGGCCATCGGCTGCATCGTCCCCGCCTCCCAGCGCGGCTGCAGGTCGTCGTAGTGGCTGCTCCAGGCGTGCCCGGACTGGCCCGTGAACGCCTGCCATTGCGAGCGCTCCGGCGCCGACGGGTCCGCCACCATCCGCCAGCTCGGCGCCCAGATCGCGTGGTAGGGATCGATCGGGTTGTACGCGATCTGCGCGACGGTTTCCTGCGCGCCACCCGGATGGAGGGTGCGGTTGAAGACCCATTCCGCGATCGGATGCCCCGCCCCGAGAGCATGTGGGAACTCGAGCGCGTGCACACGGCCCCATCGCCATTCTTCGGGATCCGGCCCGAACCGCTCCTCGAGGTCGTCCAGCGCCCCCCGCAGCGCCTCGAGCGCGAGTTCGTCCCAGGAGCCGCCGATCAGCTCGTCGTCGGCCTCATCCCAGAGGTCCAGCAGGTGCGCCTGCCAGCGCCATGGCGAGGTGACGTGCGCGATGAACCCGTTGTCGGCGCGATCGAGGTAGCGCTCGGCGAGGTCTCGGTCGCCGATCGCCGCGCGGGTGAACTCCCGCGCCAGGCGAAGCATGAAGGCCTGGTAGATCGTCCCCGCGACGGTCCGCGGCCCGAGCGTACGGTCCCAGCTCTTCAGGCGCTCGATCGCCCTCACCTCGCGCTGGGTTGTCGGCTCCAGGCGGGCGAGGCGGTGGGCCACCTCGTCGCCGGGGATCGAATAGAGGTCGGTCTGCATGCGGCGGAAGTCGTCCAGGTCGTGCTGCTCGCGCTCGCCGAGCAGCTGTTCGATCCGCGCCGCCCGATAGCCGTCCAGCCAGTCGCTGGTGATGTGGTGCGGATACGAGGAATCGACGACCTTGTTGTTCGCCGTGACGAGGTGGCCCTCGTCGGGATCGACCAGCTCGGGCAGCTCGTCGTAGGGGATCCAGCCCTCCCATTCGAACTCGCCGGTCCACCCTGGCTTGGGTAGATCTGGGCAGTCGCCCTTACGGATCGGGATCCGCCCGACCATCTTGTAGCCGATCGATCCGTGCCGATCGGCCCAGACGAGATTCGACACCGGCATCGTCACGGTGCGCAGCAGGTCCACCAGCTCCGGCCCGCTGTCGAGGCCCGAGCACGCCGAAGTGCGCGTGGGAGATCGCGGGCTCGTCGATCCCCGCCCAGCGGAGCGCGAGCGGCTGCTCGTCGTCGGCCCCGAGCGCCTGGTTGACGATCGGGCCGTGATGGGTGAGGCGGACCTCGTGGCGCTCGGTCCGATCCTGCCCACGCACGCGGATCGGCTCCTCGATGATCTCGAGCGGTCGCTGCTCGCCTTCGAACTCGTAGGTCTCGTCCTCGATCCGCTCGACGAAGAGGTCCTCGACGTCCGCCATGACGTTGGTGAAGGCGAAGGCGACGTCGTTGTTCTGGCCGAGGGAGATCCCCGGAAGGCCTGGGATCGAGGCGCCGCGGCAGAAGCGGTCGCCGAGCTCCAGGCCGATCTCGTACCAGACACCCGGCATGCCGGCGGGCAGGTGCGGATCGCCCGCGAGCAGGGCGCCGCCCGTGGCCGAGCGGGCCGGCCTCACCGCCCAGTTGTTGGAGCCGCTTGCCGCTGTGGCCAGGCCGATCTGCTCGCGCACCCGCCCGATCTGCTCCGCCAGCCGCAGGCCGTCGCCGTCGAATCCCTGACCGGGATGGAGCACCACCGGGTTCCCCCTCGGGTAGGTGGGGTCGATCCTGGCGGCTCGCTCCTCACCCAGCTCGCGCACGAGGTCGGCGCGGAGCAGTTCGCGCTCCCAGTTGGTCGAGAGGCCGAACGAGAGGAGCTTGCCCCCTGCCAGCATGTCGGCAGGGCGCCAGGGCTCGAAGTCGAGGCGCAGCAGTTGGAACTCCGCGGGTGGTGCCGAGGCGACGCGCGCTGCCTGGTTGAGTCCGGCGCAATAGGCGTCGAGCAGCTGCCGGAGATCAGCGTCGAGCTCCGCCTCCTCGCGGAGCGCCACCCGGCGCAGGCCGAGGGTGCGCATCAGCCGGTCGACCGGCAGGCCGTCGCGGCCGGCGATCTCGGCGATCCGTCCGGCGGTGACCCGCCGATTGACCTCGCACTGCCAGAGCCGGTCCTGGCCGTGGCAGAAGCCCTGGCCGTACCAGAGGTCGGCCGCCGTCTCAGCCCGCACGGTCGGCATTCCCCAGCGGTCGCGGACGATCTCGATCCCGCCCTCCAACCCGGGGACCCGCAGATCGCCGGAGGTACGGGGGAGGGGCCGGCGGAAGAGCTGCCACCAGAGCCCGACCGCCGTCCCGCCGAAGAGCGCCGTGCCGACCCCCATGCCCTTGGCTCCGGTCCGCAGCAGGCGGCCTAGGTCCATGCCCATCGACCCTTCATACCAGGGGCGCGGCCCTGGGGGTCAGTCACGCAGGTCGGAGGGCAGCCTGCCCTCGTCCTCGAGCTTCTCGAGGTGCGCCTGCATCGCGATGGCGGCGGCGCCCCGCAGCTCCTCAGGGACGTCGTCCCAGACCTCGGCGAGGAGCGCCGCCCGCGAGCGCTCGCCACGCTCGAGCGCGGCCACCAGGCGGTCCTCTCGCTCCTGGCGGTGGGCGATGTACTCGGCGATCTTGGCCTGCGGGTCGTCGACCTCGGGGCCGTGGCCCGGATAGAGCACCGTCAGGTCCAGGCCCTGCAGCCGCCGCAGCGAGTCCATGTAGTCGCGCAGCGACCCGCCCAGCTCACGGGGGCCGACGATCGTGGAGCCCTCGCCGAGGATCAGATCCCCGCAGAAGCACGCGGATCCGCCGCCCTCGGCCCGCAACAGGAAGGAGAGGTGCTCGGCCGCGTGCCCCGGCGTCGCGATCGCGGTCAAGCCGGCGACGATCTCGCCGTCCGCGGGCCGCGTGGGCTCGATCCCGAGCGGCTCCACGCCGGCCAGGTGGTCCGCGTCGTCGTGCGTGAGCAGGACCGTCCCGATCCCGCCACGCTCCGACGCCGCCTGGCGGATCGCCTCGATGTGGCCGGGATCGTCGGGGCCGGGGTCGATCACCACCGTCGGGTTTCGCCCGACGAGGTAGGTGTTGGTCCCTTCCAAGGTCATGGGGCCGGGATTCGGAGCGGTCAGCCGCTCGACGTCAATGCCCATCGCCAGGGCATTGTGACCGCCTTGACATGTGACCAAAAGGTCACGTATAATCACGGCATGGACGAGGACGTCGTGTTCAGAGCGCTCGCGGCGCCCACCAGGCGGAAGCTCCTCGACGAGCTCCGCCGGCGGGACGGTCAGTCGCTCAGCGAGCTCGGGCGGAAGCTTCCGATGTCGCGCTTCGGGGTGATGAAACACCTCGGCGTGCTCGAGGAGGCGAACCTCGTGGTCTCGCGCAAACAGGGCCGCAAGAAGCTCCACTTCCTGAACCCTGTCCCGATCCGGCTCATCCACGACCGCTGGGTGAGCAAATACGCAGAGCCGCTGGCGGCGACGCTCAGCGGACTGAAGAGAGAGCTAGAGGAGGAAGAACATGCAGAAGTATCCCGAGGCCGGAGCCGCGCTGTATCCCGATGACACTGCCGCGGTCTTCGAGGTCTTCATCAAGACCACCCCGGAGCGGCTCTGGGAGGCGATCACCGACGCCGACCTGCGGGCTCGATACAGCTTCGGCGTTCGCACAGAGTCGGACTACACCGACGGCTCCGCCTACAAGTCGTCCGTGCCGGGCGTGATCGACATCGCCGAGGGCGAGAACCTCGAGGTCGACCCACCCCGTCGCCTCGTCCAGACCTTCACCGCGCTGTGGAGCGATGAGGTGAAGGAAGAGGGCGCCTCGAGGGTGACCTGGGAGATTGAGACAGTGGGCGACGACTCCTGCCGGCTGACGGTCGTCCACGATCAGCTGAAGCCGGACGTGAACGGCGAGATCTATGGCGGCTGGGGGATGATCCTCTCGGGCCTCAAGACGCTGCTCGAGACCGGCGAGGACCTGACCACCCCGGGCTCGCTCCGATACTCGGGCGCTGCCCAGGGATAGCGATGCGAAGGCTGGTTGCGGTCGAGAGCGTCACCCTCGACGGCGTCATGCAGGCGCCGGGCCGTCCGGACGAGGACACTCGGGATGGGTTCGAGCACGGCGGCTGGGCGGTCCCCTACAGCGACGAGGTGATGGGCCGCGCCATGGGCGAGCGAATGGGACGCGAGGGCTCGATCGTCCTTGGGCGGCGGACCTACGAGGACTTCGCCGGCTACTGGCCCAAGCAGCGCGACAACCCGTACACCACGGCCCTCAACGCTGCGGATAAGCACGTCGCCTCGAGGACGCTCACGGAGCCGCTGCCCTGGGAGAACTCCAGCGTCCTCGACGCTGACGCCGTCGAAGCCGTCACCCGCCTTAAGGAGAAGGGCGACGCGGGCCTGTCGGTCCTCGGAAGCGGAGAGCTCGTCGGTGCCCTGATGCGCGCGGGACTCATCGACGAGTTCCTCTTGCTGATTCACCCGCTCGTTCTGGGCTCAGGGCGCCGGTTGTTTCCGGAGGGCGTCTTCGCCAGGCTCGAACTCACGGAGAGCCTGACCACGGGCACCGGTGTCGTGATCGCGACCTACCGGCCCGCGTAGAGATCTGCGAGGGTGGTGGCATGGCAACTGACACACAGCTGATCAACGGCGTCGATTTCATCGCCTTCCCGACCAAGGACTGGGAGGCCGCCCGGAAGTTCTACGGCGAGACCCTCGGGCTGCCGTTCGGGAAGCAGTGGGGCGAGATGCCGGCCGGTGAGTTCGAGACCGGGACCGTGACGATCGCGCTCATGCAGGTCGATGCCTTCGACATCGACTTCAGCCCGAACACCACTCCGCTCGAATTCCACGTGGACGACTACGACGCGGCCAAAGCCGAGCTCGAGTCGCGCGGCGTCGAGTTCGTCACGGAGACGATCGACAGCGGGGTCTGCAAGCAGGCGATCTTCCACGATCCGGACGGGAACGCCCTGGCGATCCACCACCGCTACGCCTCCGGTTAGCGAGGGAGCTGGCGCCAGGCGCCAGCTCCGACCGCGCGCTTCGTCCCTTTCCCCTGACTGGATGGTGGGGTAGGTCGACCCGTGCGTGGGGTTTTCCCTATTTCCACGCGGAATGGCGGGTGCCAGGATGCTGCGTGTGGCCGCCTCCGTCCTGATAGTCGACGACGACCGCTCCTTCCATGACTTGGCGGCGCGGCTTCTGGCCGCCGCCGGCCTCGATGTCGTGGCCCGGGCGGACAGCGCCGGGGCCGGGTTATCCGCCGCGAGGGGGATCAAGCCGGACGCGATCCTGGTCGACGTGATGCTTCCCGACCGCGACGGCGTGGAGCTTGCTCGCGACCTCGCGGCGTTGCCATGGGGGCCCCGCGTGCTGTTGACCTCGGTTTCCGACGAGATCGCGGGCGTTGCGGAGGTTGATCGCAGCGGCGCCGTCGACTTCATCCCGAAGGATGCATTGGGGAGGGCCCCACTCGAGCTCATACTCGGCACCTGAGCCGACCATGGCCGGGGTGCTCCCATCGCCTGGCTGAAGACTCACATCGATCTGCCATCGCTCAAGACGGCTACCCGTGCGGCGATCATCATGCCCGCGAATTTCGTCATTGCGGACCGCCTGATCCAGAATGCGGACACGACGCTGTTTGCCGTGTTCGGGTCGTTCGCGATTCTGGTGCTCGCCGATTTCAGCGGCCCCTGGAAGAGGAGGCTGGTCGCCTACCTCAGCCTCGCCGCCGCGGGCTTCGTCCTGATCACACTTGGAACGTTGTGCTCGGAGACGCCGTGGCTGGCGGTGGCCGCCATGGCAGTGGTCGGTTTCGCGATCCTGCTCTCCGGGGTGATCAGCGGCTATTTTGCGGCGGCCGGATTCGCGGCGCTGCTCCTCTTCGTCATCCCGGTCGCCTTCCCGGGTTCCCCTTCGGTCATCCCGGACCGTCTCGAAGGCTGGGCCCTGGCCTGCTCGGTCAGCATCTCTGCGGCGATGCTGCTCTGGCCCACGCGGCCCCGAGAGGTGCTTCGCTCCAAAGCGGGTCGTGCCTGCGAAGCGCTCGCCGATCTGATGGATGCCGAGCGGACGGGCGATTCCGCCGCAATTCACCAGAAGGCGGAGGCCGCGGGCGCAGGGGTAACTGAGCTCCGGAGGGCCTTCGTGGGGACGCCGTATCGACCAACTGGCCCGACCGGACCCACTGAGGCGCTGGCTTTCCTGGTCGATGCACTCGACTGGGTGTTATCGGCCGCCTCGGCTCCAGAGAGCCGGGTGATGTCGGAACTGGATCCCTGTCGTCCCGAGAATCGCGAGGTGATGGAGGCGGCGAGCGCGGTGCTCAGGGCGAGTGCCGCCAACCTGGAAGGCGGGCAGCAAACGCCGGACCTCGCGCGGCTCGATCGCGCGAGGGATGCGGCGGCGCGGGCGCTGGCCGAGCGGATCGGGGATCTGCCATCTGCCGAATCCCCTCCCCTGGACGCGGCGCAGCCCTCATTCCGGATGCGCGAGATCTCATTCTCGGTTCGGGCAATCGCAGTCAGCGCACTCAGGGCCAACGGCGTCACATCGCCTCAGCTGGATCCACCGGAGGCCGGCGACCGCCAGTCGTCGAGGGCCGGGCGAGCCGCGGCGCGGGGTCGGTCCACCGCAGAGGCAACTGGGTGGCTGCTTCTAGCCCACGTGGGTCCCGGATCCGCCGTGTTCCGGAACAGCGTCAGGGGAGCTGCAGCACTCAGCGTGGCGGTACTGGTCATCCAATTCGCCAGCGTGCAACACGCGTTCTGGGTGGTCCTGGCGACCCTGTCCGTACTTCGTTCGAACGCCCTGGGCACGGGAACGACCGTGTTCTCGGCGGTTGCGGGGACCGCCGCTGGAATCGTGGTCGGGGGCGCCCTCATCTACGCCGTCGGCACGCACGAGGCCGTGCTCTGGGCGATCCTCCCGTTCGCGGTCCTGCTCGCGGCCTATGCCCCGCGGGCGATCTCGTTCGCCGCCGGGCAGGCGGGCTTCACTCTCGTCGTGCTGATCGTCTTCAACATCATCGCGCCGAGCGGATGGCAGATCGGGCTGCTGCGGGTGGAGGATGTCGCGATCGGCTGCGCGATCAGTCTTGCGGTCGGTGTCCTGTTCTGGCCGCGCGGCGCGGAGACGCTGGTGCGCGAGAGCCTGGGCACTACCTACGCTCGGGCCGCCGCCTACGTTGCGGCGGCGACTCGACGGCTCGCCGGTCAGGAAGAGGCCGGGGAGGTCGCGAGCTCGGCGAGGGCCGCGGGGGCCGCCACCGACCGCCTCGACGACGCCTTTCGCCAGTATCTGTCGGAGCCGTCCTCCCGCCGCGCGAACCTGGACAGCCTCGTGGCCCTGGTCAGCGGCGCGATTCGTCTGCGGCTGGCCGCTTTCTCGCTATCCACGCTCGAGATCGCGCCGAGCGGGCAGGCGTTCCGGCGATGCGGTGAGGCCCTCATTGCGGAGGCCGGGGAACTCGACGCTTGGTACACCGGGTTTGCCGAAGCGATCGAGCGTCGCACGACGCCGCCCTCGCCGCGCCTCCGGGGCGGTAGCGCAGACAGCCCGGTCGTGCGCTGCGTCAGCGACGCCCTAGCTTCCGCCCAGGGGGCCAGACCCGAGTCAGCCGTGAGCCTTGTCTGGGCGAGCGAGCATCTCGGCCGGCTGTGGAAGCTCGGAGCCGAACTGATCGAACCGGCCGGGGAGCTCCCAGACGCTCCCCCCCGGGCCGCACGGAGGGCGCGGCGGCGATTTGACGAGGTACTGCAGTCGGGATAGGTTGCGCCACGTCCTGGGGAGGTGGGTTCCTGCCCGGACGCGGGACCTCCTAACCCTGGATGGGCTGAATCTCGTGCACCGGGTCGATGGCGCGGAGCGAACCGTCAGGCCAGATCTCGTAGTCGGTCGCCTCCGAGACGGCCGGCGTGTAGGCGTGGATCGACAGCGCGACGCCGTGCGCCGGGTCGTGCCGGACGCGGTGGATGTAGTCGGGCCGAAGCTGAACACGGAATCGGCGCAGCCGCAGGTGCCGCGCGCTCGTGCGGCCGACCTGCCCATCGATCGCCTCGACCGTGTCCTCGATCAGCACCCCGCTGCAGACGAACGCCGCCCCGCTGGCCCCGCCGTGGTCGTGGAAGGTCGTGTCCTGCCCGGCCGCCCAGCCGAACAGAGCGATCTCGAGATGAGGGGTCTTGTACAGAACGCGATGGCTGCGCCGTTCGACGTCGAAGCTGACCGCGTGGCCCCAGAGCCACGGCGACCGCCCCACGTTCGTGACGATCTCCTCCAGGTCCGCGAGCGTCGTCGGGGACGCCGCGATCAGCGTCTCGTCGAGCCACCCTCGCATTGCCGGCCGGCCATTGATCTCGGCTGCCATCGTCACCCTCCTGGTGCAACCGGGGCACCGTTGAGCTCGCGGGCGATCGCCTTGGCGGCTCGCTTCGCCTCCCTGCCCATGTGTCCGATTCCGCCGGGACGGGGAGATAGCCGATGAAACGCATGCCCTCCGCCGCCGGCCGGGCCCATCTCCTGCGGCATGCCGCGATCGCCGAGCACGCCGAGATGGCCCACGAGGGGATCGAGCGCCCGCCGGTAACCGGTCGCACAGATCACCGATTCAGGCTCGATCTGCATCCCATCGGCGAGCCGACCCCGCCGAGTCGAATGATTGCGACGGCGGCGACCACCTCGATCCGTCCCTCCTTGATCGCGTCGCTTACCTCCGAATCGACGATCGCGGGCACCTTGCCGCGGGTCCGCACGTCGGTGAAGACCCATGCTCGGGCCGAGGCAGCCCGTATTCGGTCAGGTCGCCGAAGTCCATGCGCGAGCCGAAGCGCGCGATCCGGTCGGCCAGGCGCGGTGGGCAGGTGCCAGAGCCAGGTTCGCGATCAGGTCCCCTGGGATCGGCCCGGGTCCCTGTCGAAGAGAATGTTCGGCGGTGTGCGCACCGCGAGCCAGACCTTCGCGGCTCCTTCATCAGCCAGCTCCTTGGCGATCTCCATCCCCGAGCTCCGGGGCCCACCACCAGCACGCGCTGCTCGTCGAATGGACCTGGGTTCCGGTACTCAGATGAGTGGATCAGCCGCCCTCGAAGTCTCCCGCCCTGGCCAGCTCAGGGATGAACGGGTTCTGCTCATGGCCAGGGCAACGATCACTTGCGATGCTCGAAGCTCACCTGCGCTGGTCTGAACACCCATTCGTCCGTTGTCCCGGTCGATTCGGTCCACCCCGTATGCCGAGACGCAGCTCGATTCCCGTCCTCTCCCGCGTGGCGCTCCAGGTGATCGATCAGCTGGTCGCGAGCTGGGGAAGGTGGGGGTGCCTTTCGGGAAACGGCCGGTCCGGCAGATGGGAGAAGCGGCGCCACGTGTTGAGCCGCAGCCTGTCGTAGCGCGAGCGCCACGATGAGGCCACCTGGTCGGCCTGATCCAGAACCACGGCGCCAAACCGGCGTCCTTCAGGGCCAGGGCGGAGGCGATCCCCGCAGGTCCCGCCCCTACGACTATGACTTGGTGTTCCAGCTGCATTCCACGCTCCTTGAGTCGAACTTTGGCGTAAGCCAGACCCTACGAGGCAGCCGGCGCGAGCACATCGGCTGAACCACCCAAATTCGAGTGCCCGCCTCGAGTGGGTGATTTCACCCACTCCGTGGCTCAGATCGAGTCCGTGCTCATGTGCGTAGGTCGCCGCTGCGGCCCGCGAGGAGACCCCCAGTTTGGCGTAGATGTTGCTCACGTGACGGTCCACCGTCCTGACGCTGAGGACGAGATTCGTGGCGATCTCGCTGTTCGTTTCACCAGCGCAAAGCAGCCGGAGCACCTCCAGCTCGCGCGTGGTGAGTCCGTGCGACTCGACGTCGGCGCTGATGGCCGCGGCCGGTCCCCGATTCGGGCGAGGTCCATGGCGGCGCCGAGGCGAACGTATGTCTCCCGTGCCGCCTCGATCTCCAGGCTCGCGCTGTCCTCGTCGCCGAGCCTCGGCAGGCGCTCCCGATCAGCTCCCGCGCGCGGGCGTTCTCGTACGGCGCCTCAAACTGTCGCCAGAGCTCGGCCGCGCGCCGCAGCGCCGGCAGCGACGCCTGCGGATTCCCCTCCGCCAGCTCGACGAGGCCGCCCGCCTGCGCCGCCATTGCGGCGAGCGCCCCCGGCTCCTCCTCCTCGCTCGCGATCGAGCCGAGCTCCGCGCAGCCCTCCTCCGCGGCCTCCAGGTCGCCGACCGCAGCCATGATCTCGACGTACGCCGGCAAGTAGACCCGCGCGCCTGCCGGCACCCTCCGTCTCCGAGACCACCCTGCGGATCGCCGCCTCCGCGGCCTTCTCGTTGCCCTGGGCCAGCCGCAGCAGAGCGAGGCCCGGCTGCGGCTCCCACCCCTGACCGCTTGCGTCGCGATAGGCCTCCTCGGCCGCCCGATGCTCCCCCCGGAGGCGGTGGACCTCGCCGCGCTGATAGTGGGCCTCGCCGGCCGCCGCCCGGATTCTGCCCCTCAAGGCAGCGGTCGGCGGCCCGGCGCGCCTCCTCGATCGCCTCCTGCCAGGCACCGTTCAATCGCATGATCTGCGCGCGGTGGACGAGGCAGCGTCCCGTGAAGGAGACCAGGTCCGGCTGGCCCTCCCACCACCGGGCGAGCGCGTTGGTCCACTCCCGGGCGCGGCGAAGCTCATGGGCTTCCTCGCAGGCGAGGATGACGCCGCAGTAGACGATCCCGGAGCTGATCGGGGAGACCTCTCCCGCGACCACCCCAACCATCGCCAGGTCGAGGAGCGCCAGACCCTCCCGGAGCCTTCCGAGGCGAATCAGGACGCCACCCTCGGCGTGGGAGGCGATCGAGAAGAGATCGGGATCGCCGAAGCGTTCGCCGATCGCCGCCGCCTCTGCTGAGGTCGCGGCTGCCCCCTCCAGGTCGCCCGCCGCCTCCTGCTCGAAGATCCGCGGGATGAGCAGATAGCCGCGCTCGGCGCATTCGGCTCCCTGGCGCTCGAGGAGTCGCTCAGCACGGGCGAGCCAGCCACCGGCTTGCCCGAGCTCGCCGCGGGAGGCGAGGCTCATGGCGATCCAGCAGGCGGAGCGGGTGGCGGCGAGTGGCTCCCTCGCTTCGAGCTGGCCGCTGTAGGCCCGCTCCATGAGCTCTCGGTACTCCCCCTCGTAGCCCAGCATGTACGCCGCGTCAGCCAGCAACTCCAGGTCGGACGCGGCGAGCGGATCCGAGCCGTCGACGGATTTGAGCGCGTCGTATGCCTGGCGCCACGCCTGGCGCGCGTAGGCCTCACGTCCTTGTGCGAGCTCCGCAGCCGGCTCCACCGCCGTCGATTATCTCGCGGTTCGCTGGTGCTCAGTGTCGAGGCGACACGCGTGCGAAGACCGGCGAGAAAGCCCAGGATCCGCCGCCAGGCGTCCTCGGACTCCCGAGCGAACTCGTCCTGCTTCTTGTCGAAGAACGAATGCGGGGCGCCGGGATAGACGTGGATCTCGATGCTCGACCCCGGCGGACCACAGCGCCGCCTCGAACTCGTCGATCTGCTCCTTCGGGATCGCTCTGGTCCGCGCCGCCGAAGAGGCCGAGCACCGTACGCTCCACGTCGGCGGCCTGAGTCAAGACTCCGTGGCCGTCGAAACGGGACCAGTCGAGGACGCCGTAGAGGCCCACCACCCCGGCCAGATCCAGATCGGGCTGGCTCCAGCTATGAACGACAGCGATCCCCCGAAGCAGAATCCGAGGGTGACTGGCGGACCGCCCTCCGTTCGCTTGCGGAGCTCCGCCACCGCGGCGGCGAGGTCGTCCAGCGCCTCGTCCAACTTCACCTGCTCGCGGTGCGTCCGTAGTCGAACTCGTCGTCGCGCGGGCCGAGGCCGGCGGTCCGCCCGTAGTAGTCGAAGACGATCGCGTGATGGCCGGCCTCTGCGAAGCGCTCGGCCAGCTCGATGTAGAACGGGTAGAGCCCGCGGACGTCTGGGATGATCAGCACTCCAGGATCGACGCCCTCGGGTGCCTGGGCGAGCGCCGCCGAGAAGGACGTGCCGTCGTCTGACTCGAGCGTGAGCAGCTCGGCCGCGGCGCCTCCAGCGATCGGCCTGCAGAGCAGATCAGCGGGCAGCTCCGGCGGGCGCGAGTCGTAGTCGAAGCACATGCCGCCTGGGACCCTACCCAGGCGGGCGCCGCCTATGCGGCCTTGACAGCCGTGGCGCCGGCGTCGACCTGGAGCTCGTGCGCGATTGCCTCGCGCGCGGAATCCGGCTCCAGCACGACCAGCTCGCCGGCGCCCTTGAGGATCTCGCGCAGCAGCCAGTCGGTGCTCCCGTACGGGACCTCGATCACGAGCGCGCCGTCGGCGAGCTCCTCGATCACGGTGTGGTCCTCGCGCGCCCAGCGGGCCCGCTCGGGTGAGACCCAGACGCGCGCGACCTCGGCGGCGGGAACGTTTTCGCCGGATAGCCAGGTGCCCTCGATCGCGGCGATCTCCTCGACCTCCGGCCTGGGCTCGAACGTCTCCTTCGAGACCTCGGCCTCCTTGATCCGGTCGAGCCGGAAATGGCGGACGTCCTCGCGCCGGCGGTCGTAGGAGGCGACGTACCAGCCCTCCGGGCCGTTGGCGAGGCTGTAGGGCTCGATCTCGCGCTTGGTGAACTCGTCCTCGTTTTCCTTGTAGTAGTGGATCGAGAGGACCCGGCGGCCCTCGATCGCCTTGTTCGCCTTGCGCGCGACATCCGAGTCGTCGCCACCGGACGCCGCGATCTCCAGGCCCTCCTCGGAGGGGTCGTGGCCGAGCGCTCCGACGATCTTCTTGCGTGCGCTGACCAGGCCGCTCTGCGGCAGGTGGTCGCCGAACAGGTCAATGGCTGCGACCAGCGCCTTGGCCTCGAGCGGCAGCAGCCGCGCGGGGCGGGCGAAGTTGTCGCCATAGGGCTCGGCGTCGACCTCGATCTCGTCGCCCTGCAGTTCCGCGTACAGCACGTAGGTCCCGCCGCCGAAGTTGACGACGTTGAGCAGGTCGATGTCCTCCCGGAGTTCCTCCTCGCTGACGTGCAGCCGTTCCCTGACGTGGGCGACGGGCAGGCGGGCCTCGCCCTTCGCGGACTCGATCAGCATCCCGGCGAGAGTCACCAGGCGGGCGAAGCGCTCAGGGCGGATCGAGGACTCGGAGCGCCCATTCGAGCGTGCGGACCGCGGCGCCGGCGGAACGGTCCGCACCACCACGGCCGGCTCGAAGTCGGAGGAGTGGCGCTCGCTGAGCAGCTCGAGCCGCTCGGACACCTCGTCGGCGAGCTCGGGCGGATCGAGGACCGTTGCGTTCTGCCGCCAGTGGAGCGCCCAGGCGACCATCTGGCGGCTCGAGGCGTACTCGGTCTCAAAGATCCGGCCCTTGCCGGGCGAGCCGTCGCCCCGCCCGGGATTGCGGAACTCTCCATAGGAGCCGAAGTCGCGTTCCACCAGCCAGGCGACCCGGTCGCGGAAGAAGACCTTCGCCGCGCCCTGGATCTCGCCCAGTTGCCACTCGGCGCGGCGGGCGTAGTCGCGGCGCTCGAACCTCTCCGGCGGCGCGAAGTCGTGCTCGGCCTTGGACGCGTAGGAGACCTTGCCGCGGATCCGAGAGAGGCGAAAGACGCGCACCGCATCGCGTTCGTGCGAGTGTCCGATCAGGTAGAACTGCCCGCCGCGGTAGACCAGGTGGTAGGGGTCCACCTTCCGCTTCTCCTCGGAGTCCCGTTCGATCGTGTAGTAGGTGAACTCGATCGTCTTGCGCCGCGAGATCGCCGTCTCGATCTTCGAGAGGCGCTGGGAGACCTCGGCGCCGTCGGCCTTGGCCGTCATCCGCACCTCGACCGAGGACTGCTCCGGGGCGGTCAGCGGGCTGGGACGCCCCCATGAGACCTGCTGGAGCGCCAGCCGCAGCGGCTCCGCGTAGGCGAACTCGCCGTCCAGGAGCTGCAGCGCCGTCTGCAGTGCCGCCAGCTCGTCATCGCCAAACCGGATCTCGGGCAGGTAGTAGTTCTCGGGGGGCAGGGAGTAGAGCTCCGACTCGTAGCCCTGCAGGCTCTCGCCGGGCTTCTCGACCTGCAGGGTGATCCCGAGGGCGTCGAGCTCCGCGCGGTCGGCGTAGAAGCGGCGCGCGAAGGCGTCGTCGTTCATGTCGCTGTACCCCTCCACCTCGCGCTTGATCTCGAGCGCCGAGGTCGGCCTCCCCTGGGCCATCAGATAGGAGATCAGCGAGAGCTGGCGGATCAGCTTCTCGGTGTCCTTGGCCATCCGCGAGCAGGATAGACGCGACCCTCCGCCGCCCTATCCGCACCTATTACGGATCAGAAGACGATTTGCGCAATTTGCGTCGGCGCATCGCGGGACGTTCGGCGTGGGGGACGGGTTGGCGCGGCTAGGCGGCCTTGGAGCCGAAGAAAGCCGAGCCGTCGATGCCCCGGTCGAAGCGCGACCAGGTCTCGCCGTCGGCGAGCTCCTTCTCCAGCCGATCGAAGCTGCCGAGCTTGCCGCCGAGGTTGTCGATCGAATGCACCAGGGTCGCCTCGCGGGTCGCGGGGACGACCGGTGAGCCGTGCTCGAGCTGCCCATGGTGGGAGAGGATGATGTGGAGGATCGCCTGCGCGAGGTGCGGGTCGAAGCCCTCGATGTCCTCGATCTCGCGGCGGACCCTGTAGTAGCCGCGCGGGATCTCGCCTTCCAGCCGTCCGGCGTCCGTCAGCTCGATCGCAAGGGGATCGTCGTTGTAGGCCTCCGTCTTGCCGATGTCGTGGAGCATCGCGCCGGTGACCGCGATCTCGCGGTCGATGCCGGGAAAGAAGTTGGCCGCCGCGCTGACGGCCTGGGCGACCGAGAGCGTGTGCTCGAGCAATCCGCCGGTATAGGCCTGGTGGTAGTGCTTGGCGGCGGGCGCCTCTCGGAAGCGGGCCCACGAATCCGTCTCGGGGCCGAAGAAGCGGTCGAGGAGCTTCCGCAGCGAGGGGTTCTGCACCGTCTCGATCAGCGCGCGCACGTCGGTCTCGAGCAGGTCGATCGACCGTGTCGGGCCTTCCGCGAGCTGCTCTGTGTCGTACTCGCCCGGCCCGGCGGGCCGGACGGCGGCGAGCTTTATCTGCTTCCCGAACTGGGGGTGGATCGCAAAGCTGCCGCTGACCAGCACGATCGAGCCCGGGGCGCAGATCTCGAAGCACTCGCCGACGCCGTCCCAGGCGATCGCTGGGACGGTGCCGGTCTTGTCGGCCAGTACGACCCTGAGGAAATCTTCGCCGTTGCGCTTCTGGCGGCGCTCGCGCTCCCGGACGACGAAGGCGCCGGCGACCTGATCGCCGTCGGAGAGCTCGCGCAGCAGGCGCGGCTGCCCCGCCTCGGGTGCTGCGGCGCCGCTGCCGTTGTCGAAAAGCGCCTCCGTCATCGCGTCATTGAAATTAGAGGCGGGCGCGGACAGGACTCTCCGGCGAGATGACCGACTTGGTAACGAGAATCGACTCGATGAGCGACGGCGAGGGACGCAAGAGGGGAGTCGAGGCCGAGCGCGAGCCCAACTTCCTGCTGGCCCGATTCGAGCGGCGTTTCCTGCCCTGGGCGGCGGGCAAGCTGCCGCGCTGGATCCTCCCCGACGACCTGACGGCGCTCGGCGTGCTCGCCGCGTTCGGCGTCTGCGCCGCCTACCAGCTCTCCAACCAGGGCAGGGGCTGGCTCTGGGTGGCGAGCGGGCTGCTGGTCGTCCAGTGGATCGGCGACAGCCTCGACGGGACGCTCGCCCGGGTGCGCCGGATCCAGCGGCCGAAGTACGGCTACTACCTCGACCACATCGTGGACGCGATCGCGACCGCGGCGATCGGGCTGGGGCTCGGGCTCTCGCCCTTCATGCTGCTCTCGATCGGGGCGCTGATCGTGGTCGGCTACCTGATCCTCTCGATCAACGTCTACCTGGAGAGCATGGCCTTCGGCCGCTTCCGCCTCGGCTACGGGCTGCTCGGGCCGACCGAGATCCGGGTCGTGCTGATCCTGATCAACACGGCGATGGCGCTCGGCCTCGGCCTCGGCTTCAACCTGCTCGACCTCGACCTGACCGTCTTCGACGTGATCGGCCTCGGGATCGTGGCCGTGATGCTGGCTCTGCTGGGTGTGAGGGTGTTCGGCAACCTGCGCGAGTTGGCCAAGGAGGAGCCATCGGCACCAAGGTCGTGAGCGATGACGAGCTTCGCGTCTCGACGCTCGAGCTCTTCTTCGACCTCGTCTTCGTCTTCACCATCACGCAGCTGACGGCGGTGCTGGTGCACCACCCGAACGGCGAGGCGCTCGCGCAGGTCGTCCTGATGCTGGCCGCGATCTGGTGGATGTACGGAGCCTTCGCGTGGCTGACCAACGCGGTGCCGCCGGATCGCAGCGCCCGCCGGCTTCCGCTGCTCGGCGGAATGCTGGCGTTCTTCGTGATCTCGCTGACGATCCCGACCGCGTTCACCCAGGACGGCGTGGTCTTCGCCTGCGCCTACCTCGTGGTGATCGCGGTCCACACCCTCCTCTACATGCAGTCCGCGAGCTGGACCGTGGCGGGCGTCTGGAGCTTCGGGCGGATGAACCTGGTCGCCGGGGCGCTGATCCTGGTGGGAGCGATCATCGGTGGCGCCGCCGAATACGTGTTCTGGGGCCTCGCGGTCGCGATCTTCGCCGTTGTCCCGGCGATGGTCCCCGAGGAGGCCGGCTGGATCAGACCGGGCCACTTCGTCGAGCGGCATGGCCTGGTGATGATGATCGCGCTCGGGGAGTCAGTGGTCGCCGTTGGGATCGGTGCCTCCGGCATCGACGTCAGCTGGGAGCTGCTGGCGGTCGCGACGCTCGGGCTGACCCTGAGCGCGGAGCTCTGGTGGGTCTACTTCATGGGCGACGACGAGCAGGCCGAGGAGGCCCTGCGCGAGATGACCCCGACCCGCGGGGAGTTCTTCGCAACGAACGTCGCCTACTACTGGGCCCACCTCGTGATGCTGCTCGGGATCGTCTGCATCGCCGCCGGGCTCGAGCGGGCGATCGGCCACGCCTTCGACGCGCTCAGCTTCGCCCAGGCACTGGAGCTCGGCGGTGGGACGGCCCTATACCTGGCCGGACATGCCCTCTTCCGGGCCGTGCTCGGGCTGTCGTTCAAGCCCTGGCGGGCGGTCGCCCTGGTGCTGGCGCTCGCGACGATCCCGCTCGGGACCGAGACGTCCGCGCTGGTTCAGCTCGCGGTGCTTGTCGCCGGGCTCGGCGCCTGCAACGCGGCCGACGGGCTGGATCCGGAGACGACCACGGGCGGCCGCTCGCAGACCCGGTTGCGTCCCTCGGACTTGGCCTCGTAGAGCGCCTCGTCGGCGGCGGCGAACACCCGCTCATAGTCGAAGCCGGCGCCGCGTGCCGAGGCGGACGCCCCGAAGCTGATCGTGAGCGCCGTGCCCTCGCCGAGCATGTCGGCGGCGATGGCACGGCGGAGGTCCTCCGCGATCGCGACGCACTCGCGCGTGTCGGCGCCCGGCAACAGAATGAGGAATTCCTCGCCACCGACCCTGTAGGCGAAGTCGAACGCCCGCAGCCGCTTCCGCACGAGGTAGCCCACGTCGGTGAGCGCGGCGTCACCGGCGGCGTGTCCCTGGGAGTCATTGACATCCTTGAAGCGGTCGAGGTCGCCGAGGATCATCCCGACCGGCGCACCGGTGACCTCGGAGAGCTGGGCCAGCTCGACGACGCGGTTCATCAGCGCCTTGCGATTGAGCATCCCGGTGAGTGGATCGATCACGGCCTCGCCGCGGTGCTCCATGTCCGACTCCATCAGGGCGGTCGAGAGCACGGCGACCGCGAGGATCAGGGCGAGAGGAGCGAGCAGGAGGGTGGGCTTGTCCATGACCTCCCCAGCGCCTGAACTGAACGCGACGGCCAGCAGCAGCACGATCGTGATCGCTACGCCGGTGATCACGCCCCGCAGCGAGAAGCGGGCACTCAGCGTGACGACCGGAATGGCCAGCCAGGACAGCGTCACGACAGCTGGGCCACCTGTCAGTGCAACCGCAATGGCGATCATCACCTGGGAGCCCACCCAGGCGCCGAACATCAGATACTCGGGTCGCTCCGAGCGCTCGAGCCGGGCGTCGGCGGCGAGGAACAGGAACCCGACGCCCGCCAGCGGGATCAGTGTCCACCAGCCGAGCCAGGGTGCGCTCGCGATCAGGGCGAGGGCGAGGATGCCGATCGCCAGTAGGCGAACCGGTTTGATGCGCTCCTCCATATCGAGTAGGCGCTCACGGTCCAGGTCGTCTCGACAGAGCCAGGTTCCCGCCATTCCTCAGAAATCGGCCCCACCCGCCGAACGACCCACCGTAGATACCCGAATTGAGTCGTTCGTCCAGGCGGTCTGCAGGCTCAGATCCGCCTAGGCGAGGGCGCTGCGCACGAAGTCGAGGTCCGCCTGGATGTCCTTCGCTCCGCCGGGGGTCTCGACCACGACCGGCGGCCCGGCGGCCGCGATCATCTTGCTGAGCACCTCCGCCCCGATCTGCCCCTTGCCGAGGTTGGCGTGGCGGTCAGCGCCGGTGCCGGGCGGGTCGCGCGAGTCGTTCGCGTGCAGCAGGTCGATCTTGCCGACGATCTCCAGCACACGTGGGACCGCGTCGGACAGCTCCTCGCCGGCCGCGTGAGCGTGGCAGGTGTCGAAGCAGAAGCCGACGTCGACGCTCGAGTCGGCCGCGGAGACCGCTTCCCAGAGCTGGGCGAGGGCGTCGAAGCGGCGGGCAACCGCGTTCTCGCCGCCGGCGGTGTTCTCGATCAGCACGGGAACTTCGGATTCGAGCATCTCCAGCGTCCGCGGCCACCGGCCGACGCCGTTGGCGATGCCGTCCTCGGCGTATCCGGCGTGGACGATCACGGCAGCCGCTCCAACGTCAGCGGCGGCTTCGCAGGTCTGCTGGAGGATCTTGCGCGACCCGTAGCGGACGTTGTTGCGCGGCGAGCAGACGTTGATCAGGTAGGGCGCGTGAACGTACAGCGGCAGCTTCGACCCGCGGAGCTCAGCGGCGTCCTTCCGCGGCGCGGGCTTCTCCCAGCCCTGCGGGTCCGAGAGGAAGATCTGCACGCAGTCGGCGCCGACCGACGCCGCCTCCTCGAGTGGCTTCTTGGGTGAGAGGTGCGCTCCCACCACGGCGTTTAACTTTGCTGGCATGTCAGGCGGCGACCGGGTTCGGCTCTATTCCGGGGTCCCGTATTCCTACAGTGCCTCGACCCCCGATGGCAGCGTGTTCACCGCCGGGGCGTGCCCTTTGGACTCCGAGGGGAAGCTGGTCGCGGCCGGAGACCTCATGGCTCAGACCGAGCTCACGCTCAAGAACCTGTTCGCCGCGCTCTCCGAGGCGGGGTGCGGGCCCGAGGACGTCGTCAAGACCACGATCTACGTGGCGACCACCAGTCAAACCGACCTGACCGCCGCGTGGGATGTCGTGGAGGAGGCCTTCGGTTCCAGCGGACCCCCGAGCACCCTCGTCGGCGTGACGGTGCTCGGCTACAGCGGCCAGCTCGTCGAGATCGAGGCGGTCGCCGCCGGCCCCAGATCCGGCTAGCGCTCCCTCACTTCTTGAACGAGATCACCTGCTGGATCCCGCTCGGCCGGTTCGTGTAGCGCATGGTGAGCAGCGGCAGCGGGTTGAAGTGGATCTCCTCGCCGCTGGCGCTGGCACGCCAGGCGGCTGGGTTGGAGGTGCCCTGCTCGGCAGTGAGCTGATCGCCGGCGGCCTGGATCGCGTTCCACACCTCCGAGCGGCAGAGGCCCAGGCGGCCCTTGCCGCAATAGGTCAGGTTCAACCGATCGGGGACCTTGCTGCGCTTCTCGGCGAGCAGGCCGCGGATGTCCCGATCGAAGTACTGGTACCAGCCGGAGAACTGGCCCCCCGGAGGGGCATCCCAGCGGCCGGCGAGAGTGTTCAGCTCGGGCAGCAGCGCCTGGCCGAGGCGGGCCGCCATGGCGTTGTCGACGATCTTCGTGTAGGCGACGTCCATGATCGCGGCTCCGGGATGGTCGATCAGGCCGTCGCCGTTCAGGTCGAGCCTGTTGCCTCCCTGCGCACGCCACTGGTTCATCAGGGAAAGCATCTCCGCGGCCTGCGGGGAGGGCGGGGTCGTGCCCCGGAGCAGCCGGTTGAGGAGGGGCAGCATGACGATGGCGCGCACGTCCTGGGTCGCCGCGGCGTTCATCGCCGAGGTGATCGTGGCGGGTGACCAACGCCCCTTCTTCTGCAGCCGCTTCAGGTTGAAGTTGAGGAGGTTGATCCGGCCCACGGAGCCGGTTCCGTTCCAGTCGTTGTCGGCGGCGCCGAAGCCCCGTGCCGCGCCGTTGTTCCAGTTGGTCAGGAAACCCTGCTTGTTGTTCCGGCCATGGATGTGGGCCATGGGCTTGAGGAAGCCGCGCCACTCGAACTGGCCGGTCCCCTTCGTCGGCAGGCCGGGGTCGACTCGCGGGTCGCGGATTGGGAGACGACCGCTCGTGTACATGGCGACGTGCTTGGCGTCGATGTAGAAGGAGTTGAAGGTCTGCGGGGTGAGGGACGCGGCCTGGAAGAAGGTCTGCGGATCTTTCACCTGGCCGCCGGAGAGCCGCCGGTAGAAGAGCTGGTCGAGGACGTCCTTGCCGCGACTCGAGCGCTTGGTGGAAATCGCCACGGGGCGGCCCCGCACGGTCGCGTAGCCGTCGACCGGGCCGTGCACGGTGGTCAGGAAGCTCACCGGGTTACCGTTCAGCGTGCCGGCGTCAAAGTGGCCCATCTGCCGGCATTTGCCCTTGTAGAGATACCGCTGGTTGCTGCCGCCGCAGAGCGTCTCGGCGTACTGGTCGATGATGTCGCCGCTCGCCGAAGTGAGGGTCGTGGCGAAGCGCGGGGTGCGGCCGATCAGCATGTAGCCCGGGAAGGGCGCCGAGGTCGCGCCGCGCCAATGCAGATGGGGCGCATGCATGTCGATCTCGAGGACGAGGCCGGGGAAGAAGTAGCTGATCTGCGGGCCGCCGACCAGGATCGGGTGCCCAGTAGTGGAGCGGCGGCCGGTGACCATCAGCTCGTTGCTCGCGTGGGCCCTTGCGGCCGCGGACCGCGGGCGATCGCTCGCGGGTGACAGCGGGTGTGGGGGTGAAGCTGTTGTGGTCGAGCACGACGCTGCCCGGGTGCTTCCTGGGGATGTGGCCGTAGGGGAACGTGCCGTCCACCGAGGTGACGCTGCTCGGGTTCTTGAACTGCCGCAGGTCGTTGAACGCGCGATGCCCCTGCCCTTGCCCAGTGCTGCTGCAGCCCGGCGAGGAACATCGAGCGGCTCGCCTCGTCGCCGCCGCCCTCGCCGACGAACTGGCCCTTGAGAGCGTTGACCGCGTAGACGTCGTTGCGAGTCCAGGGCGCGGCGAGGTGCGACCGGCCAGGTACGCGTTGATCCCGGAGATGTAGGTGTCGATGTCGCGCAGCACGGCCTTGCCCTCCTTGCCGCGCCGCTTCAGCGCCTTGGTCTCCGTCGCGGTGAAGGCCTCGGTCTGCGCGCTCGGCTTGAAGCTCTGCAGTCCGGCGGTCAGCCCGAGGGCGTCCAGCCCGGGAGCGTCGATGACGGCGACGCGCGAGTTGTAGCGGGCCTGCTCGAGGAGCAGGCTGCGGTCCTCGGCGAGATCCAGCCGGCGGTCTGGATCCCGGCCGCCCGGGTGTTCGCGAAGACGTGCGGGATGTTGAAGCGGTCGCGGAGCAGGGTCACGCCGGGGAACGGCACGGCCTCGGTCGTGGTCGGCCATCCGTGTCGACGCCGAGCTTCTCGGACTTGAAGTCCGTGAAGAGGTCGTTCGGGGTGACGCGGTCGAAGAGGGGGGTGAGGGCGTTGTACATCCCCGCCTGTACGGCGGCGTTCGGATTCGGGGTCCCGAACTGGCCCGAGGGAAGGATGTTCCGGGCGATGATCGTCGGATCCTTCGGCGCCTTGGCGCTTGCGCTCGCGCAGGCGACGGCGACGAGAAGCACCGCTCCAACGGCGACCACGGATCGACGCATCCCGCCTTTTCTCCTCTCTCATCGGCGCGTCCACTCCTTTGAGCGCGCAAACGAGACGCTAACAAACCGGCCGACGAGCCAGTCGCGCCATGATCTTTCCACGGATCTGGGGCTCCCGCAAACGCGCCAGTTTTTTGGCTGAGGGGCCAGCCCGGCCGCCTAGCGCTGGACCCAGAGCAAGGGCGGCATGAGGCCGTCGGGCCGTTGAGAAGTGGCGAGGGCCAGAATCGAACTGGCGACACCACGATTTTCAGTCGTGTGCTCTACCAACTGAGCTACCTCGCCGGGAGGCGCACAGGCTAGCGGGAGGGCTCGAGCCTGAGCACCGGGATCTCCCGATCGCCGGCCCAGCGTTCGTAGCGGGTGAAGTGGGGGGCGATCTCCACTCCCCGCTGGTAGCCGCGCGTCCGTTCCTCGCCACTCAACTCGCGGGCCACCACCTCGCGGACCTCGCCATCGATCTCGACCGTTGCCCTCGGGTTCGCGCGAAGGTTGTGGTACCAGGAGGGGTTGCGCGGGCGGCCGAAGTTGGAGGCGATCAGGATGACTGTCTCGCCATCCGGTAACCCGAGCACGGGCATGGTCCTCGTTTGACCCGTTCTCGCGCCCGTCGTCGTCAGCATCGTGACCGCGGCGCCCGACAGCCAAGAGGTGGCGGTTGCCCTGCCGCGTGTGACTCGGTGGACGACACGATCGAGGGGCTGCTGGATCACGCTGTAGAGCCTCGTCATCGGGCGGGTCGCCGCAGTGCGTCGCACCAGCCGATGGAGTGGTCCGGACTCCCGGTAGGTCTCCATGAGCTCACCGTAGCAAACGCAACCGATCGTTGCATTAAGATCATGGCGTGAAGGTCGAAGCAGAGGAATCCCGAGGGACTCGAAAGGCGCCGGCCGCCGGTGAACTAAGGCCCGGGGGCCGGACCGCCAGGGTGCGGGCGGCGGCGATCGACGCGACCCTGGCGGAACTCGCCGAGCGGGGCTATCCGGCCCTCAGTCTCGAGAGCGTCGCCCGCCGGGCGGAGATCCACAAGACGACTCTGTATCGCCGCTGGGGGACGCGCGAGAACCTCGTGCTCGAGGCGATGCTTGATCGGGCCGGTGAGCGGATCGCCGTCCCCGACACCGGGTCTCTGCGGCAAGACCTGCACGAGCTGGCACGGACCGCGGCCGCAAATGCGGCCACGCCGGAGGTGGCCGCGATGGCCCGCGCCGTCGCGGCCGGTTCACCTCATGATGCGCGCCTCGCGGCTGCCAATGAGCGTTTCTGGTCTGAGCGGCTCGCCCTGGATGCCGTGATCGTGGAGCGGGCAATCGAGCGTGGTGAGGTGCGGGCCGGCACGGACCCACGCCGGGTGATCGAGGCGGTCCTCGGCCCGATCCACCTTCGCCTGCTTCTCACCGGCGAGCGGATCAACCGGTCGTTCCTGGAGGGGATCGTCGACATGGTCGTGTCCGGGATCGCGACTGACTAGCGTCCCAGCCGTGATGCGGAGTATTGTCGCGGTCGCCGCAGCGGTCCTCGTCGCGGCCTCCATCTCGGGTGCGACCGAGCAGCCGCCCGCGCCGATCGACACGCGGCTGCCGGCCCCCCATTTCGAGATGGTGCGGTCCGGCCCGTTCTCCCTGGCCGGGATCCGGAACCGCGCCAAACCCCTCGATCCCGCCGCGCCCGGCCTGGGCTCGCCGGCTCTACCGGCGGTCCCTCCGCGTTCTGCTGGCGCTCACCGATCCGCGGAGCGGCGCGATGATCGCCGGGGAGCGCGACGGCTGGGACTACGTCTGGCCGCGCGACGCGGCTGCCGGGGCGATCGCGCTCCAGGCGGCGGGGTTGCGGCCGGAGGCCCGGAAGGTGGCCTCGTTTCTCTCGGAGCATCGACCTCGACAGCGCCGCCCGGTTCTACCCCGACGGCTCGCCGGTCCCCGGCCGACCCGCGGCTGGAGATGGGGAGGGCTGGGTCGCGGCCGCCGAGCGGGCTGTTCGGGGCGGGACTGTCCTGCCTAAGGCGGCCAGGAGCCACCTAGAACAGGACAGTCCGACTGGACTGGCGGGATCGCCAGGACTACGGCGAGAACGTCAGCGGAGATCTGCTCGGCAACGCGATCGCCGCGGGCGCCCCAACGCGCCGAGATCCTGAGCCGCTTCGAGACCCCACGTGGCCTGGTCAGGGAGCAGGGCACTGACGCACTGGATTCCTCGGCCGCCTGGGCCGCCACCCTCTTCCCCAGCCCGGGTTTGCGTGGAGCAGTCAGAGAAACGCTCCTGGCCCTCACCCGCGAGTCGACCCCCTACGGCATCCCCCCGATCGAGGGCTGGACCCCCGGCGAGGTCTGGACCGCCCCAACCGCCTGGTCGGCCTGGGCCCTCATCGAGCTGGGCGAGACCCGAGCCGCCGATCGGCTCCTGGCCGAGCTGCACCGCGCGGAGACCGCCCACGGAACGCTCCCCGAGCGAGTGGACGCGGCGCACAGGCGCCCCGACCTCGACCACGCCGCTCGCCTGGTCGCATGCCTTCGCGATCCTGGCGCTCCTAGCTCGCTACCGCTGAGCGTCGCTCGCGCCCGAGAGGGCGGCCCGGACGGCCTCCTCAGGTGTCTGGGCCTCGATGATCCCGAGGTCCGCCCCGGAGCGATTGCGGAGGGTCCAGCTCTGGATCGCGACAACCGGACGGCCGAGCTTGCGCGCATAGGCGATCTCGGAGAGCGTTCCCCACTCGCCGCCGACCGCGATCACGGCCGCGCCGGAGGCGACCACCGCGAGGTTTCTGGCCTCGCCGATTCCCGTCGCCACCGCGTGCGTCACGAATGGATTCGCGTCGGCCGTCGAGAGCGTGGGAAGGATGCCGACCACCGTCCCGCCCGCCTTCGAGGCTCCCCTGGATGCCGCCTCCATCACGCCCGTCCGCCCGCCGCAGACCAGGACGGCGCCGGCTTCGGCGATCCGGCGGCCGACCTCCTCCGCGTCTCGGAGAATCTCCTCCTCACCTTGACCTGCGCCGATCACCGAGATCTGGATGCCTGGGGGCACCGAGCGAGTCTGCCACTCTGGGCCGCGCTCTCGGGCGTCAGCCGGCTGAGCGCCTCTGGCCGGCCCGAGCTCGCTCACCTAGCATCATCCCCATCATCTCGAGCGCACCCGCCTTGTGGAGGTGCTCGTTCAGGTTGCCGCACTTGGGGCTCTGAACGCAGGAGGGGCAGCCGTCGTCGCAGGGGCACTCGCGGATCAGGCGGTCGGCGTCGCCGACGAGGCGCTCGAACTCCTCGTAGCCGCGGCGGGTGATCCCGATGCCGCCGGGGTGGCCGTCGTAGATGAAGATCGTCGGCTGCCCGGTCTGGAAGTGGATGTTGGTGGAGAGCCCGCCGATGTCCCAGCGGTCGCACATCGCGATCAGCGGCAGCACCGCGATCTGCCCGTGCTCGGAGGCGTGGAGGGCGCCGAGCAGCACCTCGCTCGGCAGCGCCGCCGCCATCCGCTCGCGGATCACGTACCAGAGCGCCTGGGTGACGAAGTTCTGCTCGGGGAGGTCGAGCGAGACGATGTCGATCACCTTGTTGTCGCCGAGGCGCTTGCGCTGGTAGGCGATCACCTGCTCGGAGACCGAGACCGTCGCCGAAGCTGAGCTCGACCCCCAGTGCGCTGCGCTGGGTCTCGATCCTCCTCGATGTAGACCTCGGTCTCCTTCTTCACCTGGGTGTAGTAGTCGCCCTCGAACGGCCTGACGATCGCGCGCCGCGAGCCCAGGTCCAGCTCCGCGACCTCGTAGGAGCGCCCCAGGTGGAGGTAGATCGCGCCTGGGTGGATCGGTCGAGAAGGCCCGCTCGGCCTCGACGTTGCCGAGCATCTCCCCCGAGGAGGAGTCGATGACCGCGACGCTGTCGGCGGAGGCAGAGCGCAGCGAGATCCGGCTGGCGACGAAATCGCCCGTGCGGGTCAGGTAGCGCTCGCCCCGCCCGCGCCGGAGCTCGCCCATCGGTCACCATCCGCTCGGCGCGCTCGCGCCAGCCCTCGCCGAGGATCTCGTCGTCGTCGGGCCCGAGCGGCGCCTCGTAGGCGGCGGCGAGGAGGTGCTGCATCTGGATCTGCTCGGAGCGGTGGTCGAGGATCGCCGCCTCGACCGGCCGCTCGAGGAACTCGTCGGGGTGGCGGCAGAAGAACTGGTCGAGCGCGTCCTCGCCCGCGACGTAGACGGCGAGCCCGCGGCGGCTTCCGGCCCGCCCTGCCCCCACATCTGCCGGAGGCTCGCGACGGTTCCGGGGAAGTTGACGCAGATCGCGGCGTCGAGCTCGCCGACGTCGATCCCGAGCTCGAGCGCGTCGGTGGCGGCCACCGCGAGCAGGTCGCCCGAGGCGAGCTGGGACTCGATCTCGCGGCGCTGCTGCGGGGTGTAGCCGGCGCGGTAGGGGGCGATCCGGTCGGCCATCCCGCTCTGACCCTCGGCGGACCAGCTCGTCCGAGGCGAACCGGTTGATCAGCTCGATGCCGCGGCGGCTGCGCATGAAGCAGATCGTCCGCACGCCGCGCTGAGACCAGCTCGACACAGCAGGTCGGCGGCCTCGGAGACCGGCGAGCGCCGGGTCTGCGTCCGCTGCTCGATCACCGGCGGGTTCCACATCGCGATCTCGCGGCCGGCCCGCGGCGCGCCGTCGTCGTCGAGCAGCTCGAACGGCGAGGCCGGTGAGCCGTTCGCGCGAGCTCGCCCGGGTTGGCGATCGTGGCCGATGCCAACACGAAGCGGGGCTCTGCGCCGTAGAGGCGGGCGACCCGACGCAGCCGCCGCAGCACGTTGGCGACGTGGGAGCCGAAGACGCCGCGGTAGGTGTGCGCCTCGTCGACGACGACCCAGCCGAGGTTCGCGAGGAAGTCGCCCCAGCGCTTGTGGTGGGGGAGGACGCCCACGTTGAGCATGTCGGGATTCGTGAGCACGAGGTTGGCGCGCCGGCGGATCGAGGGCCGATCCTCGCGCGGGGTGTCGCCGTCGTAGATCGCCTCGCGCAGCCCCGGAGGGCGCAGCTCGCCGAGCTTGCGGGCCTGATCCTGGGCGAGCGCCTTGGTCGGGTAGAGGTAGAAGGCCCGCCGCTTCGGATCGTGCGCGATGCCGTCGAGCACGGGCAGGTTGAAGGAGAGCGACTTCCCCGAGGCGGTGCCGCTGGTCAGGATCAGGTGCGGAGCCGCGGGCGGTCTCGTAGGCGGCGGCCTGATGGGAGTAGAGCGACTCGATCCCCGCTGCCACCAGCGCCTCCGCGAGGCTCGGGTGCAGCGAGTCCGGCAGCCCGGTGAGCTTCGCCATCGTCGCCGCCTCGGCGGACTCGGCGACGAGTCTTCCGTCCTCCCGGCCGGGGCCGAGCGCCGGCTCCCAGGCACCGCCGGCCGGGATGCGAGGGGGCTCCGCAGGAGCGACCCGTTTCGAGCTAGCTGGCAACCTCGACACCCCGCGGCGCGTCGATCGCAGCGGCGATCCGCATCGCCTGCAGCGCGCTCGCGTCGTGCAGCCGCAGCACATCGGCGCCGGCCGTCACCGCCAGCGCCATCGCCGCGGCTGTCGCCCACTCGCGATCCCTCGGCGGCAGCCGCTCCTCCCAGGAGCCCGCCAGCACCGCGCCGAGGAAGTCCTTGCGGGAGAGCGAGACGATACAGCGGCCGGCCCAGCTCGCTGCAGCTCGCCGAGCCGCCGCAGGATCTCGAGGTCGTCGGCCACCGAGAGGTCGAAGTCGAGCCCCGGGTCGAGCGCGATCTGCTCCTCGGCGACGCCCCGCTCCGTCGCCGCCTCGAGCCGGCCGCTGAACCAGCCCTTCAGGTGGTCGACCGGATCGTCGTAGCGAGGCGGCTCGCGGTCCTCGCGCGGCGGGCCCTCGATCTGCATGACGACCAGGCCGCAGCCGGTCTCAGCCGCGAGCTCGAACATCGCCTCGGAGCCGCCGCGCGATGTCGTTGATCGCGACGGCTCCGGCATCGAGGGCGCTCGCGGGCGACCTCGGACGAGAAGGTGTCGGCCGAGATCGGCAGCTCGGTGCGCTCCGCCAGGCCCTCGATCGCGGGCAGCAGCCGGTCGGCCTCCTCGCTCGGCAGGAACCGGCGGACCGCTGCGCGCCGCCACCGCGCCCACGTCGAGCATCTCGAATCCGGCCTCGGCCAGCTCGAGACCGTCCGCGATCGCCTGCCCCGGCGTGCCGCTGCGCGCTCCCTCGAACATCGAGTCGTCGGTGACGTTGACGATGCCGGCCCCGATCGGCCGCTCGAGCTCGAGGGTCCTGTCGCGTCAGTCGCCAGGCGGGCACGGGTCAACGGTAACCGCCGGTACGGTTCGGCGCCGATGTCTCTTCGCTGCGTCTACACCGACCTGGACGGCACCCTGCTCGGCCGCAACGGCTCGCTCTTCCGCGACTCCGAGGGGGAGTTCTCGATGCTGCAGGCCCGGGCGCTCGAGGCCTGCCATCGCGCCGGGGTCGAGGTGGTCATCAAGTCCGGGCGCCGCGAGTCCTCGGTGATGGAGGACGCGCAAGCTGATCGGGTCGACCTCCTACATCTGCGAGGTCGGCTGCCTCGTCGTGATCGACGGGGAGCGGACGGCGCTCGTTGGTGACATCGAGACCGATCCGGGCAAGACGCTCGCGGAGACGATGGTCGACCGGGGCATCCCGGACGAGCTCTTCGAGCACTTCGCCGGCCGCCTGGAGTGGCACAACCCCTGGCACCGCCAGCGTGAGTTCTCGCTGCTGTTTCGGGGCAAGGTCGACGTCGAGGAGGGGAACCGGTTGCTCTCGGAGCGTGGCCACAGGGGCCTGCGCCTGGTCGACAACGGCGCGATCTTCGCGCCGATGGAGGGGATCGAGGGCCCGGCGCACGCCTACCACCTGCTCCCGGAGGGAGCGAGCAAGGCGAGCGGCGGTCGCCTTCCACATGCGCGCCCGCGGCTACGCGCAGGAGGAGTGCATCGCGATCGGCGATTCGGTCGAGGACCTCGAGGTCTCCCAGGTCGTCGGGCGCTTCTTCGTGCCGGCCAACGGGCCGGAGCGGGACCCCGCGCTGCGCGAGGCGATCGCCGGGCGGGCGAATGTCACGGTGACCGAGGGCCGCATGGGTGACGGCGTCTACGAGGCCGTCGTCTCTACGCTGGCGGGCAGCCTGATGCGCAGCATCCACGTCACCCGCTCGATCCCCGCCCCGCCCGAGGCCATCTTCGACCTGCTCACTGACCACGCGAACTACGACCGCTTTCGGGGCATCGACGGCTCGGAGCTGCTCCGCGACGGCGATCCGCCGCCGAACGGGGTCGGGGCCCTGCGGCGCATCAGGGCCCGCCCGTTCAGGTTCGACGAGGAGGTCACCGCCTACGAGAGGCCGACCCGGCTCGACTATCTGATCGTCGACCTCAACATCCCCTTCGAGCACCACGGTGGCTCGATCCGCCTCAGCCCCGACGGGGATCGCACCCAGGTGGACTGGCGATCCAGCTATACCGTCCCCACGCCGCTCGTGGGCGGCCTCGAGGAGATCGTTTGGAAGCCAGTGCTCACCCGCGGCTTCCGCCGGGTCCTCGAGGACGTCGAGCGGATGACGAGAGCGCCGGCCTAGCCGCCGCCGTTCTGGGCGGCGAACCCGGTGCGGCGCAGCTCGAGCTCGCGCTGCTCGATCACCCGGTCGATGAGGCCGTACTCCGCCGCCTCGTCCGCCTTGAAGAAGCGGTCGCGCTCCATGTCGGAGTGGACCTGCTTCTTCGACTTGCCGGTGTGCTTCGCGTAGATCGCGTCGAGGCGGTCCCGGAGGTAGAGCGTCTCCTTGGCATGGATCTCGATGTCGGAGGCGACGCCCTCGAATCCGCCGCTCGGCTGGTGGATCAGGATCCGCGAGTTGGGCAGCGCCATCCGCTTGCCCTTCGCGCCGCCGGCCAGGAGCAGCGCCCCCATCGACATCGCGATGCCGTAACAGATGGTCCGCACGTCCGGCTTCACGAACTGCATCGCGTCGTAGATCGCCAGCCCCGAGTAGACGACTCCCCCGGGCGAGTTGATGTAGAGCGAGATGTCCTTCTCGGGGTCCTCGGACTCGAGATGGATGATCTGCGCCACGATCAGGTTCGCGACCTGGTCGTCGACGGGCTGGCCCAGGAAGACGACCCGCTCGCCGAGCAGGCGGGAGTAGATGTCGAAGGAGCGCTCCCCCCGCGCACTCTGCTCGACGACCATTGGAACCAGCGGCATCGCGACCTCCTGTTTCGTTGCACTAACGCAACCTCTGGGTTGCACGACCTACGCTAGCATAAGCAACCATGAAGTTGCGGAACGAGGCACCCGCGGAGCAGGCGGACGAGAAGACGCCCTGGGTCGAGCGGGAGACGCTGGTCGAGGCCAGCCCGGACGAGGTCTGGGAGGCGCTGACCGATGAGGACCGGCTCGAGGAATGGCTGGCCCCGGACGTGGAGCTCGATCCGACCGAGGGCGGCGAGATCGCCGTCCGCGACGGCGAGGACGAGCGCTTCGGCACCGTCGAGACCGTGGAGGAGGGCGAGCGATTCGCCTTCACCTGGTCCCGACCCGGCGAGGGCGAGAGCTTCGTCGAGTTCACGATCGAGGCGCTGCCCGGTGGCAGCCGGGTCACGGTCGTCGAGACGCCAACACGTTCGGCGGCCACAAACACCGCCGCCGGATCTACGGCGATGGCGGCCGGCGGGTGGGGGACGCGGCTCGCGCGCCTGCAACGGTCAATGCGCTTCGCGCTCGTCGCTTGAGGGCGCCGGCGCACCGACAGGTCGATTCGGTCTTCGGCGCACTCGCCGACCCGACGCGGCGGCGAGTGGTTGAGACCCTCGCCCGCGGCGGCACGGTGACGGCGAGCGGCCTCGCCGAGCAGCTGCCGATCACCCGGCAGGCCGTCGCCAAGCACCTCTCCGCCCTGCGCGGCGCCGACCTCGTCACCTCGACGCGGGTCGGCCGGGAGACGCGCTATGAGCTGCGGCCACAGCCTCTCGACGAGGCGGCCCAGTGGATCCAGACGGTGAGTGCCGAGTGGGACGACCGCCTCGACTCCCTGCGCAGGTCGATCGAGAAGCGCGCTGGCCGGTCCAAGTAGGATCGGCGCATGGCCAAAGCGACCGTCGCGGAGGAGGAGTACCTCCAGATCATGTTCTGGCTCGAGGAGGCGGAGTTGCCGATCAACGGCGCCAACATCGCGCGCGCCATGCAGCTCTCGCCGCCCACGGTCCACGAGATGATTGGCCGCCTCGAGGGCGACGGATATGTCGAGCGGGCGGACGACAAGTCGCTCGAGTTCACCGACAAGGGACGCCGGGAGGCGGAGGCCATCTCGCGCCGCCACCGGCTGATCGAGCGCTTTCTCACCGACGTCCTCGGGATTCCCTGGGACGAGGTCCACGAGGAGGCGGAGCGCCTCGAACATGCGATGTCACCCGTGCTCGAGGAGCGCATGCTGGCCGCGATCGGCGACGCGAAGACCTGCCCTCATGGCCATCCGATCGTCGAGGGAGCGAGGGAGGAGGGCGTACTGCTGGCGGACGTCGAGCCCGGGGCGGACGTCCGGGTGCTGCGCTTCGAGAACGAGGCGGAGGAGATCCTCCACTACCTGAAGGGGACCGGCATCCATCCGGGTCTCGAGGGGAAGATCGAGAGATCGGACGACGATGAGGTCGTGATGGGCTCCGACGAGGGGCAGCATGCGGTCTCGAAGAGCGTCGCCGAGACCGTCTCGGTGAAGGCCGATCCCGCCCCGCCGCCCCGGCCGCCGCTGCCGGAGCAGCTGGTCATTTCCAGCGACCGCTACGGCAGGTAGTCCCGCCCTCCCTTTACCGGTTGTTAGCCGCAGCTTGAGGTAGGCGGTGGAGACTTGCTCAATCGGTCAATCCGTTATAGTCGAGTAAGTCACTCAACAAACGGGGGAAAGGCAAGAGAAATGGAAGCCACCACCAGTAACACCAACATCCTGATCGCCGACCGGAATATCGCCGAGCGACGCCTCGTATCGATCGCCAGGGCGATAGAGGCTCACAAGAACGAGCAGAGGCGCAAGCCCTACCCGTCGCGGGCCGAGGATCTGAACCTCTACCGCCGCGCCCGCGAGATCCTGGGAGCGGACCGGATCTGAGGTTCTAGGCCGCTTTCGCGCCCGCCCTGACTTCCGGAACGCAGTCGGTCGAGCGCCCGCGCGAGGCGCCGGACGCCCTCGGCGACGTCGCCCGCCGGGACAGGGGCGAACGAGAGGCGCAGGCTCGATGAGCCGCCGTCGATCATGAAGTCGGGCCCGGCGACGAAGGTGACGCCCTCCTCCTTGGCGTCGGTCAGGAGGGCTTCGGTGTCGACGTCCTCCTTCAGGTCCAGCCAGAGGAAGTAGCCGCCCTCGGGCACGACGAATTCCGCCTCGGGGATGTGTTCGCGGAGTGCGTCCACGAGCGCGTCTCGCCGCTCACGGAGCGCGCCGTTGACGACCTTCAGGTTCTCGTCGAGTCCGCCCGAGCGGCAGAGCTCGAAGACGATCGACTCGGCGAGCATGTTGGGCGAGATGTAGGTCTCGTTCGCCCGCTTGGCGAGTGTCGCGATCTGTTCGGCAGGCCCGACCAGGTAGCCGACCCGGACCCCCGGGCTGACCGACTTGGAGAACGAGGAGGCGTGGATCACCCTGTCCGCGGTGTCCATCTCGAGCATCGTCTTGCCCCGCGCCTCCTCGAAGCAGATCAGGCGGTAGGGGTCGTCCTCGAAGAGGGTGAAGCCGTGATCGGCCGCAAGCCCGACGAGCTCGCTTCGCTTCTCGAGCGAGAGCGTGCACCCCGCCGGGTTGTGGAAGTTGGGGATGACGTGGGCGAGCTTCACCGCCCCGTCGGCTGCCGCCGACTCGACCCCTGCGGGATCGACGCCGTCGGCCTCGAGCGGGGCCCCGACGATCTCCGCTCCGGCCTGGCGCAACAGCAGGAGCGTGCGGTCATACGTGGGTTGCTCGACGATCACCCGGTCCCCGTCGGAGACCAGGTTCCGGAACAGCAGTGCGGCCGCCTCCATCGATCCGTTGGTGACCATCACCTGGTCGGCCTGGACGTCGTGAAGATCGGCGATCCACTCGCAGAGGCCCGGATGGCCCCGGCCGGTGCCGTAGCTGAGCGCCTTCTCCCAGTCGGTCTCGAGCGCCCGCGCGGCCGCTTCGCGCACCGCATCGTGAGGGAGGATGTCGGCGCTCGGGGCGCCGCGCGCGAAGCTGATCGTCCGTTCGGCCACTTGGGCGTCGAGTATACGAACGGTGCGCATACTCCATCCGCCGGGGGATGGAGGCCGCCGATCGGTTCGAGAATACTGTCGCTCGATGCCGGCGTCCCTCGAGTTGGTCAAGATCGCGCTCCAGGCCTACGCCAACGGCGACTCTGAGATCGCCCTCGCGCTCTCCGGTCCCCAGATTCGGTGGGACGAGCGGGCCTCTCGATCTGACGGCGATCTCGTCTGGGGCCAGGACAAGGTCCAGAGGGCGATGCGCCGTTACCTCGACAGCTGGGAGGAGCTACCGCTTCGACGTCGAGGACCTCGCCGAGGTCGGTCCCGGCAAGGTCGTCGGCATCTGCCGCGAGCGCGGCAAGCCGAAGGATGGCCCCGCGGTCGATCGCCGGTTCGGCGGCCTCTGGGTCGTCGAGGCGGGCAAGATCACTGCCTGGGTGACCTACCTGACGCCGAGGGAGGCGGTCCGCGCAGCGAAGGAGCTGCTCGGCGGCCGCGTGGAGCTTGACCAGGTCAAGCGACCCACCGGACCGGCGGAGGTCAGGCCCGCCGAGCCGGCTCCCGCCCCCCGCAACCGGCCCCGGAGCCCATCGAGAAGCCGGAGCCGATCGAGAAGCCGGAGCCCATCGAGGCCGCGGAGCCCCAGCCGCCGGAGCCGCAGGCTTCCGAGCGGCCGCGCGAGAGGGCGCTGACGAAGAGCGAGGAACAGAAACGCGCCGCCAGCGCCCGGGCGAGGCTGCGCAAGCTGTCCTCCCGCCAGAGTCGGCCTAGGGCCGACGGCGCCCGCCTAGGCCTTCGCGGCGATCGTCTCGGCCGCGAGCTGCGCGGTCTCGGTCGGGCTCTTGCCGACGCGGATGCCCTGCGCCTCGAGGGCCTGCTTCTTCGCCTCGGCGGTGCCCGAGGAGCCGGAGATGATCGCTCCGGCGTGACCCATCTGCTTGCCGGGCGGTGCGGTGAACCCGGCGATGTAGGCGACCACCGGCTTGGAGACGTTCTCGGCGATGAAGTCGGCGGCGCGCTCCTCGGCGTCGCCGCCGATCTCGCCGACCATCACGATCAGCTCGGTCTCGTCGTCCTCCTCGAACAGAGTGAGGATGTCGATGAAGTCTGAGCCGACGATCGGGTCACCGCCGATGCCGACGATGGTCGAGTTGCCGAGGCCGGCCTGCTTGAGCTCGTTGCCGATCTGATAGGTCAGCGTTCCCGACTTGGAGACGACGCCGATCGAGCCCTGCTCGAAGAACTGGGCGGGGATGATCCCGACGTTCGCCTTGCCGGGGCTGAGTACGCCGGGGCAGTTCGGGCCGATCAGGCGCACGCCCGCGTCCCGCGCCTTCCAGTAGATGTCGAGCATGTCGTGGACCGGGATGTGCTCGGTGATCGTGATCACCGTCTCGATCCCGGCGTCGATCGCCTCGTTCATGGCCGCGGCGGCGAAGCGTGCCGGGACGAAGATCATCGAGGTGTTCGCGCCGCGCTCGTCGACGGCCTCCTTGATCGTGTCGAAGATCGGGATGCCCTCGACTTCCTGGCCGCCCTTCTTCGGGGTGACGCCGGCGACGACGTCCGTGCCGTAGCTGCGGTTGCGGAGCCCGTGAAAGCTCCCCTCGCGGCCGGTCAGCCCCGAGATCACGAGCTTCGTGTCGTTGTCGACGATGATGCTCATCAGGAGGCCCTGGCGAGCTCGACCACCTTCTCGGCGGCGCCGAGCATGGTCTTCTCCAGGTGCAGGTTGGGCAGATCCGCGTCGGCGAGCAACCCCAGCCCCTCCTCGGAGTTCGTGCCGTCGAGGCGGACCACGAGGGGCACGCCGATCTCGACGCGCTGCGAGGCCTCGATGATTCCCTTGGCGATCTCATCGCCGCGGGTGATTCCGCCGAAGATGTTGAAGAGGATCGCCTTGACCTTCTCGTCCGAGGTGATCACCTCGAGTGCGTCGACGATCGCCTCCGCCTTGGAGCCACCGCCCGCGTCGAGGAAGTTCGCGGGCCTACCGCCGGCCTGGGCCACCACGTCGAGCGTGGACATGCAGAGGCCGGCGCCGTTCCCGAGGATGCCGATGTCGCCGTCGAGCTTGACGTAGGTCAGTCCCTTCTCCTTGGCCATCCGCTCCTGGGGGTCCTCGATGAAGCTCTCCTCCATCTCGGCGAGGTCCTCGTGGCGGAAGAGGGCCGAGTTGTCGATCGTCACCTTGGAGTCGAGCGCGATCACGTCGCGGTCCTTGGTGACGACCATCGGGTTGACCTCGATCAGGGTCGCGTCGCTCTCGTTGAAGGCCTCGTGGAGCTTCACCATCATCTCCGCCGTCTTCCCGCGGGCGTCCTCCTCGACCCCGGCGTCGGCCACCAGGATGCCCGCCTGCGCCTCGCCGAAGCCCTCGTGCGGCTCGATGTGGCGCCGGACGAGCGCGTCGGGGTCCTTCTCGGCGATCTCCTCGACGTTCATCCCGCCCATCGTCGAGAGCATCGCGAGCACCTTCTTGGCCGAGCGGTCGAGAATGATCGACGCGTAGTACTCGGCGTCGATCTCCGAGGCGCGCTCGATCCAGACCTGGTGGACGGTGAAGGGCCCCTCGCCGCGCGGCCCGCGGATGTCCATGCCGAGGATCGCGTTGGCGTGCTGCTCGGCCTCCTCGCGGTTCTCCGCGACCTTGATCCCGCCCGCCTTGCCGCGGCCGCCGATCTGGACCTGGGCCTTGATCACGCACGGGTAGCCGATCTCCTCGGCCGCCTCGACCGCGGCCTCGACGGTGTCGGCCACCCGTCCATCGGGTACCGGAACGCCGTGGCGGGCGAAGAGCTGCTTCCCCTGATACTCGAGGAGATCCAAGGCCGCGAGAGCCTACCTGAGCGCCGAAGTCGGCCGCGCGGGGAGGCGGACGCGGCCGAAAGTTGCAAATTGCGCATAATCCCGCGGCTCTCATGGCCCTTCCCAAGCTCAAAGACATCAAGTGGGTGACGACTGACTGCTACGGCACCCTGATCGACTGGGAGAAGGGCATCAGCGACGCCTTCAAGCAGGAGGCCGAGCGCGACGGCCTCACCATCGACGAGCGCTCGTTCCTGGATCGCTTCTTCGAGATCCAGGCACAGATCATGTCCGGGTCCTACGAGCTCTATGCCGAGGTCCTGCGCAGGGCCGCCGTCCAGACGGCGGAGGAGATCGGCTGGACGATCGAGCCCTCGCGCGCCCAGTTCCTGCCCGACAGCGTCGCCTCCTGGCCTCCGTTCCGCGAGGCCAACGCCGCGATGGACCGGCTCAAGGAGCGATACGAGATCGGGATCGTCTCCAACGTCGACGACAAGATGCTCGGCATCTCCCGGCGCCATCTGCGCACCGAGCTCGACATGGTCGTGACCGCGCAGCAGGTCCGCAGCTACAAGCCCGATCCGACCCACCTGCGTGAGACCGCGCGTCGGATCGGCGGCAAGAAGGGCTGGGTCCACATCGCCTCGGGCTACGACTCCGACGTCGGCCCGGCTCTGAAGCTGAATGTCCCGGTGATCTGGGTCAACCGCCACGGCGAGAAGCTCGAGGGCCGCAAGGCCCCCGACGCCACGGTCAAGAACCTCCGCGACGCCGCGGCGAAGCTCGGCGCGAAGTAGCGTCTCTACTCGATCTTCGCGAGCAGATCCCCTGTGTTGACCGAGGCGCCGTCTGAGATCGGCAGCTCGGTGACCTTGCCCGCGCGGTGGGCGGTGATCTCGTTCTCCATCTTCATCGCCTCGATCACGCAGATCAGGTCGCCCTCGGAGACCTCGGCGCCCTGCTCGACCGCGACCCGGAGGATGGTTCCCTGCAAGCGGCGAGGTCAGGTCCTCGCTGCCACCGGCGGTGGCTGCCCCACCGCCTCGGCGCTCGCGCTTGGGCGGCTTGCGCAGCCCGGGCGCCGGGATTCGCCGCCGCGGCGGCGGGCGCCGCCTCCCCGATCACCTTGACGTCGAAGAGCTTGCCGCCGACCTCGACCTGGTAGCTGCGCTCGGTCTTGCCGTCCTCGGCGGCCTCCTCGCCACCGGGGGCGGGCAGCGGTCTTCGGGCGCGAGCGACTTGAGCCACTTCGGGTCCTCGGTGAGGTCGCGGCAGGTCTCGCCGTTGGCCCACTGCTTGGTCGCCAGCAGCGCCTGATGGAAGGGGACCAGAGTGGTGATGCCGCCGATCTCGTACTCGCCGAGGGCGCGGAGCATCCGGGCCGTCGCCTTCTCCCGGTCGAGGTCCCAGACGATCAGCTTGGCGACCATCGGGTCGTACATCGGCGTCACCTCGGAGCCCGCCTCGACCCCCGAGTCGACCCGGACGCCCGGGCCCGCCGGCTCGCGGTAGGTGGTGATCCGTCCCGGCGCCGGAGCGAAGTTCTTGTGGGCGGCCTCGGCGTTGATCCGGCACTCGATCGCGTGGCCCGCGCAGCTCGACCTCCTCCTGGGTGATCGAGAGCTTCTCGCCGGCGGCGATCCTGACCTGCTCGCGGACGATGTCGATAGCCGGTGACCATCTCGGTGACGCAGTGCTCGACCTGGACGCGGGTGTTCATCTCGAGGAAGAAGTAGTCCTCGCCGACCTGGAGGCCCTCGACCGTGCCCGCCGAGCGATAGCCGACCGCGGCGGCGGCGTCGGTGGCGATCTTGCCGATCCGCTCGCGCATCTCCTCGTCGACCTGCGGGCCCGGCGACTCCTCGATCAGCTTCTGGTGGCGGCGCTGGATCGAGCAGTCGCGCTCCCCGAGGTGGATCACGTTGCCCTTCGAGTCGGCGAGCACCTGGACCTCGACGTGGCGCGGGTCCTCGAGGTAGCGCTCGAGGTAGACGGTCGGGTCGCTGAAGAACTTCTCGCCCTCGCGCGCGGCCCCCTCGAAGGCCTCCTCGAGCTCGCTCTCCTCCATCGCCACGCGGAAGCCCTTGCCGCCGCCTCCTCCGGCCGCCTTGCACGCGATCGGGTAGCCGATCTCCTTCGCCTTCTTCTTGGCGGCCGCGACGTCCTCGACCGGCTCGGTGTCGCCGGGGACGATCGGCACGCCCGCCTTCTCCATGATCTGGCGCGCCTCGGTCTTCGAGCCCATCGCCTCGATCGCCTTCGGAGGCGGACCGATCAAGGTGAGCTTCGCCTTCTCTACAGCCTCCGCAAAGGGCGCGTTTTCGGCCAGGAACCCGTAGCCGGGGTGGATCGCCTCGGCGCCGGCGTCCTGTGGCGACCTGCGAGGATCTTCTCGACGTTCAGGTAGCTCTCGGCCGGGGCGGCGGGGCCGAGCAGAAAGGCCTCGTCGGCCTCGCGGACGTGCGGCGCGTCGCGCTCGATCTCCGAGTAGACGGCGACCGAGCCGATCCCCATCTCCTTCAGCGTTCGCGCGACGCGGATGGCGATCTCGCCGCGATTTGCGACCAGGACCTTCTCGAACATGGCGGCGGAGTATTGCGTCTAAGCGGCCACCGGGCGGTGCCCACAGAGCGTGGTGCCGCTAGTCCTCGACGGCGGCGTGCGCCCCGCGCCCCTGCCCGTTGGCGCGCGCAGCGAGCTCGGCCTCAACCTGCTCGTGCCGCTCGATCTCGTCGCCGTGCGAGGCCACGACCGACGCTTTGCGCAGCCACTCCTGCTCGGCGGGGTCCTGCTCGACCTCCCGGCGCAGGAGAAACTGGACCGCGAAGAGGCCGGCGAAGGCGACGGCCGCGAAGCCGACCGCGTACGGGACCAGAGTCGGTGTTCGCCTTGCTCAGCATCGCCACACCGGCGGCGATCAGGACGATCCCCAGCGCCGTGCGGAGGATGCCCTGCGGCCACTTGACCGACATGTTCGAGCCGAGGATCACGCCAGGGACCGAGCCGACCAGGATGTTGCCCGCCAGGCCGAAGTCGACGTTGCCGCCGAAGATGTGGGCGATGCCAGCCGCCCAGAGCAGGATCGCGGCGTGGAAGACGTCGGTGCCGACGACCCTACTGCGGGGTCAGCCGGAAGACCGTGATCAGCATGATCGCGATCACCGTGCCGCTCCCGGCCGAGCTCAGTCCGATCACGAAGCCGGTGGTCGCCCCGATCGCGACCGCGGCCACCTTGTGACGGGTGTGCATCTCGAAGTCTGTCGCGCTCCTCGAACCTTGTCCGCGAGGAAGAGGCTGCGGAGCAGGGTGATCGCCCCGACCACGAGCAGGCAGGCCGGCGAGGATCGCGAAGACGGTCTCGTCGAGGTCGCTGCCGAGCCTGCCCTCGAGGATGTCGAGAACCCAGACGCCGGCGATCGCCGAGGGGACGCTGCCGGCGGCCATCCACCAGGCGAGCGGCATGTTCACGGTCTTCAGCTTCAGGTGGCGCCACCCGCCGGCGGTCTTGGTGATCGCCGCGTAGAAGATGTCGGTGCCGATCGCCGTGGTCGGCTTGATCCCGAAGATCAGGATCAGCAGCGGCGTCATCAGGGATCCGCCGCCCATGCCGGTCAGACCGACGAGGAAGCCGACGCCGAAGCCGAAGAAGACGATCGCTGGATCCATGGGGCCCTGGGGGCCGAGCGGCAAGTGGACGAAGCCGCTTTCCCACCTTGTTCCCTTTTATGACCGGAACAGTCCTAAAAGTTCGCGGCACTGTAGCGGACAGTGCCTTTTCCCCCTAATTGCTCGGGTTTCTCGTAACGAATGGTGCTAGCGGGTCACCCAGGCGCCCTCGTCCCGGGTCAGCTCGAGGACCTCGTCGGGGATCTTGCCGTCGCGGAGGTCCGCGATCGTCACGTGCTCGAGCACCCGTCGCAGGGAGGCGCGGACCGCGATCCAGACGTCGCTGAGCCGCTCCGCGTTACCCGGGTACTTGGTCTGCTCCGGGGCCTGGTCCTGGATGTTCGCGAGCGGCCCCTCCACGGCTCGGATCACGCTGGCCAGCGTGATCTCCTCCGGCGGCTTGGCGAGCCAGTAGCCGCCGCGTGCGCCGCGGCGCGCCCGCACCAGACGGGCATGCTTCAGCTCCAGCAGGATGTGCTCGAGGAACTGGAGCGGGATGTCCTGCGCCTCGGCCATGGCCTCGCCCTTGACCGGCTCATCGCCGGCGGCGGCCATCTCGACCGCCGCGCGCACCGCGTAGTCGGCCTTGGCGCTGATCCTCATATCCTGCTCCGCCCATGCTGGATCTGCAGAGCCATTCCACATTCTCCGACGGCGAGCTGCCGCCCGCGCAGGTGGTGGCTGTGGCCGTGGAGGCGGGGGTGACGACCCTCGCGCTCACCGACCACGACGGGATCGACGGCGTCGCCGAGGCGGCGAGGGCAGCGGCCGACGCGGGGATCGCCCTCGTTCCGGCGACTGAGATGTCGTGCGTTCACGGCAGTGTCGATGACATGCACATGCTCGGCTACTGGGTGGACACGATCGCGATCGCGCCCGCCTGCGAGCGTGCCCAGCGGGAGCGGATCACTCGCGCCGAGGAGATCGTCGAGCGTCTCAACGCGCAGGGCGTCCCCGTCCGCTTCGAGGACGCGATCGCCCAGGCCGGTGACGCCTCGTCGGTCGGTCGCCCCCACATCGCCAAGGCCGCCGGGGTCACGCCCGACGAGATGAGCGCCTTCTTCGAGGAGTATCTGGTCCCGGGGGCGAAGGCCTTCGTCCCGCGCCGTTGGCCCGACGCAGCCGAGGCCGTCGAGATCATCCACGGGGCCGGTGGCGTCGCGGTCCTGGCCCATCCCTTCTGGGACATGAAGGACCCCGGCGAGGTCGCCGCGCTCGTCGATGACCTCAGCCTGGACGGCGTCGAGTGCTTCTATCCGGCGCACGACCGCGCCCAGACCAAGTTCCTGGTCGAGCTCTGCCGCGACAGGGGCCTGGCGGCGACTGCCTCCTCGGACTTTCACGGCCCCTCCCACAAGATGTTCAACTCCTTCGGCGCCTATTCGACGTACGACCTGGGCGAGCCGGAGCTACCGCCCCGGCCCGACGCAGCCTAGGCGGGCTGCGCGGCCGGGATCAGCTGGCGCTCCTCGAGCAGCGTGAGGACCTTCGCCGCGTACTCCTCGGCCGAGTCGTGCTCGGTGTCCAGTGTGAGCTCGGCGTTGAGCGGCGGCTCGTACGGGTCGGAGACGCCGGTGAACTCCTTGATCTCTCCCTTGAAGGCCTTCTCGTAGAGACCCTTGACGTCGCGCTCCGCGCAGACCTCGACGGAGGCCTTGACGAAGACCTCGATGAAGCGGTCGCCCATCAGCTCGCGCGCCTCGTCGCGGATCTCCCGGTACGGCGAGATCGCGGCGGTGATCACCGGGACGCCGTTGCGGGAGAGCAGGTCCGCGACGAACGCGATCCGGCGGATGTTGGTGTCGCGGTCCTCCTTGGAGAAGCCGAGGCCCTTGGAGAGGTTCTCGCGGACCACGTCGCCGTCGAGCACCTCGACCCTCGAGCCCCGCTCGCGGAGCTGGTCCTCGACGATCTTCGAGATGGTCGTCTTGCCGGCGCCCGAAAGCCCCGTGAACCAGAGTGTGAAGCCCTTTTCGTCAGCCATTGCCTTCCTCTTTGTATGAGTCGATCAAGATCTGAGCCACCTCGGGGCGGCTGAATTCCTCGGGCGGCAGCTCGCCGTTCCCGAGCATCTCCCGCACCTTGGTGCCGCTCAGGAAGACGTGGTCCTCCTGGCCGTGCGGGCAGGTCTTGCCCGACGCCATGCCCTCGCACTTGTTGCACCAGAAGGAGTGCTCGAAGAAGAGCGGCTGGATGCCGAGCTTGTCGATGTCGATTTCGTCGAAGATCTGCTGCGCGTCGTAGGTCCCGTAGTAGTCCCCGACGCCGGCGTGGTCTCGCCCGACGATGAAGTGGGTGCAGCCGTAGTTCCGCCGCGCGATCGCGTGGAGGACGGCCTCTCGAGGCCCCGCGTAGTGCATCTTCGACGGGAAGACGCCGAGGATCACCCGGTCGTTCGGGTAGTAGTCCTCCATCAGGACCTCGTAGCAGCGCATCCGCACGTCGGCGGGGATGTCGCCGGCCTTGGTCTTGCCGATCAGCGGGTGGATGAAGAGCCCGTCCGTGATCTCGAGCGCGCATTTGGTCAGGTACTCGTGCGCGCGATGGATCGGATTGCGGGTCTGGAAGGCGACGACGCGCTTCCAGCCGCGCTCCTCGAAGGCCTTGCGGGACTCCTCGGCGGTGAAGTAGCGCTTCATGAAGGCTTCCTCGTGGTCGGGCAGGTCGTCGACCTCGTAGGTCCCCGCGATGCAGCGCGGACCCTCCTCGTAGATGGCGGCGACGCCTGGGTGCTCCTTGTCGGTCGTGCGGTAGACGTTCTCGGCCTCCGCCTCGAGGTCGCGCTCGAAGATCTCCGTGACGTTGAGGCGGCCGAGTGGCTTGCCCTCGTCGCTCGAGATCTCGACGGTGTCGCCCTCGGAGACGTCGAGGTCCGTGGCGAGGGTGATCGGGATCGGCCAGTACTGGCCGTCCGGGAGCGTCATGTTCTCGACGACGCTCTTCCACTCCTCGTGGCCCTGGGGGCCCTGGAGGGGAGCGAAGCCGCCGTTCCCGATCATCTCGAAGTCGGCGGTCTGGCGATCGGTCAGCTGCAGCTTGAGTGCGGTCTGGGTCATGGGATCAGGGAGGAGGGGAAAGTGGATCGCGATGGTCAAGAAGCGGGGCAGGTTAGCGACTAACCGTGCAGCCCGCACTCGGTCTTCTCGAGGCCGGCCCAGCGTCCAGCCCGGTCGTCCTCGCCTGCAGCCGGCTTCCGGGTGCAGTGGGTGCAGCCGATCGAGGGATAGCCCTGATCGTGGAGCGAGTTGTAGGGAATGTCGTGCTGGCGGATGTAATCCCAGACCTGGTCCTCGGACCAGTTCGCGAGCGGGTTGAGCTTCCAGAGCCCGAAGCGCTTGTCCCAGGCGAACTTCGGGGCCTTGGCGCGGGTCTGTGAGTCCGAGCGGCGGATTCCCGAGACCCAGAGATCGACGGCGGCGAGCGCCGAGCGCATCGGCTCGACCTTGCGGATCCCGCAGCAGGAGTCCGGGTCACGGCTCCAGAGCTCGTCGCCGTAGAGGCCCTTCTGCTGCTCGAGGGTGATCGAGCTGTAGCGGTGGAAGTTGATGCCGTAGCTGCTCCTCGAGGCGGCTCTTGGTCTCGTAGGTCTCCGGGAAGAGGACGTCGGTGTCGAGGTAGAAGAAGCGCGCGCTCGGGTCGATGCTGTTCGCCATGTGCACGGTCACCGAGCTCGTCTTCTGGAACGAGCAGGCGATGTACATCCGCGGGTTGAAGGTCTGCAGGGCCCAGCCGAGGGCCTCCTCGGCGCTCGCGTCCTCGAGCTCCGCGGCCTTCTCCTCCGGGTCGAAGCCGAGTCCGTCGAGCTGAGCCTCGGGCACCGCGGCGTGCTCCGTGGCCGAGGCCTCGTGAAGGATGCCCTTGCGGCCGTTCCCGTTCACCGTGGTGCCGGGGATTCCCTGCGTCGTCGTCGGCTCCATCTAGACCGCGCACTCCCCTTCGCCGCGCTCGACCTTGTAGGGCTCGGAGCGGTTCCAGTCGATGAAGAAGAGGAGGTTGTCCGAGTTGAACTCGACCGGCAGCTTCAGGTCCGAGATCAGCTCCTCGAACTGGTCGAAGCCGGTGCGGTCGACGAACGCGTTGAAGTCCTCGCCGTCGTTGCGCTTCTCCTCGTAGTTGCGGATCCAGCGCTCTACCGCTTCGGGGACGCGCTTTGCCGGCAGCCGCGCCTTCAGCCGATGGCCGAAGACGACGTCGCCGCCCTCGAAGTTGCCGGCGATGTGCGGGATGTAGGCGGGGATCGTGTGCTCGCCCACCTTGATCGAGGCCCCGTAGAAGCCGATCGTGGCGATGTGGTGCTGCGAGCAGCCGTTGGGGCAGCCGCTCATCTTGATGTGGATCTGCTTGGTGAGCGGGTCGGTGATCTCCATCTCCTCGAGCCGCTTCTGGAGCTCCGCGTTGAGGCCCATGGAGGCGGTGATGCCGAGCTTGCAGCTGTCGGTGCCCGGGCAGCTGACCACGTCGGTGATGCCGAACGCGCCCGAATCCCCGAGGTCGAGTTCCTTGAGGCGGACCCAGAGGTCGTAGAGGGACTCGGGCCGGATCCAGCGCAGCACCAGGTTCTGCTGGACGGTGGTGCGGGCGTAGCCGCCGGTGAAGTCGCGCATGATCGCGGCGAGTCCGCGGAACTGCTCCGGCGTGAGGTCGCCGCGGGTCACCTTGACGGTGGCGGTGACGAAGCCCTCCTGCCGCTGCGGCGGCGACGTTGGCGTCCACCCAGCCGTCGAACTCGCTCTTCGATCCGCGGCGTGTTTTGGCCGCCGTTTGTGGCTGGCGAGCCGTAGCTCTCCGGGACCGGGGGCGTTGGCCTCCTCGTCGTGGACGAAGAGCAGGTGGTCGATCGATGAAGTCGCGCTCGTTGACCCAGTCGCCCTTCAGCTCCTCGTCGACCAGCTCGCGGAACGCATCCATGCCGATCTTGTCGACCAGCACCTTGATCCGGGCGCGCATCCGGTTCTCGCGCAGCCAGTCCTGGCGGTCGAAGATCCGCAGGGCCGCCTCGGTCACCTTCAGGTAGTCGCCGTTGTCGAGCTCGACGAAGTCATAGAGGGTGGGTGCGATCCGCGGCTGGATCGAGGTGCCGCCCCCGATCCGGACTTCGACGCCCTTCACCTGCTTGCCGTCGACCTCCTTCACCTTCGGGATGAAGCCGACGTCGTGGATGCCGGTGATCGCCCGGTCGGCTTCGCTGGCGCTGAAGGCCGTCTTCACCTTGCGGGGCATCAGCTGCGTGGTGGGGTGGCGGACGAAGTAACGCGCGTAGGCGGCGGCATACGGAGTGACGTCGAAGGGCTCGTCCTCGGCGATGCCGGCCCAGGGGTCGCCGGTCACGTTCCGGATCGTGTTGCCACATCCCTCGCGCGAGGAGAGGCCGGCCTGGCTGATCTGCCGGATGAACTCGGCGGCGTCCGCCAGGGGGATGTGGTGAATCTGGATGTTCTGGCGGGTCGTGATGTGGCCCTTGTTGAGCGGCGCGAGCTCCTCGATCGCGTCCGCGAAGGCCTCCATCTGCTCGGGGCTGACGCCGCCATAGGGAAGCTTCACCCGGATCATCTGCACGTCGGGCTGGCGCTGGCCGTAGACACCCTGCTTGAGCCGGAAGCCGATGAACTGCTCCTCGGTCTGCTCGCCGCGCAGGAAGCGGGCCGCCTCGGTGTCGAAGTCGTCGAACTCGCGCTCGAGGATCGGGATCACATGGCCCGGGACGTTCTCGTAGACCTCCGGGTTCTCGAGCGAGCCGAGCTTGCCCTTGCCGTGCTGCCTCTTGGCCGGGTCCTGCTTGAGGGAGGCAGGGTCGACCGGCTCCTTCGCCTTCCGGCTGCCGTTGGTCGAGGCGCCCTTCTTCTCTGTCTCGGGTGCGGAGACAGGCTCCACTGAAACCGGCCCTTCCTGTCGACGACGACGTGCCTTGCCCGGCGCTTACCGCCTGCCCAATCTAGCAAACCTGATCGAGTTTCAGGTGTTTATCGGCGCGCGTGGCCGTCGAGGTTAGCCTGACCGGCCGCCCAGCACCTACATCTCGCCATGCACCGCGAGGATGTTCCCCGCGGGATCCTTGAACCAGGCGATCCCGTCGGCCGGACCAGAGCGGTCGATCCCCTTGTCGTCCTGGTCGAACCCCTCGTAGCGCTCGAAGGTGACCCCCTTCGCCGCCGAGGTCGTCGACCGCGGCGTCCACGTCGTCGACCGGGAAGTTGAGGATCGTGTAGGTCGCGGGCGTGAAATCCGGCTTGATGTAGATGAGGGTCGGCCGGTCACCGCCAGGTCGATCTGCAGCAGGTTTCCGTCCTCCAGTACGGACGTCTTCAGTCCAAGCGTCTCGCCATAGAAATCCCTGGCCTTGCCGATGTCGTCGACGGCGAATCCGCTGTACGCCTTGCTGTTCTCGAGCATGTCCACTCCTCTGTTTTGCGTTCACCAGTTGTGACTCCGGGACGCTCCGAGACTCATCGCGACAGAATCGCGGCATGACCGAGATTCCAGTGATCTCCGGCGAGGCGGTCTGGCGGCGATCGATCCGCGGACTGCGATCGAGCGCACCCGCGACGCGTTCGAGCGCTACGGCCGCGGCGAGTGGACGATGCCGGCGAAGGTCTATCTGGACAGCCCGCCGCACGGCGACTTCCGGGCGATGCCGGCGCTCGGCGATGGGGTCGCGCTGCTCAAGTGGGTGACCTCATTCCCCGGCAACAGCGCCAGGGGCCTGCCGGTGGTCCGCGGTGAGGTGCTGCTCTCCAGCGCCGAGACCGGCGAGGAGCTGGCGGTGATCGAGTGCTCGTCGGTGACCTCGCTGCGCACGGGTGCTGCGGCCGCGGTCTCGGCCCAGGCGCTGGCTCGGGAGGGCGCGAAGTCGGTCGGCATCATCGGCTGCGGGGTGAACGGCGCCTGGGCGGCGCGCTGCCTGGCGGCCGCCGGCTACGGCCCCGGCGTCTGCGCCGATCCGCGGGTCGATCCGGCTGAGGCGCTCGCCGACGAGCTCGGCTGGCGGGCCGGCGACCGGGCGAGGCCGCCGCCCAGGACGTCGTCGTCACCGTGACGCCGGGCGACGAGCCGGTGATCCTCGACGTCCGACCTGCGCCCAGGCCAGCACCTCGCCGTGCTCGGCGCCGACGCCCACGGCAAGCAGGAGGTCGACCTGGAGGCGATCGAGCGCTGCCGCCTCTTCTGCGACGAGTGGGAGCAGGCGAGCGCGGGCGGCGAGCTCGCCAACGCGGTCGACGCCGGGCTGGTGAAGCGCGAGGACGTGACCCAGCTCGGCGACGTCCTGACCGCCGCCGCCGAGGGCCGTCGCACGGACGACGAGATCACGCTCTTCGACTCGACCGGCCTCGCGATCCAGGACCTGGCGATCGGCCAGGCCGTCTATGAGCGCTGGCGCAGCGGCGAGGTCGACGCGCCAGTGGTCACGCTCTGAGTCAAGCGGCGGCGGGCGTTGCCTTACAGGCGCTCGCCCGCCGCCACCTCTCCTCCCAAGCTTCTAGTCGACGTCGGTGCCCTCGACCAGGAACGCGACGCGCACGTGGGCGCGCCACTCGTCGAGGTTCTCGCCGCGCAGCCCCGTGGAGACCACGTCGACCGCCCGGATGTTCCGCAGCGAGCTCTGCGCCTGCTTGAGCGCCTGCTGCGCGGCGTCGTCCGAAGACTTCTTGGAGCTTCCGACCAGCTCGATGATCTTGACGACGGCCACGAGCCTCCTCTCGTCGGTGCGATGAAGTTTGCGGCCGATGTTCTATTCGAAGGCGGGCGCCCGAGGGCAAGCCCGAAGTCTGCGTATCAGCCGCGGAGGGGCCCCAGCCGCCGGCGAGCTGAGCATGCGACCGCGACGCCCTCGCGCAGCGCCGCCTGCTGCCAGCGGCTGCGCGGCGAGGCCGCCTGGGGGGCGGGTGCCGTCTCACCGAGGAAGCGCTCGAGCGCGGCGGCGATCGCGGCCGCCTCCTCGGGCGACGCGCTGGGCGCCTCGATCTCGAATCTGCGGCCGCGTGAGGTGCTCTCCGCTTGCCGTGATTCAGGACTGCGGCGCATGGCCGGTACCGCCTCTAGAGCGGGATGTTCCCGTGCTTGCGCTTCGGCTGCTCGACCCGCTTGGTCTGCAGCGTGCGCAGCGCCCGGATCAGCTTCGGGCGGGTCTGGTGCGGCTCGATCACGTCGTCGATGTAGCCGCGCTCGGCCGCCGAGTAGGGGTTGGCGAAGTGGGCCTTGTAGTCGTCGATCAGCTTCTCGCGGCGCTCGTCGGGGGTCGGCGAGGACTGGCGATGTCCTTGCGGTAGATGATGTTGACCGCGCCCTCGGGGCCCATCACCGCGACCTCCGCGGTCGGCCAGGCGAAGTTGAAGTCGGCCAGCATGTGCTTGGAGTTCATGACGTCGTAGGCGCCGCCGTAGGCCTTGCGGGTGACGACGGTCAGCTTCGGCACGGTCGCCTCGGTGAAGGCGTAGAGCAGCTTCGCGCCGTGGCGGATGATCCCGCCCCACTCCTGCGAGGTGCCGGGCAGGAAGCCGGGCACGTCGGTGAAGGTGAGCAGCGGGATGTTGAAGGCGTCGCAGGTGCGGACGAAGCGGGCCGCCTTCTCCGAGGACTCGATGTCGAGCACGCCGGCGAGGTGCTTGGGCTGGTTGCCGACGATGCCGATCGGGAAGCCGTCGAGGCGGGAGAAGCCGCAGACGATGTTCTGGGCGAAGTGCTCGTGGACCTCGAAGAACTCGCCGTCGTCGACGATCAGCGAGATCACGTCGCGCATGTCGTAGGGCTTCTGCGGGTCGTCGGGGACGATCGTGTCGAGCTCGGGGTCCTCGCGGTCGGGGTCGTCGTAGGGCTCGACCCGCGGCGGCAGCTCGAGGTTGTTGAGCGGCAGGAAGCTCATCAGGTAGCGGACGTCCTCGAGGCACTGCTCCTCGTCCTCGGCGGCGAAGTGGGCGACGCCCGACTTGGAGTTGTGGCTCATCGCCCCGCCGAGCTCCTCGAACTCGACCTCCTCGCCGGTCACCGTCTTGATCACCTCGGGGCCGGTGATGAACATGTGCGAGGTCTCCTTGACCATGAAGATGAAGTCGGTCATCGCCGGCGAGTAGACGGCGCCGCCGGCGCACGGGCCCATGATCAGGCTGATCTGCGGGATCACCCCCGAGCACTGGACGTTGCGGACGAAGACGTCGCCGTAGGCGCCGAGCGAGACGACGCCCTCCTGGATCCGCGCGCCGCCCGAGTCGTTGATCCCGATCACCGGCGCCCCGACCTTGGCGGCGAGGTCCATGACCTTGCACATCTTCTCCGCCATCACCTCGCCGAGCGAGCCGCCGAAGACGGTGAAGTCCTGGGAGAAGACGAAGACGGTGCGGCCGTCGATCGTGCCGTAGCCGGTGACGACGGCGTCGCCGTAGGGCCGGCGCTTCTGCATCTCGAACTCGTAGGTGCGGTGGCGGACGAAGGTGTCGAGCTCCTCGAAGGAGCCCGGGTCGAGCAGCTTCTCGATCCGCTCGCGCGCGGTCAGCTTGCCCTTCGCGTGCTGCTTCTCGACCGCCTCCTCGGAGGCCGAGTGGATCGCCTGCTCGCGCAGCTCGCGCAGGTAGGCGAGCTTCTCCTCGTGGGTCTCGGGGTTCTTCTCGCGCATCGGCGCCGGAGTCTAAGGGGCGCTGGTTGAAGGACCCGCCCATGTCGATGGTTTGGCGCCTTTGCACGGTGCGAGCGAGTCGTGTCAGAGTGGCGCTATGACCGAGGACGAGGTTCGAAGGCTCCTCGACGAGATCACTGCTGACCCGGATCCCGAGCGGGAGTACGAGCTGCGTCACGCAGACTGCCTGATCGACGTCCCGCAGTCGGGGGAGCGCTTCGACCGCGACGGGATGCGGGAGCTGCAGCGCAACTTCCCCGGCGGCGCTCGCCACGATGAACCTGAAGCGGCTGGCCGGAGACGGTCGACGTGTGGGTTGCCGAGCTCGAGTCGGACTACGGCGAGGAGCGCGGCGGGATCTTCAACGTCTGCCTGATCCTCGAGTTCGAGGACGGCAGGATCAAGCGCGAGACCCGCTACTACGCCGATGCCGTTCGACAGCGCCCGCGCAGCGGGCGCAGTGGACGCTCCCAGGCCGAGTCCTAGAAGAACGCGCCGCCGCTGGTACTCGCCGAAGACGTCGCGCATCGCGCCGCAGACCTCGCCGATCGAGGCGCCGGCGCGGAGCGCCTCCTTGATCGGGGGCAGCAGGTTGCCGTCGCCCTCGGGCGACCTCGCGGAGCTCCTCGAGCCGCGTCTCGACCGCGTCCTGGTCGCGGTTCGTCCTTGAACTTCGCCAGGCGCTCGAGCTGGCGCTCCTCGGACTCGGGGTCGACCTTGAGGATGTCGACGTCGTCGACTGCGTCGGTGACGTACTTGTTGACGCCGACGATGATGTCCTGGCCGGTCCGGTAGCGCTCGTGGTAGGAGACCGCCGACTCCTCGATCTCGCGCTGGATGAACTCGAGCGCGTTCACCGAGCCGCCGAGGTCCTCGACCTTCTCCATCAGCTCCCAGGAGCGCTCCTCGATCTCGTCGGTGAGCGACTCGATGAAGTAGGAGCCGGCGAAGGGATCGACGGTGTCGGCGACCCCGGACTCGTGGGCGAGCACCTGCTGGGTGCGCAGCGCGATCCGCGCCGAGCGCTCGGTCGGCAGCGCCAGCGCCTCGTCGAAGCCGTTGGTGTGCAGCGACTGGGTGCCGCCGGCGACCGCGGCGAAGCCCTGCAGCGCGACCCGGATGATGTTCACCTCGGGCTGCTGGGCCTGGAGCGTGACCCCGCCGGTCTGGGTGTGGAAGCGGATCATCTGCGCCTTCTCGTCGGTGGCGCCGAAGCGCTCGCGCATGATCTTCGCCCACATCCGCCGCACCGCCCGGAACTTGGCGATCTCCTGGAAGACGTTGTTGTGGCCGTTGAAGAAGAAGGCGAGCCGCTGGCCGAACTTGTCGACGTCGAGGCCCGCGTCGATCCCGGCCTCGACGTAGGCGATCGCGTTGGCGAGGGTGAAGGCGACCTCCTGGACCGCCGAGCAGCCCTTCTCGCGGATGTGGTAGCCGGAGATCGAGATCGTGTTCCACTTCGGGACGTTCTCGTCGCAGTAGGCGAAGATGTCGGTGGTCAGCCGCATCGTCGGCTCGGGCGGGTAGATGTAGTTGCCGCGCGACACGTACTCCTTGAGGACGTCGTTCTGGACGGTGCCGCGGAGCTCCTCCGACGGCGACGCCCTGCTCCTCGCCGACCAGCTCGTAGAGCAGCAGCAGGATCGCCGCGGGCGCGTTGATCGTCATCGAGGTCGAGACCTCGTCGAGCGGGATCTGGTCGAAGCAGATCCGCATGTCCTCGATCGTGTCGATCGGGACGCCGGTGCGGCCGACCTCGCCGGCGCAGAGCGGGTCGTCGGAGTCGCGCCCGAGCTGGGTCGGCAGGTCGAAGGCCATCGAGAGGCCGGTCGAGCCGTGCTCGATCAGGTAGCGGTAGCGCTCGTTGGTGTCCTCGGGGCTCGCGAAGCCGGCGTACTGGCGCATCGTCCAGAGCCGGTCGCGGTACATGCCCGGGTGGATGCCGCGCGTGTAGGGGTACTCGCCGGGCTCGCCGAGCCGCTCCTGCGAGGCCGGGCGCGACGTCGTCCTCCTCGTAGAGGCGCTTGATCTCGATCCCGGAGTCGGTGATCACGCCGCTCGTCGTCGGGGCCGACCACCGGGGCGATGTAGCGGTGGAGGTCCTCCTCGAGCGCGGCCTGCTGGCGCTCGGGATCTGGCGCGCCGTCATTCGCCGCGCCGTTCGCCCCCTCCGCCTTCGCCTCGTCCTTTGGCCGGGTGGCCATCGGGCAAGGATAGATACGGAGCTCGGCGAGAGTGCTACGAAGCGACCGCGACGGCCAGCTTGCCCTGGGTGTGCTTCGCCTGAAGATCCGTCAGCGCCTCGCCGGCCTGCTCCAGCGGATAGGTGCGGTGGATCGGCACCGTCAGGCCGTCCGTGAGCAGCCCGGCGAGCCGCTCGAGGGCGCCGTTCTCGGTCGATCCACCGATGTTGTGACGGCCGGGGCCCTCGCCGGCGGCGCGTATGGGGGAGGCCACCCGGCCACCCTCGGCGAGCGCCGTCTCGTAGAGCTCGACCTCATCGCGTGAGTAGTCGACCGTGTCGATCAGGGCGGCCACTCCGCCGCTCTCCAGCTCGCGCGTGTTGGCGACGACGTCGCCGTCGCGCGGAATGACGTGGTCGGCCCCGAGGTCGACGAGGAAGCCTTCGTCCTCCGGCAGCCCAGGGGCGATGACGTGAGCGCCTGCGCGCTTGGCGAGCTGTACGGCGAAGCTGCCGACCCCGCCGGCGGCCCCGACGATCAGGATGGGTTCACCCTGCTCGAGCTCGAGCGCGTCGATCGCCGCGAGCGCGGTCAGGGCCGCGACCGGTGCCGCCCCGGCCGGCGCGAAGTCCACGCCGGAGGGTTTCGCGGCGGCCTGTTCGACCGGGAGGAGAGCGAGCTCAGCCCAGGAGCCGTACTGGACGTTGGGGCCTACCGCCGGGACGAAGCCGAAGACCTCGTCGCCCTCGGAGAAGTTTGCCCCGGACCCGGCGCGTTCGACGACGCCGGCAAAGTCCCGGCCGAGGATCACGGGGAACTCGTACTCGGCGTAGTCGCGCATCGAGCCCCCGGCGACCGCGTTGTCGACCGGGTTGGCCGACGAAGCCCTGACGCGAACCGCCAGCTCGCCCTCGCCCGGCTCAGGTTCCGGCAGGTCGTCGCGGAGGCGCGGCTCGGTGCCAAAGCCGTCGAGGACGAATCCCTTCATTCCCAGAAGATCATTTCAACTCAAGTGCTCAGCTTGGGACTCGACTCGCTCACGTAGCGCGTCCAGGCGGACGTGCGCGAAAAGGCCGTACGCCGGAGGCGGGTCGAGTTGGTCGACGTAGTCCGTTACCCAGAAGCCCCGCTCGCCGTGGAGCAACTCCGCGCACCGCCACGGGTCGAGCGCCTTGAAGGAGGACTCGTAGAGCTCCGCAATCGCAGCGTCGACGTGTGAGAGGACCGGGGCGAGCCGCTCGGCGTCCCACTCCGACCAGTCGCCTGACCGCCTCCCGTGGGAGACGCCGTCGCTGTGGGCGACGAAGCCACAGGCAGCGAGCTCCCTGGCCCGCTCGGTCTCGGCGCGGCACGCGGTCTTCGACCCCCTGAACGTGTCCAGGTCCTCGTAGAGGTCGGGCCGCAGGCGAAGGGCGTAGCGCTTGACGAGGCGGGCCGACTTGTAGCCGCGGCGATGCTGCGCGAAGCGCTCCTCGGGTGTCCGCGCGCTCGACCCCACGTACACCCACGGAATCCGAGGATCGCGCCTACGGCCGGCGGCTCGCTCGAGCTCGATCACATATACGCGGGAGGGCACGGTCCTAGCCCACTCGCAGACTGGCCGACCGGGTCAGAAGCCGAAGAAGCGGCGACGTTTCTTCTTCGGCGGTGGAGGCGGGGTGGCCTCGGCCGCGGGGGTCTCGACCGGGGGCGTCTCGACCGGGGTGGCCTCGACCGCAGGCGTCTCTTCCACCGACGGCTCAATGGCGGCGAGCTCGGGCGGCGGTTTCGGCTCGGTGGGTTGGCCGATCTCGGCGAAGGGGCGTTTCTGCGGCGTTGCGAGCTCTTCGAGGACGGCGTCGAGCCAGCCCTCGAGCTTGGTCGCCTCTGTGCCGTTCTCGGCCTTCAGCTTCACGTTCGTGCCCCAGCCCTTCTCGGCCAGCTCGACCTCGATCCAGGCATCTGCGCCGTCGTCGGACGCCTCCCAGCGCAGGACGGACTCGGGACTTCTCTTATTGACCGTCACCTCAGTCGCGCGCCCGACCAGGGCGCACATCAGCCCCTGCATGCGGTCGGGCTGGTCGATCAGCTCCCAGAGCTCGGGCGGCGACATGACCAGCGTTCTGCTTGCGCTCTGCATGCCCCGCCCTTTCGCGCCACCCAGACGCGCTCCTGCCGCTTATCGGTTTTGGGCGAGATATCCCTCGATCGCCGCCGCGGCGCGCAGCCCCGCGTTGCCGTCCCAGAGCGGGATCTGCGGCGGCTCGGCCGGGGGATCGGTGCCGAGCACCCGCTCGGCGGCCTCGCGGAGCGCCTTGGGATCGACGCCGATCAGCTCGTTGGTGCCGAGCTCGATCGTGACCGGCCGCTCGGTGGTGGTCCGGTAGGTCAGGCAGGGAGTGCCGAGGACGGTGGTCTCCTCCTGGACCCCGCCCGAGTCGGTGACCACGAGCCGGGCCTCGGCCTCGAGGCCGATGAAGTCGGTGTAGTCCATCGGCTCGGCCAGCGTGACCTTTCCGGAGGCCGGAGAATCCCATCCCCTCCAGCCGTGCCCGGGTCCGCGGATGGACCGGGAAGATCACGGGCAGGTGACTCGCCGAGCTCGCCGAGCACGTCCATCGTCGGCCCGAGGAGCTCCGGGTCGTCGACCAGCGCCGGGCGGTGCAGGGTGACGAGCACGAAGTGCCGCGCCTCGAGCCCGTTCCTCTCCAGCAATGCCGGCCGATCGACTCCTTCGAGCAGCCGGTAGAGGCTGTCGATCATCGTGTTGCCGACCAGCTGCACGCCGTCGCCGGTGATCCCCTCGGCGGCCAGGTTCTCGATTGCGTCCTCCGAGGTGCAGAGCAGAAGGTCGGAGATCCGGTCGGTGACCACGCGGTTCACCTCCTCGGGCATTCCCCAGTCGCCCGAGCGGAGCCCCGACTCGATGTGGGCGACCGCCACGTGCAGCTTGGTCGCGGCGAGCGCCGCGCGCCATCGTCGAGTTGACGTCGCCCGGCACCAGGACCATGTCGGCGGGGTGGTCGAGCAGGTCACGCTCGATCCCGATGAGCACACCGGCCGTCTGCTCGGCGTGGGTGCCGGAGCCGACCTCGAGGTTCGCGTCCGGCTCGCGCATGCCGAGGCGCTCGATGAAGCCGCCCGAGAGCGCCCGGTCGTAGTGCTGGCCGGTGTGCAGGACGCGGACGGAGATCCCCTCGGATCCCTCCAGTGCGGCGATCACCGGAGCCGCCTTGACGAAGTTCGGTCGCGCCCCCACGACCGCGAGCACTGAGGCAGTCACAGCGGGGCAAGCTAGCGGGGGCGGCGGTTCGAACAGCGCTCCGGTAGGGTCTTCGTCTCATGGCCGGCAACGCAAGCGGCGCCGTTTTGGTCACCGGTACCTCGTCCGGCATCGGCCGCGCCACCGCCCTCCTGCTCGATGCGGAGGGCTACCGCGTCTTCGCCGGCGTCCGCAAGGAGGCCGACGGGAGGGAGCTCTCGCAGGCCTGCTCGGATCGGCTGACGCCGGTCACCATCGACGTCACCGACGCCGGCCATATCGAATCGGCGAGGGAGCAGCTCGCCGAGGCGGTCGGTGACGAGGGGCTGGTCGGGCTCGTCAACAACGCCGGCGTGGGCGGCGGTGGCCCGATCGAGTTCATGCCGCTCGACGAGCTGCGGAGAACGATCGAGATCAATCTGATCGGTCAGGTCGCCGTCACCCAGGCCTGCATCCCGCTGCTCCGCAGGGCAAAGGGGACGATCGTCTTCATCGCCTCGATCGGCGGCCGGGTGGCGAGCCCCTTCATGTCGCCGTACAACACGTCGAAGTTCGCGATCGAGGCTCTCGGCGAATCGCTGCGACACGAGCTGCGCCCCTGGGAGATCGATGTGACCGTGGTCGAGCCGGGCTCGATCGACACCGAGATCTGGAGCAAGGGAAACGAGCAGATCCGCGAGAGCGCTGGACGAGATGCCGGAGGACGCCCGGCGCCTCTACGGCCGCCAGATCACCCGCTTCGGCGAGGTTCTGAACGAGACCGCCAGCCGCGGCATCCCGGCCGAGAAGGTCGCCGAGGTGGTCCACAAGGCGATCTCCTCCGACAACCCGAAGCACCGCTACCTGGTCGGCACCGACGCGAAGATCGGAGCCCGCCTCAAGGGCACGCTGCCCGATCGGACCTTCTCGAAGCTCGCCGCGCGGCAGATGAAGATGCCCACGGACGTGCCGCCCGAGTAGCGGCGTCCCCTTGAACGCATCTGAGTGAGACTATTCGGCCGTGCCGTTCACGCTCAGGAACCTCAAGGAGGACCTGGAGGACGTCGGGTCCAATTTCGACGGCGCGCCGGACCTGGAGTTCCGCTTGGCGACCGACGCGCTCGAGCTCGAACAGTCCGGCCTGAGCTTGCAGCGCGTCCCGCCCGGTTATCGCTTTCCCTACGGCCACACGCACGAGAAGCAGGAGGAGGTGTACGTGGTCGTGCGCGGGAGCGGGCGGATGAAGCTCGACGACGAGATCGTCGAGCTCAAGGAGTGGGATGCGGTGCGCGTCCCCCCCGGTACGTGGCGAGGCTACGAGGCCGGGCCGGAGGGCCTCGAGATCATCGTTATCGGCGCGCCCAGTCTCGGGGAGGCCCGGCGCGAAGACGTCGAGGGCCAGCGCGACTGGTGGGCTGACTAGCTCGATCCGCTTTCCGGCTATCTGACCGAAAGGCGTTCAAGGGCGGCGTCTAGGTCCCGAGCCACTCCTTGACGCGGCCCGGCGTGCCGAGGCCGGAGAAGTCACCGTCGTCGATGATCCGCTCGGCCGCCTCGATCGCCCCGTTGATGGCGGACCAGGTGAGGCCGCTGCCGACGCTGACCCGCTGCGCACCGGCCTCGGCGAGTTCGCCGAGGCTCAGGCCGAGCCGGCCGAAGGCGAGCACGTTGACCGGCTTCGAGACCGCGTCGGAGACGGCCTTGATCTCCTCGGCGGTGACCAGCGCCGGTGCGTAGAGGACGTCGGCGCCCGCCCGCTCGAAGGCCTGCAGGCGGGCGATCGTGTCGTTCAGATCGGGATTGCCCCGCAGGTGGTTCTCGGCGCGGGCCGTCAGGGTGAAGGGGAAGCCGAGGGCGCGCGCCGCCTCCACTGCGGCGACGATCCGCTCCGCGGCTGCCTCGAGGTCATAGAGGGCGCCACTGTCGCGGTCGTAGTCCTCGATCGAGCCGCCGACGGCTCCCGCCTCGGCCGCGGTGCTGATCGCCCGGGCGGCGTCCTCGGGCGCCGGCCCATAGCCGTTCTCGAGATCGACCGAGACCGGCAGGTCGGTCGCCTCGCTCAGCGCGGCGACGTGCGCGCCGACCTCCTCCAGCGTCACCGTCCCATCGCCGCGCCCGAGAGTGAAGGCGAAGCCTCCGCTCGTCGTGGCGAGCGCCTTGAAGCCGAGCCCGGCCAGCACCTTGGCGCTGCCGGCGTCCCAGGGGTTGGGGATCACGAACGGGGGGCCCGTGTGCAGCGCGCGGAAAGCCTCACCCTTCTCTTCCTGAGTCAGCGCCACCCCTGGGGTTATACGCGGGGAAGAGTGTCGATGCGTGCGAAGCCGGGTAGTTCCTGCTCCGCCAGAGAAAGGAGAGTGGAAATGGCAAAGACCAAGGCAGACAAGGATCTCTACGGTCGCCTGCGCGACAGCGGCATCCGCAAGCGTGTCGCAAAGCTGGCCGCCGAGGCGATTCCGGCGAAGGGTCAGAAGAAGCCTGCCCGTGCGCATCGGCTGGCCGATCAGCTTTCGGCGGCCGCCGAGACGATCAGGGAACGCGCCGGCGGCGGCTCGCGCAAGCGCTCGGAGGCCTCAAGGAAGGCCGCCCGGACCCGGAAGGCCAAGGCGAAGAAGCGCAGCGACTCAGCGAAGAAGGGCGCTCGGGCCCGCGCCAAGAGCTAAGAGTTCATCTTGCGCAGGCGCTCCAGGTGCTCCCGGGAGAGCTCGTTGGTCGTGCGGAGGAAGTCGATCACCCGCTCGAGTTCCTCGGCGGTGTAGCGCCCGCCGAGGCGGGAGCGCCCAGTCGGCCGCCACCGGCCCCCAGATCCTGTCCGCGCGGGCGTAGAACTTCGGCGTCACCTCGAGCTTGACCCGCCGCCGGTCAGCCGGATCCGAGACGCGGCGGGCGTACCCGGCGCGCTCGAGGCGGTCGACCACACCCGTCACCGCCCCCGTGGTCAGGCCTGCCTGCGCGGCCAGCTCCCCAGCGGTCAGCCCGCCGCTGTTCTCGATGATGTTGATGCAGTGGAGGTCGGTGCGGTTGAGGCCGAGCCGCTCTGCTGCGAGGTTGTCGAAGGCGCTGTCCTGGTTGCCCGCGACGCGGAACTCGCCGATCAGTTCCGCGATCAGATCCTTCTTCTGCTTCCGGTCGGGCGACATTTTAATCTCTTATCGACTAAGATACTTAGAACGTAAGTAACTCAGCAGGCAAGGGGCAGCTTAGACCCCGCCGCCGACCTAAAGGAGATCGAGATGGCAATCGAGATGCGACTGGAGCTGGTGCAGGTACCGGTGTCGGACATCGACCGGGCGAAGGCCTTCTACGTCGACAAGGTCGGATTCAGCGACGACCACGACCACCAGGTGTCGGACGAGATCCGCTTCGTCCAGCTCACCCCGCCCGGGTCGGCCTGCTCGATCGCCCTGAACACGGGCGCCCACGAGATGGAGCCGGGCAGCATCGAGGGACTGCAGATGGTGGTCGAGGACGCCCACGCCGCCCGAGCCGAGCTCGCCGATCGCGGCGTCGAGGTCTAGGACGTCCAGGAGTTCCCCTGGGGCCGCTTCGTCTTCTTCAGCGACCCCGATGGCAACGGCTGGTCGGTGCAGCAGATCTCAGTACCCGGGACGGCCGATCCCGTAAAGGTCGGCGCCGGGCTCATGCCCGCTTTGGCGGCGCGTTACACCGGGCGCCCGGGGCCGCCGCCCCAATGCTCCATCAGCAGTCGCATGCCGTTCCCCTCGCAGATCAGCTCGGCGTCGTCATCTCCGTAGGCGGTGCGCAGCGCCTGCTGGAGGGGTGCCATGTCGCGCATGTCCTCGAGGTGCGGAAGGGTCGGCTTGATGAAGCCGTCGAGGTCTGAGCCGATTGCGGTGTGCCTGTGCGAGCCCGTGATCTCGTGGATGCGATCGATGTGCTCGCGCAGGACCGAAACCGAATCCTCGAAGCTGCTCGGCTTCGGCAGCCTCGGCCGGGGGGGATCGGCGGGCGATTGCGGCCCCTCGACAAGCCCGTCGTAGAGCTGGTGCTGAGCGAAGATCAGGCCCACCACGCCGTCCCGCTCCTTGATCCGCTCGATCGTGGGGGTCGCGAGCATGTACTCCTGGGTGCCGAACCGGTAGCCGGCGTGGGTGGCGAAGACCGGGGTCGTGTGGCCGGGGTCGAGCTCGTCGAGCAGGTCGAAGGTGTCCCCCAGCGAGCGCTCGCTCATGTGGGAGAGGTCGATCAGCACCCGGCGACGGTGCATCTCCCTGACGGCCGCTTCGCCCAAGCGCCGAGAGGCCGTCATCGGGCTGGGGAAGCCACTCGCGGTACTGAGCGTCGCTCATGAACGGCAGCGCGGGCGCGTCGGTCGCGACGTCCCGCCAGATCAGGTGGGCGAGGGTTATGTAGGCGACTCCTCGCTCGGCAAGCCGCCCGACCGCCTCCCGCACCTGGTCGGCATCACCCCCGAGGTGGAAGCCTCCCTCGACGCAGTGGACGACGGCGAGTCTTGCCGGCGCCACGCGCGGCCGCGAGTTTCTCCGGGTTGGGGGTCACCTCGGCGACGTCGGCGTGGTGATCGGCGATGTTGTCCTCGACCACGTCCATCTGCTCGATCAGGGCGTCGATGTAGTGCCGCTTCGGGACGACACCATCGATCACGTCCACCTCGTCGAAGAACGAGTAGAGGACGGAGAGCGCCACGCCGACGTCCCCCTCCCGCATGTAGCTCATTCGCACCCGGGGCCCGGAGAAGATCGAGCGGTAATTGATGAACAGGCTGGCCAACCCGACCAGCAGAGCCCGGAACCAGGCCTGCTGTTGGCGGACGAGACGGAAGATGCTGCGGCTGCGACGCAGGCGGCGCCCTATCCGCGTGCGCGCCTCCGGATAGAGGTGCATCGGGTAGTGGGCGTGGAGGTCAACCAGCATCGGGCTGACCGGTCGACACTGCCGCTGCCTCGAGCTCGCTCAGGTCGGGGTCGGGGTCTGAGGACTGCTTCCACGGCGAGGGGCCGAGCGGTCCGATCTCGCCCTTGGTCCCGCCCCCGGCGCCCCAGGCGCCGCCGAACCCCCACCACGGGCGATCGACGACGCCGAGCACACCAGTCGTCCAGGTGTCCCAGACCGGCCCTCTGGCGGTCAAGTCGCTGCAGTCGAAGCCGCAGGGCCACCCTGCTCGAGGCTCGGGGTAGGAGGCGTGGTCGAGATACGCGCTGTAGACGACGGGGTGCCCGGGTTCCGGCCCGTGATTGCAGTTCTCGGCGCGCGGGTCACGCGGCGCCGCTGACTCGTCCACGACGCAGACCTGCGGCCACTCCCGAGACATCGGGTCCTTGCCGTGGGCGTAGAAGAGCACTCGCTGCGGGTCGTGCGAGTCCTTGCCGAGAACCACGTCGATGCTCTCCCAGTCCCCCTCATGGGCTGCCACGCGGCTCCTGGTGGGGCCCACCTGGAGGCGGGGGAGGCTGTTCGTCTCGAAGAACCAGTAGGTGAGGCGGAGCCTCGACTGGTTGCCGAGGCGGAACTCGTAGTAGACCGGCACGTCGGGGTTGTCCGCCGTGACCGGCGCCCGCTTAACCATCTCGTTCGGATCGATCGCGAACCCCCGCGTCGGTATGAGCCCGGACGCCCGGTTCTCCTGCTCCGAGGGCCGGGTGACCTGGTCCGCGTCGCAGCCGTTGTGCTCGTAGCACCCGCTGGAGGCCTGCTCGCAGTCGGCGCCGAGTCGGTTCTCGTCGATCTCGTGCTCCGGCTCGACCACCTCGTCCGTGCGGGGCGAGTTCCAGACCAGCTTCGATCCCAGGATGAACCTGGACGGGGTGATGGGGCCCCAGGGCTCGCCAGGGTAGAAGTAGACCCGAGGCGCGTAGCGCTCCGCCAGCGTCTGCTGATCGTCGGAGGCAGGGAGTCCGTCGCGCGTCGTCGTCTCAGCGTTGCCGTCGTGGTTGACGCAGCTCGAGTGGTCGACCGGATTGGCCCAGTGGGCGAAGACGACCGCCTGCCCGACGCCGGCGGCGATGGCGATCGCAAGGGGAATGGTGACCACGCGAAGGTGCCGGCCGCGCTTCTCGTTCCAGGCTCGCTGGATCTCGGTCGCCTGCAACAGCGTTGCCGCCTCGTCCTGAGCCCGGCCCTCGTTCATTGCGCGCAGAAGGCGCTTGAGGTCGCCCCCCACCCGCCGCCGCGGGGTGATCACCACGGCCGCGAAGACCAGGCAGATGACCAGAAACGCCAGCGAGAGATAGAGAAGGATCCGCTCGGCCTTGTCGGCCGCGTCCGAGAAGCTCCAGGTGTTGTCGTCGAGCCAGACCGACGAGAACTGCGCCAGGAGCAGGATGGCGAGCGCCGAGCCGACGGCCAGCGCGGTGCCGCGCATGTTCAGGCTGCTGCTTCGCGTGAGCTCCGCATCGAAGGCCCGCTGGACGCGGTCGATCCTCTTGCCCAGGTCCTCGCCCGGTTCGAGCTGCTCGGGCCTCTCCAGGCTCGGATCGGGAAACAGGCTCGCGATCCACTGGGGCATTTCGGCGATCCAGTTCGCGATGCCCAGGAAGAACCCCCGCAGCACCCGGTAGATCGCGCGTGGCAGCCAGAGCAGCGCGTCGAGCACGGCGCGACCCTCTCAAAGCCGTGGACACCGCGCAAGGGCTTGCATAGGGTCAACGGATCAGAGGGGAGGCCGTGATCAAGCGCGCACTCGCGATCCTGATCTGCGCTGCCTCGCCTGTTCTGCTCGCCGGCTGCCTAGGGATCGACGGTGACGAGCCGAAGCCGGGCCAGCACCTGCTCGTTTCCGTCGGCGACTCCGTCGCCTCGGGCGAGGGGAACCCGGCGCCGGGGATCATCCGGTGGCAGTCACCCTCCTGGTGCCATCGGTCCGCCACCTCGGGTCAGGCGCTGGCGGCGCGCGAAGTGATCGAATCTCACGCGGACTCGTCGCTTCGGTTCCTCTCCTTCGCCTGCTCGGGTGCGACCATCGACCGGGGACTGCTCGGCGAGTTCCGCAAGGGGACCTTTCATCGCGCCGAACCCGCGCAGCTCGATCGCGTCGGGCAACTGCCTCCGGAGACGACCGTCGATGCCCTGCTGATCAGCATCGGGGCCAACGACGTCGGCTTCCAGCGCATCGTCACGTTCTGCACGATCAAGGACCGCTGTTCGAACAACCGAACATTCGGGCCGGCGGTGGAGTTGGCTGCAAAGCAGCATGTTCCGGTCCCGACTCTCGACGCGTACGTCACCCAGCGAATCGCGGAGCTCGGCCAGGACTACGACCGGATGAACGCCCGCATTCCGTCGGAGATCGATCCCGGCCACGTGCTGATCGTCGAGTACTTCGACCCCACCCGCTCGCCGCACGGCCGCCAGTGCCCGGTCTTCGACGAGCGGCTGATCAGCCATCCGGAAGAGGGCCTGGTGACCACGGCCGAGTCGCAGCTGGGCTCACGATCACGTCCTGATCCCGCTCAACGACGCGATCCACGCGGCCGCGCAGCGAAACGGCTGGACGGTGGTCGACGGGGTGGACGAGGCGTTCGACGGGCACGGGATCTGCGCGCCGAAGCCCGAGCGCTGGGTGCGGACGCTGACGGAGTCACTCGCGCATGCAGCACGACATCTCGCGGGACGCTCCATCCCAATGAGGCCGGGCACCGCGCGACGGCAGCCGTGATCCGGGCGAAGCTGGCGAGCGTGCTGGGACTGGGCTAGCTCGGCTGGCCGACGAGGCGCTCGACGCCGGCCTCGTCGATCGTTCGCTTCAGCCCGTCCTGGAGGGGGACCTTCGGCTCCCAGCCGAGCAGGTCCTTGGCGCGGGAGATGTCGGGCTGGCGGATCTTCGGGTCGTCAACCGGCAGCGGCTCGAAGATGATCTCGGAGCGCGAACCCGCCACCTCGATCACCGTCTCGGCGAGCTGGAGCAGCGTGTACTCGTCCTGGTTCCCGATGTTGACCGGCAGGTGGACGTCGGACTCCGCCAGGGCGACGAGCCCGTCGATCTGGTCGTCGACGTAACAGAAGCTCCGGGTCTGGCTGCCGTCGCCGAAGACGGTGAGCGGCTTGTCCTGGAGGGCCTGGCGCAGGAAGGTCGGGATGGCGCGGCCGTCGTGGGCCCTCATCCTCGAGCCGTAGCTATTGAAGGTCCTCGAGATGCAGGTGTTGACGCCCTGCTGGCGGTGGTAGGCCATCGTCAGCGCCTCGGCGTAGCGCTTGGCCTCGTCGTAGACGCCGCGCGGGCCGATCGGGTTGACGTTGCCCCAGTAGTCCTCGGGCTGGGGGTGGATCTCGGGGTCGCCGTAGACCTCGGAGGTCGAGGCCAGCAGGATCCGGGCCCGCTTGAACTTCGCCACGCCGAGCATGTGGTGGGTCCCGTAGGAGCCGACCTTGAGCGTGTGGAGGGGCAGCCGTGCGTAGTCGATCGGGCTCGCCGGCGAGGCGAGGTGGTAGATGAAGTCGACGGGCTCGTCGATCTCGACGAACTCGGTGATGTCGTGGTTCCAGAAGACGAAGTTCTCGTCGTGGATGTGCTCGAGGTTCTCGAGCGTGCCGGTGTCGAGGTTGTCGATGCAGATGACGCGGTGGCCCTCGCCGAGCAGGCGCTCGCACAGATGCGAGCCCAGGAACCCCGCTCCTCCGGTGACGACGCTGGTGGTCATGGCGGCGCGAGGATAGCTAGAGACCATCGACGCGACGGCAGGTTGCGTCGCAGCTAGGAGCTCGTCTGGACGGTCGCCCGCCCGAAGCCGAAGCCGATCTTCTTCACGCGGTGTTTCCGCTTCACGCCCTGGACGTCGATGTGGACCCGCTGGTCGTTGGCCCAGGCGACCGGACGCCTGCTGGCGGGATCGAACGGGTCGGTGGCGATGTTGTAGGTGCCCGGCATCACGAAGGTGACCACCGCCTCCCCTTTCCTGTCCGTGCGGAACGGCGGCGAGCCGGGGACTGGGGTGACGGGGGCGACGTCGCAGAAGTAGAACTGGCCGCACTGCAGCGTCGTCGGGGGCGGCTCGATCGCCATCTTGAAGTTGGTCTTCCGCGGCATGTGCGAGACGCCGACGGTCTCCGCCTGCCCGGGGGTGAGGAAACCGTCGGAGGCGACCCGGGCCTTGAGGAGGATGACCTTCGCCCTCTTCTTCGCGAGCGGCTGCGGCGGGCTCTCCCGCGGCCGCGGTGCCGGCGAGCCCGATGGTCAGAGCCAGGCTCGCCAGCGCAATGGTTCCCCTCCCGACGGACATGGGCTGACTATCGCAGGACACCCTCGCTCTCACAAGCGGGACCAGGCCGGAAAATGCGGTCACGACTATCGCGCAATTTGCGGAGCTTTTCGGAGCCGCCGTACGCAATTTCCGAACAGGGACGCTGGTGGCATGGGGCGAGTCGTGCCAGTTTTCAGCTCACCTGGATGTGTCGGAGGTGAGCCGTCTGGGTCTGTTGGGAGGAACAACCGCTGATGCTGGGGTCGACGAGCGATCCGCCGTCGATCGTGGGGAGGACGCGGTCGCAACGGAGTCCCGTCGGCGCGCCGCAAGCACCCTGATCGAGAGCCATGACGCCGTCTTCCGGCGCACGGCTCGTCGCTACTCAATCTGCGCGGACGACGCCGAGGACGCCTATCAACGCGCCCTCGAGATCCTGCTCACCAAGGCCCCGCCGATCGAGGGCGATGCCCTGGTCCGCTGGATGCAGACGGTCACCAAGCGGGAGGCGCTGGCTGTCCGCCGTCAGCGGGAGCGGCTGCTGGGCTCCCCGCGGGCGCCGGGCAACGGCGATGACGCCGAACGCGACCCGCTCGAGTTCATCGCCTCGGAGAGCCCTGGACCGAACGACAGACTGGCTCGGCGCGAGCGAGTCGCTCGCAGCGGAGAGGCGCTGCGAGCCCTCAAGCCACAGGAGGTTCGCGCGCTGACCCTCAAGGCCCAGGGCTACTCCTACGCCGAGATCGGCGAGATCACGGGCTGGTCCTATACGAAAATCAACCGCTGCATGGCCGAAGGCCGCAAGCGCTTTCTGCAGGTCTTCTCCGACATCGAGCAGGGACGTCGGTGCGAGCAGCTCGCCGGCGCACTCTCGGAGCTGGCAGACGGGGAGAGCGCGAACGGATCGACCGACGCCGTGGAGTTCCATCTGCGTAGCTGTGCGACGTGCCGGGCGAAGCTACGCGCCTACCGCGCGGTCCCCGGCAGGGTCTTCGATCTCGCCCCAGCCGGACCCGTGCTCGATCAGGCGATCGGCGGGGGTCCTCACGAGTGGATCGCCGAGCGGGCTGCGGCCGCCTTGGACAAGGTTCGCGAGACGAGCTATTCGTTTCTCGCTCGCGGCGGCGGAGGGGGCAGCGGCGAGGCGACCGCGCTGGCCACGGCCGGAGGGACCCGCGGAGCGGGTGTGGCGGCTGTCGCGAAGGTTCTCGCTATCTGCGGAGCGACTGCGGCCGGAGGCGCGACCTGCGTTGCGACTGGACTGGTGGATCCGGGGACGGTGGGAGGGAACGCCCCCGCGAATCATCAGCGGCCTCAGGTGCAGCGCCCCGCAAATCCGGCGGCGCCGCCGGCTGTAGCGGAGCAGCCGGCGGAGCAACCGCCGGCGCAGAGGCCTGTCGAGTCCGCTGAGAACCCGCCGTCCGCCGGGCCGCCGTCCGCCGAGCAGCCGACGCCGGTCCAGCAGAAGACCCGGCAGTTCAGCTTCGAGTCGAGCTCCCCGCCCTCCTCTTCAGGCAGCAGCGGTAGCAGCGAGTTCGGCGGCCCGCCCAGTGGCGGGGGCGGTGCCTCAGGCGGTGGCGGAGGCTCTGGCGGTGGCGGCTTCGGGATTGAGGGATGAGACAGGGGATGACTTTCGCGACCTCATCGCTTAAGGAGTCGATGGCTTTCGGTGAGGAGACCCCGATGAGCGAGACCGCGAGTAACGCAAGCCTCCAGGCGTTCTCGGTTCCGCAACTTCGTACTGATTCTGCTCGCCCTTGCCGTGATCGGAGTGAGTTCACCCGCCCGCGCCCGCGCTGATTACGGCGTCGTTCAGTGTGTTCCGCCGACTTCCGCCGTACACAGATGCCGGGAGCTTTCGCCTTTGGCGCCTACAGCATCTGGGGCACGCAACGAGATGCGGAAGCGGGAAGTTCGTGGCTTGCGCCTCGACACCGGCTCGAACACCGGGTGGACCGCCAATGGGGCCGGCCTGCCTGGCGATTTACTGCTGCCGGCGAGTACGAACTTTCACGACGCGAACGCCATGGTTCATTACGGAAACGACGGGGGCTTTGCTGCCGCTTCATTCAACAACGGCGCGCCGCATTTCAGGTGTTTGCGACCTGTGCGACTCCGGCAATTGCTGGACAACGGCCTCAGCGAATGCGGGGACGATCTTCGAAGCTCCGCTCCAGTGCTTCAAGTCCCCGAACTGTCATAGCGACTGGGCATATGCCTGGACCGACGACTTCGCGGCAACGGTGCACGATGGCTTCCGCCCCCGCGATACGGTCGAACGGCTCCCTTCTTGGTGGCGGGGTGGTCCACGGCGTGCAAGGCCTCCAAGCGACCGCGACCGATGGGGGGGAGGCGCGCGCTCGTCGGCATCTACGTAAATGGGATCTACTCGCGAGCTGTCGGACTTTTGCCGCCCGAATCACGGAGCTCAGTACACAGCCCTGAAGCCTTGTCCGAACTCCTCCACGCAACACCTTGCAATCGACACGCAAAAGGACCCGGGTTGGACTAACGGCCCGAATGATGTGGTGATCTGCTCTGAAGACGTCGGCGGCAACGTCTCATCGCCATGTATTCGGCGCACTGTGCAAGTGGACAATTCTTGTCCTGGCTCCGGCGGCACTGTTGCCGCTGAACTGGACGCTGGAGCCGATGTGGCCGGGCAGACGCGGACTAGGGCCTCGGTCACCTCGAAGGTGCAGCCGGTGATCCGTGGCTCCCTCAAGGACGGCGCTGGCACGCCAGTGTCAGGAGCGACCGTCTGCCTGTATCAGACGATCGACCTACCCGACGCGTCACGCGAGCTCGCCAGCACCGCAACAACCCAAAGCAATGGTCGGTTCGCGACGCGCCTCGACGCCGGGCCTTCACGCCGCCTGGATCTCGTGTACCGCTACAACGACAAAGTCCTCGGCGGCAAGGTGCAGCTCGATTCCAGGGTCGTCCCAACGCTCGAGATCCCGAAGAAGATTCTTGAGAATGGAGAAGCAGCACGGTTCTCGGGACGTGTGCCTGGGCCGAACGCCGAGGGCCGGGCGGTCGCAATGCAGGCCCGGGTTGGTCGCAAGTGGCGCACTTTCAAACAGCTGCGGACCGACGCAGACGGACGCTACCGCGGGAAGTACCGCTTTACGCAGACGCGGGGTCGCGTGCGGTACGTCTTCCGGGCGCTTGTGAAGCGCCAGAGCGGCTATCCGTATGAGCCCGGGCCTTCGCACGGGCGCAGGGTTGTTGTGCGTGGGTGAGCCCAAGTGGGCTTGGCCAGTGCGAATCCCAGCCTGCATTAACCCGGGACGGGCTGAGCTGACTTATTTGCCAGGCTTCGTTTTCAAGCAAAGGGCGAATGCCATTACAGGTTGGTCTCCCGGCCCACTCCCTTGTTCCACGAACCAGCCGTTGGTGCCAGGACGCGAGGCGCCCAAGGGACCGCTAGTGCTGCCTCCTCCGCCAAGAAGGCGTTCTCCCCGGGCGCAGGGTGCGAACGCGTTGAATTGACCGTTGACCTGCGCAATGCGTATGCCGGCCAAATCCCGTGCGGTGATGTTGTAGGGCTTGATCGAACTGCTCGCGACGGTGTTCTTCCCGGCTTTGCTACCGGCGATCGCCGTCGTGCCGCCGGCAACAGCGATGATCAGCGCCGCAGTCGCTGCGACATTGGCGTACGTGAGGTGCGGTTTGAGTCGGCGCATGGATTTCCCTCCTGTGGCTGCTCTTGAAACCCGGATCTGAGGCCAGCGTCGCGCTGACCCTATAACCAGCGCGAGAAGCTGAAAGTCTCTCGACCGTGAGCGGAAGGGAGCGGGTCATTCTCGGTGTGACGGCGGCCGTCACGGCGTTCGCCGGAGTGCTCCACTACTCCGACGCGAGCGCGGTGCTTGCCTTCGGCGTCTCGGCGCTGGCGCTGGCAGGGCTCGCCTGGCTCGTGGCGGTGGCAACCGAGCAGGTCGGCCTGCACTTCGGGCCGGCGGTCACCGGGTTTCTCCAGGCGACACTCGGGAACCTGCCGGAGCTCTTCGTGGTCATCTTCGCGCTCGGGGCGGGCGAACTGCTCGTCGCGCAGACGTCGCTGGTCGGCTCGATCCTCGCCAACGCCCTGCTCATCCAGGGGCTGGTGATCGTCACCGGGGTGCTCGCCTCCGACGATGACGTGATGCGGTTCCGGACACGGCTGCCGCAGGACGCCGCGACGCTGGGGCTGGTGACGATCTTCGTCATCGTCGTGATCGGCCTCACGATCGAGTCGAGCAGTGAGGCGAGCCACCACATCCAGGGGCTCTCGATCGTCGGAGCCTGCTGCCTGCTTGTCGTCTATGGGTTCTGGGCCTGGGGGTATCTCCGCTCCGACGTCCCACCGGAGGAGAACGGCGGCACCGCGCAACTGTCGATTCGGGTAGCGGTCGGTTTTCTCGCGCTGGGTGCCGTTGGCGCTGCGTTCGTCTCGGACTGGTTCATCGACGCACTCGATCCCGCGGTCAACTCGCTCGGGATCTCCAAGGCGTTCGCCGGCTTGGTGATCGTCGGGATCGCCGGCAACGCGGTCGAGCACGTCACCAGCATCTTCCTGGCGGCCAAGCGCCGCTCGGACGTGGCGATCTCAGTGGTGAAGAACTCAGCGGCCCAGGTCGCCGCCTTCCTGTTCCCGGCGCTCGTGCTGATCTCGATCCCCTTCGACACCTCCCTCACCTTCGCCATTCCGACCGTGTACATCGGCGCCCTCTTCGTGACCGCGATCGCCAGCTGGCAGATCACCGGTGACGGCCAGGCGAGGATGTTCGAGGGCGTGGCGCTGGTCGCCATCTACGTGGTGCTGGCGGCGTTCACGCTCTACGACTGAGCCGTCCTTCACTCAGCTCATAGACTCGGATCGTGGTCGAGCCGAGGGAACTCGCTGATCCCGTCGTCCGGAAGGTCGTCGAGGCCGTCAACGCCGGCGACCGCGACGCCTTCTTCGCGCTGCTGACCGAGGACGCGACGATGTCCGACGACGGCTCGGAGCGTGACCTCGAGGAGTGGGTCGACCGCGAGATCTTTTCCGCAGATGGGCGCATGGAGGTCGAGTCTCAGTCCGACGACGGCCGGTCGCTGATCGTCAACTACACGAACTCGACCTACGGCTCGATGCGGACCGACTGGAGGTTCGTGGTCGAGGGCGAAAAGGTCGCCCGCTTCGAGACCGGCCAGGCCCCTACGAGCTGACCAGCCGGCCGACCGCTCCCATCAGCTCCTGAATCTGCTCCTCGGAGGCGCCCCTGCCGCCGCGCATGCAGTGCCGGACGTGGTCGTCGACCAGGCCGAGGGCGACCTTGTTGAGCGCCGCCTCCGCCGCCTCGATCTGGGTGAGGACGTCGATGCAGTAGCGGTCCTCTTCGACCATCTTGGTCACGCCGCGGATCTGGCCCTCGACGCGGGCGAGGCGGTTCAGCAGCTCTTCCTTCGATGCCTGTGTAGCCGGGTGTTTTCGTGTTCTCCATGTGTTGTCGAGCATACCCCCAGGGGGTATAGTCGTCAAGCGCATGGCTGACGTCATCTCCACGATCGGCGAGGGCTTCGAGCAGTCCTTCCTGATGGCCTACGAGGTCTGGTGGGCGCTCGTGCTCGGCTTCGCGATCTCGGCGATCGTGCAGGCCTGGGTCCCGCGCGAGCGGATCGAGTCGGCGCTCGGCCGGCGAGCGGCTCGGGCCGGTCGCCAGGGCGACCGGGCTCGGCGCCGCCTCGTCGTCGTGCTCCTACGCGGCGATCGCGATCGCCAAGTCGCCTCTTCCAGAAGGGCGCCTCGGCGCGTCACCGCGCTGGCCTTCCAGTTCGCCTCGACCAACCTGGTCTGGGAGCTCGGGCTGGTGCTCTGGATCCTGCTCGGCTGGCAGTTCACGCTGGCCGAGTTCCTCGGCGGCATCGTGATGATCGCCCTGATGGCGCTGCTGCTGCGGCTCTTCGTCTCGCCGCGGCTCGAGGAGCGGGCGCGCGAGCACGCGCAGCACGGCCGACAGCCGGCCACCAGCACCACGCCGCCGGCGAGCGGATGGGCTGGCGCGAGCGGCTCACGTCGGCCTCGCGCCTGGTCGGACGTCGCCCACAACTTCCGCGGCGACTGGCAGATGCTCTGGAAGGAGATCACGATCGGCTTCCTGCTCGCCGGCTTCATCGGCGCTGCTCGGCGACGACTTCTTCAACGGCCTGTTCATCGACGGACGCGCCGCCGGCCCTGCAGACGATCGAGAACGTGATCGTCGGGCCGCTCATCGCCGTGCTCAGCTTCGTCTGCTCGATCGGCAACGTGCCGCTCGCGGCCGTGCTCTGGTCGGGCGGGATCAGCTTCGCCGGCGTGATGGCGTTCATCTTCGCCGACCTGATCGTGCTGCCGATCATCGTCGCCTACCGCAAGTACTACGGCACGGGCCTTCGCGCTGCGGATCACGGCGCTGATGTTCGTGACGATGGTGATCGCGGCCCTGATCGATCGACGGCCTCTTCAGCGCTCGCCGGCCTGATCCCGACACGACCGCCCTCGCGCGAGGACATCTTCGGCTCGGTCGAGCTCGACTACAAGCTGGTCCTCAACGTGGTCGCGCTGGCGGTCTTCGCGGCGCTCTTCTACCTGACCGTCCGGCGCGGCGCCACCGACCCGGTCTGCGGGATGAGGGTCGACCGCTCGAAGGCGCTGCGGATGGCGCACGCCGGACGCACCTACTTCTTCTGCTCAGAGCACTGCCGCGCGCAGTTCGAGGCCGACCCCGACGAGTACACGGGGAGGAGGCCCGCGGCGGCCGGCGCGCACGCGACCGGCCACGCCCACTAGATGGAGGCTTCACTGGACACCCAGTCTCGCTCCGAGCTGAATGGGCTCGCGATCGCGGCGACCAACCACTGCCTCACCGGGCTGCGTGATCGGGGAGGTCGCGGGAATGGCGCTGGCGACCGCCCTCGGCTGGGGCAACGTCCCGCAGATCGCTCTGGCCGTCGGGCTCGCCTACTTCTTCGGCTTCCTGCTCACCTCGATGCCGCTGATCCGCGCCCGCCTCGCGCCGCGCACGATCGTCGCGACGGCGCTGGCGGCGGACACGGTCTCGATCACGATCATGGAGCTGATCGACAACGGCACCGTGATTCTGATCCCGAGCGCCCTGGAAGCCGGCCTAGGGGATCCGCTCTTCTGGGGCAGCATCGCCGTTGGGTTCGCGATCGCCTATCCGTTCGCCTTCTGGGCCAACCGCTACCTGATCGCCCGCGGGCGAGGGCACGCCGTGATGCACGAGCACCACGGCCACTGAGTCACGCGGCCGGCGTGCCGGTCGAACTCGACCCCGTCTCCTCCTGGAGCGAGAAGGGCGGGTACTTGTCGGTGGCCAGGATCAAGGCGTACGCCGTGACCCGGTTGCTCCAGCGAAACACCCCGACGACGAAGTCGAAGGCCGAGCGCGGGTAGCGACCTGTGAACAAGATCGCGAACCAGGCGTAGATCACTACGAAGAACGCGGCGATGTGGAGGAAGAACAGCACCACGTAGTGCGGGATCGCCAGGAACCACTTGACCAGCGGCATCCCCCGTGCCAGGTCGGTCTCCGCGTTCGGATACTCGATCTCGAGGGCGAGCGCCTGCTGCTCGTCCGTTGAGGGGTATTCGTCTCGGAGGAGGGCGAAATAGATCACCACCCGGTTCGCGAAGCGGAGCAGCTCGCGGTTCCAGTCGAACCACCAGCGCGGGTACTTCTTGCGAAACAGGATCATCAGCAGGGGCCCCGCAAAGAGCAGGCCACCGGCGGCGATATAGGTCGTCTCTCGGTCTCCGCCGCCGCCGAAGGTGGCGTGGGCCACGGTCCCGAGCACGATCGCTATCGGGATCACGGTGAAGAGCCGGAAGAAGGTGGTCAGCCGGTTGAGCTCGCGGTCCGGGTAGTCCACCGAATAGGTGAGCGGATAGCTCTCGTTCATCTCTCTCTCCCTAGTTGTCGAGAACGAGCCAAACGTACGGCGCGGACCGGCAGCCCAGGCGCACATCGCGATCATGTCGGGAATGGCACATCGGATCGCCTGGCTCGACGTCTTCGCGGAGCGGCCCCTGGCCGGCAACGGGCTGGCGGTGGTCGACGACGCCGACGGAATCGACGACGAGACGATGCTCGCCTTCGCGAGGGAGATGGGCCTCTCCGAGACCACCTTCGTGCAGTCGCCCGGGGCCGATGGCGCCGACTACCGCAACCGCATCTTCACGGTCGCGAGTGAGATCCCGTTCGCCGGGCATCCCTCGCTGGGCACCGCGGTCGCGGTGGCACGCTGGCGCGGCCTGCAGGAGGCGAGCTTCGTGCAGGAGACCCAGGCCGGTCTCCAGCCGATCGAGCTGCGCGACGAAGACGGGCGCTGGCGGGCGGAGATGGTCCAGAACGCGCCCGAGTTCGGCACCGAACTCGACGTCGAGGCGGTGATGCACGCCGTCGGTCTCAACCCCGCCGAGGCGCATCAGGATCTCCCGCCGCAGGTCGTTTCGACCGGCCTGCCGACGGCGATCGTGCCCGTCTCCGACGCCTCCTCGCTGGAGCGGATCACACCGGACTACGAAGCGATCGACGCGGCACTCGCGGACGCGGAGCCCCGCGCCGGGGAGACGCCCAACTTCTACCTCGTCTGGGTGGACGAGGAGTCCTCGGCGGCGCGGGCCCGCATGTTCTCGAGCGTCTTGCCCGGCGGCGAGGACCCCGCGACCGGATCGGCGGCCGGTCCGTTGGGCGCGTACCTCTCCCAGCGCCAGAGTCGCGAGCGCGTTGTGATCAGGCAGGGTGAGGAGATGGGGCGCCCGAGCGTGCTCCAGGTAGAGATGGTGGACGGCCGCCCGCGGGTCGGCGGAGGCGTGATCCCCGTGATCGACGGGGAAATCAGCCTGGCGAGCTGACGCGCTTGACAGATCGCAGCCGGTCGCGAACCCGTCTGCGCCGGGTCTCGAGCTCGCGGGTGAGCTTCTCGATCTCGTCGCGGCGGCTTCGCAGCAGGGCGAGCTGGGAGTCGATGTGCCCCTGGGCCTCGTCCAGCACCTCGCGCTGGCGGACGGGATCCTCGATCCCCTCCTGCCACTCCCGCCTCAGCGAGGCACGGGCGCTTTCGGCCGCCACCAGGTCGCGGAGCTCTTCGAGCGAGACGCCGAGCAGCTCGCGCAGGCGGAGCAGTTCGCGGAGCCTCTCCAGGTCCTCGTCGCCGAAGGTGCGATGGGCGCCGGGCTCCCGCTCCTTCTCGGAGGGGAGCAGCCCGATCTCCTCGTAGTAGCGGATCGTCCGGGGTGTCGTCCCGGTGAGCTTCGCCAGGTCCCCGATCCGGTAGCGCGTCTCGGTCATGCCGCCACCCGATCCAGGCCGGCGTCGACGCCCGGCTCCCGCACCGGCGCGGCGTGCCGGGGCCGCAGCAACGAGACCCCGGCGCCGATCAGCGAGGTGATCGCGAGCACCCAGAGCGCCGTATGCATGTTGTGGATGAAGGGGGCGAGCTGTTCACTGGAGAGGCCGGAAGCGAGGCCCGAGAAGATCTTGAACAGCACCTCCTTCGGGACCGCAGCCGTGACGATCGCCAGGACGAATGCGATCGAGATCACGGCGCCCGTGTTCTGCAGCATCGTCCGCGCACCGGAGGCGATGCCTCGGCGCTTCGCCGGCACGGTCGCCATCATCGCGGCCGTGTTCGGGGAGTTGAACATCCCCGAGCCGATCCCGACCAGACCGAGCCAGAGCGTGGTCTCCCAGTAGGGGCTGGTTTGGCCGAGCGTGGTCATACCGGCGAGCGCAAACGCGCTGACCAGCATGCCGAGCGCAGCGAGCGTGCGGGAGCCGTGCCGGTCGGCCCAGAGGCCAGCTAGCGGCGAGGCGATGACCATCCCGATCGCCATCGGCGCGAGCTTGATCCCGGCCGTGATCGGATCGTCACCCATGACGCCCTGGAAGTAGAAGACAAAGATGAAGAGCAGGGCGAAGCGGGAGAGGCCGTTGATGAAGGCAGCGCCGGTCGCGGCCGCGAACATCCGGTTCTCGAAGATCGTGAGGTCGAGCATCGGGGCGGAGACCCGCTTCTCGATGAGGACGAAGGCCGGCAGCAGCACGGCCGCGGCGATGAGAGACCAGATCACCAACGGGTCGTCCCAACCCGAGAGGCCCCCGCGCGAGAGGCCGTAGACCAGCCCGGTGAGACCCGCGACGAAGGTCAGGGTGCCGAGGATGTCGAAACCCCGCTGGGTGTCACGGGTGGACATTTCGTGAAGGACGAGCCAGCCCCAGAGGGCGCCGGCCAACCCGACCGGCACGTTGAACCAGAAGACCCAGTGCCACGAGATCGCGACCAGGGCTCCGCCGAGCACCGGTCCGATGACCAGTCCCACGGCCGCGACCATTGTGTTGGTGCCCATCGCCAGGCCCAGCTGTTCGCGCGGGAAGGCGTCGGTGACCAGCGCCGGAGCGTTGGCGAAGAGCACCGCGCCGCCGACGCCCTGGAGGATCCGCCAGAGGATCAGCTGGGTGCCGTCTGCCGAGAAGCCCGCGCCGAGGGAGGCGGCGGTGAAGAGCAGGAAGCCGCCGACGTAGGCCTTCTTCCGGCCGAATAGGTCGGAGAGCCTGCCGGCGGTCAGCACCAGCACGGTCGAGGCGATCATGTAGGCGAGGATCACCCAGACGAGCTGCAGCAGCGTGGTTCCGAGCGACCTCTCCAGGTCGGGCAGGGCGATGATCAGCGTGCCCGAGTTGATGGTCGCGAGAAGCATTCCCAAGCTCGTACAGCTGAGGACCCACCACTTGTAGTGCTCGTGTCCAGCTTCGACACCTGGCCGGAGCCGGCTGGCACCTGATCTGACGAAGTTAACGTTCACGTAAGAATGAGTTTAGCGTGGGATTCGGGGCGGCGGAACGGCGACGCGGGATACTTCAACCGATGCATGACTGTGACGTCGTTGTCGTCGGTGCGGGCCTCGGCGGGCTGACCGCGGCGCGCGAGCTGAGCGCCGCCGGGCTCGACGTGCGGGTGTTGGAAGCCCGCGACCGAGTCGGCGGCCGGACCCTGAGCCAATCGGTCGGCGAGCACTCTGGGGACATCGTCGAGGTGGGCGGCCAGTGGGTCGGGCCTACGCAGCACGAGGTCCTCAGCCTCGCCCAGGACTTCGGGATCGAGACCTACCCGACCCACGTCACCGGCAAGAACCTGTTCGAGGATCGCCGGGGACGGCTGAAGCGCTACCGCGGCACCATCCCGATGCTCGCGCCGCACGTGATGGTCGACTACGGCCAGGCCGATCTGAGGCTGAAGCGGCTGATCAAGGGCGTCGACCCGGAGGCACCGTGGGGCGCGGAGGACGCGGAGCGCCTCGACGAGCAGAGCTTCGCGGCCTGGATCCGGCGCACCGCGAAGACGAAGACCGTGCGCGAGGCACTCACCGTCGCGTGCCGCGCGGTCTTTGCTGTCGAGCCCGCCGACGTCTCGCTACTGCACGTCCTCTTCTACGCCGCATCGGCGGGCGGCTGGGACGACCTGCTCGAGACTGAGGGGGGCGCCCAGCAGGACCGCCTGGTGGGCGGCACCCAGCAGCTCTCGATCCGAATGGCCGAGGAGCTCGGGGACCGCGTGCAGCTCTCCGCGCCGGTTCGCGTGATCCGCGCCGACGCGGATGGAGTCGTGGCCGGCGAGGTGAGAGCCCGCCGCGCCATCGTTGCGGTGCCTCCCGCGCTCGCCGGCCGGATCAACTACGACCCGCCGCTCCCGGCGGCCCGCGACCAGCTCACCCAGCGAATGCCGATGGGCTCGGTGATCAAATGCATGGCGGTCTATGAGGAACCCTTCTGGCGGGATGACGGGTTGACCGGTCAGGCGATCAGCCTGCCCGGCCCCGCCCAGGTCGTCTTCGACAACACGCCACCCAACGGCAGACCCGGGTTGATTGCCTTCCTCGAGGGGAGAGATGCGCGAGAGCTCGGTGGGATCCCTGAGGCCGAGCGTCGCAACGCCGTCCTGCGGGGCTTCCAGCGGCTCTTCGGACGGCGCGCCGCTCACCCCGAGGTCTACGTCGAGAAGGACTGGAGCACGGAGCCCTACTCGCGAGGTTGCTATGCGGGAGTGCTGGGCCCCGGCGCCTGGACCGGATACGGCCGTCTGCTCCGCGAGCCGGTCGGCCGCATCCACTGGGCGGGAACCGAAACCGCGACTCGCTGGATGGGCTACCTGGACGGCGCTATCCAGTCTGGCCGGCGCGCCGCGGCTGAGGTGATGCGCTCGGAGGGAGCACCCTTTGCGGAGGCCGCGGGTGCACGAGCCGCACTGGCGGCGCGGATCGTCACAGGGTGAGACTGATCGACGTCCGGCACCTCGGCCGGGAGCGGGTGATCGGCTGCTGGGAGTTGGACGGGGTCCTGGTCGATCCCGGGCCGACCAGCTCGCTGGAGGCTCTCATCGAGGCCCTCGGCGATCAGCAACCCCGTGCTCTGCTGTTGACCCACATCCACCTCGATCACGCCGGCGCATCGGGATCGATGGTCCGCCGCTGGCCGGACCTCCCCGTCTACGTGCACGAGATCGGGGCGGCCCATCTGGCCGACCCGGCGAAACTCCTCGCCAGCGCCGAGCGGCTCTACGGCGGTCAGATGGAGCGGCTTTGGGGCGAGGTCCTACCGGTTCCAGAGGAGAACCTGAAACCGCTGCGCGGTGGCGAGGAGGTGTTCGGCTTCCGGGTGGCCTACACGCCCGGTCACGCCTCCCACCACGTCAGCTACTTCCATCCGCCGAGCGGTCGCGCGTTCGTCGGGGACGCGGCCGCCGTCCGGATCCCGCCCAGCGACTTCGTGATGCCTCCCACTCCGCCGCCCGACATCGACCTCGATGTCTGGGAGGACTCGATCGACCGCATCCTCGACTGGCAGCCGGAGAGCCTGGGGCTGACCCACTTCGGCGAGGTCACCGGTCCTCAGGGCCACCTCGACGTGGTCCGTGAGCGGCTCCGAGAGCAGGGCGAGCTCGCGGCGAGCCTCGGGCCCGAGGAGTTCGAACATCGGATCCGGGATCACGTGGGTGAGCGCGCCGATCCCGAGACCGCGGAGGCGATGCTCCAGGCAGTCCCGCCCGAGCAGCAGTGGGCAGGGCTGGATCGTTACCTCTCCAGGCGAGCCGCGACCGGCGATTGACGACGGCCGATCAGGCCGGCGCGAGCTCGGGGTCGTGCGCCAGCACGGTGCGATCCCGGCCGCTGCGCTTCGCCTCGTAGAGCGCCGAGTCCGCGCGGGCAATGAGGTCCAGACTCGACTCGGCGCCGTCCCACTGCGCGATCCCGGCCGAGACGGTCTCGTCGCGCGGCATGCACCCGCGCAGCGTCTCGATCACCTCCCGTGCCTGGAAGGTGTCGGTCGCCGTCAGCAGCACGGCGAATTCCTCGCCGCCGTAGCGGGCGATCAGGTCGGCGGAACGAAGCCGGTTCCGCCAGAGGGAGGCCGCCTCCTTGAGGTGGGAGTCCCCGGCGGGGTGGCCGTTCAGGTCGTTGAACTGCTTGAAGAAGTCAAGGTCGAGGAGCGCGACGCAGAGCGGGGTCTCGGTGCGGCCCGCGTGCAGAATCTCCCGCTCGAGCTCCTCGTCCCAGGCGCGGCGGTTCGGCAGGCCGGTGAGCGCGTCGGTGCGCGCAGTGAGCTCGAGCCGCGCGGCGAGCAGCTCGCGCTGGCGGACCAGCTCGCTGAGCGTGAAGCCCGCAATCCCCGCGATCACCATCCAGAGCAGCGCTGCGATCGCCTCGGTCGCCGGGTATCCGGCGCCGCTGAGGGCAGGCGAGGGGACCGCGTAGGTGATGCCGACGCAGATCACAGATATCAAGAGCTGGAGGCGGGTCCCGTACAGCGCGAACCAGAACACCGGCAGCAGGACCACCGGGCTGTAGGCGGGGATCGGGCTCTCGTTGAAGCCGCGGACCAGCGCGATCATCACGAAGGGGAGCAGCGGGGGCAGCGCCTGCATCCAGGCCGGGTGCCGCTCCCAGCGGGGGAGCAGCGCCAGGGCCACGCTGATCGGAATGAGCAGGCCGGCGAGGAGGTTGCCGAGATTTGCGGCACCGGGCAGGAGCGGGAGCAGGACGAACGCGAGTACCCCGGAGCCGACCCAGGGCAGCAGTCGGAGTCCCGCGCCGTCGCCCTGGAGCGGCCTGCCGCGGGTTACGTTGAGTCCGGCCTCGATCAGAGGCTGGAGCGCCCGTCGCCCTTGCCTGCCCATCACGTATTCCCAAGGGTCGGCAGTTTCGGCCGTTTTCACAAGCCCTTAACTGAGTATTCGCGCTGACTTCGCGGCATCTATAACCCTGCCTCTCGATGAAGCGAGTTCTGCCACTGCTATTCGTCCTGATCGGGCTCCTGTTCAGCGCCAAGCCGGCGCTTGCGACGCCGCAGGGGGTGGTCCAGGGGGGCTACGACGAGGCCACCGGCAAGCTCGAAGGCGGATTCAAGATCATGGCAATCAAGCGCGTCTTCTCCGAGGACGAGTGCTATCCGCCCCCGAACGAGATCGCGACGGTCCTTCGGCGCGAACTGCAAACCGAGGTCGTCGTCACGTCGAGCCTTGATTCCGTCCAGGGCTCCGACCTCATCAACGTGATCGCGGACGAGACCAGCTGTGATCGCCTCGTCCTCGCGATTCGGGCGGGAACCAAGCAGAGGATCTTCGTGCTCGATTCGAACTACGGCCCCGTCTACCTCGCCGGCGGCAAGGGCAACAGCGGCGAATCGCAGGCCGGGGACGCCGGTCCACTGAGGGACCTCACCTCCGCCAGCAAGGAATTTCGGATGTCGGAGCCGGACGGGACCGCCCGGCTCGAGGTTCTCTGCCCGGACGGCGCCCATCCGATGGGCGGCGGGTTCTACAACGCGACGCCGCTCGGGGCCGACGGCGAGGGGGTCTATTCGCACTCCTACGAGCGGCTCGGCGCGCAGGGCGGATTCCATGACACCGCCACCCTGATCGACCCGAGCCAGAACTCCACCGCGACGCGCACGGTCGTGCTCCAGGTGGTCTGCGGTCAGGGACTCGTTCCGACGGCCTCTCCGCATGCGACGACCTACGTCCACCGTCACGAGACCGCGACGGTGGACGCACACTGCCCCGAGGGCACCCAGATCTTCTCCGGAGGCTTCCAGCGGACCAACTTCACGACCCCGGGCGTCGAACGCTTTGGCGGCCACGTCTACGGCGGCGACTACATCACTGAGTCCAGGGCCGTCGGCACGGACTCCTGGCGGGTGAGCGGCGGCGCAACCGGTGAGAACGGGGGCGAGCTGACCGCGATCGCCTACTGCGGAGAGGATCGGAGCCTCCCGGTCAAGACGGTCTCAACGACCGTCTCGGTCGGCGAGAAGAAGGCGGCGTCCGCGACCACGCCGAGCTGTCCTGACGGGTACGCCCTGATCTCGGGCGGATTCAGCTTCGGTGACTCGCACGACGCCCTTTTCGCGGACGGCTTCTTCACCCGGGGAGGCCGGTGGGCCGCCACTGGGTACGGCTGGTTCGGCTCTGCCGATATGACCGCCTACGGCTACTGCGCCGAGGCACGAGACACGCTCGACCGCAGCGACTTCCCCAGGGAGCCGCCGCCCGGCCCGGCGCCCTCGGGCGACGATCACAAGCTGCTCTACATCGGCCTCGGGGTGTTCGCCCTGATCGTGATCGCCCTCTTTCTCCGCCGGCGCCAGGTCGTCCGCCGGCGGCGGGGCAAGCGCCGCGTCAGACGCGGCTAGACGCGAAGACAGTCCCGCGTTGGCTCAGGCGGCCTTGATCAACTCGTTGGGGTTGAGCACGTACTTGCGGCGACCCCCGAGTCGAAGTCCTTGTAGCCCTGGGGCGCTTCGTCGAGCGTGATCACGGTCGCGTTCACCGCCTTGGCGATCTGAACCCTGTCGTTCAGGATCGCGTTCATCAGTCCGCGGTGGTAGCGCATCACCGGGCACTGCCCGGTCGTGATGACGTGGGACTTCGCCCAGCCGAGGCCGATCCGGATCGAGAGCGACCCCTCCTTGGCGGCCTCGTCGACCGCCCCCGGATCGCCGGTGACATAGAGGCCCGGGATGCCGAGCTTGCCGGCCGCCCTGGTCAGATCCATGATCGAGTTGAGCACCGTGGCGGGCTCCTCGACCGCCGAGCCCTCCTCGCCGTGGCCGCGCGCCTCGAAACCGACGGCGTCTACGGCGCAGTCCACCTCCGGAACGCCGAGGATCTGCTCGATCTGGTCCTTGGGCTCGCCCTCGGAGACATCGACTGTCTCGCAGCCGAACGAGCGGGCCTGCTCCAGGCGCTCGGGAATCAGATCGCCGACGATCACCACCGCCGCCCCCAGGAACTGGGCGGAGTGGGCGGCGGCGAGCCCCACCGGCCCCGCCCCCGCGATGTAGACCGTCGAGCCCGAGGTCACGCCCGCGCTGACGCAGCCGTGGTAGCCGGTGGGGAAGATGTCGCTGAGCATCGTCAGGTCGAGGATCTTCTCCATCGCCTGGTCCTTGTCGGGGAACTTGAGCAGGTTCCAGTCGGCGTACGGGACCATCACGTAGTTGGCCTGGCCGCCGACCCAGCCGCCCATGTCGACGTAGCCGTAGGCCGCTCCGGGGCGATCGGGATTGGTGTTGAGGCAGACGCCGGTGTGGCCCTCCTTGCAAGTTGCGGCAGCGGCCGCAGGCGATGTTGAAGGGCACCGAGCAGAGGTCGCCCTCCTTGATGAACTCGACGCCGGGCCCGGCCTCGATCACCTCGCCGGTGATCTCGTGGCCGAGGATCAGCCCTGCCGGCGCGGTCGTGCGCCCGCGGACCATGTGCTGATCCGAGCCGCAGATGTTCGTCGAGACGATCCGCATGATCGACCCCGTGGGGAGTCTTGCGCCCGACGTTGTCGGGATGCACCCCGGGCCCGTCCTTCAGCTCCAGCTCCGGGAAGTCGATGTTCTGGACCTCGACCTTGCCCGGCTCGATGTAGGCAACGCCTCTGTTGTCGGCCATGATGTCTCCTCCGCTAGAACGCCGCGACGCCGGCTTCGGCGACCTCGTGGTCCTGCTCCACGCTGCCGCCGCTGACGCCGATCGCTCCGACGACATCGTCGCCGTCCATCAGCGGGATCCCGCCGGCGAAGACGATCAGCTGGCCCTGGTTGCTCGCCTCGATGCCGAAGAGCGGCTGGTTGGGCTGCGCGAGCGGCGCCAGGTCCTTCGTCGACATGTCGAACGACCGCGCGGTGTACGCCTTGTTCTGGGCGATGTCGATGGAACCCAGCCAGGCTCCATCCATGCGTGCGAACGCCGTCAGGTTGTTGCCTTCATCGACGACGGCGATGTTCATCGGCACGCCGATCTCGTCGGCCTTGGCGCGCGCGCCCTCGACAACCTCCTGTGCGGCACTCAGGGTCACGTTCTTAGCCACTGCTCCTCCTTTTGCTTCCATGCTCCGGTCAGCGGGCGTTCGGACCGTATCGCGAAGCCCTGACCGGGACAAGCCTCAGTGGCTATGAGTCGGACGCCGCTTGGCGTCACAAAGGACGTCCCAGTGACGCTCTACGCCTCAGCCGCAGCCGGTGTTGTTGCCGCACGAGGAGCACGTGTAGCAACTGCCGGTCCGCTGCATCATGCCGCCGCACTGGTCGCAGGCCGGGCCCAGCTCGAGATCGGCGCCCATCTTCGCCGGGACGACCGGCGGGGTGTCGGTGAGTGCCGCGGTTGCCGGCTTGGCTTCGGCCTCGGGCTCAGCTGAGCCGTTCCCGTTGCCGTTGCCCTCGCCGTTCGAATGACCGTTGGTCTCCTCGATCGGGAAGGCCTGCTGGGCCTCCTTCTTCGCCCGGACCTCATCGGTGAGGATGCCGAGGCTCTCGAGGTAGTCCACGTCCTCGATGAAGCGGCTGGCGAGCCAGCGCATGATGTAGTCGGGCATCGACTTGGCAAAGGGGATCTCCGGGTTGCGGGTGATGCCCTCCGGCTCGAAGCGCATGTAGCTGAACTTCTTCACGTAGTCCTCGAGAGGGACGCCGTACTGGAGGCCCATCGAGATCGCCGTCGCGAAGGCGTTCATCATGCCCTTGATCGTCGACCCCTCCTTGCCGATGTCGGTGAGGAAGATCTCGCCGACCGAACCGTCCTCGTACTTGCCGGCGGTGATGTAGCCCTCGTGCATGCCGATCGAGAACTTGTGGGTGATCGACTCTCGCTCCCGCGGCATCTTGTGGCGGTGCGGCTTGGCGGTCGCCTCCTCGGCCGGCTCCGACTTCTTCTCGCCGGCGTCGGTCTTCAGCGCCTGGGCGGTCTTCGAGCCGTCGCGGTAGATCGCGAGTGCCTTGAGGCCCTTCTTCCAGCCGTCCCCGTAGGCGTCGGCGATGTCTGAGATCGTCGCCGTCTCCGGCAGGTTGACGGTCTTCGAGATCGCGCCCGAGAGGAACGGCTGCGCCGCGGCCATCATGTCGATGTGGCCGGTGTGCGAGATGGAGCGTTCGCCGACGGCCACGTCGAAGACCTCGAGGTGCTCGTCCTTCAGGGCGGGCGCCCCGATGATCGTGTTGTGCTCGTTGATGTGGGCGTCGATCTGCTCGATCTCGGACTGTGAGTAGCCGAGCGTCTCGAGCGCCAGGTTGACCGAGCGGTTGACGATCGTCATCTGGCCCCCGCCGACCAACTCCTTGAACTTGACCAGCGAGAAGTCCGGCTCGATGCCGGTCGTGTCGCAGTCCATCAGGAAGCTGATCGTCCCGGTGGGTGCCAGCACCGTCGCCTGCGCGTTGCGGTAGCCGTGCTGCTCGCCGAGCGCGACGGCCGCGTCCCAGGACTCGCGGGCGGCGTGGAGCAGCGGCTCCTCGACCAGCTCGTCCTCGATCTCGTAGGCCGCGGACTGGTGCATCCGCATCACCTGGTTGTGGGGCTCGCGGTTCACCCCGTAGCCCTCGTACGGGCCCATCGTGCCGGCGATCTCGGCCGACATCTTGTAGCCGCGCCCCGTCATGAGCGCCGTGATCGAGCCGGCCAGAGCACGACCCTGGTCGGAGTCGTAGGGCAGGCCGTTCGACATCAGCAGCGCGCCGAGATTGGCGTAGCCGAGGCCGAGCTGGCGGAACGCTCTCGCGTTCTCGGTGATCTGCTCGGTCGGATAGCTGGAGAAGCCGACCAGGATCTCCTGGGCCAGGAAGACGATGTCCACCGCGTGGGTGAAGTCGTCGACGTTGAAGCTCCCGTCCGCGTTGCGGAACTTCATCAGGTTGAGCGAGGCGAGATTGCAGGCCGAGTCGTCGATCGACATGTACTCGGAGCAGGGGTTCGACGCGGTGATCGGACCGGTGTTCGGATCCGTGTGCCACCGGTTGATGGTGGTGTCGTACTGAATGCCCGGATCCGCGCACTGCCAGGCGGCGTCGGCGATCTGGTCCATCAGCTCACGGGCCCTGACGGTCTTGACCGGCTTGCCGTCGACGCGACCGACCAGGTCCCAGTCCTCGTCCTTCTCGACCGCCTGCATGAACTCGTCGGTGACTCGGACCGAGTTGTTGGCGTTCTGGAACTGGACCGAGGCGAAGGCGTCCGAGTCGAGGCGCATGTCGAAGTCCGCGGCCTTCAGTGCTGCGGCCTTCTTCTCCTCATCGGCCTTGCACCAGATGAACTTCTCGATGTCCGGGTGGTCGACGTCGAGCACGACCATCTTGGCCGCGCGCCGCGTGCCGCCGCCCGACTTGATCGCGCCGGCCCAGGAGTCGGCGCCGCGCATGAAGCTGACCGGGCCTGAGGCGATCCCGCCCTTGGAGAGGTGCTCCATCGAGCCGCGGATCTTGGAGAGGTTGATGCCGGAGCCGGAGCCGCCCTTGAAGATGATCCCCTCCTTGGTGTTCCAGGAGAGGATGGAGTCCATGTCGTCCTCGACGGAGAGGATGAAGCAGGCCGACGCCTGCTCGGAGCCGGGGTCCTTCCAACCGACGTTGAACCAGACCGGGCTGTTGAAGGCGGCCTTCTGGTTGACGAGGATCGAGGTGAGCTCGTCCTCGAAGGCGTCGCCGTCCTCGTCGCTGGCGAAGTATCCGGTCTCGCGGCCGACCTGTGCGATTCGGCCGGCGACGCGGCTGACCATCTGCTTGACGGAAGTCTCTCGCTCGGGGGAGCCGGGCTGCCCGCGGAAGTACTTCTGGGCGACGATGTTGGTGGCGTTCTGGGACCAGCTCTTGGGGAACTCGACGCCGCGCTGCTCGAAGGCAGGCTTCTCGGGATCGCCGATGATCGCGTCCCGCGACTCCCAGTCGAGCTCGTCGTAGGGATGCACCCCGGCCGTCGAGAACCGGCGTTCGATGACCAGGCCCTTCTCTGTCGTCCTCGCTGCCTTTGAAGTGGCCCTAGCCATCAGCTTTCTCCTCTCGCTCGTCTTTCGGGGTGAGCAGAGCAGCATCCTCTGTGCTTCGGACGGAACCGGGGCCTCGGTTCTTCCGTGTTTGCGGGGATTTCATGACTTGCTCCGAGCGGCATCCGGGAGAGTTCCCGCAAACTGCAGGTAGGCGCCGCGGTCGAGTTTTTGCAGTCCTTCGAGACAGAGCTCGGTGATTCGCGTCGCGCTCAGCTCTCCACCGGAGTCACGAGCCTCGCGCTCAACCCGGTCGACGAGGAGGGCGAGCTTTCGCGGGTCGAGCTTCCGCTTGTGGGTCGAGCGATTGAGGCTGCCGAGGAGCTTCTCGCGGTCGAAGGGCTGCCGGGAGCCATCGCGCTTGACCACCTCGAGAACCTCCGGGACCGCCCGCTCGTAGGTGGTGAAGCGGTGACCGCAGCTGGTGCACTCGCGGCGCCGGCGGACGGCGCCGTCGGGGACGCGGCGGGTCTCGAGGGTCTTGGTGGGGGAGTCGCAGTGGGGACAGTTCACTCGTCTGAAGTGTAGCGGAGCGTAGTGTTCCGCCAATACCGTCAATGAAGAAGGGCGCTAGATGTAGTGCCTAGTGCCCTGCGCACCCGGTTCTGCGTCGAGTTATGTCCGAGGGTCGGACACGAATCGACGCAGAACCGCGGCGGCCGGTCCCGCTTCCCTTCATTGCCGGTGTTGGTCTTGTGACCCTGGGTCCCTAGTCCCCCGACCGATACTCCCGCATCGCCCGACGACCCACCTCCGGATCCACGCCGAACCGCTCGGCGTATCGCTCGTGCAGCTCGGACCAATGGTCCTCCTGAAGCCCGGCCGGCTCCTCGCCGGCGAGACTCGCCTCCAGGTCCGCCAGGCAGACCTCCCAGCCGGCGGCATTCTTGGCGGCCTCCTCGCGCGGAAGGCTGTCCATGAAGACGAGTCGGCAACCGTCGCCGTCGGCCTCCAGCTCAAACCGCAGCACAGACGGACCCCAGGTGAAGGCGAGCAGGCGTGGCGGGTCGAATTCCGTGACGCTGCCGGTGGCGGGGAGGCCCATCTCCACGAACTTGGGAAACGTCACCTCGGCGCCCGGGGCGAACTCGCCCTCGATCGTGTCCGGGAACCAGGCCGCGAGCTCCTTCGGCTCGGTGATCGCCCGCCAGACCCGCTCGGGCGGATGGGCGAAGCGGCGCTCGAAGCGCACCCCGACCCGTTCTCCCTCCAGCTCGATCAGCTCGCCGTCGCGCGTCGTCGAAGTCATGAAGCCTCCTCATCCAGGTGTTGTTCAAGGGCGTCGAGGCGCTCGGCCCAGAGCCGGCGATAGGGCTCGAGCCAGGCGGCGACCTCCTCCAGCGGCTCGGGGCGGACTCCATATATACGGCGCTGGGCGTCCGTCCTGACCGAGACGAGGCCGGCATCGCGCAGCACGCGAAGGTGCTTCGACACGCCGGGCTGGCTCAGCTTCAGCCTCTTGACGAGGTCCCCGACCGAGCGCTCGCGGTCGAGCAGCAGATCGAGGATCCGCCGCCGTGTCGGCTCCGCCAGGACGTCAAATGTCGTCGCCGTCGCCATCTGGCGGGTAGTATAACCAATCAGATATATGCCTAAACGGAAATGCTAGTCATTGGGCGCCTCGGGTCACTTGACGCACACATCGGCTTCAAGCGGCGCGGCTATGGTTCGTGCCATGGCGTCGGATGGAGCGCATGCGGGCCGGGATCCCGTCGATGTGGCGCGCGAGGCAGCGGAGGCCGCCGGCGAGCGCTTGGGCAACGCCCGGGTCGAGGCCGGTGAGCGGCTCGGCGCGGCCCGCGACGCCGCCGGCAAACAGGTCGCCGCGGCTCGGGAAAGTGCCGCGATGGCGGCTCAGGCGGCCGCTCACAAGCTCGCGCAGAAGCCGCGCCTCCGCGGCGTCTCTCACCAATGGGCTTTCTTCGTCTCGCTGGGTGCGGGCGGCGCTCTGGTGCTCGCCGCAAGCGGCAGCCGCGCCGTCGTGGCCATGTCGATCTACGCCATCTCGCTCTCGGCGATGCTCGGAACCAGCGCCCTCTATCACCGCGTCACGTGGACGCCGGACGTGCGCGTCTGGATGCGTCGGCTGGACCACACGATGATCTTCGTCTTCATCGCGGGGACGTACACACCCTTCGCCCTGCTCGTCATGCACGGGACACTCGCGAACCTCGTGCTGATCGTGGTCTGGACGACGGCGCTCGCCGGGCTGGTCCTCAACCTGGTCTGGATCAGCGCCCCCTACTGGTTCACGACAGTGGTCTACATAAGCACCGGGTGGGTGGCGATCGTGACCCTCCCGCAGCTTTGGGAGGAAATTGGTCCGGTCGGCGTTGGAATGATCGCGCTCGGCGGCGCCCTCTACTCCGCGGGTGCGGTCGTCTACGCGCGCCGCAAGCCCGACCCCCGCCCCGAGGTCTTCGGTTACCACGAGATCTTCCACGTGCTGGTGATCGCGGCCGCCGCCGTTCAGTACGCGGCCGTCGCGATCTACGCGCTGCCCGCCGGCTGACCCCCAAGGGCGGAGCGGCCTAGAGTGCCGCGTTCTTGTCCGCGATCGAGATCAACGGGATCAGCAAGCGCTTCGGCTCGGTGCAGGCCGTCTCCGACCTCTCCTTCGAGGTCGAGGCCGGCCGCGTAACCGGATTCCTCGGCCCCAACGGAGCCGGCAAGAGCACGACCCTCCGGATCCTGCTCGGACTGGTTCACGCGGACGGTGGAAGCGCCACCTTCGACGGCCGCAACTTCGAGAAGCTCCCGGAGCCGAGCGCCGAGGTCGGCGCGGTGCTGGAGGACGCGAGCTTCCATCCGGGCCGCAGTGGGCGCAACCACCTGCGCATCCTCGCCGCCGCCGGCGGGCATCCCGCCTCCCGGGTCGACGAGGTCCTCCAGCTGGTCGGGATCGCCGACGCCGGCGACCGGCGGGTGAAGGGCTACTCGATGGGAATGCGCCAGCGGCTCGCGATCGCCGCGGCGTTGCTCGGCGACCCCGAGGTGCTGATCCTGGATGAGCCTGCGAACGGGCTCGACCCACCGGGGATCCGGTGGATGCGCGAGCTGCTCCGCTCCGAGGCCGGGCGAGGGCGAGCGGTGCTGGTCTCGAGCCACCTGCTCTCCGAGGTCTCGCAGAGCGTCGACGACGTCGTGGTGATCGCACACGGGAAGCTGCGAACGGCCGGGTCCCTGCAGGAGGTGCTCGGACAGGCGGAGGGAGGTGTGACGCGGGTTCGAGCCCGCGACCGCGAGGCGCTCGGGACGGGCCTTGGCGGAGTCGGGGCTCGAGTACGAGCCGGACGATTCAGGGGCGCTGCTGGTCCGCGGCGTAGCCCCCGACGCGATCGGCGAGACGGCAAACGAGCATCGCGTCGCTCTCTCGGAGCTGGTCGCGGTCGGGCCCTCGCTCGAGGACGTCTTCTTCGAGCTCACCGGGGGTGAGGAGGAGTGAGCAGGCTGCTGCGCGCCGAGCTGATCAAGCTCCGGACGACCCGCACCTTCTACGCGCTCGCCGGCGTCGCGGTCGGGATCTCGCTGGTGATCACCATCCTGATCGCCTCGCTCAGCGAGCCGACCGAGGACTCGGTGCTCAGCGACGTCTTCCAGAACGACGCCAGCACCCTCTTCATCATGATCCTGGCGATCGTCGGGATCACCGGCGAGTGGCGCCACCGGACGATCACCAGCTCGCTGCTCGCGGCGCCCGACCGCACCCGCTTCCTCGCGGCGAAGACGCTCGCCTTCGCCGCCGCCGGCGCCCTTCTCTCGATCTCGATCTCGGTCGCGATCGCGATCGCCGGCTACGCGATCCTCGGGATCCGCGACCTGCCGACGCCCCCGTTCGGAGATGTGATCGATCTGTTCGCCCGCAACGCCGGCGTCGCGGCCCTTCTCGGAGCGTTCGGAGTCGGGGTCGGCAGCCTGATCCGGAACCAGCCGACCGCGATCGTGGCGATCCTGATCTTCGCGTTCGTGATCGACCCGCTGCTCGGGAACTTCGCCCCCGGCGTTGACCGCTTCAGCCCGGTCGGCGCGCTACCCAGCGCGATCCAGGGCCTCGATCCCGACGACGTCGGCACACCCGACGTCGACTTCCTCGCCGTGATCCCGGCCCTGGCGGCGATGCTCGCCTGGATCGGGGCGCTCTTCGTGGGCGGTGCGGCCCTGCTGCGCGCCCGCGACGTCGAGTAGACCAGGGCCGGCGAGGTGTGACCCACGGCAAGTCACGTGGGCGCGAGATCTGAGACGGTTCGCCCGAACCGGACAGGAGCGAGAGATGGCTGAGCTGAGCGAGCAGAAGCAGCAGGCACGCGCGATGTGGGCGATGGGGGACTACCCGTCGATCGTGCACCGGATCGAGGGCGCGGGCGTGGCTGCCGTGAAGGCCGCCCAGATCGACGAGATCGACACGGTGCTCGACGTCGCCTGCGGGAGCGGCAACGCGACGATCCCGGCGGCGATGACCGGGGCGACGGTCACGGGCCTGGACATCACGCCCGAGCTCCTCGAGGCGGGCCGCGCCAACGCCGCCGAGGCCGGTGTCGAGATCGACTGGATCGAGGGCGACGCCGAGCAGCTCCCGTTCGAAGACGCGAGCTTTGACGTGGTGGTCTCAGTGTTCGGCTGCATGTTCGCCCCGGACCACGCCAGGACGGCCGGGGAGATCGCACGGGTTCTCAAGCCTGGCGGCCGAATCGCGATCTGCGCCTGGACGCCGGAAGGAAGCATCGGCAGGTTCTTCATGACGGTGGCGAAGCACATGCCGCCGCCGCCGGAGGGCTTCGAACCCCCGATCCTGTGGGGGACCGAGGACCACGTCCGCGACCTGTTCGCCGGGAGCGGTGTCGAGCTCGAGTTTGAGAGGGCGGCAGTCGACTTCGTCGCGGGTTCCACCGACGAGTTCATGGAGGAGTACGAGGCCGCGCTGCCGCCGACCGTTGCCGCCAAGGCCGCGCTCGAGCCCCAAGGCAAGTGGGATGCGCTGCGGCAGGACATACTCGACCTCTACGCAGCCAACAACGAGGCCGACGACGGCAGCTTCCGGCAATCCGCCGAGTTCCTGGTGATCGAGGGGAAGAAGGCGGACTAGGCGGAGACGCCGAGCGCGGCGGCGGAGAGCTCCTTCTGCCGCTCGATCAGCCGCTGAACCTCGTCCTCGCGTCCCTGCTTGATCAGCTCGACCGGGTCGGGGTCGCCGTTGACGATCCCCTCGAAGAACTCCTTGCGGTCCTGGTAGGTCGGAAGGGTTCCCTTCGCCCAGCCGCGGTGGTCGTTGAGGATCACCGCGAGGCGCGCGTAGGGCTCGCCGTAGGTCTCGGCGATCTCGCGCTTCATCCGCTTGGCGAGCGCGGGCGAGGCGCCGGCGGTCGAGATCGCGATCGCCAGGGGTCCGCTCCGCACGATCGCAGGGAGGATGAAGTTGCACAGGGGCGGCACGTCGACGACGTTGACGAGCATCGCCCGCCGCTCGGCCCCCTCATATACGGCGACGTTGACGTCGGTGTCGTTGGTGGCCGCGATCGCCAGGAAGGCTCCGTCCAGGTCGCCATCGTGGAACTCACGCTGCTCCCAGGTGATCGACCCTTCCGCCCCGTACCGCGCGAGCTCGGAGACCGCCTCGGGTGCGACGAGCCGGACATCGGCGCCGCAGAGGAGCAGGCCATCGACCTTCTCGAGTCCGACGTCGCCGCCGCCGATGACCAGGCAGCGGCGCCCCTTGAGCTTGATCGCAGCCATGTAGAAGGGGGTCTCGAGCATGTCGCGCACGCAGCTCTGGTCGCAGATCCCGCGACGGAACTGGCAGATGCACTCCTTGCCCTCGAACGCCTGCGCCGGCATGCGCCAGAGATTAGACGGGCTCAGGCGCCCGCTTTGATCGTCTGCTCGATGCCGGCCTCGATCGTGCGCTCCGCCCGCCAGCCGAGCCGCTCGGCCGCTCCCAACGTGTCGAGCGCGGTCCGCTCGATCTCGCCCTCGCGGGCCGGGGCGAACTCCGGCTCGAAGTCATCGCGCCCGGATGCCCTGCCGACGAGCTCGGCGAGCCGGAGCACGCTCGTCTCCACTCCGGTGCCGACATTGATCGGACCGGCGTCGTCACTCTCCTGCGCCGCGATCAGCGCCGCGACGACGTCGGCGACGTATACGTAGTCGCGCGTCTGCTCGCCTGTGCCGAAGACGGTGGGCCGGCCGCCGTCCCGCCCCGCCTCGCAGAAGATGGCGACGACGCCCGCCTCGGTCGCAGGGTCCTGCCGGGGGCCGTAGATGTTTCCCAGGCGCACGGTCGTCGCCGGCAGCCCGCGCGTGCGCCCGTAGAGGTCGATGTAGCCCTCGGCCGCGAGCTTGCTCTGGCCGTAGATCGAGAACGGCTCGCAGCGTGCGTCCTCGGAGAAGGGCAACTCGTCGCTGCGTTCGGCCCCCTCTCCATATATGGCACCCCCGGTGGAGGTGAAGACGAACTTCGCGGCCCCCGCGCGTGCGGCGGCCTCGAGCGCGTTCACGGTGCCGACCACGTTGAGGCGAGCGTCGAAGCCCGGATCGGCCATCGAACGGCGGACGTCGATCTGCGCCGCGAGGTGGAAGACGTTCTGCGGCTTGTACGCGCTCGACGGCGTCGAACATCCCCTGGGCGTCGGTGACGTCGAGCTCGATGACGTCGCGCCCGATTCCAGCGCATCGGCCGAGGTTCTCCCGCTTGCCGCTGGAGAAGTCGTCGAGCACGAGGACCTCGTCGCCGCGGGCGGCTAAAGAATCGACCAGGTGCGAGCCGATGAACCCCGCGCCGCCTGTGACGACCGATTTCACGGGGCGCACGATAAGCCCCTGCTACGCTCGCCGACCGCATGGCCAGAATGAATCGGGTTGCTCCTCGGCTTCCCCTGCGGGGCACCCTCGCACTACATCACCAGGGGGCATCCCGGGTCGCGGCTACCGTGGAAGGCCGATATGCGACTGATCGTCACTGAGAAGAACAACAGCGCGAAGAAGATCGCGGAGATCTTGAGCGGCGGGACCGCCACCGAAGGCGCGTCCTACAAGACGCCGTTCTACACCTGGGAGGGCCCCGACGGGCCCCAGATGACCATCGGCCTGAAGGGCCACGTCCTCAACCCCGCCTTCCCCGAGTCGTACAACAACTGGCAGCAGACCAACCCCCGCGACCTGATCGACGCCGAGCTGATCAAGGAGCCGACCGACAAGAACGTCGTCCGAGCCCTGAAGAAGGTGGCGAAGGACGCCGACGACATCGTGATCGCGACCGACTACGACCGCGAGGGCGAGCTGATCGGTCTCGAGGCGCTGCAGGAGGTCGTCGAGTCGAACCCGCAGCTCGCGGCCGGCGAACAGACGGCGACTTCGTCGGCGTGAAGCGCGCCCGCTACTCCGCGCTCACCAAGGACGAGATCCAGCGCGCCTTCGACAACCTCGAGGAGCTCTCGATGCCGCTCGCCAATGCCGGCGCGGCCCGCCAGGACATCGACCTGATCTGGGGAGCCACGCTCACCCGCTCCGTCTCGATGGCGACCCGGCGCTTCGGCTCGAACTTCCTCTCGGTCGGCCGGGTGCAGAGCCCGACGCTCGGGCTGATCGTGCAGCGCGAGCTCGAGCGCCGCGCCCACGAACCCGAGTTCCCTTCTGGGAGGTCACCGCCAACTTCGCCCACCCCGACGGCAGCTTCGTCGCCGAGCACACCACCGACAAGTTCTGGGATGAGGCCGAGGCCAAGGCGGCGGTCGCCAACTCGAAGAGCCCGGGCACGGTCAAGGAGATCAGCGCCAAGAAGAACACCCGCAAGCCGCCGACCCCGCTCAACACCACCGCCTTCACCACCGACGTCTCCAGCCGGCTCGGCATCACGCCCTCGCGGGCGATGCGGATCGCCGAGGACCTCTACATGGACGGCTACATCTCCTACCCGCGGACCGACAACACCGTCTACCCGAAGTCGCTCGACACCAAGGAGCTGGTCAAGCGAGCTGGTCGCGGTCGACGACTTCAAGGCGGCCGAGTTCCTGGTCGACGGGCGTTCGCTCGAGGCCGACCCGCGGCAAGAAGGAGACGACCGACCACCCGCCGATCTATCCGACGCAGGCGGTCAACCCGAAGCGTCTCGAGGCGCGCTCGCGAGGCCCACCGCCGGGTCTATGAGCTGGTCGCCCGCCGCTTCCTCGCCACCTTCTCGCCGCCGATGATCAGCGAGTCGACCCGGGCCAACATCGTCACGGCCAAGGGCACTCCGACGGCAGATGAAGGGGAGACCTACTTCGTCCGCGGCTCGGTCGTGCTCGACCCGGGCTTCGCGGCGATCTACACCTACGCGCGCTCCGCCGACACCGAGATCCCCAAGCTCGAGGAGGGGCAGCAGCTCGATCTCGAGGGCGTCGAGATCGAGGGCAAGGAGACCCCGCCGCCGCCCCGCATCAGCCAGGGCAAGCTGATCGAGATGATGGAGGAGCGCGGCCTGGGCACCAAGGCGACGCGCGCCGACATCATCCAGAAGCTGTACGACCGCGGCTACGTCTTCGCCAACCCGCCCGAGCCCTCGGAGACCGGTATCGCGATGTCGCAAGGCCTTCGAGCACTACGTGCCGCGGATGGCGACGCCCGACATGACCGCCGAGATGGAGGCGGAGATGGACCAGATCGCCGCCGGCGAGATGACCAAGGACCAGGTGCTCGCAGACAGCCGCGACATGCTGCGCTCGGCCTTCGACGAGATGGGCGACGACGTCAGCACCGACGAGGAGGACGCCAAGTGGCGCAAGTTCGCCCGCGAGGTCTGGGCCGGCATGGACCAGGACCGGATCCTGGGACCGTGCATCGTCTGCCAGGAGGCCGGCCGCAAGCAGGAGGACGGCTCCCCGAACATGCTGCGGATCATCAAGGCCCGCAAGTCCGGCAAGCGCTTCGTCGGCTGCCAGGGCTGGGACGGCGACAACCCCGACTCGCCCGACTCCTGCGACCAGACCTTCCCGCTGCCCCAGCGGGTCAGCGGCCTCTACAAGATCGAGGAGGTCTGCTCGGTCTGCGGCCGCACGCCGCGCCTGCAGGTGGTCCCCTGGCGTGGCCGCCCCTGGAAGCTCTGCCTGAACGACGAGTGCCCCTCGATGGCCGAGATGAAGCGCCGCCGCGCCGAGCGCGAGGAGGCGAAGGCGGCCAAGGAGGCCGCGGAGGCGGCGGAGAAGGACGGTGCCGAGGGCCCCGACGGTGCCGATGCGGTCAAGGAAGCCGAGAAGATCGCCGGCCAGGCCTCGGCGACGAAGGTGAAGCGCGCCCGCGGCAACGGCGCCAAGGCGAAGAACGGCGCCGGTTCGCGCGCCAAGTCAGGTAACGGCTCGGGCGCGAAGCCGAAGCCGCGCGCGAAGAGCTAGCCGGCGCGACCAAGAGCGGGCACTATGAGCCCCTCCCGCCAGCCGTGCGTCTTGATCACGATTCCGATCAGCCACTACTGCGAGAAGGCTCGCTGGGCGCTGGATCGCGCGGGCGTCGGATACCGAGAGCAGGCGCATCTGCAGCTCATCCACTGGCTAGCCGTGCGGCGAGCAGGGGGTGGGAGGACGGCCCCGGTGCTCGTCTGCGGGGACCGGGTGCTGGCCGACTCGGCCGAGATCGTCGACGAGGCCGATGCCAAGGCGCCGCCGGGTCAGCGGCTCTACCCGGACGATCCCGACGCCGCCGCCGAGGTTCGAGACCTGGAACGCGACTTCGACGCGAACCTGGGACCAAATGGACGAAGGTGGATGTACAACGCGATGCGCGGACGCCGCGATCTCGCGATCGCCTACGCGTGTACCGGCGTCCCCGGCTGGGAGCGCCGGACACTGCCGCTGGCCTATCCGGCGGTCACACGGGTGATCGATCGCTACCTCGACATCACGCCCGCAACGGCGGCGTACTCCGAGGCGCAGGTGCGGACGACGTTCGACGCCGTTGCAAAGCGGCTCAGCGACGGCCGGCCATATCTCTGCGGCGACCGATTCACCGCCGCCGACCTGACGTTTGCCGCGCTGGCGGCGTCCGTCCTGATGCCGCCGGAGTACGGGGTGCCCCTGCCGCAGCCCCAGGAGCTGCCGGTGGCCATGGCGGCGGTCGTGCGGGAGTTTCGCGCGCACCCCGCGGGCGAGCACGCGCTCGCGATGTTCCGCGACGAACGGCGCTGAAGCTGCGCCCACTCGGGCGGTTAGCCTGGGACGCCGATGTTCATCTCACTGGAGGGAATCGACGGCTCGGGCAAGACGACCCAGGCAAGGCTGCTCGCCCGCGCGCTGGGCGACGAGGTCGTGCTGGTGCGCGAGCCGGGCGGCACCGAGACCGGCGAGCGGATCCGCGGGCTGCTCAAGGACCCGGCCCTGGAACTGGACGCCCTCGCCGAGCTGCTGCTCTTCTGCGCCGCACGGGCAGAGCTGGTCGCTCAGGTGATCGGTCCCGCCGGGGACGAGGGCCGCGACGTCGTCTGCGATCGGTTCAGCGACTCGAGCGTCGCCTACCAGGGCGTGGCGCGCGGGCTGGGTGCGGAGCGGGTCGAGGAGATCTGCGACCTGGCGACCGGCGGGGTCTGGCCCGACCTGACCATCCTTCTCCGCATCGACCCCGAGGCCGCCGCTACACGGATCGGGCGCCGCAAGGCCGACAGGTTCGAGGGCGAGGGGATCGAGCTGCAACGCCTGGTCGCGGAGGGGTATGACGAGGTCGCTCGCCGCCATCCCGATCGCGTCCGGGTCGTCGACGCCGCGGGGAACCCCGAGTCCGTCCACGCCGCGGTGCTGGCGGAGGTGCAGGGGGTGCGGGCATGATCGCCGAGGCGACCCGGCATCAGCCGCGGGCCGCCTTCGCGTTGGCCGCCGCCCTGGGGGCGCCCGGCCACGCCTACCTCTTCCGGGGGCCGCGCGGTTCGGGCAAAGCCGCGGCGGCGCGGGCGTTCGCCGCCGAGCTGCTCGCCGAGGGTGCCTCGGATCCGGATGACGCCCGCCGCCGGGCGCTGCTCGATCCGTCGCCGCACCCCGACCTGGTCTGGCTTCGCCCCCCGGGCGCCCAGCACCTGGTCGAGGACGTCCGCGAACAGGTGATCCGCGCCGCCAGCCTCAGCCCGGCGGAGGGAACGCGCCGTGTGTTCGTCATCGAGGAGGCAGAGGACCTGCGCGACGAAAGCCAGAACGCCCTGCTCAAGACCCTCGAGGAGCCGGCGCCCTTCGCACACCTGATCCTGATCTGCTCCGAGCCGGAGCAGCTCGCCGAGACGATCCTCTCCCGCTGCGCGCCGATCGAGTTCGGGCCGCTGGCACCCGACGCGGTCCTCGAGGCGCTCGGCGAGGGTGCCGATGCGGACGCCGCCGCCCGCCTGAGCGGCGGCGACGTCGAGCTCGCCCGGCTCCTCGCCGACGAACGCGGTGCAGCACTGCGTGCCACCGCCGAAGAGGCGGCTCGGGCACCACGGTCCGGCTCCGGCGCCATCGAGCCTTGGCGCGGCCTGCTCGCGGCGGCCAGCGAGGCCGGGGAGCGGGCAGGGGCGGAGGAGGAGAGCCGGCTGCTCGAGGAAGCTGAGGTCACCGCCCGCCGCGGACGCAAGGGGAAGCTCACTCGGGAGGCGATCGAGCAGGTGCGGCGCACCGAGCGGCGGGCCCGCACCCAGACACTCGACCTCGGCCTCGCTCTCTGCTGCGCCTGGTACCGCGACCTGGCGGCGATCTCCTCAGGCGCAGACGATGTCGTTCTCAACACGGACCGGCTCGAGCAGCTTGCCGAGGACGCCGACGGCCTCGACCCGGCCAACGCCCGGGCGGCCGTCGAGTGGGTGCTCGACACCCGCCGCCGCATGCGGGTCAACGTCTCCGAGGAGCTCGCCCTCGAGGCGCTCTGGTTGCGGCTGACCGCGGCGCTTGCACCGGCAGTGTGAGCAAGCGGTAACAATCTTCTCCACGATGGTTCTAGATCCGAGGGTGCGCCCCCAGGGGCAACCCGTTTCATGAAGAGGGGTGGGGAGAGAGGCCGCCGGATTCCGATGCGGCTCTGGCTCGGCGCTGCCTTCGCGCTCGTCAGCCTGATCACCGCCGCATCGGTCTACGTCTTCGTCGACGACTCCTCCGGCCGCACCCTGCAGAGCGAGTCCGCGGACCTGGCCGTCGGCAAGACGGCCAGCCTGGCCGACGACCTCGGGCGCTCCGACAAGTTCCACGCGGCCAACGTGCTGACCCAGGCCGACACCACGACGTTCAAGGCCTGGGCGCTGAACCGCCACGGCCACCCCTTCGTGCCGGGCCAGAACTTCGCCGGGCTCGACTCCTTGCAGCAGAGGCCGGAGGCCTTTCGCGTCGCGCTCGATGGCCGCCGCTACAACGCGATGCTGCCGGACAACGTCACCGTGGCCGCCGCCCCGATCTTCGGCAGCGGCAAGGTGCCGGTCAGTGGGACGGTGATCGTCCGCGCCGAGCCGCCCCCCGCCCTGACCCATGCCTTCGACGAGCTCCGCGGGGACCGCCTCCGCGCGCTGATGATCGCGATCGTGATCGGCGTCCTGGTCGGCTTCCTGGCGTCCTCCCTGATCGCGATCCGCATCCGGCGCCTGGCGCGCTCGGCGGAGCAGATGGCCGCCGGAGACTTCGAGGCACCGCTGGCGCCCGGGGGAGGCGACGAGATCGGGGACCTCACCCGCTCGCTCGACACGATGCGCCGGGAGCTCCGCGAAGACGTTCGACATGCTCGCCACCGAGCGCGACCGCCTCTCGGCGGTCTTCGACGGCCTCACCGAGGCGGTGATCGTGGCCGGCGAGGACGGCAAGGTGCGCTTCACCAACCCGGCCGCGAGCCGCCTGGTCCACGACGGCCGGCCCGCGCCGGCGCTGACGCCGTCCCTCCGCCGTGCCGCCGAGCACGGCGCGGATGAGATCCCGGTGCTCTCGATCGACGGGCGGCTCTACGGGGTGCAGGCCAGGCAGGTCCCGGCCGAGCACGCCGTCCTCGTGGTGGTCCGCGATCGCACCGAGGAGCTGAAGCGCGAGCAGGCCGAGGCCGAATTCGTCTCCAACGCGGCGCACGAGCTGCGCAATCCGCTCGCCGGGATCATGAGCGGGATCGAGGTGCTGCAAGCCGGCGCCAAGGACGATCCCGAGGCCCGCGACCGGTTCCTGGCCCGCCTGGCGCACGACGCGGAGCGGATGACGAGGCTCACCCAGTCGCTGCTCACCCTGGCCCGCGCGGAGGCGGCGGGGGAACACGATCCCGTGCAGGTCGTCGACGTGACGGTCGCGGCCGAGGAGGCTCTGGAGGCTGTCGAGACCCCCGAGGGCGTGGAGTTCGTGAACGAGGTCGAGTCCGACCTCGTCGCCGAAGGCGATCCCGTGCTCCTGCGACAGGTGATGATCGGCCTGCTCAGCAACGCCTGCGCGTACACCCCCGCGCCGGGCGTGGTTACCCTTCGCGCCTCGCGCGGGGCGCAGAACAGCGTGACGATCGAAGTACAGGACACCGGGAAAGGAATCCCCCCAGATGAACAGGATCGGGTCTTCGACCGCTTCTACCGGGGCTCAGGCATGCTCGAGGGCGAGGGCTTCGGCCTCGGTCTGTCGATCGCGAAGCGCATGGTCAACGTGATGGGCGGCCGCATCGGGCTGCGGTCCGAGCCCGGCAAGGGCAGCGCCTTCTGGGTCCGCCTGCGCGCCGCCAAGCCGACACCCACACCGGTCGCATGAACCCGACGCCCCCCGCAGCGAACCGCATCCTCGTCGTGGACGACGAGCCCTCCGTCCGCGAGTCGGTCGGCTACGCCCTCGAGCAGGAGGGCTTCGACGTGACCCTGGCGGCCAACGGGGAGGAGGCCGAGGGGCAGATCTCCGACGCCGCCTACGACCTGATGATCCTCGACATCATGATGCCGGGCAAGAGCGGCCTCGATCTCTGTCGCGAGGTCCGCGCCTACAGCCCGGTGCCGATCATCCTGCTGACCGCAAAGGACGCTGAGGTCGACAAGGTGGTCGGCCTCGAGGTCGGTGCCGACGACTACGTCACCAAGCCCTTCTCGGTCCGCGAGCTGCTCGGCCGGGTGCGGGCGCAACTGCGTCGCCGCGAGCTCGACCGTTCAGACGGGAAGGAGGCCGCCGAGATCATCGCCGGGCCGGTGTCCATCGACCTGGCGCGACACCTCGTCACCATTCGAGGCGAGCCGACCAACCTGACCCGCTCCGAGTTCCAGGTCCTGCGGCTGCTCGCCGGTAGTCCCGGCCAGGTCTTCTCGCGCAAGGAGATCATGGAGGAGCTCTGGCAGACCGAGTTCCGCGGCGACGTTCGCGCCTGCGACGTCCACATCTCCAACCTCCGCCAGAAGGTCGAGCGCGACCCGCAGAACCCCGAGCTCGTACTCACGGTGCGCCGGGTGGGCTACCGCTTCGCCGAGGACACGCCCTAGCGACTAGCGGTAGCCGTGCAGCAGCCGCGACGTAACCCCGGTGATCGTCGCGGCTCCGTATTCGAGGCTGGGACTGCCGTGGGTGAGGACGGCGATGGCGATCCTGCGGTTCCCATCTCGCAGCAGGGCGGCCTGGTGGACTCGCCAGCCATCGTCGTCCTGGAACCAGCCGCCCTTGAAGTAGGGAACCCAGCCGGCGGGAGTGGCCGGCGGGATTCCCCAGCGCTCATAGGAGACGATCCGGCGCAGCAGGCTCAGCGCGTACTTGCGGTGTCGCTTCGGAAGCAGGGCCCGGATGCGCAGGAAGAAACGGGCCTGATCCCGCGCCGTCACCTGGCAGCCGCCCCAGACCGGGTTGGCGGCGAACTGCCGCATCCCCGCCCGGTGGGCGAGCCGGATGAGCCCGTCGACGCCGACCCGCTGGTAGATCGCGCTCGCGGCGTCGTTGTCGGAGAGCCGGACCATCGGGCCGAGTAGCCGCCGCTCTCTGCCGTGCAGGTCGCGCCGCCGCACCTCCCGGCGGTCCAGGTAGGCGACGAGCAGCATCGCCTTGACCAGGCTGGCCGAGGAGTACGGCACTCCGCGCCGGTGACCATGAATCCGACCGCGCTCGTCGACGACGGCGAAGGAGGCTGCGCCCGCGCGGGTGGAGAGGAACCGGGATGCATCATGGACTCGCTTGTGCCACGGAAATGGATGTTGCTTCGCCCCAGGCTTTGCGCCGACGGCCGCGGAGGAGGAGGCCGTGGTGGCAGCGAGCACGCAGATGCAGAGGCAGATCAGGCGAAATCTCATCGGGCGCATCCTCGCGCCTGACGAGCTCAGATGTTCAGGTAGTAGCCGCCGCGGTAGTGGCTCGGGCCGCCGACGATCTTGTTCCGGGGCGCGGAGCTGTGAATGGGCGGAGGGGCGAAGCTCGGGGCGGGTCCACCTGTCCGCTGCCGGCCGGGCTCCCTGAGCGAGAGCTTGGCGTTCAGATTCTGAGTCGAGTTCGGTGGCATCCGATCTACCTCTTCGCTGTCTTGCACTTCTCACCTTCTCGGATGTCTCGGACGGCCGCCAGAGGGCAAAACCCCACATCGGGCTACCGCAAACCACCCAACCCGGGTCGGGGTTTCCCCCGCACGACCGTTCGGCTAGATCAGGCCGTTTCGAAAGCGGGATGATGTCCGCGCGCAATCCGAAGGAGCTGAAGATGAGCGCGACAGATTCCCTCACGTACGAGAAGGCCCGTGATCAGCACCGCTGGCAGGTGCCAGAGCGCTACAACATCGCGGCCGACGTCTGCGATCGCCAGCCCGGCGACCGCACGGCGATGGTCTTCGAGGACTTCCGCGGCAACCAGCGGGAGGTGAGCTGGGCGGAGCAGCGGGCGCTCGCGAACCGCGCCGCCAACGTGCTGGCCTCACGGGGGGTCGACCGCGGGGACAGGGTGGCCGTGTGCGCCCCGGCCTCGCCCGAGACCGCGGCGATGTTCCTGGGCACCTGGAAGCTCGGCGCGATCCTGCTCTCGCTGTCGGTGCTCTACGGGGACGACGGGATCGAGCACCGGATTCGGGACTCCCGGCCGAGGGTGATCGTCACGGACGCGGACAACGCGGGTCGCATGCCAGGGGACCTGGTCGACGAGGTGATCGTGCTCGACGCTGGATTGCTCGCCGGACAGGACGACCGGTTCGAGACCGTCGAAACGTCGGCCGATGACCCGGCCCAGCTCTACTACACGTCCGGGACCACGGGCATGGCGAAGGGCATCCTCCATGCCCACCGTTACATCCTCGCCCACGAGGAGTTCGTCTACTGCCATGACGTTCAGGAGGGCGAGCTCTTCCACGGGATGGGTGAGTGGGCCTGGGCGGCCGGCATCTGCCCGCTGATCGGGCCTTGGCGCTACGGCGCCGTCCAGTTCGTCTACGCGCGCGAGGGGGGGTTCGACCCGCACGAGCAGCTTGGGGTGCTGTCGAAGCACGGCGTCACCAACGTCTTCACGACCCCGACCGCGATGCGGTCGATGATGTCGATCGAGGACGCCGGTGAGCGCTACCCGCAGAAATTCCGGCGGGTCTGCTCGGCCGGCGAGCCGCTCAACCCAGAGGCGATCCGCTGGTTCCGGGACCAGTACGGGGTCACGGTGCTCGACTTCTACGGCCTCAGCGAGTCCTATCCGCTCTGCGGCAACTTCCCCTTCATGGAGGTCCGGGAGGGCTCGATGGGCAAGCCGATGCCCGGCTGGGACGTCCACATCCTCGACGAGGACGAGAACCCGGTCGGCCAGGGGGATCGTGGCGAGATCTGCCTGCGGGCGAGGTCCAACCCGCACTATCCGCTCTCCTACTGGGAGAACCCGGAGGCCACGCACGAGGATTTCGAAGGCGAGTGGTTCCACACCAAGGACGCGGCGGAGGAGGATGAGGACGGCTACTTCTGGTACTCCGGGCGCGCCGACGACGTGATCATCTCTGCCGGCTACCGGATCGGCCCGTTCGAGGTCGAGTCGGCCTGCATCGAGCATCCGGCGGTCCGGGAGGCCGCCGCGGTCGCCGCACCCGACGAGCGCCGCGGCCACGTCGTCAAGGCCTTCATCGTCCTGGCGGAGGGCCAAGAGCCCTCCGATGAGCTGGCGGACGAGATCAAGGGCTTCGTGCGGGGAAATCTCTCGGCCTACGCCTATCCTCGCCGGGTTGAGTTCGTCGACGAGCTGCCGAAGACACTGACCGGCAAGATCCGCCGGATCGAGCTCCGCGAGGCGGAGCGCCAGCAGATCAAGTAACCGAAGGAGCGCTGCGGGGCTAACCCCGAGGCATGACGACCAAGGAAGAGTCGCTCAGCTCAGAGGCCCTGGACGTGGTCGTGCGCCTGCTCTTCGAGCTCGAGGAGGAGCGCGGCCTCGACGATTTCTACGATCGGATCTGCGAGGCCGTCTGCCTCCAGACCTCGATGGAGCGCGCGGTCCTCTTCCTCTACGACGCCGAGCGCAGGATGGTGCTGCCGGCCGGAAGCCACGGCGTCTACCGCGAGTTCATCCAGCACGGCTACGGCACCCTCGAAGAGACCCCGATCGCCCAGCGCGCTCTGGCCGAGGACCGGGTCGTCGAGACCACCGATCTCGAGCACGACGTCCCGGCCCGGTACTCGACCCTGCCGGGAATCGTCAAGCTCACTTGCACCCCGGTGGCGGCGGCCGGTCGCTGGCTGGGCGTGATCTTCGCGGACCGCGACGGCCAGCCCTTCGCCACCACCTCGTACGAGCGCTCCACCATGTACGCCCTCGGCAGGACGGCGGCGCTGGCCAGCCACGTGCGCGAGCTGACCCGCCAGCTGGAGCGCGGCCGCCGCCTATCCGAGCGCATCGACCTGGCCCGCGAGGTGCACGAGCGCGTCACGCAGCGCCTCTTCGGAGTCTCGCTCGCGCTCGGCTCGGACCGCCCGCTGGCCACCGAGGACCGCGAGCGTTGCGCCGCCGAGATCGAGGCTGCCCTGGGCGACCTCCGCGAGGCCCTGATCGGCTCGGCCGGGAGCTCGCTGATGGAGCTCGCCGACGGCGGCCTGCGCTCCGAGCTCGACCGGCTCGGCCGCCAGTACAAGCGCCTCCCGCTGGTGGTGGATTGGCGCGACGGCGTCGACGTGCCGGAGCGACTCGAGCCGCTGGCCGTCTCGATTCTGAACGAAGCGCTCCGCAACGCCGAGAAGCACGCCGACCCGAGCGAGGTCCGGGTCACGATTGACGGGCCCGACGGCGCCTTCCTGATGGAGGTTCGAAACGACGGCCTGGCGCCGGGCGGTGGGGCTGCGGGCCGAGCCGGATCGCGCATGGGCCTGCGGCTCGCCTCGTACGAGGCGCTGCAGCGCGGAGGAATGCTCGAGTACGGCCGTGAGGAGGACCAGTGGCGAGTGCCGCCTGGTACTGCCGAGCAGCTGAACGGCGGTCGCAAGCTGAGCGTGCTGGTGGTCGACGACCACGCCGTGGTCCAGTGGGGATTTCGCCTGCTGCTCGGGCGTCAGCCGTGGATGGGGGAGTGCGCGGTCGCCTCGACGACCGAGGAGGCGGTCGAGCTCGCCGGGCGCAGCAAGCCGGACGTCGCGCTTGTCGACCTCTTCCTCGGCGAGCGCTCCGGTGCGGAGCTCTGCGAGGCGCTCAGCGAGGTCTCGCCCAAGACGCGGGTCCTGCTCATCTCTGGAGCCGGCTGGATCTCACCGGAGGCGGCGAAGGCCGCCGGTGCCTCCGGCTTCATCTCCAAGGACTGGAGCGCCGAGGAGGTCGCGAACGCGGTCCGGATGGTGGGCCGCGGGATGACGGTCTACGCGCGCCAGGCCGAGGGGCCGGCGACGCCTCTCTCGCCCCGCGAGCGGGAGGTCCTCGAGCTGATCGGGGCCGGAGCGACCAACCGCGAGATCGCGGAGCGGCTCTTCCTCTCCCCACACACGATCAAGGACCACACAACGGGGCTCTACCGCAAGCTCGGGGTGCGAAACCGGGCCGAGGCGACCCGGAAGGCGGAGCAGCTTGGCCTGACTCGCGACGCAGCGTTCCGCTCGGACTCCTGATTCAGAGACTGCTGTTCTGCATGGAAAGCGGGCACCGTAGGATTGCGGCCGTGCCGTTCACGCTCAGGAACCTCAAGGAGGACCTGGAGGACGTCGGGTCCAAGTTCGACGGCGCGCCGGACCTGGAGTTCCGCTTGGCGACCGAGGCGCTCGAGCTCGAGCAATCCGGCCTGAGCTACCAGCGCGTCCCGCCCGGCTATCGCTTTCCGTACGGCCACACGCACAAGAAGCAGGAGGAGGTGTACGTGGTCGTGCGCGGGAGCGGGCGGATGAAGCTCGACGACGAGATCGTCGAGCTCAAGGAGTGGGACGTGGTGCGCGTCCCGCCCGGTACGTGGCGAGGCTACGAGGCCGGGCCGGAGGGCCTCGAGATCATCGTCATCGGCGCGCCCAATCTCGGCGAGGCTCCGCGCGAAGACGTCGAGGGCCAGCGCGACTGGTGGGCTGACTAGGTCGATCCGCTTTGGACGAGAAGCGCTGCTTTGCATGGAAAGCAGCCATATGAGCTGGCGCTCCCGTTTTCGCGCCGGGCGGAAGCGCAGTCGTCCCTGTTTCGCAGCCGGTTCTCGCGTGCATGCCTACTGATCGCTTCTCCGAGAGGTACCGCGCGCGCTAGGCGGAGCTAAACCACACAGCCAGCGAAGACCCGGACTATCTCCGGGGAGCTAGGGTCTGGCGCTCATGGCCCTCGACTCCACTGACGTCGTCTTTGGCGCGACTGGTGGGGTCGGCGCTGCCGTCGTTGCCGAGCTCCTGCGCCGCGGCAAGACCCTCTCAGGTGCGGCATGACGCCGTCGTGGCGGATCGGCTGGAAAATGGCCGATCCGCCACGCGCGCCCGTGCTCTTTGTCAATCCGAAATCCGGCGGCGGTCGGGCCGCGCGTGCGAGAGTCGCTGAGCGCGCTCGCCAGCAGGGGGTCGAGGTCGTCGAGCTCGGCGGCGACCAAGACCTGAGGGCACTCGTCGATCAAGCCGTGGCCGACGGAGCCGATGCGCTGGGGATGGCCGGCGGGGACGGCTCTCTTGGCGTGGTCGCCGCCGCCGCCTACGCGCACGAGCTGCCTTTCGTCTGCATACCGGCCGGAACGCGGAACCACTTCGCTCGTGACCTCGGCCTGGATCCCAGCGATCCCGCCGGCGGTTTGGAGGCCTTCGGCGACGCAGTCGAGGGCAGGGCCGATCTTGGGGAGGTGAACGGCCGGCTCTTCCTCAACTTGGTCTCGCTTGGCGTCTACGGCGAAGCCGTCCAGCGGTCCGGGTACCGCGATGCGAAGGCCCGCACGCTGCTAGAGACGGCGCGCGCGGTGCTTGGGGAGAGCGGGGCCGTCGCCGAGGTGAACCTCATGGATGACCGTGGGGCCGTGCACCGCAATCCGGTCATCCTGCTCGTCTCCAACAATCCCTACTCGCTGGAGCGCCCGATGAGTCGCGGCGCTCGCCCCAGGCTCGACACCGGACGACTGGGAATCATCGTCATAGACGCGCCGACGGGTGGCAGGCGTCCGCCCGGGCGGGCATGGAGCGAGAGCTCGCTCGAGGTCGGCGCGCTGTCAACCGTTCATGCCGGCATCGATGGCGAGGCGGTGGAGATCGCCCCACCGGTGCGGTTCTCGATCCAGCCCCGAGCCCTGAGGGTCAGGGTTCCGAGGCGTGATGCCGCTCCGCGGCGGCCACCGCGACCGGGGAGACCGCGACGCCGATGACCGCGTCGGCGAGGGCATCCGACGGATGGTGCAGGTCTGGGCACCGCATTAAGAGTTGCACGATCGCTTCGACCAGGTCCTAGGTCTTCAGGCCCTCAACCGGACTGCGTTTGCGTGCCCCGCGCCAGGGCCCGCGACCTAGCCAGGTGCCGCCGCCTGTTCGTCAGCCTCTTTCCTTGCAAGGGCGGCATCGAGGACCGCGTACTCGGCTTCGTCGATCGCGGCAGACGCATAGTCAACCGCGAACGACGCGTCAGCTTCGGCCTGATCAGCGTACTCCTGAGCCCGCTCGACGTCGTGCTCTGCCCTCCTGTGATCGAAGTCCTGACGAATTGCGGCGAGGTGTTCGTTCCACGACCGCTGCACGTCGTGCCACCAGGCGGAGATCCTGCCCTTGCCCGCGTCGGCTGACTCGCGCAGGCCGTCAGCCTGGGCCTGAGCTGTTGCTCTCGCGTTATCCACGTCCTGCTGCAGGTCGTCCTTGGCCTTGGCCTGTGCGGCCGTCGCCCGGTCTTCCGCTTCCTTGGCTCTAGCTGCCAACTTGCTCAATTGGTCTGATGCGGCCATTTCATCCTCTCCATTTCTCCTACCTCGTGCTCGGACCATACTCTTCAGCGGGGGTCGTTCGAGACCGGCGAGCGGCCCAGTGAAGTAGCTGCTTTGGACGAGAAGCGGCTATCTGCTTTGCATGGAAAGGAGCGGTCTGACCTGTCCCTCCCGCTTCGCGCAAAGCGGGAGCGAGGGATACAGACTCCCCGTCGGGATCGGCCGACATTCAGTCGCAGGCCGAGCTGGTGGCGCTCAGAGGTTCTCCGCAGCCGTCACGGTGCTGGTGATCTGCGGCGCGAGCTGGAGCAGCTGCTGGGCCGTCGGCGACGCGGGCAGCTTGCTTGATCGCGGTCGAGAGGCTCGAGAAGGATGACTCCAAGCGCGCTGGTCTCGCTCGGGAAGTCCGCCTTCGCCGAGCTCACGACCGCGTTTGCGTCGCTCTGCACCGTCTAGGTCCGTCTGCAGGGTGGAGAGGGCGCCGCTTCTCGAGGTGGACGCTCTTGAGGTCGTCGACCGACTGCTGGAGATCGCTGACATTCGAGCAGTAGTCCGGCTTGTCGTCGCCGCCACAGCCCGCGACCATCAGCGCCCCGGCTGCCAAGGCCAGCGAAACGATCAGCGCCATGCGGAAGCTGGCCTTCATCGGGGGCCCCATAGGCGTCACCCGTGGAAAGCGGCGCTTTACGATTCGGCCCGTGCTGTTTTCTGCCGTGAAGCGGTTCTTCGTGGAGCCGCGTGGAACATCGCCCGGCTCCGCGTTCCTGGGGGCATCGTCGGGTGTCTTTGCCGCGTAGCGCTTTGGACGAAAAGCGGCGGTTCAAGAACCGCAACGCCGGGGGCGTCTCGCCACACGACTGATCCTGGTCCCCCGGCCGTCCCCCTGAACCCCCCCGATCGGGGGGCATCGGCGGCAACAGCCGTTCATCCACTGCAGGGACGGGGTTATTGATTGGGCATGGACGCCAGCAGTGCCTCAGCTGTCCTCTTCCCGGGACAGGGGGTCGGTGACGCCTCCAGCCGCGAGCTGGTCGCCGCCGTTCGCCCCGATTTGCTCGAGCTCGCAACCGAGCTCGTCGGCGAGGACCCCTTCGAGCGGATGTCCGAGGGAACCGCCTACGCCCAGCCCGCCGTGTACTGCGCCTCGATTGCCGGCTATGAGCAGCTCGGCCGCCCGGGTGCGGAGTATTTCTCAGGCCACTCGTTGGGCGAGGTCGGCGCGCTGGCGGCGGCGGGCGCGATCGAGGACGGCGATGGCGTCCGCATCGTGGTCTCGCGCGGCCGCCTCATGGAGGAGGCGGCCGATCGCAGCAAGCCCGGCGGCATGCTCGCCGTGGGCAGCGACCGTGAGGGCGCCGCGGCCCTCGCGGCCGAACACGGCCTGACCCTCGCCAACGAGAACTCGCCCGCAGCAGTTCGTCCTCTCGGGCCCGCTTCCCGCGATCGAGGCGGCGGAGGCCGCCGCCAAGGGCTCGGGGATCCGAGCCAAGAAGCTCGCCGTCGCGGGAGCCTTCCACACCGAGGCCATGGCCTCCGGGGTCGCGCCCTTCCGCGCGGCGCTCGATCGGATCGAGTTCCGTCCGTCCCGGGCCCCCGTGGTCTCCTCGACCACCACCGAGATCTTCGGGAGCGACGTCCGGGACGCTCTCGCCGCGTCGCTGATCAGCCCGATCCGCTGGACCGACGTGCTCGGCAGACTCAGGGAGCTCGGGGTGACGCGCTATGTGGACGTCGGGCCGGGCAAGGTGCTGGCCGGCCTGGTCCGCCGCACGATCGACGGCGCCAAGACCGAGACACTCGCAAGCCGGGAGTCCGCCCTTGCCTGAGATCGACCCCGGACAGCGCTGGGAGGTCGACGCCTCGCTGGTGGACCCGGAGGGCCTCGTCGCCCGTGCGACGGGTGCCAGGAACGGCTCGAAGAGAACCTCCGGCCCCGGCATCGCCTCCGTCGCCGCCTGGCTCCCCGACCGCGTGGTCGAGAACGAGGAGCTGGCCGGTCCGCTCGGCCTGGACTCGCAGTGGATCGCATCCCGCACGGGCATCCACCGACGGCGCCGGGTAAACGGCGAAGGGCTCGTCGACCTCGCCGCGGGGGCGGGGGCGAAGGCCCTGGCGCTTGCCGGGGTCGAGCCGAGCGAGCTCGACCTCGTTCTGGTCGCCACCTGCACGCCCGATCAGCTTCTGCCGCACGCAGCCCCCCGTGTCGCGAACCGGCTCGGTGCGCGTTCGGCGGGCGCGGTTGACGTGGGCGCGGCCTGCACGGGCTTCCTCTCCGCCCTCTCCCTGGCGACGGCGCAGCTCGAGTCCGGGCGGGCTCGGGCTGCGCTTGTCGTCGGCGCCGAGGTGCTCAGCAGCATCACCGACTTCAACGACCGGCGGACGGCCGGACTGTTCGGCGACGGCGCCGGCGCCGCGGTGATCGCGCCCGGCGGGCCGGGCCAGATCGGCCCGATCGCGCTGCGCTCCGACGGCAGCCGGGGGGACCTGATCCAGGCCGACCACGACGAACGGCTCATTCGAATGGACGGCCGGGCCACCTTCCGCGCGGCAGTCGCGGCGATGAGCGACACGACACAGCAGGTCGTCTCGGACGCCGGGCTCGCCCTCGATGAGATCGACCTCTTCGTCTACCACCAGGCCAACTCGCGGATCATCTCCGCGGTCGGCGAGCGGCTCGACCTGCCGGCCGATCGCGTCATCGACTGCCTCGCCGAGTATGGGAACACCTCGGCGGCCAGCATCCCGATTGCGCTCTCTGAGGCCGCCTCGACGGGCCTTCTCCGGAAGGGCTCACGGGTGCTTCTCTCGGCCTTCGGCGCGGGGCTCACCTGGGGGGCCGGGATCGTCGAGTGGGAGGGCACGGCATGAGCTCCGTCGAGACCCGCCCGGTCACCGATCAGAGAGATGCGCCTCAAGCCGCCGGCTGTGCGCTGGTCACCGGCGCCTCCCGCGGAATCGGTGCCGCCACGGCGAGGGCCCTGGCCTCCGACGGCTGGTCCGTGGGCATCAACTACCGCCGCGACCGCGACGGAGCCGGAGCGGTCGCCGCCTCCATCGAGGAGGAGGGTGGCACGGCCCTGGCGGTCGCCGCCGATGTCTCCGACGGCGACGCGGCCGACGAGATGCTGGCACGGATCACCGAAGAGCTCGGCCCGGTCCTGGTGCTGGTCAACAACGCCGGCATGACCGCGGACAACCTCTCCATGCGGCTGAGCGACGAGGACTGGACCCGGGTGCTCGACGTCAACCTGACAGGCCCCTTCCGCCTGACCCGCGCCGCTCTCGGCCCGATGATGCGCCGGCGCTTCGGGCGGGTGATCAACGTCTCCTCCGTCTCGGGCATCCGCGCCAACCCGGGGCAGGCCAACTACGCCGCGTCGAAGGCGGGGCTGATCGCCTTCACCCGCACCGTGGCGGCGGAAGTGGCACGGCGCGGCGTCACCGTGAACGCGGTCGCCCCGGGCCTGATCGAGACCGAGCTGACGCGCGACTTCACCGGGAACGGCGCCGACTCGAACGGCTCGAGCGCGCTGCTCGACGCGATTCCCGCCCGGCGCACCGGAACCCCTGAGGAGGTCGCGGCCTGCATCCGCTTCCTCGCCTCCGATCAGGCCGGCTACGTGACCGGGACCGTCCTGCCAATCGACGGCGGCATGTCCGCCTGATCAAGAAAGGAGACCGATGACAACCGCAACCAAGGACCAGGTACAGGAGAGGGTGATCTCTGCCCTCGTCGAGTTCGGCGAGGAGCCGGAGAACGTGAAGCCCGATTCGCGCTTCGAGGATCTCGACATCGACTCGCTCGACCTCGTCGAGCTCGCTCAGGTGATCGAGGACGAGTACAAGATCGAGGTCACGGACGCCGACATGGACAAGATCGCGACCGTCCAGGACGTGGTCGACTTCGTGGCCGAGCGCCAGTCATGACCCGCAGGGTCGCGATCACCGGGATCGGCGCGGTCACTCCGCTCGGGGTCGGCGCGTCGGCGCTGCACGAGCGGTGGTCTGCCGGTGAGTCCGGGATCGAGGACGGCCTCGGGCGCTGCTCGGAGTTCGAGCCGACCGACCACCTCACCCGCCGCCAGGTGCGCCGCACCGACCGTTTCACGCAGCTCGCCCTCGCGGCCGCGGCGGAGGCCATCTCACAGGCTGGGCTGGACGAGGCGCCCTACGACCGCGGCGAGATCGGCTCGGTGATGGGCACCGGCATCGGGGGGCTCTCGACGATCGAGTCGGAGCACATCATTCTCCGCGAGAAGGGCCAGCGCGCCGTCTCGCCGCACTGCGTGCCCCAGATGATGGCCAACTCCGCGGCCGGGGCCCTCGCCATCCAGCACGACCTCCGCGGCCAGTGCTACGGCACTGTCTCGGCCTGCGCAGCCGGCGCCCACGCGCTCGGTACCGGCGCCAGGATGGTGCAGCACGGGGACGCGATCGCCTGCGTCGCGGGTGGCACCGAGGCCGCGATCACCGACCTGGCCGTCGCCGCCTTCGCCGAGATGGGCGCCACCTCGCCCACCGGCATCTCGCGTCCCTTCGATCGCCGCCGCGACGGCTTCGTGATGGGCGAGGGAGCCGGCGTGATGGTGCTGGAGGACGCCGAGACGGCCGAGTTGCGCGGCGCGCAGATCCTGGGCTACCTGACCGGCTACGGCGCGACCGCCGACGCCCATCACATGACTGCGCCGGAGCCGACTGGCGATGGAGCCGCGCGGGCGATCCGCAAGGCGCTGGCGGACGCCGAGGTCGAGCCCGGACAGCTCACCTACGTGAACGCTCACGGGACGTCGACACCACTCAACGACCGCTCCGAGACCGAGGCTCTGAAGACCGCGCTCGGCGAGCAGGCATCGCGAGTCCCGACCTCCTCGACGAAGTCCTCGATCGGGCACCTGCTCGGGGCAGCGGGGGCCGTGGAGGGCGTGGCGACGCTGCAGGCCCTGCGCGCGAAGACGGCGCCGCCGACGCTCAACCTCGAGGAGCCCGACGAGGATCTCGACCTGGACTACGTGCCGCTCGAGGCCAGGGACCTGGCGGTGAACGGTCACCCGGCCATCGGGATCTCGAACTCCTTCGGGTTCGGTGGCCACAACGTCGTGATCTGCTTGGAGGCTGCGGCGTGAACCTGATGCTCGCCGAGCGCGAGGCAACCCAGCGGGAGCGGCTTACCCCGCTCGGCCGGCTCGAGGCACTCTGCGACCCTGGGTCGCTCGAGCTGCTGCGGACCCGGATCGCGTCGCGGTCAGCGCGCTCGGCGCCCGGCGACGGCGTCGTGGCCGGCGCGGGGACCGTCGGCGGCCGGCCCGTCTACTGCTATGCGCAGGACCAGAGCTTTGCCGGGGGGTCGCTCGGCACGGCGCAGGCCGAGACGATCGTCCGGGTGCTCGAGCTGGCGGGCCGGGCCTCCGCGCCGGTGGTCGGCTTCATCGCCTCGGGTGGCGCCCGGATCGACGAGGGTGCCGGCGCTCTGGGCGGCTACGGCGCGATCTTCCGGCAGCACGTCGCGCTCTCGGGCCACGTGCCGCAGATCAGCGTGATCACCGGGACCTCGGCCGGGGGCGGCGCCTACTCGCCCGCCCTCACGGACTTCGTCGTGATGGCCGAGGGGTCGAGGCTGTTCCTCACCGGCCCGAGCGTGGTGGAGGAGGTCATGGGGGAGAGCGTCACGATGGACGAGCTGGGCGGCCCCCGCGTCCACTCGCGAAACGGGGTCTGCGACCTGGTCGCCGAGGATGACCGCGGCGCCGCCGAGCTGGTCCGCGACCTCCTTGGCCACCTGCCGCAGAGCTCGTCGCAGCCGCCCGATCCGGCGATCCCCCAGGAGCCGTTCGGCGCGAATCCCGGCGCGGCCGTGCCGGCCGACCCGCGCAAGGTCTACGACGTGCGCGCTGTGATCCGCTCGATTTCCGACGGCAGTTCGATGCTCGAGCTCTCTCCGCGCTGGGCGCGGAACATGGTCACAGCGCTGACCCGCCTCAACGGCCACCCGGTGGGAGTGGTCGCCAACCAGCCGCACCACCTGGGCGGCGTGATCGACTCGGCGGCCTCCGAGAAGGCGGCCGGCTTCATCCGGCGCTGCGACGCCTTCGGGCTGCCGCTGATCGTGCTCGTCGACACGCCGGGCTTCCTGCCGGGGACCAAGCAGGAGGGGCTTGGCGTGATCCGTCATGGAGCCGGGCTGCTGCACGCCTTCTCCGCGGCGCGGGTGCCGAAGGTGACGGTCGTCCTTCGCAAGGCGTACGGGGGCGGTTTCATCACGATGAACTCGCGCGAGCTGGGCGCCGACCTGGCGCTCGCCTGGCCCGGCGCCGAGATCGGCGTGCTGGGCGCCCGCCAGGCGGTTGGGATCATCCACCGCCGCTCGATCGAGGCCTCGGAGGACCCGGGCGCCGAGCACGACCGCCTCGCCGCCGAGTACGCGGAGCAGCACCTGACCGCGGAGGTCGCCGCGGCCGCCGGCGACGTCGACGAGGTGATCGAGCCGGCCGAAACCAGGAAGCGGCTGATCTGGGCCCACTCCGCCCTCGGCGGATCCAACGGACGAAGGAGGAACGGATGACAACGGAGACGATCGAGGCGGTGCGCGAGGGAGTCCTCTGGCGCGAGGCGCCCCCGTATTTCGATGATCTGGAGATCGGGGACTCGATGGAGTCCTCGGGCCGCACGGTGACCGAGTACGACGTCGTCTCCTTCGCCGCGCTCACCGGTGACTGGCACCCGCAGCACGCGGACGCGACCTGGGCGGCCGAAAGCGCCTTTGGGCGCCGCATCGCCCACGGCATGCTGGTGATCTCCTATGCCCTGGGGCTCCTGCCCATCGACCCCCGGGTGGTGCTCGCTCTGCGGTCGCTCGACAGCGCCGTGCTGAAGCGGCCGGTGGGCCTCGGGGACACGATCCGCGTGCGCGCGCGTCTCTCCGGCAAGCGCGAGCTCGGCGCCGAGGCCGGTCTGGTCACCCTGGCAGTCCGGATCTTGAACCAGTCCGACGAGCTGGTCGCCCGCATGGAGATCGTGGTGCTCTGGCGACGCAAGCCCGAGACGGAGGCCGGCTCGTCGACGGCCAGCGCCGGTGCCGCTGATGGTTCGTCCGACGATCTCTCGCCGCTCGAGAACGGCAGGTTGCTGGCCTGATGCTCGCCCGGAAGAGACTGCTGGTCACCGGGGTGCTGACCCGGAAGAGCATCGCCTTCGCGGTCGCTCGCGAGGCGCAGCTCTCTGGCGCCGAGGTGGTGCTCACCGGTTTCGGTCGGACGCGCCGGATGACCGAGCGGGCCGCGGCCCGGCTGCCGGAGCCGCCCGAGGTGCTCGAGCTGGACGTGAACTCGGAGAGCGACCTGCCGGGCTGGCGAGCGACCTCGAGCAGCGCTGGGGTGGCCTCGACGGCGTCCTGCACGCGATCGCCTTCGCGCCGCAGGATGCGATCGGGGGCAACTTCATGGAGACCCCGCAGCGAGAGCGCGATGGAGGCCTTCCGTACGAGCGCGTACTCGCTACCAGGCACTGGCCGCGCCATCTCGCTCCGCTGATGGCGGAGTCGGGCGGCCAGCGTGGTCGGCCTCGACTTCGACGCGTCTGTCGCCTGGCCGGCCTACGACTGGATGGGCGTCGCGAAAGCCGCCCTGGAGGCCGTCAACCGCTACCTGGCCCGGGAGCTCGGCCCCCGCGGGATCCGCGCGAACCTCGTCTCCGCCGGCCCGATTTCGTCACCGGCCGCCGGCGGCATCCCCGGCTTCGACGGGCTCTCGGGCAGCTGGCATGAGGTCGCCCCGCTCGGCTGGGACCCGGACGACCCGACCCCGGTCGCCCGGGCCGTCTGCTTCCTGCTCTCGGACTGGTCCGAGGCGATCAGCGGCGAGCTGATCCACGCCGACGGCGGCGCCCATGCCGTCGCGGGCGTCTCGGCATCACAGGCCAGCTCGAACGGCGTAGCTCCGGAGCCGGTACCGGTCGAGAGCGCTTCCGCTCGTTCGTAGACGGCGACTCCAAGGGGACCGCTTTTCACCACTTTCGTTTGGTCGCGAGATACTGGGTGGGCGATGTCGCAGGAGAACGTCGAGCTCTTCCGTAGGGCCATAGAGGCGTACAACCGACGCGACATCGAGGCGATGCTGGTGATCTGGCACCCGGAGGCCGAGTGGTACCCGTTCACAGCGCAGGTTGAGGGCGACGACGCCTACCACGGTCACGAGGGCCTCAGGCGGTGGTGGGCGAACGTGGACGCCACGTTCGAGGAAATCGAGGCGAGTGTGGAGGAGGTTCGAGACCTCGGCGACACCGTCCTCGCGCTCGGCCGGCTTCGCGCCCGGTTCAGGAGCGGCGTCGCGTTGGACTCGGAAATCGGCTGGCTCACCCGCTACCGCGACGGTCTTGGCGTGTGGGGTCGGGCATACCAAAGCCATGCCGAGGCCCTCGAAGCCGCCGGGCTGTCGGAGTAGGCGATGTCGGAGGAGAACGTGGAGACGGTCCGGCGGGCGGTAGAGGCGTTCAATCGCGGCGACCTCGACTCTGCCCTCGAGCTGATGCACCCCGACATCGAGTGGCAGACGCCCGATTCCTTTCCCGATGCCGCGACTTATTGCGGCCGTGAAGAGGTCCGGGAGTTTTGGAAGACCTGGCGGGACACGTTTCGAGGCTTTCGGTTGGACCTGGAGCAGTGCGTGCCGGTAGGCGAGGACTACGTCCTTGCCAACATCCGAGTTAGTGGGGAGGGAAGCGGGAGCGGAGTGGGGGTGAAGTCCCCCGTGGTCTTTCAGCTCGGGGAGGTCCGCGCGGGGCAGGTGATCTGGGTGGGGATGTTTTTGAGCGAAAGTGAAGCCCTCGAAGCCGCAGGGCTGTCGGAGTAGGGCACGGCGGCGGGGGATGGCGCCGCTAGCGCCCGCGCCAGTTCGGTTCGCGCTTCTCGGCGAAGGCGGTCGCGCCCTCGATCGCATCCTCTGAGGCGAACACCGGCGCGATGAGCTCGCCCTGCTTCGCCCAGAAGGTCTCGTCGTCCCAGGACCACTGCTTGTTCAGGACCGTTTTCGAGGCTTGCAGCGCCATTGGCGCGTTGGCCGCCACCTCCTCCGCGAGATCGAGGGCGACATCCAGCGCCTTGCCCGGGTCGGCCAGCCGGTTGACGAGGCCGAGCTCGGTAGCGCGCTCGGCGGTGATCGTCTCTCCCGTGAGCGCGAGCTCCATCGCGATCGCAGCTGGGAGGCGGCGAGGCAGCTGGCGGAGAGCGCCTCCGGCAGCCACCAGTCCGCGCTTAGCCTCCGGGATGCCGAGCCTGGCGCCCTTCGCGGCGACGATCAGGTCGCAGGCCAGCGCGATCTCCAGCCCGCCCGCCACCGCGAAGCCCTCGATCGCGGCGATCAGCGGCTTCTCGGCGGGCTTCTGGACGATTCCGGCGAAGCCGCGATCGCCGGCCCAGGGCCGCTCGCCGCTCGCGAACGCCTTCAGGTCCATCCCCGAGCTGAAGCCCTTGCCCTCGCCGGCGATCACGCCGAGGCTCAGTTCGTCGGTGGAGTCGAGCTCGTCGAGGGCGGCCGCCATCGCCTCGGCCATCGCCAGGTTGACGGCATTTCGCGCGTCCGGCCGGTTCAGAGTGATGAGGAGAACGCGGTCGCGTCGTTCGGTGAGCAGTGGCTGTTCGTTCATGGGGCGGGACCTTACAATCGCCCGTCAGTAGGAGTGCCCAGGTAGCTCAGTTGGTAGAGCACATCTCTCGTAAAGATGAGGTCGCCGGTTCGAGCCCGGCCCTGGGCTTCTAGGCAGCTTTCTTTCGGCCGGCGCCGAAGGTGCGCTCACGGTGGCAGTTAGCGCAGACCAGCTCGCAGTTTTCTAGTTCGGCCAAGATTCGTGTCTTGGAGAAGGCCGCCCGTCTCGTGTCAGCGAGGACGAGGGTCTTCACCGCCTCAGGCAGGTGATCCCATTCCATTACGTACGGCGGGTAGCTGCGCCCGCAATCGGTGCAAGGTTTCCCCTCCTTCAGTGAGTCCAGCCACGCCACGTACTCTTGCCGATCGGCTTTCACCTTGGCTTGTCTTCGCGTCCGGTTTTCCCGGTACCAGGCAGCGTCGTACTCCCTCTGGCACGCGCGGCAATACGACTGGTAGCCGCTGCCGTAACGGGCGAATGCGGAGAGCGGCAAAGACTGCTTGCAACGGCCGCAGCGTCGTAGTTCGGCCTTCCTACTCATTCTCTGATTGTTCAAGGCTAGGAAGCCACCTGGACACCCCCGCGGCGGATGCTCTTTCGCCGGCTTTGACAGCACGTGTAGGGTCCTGCCCAGGACAGGGATGTGATGCGAGGGATCTCGAAGCTGGCGGTGGGAGCAGCGACGGTCGTCGCGGTCGGAGTGCTGGTCGTCACGCTGCCCGTGGGGGCGAGCGCGGGGCACGGAAAGCGTCGCGGCGGCGGCCGGGTTGCAATTCTCGGAGCGACCCAGACGAAGATCCTCAAGCGTGGGCTGCGGGTACGCCTGCCCAAGAAGCACCGCACGGGAATGAAGGTGAAGGCGACCTCAACGACCTTCGATGACCCCACCCCGTCGCGTCTTACGAAGGTCGGCCACGCTCGGCGGCACAAGCGGATCGTCCGTCTGAAGCTGACAGAGGCCGGCAGGGCCGCGATCAGCAGCTGCGAGGCGCGGCAGATCAAGGTGCGCGCCGGAAAGCAGAGGCGGGGTAGCGACCTCGTCCGCAACAGCGCCGCCTGCAGCCCCAAGCCCATCGACCTGAGCCGCGCCGCGGACTGCGACTTCATCGGCCAGCAGCAGGGATCCCTCTGCCTGCTGCCGTTCCCTGACGACTACTACACGGTCTCCGACCCATCGACCGCGACTGGCAGACGAGTCGACTTCCACGCCGCCGGGATGCCCAAGAACGCCGGGGGCATCCCGATCGATCCGAGCGCCTACCTCCGCAACGACGGCTTCAGCCCGGGCGCTGGAATCGTCCTCAAGGTGCCGGGCCTCGACAGCGCGGCCGCCCTTCAGCAGACAGCCGCGTCTCCGATCAACCACATCGGCCGCTACGCCGACCCCGACGCGCCGGTGGTCGTGATCGACGCGACGACGGGCCAGCGCCAGCCGATCTGGGTCGAGATCGACTCCAACGCCGGCAGCCCCGCGACAACCGCCCTCGAGATCCACCCTGCCGTCAACTTCGCCTCCGGGCACCGCTACATCGTCGCCCTGCGAAACCTGAAGGACGCCGCCGGACAGACGATTCAGGCCCCGGAGGGATTCCGCTACTACCGCGACCAGCTCCCCTCGAACGAGGCCCCAATCAACGCCCAGCGGTCTCGCTTCGAGTCGATCTTCAGCACATTGCGCGGCGCGGGCATCCGGCGCTCGAACCTGTACCTGGCGTGGGATTTCACCGTCGCGACCGACGAGAACATCGCCGCCCGCGAGCTTCACATCCGAGACGACGCCCTGGCGTCCCTCGGCGACACCACCCCCGGCGACGGGGTCATGGACGGCTCCGCCCCGGACTTCCAGGTGACTCAGGTCGACAACTTCACCCCCGTCCAGGACCCCGAGATCGCCCGCCGCGTCCGAGGCACGTTCACGGTTCCCTGCTACCTGGAGCCGAACTGCGGCCCGGGCGGCAGCTTCCAGCTCGGCGGCGCCGGGCTGCCCAGCCGCAACACCGGCAACGACTGGACCGCCAACTTCGACTGCATCATCCCCCGCTCGGCGACCGAAGGAACGCCCACGCCCGGTCGCCCGGCGATCTACGGGCACGGGCTGTTCGGCAGTGCGTCCGAGGTGTTCAACGCCGACATTCAGCAGGAACTCGCCAACACCTACGGCTTCGTTCTCTGCGCCACCGACGAGATCGGCATGTCGAACAGCGATGTGGGCAACACCGTCGGCATCCTCGGCGACCTCTCCAAGTTCCCTCAACTGGCCGATCGGCTTCAGCAGGGCCTCCTCGACGAGATCTTCCTCGGGCGCGTGATGGCGATGCCGAGCGGATTCGCGTCGGACGGGGCGTTCCATGTGGACGGGACGACGAGCAGCGCCTCGGTGATCGACGACACCGAGCTCTATTACCAGGGCTCGAGCCAGGGCGGGATCATGGGCGGCGCGCTCACGGCCGTCGACCCGGATTTCACGCGGGCGGTCCTCAACGTGCCGGCGATGAACTACTCCGTACTGCTCCCGCGATCGGTGGACTACGACGAGTTCGCGCTGATCCTCAACAACTCGTACAAGGATGAGCTCTCGAGGCCCCTGATCCTCTCGATGATCCAGATGCTCTGGGACCGCGGCGAGCCGAACGGCTACGCGCACCGCATGACCTCGAATCCGCTGCCCGGGAATCCCGCCCACAAAGTGCTGATGAACGTCGCCCTCGGCGACCACCAGGTGACGAACTTCCAGTCAGACGTCGAGGCCCGGACCATCGGCGCTTCGACACACACCCCGATCCTCGACCCGGGACGCTGGCCGGACCACGACATCCTCTGGAACGTTCCCGCGATCGGCAGCTATCCGTTCGACGGCTCGGCCGTCGTCTACGGGGACATCGGCCCGGTCCGCCCGAACCCGAGCCCACCACCGGGCACCATCGGCGTGCCGCCACCGCCTTTCACCAACACGCCGAACCGCGAGGGCGAGGACCCCCATGGTGCACCGCGCGGAGCGCCGCTGGCGCTACAGCTGATCTCCGATTTCCTGAAGCCGAACGGCGCCGTCACAAACCCGTGCGGCGCGAGCCCCTGCTATTCGGGCGGCTACACGGGACCGGGCCCGTAGCTCTCAGGGCAGTCCCGCCGCGCGGCGGATGAAGCCGAGCCGGCTCGAGACCCTCGCGTAGAGGCTGGGGGCGCCGAGGCCGCAGGGGAACGGGCCGGCGCTGACGACGCCCACCAGGCGAGGGCCGCGAGGCGTGTCAGCCACAACCGGCCCGCCGCTGTCGCCGGTGCAGGAGGTCGAGTGGTAGGGCAGCCGGCTGTGGAAGCGCCGGATCCGCTTCCCGAGCGCGCAGATCATCGTCCCCTGCTGGAAGCCACGCTCCTTGCCGAAGAGGCGATCGCAGACGCGTGCGCGGAAAACCCGCTCTCTGGTCGCCTTCAGCCGCCGGGCGACGTTGAAACCCCAGGCGCTCCTCGTGCCGAAGCCGCCGGTGCGGACGATCCGGTCGGGGCGGGTCCCTCTCTTCGCCTCAGCTGCGGTGGGCAGCAGGATCGGGTCAACGGCCGGGGCTCTCGCCAGCGTCAGGACGGCGAAGTCGCGCTCGACCTTGCGGCCGTTGTAGGTCGGGTCGATCACCACACCACTCACCTTGATCCGGGGAGGCCGTCGCGCCGGCTCGATCGAGGCGTTGCCCGCGAAGACCGAGAGCTGCTTGCGCTTGCCGCCCTTCGCGCAGTGGGCGGCCGTCAACACCTTGGTTGGCGCGATCAGCGACCCGGTGCAGATCAGCCGGCGCTTCTGCTCCAGGGCAACGGCGAACTGCCACCCGGTCGCGTTCGCCTTGCCGCCGCCGACGATCCGCGGGGACGGTGCGGTCGTGCCACCCGCACCCGGCGCGGCCACGAGAACGGCGGCGCTGAGCACCGCGGCAGCACACGCCAGCTGCCGGGTCACTGCTGCTGCAGGGCCCGATACCGCTCGCGGAGGAAGTCGAGGGCAGCCCGCCGCTGGTCGGCGGCCGCCAACAGCTCGGCGTAGCCGAACTCGGCGCCCTCAAAGCCCTGGGCTTGCCAGAGCTCCCCCGAGACATCGGCCGTCCACGGGGTGACGTAGAGGTAGGGCTCGGAATGGCTCTCATCTCCGGGCGACGCTCCGATCGTCGCCCGCTCGCCCGCGGTCTCCGAGCCGAGATCGAGGGCGATGTCGAAGTGCTGGGGCCAGAGGACGACCTTCGAGGGGTCACCGTCGACCTCATCGGCCCGCAGCTGCTCGAGCACCGAGCAGCCGAAGCCGTAGAAGTCCCCCAGCGCGCTCGTGGCGGCCGCATCGACCTCGGGCGGCAGCGGCTCGGTGGTCTCGTCCCTGCCGCGTTGGCGAACGAGCTCACCATCTGCCACTCGAACCTGGCAGTCCTGGCCGTCCTCCTCGAAGAAGGGAGTGCCGAAGCCGCCGCGCGTGTAGCGGAGCGAGATCTCGCCGGGCGGCAGGCGGGCGGGAGAGACGACGGCCTCGGCCACCTTGTGGAGCGCGTCGCGCGTCTCGGCAAAGGCCGCCGGCAGCGGCTCGAGCCGCTTCCAGGCCCCGAGCCAGCGCTCGGCGCACCACGGCGCCAGGTCGGGATCCTGGCTCGCGATCTCGTCCCAGGTCAGGTCGCCGCGGTTGTGGACGGGCGAGACCAGGTCCCGGCCCTCGGGGACCTCGTCCGGGGCCACCGGATCGTCCGTGTAGGGCGGCTGGCCGACGGCCGGCGGGGAGGGCTCGAGGACGCGCGCCTCGTAGTCGCCGCCCAGCATGTCCTCTGCCTCGGCCCGGGGATTGCTCACGCCGGGACCGTAACGCCAGAGGGGTTCGGAGGACATGGCCGGCACGCCCTACATACGAACAGCACTCGGAACAGCAATCGCAGCCGCCGTCCTGGCGGGATGCGGCTCGTCGGAGTCGACGGCCAACGGCGATCCGGTCGCCGCCTCCAGCGAGAACGCGGCATCGACGGCCACCAAGGCGAAGGCCCGCGGCCCGAAGCTGAAAATCACGGACAGCGACTACGGCCAGATCCTTTCGAACGGCCGCGGCCGGGCCCTCTACCTGTTCACCGCCGACAAGGGCAAGGCCAGTAACTGCTCGGGCGATTGCGCGACCGCCTGGCCTCCCTACACCGTCAAGCGAAAGCCGGTCGCTGGGGCGGGCGCCAGGCGCGGGTTGATTGGAACTACACGCCGAGACGACGGCGGGCTGCAGGCCACCTACGCCGGCCACCCCCTCTACTTCTACGTGGGGGACCACCAGCCCGGCGAGGTTCTCTGTCAGGCGGTCAACGAGTTCGGCGGCTTCTGGTACGTCGTGCGGGCCAGCGGCAAGGCCGTCCGCTAGCCAGGGCGTCGCCGGCTAGAGCCGAACCAGCTTCTCGGACTGGATCCCGCGGGTGACGCCTCGGAAATCGAGGACGAGCGGGGAGCGCTCGACCACGTCGCTGTAGTCGATCGACGGGTGCGCGGTGACGATGCAGACCAGGTCGGCGGCCGCCAGCGACTCCTCGAGTGGCGCCGAGGAGAGCTCGAAGTCGATCAGCTCGGGTACGTGCGGGTCGTGGTAGCTGACGTCGGCGCCGAGGTCACGAAGCAGATTGATGATCTTCAGGGCGGGGGACTCCCGCATGTCGCCGACGCCGGCTTTGTACGAGACTCCGAGCAGGACCACCTTGGAGCCGTTTGTGGGCTTGGCGACCTCGTTCAGCGCCCGCTCGATCCGCCGCACGCACCACTGCGGCTGGTTCTGGTTGATCTTGCCGGCGAGCTCGATGAACTCGGTGTAGAAGTCGTGCTCCCTGGCCTTGTAGGAGAGGTAGAAGGGATCGACCGGCAGGCAGTGGCCTCCCATCCCCGGCCCCGGGTCGAAGCGCATGAACCCGAAGGGCTTCGAGGCGGCGGCCTCGACGACCTCCCAGACGTCGACCTCGAGCCGCTCGCAGAGCATCGCCAGCTCGTTGACCAGCGCGATGTTGACCGAGCGGAAGATGTTCTCGAGCAGCTTGGTCAGCTCGGCGGCATCCGGCGTGGAGACCTCGATCACCTGGTCGCAGATCTCGCTGTAGAGCGCGACCGCACGCGCGGTGCACTCCTTCGTGAGCCCGCCGACCACCTTGGGGGTGGTCCGGATCGTGTAATCGGTCCGTCCCGGATCGATCCGCTCGGGGGAGAAGGCGACGTTGAAGTCGCGGCCTGCGGCCAGGCCGGACTCCTCCAAGATCGGGCGGAGGCGCTCCCTCGTCGTGCCCGGGTAGGTGGTCGACTCGAGCACCACCAGCTGGCCCTTCTGCATCACTGCGGCCAGCGAGGTGGCGGCATCGATCATGTAGCTCAGGTCGGGCTCGCGCGAGTTGGTCAGCGGCGTCGGGACGCAGATGATCACGGCGTCGCAGGAGCTCAGGTCCGCGTAGCGGCTCGTGGCGGTGAGTCGCCCATCCAGCGCCGCGAGACGCTCCGAGGCAACATCCTCGATGTAGCTCTTGTGCTCCGCCAGCGCGTCGATCTTGCGCGGGTCGGCATCGAGGCCGGCCACATCGTGACCCTCCTCGGCAAAGGCGACCGCCAACGGCAGCCCCACGTACCCCAGACCGATGACCCCTACTTTCATCCGCTGAGAGTGTAGGGAGGCGGCTATTTGCCGCTGGATTTCTTCTTGCCTGTTTGTCCAGGGCTGCTCGGCGAGTTGCCGTTGAGGACGTGATCGACGTATGCGCCGCAGGCGGTCGCGGTCGGGATGTCGCGGAAGCCGGTGCGCTTGACGGCGGTCAGGTTGCCGATCACCGCCGGCGCATCCACCCCGAGCACCTTCTGCAGCCAATTGACGTCATCGGCCTGGACGCTGAAGGTGATCGGCCCCCCCTTGCTGGTCAGCTCCCCGGCCGGCCAGTACGGCCCTTGGTCGGGGCGATACGGGATCGCAGCGTCCATCCCGGAGGGAAGGTCCGTGTTGAGTCCGGGCGCCCTCACCTTGATCCCGGTCACTGGGCTGACGTACTGGATCGAGATCTTCCACTGGCCCGGTGACAGGTTGATCGTCTGGCTCGCGGTCTGCCCCGGAGAAAGATTGTTGTCGAGGGGAGCCTGCTTGCCGGCACTGACGCCGCCCTCGGCCACGACGCCGCCGGCCTGCCCCGCCTTCCAGTAGAGACGCTTCGCGATCACGGGTCGCGGCCAGACCACGGCCTCGCCGCCGCCTTCGAGAATCCGGCGGAATTTCGGTCTCTTGCAGCGGAAAATCCGTCCCGGCCTCGCCTCCTCGGCGAGGATCGAGACGGGGGGCGTCGTCCCGGTTCGTCGCCAGAGCCTGTAGGAGTCATTTGACGTCGGCCAGCTTCCAGCCCGGCGGCGCCTGGCTCTGGTAGACGGCGCTGGTGGTCACCGCGTAGGGGAACTGATTGAGGACGTTGAAGGGCACCGAGTCGAAGTCGATCGGCAGCCGCTGGGTCCTTGGTCACCGGTCGAGGGGACCCTGATCTCCGAGTTGAAGGCGGGGCTCTAGACCTGGCGGGGCGGAGGCCATAGTCGGTGAAGCGGTCGCTGGTCAGCGCGAGCACGCTCTGGCCCGCGACCTGGTCTTCGGAACTCGGCGAGCTCATCGAGGCGACCGGTGCGACGCCACGATCGTGTCACGGAGGGCGAGGAACGACGAGTAGGCGGCCAGCCCGACGAAGACCACCGCGAACGCCCGCCGTCCCGGCCCGCCACCCGGCGCCAGCAGGGCCATGATGGCGAGCAGCATCACGACCGAGGCCGGGACGACCACCGCCTTGGCGAGGATGTAGAGGCCGCCGTTCTCGACGTACTTCGTCACCAGGTAGATAACGAGCCCAGAGACGACCGCGGCGGGGACCGCGAAGTCCCGCTCGACCGATCCACCAGGCCAGGCCGACGATCAGCCCGGCAAGCCCGATCAGGCCGAACAGCCAGTAGACCCAGTCGTGCGAGAAGTCGTTGGTGCCGAGCAGCCATTCGCCGCTCGGCCAGACCCCCAGGGTCTCGAGCGGGGAGACGACGTAGCGAAGCTTGCTGTTGGTGTCCGCGACGTTGCCGATCGAGCCCGCATCGATGAAGTCGATCGCCTTCGGCAGCTCGATCAGCCCGACGAGGACCAGGACGATCGCCGGCCGGGACCACGATCGGCAGCGAGCGCGCGCACCGCCTGGCGCACGCCCGCGGGCCGCCCTCCATCCGCGCGCGGACCAGATGGGCGAGCACCCAGAGCCCGCGCGGTGATCCCGAGCCAGCTGAGCCCGGGGAAGCTGTAGACGGGAACCATCGCCGCCGAGATCAGGGCGAGCCCGATCAGGATCGCGACCCGGCCATCGTCGTCTCGCTCGATCTCCCGCAGCCCGAGCGCGAAGGCGATCAGGAACATCCCCGCGAGCAGCTCCTTGAAGCCCGGCGATCCCGAGCACCGAGGCGCTCAGGTAGGCGACCGACGACCAGCGCGGCGGCGAGGATCCGGCGGCCAGCCGGAAGCTCCCGGAGCACCGCCAGCGAGGTGATCGCCGTGAGGACCGGGGCCGCGACCAGGAGGCCGAGCCAGCCGTGCAGCGGCTCGGTGCCGAACAGGTTGACGACGGTGCGCGACCAGGCTGTGGGGCCCGAGCGGGTACCCGTTGACGATCGCCTGCGGCTCCGGGCGGCTGTGGTCGAGCAGGTATTCGGTGTCGACCAGGTGCATCGCCATGTCGTTGTTGAGGCCGACGCCCGGGATCCCGACCTGGCCGCTGGCGATGAACGGCAGCGAGGCGAGCAGGCCGATGCGATCAGGGCGACCGGCAGGGCGACGCCGACGGCGGGCCCGAGGATCGCCTCGCGGCGGGTCGACCAGGAAGACCAGCGAGCCGACGACGAGGACGCCGGAGGCCAGCCAGCGACGCCGTCTCCTCGGCCGGCAGGCGGATCGCGACGCGTGCAGACCAGCACCAGGGTCGCGATCCCGACCGCGCCCTCGAGGAACGAGGCCTGCCGGCGGCCGAGCAGCAGCATCACGGCCCGCCCGACGAGCAGGGAGGCGAGCACGATCGACAGCGCGATCACATAGGTGGCGACTCCGGTGCCCATCCGAGAGCCGGGAAGCATATGAGCGCGCCACCCCGGGGGCTCAGGCGAGCTCAGCGCTGGGCGGCCGCCCGCTCGCCCTCGGTCGGGATCCGGTTTCGCTCGCTGATCCCGCGCTCGCGGCCGAGGGTGACGAACTGGTCCAGGCGTAGCCCCAGCGCAGCCGCCGCAGCACGCCGCCAGTCCGAGCGGCGCCCGGAGCCCCTCGACGAAGCGGCGCCGCGCCCGCGAGCTCGCGCGCGGTGCGATCCGAGATCCAGCGGTAGGTCCGCGCCTTCGCCCGCAGGAAGGCGAGGGCCCGCGGAGCAGGCAGTAGCCCCACATCATCAGCTCGGTGAGCGCGAGCAGCGGAGAGAGCGCCAGCCGGGTCGGAAGCGCGGGTGTCGGCGAGCAGCATCCAGCCGCGGTTCCGCTCGAGCAGGAAGAGCTTCTCCGGGATGCATCGTCAGGTGGTAGTCGTGGCGGACGGTCGAGGCGGGCACGCAGTGGATCTCCTTGCGCCGATCAGCTGGAGCAGCATCGAGAGCTGGACGTCCTCGGGTAGAGGAAGCCGCTCTCGTCCCAGCCGCCGAAGCGGTCGAGGATCTCCCGCCGGATCACGAAGGCGCCGCCGTGCAGCCCGGAGACCCGGATCGGCTCGCTGCCCGCCCGCTCGCGCGGCTCCCCCAGCCAGCGGTTGAAGCCGAGCCCGGTGACGTGGATGTCCTGGCCCGCGGCGTTGATCCGCCCCGGGTCGGCGTCGAGCAGCGATCAGCGGGCAGACCGCGCCGGTGCCCGGGTTCGCCTCGAGGAAGGCGACCAGCGGGTCCGAGCCAGCCGGCGCTCGACCGTGATGTCCATGTTGAGGACGGCGACGTAGGCGCCGCGGGCCTCCTCGAGGGCGAGGTTGACGGCGCCCGCGTAGCCGCGGTTGACCGGGCTCGCCAGCACCCGGATCGAGTCGTAGCTCCGCCGCGATCCGCCTCGGCGAGGTCGCCGGCTGCCGTCGGTCGAGGCGTTGTCGACCACCAGGACCTCGGCGGACGGACCGGCGTCCTGGTCGGCGAGCGAGGAGAGGCAGCCGCTCGAGGTCGTCGCCGCCGTTGTAGTTGACGACCACCACCGAGACCAGCGGCGCTGCGCCCGAGCCGGGGGGTTCCTGCATCGCTCGGCGGGGACTCAGCCGCCGGCGCCGGTTCGCTCGGGCAGCTGGCCCTCGGCGATCCTGCTGATCCGGCCGCTGAAGATCGAGATGAAGAGCGCCGCCGAGATGATCTGGAGGCCGAGGACCAGGAAGGTGGTGGAGAGGACGAGGGCGCGGGTGTCGGTGAACGGGTCGTTGCCCGCCCACTGGATCGTCAGCTGGATCAGCTTCGCCGAGCGAGACGAGCATCATCAGCAAGCCCGAGGCATCGCCACCGTCGAGCCGGAACCGTGTGGAAATCAACCGGCGCAGCCACCGCGGAGGCTCCTGGCCGGTCTCCACCCCATAGAGGGCGGCGGCGACTCCGAAGATCACCAGCTGGAAGGCGGCGAGCACGCCGAGCGCGGCGACGATGAAGCTGTGGATGCTGAGGCCCGAGGTAGGAGGTGACGACCGTCGCCCTGGCTGAGCCAGATCGCGCCGGTGACCGTGACCGCCATCAGCAGCAGCCCCGGGATGATGAAGGTGACCCACGGGTTGTAGATCAGGAGCAGCACGATCACCCGGCCGAGGATCCGGAAGCCGTCGCTCCACGGGCTGAGCTTCTTCTCGCCGACCCGGGGCAGGTAGGAGATCGGCACCTCCGCCACCCGGAGGCCGCGGGCCCGCGCCTTGATCCCGATCTCGGTCTCGATGTCGAAGCCGCGTCGCCTCGGTTCCCAGCCGCAGGGCCGCCGAGCGGCGGATCCCGTAGAGGCCCGCTGAGGTGGTCGCTCCCCTCGAGCCCGTGGCTGAGCGCGAGCAGCTTGTTGAAGAGCCAGTTGCCGAACCGGTTGACCACCGGCATGCTCTCGGTTCTCGCTGCTGCGGATTCCGCGGACGAGGTCGTTCTCGTCGAGCAGCTCGACCATCTCCGCGATCGCCGGCACCGGATAGGTGGCGTCGGCGTCCATGATCACCACGTTCTCGCCCTGGGCCTCGGCGATCCCGGTGCGGATCGCCACCCCCTTGCCCGCGGTTCGAGGAGTGCTCGCATCAGCCGGCAGCGATGCTGCTCGGCGACCTCGGCGGTGTCGTCGGTGGACCCGTCGTCGACCACCAGGACCTCGTAGCTCGGGTCAAGGGACGCCGCCAGCTCGTCGAGCACGTGCGGCAGCGCCGCTCCCTCGTTGTAGGCGGGGAGCACGACGGTCGTCTGGATGCCGCCGGACTCGCACGTCGCGGCTCCTCGGCTGTTCTGTAAGCGGTGGCGGGCATACGGGCTCCGGCATGCGAAGCAGGGCCAAAGAATAGGTAGCGCCTCGGCTCCGCCGCGAGCGCGCTTGAATTCAGCCTTTCAGCCTTCGCGCCTCTCCCTTCGCGGTCGGCGAGGATCTCGTCGCGCTCGGCGAGGCGGTTGCGCCGCCGTGTCTCTGCCTCGCGCTGGCGGCGCTCCTCGTCGGCGCCTCGACGATCAGCGGCGGCACCTGCTTCGGCTCGCCGTGCTCGTCCACCGCGACCATGGTCAGGTAGGCGCTGCTGGTGTGGCGGACCTCGCCGGTGACCGCGTTCTCCGCCTCGACCCGGACGCCGACCTCCATCGAGGTCCTCCAGACCGCGTTGACGGTGGCGCTGGCAGCGGAGCAGCTCGCCGACGCAGACCGGCTCGGTGAAGGTCATCCGGTCCATCCCGGCCGTGACCGAGCGCATGCCGCAATGACGGATCGCGGCGATCCCGGCGACCTCGTCGCACATCCTCATCACCACGCCACCGTGGACGAAGCCGGCCGAGTTCGCGTCCTGGATGCTCATCCAGCGGATCAGCTCCGAGCTCGAGCGGGAAACGGGGCGCGGCTCACGGTCCTCCGTCATCGGACGCGATCCTAGTCTCACTACCCTGCGCCCGAGCCATGGCCAGGCACAGCGACATCACCGTCGTCATCCCCTGCTTCAACCACGGGCGCTTCCTGCTCGAGTCGGTCGAGCGGGCGCTGGGCCAGGATGGCGGTCCTCCGAAAGTGATCGTGGTCGACGACGGCTCGACGGACGAGGAGACCCTCCGAGCCCTGGATGAGGTGCCTGCGGGCGTCGAGGTGATCAGGCAGCAGAACGCAGGCGTGTCGGCGGCCCGGAACGCCGGCTTCGAGAACTCCGAATCCGAGCTGCTGCTGATGGTGGACGCCGATGACAGGCTCACCCCGGACGCGCTCGACGTGCTGCGGCCGCCGCTCGAGGCGCATCCTGACGTCGGCTACTGCTACGGGCTGATGAGGCTGATCGGGACCTGGTCCGGCGTACTCCGCTTCCCCGACTTCGACCCGTACATCCTGCTGCACCGCTCGATCGCCGGCGCGCAACTCGGACTGGTCAGGCGCCGCTGCTGGGAGGACGCCGGCGGCTTCGACCCCGCGATCGACGGCTACGAGGACTGGGATTTCTGCCTGAGCGCGCTCGAGAAGGGCTGGCGCGGACTGCAGATCGACCGGGTCACCCACGAATACCGCAAGCACGAGCGCTCGGGGAACGAGGAGCACCGCCGCCGGTACCGACACGTCTACCGGCAGATCCGGGCCAAGCACGCGGACCTGTTCGCGCGCCGGAGGGAATTCGCCCGCCAGACCGACCTCGGCCCGCTGCATCGCCTCGCCTACCGCACCTACTGGGCCTGGCGCCCGATCCCGGCCCCGATCGAGAAGGCGCTCTACTCCAAGGTGCTCTTCCGCCGCTCCCGGCCCGCGATCCGCTAGCCCGCGGTGCGGCAGAGGAAGAGGTGCTCTGCCGGGTCGAGCTCGCAACGCTCGACCGTGTCGGAATCGAACAGCTCGGCCGCGGTGCGGTCCTCCACGTCGAAACCGGCCTCGTGCAGCCGATCCGGCAGGTCATTGCCGTAGATGCGCACATGGTCCTGCTGGCCGAAGGCGACCATCCGGTCGAGCGGCGTGGTGATCGAGGGGTCCTCGTAGGTCGTCACGCCCGGCCGGTAGGGGACCAGCACGAGCGCTCGGCCGCCGTCGACCAGCACCCTGCGCAGCTCGCGCATCGCGGCGCGGTCGTCGGGGACGTGCTCGAGCACGTGGCTGCAGAGGATCAGGTCGAACGAGGAGTCCGGGAGGTCCATGTTCGCGATGTCGAGCCGGAGGTCGGCCGGCGCGTGCAGGTCGGCCGTGACGCGGTCGACGCCCGGCAGGCGCGCGAAGACGGGATCGAAGAGCGGCTCCGGCGCGAAGTGGAGAAGCCGACGCCCCGGCAGGTCGCCCCGCGCGAGCAGCAGCGCGATCGCGCGGTGGCGCGGGTGGGAGCGGCAGCGCGGGCAGATGCCGCCCCAGCCCGAGATTCGCCGCCGCGACATGCGGCGGAAGCGGCCGCCGCAGCAGGGGCACTCGCGTCCCTGGCCGCGCAGCAGGACCTCGCTGAGTCGCGCGTTCGCACCGGCCGCCGCGTAGAGGACCCGCGCGAGCCGGTGATGGCGCAGGACCCACTCGATCGCCCGGGCCAGCCAGACCGCGATGCGAAGCCGCGGGCTGGGGCGATCGAAGACCGGGCCGCCCTCGGTTCCCGCCCGGGCGGCGCTAGCCACGGGCACCGATTCGCCGCAGCAGCTTCACCACCCCGCGCGGCTCGGGGTGGGGCCAGGAGGAGATGCGCGGGAGGATCGCGCGGCGGAGGCCCTCCCAGGAGCGCATCACGCCTCGCTGCACCGGGTTCCGCGCCCAGCCCAGGCGGATCTCGCGCGCCTCGTCGAGCTGCACCCAGACGTCCGTGGTCGTCTTGCTGGTCGGGTGGTAGCGGAAGTTGAGGTAGGGCTCCTCGATCCGGTCGACCCGCACGGCGCGGAGCAGCCGCAGGTAGAAGTCGTAGTCGGCGGCGTCGACGTAGTTCTCGTTCAGGGACGGCGCCTGGGCGAGCAGCTCGCGGCGGAAGATGATCGTCGGGGTGGTGACGAAGGCGCCGAAGTAGAGGTACCTGCGCCAGTTGAACTTCGGCGGGACCAGGGTCCGGAAGACTTCACCCTTCTCGTCGATGTAGTTGACCGCCCCGAAGACCGCCCCGGTCAGCGGGTTGCGGTCGAGATGCTCGAGCGCCCGGTCGACCGCGTCCGGGATGTAGGCATCGTCGGCGTTCACCCAGGCGAGCAGGTCCCCCTGCGCGAGGCGAAGCCCCTTGTTGACCGCCTCGGTCTGCCCGTTGTCAGGCTCTGAGATCCAGGTCAGATGAGGGTCCTCGCGCCCCTCGAGGAGCTCGACGGTGCCGTCGTCGGAGTCACCGTCGACGACGATGTGCTCGTGCGGCGTGCGCATCGCGGCGACGCTGTCGAGCGTCTGCGGCAGGAACGCCGCCATGTTGCGCACGGGGGTGATGACCGAGAGCATCGCCATCCGGCGGGGGAGAGTAGGCGTTTCGCCAACGGCCTATATTGGCGCCCCGGTGGCGGACTCGGCTGAAGCCAATTCCTCCTTCCCCCGTGTCGAGGGGACTACGAAGCGCGCCCTGATCACCGGGATCTCCGGACAGGACGGCTCCTACCTGGCGGAGCTGCTGCTCGAGAAGGGCTACGAGGTGCACGGCATCGTCCGCCGCTCCTCCAGCTTCAACACCGATCGGATCGACCACCTCTACCACGACCCCCACGAGCAGGGCGTCCGGCTCTTCACCCACTACGGCGACCTCTCGGACTCGGTCGCGCTCGTGAAGCTCCTCTATGAGCTCCAGCCCGACGAGATCTACCACCTCGGCGCCCAGAGCCACGTACGGGTCTCGTTCGACATCCCCGAGTACACCTTCGACATCACCGGGGCGGGGACCGTCCGCCTGCTCGAGGCGATCAGGGAGGCCGGCGTCAGCCCGCGCTTCTACCAGGCGTCCTCGTCCGAGATGTTCGGGGCGGCGCCGCCGCCGCAGAACGAGCAGACACCGTTCCACCCGCGCAGCCCCTACGGCGTCGCCAAGGTCGCCTCCTTCTGGGCGACGGTCAACTACCGCGAGGCCTACGACCTGTTCGCCGTCAACGGCATCCTCTTCAACCACGAGTCGCCGCGGCGGGGCGAGACCTTCGTCACCCGCAAGATCACGCGGGCCGTCGCGCGGATCGCGGCCGGCCTGCAGGACAAGCTCTTCCTCGGCAACCTCGACGCCCAGCGCGACTGGGGCTATGCGCCGGACTACGTCGAGGCGATGTGGATGATGCTCCAGGCAGACGAGCCCGATGACTTCGTGATCGCCACCGGCGAGACCCACACCGTCCGCGACGCTGTCGAGATCGCCTTCGCTCGCCAGGGCCTCGATCCAGACGAGCACGTCGAGATCGACCCGAAGTACTACCGGCCCTCGGAGGTCGACCACCTCCTCGGCGACGCGAGCAAGGCAAAGGAGAAGCTGGGCTGGGAGCCCAAGGTGCGCTTCAAGGAGCTGGTCGAGCTGATGGTGGACGCGGATGTGGCGGCGCTGGAGGACCAGCTGGCCGGCAAGGTCAGCCGGTCCAACTCTGAATAAGACGCGGCCGGCTACAGGTCGTAGCCCGAGCTTCCCTCTCTCTAGAGTGCCCGCGATGCCAAGCCCCTCTCTCAGCTATTGCAAGCTCTGCGAGCTCGAGGACTTTCGCGACCCCGATCTCCGGACGCTGATGCGGGACATGGCAGGCGTGGGCCCGGAGCGACCGAACTACCCGGACGGCGAGGAGCACCGCAAGCCCTGGGAGGTGGCCATGAGCGCCCGTGCCCTACGCGACTTCGGGGCCCTGCGTGACGACGCCGAGATCCTCGGTGTCGGAGCCGGAACCGAGGCGACGATCTTCTGGCTCACGCGGCACGTCAAGCGCGTCTTCGCCACCGATCTGTACCTGACCGAGGATTCGTGGTCGGCGATGGACTCGGGCGCGGGGATGCTGCACTCCCCCGAAGGGGAGACCACGCTCGATTGGAACCCTCGCCGGCTGGTGGTGCAGCACATGGACGCACTGGAGCTGCGCTACGAGGACGAATCCTTCGATGGGATCTTCTCCTCGGGCTCGATCGAGCACTTCGGGGACCTCGACAACATCCACAAGAGCGTCGAGGAGATGTACCGGGTGCTGCGACCGGGCGGCGTCGTCGGCCTTGCCACCGAGTTTCGTCTCGCCGGGCCTGCGCCGGGACTGCCCGGCACGGTCCTCTTCGATGAGGCGGAGCTGGGCCAGGTGCTCCTCGACGGCATGGACTGGCAGCTCGCCTCGGCGCTCGACTTCTCGATCTCCGATGAGACGATGGCGGCACCGGTCGACTTCGACAGCCTCTTCGAGGTTCTCGACCGGGGGCCGTCGATCGCGGACCGAGTCAAGCGTCGAATCGGGAAGGAGCTGCCTCCGCCGGCGATCCGTCATCTGCCCACTCCGTATCCGCACATCGTTCTCCGCAAGGGCGAGCATTTGTGGACAAGCGTGCACGTGACGATGATCAAGCCCGGCGCCTGAGGGTTCAACGACGCGGCAACCGGGCTGCGTTCGCGGCTGCAGACCTCTGCTTCAATCCCAGCCGTGCCTGACTCGAATCAAGAGATGTCCGTCGGAGGCCCCCTCCTCGAGAGGCTGCAGCGGAGGGCGTTGCTGCTGCTGATCAGGCTGGTGCGCCTTCCGTTCCGGGTCCTGGGTCTGCCCCTCCGGCAGCTTCGTGAAGAGGTCAAGTCGCTGCGGGCGGCGGCGGTGGAATCCCTTGCCTACGTCGGGGTCGAGCTTCGCCGTCTCGGTGACCTCGTCGAGCAGGGGCCCTCGAAGCCCACGTCCACGCCTGAGCAGGCAGCGCTGGCAGGACTGGATGTACACGGGCCCGTGCTCGTGGTCGGGCGCCGCGGCCGCGAGGCCGGCGCCTCGCTCACGTCACGCGGCTACGACGTGACCCAGCTGGATGGCCTCGAGGACTGGGACGCCGGTGGGCGGCGTTTCGGGGCCGTCCTCTACATGCGGGAGACCTCTCAGCCCGACCCCGCCGAGCTGCAGCGGATCGAGGATCTGCTCTCAGACGAAGGCCTGCTGGTGATGGGAGTTGCCAGCGGCTCCGGCGCCAACGGCTCCCGGAACGACTTCGATGAGGGCTCGCTGGACGAACTTCTCGCCGGGTGGGCCGTGGCCGAACGGATCGTCGTGGCGAGGCGCACCGACTCGACGGGCTGATGTCGCTTCCGCCGCGCAGCGTCTGGATCGACGTCCAGGGCTGCCAGAACACTGAGAATTTCGAGCGCGGCATCGCTCGGCAGGCGGCGGAGTCGACGGAGGCGCTGCTGCGTGTCGCCCCCGATGTCATCCATACCGTCGGTCTGACGCCGCTCCTGCCGGTTCCCGCATCGCTGAATTTCCTGCACGGCACCGGCAAGCTCGGCTGGGTGAGCGGCAAGGGCTCCGAACCCGACTCCAAGCCGGCGATCTACCACGTCACCTCGCCCTTCGAGGGGCCCACCCCCGTCGTTACCCTGGAGGACCAGTGGCCGCACTGGGCGCGGCGGGCCGGCGTGAGGCTGGTGATCACGCTGCACGACCTGATCCCGCTGATCTTCTCCGAGCACTACATCGACCCGGACCCGGTCAACTACTCACGTTGGCTCGCGCGGCTTGGCATGGTGCGCACGGCCGACCACATCCTGGCGGTATCGCAATCCTCGGCAGCAGACGCGGTGGAGCACCTGGGGTTCGACGAGAACCGAATCACCGTGGTCGATGCGGGGACCTCCGACCAGATGGCGTCGATGGTCGGGTCGAGGGAGGAGGCCGCGAAGATCCTCGAGGGCAAGTTCCCGGGCCTGCGTGACGACTACCTCTTCTACGTGGGTGGCGGGGATTGGCGGAAGAACGTCACCGGCCTGATCGAGGCATACGCCCTGCTGCCGGAGGCGGTTCGGAACCGTCACCAGCTCGTCATCACCTACAAGGTCGACCCTCGGGCGCGGGCGAACCTCGAAGGCTTCGCCGGGGATCTGGGGATCCACGGGGACCAACTCCTGCTCACCGGGTTCGTGCCGGACCGGGAGCTATCGGCGCTCTACCGGCGCTGCGGTCTTTTCGTCTTTCCCTCCCTCTACGAGGGCGCGGGCCTGCCGATCCTGGAGGCGATGGCGTGCGGGGCGCCGGTGGTGGGCAGCAACGTCTCGTCGGTCCCGGAGATCCTCGGGGACCTCCGAGCGGCGTTCGACCCGTCGGATCCGGCCGACATCGCCGCGTCCATTGCACGCACGCTCGAGGACGACGCCGAGTTGGGGCGACTTCGCCGCGTCTCCGCCGAGCGCACAGCGCATTTCACCTGGGACCGCGTCGCGCGCAAGGCGATCGAGGGCTACGAACGGGCACTGGCCACGCCCAGCCACCGCGACTCGCCTCCGCGCCGGCGGAGGCGAGTGGCTGTCTTCACGCCCTGGCCGCCCGAGCAATCTGGCGCCGCTACCTACAGCCGGCAGCTCGTCGAGCGGCTCGCCGACCACGCCGACGTCGACGTGATCGTGGACGGGGATGGCGATCCGGAGGCGTATGACCGCTCCCTGGAGCCGCAGGTGAGGCTGTGGCCTGCCGGTGACTTCGATTGGGTGCACGAGCTGCGCGACTTCGAGCGCATCCTCTATGTCCTCGGCAACTCGCCGCTCTACCGGCATGCGATGGAGGCGCTCGTCAAGCGTCCGGGCGTCGTCGTCGCCCACGAAGCTCGCTTCGGCGCGCTCTACGAGGCCCTGGAGCCTGGCTGGTTGGAGAACCCGACCTGGACGCGGGAGAAGCTCTTCGAGATGTACGGGGAGAGGATCCCGCCCTCCGACCTGCGACGCGCGGCGGAGGACCCCGGCATCCAGACCCGGTTCGGCATCTACATGAGCCAGGAGGTGCAGGCTCACGCCGAGAAGCTGCTCGTGCATTCCCGCTACGCGGCGGATGTGCTGCGCATGGACCGGCCGCCCGGAGAGCCGGGCGCTGAGACCCTGGTCGTGGGCCGTGGGATCCCGGAGCCGGCGATCCAGCGGAACGGCGGGAGCCCGAGCGGTGGCCCGACCGTGCTCTCGCACGGAGCCGGCGAGCGTCCCGAGGCGATCGATCTGCTCACGCACGCATTCGCCGATCTCGCGCGGGAACGGGAGGGGGCGAGGCTCGTGCTGCTCGGGCGCCTCGAGCCGGGAGCCGGGGCGCGCCTCGGCGAGACGGCGGCGAACCTCGGACTCAGCGACGCGGTGCACCTGGTGGGCCGACTCGACGGAGACGATTACTGGCGCGCTTTGGCGAGCGCGGACGTTGCGGTCGAGCTCCGGACCAGTTCGGACGGCGAGGCGTCTGCATCGGTCTGCGACTGCCTCGCCGCGCGCCTCCCGACCGTGGTCTCGTCGATCGGCTGGCTGGGCGAGCTGCCTGAACCCGCGGTCCTTCACGTGCCCCGGGAGTGCGCCCCCGCCGAGCTGGCGGGCAGCATCCGCGGTGTGCTCGACGAGCCGGATCTGCGAGAGCGAATCCGGGCGGCTCAGGACGAGTACGCGGCGGCCAACTCCTACGAGCGGGTCGCCGAGCGCTACGCCGAGATACTCGGGCTCTGATCCGGGGCCGGAACGGCGCGCAGCTCGGTGCGCGGCTCCAGTGACCAGCTGTGGTCGACGAGGACGGTGCGGTAGTCGATCATCGGCTGGTGGGTTCCGCCGGAGCCGTGGAAGTCGCCGTCGGCGACGGTCAGCTCGGCGATGTGGTTGAGGGCGTCGAGCCTCTCGCCACCAGCGTCGATGCGGACGTCGACGTAGTACTGGCCCGCGGGAAGCGGACAGCGGTGGAGCCGGCAGCGGATCTCTCCCTGGTCGGGCACCTCCGCGAAGGAGTCCCCGGTCTGCGCCGTGTCCAGATCCAGCAGGGGTGTTTGATCGCTCAGGGTGAAAACGGTCAGGTTGACCCGGGTCCCGCGGAGCGACTCCTTGGTGTGTTTCTCGAAACTGAGCACCATGTCGAAGTCCTCCCCCGTGACCGGGCTGTCGAGCAGCTGCCCGCCCTTCTCCAGATGGAAGTCGATGAGGCGGAGCTTCCCGTTCCCGTGGCGGCGACGATCACGGATTCCCCGCTCGAGATCGGAGCTGACGTCGCCGATGTAGGCCTCGACGACCTCACCCACCCGGCCGGCCGCCGCAACGCGGCCCTCCGAGAGCATGATCGCCCGGTCGCAGAGGTTGACCACGCGAGGCAGGTTGTGGCTGATGAAGACGACGGTTCGCCCCTCCTTCGACGGCGGCCTCCATTCGCCCCAGGCACTTCTGCTGGAAGGCGAGGTCGCCGACCGAGAGGACCTCGTCGATGATCAGGATCTCGGGCTCGAGGTGGGCGGCGACCGAGAACGCGAGCCGCAGCTGCATGCCGCTCGAGTAGCGCTTCACCGGCGTGTCGATGAAGGGCCCGACGTCGGCGAACTCGACGATCTCGTCGAAGCTCCGCTCGATCTCGCCGGCGCTTCATGCCGAGGATCGCGCCGTTCAGGAAGACGTTCTCGCGGCCGGTCAGCTCGGGATGGAAGCCGGTGCCGACCTCGAGCAGGGCGCCGACCCGGCCGCGCAGGCGCGCCTCGCCCTCGGTCGGCGGCGTGATCCGGGAGAGGATCTTGAGCAGGGTGCTCTTGCCGGCGCCGTTGTGGCCGATCATCCCCAACGTCTCGCCGCGCTTGACCTCGAAGTCGATGTCGCGCAGCGCCCAGAACTCCTGGGGCTTCGGACGCCGCCCCGAGCGTCTTCATCCGCTCGGTGATCCGCTCGGTCAGCAGCAGGTAGCCGGCCTGGTCGCCGCCGATCTCGTAGCGCTTGCCGAGGTCCCTTGACCTCGATCGCGATGTCGTGCCATGCTCATATGACGTCGGCGAAGAACTGCTCGGCTCGCCGGAAGTAGAGCAGCGCCACCGATCAGCAGCACTGAGGCGCTGGCCGACCGAGATCAGGACCTTCGGCGACGCCCGGATGCAGGCTGGTCGAGCAGCGCCCAGCGCATCCCGTCGATCACGGAGGCCATCGGATTGATCGTAGTAGATGTAGGACCAGGCCTCGCCGGAGGTCTGACCCACAGTGGCGCCGCTGTAGATGACCGGGCTGACGAAGAAGAGGATCTGGACCAGCGATCGGGACCAGCACCTGCACGTCGCGGTACTTGACGTTGATCGCCGCGAGCAGGGTTGCGATGCGCGAAGGCCGTGACCACGCCGAGCAGCAGGAATGCCGGCACGAGGTAGACCGTCGAGGAGATCGTGACGCCCGTAGACGAGGGTGACGACGACGACCACGCCAAGCGCGATCGCCGAGGTCGAGGATCAGGCTCGAGGGCCTTCGAGATCGGCAGCGCCAGGCGCGGGAAGTAGACCTTCGAGATCAGGTCGGCGTCCAGGACCAGGCTGCTCGACGCCCTGGTTGATCGCCTGCGAGGTGAACAGCCAGGGGACGATCCCCGCCACGGCGAAGACCGCGTAGGGGATGTCGCCGGGAACGTCCACCTTCAGCACGACCCGAAGAAGAGCGCGAAGACGAAGGCGAAGACGAGCGGCTGCAGCACCGCCCAGCTGATCCCGAAGAAGCTCTGCTTGTAGCGGATCTGCAGCTCTCGCTTGGTGAGGAAGTAGATGAGCTCGCGGTGCGCCCAGAGCTCGCCCAGGCGAAGCGCGCTCCACCGCGTCGGCGGGGCAATGACGAGCTCGGGGAACTCCATGGCCTGCGCCTGTGTCTTCGCCGTCGACATCGGCCTAAAGCTAGCGTCATGGCTAGTTTGCGTGCCATGTCCGATTCAGCCAGAGTGAGCGTGGTCGTCACCACCTACAACCGAGGCCTCGATTACCTGCCAGCGCTGTTGCGGTCCCTGGAAGGGCAGACCTACGAGGACAAGCGGGTCACGGTCGTCGCCGACGGCGGGAATCCCGAGGTCCTCTCCTACCTCGAGAGTGAGTGGCCGGATGTGGAGGTGGTCTCGACGCCGGCGCCCATCGGGTACGCCGGCGTCGCGGCGCTCGGCGTCGAATCGAGCCGGGGCCGCTACATCGCGATGCTGAACGACGACGTTGAGCTCGAGCCGGACTGGCTGGAGATCCTGGTCGGGGAGCTCGAACGCGATCCCGGTCTCGGATTCGTCACCGGCAAGACGCTGCTCTACCACGAGCGCGAGCTGATCAACGAGACGAAGCAGGACCTCTACACCGCCGGCCGGTTCGTCCCATGCGGCCTGCTCGAGCGCGATGAGGGGCAGTGGGACCGCCGCATGTGGGCGACGATCGTCTCGGCCTCGACTGCGCTCTACCGCCGCGAGGCCGTCGATGCGGCGGGCGGCTTCGACGCGGACTACTTCATGTACTGCGAGGACGCGGACCTCTGCTTGCGCATGGTGCTCGCGGGCTACCGTGGGCTGTACGTGCCGGAGGCGGGGGCGTACCACGCCTGGGCGGCATCGACGGGCCGGACGTCGAGCTCGGCGCGCCACTACAGCGTCCGCAACACCCTCATCACGCTGCTCAAGGACATGCCCACGCCGGTGCTGCTGAGCAGCCTGCCGAAGATCCTGCTCTACCAGGGCCACAACCTGGCGGTCGCCAGCGGCGCCGGCGACCGGGGCAGCGTGATCCGTGCCTGGGCGTCCTTCCTGCTGAGGGTGCCCTCGACTCTGCGGAAGCGCCGCGAGATAATGCAGGTTAAAGCGATCCGGAGCCGGGACTTCAAGGCGATGCTGCTGACCGCATATCCGGTGCCAACCGGCCTCACCCCGCGGCAGCTCTGGGAGTGGTTTCGCCACCGCGTCGGGCGCCTGCTGCGCTTCGGCGGCGACCTGCTCGAGTACGTGCCGGAGCCGATTCGTCCCAGGATCCGCGGCCGCGACAGGCAGACGTGACTCCAGAGGCTCAGCTCGAGACGCCGGTCGCGCTCGTCCTCTTCAGGCGGCCCGACCGCACCCGGCGCGTGTTCGAGGCGATCCGGCGGGTGCGGCCGAAGCGTCTCTTCCTGATCGCCGACGGCCCCCGCCCGGGAGACCCCGAGGAGGCTCGGGGATGCGAGGCGGCGAGGGCGGCAATCGAGGACGTCGACTGGCGCTGCGAGGTGACGCGCGACTTCGCCGCCGAAAACATCGGCCTCAAGCACCGGGTTCCGTCCGGGCTCGACGGGGTGTTCCGCGAGGTGGATCGGGCGATCGTGCTCGAGGACGACTGCCTCCCGGACCAAACCTTCTTCCGCTTCTGCGACGAGCTGCTCCGGCGGTACGCCGACGACGAGCGCGTCATGCACGTCGCCGGCAGCCAGCTTCTGCGAGACCCGCCCGCCTGGAGAGCGAGCTACCACTTCTCACGTTACGTCCACATCTGGGGCTGGGCGACGTGGCGGCGTGCATGGCGGCACTTTGACGTCGAGCTGGCTGAGTGGCACGGCCTCGACCGAGGCGGGCGCGAGGCGCGGCTGAGCTCGATGTTCGCCGAGGAGTCGGAGCGCCGCTACTGGCGCTACGTCTGGGACCGGAGCCCTGAGATCGAGACCTGGAGCGCGCAGTGGTCCTATGCCCTGCTCGCCCGCGAAGGGCTCGCGGCGAACGCGAATCGCAACCTGGTCTCCAACATCGGCTTCGGCACCGACGCCACCAACGCGGTCGAGGATCCGCTGGGCATTGCGGCCCGCCCCCTGGAGAAGATGAGGTTCCCGCTCGAGCATCCCGACTCGGTCGAGCGGGACGCCGCCGCCGACGCGGCGGCCTCCTCCAGCTTCTTCCGCCGGGAGCCCGCACCCGCAGCGGAGCCGCTCGGCCGCCGCGCCTGGGCCGCGATCCTGCGGGCGGGAGGACGCGCCCTCGATTTCGTCCCCCGGCGCCGATCCGGCCGCGGATCCGCCACCGCGACCGCAAGCCGCCGCGCCCGGGGGCGAGCTAGGAGCCGCGTTCGAGCGCCTCGAGGTCGGCGCGGACCATCATCTCGACCAGCTCCTCGAAGGAGGTCCGCGCCTCCCAGCCGAGCTCCTCGCTTGGCCTTGGCGGGGTCGGCGACGAGCTCCTCGATGTCCGCCGGCCGCGCCAGGTCGGGATCGACCCGGACGTGGTCGTCGGCCTTCAGGTCGACGCAGGCGAAGGCCGCCTCCACCAGGTCCCGGACCGAGTGCGAGACGCCGGTGCCGATCACGTAGTCGTCCGGCTCGTCTCGCTGGAGCATCAGCCACATCGCCTCGACGTACTCCTTCGCGTAGCCCCAGTCGCGGCGCACGTCGAGGTTGCCGAGCGACCAGCTCGTCGCCGAGGCCGAGCTTGATCGACGGCCACCCCGCGGCTGATCCTCCGGGTGACGAAGGCCTGGCCGCGCCGCGGCGACTCGTGGTTGAAGAGGATCCCGGAGCTGGCGTGCAGGCCGAAGCTCTCGCGGTAGTTGACGGTGATGAAGTGGCCGTAGACCTTGGCGACGCCGTAGGGGCTCCGCGGGTAGAAGGGCGTCGCCTCGCTCTGCGGCGTCTCCCGAGCCCGCCCGAACATCTCCGATGAGGAGGCCTGGTAGAAGCGGGCCTCCGGACAGACCTCGCGGATTCGCCTCGAGCAGCCGGGTGACGCCGACGGCGGTGTACTCGGCCGTGGCGACGGCGAGCCGCCAGGACTCGGCCACCGACGACATCGCCGCGAGGTTGTAGACCTCGTCCGGGGAGCTGCGCTGGAGCACACCCGACCAGCGAGTGCTCGTCGAGAAGGTCCCCGGGATGGAGGGTGATTCGATCCATGATCGGCGTCGAGCCGCTCGAAGCGGCCCGTCGGCGAGCCCGTGGACGAGCCCGTGGACCTCGTAGCCCTTCTCGAGCAGGAGCTCGGCCAGGTAGCTGCCGTCCTGCCCGGTGATCCCGGTGATCAGGGCGCGCTTCACGGCGCCGGCACCTCGATCCGATCGAGGGGCATCTCGAGCGCCCGCTCGTAGCCCTGCGAGCGTGCGTCGCGCGACGCGCTCCCACGTGTAGAGCTCGACACGCCGCCGCGAACGCTCCCGCAGGACGTCCAGTTCCCCGGGTGTCTCGAGCACCTCGCGAATGCAGCGGGCGATGTCGGCGGGATCGCTCGGGTCGAAGGTGGCCTCGAGATCGCCGAGCAGCTCGGGGATCGCCGAGGTGCCGCTGGCGGCGACCGGCGCCCCGCAGGTCATCGCCTCCAGGATCGGCAGGCCGGCGCCCTCGTAGAGCGAGGGGAAGACGAAGAGCTCGCAGCTGCGGTAGAGCGCCGCCAGGTCGCGGTCGGAGACGAAGCCGGTGAGCACCAGGTTCCGGGATTCGATGCCGAGGCGCCGGGCGAAGATCCGCAGGTTGAAGCGGAGGTGGTGCGCGAGGTTGCACGCGATGACGAGCTGGTGGGCGTCGCGCATGGGTGCCGGCAGCTCGGCGTACGCGCGGATCGTGCCCTCGAGGTTCTTCCGGTAGTCCACTCCCCCGACGTAGAGCAGGAAGCCGGGCCGGACCTTCGGCAGCGCCGAACGCAGGATCGGGTCGGCCTGATCGCGGGTCCTGACCAGCGAGGAGAAGCGGTCGGAGACGCCCGAGTCGATCACGGTGATCCGCTCCTCGGGGATGTTGAGGCGCTCCATCGCGTCGTCTGCGGTCCGCTGCGAGATGGTGAGGATCTGGTGGGCTGAGCCCAGGAGCCCGAGGCGGGCGATCCACGCGGTCGCCATGTAGCCCCAGTCGGCGTTGTACCGCTCCCGCATGATCAGCGGAATCAGGTCATAGAGGGTCACCACCAGCGCGGGTGTCGCGGCTCCACGCCGGCCAGATCTCGTCCAGCTCGAGATCGGCCTCGAATGGGCTCATGACGTGGTAGATCGACGGCAAGCCGCCGTCGGGGCCTCGCGAGCTCTGCCAGACCGTCTTTCCGGATCGCTGGAGCGGCTCGGCGATCGGCGGGACCGGCACGTCCGGGCTCAGCCCGACCGCGCCGATCGCGTCGGGTGCGACCTCGAGCAGTGCGCGCGCATGCTCGGCGACGTAGCGGGCGATGCCCCGCTCGGCGTGTCCAATGCTCTGGGTCCCTCGGGCGTCGAGCCAGACGGAGCCCGGATCGATCGTCATCTCAGCCGGCCGACGGGCGGGCCGTGACCTCTTCGCCGCCCTCCGACCGCGGCGCGCTCGCGGCGCTCGAGCAGCTCGCGCAGGGCGACCAGCTCCCGCTCGATTGCGGTGAGCCGCCCCTCCAGGGCCCGAACCTCGCTGCCCAGATGCGTGACCGCCTCGACCGACGCGGACCCCAGCCGCTCGGTCTGCTCGTCGATGTCACGGAGCCGATCGCGGAAGACGACCTGGTAGACGCTGCCCAGAACGCGCCTGCACCCATGAGAGCACGGTCGACGATGCCGCGCCGCGAGCACGGAAGATGCGGCGCGCTTGTCGTCGTCAGAGGTGTCCACGTCGGCGAAAAGGTCCTGCGTTCAGGCAGGAGGCGGGGCCGCCAGAAGGATACGGTCTTGCTCTGCAAGCCTCCGCCCGCTGAGCTGTCGATAGTGCGCTCGGAACAGCCGCGCCGTGTGGTCGAAGCGAGAACTCGGGCGCCCGCTTCCTGCCCCGCTCCCGAAGGTCCGCCCGGAGCGCCTCGTCGGTCCAGAGGCGATGCAGCTGGCTCGCCATCTCGGCGACGTCCTCCGGGTCGAAGAGCAGGCCGGCGTCCCCGACGACGTCGGGGAGCCCGGTCGCGGTCGAGGAGGCGACGGGAAGCCCGGCGTCGAAGGCCTCGCAGATGGGCAGCCCCCAGCCCTCGAACCGGCTGGGGAAGACCAGCGCGGTCCCCAGCTCGTAGAGGCCGCGGAGCTCGAGCGAACTGACGAAGCCGGGGAAGGACGTCGTGCCGGCGAGACCCAGGCGATCGACCAGCTCGCGGATGCGCCGGTAGTGGCGGGTCTGCTTGCCGGGACAGACGAGCGGGATCGTCATACCGCTCTCGTCCCTGATCCGGGCGAGTGCCTCGAGCAGGTTCTCGTGGTTCTTGTGCGGCCAGGTCTGCGCCGGGTAGAGGAGAAACGAGTCAGGAAGCGCGAGTCGAGAGCGCAGCCGGTCGAGGTCAGCCGGCGTCGGCGCCGGGTACTCGCGGAGGACGGATCCCCCGGGCACGACCGTCACCTTCTCCGGGGGCAGACGCGTAGCTCTCGATGAAGTCCCTGCGGCCCCAGGAGGTCATCGCGACCACCAGCGCCGCGCGCTCGCAGTGGGTGCGGTAGATCGCCTCGCGGCGGGCACGCTCCCAGCCGCTGAACAGCTCGGGCAGGTGGAGGTGCTGGAGGTCGTGCGGCTGGTAGAGGCTCGGGACCTCGGTCGTGAACGCGTCCTGAAACGGGAAGTGGATGAGGTCGGCGCCGGCCCGCTCGACCGTGCCGTCGCTGGGGCGAACCGCGAAGCGGACCCCGATGCCCGGCACACGCTCGATCACGGCCCGGGCCACGGCTCGCGAGCGCCTGTTCAGGTAGCTGCGGCGTGAATGGAGCAGCCGGCAGGGACCGTAGACGTACTGCCGGATCCACTCGTCCTGCTCCGGATGGGTGAGGAAGAGGTACTCCTCGTCACCGTCCTCGAGCCTGGAGAGAGCCGCGGCGAGCCCGATCACCACCTGCTCGACCCCGCCGAACTGCCCGGCGCCCAGACGGGCATCGATACCGACGCGCAGCGTCATCCTTCCCGGCGCCTCGAGGGCAATGGCTCGGTCATGAAGCCGCGCGAGTCTAGTGTTCGGGGAGTGAAGGCCAGGGATCGCTTTGCCCCGCGGCGCCTCGTCCTGGTTGCGATCGACATCGGCCGCCGTGCGGCGAGGAGGTTGGGCATCCCAATCCCACTCGGGGTGTCCGCGCCGCGGCCTGCGTTCCGGCGCTCTATGAGCCGCGCTACACCGCCGCGCGGATCTCTGCACCGCCGGCTCCAGAACCGCTATCGCTCGCATCGGATCAGGCGCTTCCTGGCGCCAGCCGCCCGGCGCGGCCAGCTCGCCTTCGATGTGGGCGCGAACGTCGGGGAATGGTCCGCTGTACTGCGCTCGCTCGGCTCTCGAGTGGTCGCGGTGGAGCCGCAGGCGGACTGCGTCGGCGTGATGCAGCGCAGGTTCGCCGCGGATCCGGATGTTGCAACCGTCCAGGCTGCGGTCGCGGACTGGATCGGTACAGGGGAGTTGCGTCCGTCCACCACGAGCAGTACCCATGCGTCGATGTCCCCGGACTGGCGGCGCATCGCGATGGAGAAGGGGTACATGCCGCCCGAGGTCTGGCTCGAGCCGATCGAGGTCCCGGTGGTCACCCTTGATTCCCTGATCGACTCGCACGGACTGCCCTCCTACTGCAAGATCGACGTGGAAGGGTTCGAGCCGCAGGCACTGCGGGGCCTTTCCCACCCGATCGCCACCATCGACTTCGAGTTCCATCGCGAGCTGGCGGAGGCGGTTGAGGATTGCCTCGAGCGATTGGCTGTGCTGGGTGACTATCGTTATCGCACCTTCATAGGTGAGTGGCCCGAAGCGAGAGGCGGTGCGCTCGCTCGTGTGGGGGTGCCGCACGCGATCGCCGCGCTCGATCCGGGAACCTGGGGAATGATCCGGGCCAGCCTCCCCTAGTGGCTCCGCCACGGATGGCGAGTGCTGCTCGGCCCGGCCGCTAGCCTTCCGGGCGAATGGCCGCCGCAGATCCCGCCTTCTGGTCCGGCAAGCAGGTGGTCGTCACCGGCGGCGCCGGCTTCCTCGGCAAGCCGACGACGGCGCTGCTCCGCGAGCTTGGCGCCGACGTCAGCGTGGTCCGCTCGGCCGAACACGACCTGCGCGAGCGGGAGGCGACGCGGCGGGCCCTGGAGGGCGCCGAGGTGGTCCTCCACCTCGCCGCCAACGTCGGCGGCATCGGCTTCAACCGCCGCAACCCCGGCCCCGCTCGCCCACGACAACCTGGCGATGAGCCTGAACGTCTTCGAGGCGGCCAGGGAGCTCGGGATCGGCAAGCTGGTCGCCGCCGGCTCGGTCTGCGCCTACCCCAAGTTCACCCCGGTGCCCTTCTCGGAGGACGAGATCTGGAACGGCTACCCGGAGGAGTCGAACGCGCCCTACGGGCTCGCCAAGAAGATGAACTTCGTGCTCTCGGACGCCTACCGGCGCCAGTACGGCCTCGACTCCTGCGTCCCGGTGATGGCCAACCTCTACGGGCCCGGCGACAACTTCGACCTCGAGGACTCCCATGTGATCGCGGCGATGGTCCACAAGTACGCGCGTGGCCACCGAGCGGGGCGAGCCCGAGGTCGTGCTCTGGGGAACCGGCGAGCCGACCCGCGGAGTTCCTCTACGTCGACGACGCCGCTCGCGCGCTGCTCCTCTGTGCCGAGAGGCTCGACGTCTCCGAGCCGGTCAACATCGGCACCGGGATGGAGACGCGGATCCGCGATCTCGCCGAGACGATCTGCGAGGCTCACCGGCTACGAGGGGAAGACCGTCTGGGACACCTCCAGGCCCGACGGCCAGCCGAAGCGCTACCTCGACGTGACCCGCGCCAGGGAGCTGATCGGATTCGAGGCGGAGATGCCGCTGGAGGAGGGACTGCGGCGGACGATCGAGTCCTTCCGGTCCACCGACATGCCGGTCGCCGCCACCTAGCACCGCGGTGGAGGCCGCAGTGCAAGGGCGGGGACGTGACTCGGCTGTTCGGGGGGCCGTCGCGAGGCTCGAGGAGGTCGCCCGCTCTGCGGTTGTTCGCCTACGCCTCCATCCTGCTGATCCAGGCGCAAGGTCCTCTGGGGGATCTGGGCCCACCGGGACCTCACCCCCGGGGACACCGCGCAGTACTTCACGGTGGCAAGCCGCTGGGCGGACCATCTTCAGGTCAATCCCGGCTTCTACCCCCTGCTACAACGGGCTCTGGGGGTCGATGCAGTGGCTGGTCCCCGATGCATTCTCGGTCACGATCCTCCACAGGGTCCTGATCGCGCTCGGCACGACGGCCCTACTCCTGGCGGTGCTGCGCCGACTGCTCACCCCGGGGATCGCCTGGGCGCTCGCCCTCTGGTGGGCGGTCGTCCCAGCCAACTATGACGTGCTCTACGAGATCCACCTGTTCGGGGCCCTTGTCGGGCTCGCGATCGCGCTCGTCGCCCTGCGCTGGTCCGGCCTGGCGGCGCGTGCAACCGTGTTCGGGTTGCTCCTTGCCTCAGCTCTGCTCGTCCGCAGCGAGAACATCGTCGCCGCGGTCGTCTTCGGCGTCATCTGGCTCGGGTACGAGCTCTGGCGCCGCAGGGAGGGGGCGGGGCCTTCATGGAGGCGGCTGGCTGCGGCCACCGCCATCCCGCTGGTCTCGCTTGCTGCCCTGATCGGCCTCGTCAGCTGGCGCAACGGAGCCGAGGGCACCGTCTTCTCCCAGCTCAGCCACAAGCACGAGGTCAACCTCTGCGAGGTGTACGCGATTGGCCTCTTTCAGAGCGGGGACGTGCGGGTGCAGAACCCGGCGGGTCAGTGCACCGTCTACACGCGGGAGGACTTCGGGCAGCCATTTCCGTCGCTGACCGAGGCGATCGCCGAGAACCCCGGGGCGATCGCGGGGCATTTCGCCAGGAACGCGGAGCTGATCCCGGCCGGCCTCGAGCTCGGCCTGTTCAACGCGAGGTTCGGCTCCGCCTCCGAGTCATCCAACCCGGACTACATCGTGGTCGACCGGGGCTCGTGGATCTTGCTCGCCGGCCTGATCGCGGTCTTGCTGGTCATCTGCGCAGGGGCGGTGCTGATCTGGACCGAGCGGCGGAGATGGTGGGAGGATTGGATCCGCAGCCGAGTGTGGGGATGGATTGCCCTCGGGGCGATGGGATCGACGGCCGTCTACGCAGCGCTGCAGACACGGCCGCGCCCGTCCTACCTCTTTCCCTTGACCATCCTGATCCTCGCTGGTTTGGGCATGAGCCTGCTGGCGATAGCCAGCCGCCTCGGCGTGCCCAAGCAGACTCGCGCAATGATCCCGCTGTTCGCCGTCGTGGCCCTGATCCTCGTCCCGAACCACTACCGCGAGGGATACGAGAACCCCCAGATCGGGCCCGGTCAGCGGCTGAAGGCGGCCGTTTCGCGACTCGACCCCTTCCGCAGCGAGCTCCAGGGGAGGGACAACGGGCTCCTGGCGCTGTATCCCGCCACCGACGCCTGCGAGTACGTGGGCCGGAGCGATCCCTGCCTGGGCGTCTGGTGGAACTACCCCATCGGCGAGAACCTCGAGTCAGAGCTAGCCGGGCGCAACCAGAACTACTTCGAACCGTTGCCCATCGACTTCATCTACGCCGATGAATACGCGTTCGCCGCGGACCCCAGCGTGCGGGTCAGGCTCGACCGCTTGCTGACACGGGGGTGGCGCCTTCTGGCTCCGTCCTCGCCTTCGAGCTGGATGCTGCTCAAGAGGGTGACGGCCACCTCCGCAACCCAGCTACCTGGGCGGAATCCTTCCGTCTCGAGCTCCCGCTGACTCGGGGGCTGGCTCCGGGCCGGGGTCGTTCGTCACGGGCTCCAGGCCGATCGGTGAGAGAAGCGGGCCCCGCCGGGCCTCGGGACGGCCGTTCATGGGCTGCTGTCGCGCGAGGCGGTCGCGTGTTCGAATTGGCGGCCGCCAGCGCTTCGGGACGTGCTCGAGCAGGTCCCCGCCCCAGGTGAGTGCCGGCGTGATCAGGCGGCGCTTCAGCGGTCCGAGCACGTAGTGGATCAGCGGCTGCATCACGCGCCATCTGACCCACGCCACGGGGGTGGCGGCTCGGAAGATGCGCGCCGTCCGCATCAACGTCATCTCGCGCTTGGTGAGCCGCGGCGTATAGAGCTCCCGGAATCGGTGGATCTCGGGCCAGGAGTTCGTCATCTCGAAGGTCTTCTGCTCTGGATGGACGGAGCGAACCGCGAGGAATTCGTCGGGGAGGAGCTCCGGCATCTCGTCCGCGAAGGCGAGCCGCAGCATGAACTCGGCATCGAAGGCGTAGTGCATGTCGGTTCGAAACCCGCCGAAGCGATCGAACAGCTCGCGCCGCCAGAAGGAGGAGGGCTGCGGCACGTGCCAGGGGACGAGCATCCACCAGTGACGGCCCGGGGGGCGGCCCTCGCAGTAGGAGGGCGGCTTCGGTCGCCAGACCCGCAGCCGCTTCGGCGGGTCACCCTCCTCCACGTCGAGTGCCCCGCCGGCCACCCAGTTTCTGGAGCTTCCCTCGAGCCGGGCGACGACGGTCTCGAACGCACCCGGCAGGAAATAGTCGTCGCTGTTCAGGTAGGCGACGATCTCGCCGGAGGTCCCCTGCAGGCCCTTGTTGATCGCGTCGGACTGCCCCTCGTCCGGCTCAGACACCCACCAAGCGAGCCGGTCCTCATAGCGGCGGATGACTTCAACGGTGTCGTCGGTGGAGCCGCCGTCGACGATCACGTACTCCAGGTTTGGGTATCCCTGGTCGAGCACCGAGCGGATCGTTCGCTCGAGAAATTTCCCTTGATTGAACGACGGTGTGATGACCGTCAGCTTTGGACGCACTGCGTGGCGAGTTTATGCGCGCCGGAGTGCGACGCGCCGAATGGCGATCGAGAGCTGGCGGTCGTCCCGGCTGCCGGGGTGCACATCAGAGGGCCGAGCTGTTCGATCGACATCGAGGGTCACCCTGGTGACTCCGGCGCGGCGGCGGAGACGGCGTCGCCTCAGCCGGGCGGTGGCCACTATGACGCCGTCCGAGGCGCTCAGCTCATGGGGAACGGCGGTGCCGTCGACCGAGACCCTGAGGCTCTCGAGAATCGACCTATCGATCGTGTGGGCTATCTCGACCAGAAGCGACCCCGCCGCGCTCCCCTCCAGGTCGACCCAGGCCGAGCGCGTATCGCCGATCCACGCGAAGCTCGGCTCCGCTCCCACGCGCTCGCGGGCGACCCAGCTCGCCCCCGGGATCGGTTGGTCAAAGCGAAGATCGTCTACGACTGGGGCATCAGGGATGTCAGCGGCGGCGTCTCGGGGATCTTCAGCCGAGCTCCATTCGCTGATGCGACGCTCGTAATCTGCGACGGCGTGCCTGTAGAGCTCGCTGTCGATCGAGGTGAACTCGCGCAGCGCGCCCACCGCCCGTGGCGAGAGTTGCTCGCGGTGGACCCGTTCGGAGGTGACGTTAGTGCGCGGCAGCGGTGTCAGGTCCCGCCAGCCGAGACGGCGGGTCAGCCACCGGACCGACTCGTCCAGGCGATCACTGAGGCCGACGAAGTCGCACCGCGCGAGGCCCTCCAGCGCCCGATCGAGGCTCTCGTCGCCTCCCCGCGGGTCGGATCCGCTCAGCACTCGCGCCTGCCGATTCCCGAAGTACTCGGTCGCGATCTCAGGCTCCCTGCGGATGATCTCGTCTATGGGGAGCTCGCGGGAGAGTTCAACGCACCTCAGCAGCCGATCGTGCGCATCCTCGCCGCGTTCGAAGAGCAGCAGCGACCGGACGTACTCGGGAGACATTGGCCGCAGAAACGAGTAGGACGAGAGCACCCGGTCGATTGGATCACGGAGGAAGGTGAACACGAACGGCGGTCTCCGGAACCTCTCGGTGAAGGAGGCGGTGAGATGGCCGGTTATGTAGCGGAAGCGGTCGAGATTGCCGAGGTCGGGCGCCGGCCCCTGATAGAGCGGTAGGCAGTCCGCTTCGGCGAACCGCGTCGAGAGCACCCCTGTGGCGGTCGCACCGCCCGTCTTTGGGATGTGCAAGAAGAGCAGACTCGTCTTTGGCTCCTCAGCCGGCACGTGCGGGCGACTATAGGAATGGGGTCGCGCTGCATAGACTCGCGGCCGTGCCGAAGCCACCTCGAATCTCGGTCCTGCTGCCGCTTCAGGACCAGCGGGAGACCGCAGTTCCATCTGTCCAGGCCTGGACGACGCAGTCGGCGGATCCGGCCGACTACGAGATCATCACTGAGGTCCATTGCGTCCCGGAGGGCAACTGCGTCGAGGCGATGATCGAGGAGCTCGAGCGCACCGGGGCACCGGGTGTCCGTGGCGACAGCCTGCCGGACGTCCGCGGCACTTTGGGGGAGCTCGAGCTGGAGATGTTCGACGAGGCCCAGCGGCAGGAGGAGGACTCCGAGCACTGGAGGAGGGTGCTGATTCACAGCCTGGTCCTCCGCCGCGATCTCTTCATGGAGGCCGGTGGCAGCCCCTCCAGGTACGGTGACTTCTGTACCTGGGTGCTGGCGATCGCGCTTGATCGGCGAGGTGTGCGGCTCGCCTACAGCCCGCGGCCCCGTGTGCGGCACACCTATGACGGCGACCTCGATCACGTCGGGCCCTTCGTCCGCAGCTTCAGGCGCGGCGAGGTGCTCTACCGCTGCGAGCACCCCCCTGAGGCCCTGGACCCGTATCTGGACTGGGTCCGCGAGTGGGAGCGCCGCCTGGAGTACACCCGCTGGGGAGCTCGCCGGGTGCTGCGGGCGGCGCTTGTCCTCCGACATCGAGGCGGGCTCTCGGGCGTCGGGAGGTACATCGCCACCACCCTCCTGGGGCCGCGCGCGGAGATCATTCGCTCCCGGGCGCGGGCCGCGATGGCGGCACGCAGGATACGGCGGCGGGGCTCGGCCGACGACGTTCGTGAGCCCTTCCACGAGTTCTGGACACAGAACAGCCGGCGCGGAGTGCTCGAGGGTCTGGTCGAGACGAAGGCAAAGCCCGGGCGCGCTGCCGCTGCGAAGTCACAGCTGGACCTCACCGAGTCGTGGGCCGGGCGCGCGGTCGGCCTGCACAACCTCGAGGCGATCGACGGCGAGCCTCCCTTTCGGTGGACGGAGCCCCTGGCGCTGCTCCGGGTCGTTGTCCCGGAGCCAGGGCGCAGACTGGCCCGGTTGCAGCTTTGGCCGTTCGAGCGCCCACTTGATGCCCGCCCAGCAGCTCCCCGGATCGCGGTCGACGACCGACGGGTCCCGGTCCGGGTGTCGGACGAGGCGATCGAGTTCGAAATCGATCCCGGCGAGCACTGGATCGCGATCGCCTGCAACCCGCTGCGCCCACCACGACACGGCGTCGACGACCCCCGGGCGCTGGGGCTGCCCGTTCGCGGTCTCCGTTTCGATCCCACTGGGCCGGAGAATGGCCACTAGCTTCCGAAGTTTGATGTCCCGCCCTCCGCAAAGCGCCTGATGGCCGATTCGCTGGCCGCCCTCCGACGGGAGATCATCGGCTGCACCCGATGCCCGCGGCTGGTCCAGTGGCGGGAACGTGCCGCCGCGGATCCGCCGCGGCGTTACCGCGGCCAGAAGTACTGGGCGAGGCCACTGCCGGGGTTCGGTGACCCGCGCGGGAGGATCGTGATCGTCGGTCTGGCGCCGGCGGCGCACGGTGGCAACCGGACGGGTCGGATCTTCACCGGCGATCGGTCGGGCGACTGGCTGTTCGCGGCGCTGCATCGGGCCGGACTCGCCAATCAGCCGACCTCTGTGAGCTTGGACGACGGGCTGCGGCTCCGCGATGCGTACATCACGGCCGTCAACCGCTGCCCGCCGCCTCAGAACCGGCCGACGACAGAGGAGCGGGACAACTGCCTGCCCTATCTGGTCCGGGAGCTGCGCCTGCTGCGCTCAGGCCGTGTGCTCGTCGCCCTGGGGTCGTATGCCTGGACCGGGACGCTGCTGGCGCTGGCCGAGCTGGGCGCGGAGCTACCTCGCCCCAGTCCCCGCTTCGCCCATGGGGCGGAGGCCCGGCTAGCCGGGAGCGAGCGCGTTTGGTCGCTGCTCGGCTGCTTTCATCCCTCCCAGCAGAACACGTTCACCGGCAAGTTGACCGAACCGATGATGGATGGCGTGTTCGACCGGGCGGCGGAGCTCGCGCGCCGGCGCTGAAGCCGGGTCAGGGCAGCCTGATCAGGAGGGCCTGGCGCGACGGCAGCGTGATCAGATTCTCCGGCAGCGGATCGCAGACTTCCTCGATCACGGTGCGCTGGTCGTTCACCTCACCGTAGCCGTAGTCGTCGAAGACGATGATCCCGCCCGGGACGAGGCGCTCGTAGGCGTATTCGAGAGCGATACGGGTCGGGGCGCTGGCGTTGAGGTCCATGTGCACCAGTGAGAGGTCCCCGGTGTTGGCCTTGTGGATCGTCTCGAAGACGTCTCCGACGTGGAAGACGAGCTGATCGCGCCAGGGCGCAAGGCGTTCCCGCACGTAGTCGACGGAGGTGTTGCTGAGGCGCGCGACGTAGCCCTGCGCCTTCTCGCCCTCGGTGAGTTCGGTGTCGGGGATGCCGGCGAACGTGTCGAAGAGGTGGTAGCGGGCGCCCGGAGCCGTTCCGACCGTGCCGAGGATCATCCGGGCACAGCCGGCCCGGTAGACCCCGAACTCCGCGACGCTACCGGGCAGCCGGCGGGCCTGCCTGGCCATGCTCGTGAGGATCCACATGCGCCAGCGGACGTCCAGGTCCGGCGTCTCGAGGTACCACTCGGAGGCCATCTCCTCGTAGGCCGCGCTCCATTCCGGGTCGTGCTGGAAGGGCGAGTAGGCGATCGTGGCGATCCCGTCGGCCTCGTAGACGTAGTCGAACGCTGGTCGGCTGGGGCCCGGCGCGGGGGGCCGCCGGAAGAGGAAGACGAAGTTGCGCAGGAGCAGCGCCGGATAGCGGAGTGGCCGCGGCAGCCGGGAGATTGGGCTGTTCGAATAGACCGTCCAGTCCACGGGGCAGGGGATACTGCCAGCTTGTGTTCCAGCTCAACCTGCCGAACGCACTCACCGTCCTTCGCATCCTGCTCGTGCCGGTGGTGGTGGTTGCGCTCCTCGACGAGACGCCGAACGGCGATGCGATCGCCGCCGGCGTCTTCGCTCTGGCGGCCGTCACGGACGGGCTCGACGGCTACATCGCGAGGCAGCGGGACGCGGTCACCACGTTCGGAAAGCTGATGGACCCGATCGCGGACAAACTGCTGGTTGCGGCGGCTCTGATCGCGCTCGTCTCGCTCAACCGGCTTGCCGCCTGGATCGCGATGGTGATCATTGCCCGTGAGTTCGCGGTCACCGGCCTACGGCTGGTGGCCGCCGAGCAGGGCGTCGTCATCCAGGCCAGCTGGCTCGGCAAGCTGAAGACGCTGCTCCAGGTGGCGGCGATCATCTGCCTGATCGCGTTCGACCCCGCGCCGCTCGCTGTGGACCTGTTGGTCTACGCCGCCGTCGCCGTCACGGTGATCAGCGGGGTCGACTACTTCTTCGGATTCCGGCGCCTGCACCGCTCGACGCGAGTGCAGAGCACGTAGTGCTACCCGTCAGGGCAGCGACCGGTGCAGATCAGCCAGCGGCCGGTCCGGTTCGGCTCCGGCGCACTTCGCGAGGGTGACGTAGCGGTCGATGAACCTGCGGACGCCGGCGGGGTCGTACTGGTGGGCGTCGAAGAGGACCTGACATCGGTCGTTTTCGCGTCGCTGATCGATCACGAAGGTGAAGCCCCAGGGCATGGTGCGGAGCGTGGGGCTGGCCGGAACCAGCTCGATGTCTCCACACGGCAATTCGGGGAGCGACGGATGAACGGCGAAGAGCGCATTGACTTGCGGCGGAGTGCACTTGGCTGCCCGGAGCTCGTCGGAGAGAAGCTCGTACGGCACGTCGGCCCGGGCCCTCGCCTCGGTGACCAGGAATCTCACCTTCTGGAGCCACCGGCGCAGTGGGGCGGCCGGATCGAAGGGAAGGACGAGGGTCATCAGGTTGGAGAAGTCTCCGAACATCGACTCCGTCTCGGCGAGACGGCGGTTGTCGATGTACGTCCCGATGGTGATCTCGTTCTGGCCGGTCTCGAGCGCGAGCAAGGCCGAGAAGATCGCGAGGCGGACGGTGTAGCGGGTCCCCGCCTCTGAGCGTCGGATCTCATCCATGGCGTCGGCGACGGCGGGTTGGACCCCCCACCACAAGTTGCCGTCGCAAGGAGGCAGGCCGCTGGCGGGGGTTGGACGGGTGAAGGGGAGCTCCAGGGTGGGCCGCGGGGGATCGAATGCCTGCTGCCACCAAGCGACCTGCTCCTGGCAGTGGCTGCCCCGGGGGTTCATCCGCTGCCGCTCCCAAGCCGCGAAGTCGGCGTATTGCAGAGGGTCGGATGGGGGCAGCGGCGCTCCGCTGCGCACCGATTCGTACGCCTTCATGGCGTCGGTGACGAAGACTTGCCAGGAGCGGCGGTCCGTGACCAGGTGATGGCTCACTCGTAGGAGCCGATGGTCGTTCTTGCCGACCCGGACGAGCCGGAATCGCAGCAACGGTCCGCGCTCCAGATCGAAGGGGACCGAGGCTTCATCGCGGAGCCGTTCGGTCGCCCTGGATTCCGGATCGGGCTCCTGGGTCACGTCGGTCAGCGGGACATGAAGGTGTCCCGGCGGGTGGACGACTTGAAGGGGCCTGCCTCCCCGCTCGACGAACGTGGTGCGCAGCGGCTCGTGGCGAGCGACGCCGTGTTCAAGGGCCGCGCGGAGCGCCTCGAGGTCGATGGGTCCGCGAAGCGCGGTCACCGAGCACATGGCGCAGGCGGCCGACTCCTGCGCGGTGCTGGCGGACTCCCAGATCCTCTCCTGGGCGAAGGAGCAGGGGAGCGGGCCGTCGCGCGGGATTGGCGAGAGGGATCCGTGCGGGCCGGCCGGAGCGGCTGCCGAACGCGCTACGTGGCGGGCGCTTCCAGCCACTCCCGCGTGCTGGTGTGGCGCTGGGAGTGCGCGCCGCTCTCCAGCTCGCCGGTGATTTCGGAGAGCAGGCCGTAGCGCTCGGCGACCACGTTGTGGCGGTGGATGGTCTCGAGGTTCTCCTGGCGGGCGTGGACGAAGGCGCCGTCGCGGAGCTGCGGGAACGTCTCGGTTACCTGACGGATCATCTCGCGGACACAGTCCTCGACGAAGCGGGGGTTGGCGTGGGCCTTCTCGACCACGAAGCGCTCGTCCGAGCGCTTCATGAGCTCGTAGATCTCGCTGGACATCGAGGTCTCGACGATGCCGAGGAGCTGGCGGGCGTCGATGTCGACGTCCGAGTCCTCGGGGACACCAACGTAGAGAGTTCCGATGCCGCGCTGGTTATGCGTGGCGATGGGGACGGCGTCGACGATGCGGTCGATGTCCTCGGAGTCGAAGCCCTGCTCGGCGAGTCGGACGCGGGCGCCGTCCTCGACCAGTCCCTGGGCGCACGGGCAGGCGGTCATGCCCTGAGCCTCGACGCCGGTGAGGGTGCGGGTGCCGCGCTCGGAGGCGACGGCGGTGCCGAAGAGGGTGTAGAGCTCCTGGGTGGGGAGGCCGGAGACGGGCGCGGGAACGGTCTCGGGGTACCGCGCCGCGATTCTGACCTCGGCGCGGAGGCCGGCCTGGCGCTCGCGCACGCGCTCGGCGATGTGTGCGGCAAGGCCCTCGGCGCGGAGCGCCTCGCCGAGGACGACCGTGTCGATCGCCTCGTTGACGACCTCCTCGAAGCGGGACATATGGACGCCGGCCTGCTCGGGGTTGAGGTCGACGAAGCACTCGAGGTCGGCGTGGTAGAGAGACTCTTCTCCCGATTCTCCGCCGTTCTGTGACCCGCAGACGCGGATGATCTTCTCGACCCCGACGACGCCGACGCGGGAGAGGCTGACCCGGGTGGTGGGTGCGTCGGCCTGGGCGTCGCGGGTGGGAACTGTTTCGGTGGGATTGGCCATCGGGTCAAGTATGCCGGAGCCCGATCGGCACCCTGCGAATTGCCCAAAAATTGGTCGGTCCTCCGGCGCCGCCGTCCATATACTCCCGGGCACTGGACCGGCCTCTCTAGGGGGGAGGCGGGACAACTGGGAGAGGAGAAAAGTTTGGCGTCGATTCGCACGGCTGTCCCGGCCGACGAACAGACCTTCGGGGAGAACGAGGAGTTGCGTGGCCTGATCGGCGTGGGGACCGAGCGGGGGTATCTGACCTTCGAGGAGATCGCTTCCACCCTCGAGGAGGTCGAGGTCACGAAGGAGCAGGTCTCCGAGTTGCACGCGCACCTGGTGGACCAGGGTGTGGACGTGATCGCGGCCGACGGGGTGACCGCTTACAAGGAGAGCAAGGCCTCGGAGGATGGGTCGAACGGCCGGCGGAAGCAGGAGCTGGATCTGACCGTCGAGCCGAGTCTGGATTCGCTGCGGCTCTATCTGCGCTCGATCGGTTCGGTGGACCTGCTGACGGCAGATCAGGAGGTTGAGCTGGCGAAGAGGATCGAGCGTGGGGACATGGATGCGAAGCGGCACATGGTGGAAGCCAACCTGCGGTTGGTGGTGTCGATCGCGAAGTCCTATCTGGGGAGAGGGCTGAGCCTGCTGGACCTGATTCAGGAGGGGTCGCTGGGTCTGATCCGGGCGGTGGAGAAGTTCGACTACCGGCGGGGCTACAAGTTCTCGACGTATGCGACTTGGTGGATCAGGCAAGCGGTGACCAGGGCGCTGGCCGATAAGTCGAGGACCATCCGTATCCCCGTGCACATGGTTGAGAAGCTGAACCGGGTGGTGCACGTCGAGAGGAACCTGGTTCAGAAGCTGGGAAGGGAGCCGGAGCCGCACGAGATCGGAAGAGAGCTCGGCTGGACTGCCAGGGAGGTGCGGGAGGTGCTGCGGGTCAGCCAGATGCCGGTTTCGCTGGAGAAGCCGGTGGGGGACGAGGACGATTCGGAGCTGGGTGACTTCGTGGCGGACGACAACGTGGAGTCGCCGTTCGAGACGGCGTCCGACAACCTGCAGAGAGAGGACGTGCAGAGGGCGCTGGCGGTGCTGCCGGGGCGGGACCGAGAGGTGCTCGAGCTGCGCTACGGGCTGAATGGGCGGAAGCCGATGACGCTCGAGGAGGTGGGGGAGGCCTTCGGGGTTACCCGGGAGCGGATCCGGCAGATCGAGAACAACACGCTGAAGCGGCTCAAGGGCCTGCCCGAGGCGCAGTGCCTGCGCGGGCTGGGCTAGCCAGTCTCGGCTGACGGATCTAATCCCCAGCCGGGTCTCGAGCCTCCTCCGGAAGCTCCAGCTGCGCGATGTGTTGCTTCATGTACTCCTCGATCCGGGCCATCACGAAGCGACCGGTGCCGTCCGACTCGACGCGGAAGCGGTCGCCAGGTTCGACTGAGGAGGCGGCCGCCACCGCCAGGGGGACCGTCACCTGATGGCTCGCTGACATGCGCGTCCGCCCAATTGCGCAAGGTTCGGCGGACTCAGATGGGGGAGGCAGGATTCGAACCTGCGAAGGCAGTGCCATGGCGTTTACAGCGCCACCCCGTTGACCGCTTGGGTACTCCCCCGGCTCGGGTGTCGATTCTAGAACGGGATCGGTTGCGTCCGTTGGCTTGATTGCGCGGCTCGGATGGATTTCGAACTCCGCGTACTTGATGCCACCGACATGGATCGACCGGCTGCCCTCAATCTCTTCGGACGGGATGAACCAGCAGCGCCCATCGCTGACGAGTACGAAGAGAAAATCAAAGCGAGATGGATCGAACTTCTTGACCAATCCCGTCCAACTCCGGTTCCCGCCGGAGGTTGCCAACTGAACCGCATGGTGCCCCGTCGGGCTGACAATGTTCCTTGACGTCTTGACCTGGACACGGAGGAGCCGACCGCCGATATCGGCGGCAAGGTCGTAGTCAGGGCTGTGGAAAAGCGGCAAGCAGACGATTGCGCCGATCGAAGTGAGCCACTGGATTGCTGCGGCCTCTCCCTGATCACCTTGTCTTCGCGGGTGGAATCCTTCGGGCACAACACGAACATATGTTCGCGACAGTGACCGGTGGCGCGCGGAGTGCAACGAATGCGTGACGAGATCGTCAGCAGAGTCATGCGCCGCCGGATAGCGTCCGCGCGCGTGACCGACCTCGACGGACGGGTCATCGCGATCGCCGGCGCGGGCGGCGGCCTCGGCCCGGTCGTCGCGAAGCGCCTCGCCGATGCCGGCGCCACCCTCGCCCTCGCCGACCGCACCAGGAGCACGCCGAGCGGGCCCAAGGAGCGCTCGGCCTCCCCGACGACCGCGTCGACGCCCGCGCCGTCGACCTCCTCGACGAGAGCGCCGGCCAACGACTGGGCCGCCGCGATCACGGAGACGTTCGGCCGCGTAGACGGCCTCCTCCACCTGGTCGGCGGCTACCGCGGCGGCGATCCGATCCACACCTTCGACCTCGCCGACTACGAGTTCCTCCACGACCTCCTCGTCCGCACGCTCCAGCTCGCCACCCGCGCCTTCCACGCCGCCCTCACCAGAGCGACCACGGCCGCTTCGTCTTCGTCTCCGCCGCCGCCGCCCAGAACCCCGAGGACACCAACGCCGCCTACGCCTCGGCCAAGGCGGCCGCCGAGGCCTGGACCCTCGCGCTCGCCGACTCCTTCGCCGGCACCGGCGCCACCGCCAACATCATCGTCGTCAACGCGATCGAGACCCCCCAGATGCGCGAGGAGAGCCCCGACGAGGACCGCCCCACCTTCACCCCCGCCGAGGACCTCGCCGAGGCGATCGCCTTCCTCTGCTCGGACTCCGCCGGCCGCATGAACGGCCAGCGGCTCTCGCTCCACCCCTGAAAACCGCATCCGGCCCCGCCACCCCTCGCTACAGTGCTGGCCGCGCTCGCGCCCGGATAGCTCAGTTGGTAGAGCACTTCCATGGTAAGGAAGGGGTCGCCGGTTCAAGTCCGGCTCCGGGCTCTCCGGCGGAGCCCTGAAGCGAATACGCTCCCCCGCCGTGGACTTCAAGCTCACCGACGAGCAGCGCGACTTCGTCTCCGCGATCCGCGACTTCTGCGACCGCGAGTGCGGCACCCAGGAGCAGCGCGAGCAGCTCACCAACCACTACACCGAGCTCCACAACGCCGGCATCTACAAGCAGATGGCCGAGCTCGGCTGGCTCGGCCTCACCATCCCCGAGGAGTACGGCGGCTCCGGCGGCACCATGCTCGACGCCTGCCTCTTCATGGAGGAGACATCCCGCGGCCTGGCCCCGATCGGCGGCTACGCCACCACCCTGATCGTCGCCGGCGCCACCAAGCGCTTCGGCACCGATGAGCAGAAGCAGAAGGTCCTCGGCGGCGTCGCCAAGGGGTCGGTCGAGTCGATCGCCATGACCGAGCCCGAGTCCGGCTCGGACGTCGGCTCCCTCACCACAGAGGCCGCCCGCTCGAACGGCGGCTACGTCATCAACGGCCAGAAGGTCTTCATCTCCAACGCCCGCATCTCCGACCACGTCCTGGTCGTCTGCCGTACCACCAAGGGCGAGAACAAGCACGAGGGCCTCTCGATGATCTTCGTCCCAGTCGGCACCGACGGCATGGAGATGATCCCGATCGACACCATGGGCGGCCGCGAGACCAACACCGTCTACTTCAACGACTGCGAGGTCCCCGCCGAGCAGCTCCTCGGCGAGCAGGACCACGGCTGGACCCAGCTGATGGCCGGCCTCAACACCGAGCGCCTGATCCTCGCCGCGACCATGCTCGGCATCGGCCAGCGCGCCTTCGACGACGCCCTCGCCTATGCGAAGGAGCGCAAGCAGTTCGGCCGCCCCATCGGCTCCTTCCAGGCCCTCCAGCACCGCTTCGCCGACCTCGCCACCGACCTCGAGGCCGCCCGCCTCATGACCTGGTGGGTCGCCTCACTCAACGACGAGGACCCGGACCGCATGCTCCCCAAGGAGGCCTCGATGGTGAAGCTCTTCGTCACCGAGACCGCCCGCCGCGTCGCGCTCGAGGGCATGCAGATGATGGGCGGCTACGGCTACTCCTCCGAGTACGACATGGAGCGCCTCGTCCGCTCCACCCTCGTCTCCACCATCTACGGCGGCACCTCCGAGATCCAGCGCGGCATCATCGCCAAGACGCTCGGCCTCTAGCCGGCGCAACGCCACTGGAGGTTGGGATCGTGAGAACTACCCGCTAATTGGGTATTTTCCGAATCAGTAGGAAGTTCGGATGCGAAGCATCCCCGGGTCGGAATACCTTCGTAGTACGCGGGGGGGACCAATTATCCGGGGCTCCCCGGACTAGGGATAGCAAGGCACGTGGGTTCCGGATTCAGGGACGAGAACGGGACCGCGGGCGTAACCCAGATAGGGGCGGCTGTGTGGCCGCAGAGGTAGCAAGTGCTTCAGTCGAGGGCCAAGCCTCCTGTCATCTGGGGGAGCCGTGGCTATCAGGGCACGTCTCATGCGTGTCCGGACCTGGCCATGCCTGAGCCCGGGCCCGCGATCGTCCTGGTCGGTTCGGAGCCGCTGAGCTGGAGCTACCTGCGTCGGATCCTCGAGGCCTCCGGCTTTGACGTCAGGGCCGAGGCGACCGACGCCGACACCGGGATCGAGCTCTGCCTGCGCGAGCGCCCCGCCCTCTGCCTCGTGGACCGCGGCACTCCGGGAGGCGGCCTCCGGGTCGTGCGCAAGGTCTCACAGAAGGTCCCGGAGACGCGGGTGGTGGTGCTGTCCGCCACGGCGGATCGAAACGACATGATCGACGCGATCCGTGCCGGGGCCGCCGGGTACCTGGTCAAATCCATGGATCCGAGCCGCATCCCGGACGCACTGAACGGCGAGCTCGCGGGCGAGGCGGCGATCCCCCGGGTCCTGGTGACAGAGCTGGTCAGGGACCTCCAGACGCTCGGTCGTCACCGATCCGTCGCGGGCAAGAACGGCAACACCGAACTGACCTCCCGCGAGTGGGAGATCCTCGAACTGATGTGCGACGGCGTGACCGGGGACGGCATCGCGGCCCGGCTGAATCTCTCGCCGGTCACGGTCCGCCGACATTGCGCCGAGGCGGTGCGCAAGCTCGGGGTCCGGAATCGCAACGAGGCCATCGCGCTGCTGCAGAACGGTTCGTGACGGCCGGGCGAGAGCCCAGACGCGCGGCGCAACCCTCGACTGCCCGTTCCCGGGCGTCAGGCGTCAGTGCGTGCGCCACGAGTGAAAGACGCGGGCCACCGGCGCCGTTCATGTAATGAATGGCGCATAGCGAGATCGCGAGTGCACAGGCGCCGCCGAGCCAGGATGCCGACCTCGACCAGATGGAGCGGCTCGTCGGCGTCGGGGTCGGCTGGAAGCTGACAGGTCAGCTCCTCGTTCAGGGCCTGCGCCTGGTGACGGTGCTGATCCTCGCGCGCCTGCTCACTCCCGCCGACTACGGCACAGCCGCGATCGCGATCGCCCTCGGCTCTTTCGCTCCGACCGTCGCGGACCTGGGCATGAGCACGGCCCTTGTGCAGGTGGATCAAGCCAGTCGACGGATGCGATCGACGACGTTCTGGGCAGGGCTCGCTTTTGGACTCTGCCTGACGGCGCTCTTCGCCGCGGCGGCGGCACCGGTCGGGAACTTCCTCCACGAACCCGAGGTGGGGACGATGGTCGCCGTGGGTGGGCTCACCTTCGCCATCTGCTCGATCGGATCGACCAGCCAGGCGGTGTTCATGCGGGAGATGAGATTTCGGAGCATCGAGCTCCGTTACTGGTTCGCTGTCGCCCTTGCGAGCGCCCTCGCCGTGGTCGCAGCCGTCGCGGGCGCCGGCGCCTGGGCGCTCGTGCTGCAACAGATCGTCTTGCTGGCCACCTTTGCGGTCGCGCTCTGGTGGCGCGCCCCTTGGCGGCCCACCTTCGAGTTCTCACGCGCAGACTTCCGGCGACTGGCCTCCTTCGCAATGCGGGTCGCGGGTGGCCGTTGGGCCAGGCTGGCCGAGCTGCTCCTACTCACCGTGCTGATCGGGAAGCTCGTCGGCATCACAGAACTCGGCGCCTGGTCCTTCGCGATGAGCACGGTGATCCTGCCGCTGTCGGTGATCGTGATCCCGATCGCGGAGGTGCTCTTCTCGGCGTTCTCCCGCCTTCAGGGAGACCGTGAGCGCATGGCGGCACTCTGGCTCCAGAGCGTTCGCTACCTGTCCGCCGTGATCATGCCGCTGCTGGCGACACTCGTCGTCACCGCCCCAGACCTGATCCCCGGCGTCTTTGGCTCGCAGTGGGATATCTCGGTGGGGGTCATCCAGATCCTCAGTGTCTACGTGATCATCCGCTCTCTTCAGTCCTGGGGCCAGGTGCTTCTGGACGCTGTGGGAAGGCCGGAAGTCACGCTTTGGACCCAGCTCGTGGCTCTGCTCCTCACGCCGGTGGGGGTTGTCGTCGGCGCCCACTGGGGCATCGAGGGGGTGGCGGTCGGGTTCGTACTCAAGCAGCTGATCGCAGTCGAGATTCCGGTGATGGTGGTCGTTCTCTCCGAGCTCCGGACCTCACTGCGCTCCGTGGCGGCACGCCTGTACACCGTCCCAACCGCGGTGCTGGTGATGGCGAGCGTCGCCCTCGTTGCGCGCCTGGCGCTCTCCCGTCTCGGTGTGGATATGGAAGAGCGCGCGGCCTTGACGCTCGGGGTCGCATTCGGGACCTATGCGATCGCCCTCTGGCTGCTCGCACCCGACATCGTTAGGCGAGCCATCGCTCTCGCCCGAGGGCTGGTCTCAAGGGCGGTGGGCCCACGCCGGCGGGTGCTTCTGCAGACCCGTTAGAGTGGGCGCCGTCAAGGGTCCCGTATCCGATAGGGGGAAGATTGGACGCCTGTTGCGATCGTCTGCGGCGCGGCGCATCGCCTTCTTTCTGATACTCGCCGCGTCGGCCGCGGCGATCCCCGCCTCGGCCCCAAGCGCGGCGCGAGCAGTGACCCTCGCTCAGATAGATGGAGGACCGAAGTACTACGCACGGTCCCCACGCGGGCTGCCGACGAGCACGTCCTACTTCCCGATCGGCGTCTGGTTCGAGAGCGTCGTGTCGCAGGCGGACGTCGACAAGGACAGGGCCGCCGGCCTCAACACCTACGTCGTCCTGACTGACAACTCGAATCTCGGCCTCGTCCAGTCGAACGGGATGAATGCGATTGTGCAAGGCGACCAGTTCAGTCCGCACCCGGCAATCAAGGGGTGGTTCCTCGCCGACGAAGTCGACATGACCCACGGCCCAGGGGCGGGATACGACGAGATGCAGAGAATCGCCAACGCGACACCGCATGACGGGCGCATCCGCTATTCGAACTACGGGAAGGGCATCCTCTTCTGGGAGTCGGATGCGGAGGCAGCTCGTTTCGTCAACGCCTACCAGAACATCGTCTCGGCCGATGCCTACTTCTTCACCGACGAGAACATCTGCTCAGGGACGGAGGGCGGATCGCTCGTGGCGGGCGGCGCCTCCCTGAGCCCAGCGCAATGCCACCGGGCTGCGAACTATGGCGCCACGGTCAAAAGGGTGCGCAGCCTGGTCAGCCCGCCGGGTTCGAAGCCCGTCTGGGCGTTCGTCGAACTGGGCCATCCGTTCTCTGAGGCGGATTGGCCGACGATCACGCCCGCACAGGTCCGCGCAGCGGTCTGGCAGAGCCTGATCGCGGGAGCCCGCGGCATCGTCTACTTCAACCACAGCTTCAGCGGGCCCAACCAGACCCAGCACATCCTGCGCGATGGCACCGAGCCAGGCTCTGCCTACGCGCCGATCCGCTCGGTGGTGACCACCACGAACCGCCAGATCAGGGCGCTGGCTCCCGCCCTCAATTCTCCGACGGTGGTCTCCGGCTGGTCTCAGGGACCCGGCACAACGGCGATGGTGAAGTGGGACCAGGGCGACAAGGCCGACAAGAAGCGGTGCAAGTCGAAGAAGGGGAAGAAGACGCGGAAGTGCAAGGAGGCGATTGGCAGGACCGCCAAGAAGCACGAGAAGAAGTGCAAGTCGAGGAAGGGCAAGTGCAAGAAGAGCGCCGACCTGTACGTGTTCGCGGGTTCAGCCGGGTCGCCCGTGGAGGGCAGGTTCTCGCTGCCGTGTGTCGGCAAGACAAAGGCCGCGGTCCTGGGCGAGAACCGCAGCGTTCGGGTCCGCAAAGGGTCCTTCAGAGATCGCTTCGCAGACGCCAACGCGATCCACATCTATCGCATCCATTCCGTCCGGAGCTGCACCAAGGCGCGCCGAGCCGGAGTCGCCCCCGTCGCTCTGTCCACCGGGGCGGCCGGGGGACCCCCGTCGCTCAACCCGCTGAGGTCCGGCAGGGCACACCGTCGCATGAGTTCCCGCGGGCGGTCATCGCAGCGATCGTCGTGCTGCTTCTCGCCGTGCTCGCTCTTCTCGGGCTCGGGCGGATGCCCGGGCAGACGCCGAGGCGGTCAGTACGGCCGGGCAAGCATGGCCATCGATTCGGCATACGGTGATCGGTTGGTCGCGGAGCCGCGACACCCGGTCATCAGATGCCGGCCCTGATTGGGCCCTACCTCCTCCCGACCTCGCTCGCCACGGGGTCTGCTCCGCCGGGGACCGGGCTTGCGCCCACCGACTGCGGCGAACGGCGCCTTCTTGAGCTCAAGGCCCGGCGAAGTCGATAGACCTTTTGCGCTGCGATTCGCGTGGCGACTCGGAACCGCTCCCGCAGCTTGACGCCGGGGTCCTGCCTGATCGCTTCTCCAGTCGGGATGCTGCGGACCGCGAAGTGCTTCCCTGCCACCGCTGCAACCTCGCTGGGGGCCAGGCCGCTGTTGCTCTGAACCACCGCGAACAGACCCGGATCCTCGGAGGTGAACAGCCGCTCCAGGTGTTCCCGGGACGCGGTGGCCGAGTCCCAGATGCTGCAGTCGGGGTGGGTGTGCACGTGTGCAGGTGCCGCTGGGTCGTCCGCCCAGAGGTGATGGCGCTCCAGCATGGAGGCCCGCTCGGCCGCCAACAGGTAGAGCGTGTACTCCGTCCAGTCGCAATAGCTCGTCAGCAGGATCTCCATCCAGGGCCGGCCTCCGACGGCCTCCAGTCGCCGCTGAACCTCGGTGAGGACGGCGGTCGACAGCAGCGCCGGGGTGACATTTGTCCCGGGTCGCTCCAGTCCAGGGTCCACTCCGAGGAGGTCCGCCGAATCCAGCCACCACCGACGATGCACGCTGCGCGCCTCGGGTTCGAGCAGAGCCCGGCCATCCGGGAGCAGGGTCTCGCGGGTGATCGTCTTGACCGCGATCACATCCGGGTCGAGCGTGAGCACGAACGGCGAGGACGTCAGCGCCGCGCTGTTCAGCTTGATGATCTGCTGGCGCTGCCAGGGGCGAATCTGCCAGGGGCGGGTGAAGCGGCGGAAGGCGGGGAAATGCTCGTCCTCAACGACGATCCGCAGTGGGAACCCAGGCCATCGCGAGAGATGGCGGTCTATGACATCGAGCTCGTCGGCGCGTGCCACTATCAGCAGCTCGTCGAGCAGGCCCGGAGCCGCATAGTGCTCGAGGGAGCTGAAGAGGATGTCGAGACGGGCCAGGTTTTCGCCGTAGTGTCGGCCGCTGATCTTCAGCGGCAACAGGGCGCTGAGCCCCCGGCCTTCGAGGTCGCTCATTGCTCACGCCCTGCTGGTTGTTCTGCGTTGCCGGCTCCGCCGTTTCTTGCGTGACGAATTGTCCGATTTCTTGCGCGATGACTTGCCTGTTCCGTTCCCCATCGTTGGATCTCCCTTGTCCGCTGTCGCAGGTACGTCTTCGGTCCTGGGCCCTGCCCCGTTGCTTGTGGCAGTGCCCCCGACCGCATCTCCCTCGTCGCCTTTCCCACCCAGGTCGCGCTCTTGCCACTCGGCCCGCAATCTGTCCAACGCCTCGGCGGCGGAGACGGCCAGCAGCAGAAGGATCGCGCCGATCGCGAGAACGCCGATGAGCGGCCGAAGCTTGCTGGAGATCTGCTGCTTCGGGCTGTTCGGGGCCACCACCTGTTGCGCCTTGATCATGTAGCGGGGGTCAACGTCTTGGGCCGTCTGCACGCGGTCGACCTCGCGCGTAAGCGCAGTGCCGACCAGCTCGGCGGTGTGCACGGCGGCCTGCGGAGTCGACCCGACCCCCGTTACCTCCACGACCAAGCTCGAATAGCCGAGTTGCACATCGGGAGCCACCGTGTAACTGGGATCCGCGCCGGCATCCTGCAGTTGTTTGCGGGCCGAGTCGTTGCTCAGGCTGCTGGAGAGGAGGCTGACGATCACCGACTGATCCGAGAAACGCGTGTAGGGGTTGTTCGGATCGATGCGTCCCAGCGCTGGGTCGCGGGCGATCTCGTCCGCAGTCGGCGGCGGCGGAGGATTGATCAGCACCCAGCTGGACGAGACCTTGTAGACCGGCGCCTTGATTGCAACCACGTACAAGGCCCCGAGCAACGTGAGGGCGATCACGGGCAGCGTGACCAGGCGATAGCGCCAGATCTTCTGCGAGATGTTCAGCAGGTCCACGCTCAGCCTCCGGCCGGCAGGGGTGTTTGCGCCCTCGGAATGGATCCGATGGCGCTGGAACCGGTATCGGCACGGGCACCGGGCGGCGCGTCAGAGGCAGCCGTGAGTCGCCACACGGCACCGATCAGCCCGATGACGAGGGCGTAGAGACCGGTGAACATCGGATACGACAACGAATCGAAGGTGAACGAAGATGCGGTTGCAGCCATCGCGGCGCCGGCCAGCGCCGCGCATAGGAGCCGAATCTCGGGGTCTCTGCTCCGTCGCCTCGCGACGAGAGCTGCGATCGTCGGCACCAGGAAGAAAGCGGTCAGGGCGATCACCCCGACCAATCCCAGTTCGATGGCGGTCTTCAGGTACTGGTTGTCGAGGATGTCCAAGGCGTTATCGGGTAGGTACGTCCACCCGCCCTGGCCGAACCAGAGCGCGTGCTCCAAGGCCTGCTCGACCATCGGATAGTCGTTCACCCGCGTGGCCACGGACGCGTCGCTGGTGCCGGCCCCGAAGAAGGTCGAGAGGGTGCCGATGAGGCCAGGGGCGGACATGAAGACCACAGCCAGGCCCAGTGGCAGGGCGCCGAGCGCGACCAGCCGCTGCGGCGCCGGCATCAGCACCACCAGAACGCCCAGGGCCAGAGCGACGGAGAGGACCCCCGAGCGGGAGACCGACGCCGGAATCGCCAGCGCGATCAGTCCGACCGGCGCCCACCGACGCCGCGCGCTGCGGTCGGTGTCGTAGATCGCCAGATAGATCGCGAGCGGCAGCAGCATCCCCGCCACTACTCCGAGCTCGATCGGATAGATGGACGTGCCGCTGACCCGGTTCAGTCCTCCCCGGGCCAGGATCGCCGTATCGTCGACGTTGAGCGAGAAGCCCGGCAGTTCACGCAGGTACGTCGAAAGGTCCAGGCTGAGCCAGAACTGCAGCCCGGCGACTGCTCCGCAGAACGCCCCGCCCCAACTGATGACTCTCAGGACCCGGCGCACGTCGTCCAGCGAGCCGAGGAACTCGGCCGCGATCAGGGCGACCCCGGTGATCACCGCGAGCTGCATGAGCAGGCGGTCGGCGCTCGCCAGCTCGGGCACGGTCATCGCGGTTCGATCCGTCAGGACATAGGAGGCGAGGACAGACAGCCAGAGCAGGCAGAGAACGGCTCGTATCGGGTGCCGCTGCGCGAGCGGGTTGTGGAGGCCAAGCAAGGTCACCGTCAGGTAAGCCGCGAAAGCGAACATCCCGATCAGGGCTGCGGCGTAGCCGCCGGCGCCGATCGCCTTGATCACCGTGTCCGAAGGGATCACGAACAGCGTCAGCGCGAACCCCTGCAACAGGATCACGGCGCGCGTGCGCGACGAAATCGACCGGACGAGGTCGAGGGTGCCGACGGGCTGGGAGACGGCTGCGGCCATCTCAGAGCGCCCTCGAGCTGTCGTCCCGCTCCCACCGCTCACCGGCGGGCGAAGCGCCGCTCCTGTGAGGAAGCGCCAATGCGAGCCGCGCGCCCGCTGCGAAGGCTGCGTACGTCGCCGCGTCGAGTGTGGCGGCGGGACCGGTCAGGCAGACCCGTCCCAGGTCCTGGAGGGTGGACATCATCGTCTCCGGGGCCCGATCGCCCAGATCGGCCCGCGACCGGCTCTCCCACTTGCCGCGATAGGTGCGACCGAGAACCTGCACGAGATCGCGACTGCGCCTCGGCACGCGGACGACCACCGGAGCGCTGTCGACGATCTCCACCTCCTCGGCGCTGAACAGCCGGTCCACCCAGAGATCATCCGCCACCACGTCCGGGAAGCTGCCGAACCGGCTCCTGCCGGCCGCCGAGAGCCCGTAGACACCCGCTCCCCAGAGCGAGCCCAAGACGGCCGGAACCTGCGATCGCGCACGGTAGTAGGAGCGCACGGGCCCGGATGCACCGCTCGTCTCGTATCGGACCGGCGGTCGCGCGGCCAGCGCCCCGCTCCGCAGGCGCTCCAGCACGAGACGGGCCGCCGAGCCTGGGCAGCAGCACGTCGGCGTCCAGATACAGCCTCGGAAACTCCCACGCCGCCACATCTCCCACTCGCAGCGCGGCGGGCTTCGACGCCGCACTCAACTCGATGACCCGGACCGGATGGCCTGACGAGCGGGCCAGCGCCGCAGTCTCGTCCGAGCAGCCGTTGCAGACGACGACGACGTCCAGCTCTCCTGGTTGGAAGCCGGCGAAGAGCCCGTCCAGGCAGCGCCGGATGCCGGCAGCCTCGTCGTGCGCCGGTATGACCACCGAGCCCAGCGGCGACCGCGGGATCACACGCCCCCCGCGTGAATCAGGCAGCGGCGACCAGCTCGGCCTTTGAGGATCAGCGCAGATTTCACGGTAAGTCCCCTCGAGAGATGAACGGGTCGCCCGCCGTGAATCTTCTGCCGCACCCGGCGACCTCTAACCGGCCAGTAGGCGGTGTTTTGCGTCCGCCGCCTTCAGGCGGCTCACGCGGCCCACCTCTTTGAGCCAGAACGTTCGGAGTGCCCGCCGGCAACGTCGCAGCTGTTGCTCGTTCAGGTTCGCCCCGACGGCAAGCTCGAACAGCTCGCGGGCGAGGCGGTGCGGCGACGTCGGCAGATCTCCCGCCCGCGCGGGGTCCAGCCGGCGTCTGAGTGCACTGCGCTGCTGGCTGCCGGTCTGGTAGTCACGAGTGCGATGGGCGAGGCGCTCGTCCAGGTTCAGAATCGGCCCCATCAGGGCCAACTCGGTGGAGAGCAGCCAGTCCGTCCGCTCGATCGGCCGGACTCGATGGGAGCGCTCCAGCCCGTCACGGCGGTAGACGCCGTAGATCGGGTCGTATTTCCCGTCGCCGGCGTGGAAGAACCAGAGCATCCGCTCGAAGCGGCGGGCAGGATCCGGGGATGTGGGGAATTCCCCGCAGTACTCCTCGTACCGCGTGGGGCCGGCGGCGGAGTGGATCGTGAACCAGCTGGTCACGCCGACCGCGTCGGTCCGGCGCTCGAGCGCCCGCACAGACGCGGAAAGGCAGCCGGGCTCGAGCCAGTCGTCGGCGCTGATCCAGCGGAAGTAGGTGCCGCGTGCGGCGCCGAGCACCAGATTCATGTTCTCGTGCGAACCGACGTTGATGGGGTTGACGCTGAGCCTGACTCGCCGATCCATTCGCGCGTAGCTCTCGACGGTCTCGATCGTCCCGTCATCCGAGGCGTTGTCGGAGACGATCAGCTCCAGGTCCGTGAGGTCCTGCGCCAGGATCGAACTCGATGCAGCGTTCGACGGATCTCCTGCGCATTTCGCACAGCGAGCCCGACCGAGAGCAGGGGGGACGTGCGGGGGGATGCCGGCATCCATTCAGTCAACGAGTCGGAGGCGCGTTTCTCTCGGGGAGGTTGGCAGTGCCCCGGAAGCTCTGCCTACGCCATTCGTTGTTAGGGGGATGAGCGGCCTATTTCGCTCTGTTCGCACCCTGCTTGGACGAGAGCCACCCCACCCGAGGATGCCGGCCTACCGCAGCGGCAGAAAACGCACGGGCCTCCGTGCCGTTCTTTACCACCAGATCGCAGACCACGTCTCCCCGCTGGTCGACCGCCTCGCGGTCAACACGGCGCCGGCGGTCTTCGAGGCCCACCTGCGCAAGATGGCGCGCGACTATGAGGTCGTCGGCCTCGACGCGGTTCTCTCGGGGAAGTTGCCTCGACGCGCGCTGCTGATCACCTTTGACGACGGGTATCGATCGTTCATCGACGTTGCGTTGCCCACTCTGCGGCGGCTGGGGCTTCCCAGCGTCCTCTTCGTCACGGGTGCCTGCCTGGATCCCAACTCCGTCCCGCTGGACAACCTCCTCTCCTACCTCTGCGCGTCCGTCGGCCTCAGCCGGGTGGGCGCTGCGCTCGAGCCCACCGCAGCCCGACCCGCCACGTTCCTGCAGCTCCTCGACGTGGTCGCCGGCATGCCCTACGAGCGGCGCCTCAGGGTGGGGGATGAGCTGGCGGAGCGGTTCGAGGTCGACCAGGCGAGGCTCCGAGCCGAGGCGAGGACTCTTCCTCGACCCGGAGGACCTCAGCGGACTGGCGGCGGACGGATGTGAGGTCGCGAACCACACCCGCTCTCACGTCTTCTGCCGGTCATTGGTCGACGAGGCATCCGCCCAGGATCAAATCGTCGACCATGCTCGACGGCTCGAGTCGTTGACCGGCCGCCGGGTTCGGGCGTTCAGCTTCCCGTACGGGCGCAGAGAGGACGCGACACCGATGGTCGAGCGGGTGTTGCGCGATTCAGGGCACGAGGCCCTTTTCCTGGCGGAGTCACGACCCGATCTGCAGGGAAGCCTCGGCTGGCTCCGGAACCGGGTCGCGCTGGACGCTTGTCCGCCCTGGCGGTCTGGGTCCTCAGCTCGAGATGATGCCGAGACTGAATCTGGCCCGGCATCAGCTGCGTGTGGCAGCGAGCTTGATCTGACAGCGTCACCCTTCGGCCGGCCGGCTCTTGTCGGCCCAGCGCAAGATATCCCGCCTGAGCCAGAGGATCCTGTGGGCGACGGGCAGGTATTCGCCGGCCTCGTAGAGCCGCCTCCGCGTTTGCGATTTCGCGGTTGCGTTCTTGATGTCGAAATCGGACGTATGCCCGCGCAGCGAGATTGCGCCGTGCTCGAGCGGACGCTGGCGCAGGTACGCCAGCCGTGGGCTGATCTCAGCGAGCTGGGGATCGTAGAGCCAGCCGTAGGCGGTGAGGCCCGCAACCGCCGTGTGCCTCCGCAGCATCGAGGCGACGCACCGGTAGGTGCGATCCATCCCGGCCTCGTTGAACTCGTCGAGATATCGCGACTCGGTGTGGTGCTCGAACCAAGGCGCGCGCCGCCTCGGTCTGAGCGCTTGCAGTGCGAGGCTGGGTGCCCGCCCCCGTAGGGCTGCGAGCAGGCTGATCGGAAGGCTGACGCGGCTCCGAAGGTCGACTACCTTCGCCCCGCATGGGACCGTCCAGCCGGCTGCGAAGCGCACGTCCTTCAGAAAGTAGTCGTCGCCGAGCGCATAGCCATCGCACTGGTCGCTGAGAAACTCGCGGAGTCGGTCGAGCGCGGGCGGTACGCGCTGTAGGACCTCGCCTGGGAGCGCGAGCTCGGTGAGCCGAAACCGAAGCCGGGAGGCGATGTAAGCGACGAGGGCCCGGTTGAAGGCGTTGCGCTCGACGCCCCCGTCAAGATCCCCGTGTGCAGCGCGCAGCAGTGCGGGAAATCGCGATCCCAGATCGGCAGCTGTCCGCGGGGTGCGCCAGTCGGAGAGGGCGTCTTCGAAAGGCACGAGGGATTCGATTGCGACTGGGGACAGGGCTCGACTGAGGTCGGCCAGCCCATCGGATGCGAGCTCGAGCTCGTTTTCCGGGGGCGACTCGGCAATAGCCGGCGTTTTCATCGCTCACTGAGTGACCGGCGGGCCGCGCACAGCGCGGCGCGGGCGGCCGCCATGTGCCCGCGACGACGCGCCGGGCGATTGGCCCACGCAGCGGCACGGGCGAGGGCGTCGATCGCCACACCGATCGCCTCCAGAACCGCCACCAGCGGGCCGTGGTGCTTGCGCGCATAGCGGACACGGCTGCCGGCAAGGATGGGACTAACTGTCTCCCACGGCGCCGATCCGTACCCCTGGTGGTAGGCGACGGCTTGTGGCTCGAAACGCGCTCGCCACCCCCGATCGCGCAGGCGGCGGAACAGGTCCGTTTCCTCCGAATACAGGAAGAACCCGTCATCCAGGCCGCCGACGTCGTCGAGCGCTGCACGGCGAATCAGGACGCACGACCCGGAAAGCCAATCAGGCGTACCGGGTCGCGTGTACGCGGCCGGGTCCTGAATGACTTCACCCGCCCAGCTCGAAAGCCCTGCGACCCGGTGTAGACCCAGCGCCTGCGCGTAGGTGGAGCGAAGGCGCGGGAATCGACGCTGGGTACGGTGGAGCCGGCCGTCCTCGCCGAGCGTCCGCGGGCCGACGCTCCCAAGCGCAGGATCGGCGCGAAGCCCGCTGGCGAGCGTGCTGAGGCTCGCCGACTCGATCCTCGCGTCTGGGTTCAGCAACAGCACGAACTCCGCATTGCCCGCGGCGGCCCCAAGGTTGCAGCCGTACGCGAAGCCGCCATTCCGGGGCGCCTTGATCATGCGGACGGGAAGGTCTGAGACCACCGCGGCGGGGTCGTCGGGCGACGCGTTGTCGACGACGGTCACGCTCACCCATGGAAGCTGCACAAGGGGCTCCGACAGCAGCACGCAGGGTGTCGCTGCTGTTGTACGCGACGATCACGACATCGACCACCACCGAGACGGTCGTTCCAATCGGTGGGTCTTCGATGACCACCCCACTGTGGCCGTCCGGCGTCACGCAGTCACATCAGGCCGGTTCGACCCCTCGACGGGCCGCACCCAGGCCTCGCGCCAGAAGGGATAGATCTCCCGCGGGCAGAACCAGCATCCAGCAGTTCGCTCGCCAGAGCAGACAGCTCCCTCGAGAATGAGGCTGTCCTTTGGGATTTTGAGCATCCGACCTGTCTTTTCCTGAATGATTCGGTCGACCGTGTCCTTGACCCGGAACGTCCGGCCGCAGTAAGGCAGCATCTCGCGGTCGAAGGAGAGGCCACGATTGAAGCCCTTCTCATCGAGCGTGGACTCGATCTCGTCCGGAGATCGCACCTGCACGAGGTCACCCGGCTGCACTCCGAGCTCCGCCGGCTGAGCTGCGCCCGGCCCGTGCAGGGGCAGTGCCTTGAGCACCCGAAGCCGTCTCGCGACCTCCATCACGAACCCGCGCACCAGCAGCAGCAGGTACCGGAAGGGAGTGAAGTTGCCGTTGCGGAACTCGCGCCAGTACTGGGGGAGGTTGGAGGTCTTCAGCCGCTCGGAGAACTTGAGAGCGTCAGTCGCCTGGCACCGCCAAACCTCCACCTGTTCACCCTCTAGTTCCCGCACGGTTCTCGTGCCGGAACGTGCGAGCCCCTCCAGTTCGGTGATTCCTTCGTCTCCTTGGTCGCCCGGGTCGGCTGCCCCGGAATGGTCGTCGACCCGGCGAAGCCACGCCTCCTTCCAGTAGATCCTGCAGCGGGCCTGACAGCCATCGTGGGCGGAGCCGTTGCAGCGGAGGTCTTCGAGGTAGACGGTGTCATACATCCGCCGGCTCCCTGTGGCGTCGAGCGTGTTGCAGATCTTGTCCACTCGTCGGCTGACCGTGTAGCGGCGGCCCACGTGGGCCAGAAGCTCGGGCATGAAGGGCAGGCGGTCCAGCGCGCCATCGCCGTCAAGCGTGGCCAGGATCTCCGCCTCGGAACGAACCTCGACCACGTCGCCCGGACGCAAGGGTCGCTCGTCGGCAGATCTCATGGAACTCACGGCTACCTCCTGTTCGATTTATTTGGACATGAACCCCTCACGAACCAAGTGCCGCGGCAGCGTGAGTGGCCCTGCCTAACAACGGTTCTGAGCAGCACTTACTTGCTCGTGTAAGCCACCCGGCGATCGCCGGCCGCGCTCACCACGTCGTCCGGGCGCTCGGTGAAAAGTCCGGCGCACCCCGCCCGTTGATCACGTGAGGGTGGAATCCCAGGTCGTCATAGGGTCCCGTCGCGGCGAGGTATCGATCGAGCCGAAGCTGATCCCGGCGCCACGAGATCGCGTCGATCATGGGCGTCCCGTTCGACGCGATCGACGAGGAGACGCTGGTTCAGCTGGTCGTGGAGAGGGCGAGCGCGGGCGAAGGCGGTTGGGTCGTCACCCCGAACCTCGACATCGTCCGCAAGTTCAGGTCGAGCCGCGAGAGCCGCGACCTGATCCTGGCCGCCACCCATCGCGTCGCCGACGGCCAGCCCATCATCTGGGCCTCGCGGCTGGCCGGCATGCCGTTGCCGGAGAGGGTTGCCGGGAGCGACCTTGCCCAGAGCCTGCCGAGGGCCGCCGCGCGGGCGGGATTGTCCGTGTTCCTCCTGGGAGGAAATCCGGGGGTGGCTGCCGCCGCCGCGCGGCGTCTCCGGTCGCGCTTCCCCGGCCACTTGCAGGTCCAGTCGCATTGCCCGCCCTTCGGGTTCGGGGACGACTCCGGCGAGCTCGAGCGGATCAACGCGATGCTCATTCGCGCGCGGCCTGCTGTCGTCCTGGTCGGGCTCGGTTTCCCGAAGCAGGAGAAGCTCATCAGCACGCTGCGCGCCGAGCTTCCCGGCACCTGGTTCGTCGGAGTGGGAATAGCGCTGAGCTTTCTCGCGGGAGAGCAGACGCGGGCGCCGGTTGCCCTCCAACGCCTCGGACTCGAGTGGCTGTATCGGCTGGTTCGCGAGCCGCGGCGGTTGTTCGCGCGCTACATCCTCCGGGACCTCCCATTCGCCCCCATGCTTCTCGGCTGGGCACTGGTCTGCCGCCTGTTCAGGCCCGCCCGGAACGCTGCCGGCGCACAAGGGACCTTGACGTGATCCAGTTGGAGGCAGCAGCGACGCGCGCGGCGCCCGTGGCGCGCTCCGCGCTCCTGCGTCAGGCGGAAGAGACGCTTCGGGCGGAGGGGCTGCGCCTGGCCAAGGCCTACCGTGTCGAGAGACGGGCCCGGAACCGGTGGTGGGCCGCCTACGCGCGCGGGGGGCATGCGTGGACGGCGATCCTCGGCGGAGACCTGCCGGAGGACTGGCGTCTACTCAAGACCATCGAGGGCTGGCCCGTCGCCCGCTGAGCGAGTTCGGCGTGCACGAATTGGCGCTCGGCGCCCGTTAGTGCCCCACAGCCGCTGCGTCGGCTGAACGCCAGCCACGCCCAGGAGGCTCAACAGTGCGCGTCCTCGTCACCGGTCATCACGGCTACATCGGATCTGTGCTCGTCCCCATGCTCACCAGGGCAGGTCACGAGGTAGTCGGGCTCGATTCCGACCTGTTCGCTGACTGCACCTTCGGCGATGCGGCCGCCGACGTCTCTTCTCTACGGGCCGATGTTCGCGACATCGAGAGCGAGCAGCTGGTCGGTTTCGACGCGGTGATTCATCTTGCCGCCGTCTGCAACGACCCGGTCGGTGACCTCAACCCGCGGGCGACATATGAGATCAACCACCTGGGCTCCGCGCGGGTCGCGGAGCAAGCCAAGGGCGCCGGCGTCCCGCGCTTTCTGTTCTCTTCCTCGTGCAGCCTCTACGGCAAGGCCGGGGATGAGATGCTCGACGAGGGCGCAGAGTTCGCCCCGGTGAGTCCCTACGGCGAGTCGAAGGTCCTCGCCGAGCGGGACATCGCGGCCCTGGCCGACGACTCGTTCAGCCCGACGTTCCTGCGCAATGCCACGGCCTACGGGGCCTCCCCCCGGCTGCGCGTCGACGTGGTGGTCAACAACCTGGTCGGCTACGCCCATACGACCGGTGAGGTGCTGATCCAGAGCGACGGGACGCCCTGGCGCCCGCTCGTCCACGTGGAGGACATCGCCGCCGCCTTTCTCGCCGTCCTCGAGGCTCCCCGTGAGCTCGTCCACGATCAGGCCTTCAACGTCGGCTCGAACGCCGAGAACTACCGGATCCGGAAGCTCGCCGAGATCGTCGAGGAGGTGATGCCGGGCGCACGCGCTTCATTTGCCGCGGGGGCCGGGCCGGACAAGCGCTCGTATCAGGTCGACTGCAACAAGATCGCGACGGTGCTTCCGGCATCCAAGCCGTTGTGGACGGTCCGTCGGGGCGCGGAGCAGCTTCGCGAGGCATACGAGCAAAACGAGCTGACCTTCGAGCGGTTCACGGGCAGCAGGTACCTCCGGATCAACCGCGTCCGGGAGCTTCAGGACGCCGGCCGGCTCGATGACGAGCTCCGCTGGCGCGTCCCGGCTGCTGTGTCGTGACGGGCCCGTCGAACAGCTGGTCGGGCCGTTGATCTTCAACCCGACCCCGCTCGAGGGTGCACTCCTGATCGACGTCGAGCCCCAGTCCGATGAGCGCGGCTTCCTCGCCCGCACGTTCTGCGAGACCGAGTTCGCGGAGCAGGGATTGCCTATGCGGATCGTGCAGAGCAGCACCATTCAGAGCCCGCGCCGGCACACCCTGCGTGGCCTGCACTACCAGGAGGCGCCGCACGCCGAGATCAAGCTGGTCAGGTGCACACGGGGGTCGGTTTTTCTCGTGATGGTCGATCTGCGCAGGGAGTCAGCGACTCGCAACGACTGGGTGGGCGCCGAGCTGAGCGCTCAAAACGGGCGCCTCGCCTACGTCCCAGAGGGGTTTGCGCAGGGCTATCAGACGCTCGAGGACGACACGGAGGTGCTCTACCAGATGTCGCACCACTACGTGCCACGGGCGGCGCGAGGGGTGCGCTGGGACGACCCGGCGCTGGGTATCGACTGGCCGCCCGCCGATCGGCGGCTGATCTCCGAGCGCGATCGTGCTTGGCCCGGCCTCTCGGTGCCAGAAGCTTCGGGGGTCCCCGGTCGTTAGTCGGGTGAGAAGCGGCCAACGCGCCGTGGTGCCGACCTTGGAGGAAGACCTTGCCGACGATCTATCTCGACTCCCAGATCACAGATCAGGACCGCCGTCATCAGCTCTATCGCGGCGAGCTCTTCGCCTTCTCTCCGAAGGTGAGCGCCGCGGAGCTGTCTGACCTGGCACGGGAGCTGAGCGAGGCGGCGTTCGCTCCCCACGAGCCCACGGTCGCCCAGGAGAGCCTCGACCCCGAACGATACGTGGAGATCCTCGCCGAGCTCAAGCCCAAGTTCATTCATCACCCGCGCGCGAAGAAGCTGATCGGCGGGCTGCTGTCGGAGCTGGGGTGCGATCTCGATCAGACCTACTTCGACGTCCCGCGACTGCGGACGATGGCGCCCGTCGACTATCTGAACGCGGGACTCGCCTACCAGTTTCACCCGCATCGGGACACCTGGTTCTCGGCGCCCCAGCAGCAGCTCAACTGGTGGCTGCCGGTCTACGAGGTCGAGTCTCACAACTCGATGGCGTTTCATCCCCAGTACTTCGACCGGCCCATCCGCAACAGCTCCGCCGACTATGACTACGAGGAGTGGAGCAAGACCGGACGGCGTCAGGCGGCGAAGCAGGTCAAGAAGGAGACTCGCAAGCAGCCGCAGCCCGAGGAACCACTCGACCTCGAGCCCGACATCCGGGTCGTCACACCACCCGGGGGCACGCTGGTCTTCTCGGCAGCGCAACTGCACTCGACGGTCCCCAACACCACGCGCCGCACGCGCTTCAGCATCGACTTCCGGACCGTGAGCCTCAACGACCTCGTCGATCGCATGGGGGCGCCGAATATCGACTCGGAGTGCACAGGCACAACGCTTCGTGACTTCGTGCGGGCCAGCGACCTCGAACCGCTGCCCGAGGAAGTCATCGCCGGCTACGAGGGTCAGTCCCGACTCGAGGCCGCCGCCGCCTCGTAGCGCGGTTCCCGCGCGCCGGGATGGGCAGCGCGGAACCAATCGACGGTCGCGCGGAGACCGTCCTCCAGCCGCGTGGTCGCCCGCCACGCGAGCGCCTCCGCCGCCTGCTCGACGTCCACCGCCACTTCCTGCTCCAACGGGCGTGTCGGCACGGCACCGAACATGGGGCGCCCCGGGGTCTGGCCGAGCAGCCCTTCGATCAGTCCCACGATGGAGCGCACGGATACGGGCGATCCGCAGCCGAGGTCGATCGTGCGGCCTTCCACACCTACGGCCGAGGCGGCGCACAGGAAGGCGCGTGCCGCATCCGCCGCGTAGACGCAGTCGAGACGGCGCGTCCCCGATCCGATCGCGGGGCTGCCGCCCTCGAGAAGGGTGTTGATCGTGTGGGGGATCAGCTTGGTCGTGTCCTGGCCGGGGCCATAGACATAGGACGGCCGCAAGATCACCACCGGCGAATCGAAGAGGGCGTGGAACATGCGCGCGTACGCGCTGGCCGCCCAGCGCGAGGCGCCGTACGGGGATGGCGGAACCGGGAACGGCCCGTCGGCCGCGGGCTCCTCCAGCAGCGAGCCGCTCGTGACGATCCTCCGGCAGCCCGCCCTCGTCGCCGCCTCCAGCAGTTCCACCCCCGCCAGCAGGTTGGTCATCAGCGTCGGAGAGACCGCATCGAGGGAGCGGTCGCCGCGGACGCTGCCGGCGAGGTGGATGACGACCTCCGGGCGGAAGGAAGCCACGAGCTCGGACGCGGACCCGGGCTCGGCGAGATCGCAAGCGACCCACCCCACGCCCTCAGAGTCCGTCCGGGGGAAGCGGCTCACGGCGACGACCTCGGCCTCGTCCAGCATCGGCAGCAGCTGCCGGCCGATCATTCCGGTTGCGCCGGTGACGAGCACACGGCTGCCGCGCACCCCGGTCATCGTGCGGCCCGGCCTCCTGGCTCGGGCGGACTCGCCGCGAGTAGCCCGGCGCGCTCGAGACGGTCGGCGGCACGGCTCACGATCGGATAGCTGAGCCCCGAGCGCCGGGCGATCTCGAGCAGGCTGGCGTCGCCGTCGCTCAGGTTCAGAGCCCAGAGCAGGGCCCTTTCGTCATCCGGGCTCGCAACGGCGCCCCCGGCGGAGCGGTAAAGGCCCCGCCTCCCGAGCTGCGGCTCGCCGAATGGAGCGAGGTTGGTACAGGCCCGGTTGCTCTCGAGCACCTCCACCAGCTCGAGGCATCGGTCCACCGCCCCCGCGAGCGACTCGGGCCGGATCAGCTCGAGGGCGTCGGCCGAGGTGTGGTAGCCGTCGAATTCCCCGTGCGGGGTGCGCATCAGCGTGCCGACCGGAAGATCGAACCCGGGGGAGCAGAACTGCCGTTCGTCGCCCCCCCATGGCTCCCAGGGCAGGATGCGATGCGGCTCGCCGGAGTCGCGCAGCACCACCTCCATCGCCAGGTCCACCTCGGCGTCGCCGCGACGGCTGCGCTTGTAGGTCAGGTCACCCCCGTCACCGATGCACGAGACGGCGAGGCCGTGGGCGATCCGATCGAGTGCCCCGCGGTTCCGATCGAGCCAGGCCAGCGGCCCGATCGTGCCCGGCCCGAAGAGGAAGCGATAGGAGTGCCGAAGCGACCGGCCCTGGAGCCGTTTCGCGAGCATCGTCGCGACGGCGATCCCGGAGAGGTTGTCATTCGCGAGGGAGGGGTGGCAGACGTAGGTCGAGACGAGGACCTCCTTCGGGCCGTGCCCGGGGATCAGGTGCTCGGCGTAGGTCAGATGACCTGGCTCGAGAGTCGAGTCGATGACCACGTCGTACTCCCCCGGCGGCAGCTCGGCAAGCGCTCGGTGCGAGAGGCAGAAGCCCCACGTCCTCTCGTAGTACGAGGTCCTGTACGGGATCAGGTCGGGTTGCTCGGGAAGGGTGTGGAGCCGCTCACGCAGCTCCTCGAGGGAAAGCCGGGCCCGCACCGGCTCGCTGTAGGAGACGACGTGCAGGGCTGAATCGCGCCAATCGAGCACACGCCTCCCGTCCGGTCCCGTGATATGTGCATCTCGGAGATTCCACTCGTCGGGCACGATCCAGTCGCAGACACGGCTCCCGCTGGGGATCTCGGTCCGAAGAAGTGGGATCTGCTCGTCGAGCACGTCGAAGGTTGCCCGCACCCCGTCTCCGGTGAGGCTGCGGCAGAGCGGAAACAGCCGGCGCATCAGGCCGTATGCCTCGCGCCCCAAGTCCTCCCGCTGGGCGGGCTCTGCCAGGACGGAGGTCACGCAAGCACGGCCTTGCGGCAGTAGAAGGCTTCCGCGTGAGAGCTGGGCGAGTTGCACTCCATGCCCCGCAGCCGCAGCAGGCTCGAGAACAGATCCTCCCGGAACCAGTGCTTGGACCGCTGGGAGGCGAAGTGGGCCATCAGGTGCTCGATTTTGCGCTCCGAGAGGCGCTCGGAGAGAGGGACGAAAGTGTTGGGAGCGCTCATGTCGCCGTCGTACTTCGGCACCTCGTACTCGAGGATCAGGTGGTCGCGGAAGGTGTTCCAGGTCAGCTCGCAGGTGACCCGGTGGTCCTGGTGGAGGTCGTCGCGCTGATGGGTGAAGACGACGTCCGGGGAGAACTCGCGCTTCAGGCCTTCGAAGAAGTCCTTCACCTTCTTGCCCTCGTAGGGAAAGAAGCCATCCGGGAAGTCGCAGATCAGCACCTCGCTGTCCGCGACGCCGTCGAGCAGCGCCTCGGCGCTTCTCCTCGCCTCCTCGGCGCGCTCGCCCTCCCCGCTGAGTACCACCCAGAGGATCTCCGATACCGCCGCCGCGTCGATCAGCTTCATGAGCGTCCCGGCACAGCCGATCTCGATGTCGTCCGGATGCGCGCCGATTGCGAGCGCGCGAGCGCCCGATCCGTTCTGCCCCCCGAACGAGAGCGGCAGCATCATCCAGATGCCGCGTACTCGAGATCGCTCCGCGCCATGCGATCGGGATCCCACACCTGCCAGGGAGCGTCACCGCTTTCGTGCAGCGTCTCGAGCCACTGCTGGTCCTTCAGCGTGTCCATGGGGGCCCAGAACCCCTCGTGGCGCTGCGCGAGCACCTTCCCGGCCGGAAGCAGACGCCGCAACGGCTCCTCCACGAGGTCCTCGCCGGGGCGGAGCTGGTCGAGGAATTCCCGTCGCAGGATGAAGTAGCCACCGTTGATCCAGATGTCGGAGCCCATCACGTCCCGCATCGCCCGCACTCGACCATCGCCGGCCATGGAGACGACGTGGAAGCTGTAGTTGGGACGCACCGCCAGGAAGCTCGCAGTCGCCTGCTCGTTCCTGGCACGCGCGATCATCGCGGGCAGGTCCGCGTCCGTGAGGGTGTCGCCATAGTTGGCGAGGAAGAGCTCGTCGTCGGCGAGCAGGTGACGAACGGCCCGCAGCCTCTCCCCGATCGGGGCCCGCAGCCCCGTGTCCACGAAGGTGATGTTCCAGTCGTGGATGTCGGTCTTGAGGAGGTGGACCTCCGCGCCGCCGTTCGACAGGACGAAGTCGTTCGCCATCGCCTCGCTGTAGGTCAGGAAGAACTGCTTGATCGCCTCGGCCTTGTAGCCGAGGCAGAGCACGAAGTCGGTGAAGCCGAAGTGTGCGTAGTACTTCATCACGTGCCAGAGGACAGGCCGCGGGCCGATCGGGATCATCGGTTTGGGCACCGTTGCGGAGGCCTCTCGCATCCGCAGCCCCTGGCCACCGCAGAAGATCACCACCTTCATATGACTCTCACCTCCGGGATCGGGACGACGAAGTGCGCTCCCCGATCGCGCAGGTGGGAGAGCTGACCCACGATCTCGTCGGTCAGGTTCCAGGGGAGGATCAGGATGAAGTCCGGTCGGGCCCGCTCGAGCTCCTCGGGAGCGTGGATCGGGATCCGGGTGCCGGGCAGGAACTGCCCCTGCTTGTAGGGATTGCGGTCGACCGTGAACTCGAGCAGGTCGGTGCGGATGCCGCAGTAGTTGAGGAGCGTATTTCCCTTGCCCGGAGCGCCGTAGCCGGCGACGCGCATGCCCTCCTGCCGGCACTCGATCAGGAACTCGAGCAGCCTCCACTTGGTCTCGGTGACCCGCGGCGCGAACCCGAGATGGCCCTCGAGACGGTCGAGCTCGAGCTCGTGCTCGCGCCGGGCCAATTCCGCCACCCGTGAGCTGATCGGATGGCCGTCCCCTTCGCTCCGCTGGGCGTACACCCGCAGCGAGCCTCCGTGCGTGGGCAGCTCGTCGACGTCGAACACCTCGAGGCCGTGAGCCCTGAGCACGGTGCGGGCGCTGAGGAACGAGAAGTAGGAGAAATGCTCGTGGTAGATCGTGTCGAACTGGTTCGCCTCGATCAGACGCGCCAGGTGGGGAAACTCGATCGTGATCACGCCTCCCGGAGCCAGCACCCGCTCCATGCCGCCGGCGAAGTCGTTCAGGTCCGGGACGTGGGCGAAGACATTGTTCGCAACCAGCAGGTCCGCCTGGCGGCCCTGGGCGACCAGGGTGGATGCGAGCTCCCGGCCGAAGAACTCGACCACGGTCTCGACCCCACGCTCCCGGGCGACTTCGGCGACGTTTGCCGCTGGCTCGACCCCGAGCGCCGGTATCCCCCGCTCGACGACGTGCTGGAGCAGGTAGCCGTCGTTGCTGGCCAGCTCCACCACCTGACTGCCCGGGCCAAGACCGAAGCGCTCGACGACCGACTCCACGTACTCACGCGCGTGAGCCACCCAGGAGTCCGAGTACGAGGAGAAGTATGCGTACTCGCTGAAGATCTGCTCCGGCGCCACGAACTCCTCGAGCTGCACGAGTAGGCACTGCTCGCAAACCCGGGCGTGCAGCGGATAGAAGGCTTCCATCGCGCCGAGCCGCTCCGGAGGCACGTAGCTCTCACATAGCGGCGACATGCCGAGATCGACGAACGTGTGGCGCAGGGGCGCCGAGCAGAACCGGCAGGTGGGCATGCCCACGGGGCCGGGCTGGGTCTCGACCTGGTCTTGAAGTTCCACGTGCATGGTTGGCTCTGCTGCACCAACGCTGGAGCGGGGGCGATTCTCCCGCGCATGGCGTGCTCGACCGGCGGGTGCCAATTACGTTGGATCTGGCGTCGCGCGCGTTCCCCAGGGCGACCCGAGAGCCGTTTGTCCCAAGACGGCAGATGACCGAACAGCGACTACAGCCGGACTCAGAGATCCAGGAGACGGGCCAACTGGTGGCCATGAGCCCACGCGCGGCGACGCATCAAGGCCCCGTGCCCACTCCCTTCCCGTCCCTGCCGGCCGATCCATTTCCGAGGATCCGGCCGCCCAAGCCGGAAGCCCAGGAGCAGGTCCCCGAGGGCCGCCTCCGTGCGGAGGCATACCGCCGGGACGCCATCTATCGCCGCAGCCTGGCCGTTGCCGACGTCGCAGCGGCCGGGATCGCCGTGTTGATCGGCGTCCCGATTCTGGGTCAGGATGCGCTCAACCCCGCGGCCCTGCTGGCGCTGCCGTTGGTTCTCGTGGTGGGGAAGGTCACGGGGCTATACGACCGCGATGAGCACCTGATCCGGAAGACGACCCTCGACGAGGTTCCGACCCTGTTCTGGGTGGCGACCCTCTACGCGCTGCTGATCTGGCTGGCCGGGAACCTGATCGTCCAGGGCGAGTTCGGCAGGGATCAGGCGGTCGGGGTCTGGGCACTCCTCTTCGTCGGCATGGTGACGATGCGGGCCCTGGCCAGGCATGTGGCGGGGGCGGTCTCGGGCGAAGAGCGTTGCCTCGTTCTGGGTGACGCCGAAACTGCGAGCTGGGTCACCCGGCGGTTCGGCGAGACCGCCGGCCTGAAGGCCCGGGTCGTCGCCAGAGGGCCGGTCCCCCCAGAGCAGGGAAGCAACGGCCACTCCGAGCTCAACGGCCACTCCGACCTCAACGGTGGTGGCCTGGAACGCCTGGTGACGGACGAGCAGATCGAGCGAGCGATCATCGCGCCGGGCGACGCGAGCTCCGACGACGTGCTGAACACGACTCGTACCCTCAAGTGGATGGGGGTGAGAGTGAGTGTCCTCCCCCGGCTCCCGGAGGTCGTCGGATCCTCGGTCGAGCTCGACGACGTCGACGGAATCACGCTGCTCGGAATACGCCGGTTCGGTCTCACCCGCTCCTCGGAGTCCGTCAAGCGCGCATTCGACTTCGTCGGCTCCGGTCTGGGCCTGATTCTGCTCTCGCCCTTCCTAGCCACGATCGCGATCGCCATCAAGCTCGATTCCCGGGGCCCCGTTCTCTTTCGGCAACGGCGAATGGGCCGGAACTGCGTGCCCTTCGAGATGCTCAAGTTCCGCACCATGGTCGACGGCGCCGATGCCCAGAAGTCGGCGCTCGGCGCACGCAACGAGGCGCACGGCGGCCTGTTCAAGATCAAGGACGATCCGCGGATCACGCGGGTAGGCCGTCGCCTGCGCGAGATCTCGCTCGATGAGCTCCCCCAGCTGATCAATGTGCTTCGCGGTGAGATGTCCCTGGTCGGCCCTCGCCCGCTCGTGCTGGACGAGGACAGCCAGATCGAGGGCTGGCGGCGATCGCGGCTCGAGCTCCCGCCAGGGATGACCGGTCCGTGGCAGGTGTTCGGCTCGGCCCGGATACCGCTGAACGAGATGGTGAAGATCGACTACCTCTATGGCGCCAAGTGGTCGCTCTGGCTCGACGTCAAGACCCTGTTGCGCACGGTGGCATTCGTGTTGGGGCGTCGGGGCCTGTGAGTCGCTCCGTGTGGGATCTGCACGACACGAAGGGGACCGGAAGTCCCGGCAACGCCGGCGCGTTCGTGAATTGGATGGCCTCGCGCGAGGCGACAAGCGATGTGCTCAGGGTCGCGGTCTGCGCGGAGCAGGCTGCGTTGCGTGACCTAGTCTGCGCGGCGCTGGCGACCGGCGGCCATGCGGTCCTGTCGCAATCCGCGAATGGCGAGCACCTGCTGTCGTCGTGCAACGGCATCGGGCCCGACTGCGTCGTGCTTGCGGTCGACCGGCCCGATCGATCGACCCTGGACACGATGCGCCTGGTTCGCTCACGGCTCGGGCAGGTCTCGGCGGTGTTGGTCTGCCGGAATGCCGCGGTCGCCGACGTGCGGCGCGCACTCGAGCTGGGCGTCGATGGGATCGTTCTTGCGGACGATGCCGATCAGGCGCTTGCCGCCGTGGTCGTTGCCGTCTGCGCCGGCCAGGTGTCGGCTCCCGAGGGACAGCGCCGGGCGGTTCGCCCGCGGGCGTTGACGAGCCGCGAGAAGCAGATCCTGATGCTGGTCGTCGCGGGCATGACCAACTCCCAGATCGCCGCTGAGCTGTTCCTCGCCGAGAGCACCGTCAAGAGCCATCTCTCCTCGGCGTTCGGCAAGCTCGGCGTCTCGTCTCGCAGCGAAGCGGTTGCTGTGATTCTCGACCCGGAACGCGGGCGAGGCCTCGGAATCGGCCGGGTCCGCCCCGAGCTCGTCACGACGGACTGAAGGCCTCGATCGGAGCGGCCGGACCGCTTCCGCCCAGTCGGAGATTCGATCGGATGACGTTCGGACCAGTCCCGGTTTCGTATCGATCGCTGCTGCGAGCCGTGCGCCGGCCCGCGTCCAATCGTTGGTCCAGTGGTGGGTTCCGCCGCAGATTTCCCGTCGGCGGGATCCGTAGAATCGCAACCCTCCAAAGGCGTGAAGGAAGAAATGAAGATCACGTTCGACGAGTTCGGCTGGCGCGCTCTGAACGAGCGGGCGGTCGAGGAGAGGGCCAGCTTGGACGAGTTGGTCTCGTTGGCCCTGAGCTACTACGAGTCCGAGCTCTCGAGCGCTCGTGCGGCAACCGACGTTCCACGCTTCCGCCAGGCGCCCCGCGGCGAGGCCAGGAGCCTGACGATCGAGATCGACGAGGACGTCATGCGGCGAATCGCGGAGGAGGGCGAGCGCCGCGGAGTCGCCCTCGAGCGCGTCTGCGAGCACGCCGCACTTCTGTTCCTCGCGGACCTCGACGCCGGCAGGGTGGCCCAGCAGGTCATCCGGCGCGCACGCTCGGGGGCCGGGCCCCCTCGCTTCGGTCCGGGGACTTCGGCCTAGCGGGCGGACGCTGAGGTCACCGGAGACACTCCCAGCTCATGCAGCGAGAGCTTGATCGCGGCGCGCCCGCGATGATGAAGTCCCTGGATTGATGCCTCGGTCTTGCCGAGCCTCTCGGCGATCTCGTTTGGGGAGAGGCCGCCGATGTGGCGCAGCACCAGGACCTGACGTTGCGATTCGGGTAGAGCGGCAAGTGCCCTCTTGAACGCATACAGCCTCTCGAAGGTCGCCCGCTCGTCCTCCTGTTCGGCGATCCGCACCTCCTCGACCGGAATCTGGCGCCTGGCCCTCACATGATCGAGTGCGGCGTTACGCGCCACACGCATAATCCAGGCCGCGAACGGGACCTCCCGCTCCTCGTACTTCTTGATCACCCGCATCAGCTTGGTGAAGACCTCCTGGGTGACGTCCTCCGCGTCGTGGCGGTTGCGAACGATGCTCTGAACGAACTTGAGCACGTCGTCCGCATGCCGCGCGTAGAGATAGTCGAGCGCGTCCCAGTCGCCCCCCTTTGCCGCGTGGATCGCCCTGCGCTCAGGGTCGCGGTCTTCCTGTTCGCGAAGCCCCCTATCAATCACTGCTACCTCTCCCAAGTTGCCGATGGAGCAAGCCTGCCCGCTGGCGATGCCGCTGTGAATCGCTCAGGTGCGGGATCTTCAGTTCAAGCCTTTGAACCCAAATTCGGGGAACTTCTCCGCAAAGGTCCCGGCAAACAGCGGGAAGTTCTCGCTCGGATCAGGCGATGAAGGTCACAAGTCCGGCGCTGACCGCCGCGACCGCCGCCTGAACCCGGTTTTCGACCTGCAACTTCTCGAGGATCGCGGAGACGTGGGTCTTGACGGTCTCCGGGCTGATAAACAGCTCGGCCGCGATCTCGCTGTTCTCCCTGCCCGCGACGATCAGATCGAGCACTTGGCGCTCCCGTGCCGTCAACGTGGGGGCATCGGATCCGGCCGACGGAGGATCGTGCTGTTGCACCCAGCTGACCAAGGCCGAGGCGATCGGGGGAGAGAGCGGGCTCTCACCCGCTGCCGCGGCGGCGATCGCAGCCACGATCTGGTTGCCCTCCTCGTCCTTCAACAGGACACCGCAGGCGCCCGCCGAGATTGCCTCGACCACCTCTTCTTGGGCCGAGACCGTCAACACCAGCACCTGGGCGCTCGGGAACCTCAGCGCGCAGCCTTCTGATCGCGTCGACGCTCGAGACTCCCTGCAGCCGGATGTCCATCACGACTACGTCGGGCTCCGTCTCCAGGGCGAGTGTGACGGCGTCCTCGCTGTTCTCGGCCTCGTCGACCACCTCGAGGCCACTCGCCTCCAAGTGGTCACCCAGCCCTCGCCGAAAGAGTCCGTGATCGTCGACTATCAGGACCCGGATTCTGGCTGGGGAGCTTTGCTTGCCCGGTTCCAACGCCTCGTTCGCCCGCCCTCCCGCCCGGGACGGTCGTGCGGACTTGCCCATGGTGGACCGATTCTAGGCCGGTCCGGACCGGGCCACAACAGGCCGGCCGAGCCGATCGAGTGACCATGAAACCGGTCGGATTACGGCCCCGTGTACCCGTTCGAGTAGCACGGCCGCGGCGTGCCCGACGTCTCGCACTGGTCGATCGAGCCTGCGGGCGACAGCCAACTGGCCGCGTGGGTTACCCCGTCCAGCGACCGGCGCGGGTAGGAATGCGGATCGCATCCGTACACGCTCACCGGGTTGGGCGGCAGATTGACCAGCGGCGCAGGGGCGGTCCCATGCTGCGGATCCATGCTCTCATCGGTGCAGTCCTGGTCGCCGTCGAATCCGAGCGGCCCACCGTCGTAATAGACCATCGCCGCCGAGCCGCTGAACGGGTACTGGAGTGGATCGGCGTCAGGTCCGAAGAGCGGATCGGTCGCGTCCGCCCAGTGCCGGCCGGGGTCGAGCTCCGGAGTGTGGACCTGCGCACCGATCGTGCGCGCCTGCACCTCCGCGGCCACGTTCGAGACCTGATGGTCCCCGTACGCCGCCTGCAGCAGCACGTGGTGCTCGGGCGTGTCCGGCAGCGGATCATCGGTCATGTGCTGCGCGTAGCCGTTCCCCTCGCCGCGGTCCCAGAGCAGCTGCATCAGCGACAGGATCAAGGGCCGCCGCTCCAGACCCGGGTAGTTGGCCCACAGCCCGATGTTGGCAATGTCCAGATACTGCCCCGAGTCGGTGCTTCGGCTGCAGCAGGGTCGAGTAGTTCATCCCGGTCACGTTGAGCACGGACTGGGTCAGGTCGGGCTCGAGCGCGGTGAGCGCGCCGCCCATGATCGCGCCCTGGCTGATCCCCTCCCAGTAGAGGCCCTGGTCGAGTGTCGAGCACCGGCGCCGGATTGGCCGCCGCTCGTCCGGGTCGAACTCGAAGGCGGCATCGCTGTCGAAGCCCGTCCGGCGAGCATCATCGCCCGGCCGAGATAGATCATGTTCACGAAGCCCTGCTGCATCCGGTCGGTGAGCTTCGTGAAGTTGGAGAGGTCGCCGAGCGCCGACATCACGCGTCCCGATGTCGTCGCTCGAGAACCCCGCCCAGTTGGTCGCGCACCAGGTCGTGTTGCTGACGTTGGCCTCGCTGTTCGTGAACTTGATCATGTCGGAGACCTGGGTGAAGTCCCCGAGCAGCCCGTGACCGAAGATGCCGCTCTGGGTCGGGTTGACGTCCGTCCCGTCGATCGCCGAGTTCGGGATCAGGCAGCGGAACCGCACGCCGGTCGTCGCCTGAATCCGGGTCGTCGGCGATCCCGGTCGGGGTCGCGTTCACGTCCCCGTTGGACTGGAAGTTGAACGTCCCGCCCGGGTGGCAGTCCTCGTTGTTGAGGTAGCAGGGGATGTTCGTCAGCTCACCGTCGATCTGACCGCAGCGTGTTCGCCGGTCAGGTTCGCGCGTCCCGGTTGTTCTCACACGCTCGTGATCATGGAACGTCGGCGCGTTTCCGTCGATCGAGCTGTCGCCCGGCGTGTCGTCGCCCAATTGGTGCAGCGCGTCATCGCGAATCGCGAGGGCGCGCCCGGCGAGGCTGTGCTCGCTCGCGACCGTGAAGTCCCAGGCCAAGTAGAGGTTCCCCCGTGCGGATCCCGTCCCCCTCCAGCGTCGACAGCAGGTCCTCCATGTGCGGCCGGCGGGCCTCGACCTCCGGGTCCGTCGTGGCCAGGTTGTCGCGATAGACGCGGAACGCCATCGGCGGCATCCACCGGGTTGTCGCTCGCATCCCTCAGGTTGCGGAGCGCGACGATGTAGCGGTGCCCCTCCAGGAAGTTGATGGTCGGGCGGATGATCAGGTTGACGTCCGCCGTATCACCGGGCTGGTAGTGGTTCGGATTGGCGTCGAGCTCGGCGAAGATCGGCTGCCGATCCCCGGTGTCCGCATCGATCACCACGGCCGGCTGATTCTCATCCGCGTAGGCGCCGGGGTCGGTCAGCGGCACGAAGCCGGTGTTGTCGAACGCCTGCTGGGTCTCGACCTCCGGGATCTTCACCGTGATCGCGCTGCCCGGGCTGAACCCGTCGGCCCGGTTGAAGTCGGTCGGGTCGATCGGGACACCGGCCTTGTTCTGCGGCATCGCGTCGGCCTGGAAATCCAGGCGCCGGCCCGTATCGGTCGACGGATCGGCGACCGTGAAGTAGTCGTTCGGGAAGGGCTGCATGCACAGGGAGGGATCGAAGGGGTCGCACTTCGCGCCCTTGGGTGGGGAGCCGCCGCAGGCAGCTAGGTTTCGCACCAGGGGAGTGATCGGAGCGGCTGCGCTCTTCTTGCCCTTCTTCTTGCCCTTGACGAAGCGGCCGCGCAGACCCTCGACCGAGCAGCTGCCCATCGCGGTCCTCCCGGACGCGGTGAGGGCCAGGTTCATCGCCTTGCCCGGCTTGGCCTTCTTCGGCTTGGTGAGGGGAGCGCTGCCGCTGCTCTGGATTCCGTCGACCACGACGCGCTTGCCTTTCCCGCCCTTGACCTTCACCGTGATCGCACCGGCATCCAGGATCGCCTGCTGCTGCGAGCTGACGACGGTCACCTTCCCGCCCTTCCCCTTGTGCTTCTTCTTGCCGTCCGCCACTCCGGAAAGCAGTCCGACACAAAGCAAAGCCGCTGCGGCAATGGCAACCGCGGTCACGCGCGTCAGCAAATCCGTCCGCCTCAAAGGTCCCTCTCCTTTGTCTCCTGCGCGCCCAGTCCCGGCGCTCCTCGGTCGCGCACCCTACCTAATCAATCCGCCCCCGCCCGGGCCTCCCGGCAAGGTCGCGGAATTCTCGGTACCGCCCGGAGGCCCTCAGGATGATTTAGTACCCGGGTCCGGTAGGGGAAAGAGCCAGGCGGGGAGAGGAGAGACGAGATGGACATGGAGAGCTTTGAGGAGGCGCGCCCCGACCTCGAGTCGCTGGAGGGCTCGCACCGGCTCGGGAGACGAAGCTTCCTGATCGGCGCCCTGGCCACCGGCGCCGCCGTCGCGGCGCCCGTGAACTACGCCGCCCTCGCCCGCAAGCGTCGCATCCCCCTCGCGAAGCACGGCACGCTTCGAGCAGGGCATCGCGTCCGGGTTCCCGCGTCCCCAGGGCATCGAGCTCTGGACCCGCGTCGGCGAGATCAAGCGGACCTCCAAGCTCAGGCTCATGGTCGCGACCGACCGCAAGTTCGGGAACGTCATCGAGGAGAGGTCAGTCACCGCCCGGGAGGATCGCGACTTCACAGCCCGCACCTTCATCAACGGCCTGAAGCCCGACAAGCACTACTTCTACCGCTTCGTCACCGAGGACTCGAAGTCACCCGTCGGTCGTTTCAAGACCGCGCCGCCGCTGAACTCACGCAAGCCGATCCGGATCGCGTTCTATTCCTGCCAGAACTGGAACGCGGGCTTCTACAACGCCCAGCGGGCGATCGCGAACGAGAAGGACCTCGACCTCGTCCTCTGCCTCGGTGACTACATCTACGAGTACTCCGATCCCGGTGTCCGCAACGACACCACCGGGGTCAATCACGACGGCGACACCCAGCTGCTCAGCGAGTACTGGCAGAAGTACCGGCTCTACAAGTCCGACCCGAACCTGAAGGCGATGCACGCCGCGCACCCATTCCTCTCGGTCTGGGACGACCACGAGGTCGAGGACAACTACGCCGACGGCCAGCCGAGCTCCCACCAGCAGGACCCGAGTCAGACCCAGCTCAAGGACTACCCGCGGCGCGTTCCCTTCGCCCAGCGCGAGGCGAACGGCCACCGGGCCTTCTTCAACTACATGCCCCGCGCCCGCTTCAAGGGCGACCGCGACCGGATCTACGAGGAGTACCGGCTCGGGCAAGCTGGTCGACATCCTGCTCACCGACGAGCGCCAGTACCGCGACCGCCAGCCCTGCAACGACGTGCAGCTGGCTGCGATGCCCGGACGCCGATTCGCCCGCGCACGATGCTTGGCGCCCGGCAGCTGGAGTGGTTCAAGAGCCGGCTGGTGGGGGCGCCCGCCACCTGGAAGGTCTGGGCCACCGAGCTGATGGTGATGGCGACGCGCATCGCGCCGGGCGTCCCGGCGCAGGTCGACGCCTGGGACGGCTACGGGTACGAGCGCAAGCAGATCCTCGACCACATCCTCGACAACAACGTCCAGAACGTGGTCGCGATCACCGGCGACATCCACACCTTCTTCGCCGGCACCGCCTACACCACCGGCGACAAGGCAACCGGCCGAGCGGCTCTTCCCGAGTTCGTTGGCGGCTCCGCGACCTCGACCGGCCTCCCCGAGGCGACGGGCCTCTCGCCGGACACGCTGGCCGTCTTGGCAGCCATCAACCCACATATCGCCTTCTACGACTTCGTCAAGCGCGGCTACGGGGTGATCGAGATCGGTCCCACAGAGACAGTCTGCGAACTGAAGGCGGTGGACGCCAAGACGCCGGGAGCATCGACGCCGACGACGATCGCGAAGTTCCGCGTCCCCCTCGGCGCACGCATCCCGGAACGGCTCAGCTGACCAAGAACCGCACTCTGAAAGCGGGGCCGGGTTCGGCTTTGTTACATTCGGGCCACAGGAGAGGGGCACAGAGGAGAGGGAATCAGAGGAGAGGGATGCGAGCCAGGAAGGCAAGACATCGTCGTGGGCCGCTGATCGTCGCTGCAGCGGTGGCGCTAGTCGCGGTCCTCCTGCCCGCCTTCGCCTTCGGCTCACATCGAGCGCGCCTCCTACTGGCCGAACCCGTCGGCCGACACTTCGGTCAAGCCGGCAGCCGGCGGCTCCGTCCCGGCCGTCCGCAAGATCTTCAGCGCCCTGGATAAGAAGAAGCCCGGCAAGACCCGGGTCGTCTGCCCGACGGTGCCGAGCAAGAAGCTGCGGAAGCACGGGAGCGACAAGAAGCTCTCCAAGAACAAGACGATCAAGGCGCTCAACAAGTCGATCAAGAAAGCGCGCAAGAAGGGCTACAAGCTGCGCGAGTCGCAGCCGCCTCTGAAGCTGAAGAAGAAGAAGGCGAAGAAGCTGCGCGCCTTCAACCTCAAGCTGCTGCGGCAATGCACGTACAAGTCGATCCAGAAGGCGGTCACCGCCGCTCACAACAACGACCGCATCGAGATCATGCCCGGGCTCTACACGGAGCCGAAGTCGCGCTCGAAGCCGACCAACGACCCGGCCTGCAACCAGTACAAGATCACCAACGACAGGAACCAGACTGGCGCGGTCTCCTACGCGTACCAGGTCCACTGCCCCAACGACCAGAACCTGATCGCGGTCCTTGGTCGCGGTCTGACCAGCACGCCGGTCCCACAGCCCCCGCTGCTCGATCGCCACAACATCCCGGACGCCGGGCCCTGCATCCGCTGCAACCTTCAGATCCAGGGCACAGGCGTCTCGCCCGATGACGTGACGATTGACGCGGGGCGCGTCGAGTCCGGCGACAGCGGGCCGATCGGCTCGGTGAAGGACGTCGGCATCCGCGCGGATCGCGCGGACGGCTTCGTACTCGACAACGTCAAGGTCCGCCATGCCAGGGAGCACGACATCTACGTGCTCGAGGTCGACGGCTCTCACCTCACCCGCTTCAAGGCGCCCTTCGCGGGCGAGTACGGCCTGCTCACCTTCGTGGCCGACCACTCGCTGATCGAGAACTGCGACGCCTGGGGCGCCGGCGACTCAGCCCTCTATCCAGGCGCCGCGGCCGACCTCGGTGAGGCCGTCCCGCCCGATCAGCGCCGCTATGGGACCGAGCTTCGCAACTGCGATATGCGCCACAGCACGCTCGGCTTCTCGGGGACCGACGGCAATGCCGTCTGGGTCCACAACAACGCCATCTACGACAACTCGATGGGTTACTCGACGGACGTGTTCACCGCGCCCGGCCACCCGGGCTTCCCGCAGGACTCGAACCTGCTCGAGAACAACGACTTCTACTCGAACAACTTCAATTCCTACCTGCCCGAGTGTCCCGCCGGGCAGAAGCCGGGGCCGAACGGGCCGCAGCCAGGGCTGTTCGGACGTTGTCCCGACGATTCCTGTCCCGGTGGGATCCGGGATGTGGATCGCGGGCGGCAACGCCAACGTGGTCCGCAACAACCGCTTCTACGACAACTGGCGGCGCGGCGCGATGCTCTTCCAGGTCCCCGACCAGTTCGTCTGCGACGACCCGAACAACCAGGTGGCGGGCTGTGACCCGACGGCAACCGTCCCGGCGACCTCCTATCGAAACCGTCTTCTACGACAACAAGATGGGCGTCGCGCCGAATGGCTCCGTCCAGCGAAACGGACTGGACTTCTGGTGGGACCAGGGCGGGATCTCCATCGATCCGACCCTCAACACCGGGAACTGCTGGTACAACAACACGGGTCCCGACGGCACTGCGAACAGCGTCACCGGGCTTCCCTCGCCGAACGGCACCCCGCCGAACAACCTGCCGTCCGACTGTGCCGACAGCCCGTCGGTGGGCGCCATGAACGGGCAGGTCGCCGAGCAATTAACTTGCAGCACGGTTCCCTTCGGAGACCCGAGCTGCCCGTGGTTCACGACCCCGCCCAAGCCATAGCCCGACGCACCCGAGGTCTTCGATCCCGCCGCGTGGCGGGAGTCGTCGGTGCCGTCGCCGCGGGAATTCTGATCGCCGGCTGCGGCGGCGGACCGAACACCCAGCCGCAGGTGGACGTCGGGCCCAACGTCGGCGAGCCCATCAACCTCGCCGACTGCAACGACTGGAACCAGGCGAACACCGAGCAGCGCCTCGGGACGATCAAGCAGCTCAAGGACTTCGCCGGGCGGCCCGGTCGTCGGGAACAACGCCTCGTCTCCGTCCGGGAGAGGCTCGGTGCTGGACGACAAGCACGCCTACGACCTCTTCAACCGCTACTGCGCCGAGAGCCTCGCCCGCGGCTTCAAGCTCTACAAGCTCTATGAGCGCGCGGCGGCCTTCACCGGCCAGCCCGAGCAGTAGCGGCGGTCGGCGCAATCGGTCGCTATTCTTGGGTCACCTCGTGCCTGGGGCCGGGGGTTTTTTTCTGTCCGGCCGCGCATCGAGTTCGGCATCAAAGTGAAGTTGAGGAGACATGGCCTCTGACGTTCGAATTGGCGTGACACTCGCCTGTGAGGAGTGCAAGCGCCGCAACTACGAAACGAATAAGTCACGGCGGAATTCGCCGGACCGGATCGAGCTGCGCAAGTACTGTCGCTGGTGCGCTTGCCACAGGCCGCATAAGGAGACGCGCTAGAGCGCAGGTCGGGATGGCGAAGACGAGAGCACAGCGGAAGGCCGAACGCCGCCGTCGGCAGCAGGCCGAGCAGCGCCGGGTGCAGTCGGACCCCGGCGCCGAGCAGGAGGAGCGCGCGCAGGAGGACACCCGACTGGGTGTCTCCGGCGAGGTCGCCGAGGCTGAGGCGGCCATAGAGACGGGCGCTCGCGTGGACGAGTACGGAGAGCGGGTCGTCGAGAAGCCGGGCGAAGTGCCCGACGTCGAGGACGCCGGCTCTCCGGTGCCGGGGGTCATCCCCGAACAGGTCCGACCCGAGACCGAGGCACCCGCTCCATCACGCGCCGACGTCGGCCGGCCGGACGGCGACGCAGCGACCGCACCGGCGGAGCCGCGTGAGAGCCGGCGGGAGCGCCGCGATCGCGAGAAGGAGGAGCGCCGCAAGGCGCGCGCCAAGGAACTTCAGAAGGGCCAGGCCGAGAAGGCCGAGAAGCGGCGCGGCCCGGTGCTCGGATTCCTGCTTTCCTGCTGGGCAGAGCTCAAGCGGGTCCAATGGCCCGACCGGGACACGCTTGTCCAGGCTTCGGCCGTCACCTTCATCTTCGTGGCAGTGATGGCCGCCTACCTCGGCGGTCTCGACGCCGCCTTCAACTGGCTGATCCAGCGGATCATCTAGGGATCGGAGATTTCGACGATGTTTCGCTGGTACGTGATCAACACCTACTCGGGGCACGAGAACAAGGTCAAGCAGAACCTCGAGCACCGCGTCCACACGATGGGCCAGGAGCGCAATGTGCGCCAGGTCGTCGTCCCCACCGAGCAGATCTCGGAGATGAAGGACGGCCAGAAGGTCCAGACCGAGAAGCGCACGATGCCCGGCTACGTGCTGGTCAACATGGAGATGACCGACGACGCCTGGGGACTGGTCAAGAACACCCCCGGGGTCACCGGTTTCGTCGGCTCGCGCAACAAGCCGATCCCACTCTCCAAGGTCGAGGTCGACCGCCTGCTCCACCGCGAGACAGCGGAGCGGCCGCGCACCCGCGCCCAGTTCTCGATCGGCGAGTCGGTCAAGGTGGTCTCCGGCCCGCTCGCGGACTTCTCGGGCGAGATCGCCGAGATCAATGAGGACGCGGCCAAGCTCAAGGTGCTCGTCTCCATCTTCGGCCGCGAGACTCCGGTCGAAGTCAACTACGACCAGGTGAAGAAGATCTAGCCATGGCCAAGAAGGTCCTCACCCAGATCAAGCTGCAGATCCCGGCCGGCGCCGCCAACCCGGCGCCGCCGGTCGGTCCCGCGCTGGGTCAGCACGGCGTCAACATCATGGAATTCACCAAGGCGTTCAACGCGCAGACTCAGCAGGACATCGGCACGATCATCCCGGTCGAGATCACGGTCTACGAGGACCGTTCCTTCGACTTCATCACCAAGACTCCGCCGGCCGCCGTCCTGATCAAGGAGGCCGCCGGGATCGAGAAGGGCTCGGGCGAGCCGCACAGCGAGAAGGTCGGATCGATCACCGTCGATCAGGCCCGCCAGATCGCCGAGCGCAAGATGCCCGACCTGAACGCCAACGACCTCGACGCCGCCACCAAGATCATCGCCGGCACCGCCCGCTCGATGGGCGTCACCGTGGAGGGCCTCTGAGCATGAAGCGAAGCGAAATGCGAAGGACGGTGTGATGGCTCGCGGCAAGCGCTACCGAGACGCCTACGAGAAGATCGACCGGACGCGGGCCTATCCGCCCGCCGAGGCGGTCCACCTGATCAAGGAGACCGCCGGGGCCAAGTTCGACGAGACGGTCGAGCTCCACATCCGCCTCGGGGTCAACGTCCGCCACGCCGAGGAGCAGCTGCGCGGCACCCTGGCGCTGCCCAAGGGCCTCGGCAAGGACGTCTCCATCGCAGTCTTCGCCGAGGGCGACGCGGCCCGCCAGGCCAACGACGCCGGCGCCGACTTCGTCGGCTCCGACGACCTCGCCGAGCGAGTCGAGGGCGGCTGGACCGACTTCGACGTCGCGATCGCGCACCCCTCGCAGATGCCGAAGGTCGGCAAGCTCGGGCGCATCCTCGGCCCACAGGGCAAGATGCCCAACCCCAAGGTCGGCACCGTCACCGACGACATCGCCAAGGCCGTCGAGGAGGCCAAGGCGGGCAAGGTCGAGTACCGGACCGACCGCCAGGCGATCGTCCACCTGGCGATCGGCAAGACCAGCTTCTCCGAGGCCGACCTGCTCGAGAACTACGCCGCCGTGATCGAGGAGATCATTCGCGCCAAGCCCGCGGCGGCGAAGGGCCGCTACATCCTCTCGATCACGCTCACCACCACGATGGGTCCCGGCATCCGGGTCGACCCGACTCGGACCCGCCGCGCCGAGATCATGCAGGGTGCGGGCGCCGTTGCGACCGAAGACGAGGATGGGACTGCGGCGGAATCCGCGCCGACCACCGACGAGCCCGCGGAGGAGGCCGCGACCGCCTAACATTCTGCGCCCACGAATCGCCGCCCCAGACCGCCGGCGGGACTCGATGTGAAGAGTCCGGAAGTCCGGCGCAGGTGAGCGCCAGTCACCCGGTCATCAGACCGTCAGCCCTGGCCCGCCTGTGTGCGGGTCTTTCTTTTGGCCCGGCATCAGGGTGGGCGCCACAGGAACGAAATGGACAGAGACCAGAAGACAGCAGTCGTGAAGGAGCTCGCCGAGGAGCTCAAGGACGCGCGAGGCGATCTTCGCCGTCGACTACCGCGGCATCAGCGTGCCCCAGGCAGCCGAGCTGCGCTCGGGACTCCGCGACGCCGACGCCCGCTTCCGCGTCGTCAAGAACCGGCTGACCCTGCGCGCCGCCGACGAGGCGGGAACCGAGTCCCTCAAGGAGTACCTGGAGGGGCCGACAGCGCTCACCTTCGTCAAGGGCGACGCCGCGCAGGCCGCGAAGACGCTCTTCCGGCTCGGCTCCGAGTGGGAGCTGCTCGACCTACAAGGGCGGCCTGATGGATGGCGAGGCCCTCGACGGCGACTCGTTCATCGCGATCGCCCGCCTGCCGGGGCGCGAGCAGCTCAACGCCCAGTTCGCCGGCGTCGTCGCCAGCCCGCTCACCGGCCTCGTCCGCGGCCTCGGCTCGATGATCCAGGGGCTCGCGCTCAGCTGGGCCAGATCGCCGAGCAGGGCCTGGTCACCGGCGAAGCCGAGGAAACGCCGCCGAGCGAGCCCGAGGAGCACCGGAGGAGAGCTCCGAGGAGGAGGCGCCTGCCGACCCCGAGCCCGAGGAGTCACCGGAGGAGAGCTCCGAGGAGGAGGCACCGGAGGGCGAGGAGGCGGGCCAGGGCGAGGCCGAGGAAACGACGGAGGGCGATCAGGACCTCGGCGAGGAGCAGGCAGAAGAGACTTCAGAAGATTCCGACGAGAACAAGGAGGAAGGCAGCTAGATGGCCACCAAGGTTTCAACCGAGGACTGGATCGAGGAGCTGAAGAGCATCTCAGTGCTCGAGCTCTCCGAGCGCATCAAGGCGCTCGAGGAGGAGTTCGGCGTCTCCGCGACCGCGGTCGCGGCCGCCGCGCCCGCCGCGGGCGGGCCGGCCGCTGATGGAGCGGGCGAGGAGGAGGCGGGCACGGTCGACGTCGTCCTGACCGGCGCCGGCGACAAGAAGATCGGCGTGATCAAGGTCGTCCGCGCGGCGACCGGGCTCGGCCTCAAGGAGGCGAAGGCCCTGGTCGACGAGGCCCCGAAGCCCGTCAAGGAGGGCATCGAGCGCGAGGAGGCCGACAAGCTGGTCAAGGAGATCCAGGAGGCCGGCGGAACCGCCGAGATCAAGTAGATCCGGGCGCGCGTTGTTTGTGGCGGCCGTTTCATGACGGCGGCTACACTGTTCATACGCGCTGGGAATCGGAGTAAGATCGGCTGACTCATCCCAACCGGGCGTGTTAGCAACCCTTGACGAAAGGGTTGCCGTGCGTTACTATGCACGGTTCGCGCGCCGGTGAGCCCTGCTGCCCGATTCGTTGCGCGGTCTCAACCCTTCGAATACTTTGAGGAGTCGCCCAGTTGGCCGGATCCAACGCTGCCGCCGCAACCCGCAGGAGCTTTTCCCGCCTCAAGAACCCACTCGAACTCCCACATCTGATCGATATCCAGCGGAAGTCCTTCGAGGAGCTAGTTGACCCGAAGGAGGGACTGCTGCGAGCGACGATCGACGACATTTCCCCGACCGAGGACTACACGGGGAACCTGGCGATCGTCTTCGGAGATTTCGAGTTCGACGATCCACCCAACACGGTGGAGGAGTGTCGCGAGAAGGACATGACCTACTCGCGGCCGCTGAACGTCAAGGTCGCGTTCCAGAACCGGGAGACCGGCGAGATCCGCGAGCAGACCGTCTTCATGGGCGACTTCCCGTGGATGACGGACCGCGGCACCTTCATCATCAACGGCACCGAGCGCGTCGTCGTCACGCAGCTGGTCCGTTCCCCGGGCGCCTACGTGATGGAGCCCAAGGACCGCGAGAAGCAGGTCTTCATCGCGAACCTGATGCCGGCCCGCGGCTCCTGGCTCGAGCTCGAGATCGACAAGAAGGGCCGCGTCTACGTCCGCATCGACCGCAAGCGCAAGCTGCCGGTCACCGTGCTGCTGCGCGCGATGGGCTACGTCGAGGACGAGAAGCTCCTCGAGCTCTTCGACAACTCGGTCTACATCCGCCACACGATCGCCGCGGACACCGACGCGACGAAGGACGAGGAAGGGCGCCCTGATCGAGCTGTTCAAGAAGCAGCGCCCCGGCGAGCCGCCGTCGGTCGACGCCGCCCAGGCGCTGCTCGAGCAGCTCTTCTTCGATCCCAAGCGCTACGACCTGACCCGGGTCGGCCGCTACAAGCTGAACGCGCGCCTCGACCTCGACATCGACCTCGACACCCGGGTCCTGACCCACGACGACATCATCGCCCTGGTCAAGGAGCTCGTCTCCATCCCGAAGATCCTCGGCATCCCCGAGGAGATCGACGAGGAGAACCCGATCAAGGACTACGCCGCGGAGGCGGTCACCTATCCCGCGCGAGCCGGTCCACGACCACCTCGACGAGTACGAGCACTTCGGCAACCGCCGCCTGCGCACGGTCGGCGAGCTGATCCAGGAGGCCTTCCGGATCGGCCTCTACCGGATGGAGCGCGTCGTGCGCGAGCGCCTCACCACCGAGGACGCCGACGCGATCACCCCGCAGACCATCATCAACATCCGCCCGGTCGTCGCCGCGCTGAAGGAGTTCTTCGGCTCCTCGCAGCTGTCGCAGTTCATGGACCAGACCAACTCGCTGGCCGGGCTCACCCACCGCCGCCGGCTCTCGGCGCTCGGCGCCGGCGGGCTGACGCGCGAGCGCGCACCGATCGAGGTCCGCGACGTGCACGCCACCCACTACGGGCGCATGTGCCCGATCGAGACGCCGGAGGGCCCGAACATCGGCCTGATCGGGCTCGCTCTCCTCCTACGCGCAGGTCTCCGAGCACGGCTTCGTCACCACCCCCTACCGGGTGGTCAAGGACGGCGTCGTCACCGACGAGATCGTCCACCTGGACGCGACCCAGGAGGAGGAGCAGATCATCGCCCAGGCGAACGCCGAGGTCGATCCCGACACCGGCAAGCTCAAGGGCCAGCGCGTCCTCTGCCGCCGCCGCGACGGCGAGGTCGTCGCCGTTCCGCCCAAGCAGGTGGACCTGATGGACGTCTCGCCGACGCAGATCTGGTCGGTGGCGACGGCGCTGATCCCCTTCCTCGAGCACGACGACGCCAACCGCGCCCTGATGGGCTCCAACATGCAGCGCCAGGCGGTGCCGCTGCTGAAGCCCGAGCCGCCGCTGATCGGCACCGGGATGGAGCGGCGCGCCGCGATCGACACCGGCGACGTCGTCCTCGCCGACAACGACGGCGAGGTGACCACGGTCGACGCCGAGCAAGATCGTCGTCACGCACGGCTCGAGACGGACGAGTACCCGCTACACAAGTTCATGCGCTCGAACCAGGGCACGATCATCCACCAGCGCCCGATCGTCTCGGTCGGCGACAAGGTGAAGGAGGGCGACGTGCTCGCCGACGGCTCCTCGACCGCCGGCGGCGAGATCGCCCTGGGCAAGAACTGCCTGGTCGCCTTCATGTCCTGGGAGGGCTACAACTTCGAGGACGCGATCATCATCTCCGAGCGCCTGGTCAAGGACGACGAGCTCACCTCGATCCACATCGAGGAGTACGAGATCGACGCCCGCACGACCAAGCTCGGCGACGAGGAGATCACCCGCGACATCCCGAACCGCTCCGAGGAGAGCCTCCGGAACCTCGACGAGCGCGGCATCGTCCGGATCGGCGCCGAGGTCGTCTCCGGCGACCTGCTGGTCGGCAAGGTCACGCCGAAGGGCGAGACCGAGCTGACCGCCGAGGAGAAGCTGATCCGCGCGATCTTCAAGGAGAAGGCGCGCGAGGTCCGCGACACCTCGCTCAAGGTCCCCCACGGCGAGGGCGGCGTCGTCATCGACGTGCTCACCTTCAGCCGCGACGCGGGCGACGACCTGCCGCCGGGCGTCAACGACCTGGTCCGCGTCTACGTCGCCACCAAGCGCAAGATCGCCGAGGGCGACAAGCTCGCCGGCCGCCACGGCAACAAGGGCGTGATCTCGAAGATCGTGCCCGAGGAGGACATGCCGTTCATGGAGGACGGCACGCCGGTCGACGTGATCCTCAACCCGCTCGGCGTGCCGAGCCGAATGAACATCGGCCAGATCCTCGAGACCCACCTCGGCTGGGTCGCCGCGCAACGGCTGGTACGACGACGGCTCCGACGCCTACAAGGAGGCGCAGCAGCAACGGCGGCCGCGTCAACGTCGCCACCCCGGTCTTCGACGGCGCCACGCGTCGAGGACGTCGACGAGGCGCTGGTCCGCTGGCAGGAGGAGAACGCCGACCGCGGCATCGACCTCGGCATCGACAAGCGCGAGCGCCCGGGCAACCGCTGCGACGGGCAAGGTGCAGCTCTACAACGGCCGCACCGGCGAGCCCTACGAGGGCAAGGTCACGATCGGCTACATGTACATCCTGAAGCTGCTGCACCTGGTCGACGACAAGATCCACGCGCGCTCGACCGGCCCCTACTCGCTGGTCACCCAGCAGCCGCTGGGCGGCAAGGCGCAGTTCGGCGGCCAGCGCTTCGGCGAGATGGAGGTCTGGGCGCTGGAGGCCTACGGCGCCGCCTACACCCTGCAGGAGATGCTCACCGTCAAGTCCGACGACACCGTCGGCCGCGTCAAGGCCTACGAGTCGATCGTCAAGGGCGAGAACATCCCCGAGCCCTCGATCCCGGAGTCGTTCAAGGTCCTGCTGAAGGAGATCCAGAGCCTCTCGCTCGACGCCAACGTGGTCTCCGAGGAGGGCGACGGCGTCGAGATGGGCGAGGAGGAGGACGACCTGCTGCGCGCCGCCGAGGAGCTCGGCATCGAGCTCTCCGGCGTGCGCGCGGACGGCAACGGCGACGGCGACAGCAAGGCCGCCGACGAGAAGGAGGAGCAGGTCGGTCGCCGAGGGCGACGGCGGCACCGACAGCAGTCGGACGCCGAGGAGGCAGCAAAGAAGTGATCGACATCAACAACTTCGACGCGATCGAGATCGGGCTCGCCTCCTCGAAGAAGATCCGGGGCTGGAGCTCCGGCGAGGTCACCAAGCCCGAGACGATCAACTACCGGACGCTGAAGCCCGAGAAGGACGGGCTCTTCTGCGAGCGCATCTTCGGTCCGACCAAGGACTGGGAGTGCTACTGCGGCAAGTACAAGCGGGTCCGCTACAAGGGCATCGTCTGCGAGCGCTGCGGCGTCGAGGTGACCCGCTCCAAGGTCCGCCGCGAGCGCATGGGCCACATCGACCTGGCCGCGCCGGTCTCCCACATCTGGTTCTTCAAGGGCGTCCCCAGCCGGATCGGCTACCTGATCGACATGGCTCCGAAGGAGCTCGAGAAGGTCCTCTACTTCGCGGCCTCGGTGATCACCTGGGTCGACGAGGAGGCCCGCAAGAAGGACCTGAAGAAGCTCGAGAAGGAGGTCGACAAGCAGGTCGGCGACTACGACGCCGAGCGCGAGCAGCGCACCCAGGAGCTCAACGAGTCGCTGGAGCGCCGCCTCGCCTACCTCGGGGTCGCTCCCGACAAGGACGCCGAGGCCCCGCCCGCCGGCACCACGGACGGCTTCAACGACGACGACGAGCTCTGGGCCGACACCGTCACCAACGTCAAGCGGATGAAGGCCGAGGACCGCGAGAAGACCGCCAAGGAGCTGCGCAAGACCTTCGAGGCCGAGATCTCCGACACCGAGGCCTACCTCGAGGAGGCCGCCGAGCGGCTGCGCGAGGTCTGGAAGATCTTCACCGAGATGAAGCCGAAGGACGTGATCAACGACGAGACCACGTTCCGCGAGCTCAAGGACCGCTTCGGCTCCCCGTTCGGCTGGGGCGAGTACTTCCGCGGCGGCATGGGCGCCGAGTCCGTGCGCGACCTGCTCGAGCAGGTCGACCTCGAGGCCGAGGCTGAGCTCCTCGAGGAGACGATCAACACCTCCAAGGGCCAGAAGCAGGCCCGCGCGGTCAAGCGCCTCAAGGTCGTCGACGCCTTCCTCAAGTCGACCAACCGGCCCGACTGGATGGTCCTCGACGTCGTCCCGGTGATCCCGCCGGAGCTGCGCCCGATGGTCCAGCTCGACGGCGGCCGCTTCGCGACCTCCGACCTCAACGACCTCTACCGGCGGGTGATCAACCGGAACAACCGGCTGAAGCGCCTGCTCGACCTCGGCGCGCCCGAGATCATCGTCAACAACGAGAAGCGGATGCTGCAGGAGGCCGTCGACGCCCTGTTCGACAACGGCCGCCGCGGCCGTCCCGTCACCGGCCCCGGCAACCGGCCGCTGAAGTCGCTCTCGGACATGCTCAAGGGCAAGCAGGGCCGCTTCCGCCAGAACCTGCTCGGCAAGCGCGTCGACTACTCGGGACGGTCGGTGATCGTCTCGGGCCCGAACCTGAAGCTGCACCAGTGCGGGCTGCCGAAGCTGATGGCGCTGGAGCTGTTCAAGCCGTTCATCATGGCCCGGCTCGTCGAGCGCAAGCAGGTCCAGAACATCAAGGCCGCCAAGAAGATGGTGGACTCGATGATCCCCGAGGTCTGGGACGTGCTCGAGGAGGTCATCCACGAGCACCCGGTGCTGCTCAACCGCGCGCCGACGCTCCACCGCCTGGGCATCCAGGCGTTCGAGCCGGTGCTGGTCGAGGGCAAGGCGATCCAGATCCACCCGCTCGTCTGTCACGCCTTCAACGCCGACTTCGACGGCGACCAGATGGCCGTGCACCTGCCGCTCTCGGCGGAGGCGCAGGCCGAGGCGCGCATCCTGATGCTCTCCTCCAACAACATCCT
>CAWKFQ010000016.1:0-15340 GCA_963848955.1 uncultured Solirubrobacterales bacterium | reverse complement strand
GCCGAGAGTGGGGGCGTGAGTTCCGACATGGGTGACTGCAGGCGAACGTATCTCGACTCGGACCTGGCGGAGGTGAGTACCGGCCGCTAGTTCGCCTCCGACCCCGACGCCGGCTCGACCTCGAAGTGGGTGATCCGCTGGAAGTCGCGCAACCGCTCGTCGATCTCGTCCTGGTCAGTGTCTGGATCCGATCGGTGCCGAAGTCCTCGACGTTGAACGAGGCGAGCACCGACCCGTACGCCATCGCCTGGCGCAGGATCGCGGGATCGAGCACCGAGTCGCCCGCGGCCCGGCGGCTGTCGAGGTAGCCCAGGAAGCCGCCCGCGAAGCAGTCCCCGGCGCCGGTCGGGTCTCGGACGTCCTCGAGCAGGTAGCCCGGGATCGCGAAGAAGTCATCTCCGGAGAAGAGGGCGGCTCCGTACTCGCCGCGCTTGGCGACGATCACGCCGCGGTCCCGTCTCCATGGCGGCGCGGGCCGCGCGCGCCAGGTTCGGCTCGCCGGTCAGCTCGCGGATCTCGGCGTCGTTGAGCATCAGGCAATCGACCTCGGCGATCGCGGCCTCCAGCGACTCCCGCGCGTTCGCGAGCCAGAAGTTCATCGAGTCGAGGGCGGCGAACTGCGCCTGGCTCGACGCCCGGACGCTGTGCTGGAGCGCGGGATCGATGTTCCCGAGGAAGAGCAGCTCCGACTGCTTGGCTGCCTCGGAGAGCTTCGGATCGAAGTCGGCGAAGACGTTGAGCTGGGTGTCGTCGGTATGGGCGACGTTCATGTCGTACTCGTAGTGGGCGCGCCAGAAGAAGGTCTGACCGCCCTCCACCCGCTCGATGTCGTCGGTGATCACCCCTCGGTCCTCGAGGACCTTGAGCTCGTCGTCCCCGAAGTCATCGCCGACCGGCCCGACCACACGCACCTCGGTGAAGAACCTCGCGGCCAGGCTGAAGTGGACGGTGGACCCGCCGAGCATCCGGTCGCGCTCCCCGAACGGGGTGCGGACGGAATCGAACGCGATGCTTCCCACTACGGTCAGTGACATACGCTTGAGGTGTGAAGGCTATTCAGATCGAGGAGTTCGGCGGGCCTGAGGTGCTCGAGGTCGTCGAGCTGCCGGACCCAGAGGCCACCGACGGGCAGGTGGTCGTGGATGTCGCTCGCGCCGGAATGAACTTCGCGGACACCCACCAGATCCGCAACGACTATCTGGCCGAGCAGAGCCTGCCGATGATTCCCGGTGGGGAGATCAGCGGAACGACGCCCGACGGGCGCCGGGTCGCCGCGATCATGGCCGGTGGCGGCTACGCGCAGAAGGTCGCCGTTCCGGAGGCCTGGCTGGTCCCGCTTCCCGACGAGGTGAGCGACGAGCAGGCCGCCGGATTGCTGTTGCAGGGGCTCACCGCCCACGCCCTCCTCAACTTCTGCGCCCACGTCGAGGAGGGGGAGACTGTCGCGATCGAGGCGGCCGCCGGCGGCACGGGCAGCCTGGCCGTGCAGCTGGCCAAGCGAGCCGGCGCCAAGGTCATCGCGCTCGCCTCCAGCGAAGAGAAGCACGCTCTCTGTGAGCGCCTCGGCGCGGATGCGACCGCCGACTCTCGAGCCGATGACCTGAAGGAGGCGATCCTCGAGGCAAACGGCGGAGAGCGCGTCGACGTGGTTCTGCACATGAGCGGCACCGGCTTCGAGGATGAGCTGGGAGCGCTCGCCCCCCTCGGGCGGATCGTGGTCTTCGGGAACGCGGCCCGCCATCCCAACCATGTCGCGACCAACTACCTGCTGCAGACTTCGAAGTCGGTGATCGGGTTCTGGCTGGTGCCGCTGATCGCGCGGCGCCGGGAGTTGCTCGGTTCGATGATCGCCGACCTGCTGGGCGCCGTGGCGGCCGGCGAGCTCGAGGTCGTAATCGGAGGCGTCTACCCGCTCAGTGAGGTGTCCAGCGCGCACACCGAGATGCAGGAGCGCCGCACCACTGGCAAGCTGCTCCTCGATCCATCGGCGTGATGAGCGAGAACACCACCGCACAGGGGGAGGCCACCTCCTTCAAGGATCTCGGGCTGTCCGAGGGCCTGCTGCAGACGCTGAGCGAGCTCGGCTACGCGGAGCCGACCCCGATCCAGGCGCAGGCGATCCCGGAGCTGCTCAGCGGCCACGACGTCATCGGCCAGGCGCAGACCGGCAGCGGCAAGACCGCGGCCTTCGGCCTGCCGATGCTCGAGTACATCGACCCGGAGAACGAGGAGACGCAGGCGATCGTGCTGACGCCGACCCGCGAGCTCTGCATCCAGGTGACCCAGGCGCTGCGGGCGTACGCCGAGCACCTGGAGAACGTCAACGTGGTCGCGATCTTCGGCGGGGCGCCGATCCGCGAGCAGCAGTCGAGGCTCCGTCACGGTGCCCAGGTGGTCGTCGCCACGGTCGGTCGAATGATGGACCTGATCGCGCGGAAGTCCCTCGTGCTCACCGCCGCCCGCTACGTGGTCCTCGACGAGGCCGACGAGATGCTCGACCTCGGCTTCATCGAGGACGTCGAGAAGATCCTCCGGATGTGCCCGAACGGGCGCCAGACGCTGCTCTTCTCGGCGACCATGCCCGCCCCGGTTGCCAGGCTCGCGGAGACCTACATGTACGACCCGGTGACGATCCGCGTGACTCCGCGGAAGCTCACCGTCGACTCGGTCGAGCAGGCCTACGTGATGGTCGAGCCGCGCAAGAAGCTCGAGCGCCTCGAGGAGGTGCTCAGGGAGGAGGAGCCCGAGCAGGCGATCATCTTCGTCCGCACGAAGATCGGCGCGGCCCGCCTCGGTAAGCAGCTCGCCGACGCGGGGCTGCGCGTCAAGGCCCTGCACGGCGACCTCAGCCAGGGCCAGCGAGACGGCGTGATGATCTCGTTCAAGGAGCACAAGACGCCGCTCCTGGTGGCGACCGACATCGCGGCGCGCGGCCTCGACATCGAGCACGTCACTCATGTCATCAACTACGACATGCCGAACAACCCCGAGATCTACGTGCACCGCATCGGCCGCACCGGGCGTGTCGGCCGGACCGGCAGGGCGATCACCTTCGTCACCTCGAAGCAGGCGGGCGAGCTGAAGGAGATCGAGCGCGTTGTGAAGGCGCCGATCGGCGAGTGGGAGCCGCCCGAGGAACGACTCGAGCACGCTCCGCCTCCCCGCCACCGCGAGGAACGGCCACCCGTGCCCACCAACGGGACGGTCAAGCTGTTCGTCAACCGCGGTAGCCGCGGGGGGATCAGCGAAGAGGACCTGAACTGGGCGCTGACCGAGGGCGCTGTGGTGCCGAAGGACGCGATCCGCTCAATCAGGGTGCTGGACCGCTTCTCCTTTGTCGAGGTCGCCGCCGATCAGGCGGAGCGGACGGTCGAGTACCTCGACGGGACGAAGCTGAAGGGCAAGCAGATCCGGATGGAGATCGCGCGCAGCTAGGCCGCGTCGGAGTTCGAATCCCCGTCGGTGCCGGAGTCGCCGGCGAGTTCCTCGATCTTGCCGATCAGGTCCTCCCACTCGAACGGCTTCGGGATGCAGTCCGAGGCGCCGAGGGAACGCATCCGGTCCGGCTCCTGGGCGTCGAGGTGGGCGGAGATCATCAGCACGGGGATCTTCGAACCCTGATCGCGCAGCTGCTCGAGCACCTCGGTGCCGGACATGTTCGGCATCATCGCGTCGAGCAGGATCACGTCGGGCACCTGCGAGCCGGCCTCCCGGAGCCGCTCCAGGGCCTCGACGCCGTCGGTCGCCGTGACCACGTCATACCCCTCCATCTCCAGCCGCCGCTCGAGCATCAGCAGCACCGTCTCGGAGTCGTCGGCGACCAGCAGGCGCGTCAACTCGGCGCTCCCGCTGTCGTCCTGCTCGCGGGTTCCGTCCGCGTCGGTTGGCCATCCTTGGCAATCGGCAGCACGAAGCGAAAGGTAGCGCCCTCGCCCTGAGTGGAGTTTGCGGAGATCGCCCCGCCGTGCAGCTCGACGAGCGATTTCGCGATTGCGAGCCCCAGACCGGTTCCGCCCACTTCCTGAGTCTCGCCGCTCTGGGCCCTCCAGAAACGATCGAAGACATGGTCGAGCTCTTCCTCGCCGAGGCCGGGGCCGTTGTCGGAGACGGCGAATTCGACCTCGTCGCCCACCCGCGTGGCCGCGAGTCCCACCTGGGCGCCCTCGGGTGCGTACTTGTTGGCGTTCGTGAGGAGGTTGGCGAGCACCTGGGCGATGCGGTCGGCATCGGCTTCGACGTCGGGAACCTCCTTCTCGACGCTGACGGTGAAGTGCTGGTCGCGCTCCTCGAAGTGGGGGCCCATCTGCCGGCCGACGCGTTGGACGAGCGGGCGCACCGGCGTCGGCTGCGGCTCGATGCGGAGCTTTCCAGCGTCGCTGCGGGCGAGGTCGAGCAGGTCGTTGATCATCTTCTGGAGCTGTGCCGAGCTCTCCGCGATCACCTCCGCCGCCTCGTACTGCCGGGGGTTCAGCGACTTCCGCTGGGCGGTGAGCATCTCCGCGAATCCCTTCACCACGGTCACGGGTGTGCGCAGCTCGTGCGAGACGGTGAGCACGAAGTCGTCCTTCATCTGCTCGACTCGGTCGCGTTCCCTGGCGTCCCGCTCCAGGGAGTTCGCCATCTCGTTGAAGGCCCTGCCGAGCGTCGCGATCTCGACGGGGCCCCCCACCTCCACGCGGGTCCTCAGATCGCCCCCCGCGAGCCGCCGGGCTCCCTCGACGAGGCGGCCCAGGGGGGCTCGCATCGAGTTGATCAGTCCAGAGAAGAGAATGAGCGCGGCGAGCAGGGCCCCCGCGAGGCCCGCCGCCACCAGCAGCGTGGTGTTGCGCGTCTCGCTGCGAGCGTGGTCGCGCGAGTCGTCACGAGCGCTCCGCGTCGCGGTCGCCAGCCCGTCGCCGCTGTTGGTCACCGCCCGAGTCAGGCGCTGCTCGACCGCGGGCTTGGGGATCTTTCCCTGAATCAGCGGCTGGGCGACCGATTGCCGCCAGGCCGTTTCGCTGGCCACCAGCCGGGAGAGGTCGGAGTTGAGGTCCGCGTCGTCGCCGGTCAGGTCCTGGGCCCGGTCGACCGCGTCCCCGAAATTGGCCGCTGCGCGGTTGAGCTCAGCCTGGCTGGGCAGCTGCTGGCCGGCGGCGGGGCGCACGGCCGCCTGCTCGAGGATGAAGGCGGAACGAAGCCGCTCGCTCTCCAGCTCGATCTCGAAAGAGCGCGTGATGTCGTCCTCATAGTTGACGCGGACCTGGAAGAGCCGCCCGACGCCCACGAGCGAGACGAGCAGAAGCAGCGCGAACAGCACGAGAAAGCCGATTCGCAAGCGCGAAGTCAAAGATGGGTTGAATCTCATCTATTTTGCGGAGTCCCGTTGGAGCCCGTAGACTACGCCCGCGACGGGATTGTCATGGGTAACGGATTGCTTGCATCTTGGCGCCGACGGATCGTGGCGCGTGGCATTGCGGGAGCGGCGCTCTTGGCCGTTCCGGTTGCCGTTGCCGCTGCGATTGGCTTCGGGACCAGCCTTTCGGGCGTGGCAGGCGGCCTCTCGGCCGTCGCCAGCGGGCCGAGCGCGGTCCCGGCTTCGCAACCCACCGGGCCGAATAGCAACCTGAACCACGCAGTCGTGGCCCTCGCCAGCAGGGCGAGCTCGCCGGGCGGGGTCTCGGGCGGCGGTTCCGGCGGCTCCTCCGGGGAGGAGCAGGCGGCGGTAGCGGCGGCGGCGGTGGCTCCATCGACACCGGCGGTGGATCCGGCACCGGCACCGGCACCGGCACCGGCCGGGCGGCGGTTCCGGCGGCTCCGGTGGCGGGACGAGCGCACCGCAGGTCCCGACGATTCGAACGCCAAGTCTTCCGAACGTCCAGCTGCCCGGCGGCGGCAGCACCGGCGGGGTGACGGACGGCGTCAACGGCACCGTGAACGACGTGGTCGGCGGCGTCAACAACACCCTCAACGGCCTGCTCGGCAACTAACCGCCGTCAGGCTCCAGCGGGTTGCTGCCCGATAAAACGGGTGCCACCTAGCGGTGGCCCCTCTCCTATACAGCCTCGCTTCGGCGGCCTCCTGGGGAGTCTCCGACTTCCTCGGAGGACTGCAGACCAGGCGCCTGCCGGTGCTCGGCGTGCTGGCCGTCTCTCAGCCCGCCGGGCTGATCCTGATCGTGGTGTTCATCGCGTTCGCGGGTGCGGACTCGATCTCCGCCGGCAAGCTCGCGATCGCGTTCATGGCGGGCGCGGCCTCCCTGGGAGGCCTTGCCGCCTTCTACTCGGCGATGGCCATGGGAACCGTCAGCGTGGTCGCGCCGATTGCGGCGCTGGGGGTGGTGGTGCCGGTCGTCTTCGGTCTCGCCGAGGGCGAGTCGCCCAGTGCTCTCCAGCTCGCCGGGCTGGTCCCGGCGATCGCCGGCGTGGTCGTCCTGAGCTATGAGGAGCGCCCCGACGAAGCCGAGAGGGCCAGGACCGCCCGTCTCTCGATCGCGCTCGCGATCCTCGCGGGCCTGGGGTTCGGGATCTTCTTCACCGGCCTCGACGCCGCGGCGCCCGACCGGCCGGGATGGGCGATCCTGGCCGTCAGGGTCGGGGTCTGGCGACCGTCCTGGTGGCCCTGCTGGTGGCTCGCCCGCGGCTCGATGGGGTCAGGGCCGCCTGGCCGGTGTTGATCGTGATCGGCGTGTTCGACGTGCTGGCCAACGCCCTCTTCGCGATCGCGTCGACCAAGGGCGTCCTTCCGGTGGTGGCGGTCGTCAGCTCGATGTACCCGGCCTTCACGGTGGCCCTCGCCCATGCGGTCCTCGGTGAGCGCCTCGCGACCCTGCAGTGGACCGGGGTGGTCCTCGCGCTCGGAGGCGTCGCGATGATCGCTGCAGGCAGCTGACCTTCCTCCTTCCATACGCTCTGGCGAGTGGCTGCTTCTCCCGACAATTCGGAACGGCCACCGAGGCGCCAGGTGCTGATCGTCATCGGGGCGCTGATGCTGACGCTGCTGCTGGCGGCGCTCGACCAGACGATCGTCTCGACCGCGCTGCCGACGATCGTCGGCGACCTCGGCGGTCTCAATCATCTCTCCTGGGTCGTCACCTCCTACCTGCTCGCGATCACTGTCGTCACCCCGCTCTACGGGAAGCTGGGCGACCTCTACGGCCGCAAGGTGGTCCTGCAGGGCGCGCTGATCATCTTCCTGATCGGCTCGGCGCCTCTGCGGCCTGGCGCAGGGGATGACCGAGCTGATCGCCTTCCGCGCGATCCAGGGCCTCGGCGGCGGCGGACTGCTGGTCGGCGCGCAGGCGACGATCGGCGACGTCGTCTCGCCGCGCGAGCGCGGCCGCTACCTGGGCCTGTTCGGCGCTGTATTCGGCGTCGCCAGCGTCGCCGGCCCGCTGATCGGCGGCTTCTTCACGAGCCACGCGAGCTGGCGCTGGATCTTCTACATCAACATCCCGCTCGGGCTGCTGGCGCTGGTCGTCCTCGCCGTCGCCCTGCCGGCGTCAGCGAGCACCGGCAGCACCGGATCGACTACCTCGGGACGGTCCTGCTCGGCGTGTCTGCCTCGCGTCGCTCGTGCTGCTCACGACGCTCGGCGGCACGACCTACGACTGGGACTCCGCGTTCATCTTCGGCCTCGGCGCGCCTCTCCGTCGCTCGCGCTCGTCGGATTCGTCCTCGTCGAGCGGCGCGCGCCGGAGCCGGTCCTGCCGCCGGAGCTCTTCTCGCAACCGCGTGTTCCTGGTCACGGGCGCGATCGAGCTTCGTCGTCGGCTTCGCGCTGTTCGGCGCGCTCACGTACCTGCCGCTCTTCCAGCAGGTCGTCCGCGGTCTCAGCCCGACCGAGTCCGGCCTGCAGCTGCGTCCCGCTGATGGTCGGCTGCTGACGGCCTCGATCGGCTCCGGCCAGCTGATCACCCGGACGGGGCGCTACAAGGTCTTCCCGATCATCGGCACGGCGATCGCCGCGGTCGGTCTGTTGCTCCTCTCGCGGCTCGGAGCCGGACACCGGCATCGCTCGAGGCCGCGGCCTACATGCTCGTGCTCGGGCGTCGGCCTCGGGCTCGTCATGCAGGTGCTGGTGCTCGCGGTGCAGAACGCGGTGCCCTACGGCCAGCTCGGCGTCGCCACTCCTCGGCCGCCACCCTCTTCCGCTCGATCGGCGGCTCGCTCGGCACCGCGATCCTGGGCGCGATCTTCTCCAACCGGCTGGCGAACGAGCTCGCCTCCCAGCTGCCGGCCGGGGCGCCCGCCACGGCAAACCTCAGCTCGGGCGAGCTCGATCCGGCTCAGGTCTCGGCTCTGCCCCCCGCGATCCACGACCCAGCAATACGTACTCGTAGTCAAGGACATCCAGTCGCCAGTACTCGCCGTTCATCACGGCCTCCTTGTCGAGCAGCAGCAGATCGCCGAGCTGGCCGCCGAGCGGGCCGCCATAGTCGACGAACAGGCTGACCGCGACGGTGATGGCCAGCATCGCGTAGGTGACGATACGGCGTGAAGACGCCCGTTCGCGCGCGCCGGAAATAGCGTTCCGCGGCTGCCGCGTTGCCCATCTCCTTGTTGAGCCAGCCGAGGCGTGACGCGATGGCAGGCCGCTCTTCGGGCGGCGCGCGTCGGTCAGCTTCGCGATACGCACGCGTGGCGCCGGGCAGGTCGCCCTGGCGCACGCGCGCGCCGGCGAGCGCGACCCACGCCTGCCAGGTGAGCGGCGTCTCGGGCGCCTGCGTGGCCACGATCCACGACTGCAGCGCGCCTTCCTCGTCGTCGAGGCGATAGCGGGAGTCGGCCAGACCCAGGAGCCCCGCAACGTGGACTGTTCGGATCCGGATTGCCCATGAGCCGCGCATAGAGCGCCGAGGCCATCTCGTATTCGCCGCGGGCGGCCGCCTCACGCGCCTGCTCGAGTAGCCGCTGGCCGTCCGCGCCGGCGTCCTGCGGTGGTGTCATCGGAGTCGCGAGTCTATCGGCTGAGGCTGTGTGATCCCTGGGGCGTCGGCTGACACGGGTCGTATCGTTTGGACGTGCCCGCGCCGTTCGAGCAGCTCGACTACATCTACATGCCCAGCCGCGACGTCGCGGCCGACGTCGCGCCACTTCACCGACGGCCTGGGTGCGGAGCTCGTTTTCGCGATCGACGGCATGGGCACGCGCGTGGCGATGGTCGCGCTGTCCGACTCCCCGCCGCTCGTTCTCCTCGCCGATCACGTCGACGGCGACGCGCCGATCCTTGTCTACCGCGTCGCCGACTTGAAGGCGGCCATCAGTCGCTGGAAGAGCCGCGGCTGGAAACGCGGCCGCAGCCTGGAGCTGCCGATGGGCCCGGCGCACTCGTTCGTTACGCCGGGCGGCCAACGGCTTGGCGATGTACGAGCGAACGCGACCCGGAGTCGTCGATTCGTTCCGCGGCCGGCGCGATTTCTAAGCAGCGCGATTTCTGGTACCCGGCTCAGGCGGCGCCCGCTCTTGCGCGGGACTTCCCGCAACGCGGCAACGATCAGCGCGACCCAGCCAGCGGCACGGACCAGGCTGAAGAAAAGGCTCGTATAAGCTGAAATCCGCGGTCTCCGGGTTCGGATAGCAGAAACGAGTAGACGACTTCGTCTCACGAGCCGAACGCGCTCAGCGCGACGAAGAATTCCAGCCCCGATCGCAAACAATCGCCGGCCGTGCTCGATTGCCGAACCAAGCAGATAGGACCACGACAGGACCGTCAGGCCGCCGATGAACGTGATGGCAATCGACGCGATCGGATAGGCGACGCCGAGCCCTCCTCCTCCGGAAACGGGTTACCAGCCCAGTAGAACGCGTTCTCGACGTCTCCGATGACGAAGATCGCGAGGCCGAGCAACGGCCACAGCCAGTTCCGCCGCTGCTGGATGCCGTCCGATTGCAAGGGCGATCAAGACGACGCCGATCAACTCCAGTCCCCACGTCAACGACGACGGCCGGAGGCCGATACCCAGTCAAACGAAAAGAACGCGAACCTGCGCGAGTGCCATCTCGATCAGGTTTGGCAAAGCCGACGCAGCGATGAATGCGGCGCCCCAAGGAATCGACGATCCACGGGCGCGGCCCAAGCGGTGGCCGTGGCGAAGACAAGAGGCGCAACGATGATGAGCAGCGTAAGCACGTCGTCGGCGCTGTCGACAGGCCGACCAGTGACGAGCAGGTACGCATACAGAAGTGTGAGAAACCCGAACAACCAGAACGCGAGGGGAACCGAACGGATATCGCCGGTGCGCATCCGCGTGACGACAGATGCCTGACCCACGTGTCCCTCCACCTTGATTGGCGCGCCCGGAGGGACTTCGAACCCCCGACCTCTGATCCGAAGTCAGATGCTCTATCCGCTGAGCTACGGGCGCCAGTCCTGATTCTAGGGCCCGCTTGCCGGGGAACAGGTGAAAGCGAAGTGCAAGGGCTGGTAGGTGCGCCGCTGTGCAAACCTATGTGACCCTGGGCGACGCCTCGACCGCGTGGTAAGCACCGATTTGACCAGACCAACGACTCGACGCCGGCCAGAGGCGACCTCGGTCCGCCGTTTTCCTCGACCTCGATACCGTCCTGCTGGCCAGCCATCCAGGGCAAGTACGGACCCGAGCTCGGGATCCAGGCTGACCTGCCAGATGCGCTCGAGCCGACTCGCCGTGGTCGCCGCCCAGGTGATCGTGGTGGCGAATCCGCCGCCCGAGGACGGCGGCCACGTCATGGACACCGATATCGTCTGGAGGTGCTGCGCACGGCCTGGGCGGAAGCAGTGGACGACCTGGTCATCGTCAGCTGTCCGCACGGCGAGGACGGCGATTGCGACTGCGCGAAGCCGGGCAACGGCCTGATCGAGTCGGCCCTCGAGCGAGCACGGTCTGCTCGACACGGCATGGGCTGGTATGTCGGCGGCGATCAGGAGGGCGTGGTGGCCGGCCGCACCGCGGGTCTGCACACGATCCGTATCGGGCCCGCCGGGGAGGATCACCTGAGCGCGGTTCATCGGGCCGACTACCTGGCGCGCGACCTGATGGACGCCGCCAATCGGATCCTTCTGGAGTCTTTGGCGGCCGACTAGTCGGCCGGGTCAGCCGGGAGGGCTGGCCTAGCGCTCCTGCGAGCGGCGGTTCACGAGCCACCAGCCGGCGGGCAGCAGCGCGGCCGCGACGCGAGCTTGATCGCGTCGCCGATCAGGAACGGCCATGCCGCCGTTGTCGAGCGCCCACGCAGGTCTGGCCGGTCGCGGCCGTCAGCCACGGCACACCGACGGCGTAGATCGCGACGTTGCCGAGGATCATCGCGCCGAGCGAGCCGCCGATATGCCGGTCCCAGCCGAGCTCGGCCAGCCGACCGACGAGGCCGCCGCGAGCAGGAAGCCGATGAGTAGCCGCCGGTCGCGCCGAGGACGATCGTTCCGCCGCTGACCGCAGATGATCGTGCCCATGCCCGCTGCGGTAGACCCGGTCGAGGCGTCGAGCGCAAACACCGGCAAGCCGACGATGCCGAGGACGAGATACAGGCCCACGCGTCGCCAGTGAGCGGCCGCATCCCAGCAGCGCGCCGCCGAACAGCACGCCGAAGGTCTGGAGCGTGACCGGCACGATCGGATTGCCCGGCAGGTAGAAGCTGATCCGCGCGCCGAGGATGATCAGCAACGTCCCGACGGTGATCATCAGCAGGTTGCGCTGCCACAGGGCGGCGCGCTCGCCGACGCGGATCGGGACCAGGAAGTCGCCGAGGGTGAGCCCGCGCTCGAACGGCGGCACGCGTGCCAGTCGGGTGGCTACCACCGTCGGATGCTACCAGCGGGCTTTGGCGGAGTCACCCGATGGCCGGTCGTGTCCGCACGATCGTCGCGCACTACGGGGGCGGCCATTTGGCCTTTCTTTGTCTAAATGACCCGGATCGGCCCGCATCATTACGTGAGCGTGAAGTTTGCAGATAGGAGCTCGATACTCTGTGCCGGCTGTGTCGCGTCCCGTGCCAGGCTGATGCCGCCGATATCGCCCCCATCAATGCCCTTGGAGCGAAATACGCCAGTCCACGGCGGCGCGGGCGCCCGATCCAGTGGCGGTTTTCGCTCGCCCCTAAAGGTCCGCCACCTGCCCACGCTCATGATGGGGTGATTTCCCTGACCTCAGGCTCTGGAATATGCCCCACATGATTGCCCGATCGGCAGTCGAGGCCTTTGGCAGTCCCTCGCGGGCACGGTTCTGCGAACCACCCTGTGTGTCCGCGTATGCAGGACATGCACTCGACCGAGCGCGACCGCGCGATAAGGACACTCACCGAGCAGCAATCTCCAATGCCCAATCGAGCGCCTGCCCGTTCCTCGACACCTGCGCCCTACGCACATCCAGCCGCGCAGGCGCCGCGGTGGCTAGCGGCTAGGCGACCGTGTCGGTGATCGCGAACGCGAGGCGGCCGAGGTTGAGCTCGAACAGCTCGACGTCGAGCTTGTGCTCGCCGGCAGCGAGCGGCTCGCCCTCCACGTGGAGCGTCACGCTGTCGCCCTTGAAGACGCTGACCGGACGGTGCGGCTGACGTCCTGGCGCGGATCGGCTCGCGTCGCCGGATCGCTGGGCAGTGACGCTCTCGGCGGGATCTCGCGGCCATCGACGTGCATCCGGCCAACGCCGACGAGCATGCCCTCGCCCATCGGGTTCTGCGCCTGCAGCTCCCAGCCGGTGTCGGTGTTGCGCAGCGATCCGGCGACGTAGAACTGGCGCGCGATGAAGCCGGGATGTTCACGGCGCAAGGCTAGCCGAGGGCTCATGCGATACTTTGCGCTCCCGCGGTGGCCATAGCTCAACCGGCAGAGCATCGGATTGTGGATCCGAAGGTTATGGGTTCGACCCCCATTAGGCCACCCCAATTCCCCCGGACCGCGGCGGCGCCCAGCGGATCTACGACGGGCTGCTGGCCACGCTCGGATCTGGGCCGGCGGCCGACTGACGCCGCGCCGCGGATCGGGATCGTCGCCAGCGCGATTCCGCCGATCACGAACGCCACGCCCAGGAACTGCTCCGGTGACGGCAACTCCGGCACCAGCACGATCGCCGTCAGCACCGCGATCACCGGCTGGGCGAGCAGGATGATCGACGTCATGCACGGCCGGCAGGCGCGGCAGCGAATACGAGATGAACAGGTAGCCCGCGGCCTGGGCCGAGACGCCGAGCAGGATCAGCCAGAAGTGCGCTCGGCAACGACGGCACCAGGTCGAGCGTGCCCAGAGCCGCGCCGGCCATCGCGCACACCACCGCCGTCACCGCGGTCGAGATCGCCACTGGCCCGGCCGTGCCCGGCCGTCCGGTTCACGCGGCGCATGATCATCAGATAGCCGGCGTACGCGAGTGCGGCGACGAACGCCAAAGGCCACGCCCATGCACCGGATCCGCGCCGTACGCCTGGTTCGTGATCAGCCCGGCGATCAGGACCACGCCGAACATCACGATGCGGCAGGGCCGCCAGCGTGCCGGTTGACGGCCGCTCCCCGAAGAGCAGCCACGTGCCGAAGGCGACGATGACGACCTGCAGGTTGCCGAGCACGGTCGCCAGCCCGGCGCCGACCTTGTCGACCGCGTGGTGCCAGAAGACGAGGTCGCCAGCGAACAGCACGCCCGCGATCAGCGAGAAGCATCAGCGCGCGTCGCGAGATGCCTGCGCCGCGCGTGCGCTCGATCAGTGCGACGCCAACCAGGACGGGCAGGCGCGTAGAGGCAGCGAAAGACCGCGGCTGTCTCGGGCGACGTGTTCGAATACAGGTACAGGACGCCCGAGAACGAGATCGAGACCGCGGCAAGCAGCGCGGTCAGACGCGGTCGAGCGGCCACGGCCGCAATGAGGGATCTCACGGGCGCGCGATTGTCAGGCCATGGAACCAAATGCAGGGCCGCGGGCGTCTTGCGGCCATGAACAGCAAGACACGGTTCCTCCTCATCAGCCTTCCCACTTGCCCTGGCAGCGTGCGGCGTCGGAGCTCCCCGACCAGCGACCGCCAACCCAGGCACCGCCCACCGGCACGCCCCAGGCACCGACCCGGCCCCCAGACACCGGCGCCGACCGACCCGGCGGCAGCGACGATCCCGCGTCGCTCAACGGCCGGCAATTCCTTTCCGTGAAAGTCACCCACCTGCACACGGCCGCCGCCGGGAGCACGAACTGAGCCAGTAGAGTGCAGCGGAGGCCATTGCCCGGCGGCGGGCTCACCCCATATCGCAGCTTTACTACCGCGCGACTACAGACACCCCAAGGCCGAGCCTGCTGCCTGCTGCCCAGACTGCCGGCCGAGATACCAGGGAACCCGGCGCAAGGCGGCAAGCAAGGGTTATTACCTGCCGCCGCTTTGATCATTGACTGAAGAGAGTAACTAAGTCCAAACAGGGCGACCCCATTTCCATCCAAAAAGCCCCAAGATACACGCGGTGTTCATCACGGTCTGCAACGCTATGCTGTGCGTCAGATCAGCGCAAAGGAAATATCTGTGGCACCGGACGCAGCCCGGAACGCGCTCGAACTACATTGCACGACCAAAGACAAGATCAGACGGCTGCATACCCCCAGCGATCTAGATTTCTTAGTGGTTGGGCATGATGGCAGACTTGGTAACTCCAGCCGCCATCACCTAGGCGATCCGCACTGACGAACGCTTGCTCCAAGACGGACGCCGATACCTGTGTGGCCGCCCTACATCAGCGGCCCCGAAGATCGATCCACGCCTTATCTCGGTGGTAGAGACTGATCCCAACTTGTTCCCTCGACGAGCCGTAGGCCCCCGGCAACCCTGCCAGCGAATGTCGTTCGACCACGAAAAAGGAGTGGGGTGACGAGGGAATTTTCCCGCAGCACTACGAGCGCCGTGCGCCCAGTTGCAGCAACGAAAACTGAGAAGTGCCGCGCTCTCGGCTCTGCGTCCATCACGAGTGAGAAGAGCGCAAGGAACGGGTGAAACCGTAATCCAACGATATCTTGCGCGCCGCTGCCATTCGGAACAGTCGGAACTTTTCCCGCTCGACGGCTACTTCCTTCACCTCGGACACAAGCGACCTGATGTAGATGTAGGTCGAGGAGATGCTGCGGTGTCGCAGTTGCTGGCTGGCAGGCTTCCAGGTCTTTGGTCCTGCGGTACAGTCGGCTGGCTGAATCGAATGCCTCATGTTGTGTGGCGTAACCTTCCGAAGTCATACTGGCCGCTTGCACCGCCTCGCCAAAGCGGCCGTTGGGGTCGGCAAGTCAACCGGTCACACCACGCAAGTTCTAGGCGGGCTTTCAGGGACCTATGGGTCTCTGGCCCGATCGATGTCAGCCCGCTCAACGCCTCCCCTTGCGCATTCTCGGCCCGCACGAGCACGTGCAGATCGTCCTTGTCCTCGAGTTCA
>CAWKFQ010000015.1:0-9442 GCA_963848955.1 uncultured Solirubrobacterales bacterium | reverse complement strand
GGTGCGCCGGTGTGGCCTCGAGCCGGTCGAACAGCGTCTTCGCCGTGTTCTCCGTCCACTTCTTTGCCGGCGAGTTCTGACGAACCCGACGAGGTCCCGGCGGTCCAGAACGAGCGGTTCATGAACGTCTGCGAGGGCACCTCGCAGAACCAGTGATCGAACACGCCGAAGCCTTTGGCGACGCCGCTCAGCACCGGCACCTGCTCGGGCGTGTAGCCGGTCATGATCTGGGCGTACTCCTCGTAGGTGGGCTGACGGCCCACCTCCCCGGTGAAGGTGCTGATGTAGTCAGTGACGAACCCGTCCATCGTCGGCTCCGTCCCGGGCGGCGGGACGTTCCACGGCGCCGTCACGGCATCGCCGATCTTGAAGCGGTTGTGCTCGTCGAGCGTGTTGTAGAGCTGGGTGTTGGTGTGGAAGTACTCCTCTCCCGAGTCCGGATTCGGTGCGTCCATGTCGTCGGTGACCGTGTACGGGACCGTCTTGCGATCAGCGCCGTGCTCGGCCCATTCCGGGATCGGGTTGCTGAGGTCCTTGCCGATCACGCCCTCGAAGGTCTTGCCGTCCTCGGGCCCGTACAGGTGACCGAGCAGGTTGTCGAGCGACCGATTCTCGAACAGGACCAGAACGACGTGGTCCAGGGCCTCCGAGCGCTTAGGACTCATCGTCTCGCCGCCGATGCCGGGCGGAGTGACCTCGCCACGGTCGATTCCCCGGGAGAGCTTCTGCTTGGCGGCGAGGCTGCCCTCGTCCAGCACCCCGGAGCCGGCGGCGCGGGCGATCGGGTCGCCGCCGCTCCCGCGCAGGACGTAGGCGAACGCCGACCGCGATCACCGCTCCGGCGAGTGGCCCCACGACGTAGACCCAGTAGCTGGAGAAATCGCCGCTGACCAGGGCGGGCCCGAACGAGCGGGCCGGGTTCATCGAGACGCCGCTGACCGGCGCCGACCAGAGGCCGGCGAGCGCGATATAGCCGCCGACGCCGAGGGCGGCTATCGCACCGACGTTCTGGGCCGCCGAGGCGGTGCCGAGGATGACGCTCACCAAGCCAGCCGTGAGCGCGATCTCCATCAGCAGCGCCTGCCAGTTCTCATACCCGGCGCCGGGCAGAGTCGCGCCGAGGTGCTGGATGTTCCCGAACACGGCCAGGAGGAAGAGGCAGGCCAGGGTGGCCCCCACGAGCTGGATGATGATGTAGCCGGGCACCCGCTTCCAGGGGAAGTCCCCGCGCAGGGCGAATGCAAGCGACACGCCCGGGTTCAGATGCGCTCCGGAGATCGCACCCATGAAGAGGATGATCGCCATGACCATGAGCCCGGGGGCGACCACGGCGGCGGCGAGGCTGATCTGACCCTCGCCGACCAGGATCCCGCCGCCGGCGGCGACCAGCACCAGGAAGAACGTCCCGAGCAGCTCCGAGAAGAGGCGGCGCCATTCGCGCTTCGGGTCGTCCCATTCCTGCCGCGAGCCGAACTCGAGCTCCAGCCGGTGTCGAACCCTCAGCTCCTGCTCGGCGGGAGGATCAGCGCGCTCCGGTCGGGAAGGGCACGTCGCTCCTCGGCCATGCCGACCACCCTATCTCCCCTACATCTCGTTTGCCCTGATCAGGCGGACCAAGAGCACACCGGCGATCACCACGACGGCCAACAGGACGATGACCCCCGCGACCGCCCCGATGAAGAAGAAGGCCACGAACACCGCCAGGATCGCCACAATCGCTCCCAGGGCCACCGGGATGCCGATCAGGTCGGAATCGCCGCTCATACGGACATCAAAGCGGACCCGCGGCGACCCCGCATCGCCGGTTCCGGGTGATCATTTGCTCGTCAGGTGGAACTTCTCGCAGACGTCGCAGCGGTAGTAGGTCATCCCGAACCGCGCGGCCTCGGCCTTCGCGACCTCCTCCTTGGGCTAGCCGCGCTTCGGCTTCCCTGCCTGTTGAAGTGACTGCCCACGATCCTGCGCTCGGCCATACCCCGAGCGTAGAGGCTGCCCGGAGTCGTCCTGACAGGGGAAGATGGGGGCCGATTAGGGGTGATTCCCGATAGACGATCGGGACCCGGGCCGTCATCGTCGCTGCCATGAACGAACAACCAGAAAACGACAAGACAGAAGAAAGAAAAGAAAAAGAGGTCGGCCCCCGACGCCCCCTCCTTCGGTCGCGAGACGATCGGAAGATCTGGGGCGTCGCGGGCGGCCTCGCCGAGCACGTCGGCTTCAACCCCACGCTGGTGCGGATCTTCTTCGTGGTCACCCTCTTCTTCGGAGGGGCCGGCCTGCTCGCCTACCTGGTGCTCGCGGTCGCCCTCCCCGAAGACGACGGCACCGGCCAACCGGTGCCCGAGAGCGTCTGGTCGCGGCTCGGCAAGGTGGTGCTCGTCTGCGTCCTGGTCGCCGTGGGGCTGTTCCTCGCGGCCGGCCTCGCGGTGGTGAGCGCCTGGGTCACGGCGACGGGCCACGGCACCGTGATCGCCATAGCGGTGATCGTGTTCGGCCTCGGGCTCGTGGCGGCGGCATTCGCCGGAGACATCCGCCGGCGCATCGTCCCGCTGCTCGTGGTCGCCGGCATCGTGCTCGGGATCCCGGCGGCGGCGGTGGCCGCGGCGGACATCAACATCGACGAGTCCGTCGGCCAGCGCACGTACACCCCGACGGTCGTGGCCGACATCCCGGCCGACGGCTACAGGCTCGGGACCGGGCAGCTGATCGTCGACCTGCGCGAGCTGCCCTGGAAGAACGGCCAGACGATTCCGGTCTCGGCCCACCTCGGGATCGGGCAGATGATCGTCTCCGTCCCGCCCAACGTCTGCATCGATGGCGATGTGCACGGGAAGGCGGGCGAGCTGATCTCCGGCGGCCAGGTCACCCACGGGGTCGACCCGGACATCGACCAGGGCTCACCGCTCACCGATGCACCGACGCTCAAGGTGAACGCCGACATCCAGTTCGGGCAGATGCTGATCACGGACGAGGCGCCCGATCAGATCGACACCCGTGGCGTCGACTACGACCACCACCAGCAGGAAGAGGACGCCCAGAGGCAGGTCTGCGGGAGGTGATCCTCCGACTGTGAGGAGACCCGATTCGAGCGCGCTGGGGGCCGGGATCTCGATCCTGGCCCTCGGCGTCGTTCTGCTGCTCCAGGACAGGGGAGTGATCGACCTGCAGGCGGGTTGGCTGCTCGCCGCCGTGACGGCGACGGTCGTCCTTGCGGTCGCGTCGCAGGAGCCTCTCCGGGCCGGCGCCCGCTGAGGAGACGACCGCCCGGGAGCGCGAGGCCCTCAGGATCTCCCGGGTGGGCTTCGCGGCCGCGGTCGTCCTCGGGGGGGCGCTGTTCTTCTTCTGGGCGACCGGCGTGCTGGAGTCGGCGGGCAGCGCGGCGCTCGCCGCTTTCGTCGTCACGATCGCGCTGGTCCTGATCTCGGCGCCGCTCTGGTGGTCGATGGCGCGCCGCCTCACCGCGGAGCGGGTCGCCCGCGCCCGCTCCCAGGAGCGCGCCGAGGTCGCCGCTCACCTGCACGACTCGGTCCTCCAGACGCTCGCGTTGGTGCAGAGGCGCGCAGACGAGCCGGAGGAGGTCGCGAAGCTCGCCCGCAGCCAGGAGCGGGAGCTCCGCTCGTGGCTCGCCGGTGAGGGCCCCGCCCGACCCGGCGAGCGCCTTGCGGACGCGCTCAAGACGGTCGCCGTCGAGGTGGAGGAGCAGCACGGCACGCAGGTGGAGGCCGTGGTGGTCGGCGACGCGCCCCTCGACGAGCGGCTCGAGGCTCTCGTCGCGGCGACGCGGGAGGCGCTCACCAACGCGGCGAAGTTCGCCTCCGACGGCGGGCCGGTCAGGCTCTACGCCGAGATCGAGGCGAGGCAGGCCAAGGTGTTCGTCGACGACCGCGGCCCCGGCTTCGACACCGAGGCGGTCTCCCAGGACCGTCGCGGTATCCGCGAGTCGATAATCGGGCGCATGGAGCGGCACGGCGGGCGAGCGGAGATCCGGACCGGAAACGGCGAGGGAACCGAGGTCGAGCTCACCATGGACGTGGTGACCCGATGAGCGAGACCCCGACCGTGGTGATCGTCGATGACCACCGCATCTTCCGCAGCGGCGTCCGCGCCGAGCTCGGGGAAGCCGTCGAGGTGCTGGGCGAGGCCGAGTCGATCGAGGATGCGGTCCGAGCGATCACCGAGCTCGAGCCCGATGTGGTCCTGCTCGACGTCCACATGCCGGGCGGCGGCGGCGTCGAGGTGATCGAGCAGGTCTCGAAGGCCAGGCCACAGCAGCGCTTCCTCGCCCTCTCCGTGTCCGACGATCCCAAGGACGTGATCGCCGTCGTCCGCGCCGGAGCCCGCGGCTACGTCACCAAGACGATCACGGGCGACGAGCTTGCCGAGGCCGTCCGCCGGGTCCGCGACGGCGACGCCGTCTTCTCACCCCGGCTCGCCGGCTTCGTCCTCGACGCCTTCGCCGGCGACCTGCCCGCTGAGGAGGTCGACCCCGAGCTCGACCAGCTCACCGCCCGCGAGCGCGAGGTGCTCCGGTACATCGCCCGCGGCTACCTCTACAAGGAGATCGCCCTGCGCCTCAGCATCTCCGTGAAGACCGTGGAGGCCCACGTCAGCTCGGTGCTGCGCAAGCTCCAGCTCTCGAACCGGCACGAGCTCAGCCGCTGGGCGGTCAACCGGCGGCTGGTCGACTGAGGCGGACGGTCAGGCGGCTGCGGTCGTCCAGGCGCTGCAGATCCGTGCGACGTGCCGGTCGTCGGTTCCGCAGCAGCCGCCGAGCACATTGAGGCTCGGCAGCTGATCCCGGAGACCGGCGTAGCGCGCGCCGAGGTCCTCGGGATCACCATCGTCCAGCTCCGGCGCCTCGTCGAGCTCGGCGTGGCTCTTGGTCGAGGCGTTCGCTCGGAGGCCGTGAATGCGAGTCGTCCAGGACCCCCCGAGGACGGACTCGAAGTGTGTCGGGTGCGCGCAGTTGATCATGTAGTAGGCGGGCCCGCCGCCGGTTGCGGCGTCCGTCTCCTCGATCGCCTGGGACAGGGGTTCGCCGCTGGGCAGCGCTCCGTCCGTCTCCACGGTGAACGAGATCGCCACCGGGAGCCCCTCGGCCTGCGCGGCTCGCGCGATCCCGATCGCCTCGTCGGCGTAGGTCATCGTGAGCGCCGCGACCATGTCGGCCTCGGTGTCGGCGAAGGTGCGGATCTGGGTCGAGTGGTAGTCGGCGGCCTCATCGGCAGAGAGCTTCCGCTTGGGGTCATAGCCGTCGTCCTGGGGGCCGATTTGGCCGCTGATCACGATCGGGGAGATCTCGTCCCGCGTGGCGGTCGCGGAGCTCCGCCATCAGTGAGATCCCCCGCCGGTTCGCCTCGTCGAGCTCCTCGTCCGAGTAGCCGACCTCGCCGGCCCAGCGTGGGCTCGCGCGCCAGGTCGGGCTCTCCAGGACGAAGCCGGCGCCGTGCTCCTTGGCGAGCGCGAGGTAGGACTCGTAGTACCGCCGGATCTCCTCGGTGCCCTGCTCGTCCTTGAGGAGGACGAAGGCCGCGAACGCCGGCAGATCGATCCCGCGGTGGAAGATCAGGGTGGTCTCGAGCCCGCCGTCGGTGAGGAAGAGCTCGTCACTCAGCTGCGGAAGTCCGTTCCGGTAGTTCATCCCACTCCCTCCTTGGGAGCCTAGAGCAGCGGCAGGCCCTCGCAGAACGAGCCGATCGCGGCATCCGCGCCGGCCTCCTTGCAGCTCGTCCACCGTGAATTCGCCGGTGGCCACGCCCACCACCCGCAGGCCCGCCCCGTGGCCTCCCTCGACGTCGCGAGGCGTGTCGCCGCAGGAGAAGCAGCGAGCGCGGTCGAGCTTCCCGCCGAAAGCCTGCTCGCGCGCGCTCGATGGCCTTCTTGGTGAGCTCGGTGCGATCGCGCGAGTCCGACCCGTAGCCGCCGAAGGAGAAGAAGCGATCGAGGTCGGCGCGCGCGAGCTTGATATGAGCGGCCTCCTCGACGTTTCCTGTGGTGAGGCCGAGCAGGATCCCGTCCGCCCTCAGCTTCTCCAGCGTCTCCACTACGCAGTCCTTGACCACGTAGCCGGGAGAGTTCTCGACCTCCTCGGGCAGGTGGTCGAGGCGACGACGCATCAGGGCGTCGGCCTCCTCGTCGGTGGGTTCGCGGCCGATCGCCTCCCTGAAGACCACGCGCCCCACCTCGGGATCGGGCACCCCCTTGCCGGTCACCGCCGGGACGTCGACATCCACGCCCTGCAGCTCCTTGAAGGCGCGCTTCCAGGCACGGTCGCTGGCGCCGCCCGTGTCGAGCAGCGTGCCGTCGATGTCGAAGAGGACCGCCTGCGTCCGTCCCTCGGGCATCACGCAGCCGAGGCCTCGAGCACCGCCCTGCGGATGGCGTCGGCCGAGCGGCGGATGTCTTCCTCGCCCGTCTGCCAGTTGCAGACCGAGATGCGGATCGCGGGCCGTCCGCGCCAGCGTGTTGCCGCCAGCCAGCAGGTCCCGTCCTGCTGAATCCGCTCGACCGCGTCCGCGGTCAGCTCGCCTGACTCGTCGCCGACGATCCCGACCAGCGTCTGGTTGATGACCACCTCGTTGATCACCTCGAGCGCCGGATCGCCCTCGAGCTCTGCGGCCATCAGCCGCGCCAAGGAGGAGCAGCGCTCGACCAGATCGGCCACCCCGCTGCGTCCGAGCGAGCGGAGAGCGGCGTACAGCGGGAAGCCACGGGCGCGCCGCGAGGACTCGGGCACGTACTGGTAGGAATCGCGGGCGTCCGGCGCATCCGTCAGGTAGGGAGCGCTGATCCCCATCGCGCCACGGAGGTGATCGGCATCCTTGACGGCGATGTAGCCGCAGTCGTACGGCACGTTGAGCCACTTGTGCGCATCGGTGGACCACGAGTCGGCCCGGTCCAGCCCCTCGGTCAGATTGTCGAACTGGCGGCTCGCCGCCGCCCAGAGCCCGACCGCCCCGTCGACGTGCAGCCAGGCGTCATGCTCGCGGCAGATGTCAGTCAGGGCCGGGAACGGGTCGAAGCAGCCCGTGTTCACCTCACCGGCCTGCGCGCAGACGATCGCGGGTCCCTCCCCCCGCTCGAGCTCGGCGGCCAGCGCCTCCGGTTCCATGCGGCCGGCATCGTCCGCTCTCACGCGGATTGCGTTCTCATCGCCCAAGCCCAGCAGCCTCAGGGCGACGAAGATCGTCGCGTGGGCGTGCTCGCCAACGAGCACCCGCACCGGCGGGGCGCCGTTCAGGCCCTTGGCCTCCACATCCCAACCCAGTCGCTTGAGAACCGCGTGGCGGCCGGCCGCGATCCCGGAGAAGTTCGCCATCGTGCCGCCGGTGGTGAGCCCGAAGCCCGCGTCGGTGGGCAGCCCCAGGACCTCCAGGACCCAGCGGCCGGAGACCTCCTCCGCGACCGAGGCCGAGGGGCCGCAGACGTAGAGGCTCGCGATCTGGTCCCAGGCGGTCGTCAGCCACTCGGCTCCCAGGGCTGCGGGGAGCGTCCCGCCGATCACGAAGCCGAAGTAACGCGGGCTGCCGAGGGCGATCAATCCGGGCTCGGCCGCCTCCGCCAGCTCGTCGACCACCGTGGCCGGGTCCTCACCCTCCTCGGGGAGCTTTCGGTCGAGGGCGGCGCGCAATTCCTGGACGCTCGCCCGCTCGGCGACCGGGCGGTCGGCAACCTCGTCGAGATAGCGGCGGGCGCGCTCCTCGGCCACCTGCAGCACGCGCTCGTATTGCTCCATTCCCATCGCTCTCACCCGCCGGATCGATTCGCGCGGTAGCGCCGGATCAGGTTGTTGGTCGATGAGTCGTGGTCGAGCTCCGGCTCCTCGGCGGACTGGAGCTCGGGAATGATCTTCTTCGCGAGCACCTTCCCCAGCTCGACCCCCCACTGATCGAAGGAGTCGATCCCCCAGATCGCGCCCTGGGTGAAGACGCTGTGCTCGTAGAGGGCGACCAGCGTGCCGAGCATGTGCGGCGTGAGCCGCTCGGCGAGGATCACGTTCGAGGGCCGGTTTCCCTCCATCACCCGGTGGGGCACGACTGGCTCGGGCGTTCCCTCCTCCCTGACCTGCTCCGGCGTCTTGCCGAAGGCGAGCGCCTCGGGCTGTGCGAAGACGTTGGACATGAGCAGGTCGTGGTGCTCACCGAGCGGATTGAGCGACTGGTAGAAGCCGATGAAGTCGCAGGGGATCAGGCGCGTCCCCTGGTGGATCAATTGGTAGAAGGAATGCTGGCCGTTCGTCCCGGGCTCTCCCCAGTAGATCGCGCCGGTGTCGTAGTCGACCCGAGCGCCGTCGACCGTGACGTGCTTGCCGTTCGACTCCATGGTCAGTTGCTGGAGATACGCGGGGAAGCGGTGCAGGTATTGGTCGTAAGGCAGCACCGCCGCCGTCTGCGCGCCGAAGAAGTCGCCGTACCAGACCGCCAGCAACCCCAGGATCGACGGAAGGCTGTCTCCGATCGGGCTCTCCTTGAAGTGCTCGTCGACGGCGTGGAAGCCGGCCAGCATCTGGCTGAACTGCTCGGGGCCGATCGCCAGCATCGTCGAGAGGCCGATGGCGGAGTCCATCGAGTAGCGACCGCCGACCCAGTCCCAGAAGCCGAACATGTTGTCGGTGTCGATCCCGAACTCGGCGACGCCCTCGGCGTTGGTGGAGACAGCGACGAAGTGCTTCGCGATCGCCTCCTCCGAGCCGAGCTTCGGCGAGCGCCCACTCGCTGGCCGTCTGGGCGTTGGTCATCGTCTCCAGCGTGGTGAAGGTCTTCGAGGAGATGATGAACAGCGTCTCCTCCGGGTCGAGGTCGCGCGTCTTCTCGGCGAAGTCGGTGCCGTCGACGTTGGAGACGAAGCGGAAGGTCATCTCGCGGCGCGAGTAGTGGCGCAGCGCCTCGTAGGCCATCACCGGCCCCAGGTCCGAGCCGCCGATCCCGATGTTGATCACGTTGCGGATCGGCTTGCCGGTGTGCCCCTTCCACTCGCCGCGAGCGCACCCGCTCCGCGAAAGCCGCCATCCGGTCGAGCACCTCGTGGACCTGCTTGACGACGTCCTCGCCGTCGACGACCAGCGAGCGGTCCCTCGGCATCCGCAGGGCGACGTGGAGCACCGCCCGGTCCTCCGAGACGTTGATGTGCTCGCCGCGGAACATCGCGTCGCGCCGCTCGGCGACGCCCGACTCGTCGGCGAGCTGCCTGAGCAGCCCCAGCGTCTCGTCCGTGATCCGGTTCTTGGAGTAGTCGAGGAAGAGGCCCGCGCCCTCGGCGACGAGCCGGTTGCCGCGGTCGGGGTCCTCCGCGAACAGCTCACGCAGATGGCGATCGCGGATCTCGCCGTAGTGCTGCTCGAGCGCCGTCCAGGCCGGCCGCTTCCGGAGCTGCGCTTCCGGGCTCACGAGCCGCAGCCTAACTACGAGCGGTTATCGGCTCCGTCCTAGCGCTTCTTCTTCTT
>CAWKFQ010000014.1:0-127861 GCA_963848955.1 uncultured Solirubrobacterales bacterium | reverse complement strand
GAGTTCACCGAGACCTTGTCGGCCCCGGCGTCGAGCACGGCCTGCGCGTCCTCGACCGAGCGGATGCCGCCGCCGATCGTGAAGGGGATGAAGACGTTGTCGGCGGTGCGGCGAGCGAGCTCGACGATCGTGTCCCGGCTCTCGTGTGAGGCCGTGATGTCGAGGAAGACGAGCTCGTCGGCGCCCTCCGCGTCATAGCGCTCGGCGAGCTCGACCGGGTCGCCGGCATCGCGAATGTCGACGAAGTTGGTGCCCTTGACGACGCGCCCGTTGTCGACGTCCAGGCAAGGAATGACCCGCTTCAGGACCATGCACCAAAGGCTAGGGGTCCGTGGTCGGCGACTTATGGGCGTATAGCGCCGGTACTCGCCCGCTGGGCCCGGCTAGTCCCAGTCGCCGGCTGCGTAGGCCCAAGCGATGAAGAGCAGTTGCACTGGCAAGCGGGCGTAGAGCCCGGCCCGGCCCCCGGGAACGGCCTTCTCGTATTTCTCCCCACTCGATCGCCATGTGGAGGTTCGCCGGGAAGACGGCGATCAGCGTGGCGATGCTCCAGGCGCTGCCGGCGCGGCGGGTGGCCGGGTGCATCGTGGCCAGCCCGCCGGCGATCTCGGCGATGCCGCTCAGCATAGACCACCTCACGGTGGCGCGGGATATACGGCGGCATGATCCACTCGTACCAGCGGGTCTTGACGAAGTGCATGATCCCCGCGAAGACGAAGAACGGGCCGAAGAGCCTTCTCATGCCGCGGGAGACTATGCCCCGAGGGCGGCCCGGGCCTCGGCGACGGTGAAGCGCTGCTCGTAGAGGGCCCTGCCGACGATCACGCCCTCGACGTTCTCGAGCCCGAGACCGGCCACAGCACGCAGGTCGTCGAGCGAGCCGATGCCGCCGGAGTAGATGACCTGGCCATCGGTCGCCCCCGCGACCTCGCGCAGCGAATCGAGGTCGGGTCCCTCCATCAGGCCGTCCACCTCCACCGGCGTGTAGACGAAACGGCTCAGCCCCCGCCGCGTCAGCTCGGCGATCACCTCCGTCGTGGCGAGCTCTGACTCCTCCGTCCACCCCTCTGCGGCGACCTTTCCGGAGCGTGAATCGACCGAGGCCACCACGCGGTCGCCGTGGGCGGCAGCGATCGCCTCCGCCATCTCCGGATCGCGGACGGCAGCCGTGCCGAGCACGACCCGCTCGGCGCCGGCGGAGATCGCCTCCTCCACCTTCTCTGAGTCGCGCAGGCCGCCGCCGAGCTGCACCGGGACGTTGACCGCGGCCACGATCCGCCGCACGTGCTCGAGGTTGACGGGCTCGCCCGCTCGGGCACCGTCGAGATCGACGATGTGCAGCCAGGTGGCCCCGCCGTCCACCCAGCGCCGCGCCGCGACCACCGGATCGTCGTCGTACTTCGTCTCCTGCTCGTAGTCGCCCTGGATCAGCCTCACGGCCTTGCCGTCCCGGATGTCGATCGCGGGGAAGAGGATCAACTGCAGATGCGGATGAAGTTGGCGAGCAGGCTGAGTCCCGCGGAGCTCGACTTCTCGGGGTGGAACTGCACGCCGTAGAGCGGCGGCCGCTCCACCGCGCACGCGAAGCGCTGCCCGTAGGCGGCGGTGCCGAGCACGTCCCCGTTCGCCGTCGGACGCGGAGCGAATGAGTGGACGAAGTAGAAGGGCGTCTCCTCGCCGAGTCCCTCCGTGAGCTCCGAGTCGTGCTCCCAGTGCACCGGGGACCAGCCGATGTGCGGGACCTTGTAGCCGTTGGCCTCGAGGGGCGCGACGACGCCGTCGAGCAGGGCCAGCCCACTTGACCCCTCGTTCTCCACCGAGGACTCGAAGAGAAGCTGCAGGCCGAGGCAGATCCCCAGGACCGGGGCGCCGGCCTGGATCCGCCCGGCGACGAGCTCGTCGAGCCCGAGCTGCCGAACCCGCTCCATGGCCCGCGGGAAGGCGCCCACACCCGGCAGGATCACCCCATCGGCGGCCTCGGCGCGGGCGGGATCCGAGGTGATCTCGGTCTCCGCCCCGACCCGCTCCAGAGCCTTCTCCACCGAACGGAGGTTGCCCATCCCGTAGTCGAGGATCGCGACGCGGGTCATTCGGTGAGCGTGCCCTTGGTGGAGGGCACGCCGGGCTCGTCCGGATCGATCGAGACCGCCTCGCGGAGCGCTCGAGCGAACGCCTTGAAGGACGCCTCGATCATGTGATGCGCGTTCGAGCCGGAGCGGACCCAGAGATGCAGCGTGATCTTCGAGTTGTTGGAGACCGCGCGGAAGAACTCCTCGGCGAGCTCGGACTCGAACCCCGCGATGCTCACCTCCGGAAGGTCCGCGTCGAAGGCGAAGTACGGCCTCCCCGAGATGTCGATCGCGCACTCACCCAGAGCCTCGTCCATCGGCACCAGGGCGGAGCCGTAGCGGCGGATGCCGGAGCGGTCGCCGAGGGCCTCGTCGATCGCCTGCCCGAGGCAGATGCCGACGTCCTCGGTCGTGTGATGCGCTCCCGTCTCGAGGTCGCCGCTCGCGTCGAGGTCGAGTCCGAGACGGCCGTGCCGCGCCAAGAGCTCGAGCATGTGGTCGAGGAAGCCGACGCCGGTCGAGATCTTGGCCTCGCCGCCATCGAGGTCGAGGCGCAGCCGGACCTTCGTCTCCTTGGTCTCGCGGTTGATCTCTGCGGTACGTGCCATCGATTAGTCCTCGGTCCTTGCCTCTGCGGACTCCGCGTGAAGTGGGAAGCCCTCGGCGCGGGCCAATGTAGCGACCGTCGGAGCCAGCTCCCGGGCAGCCGCCCGCGTGAGTTCGACGCTCGCGATCCGTCGCCTGAAGACCCCCGGCCCGAGTGGTCCCTGGAAACGGCCGGCCCCGCCGGTCGGAAGGATGTGGTTGGACCCGGCGGCGTAGTCGCCGAACGCGGTCGCGCCTCCCTCTCCGAGGAAGACGCTGCCCGCGGTCATCACGGCCTCCGACAGCAGCGAGGCGTCCTCGGTGATCATCTCGAGATGCTCGGGGGCGATTGCGTTGGCGAGCTGCACCGCCGCGACGGTGTCCGGGACGGCAACCAGGGCGAGCGGCGCATCCTCGGAGATCCCGTGTTCCGAGGCGACACGCTTCACCGCCTCCTCGATTGCGTCGAGAATCACGGTCTCGACCGCCGCGGCGATCACGAGCCCGTCCGATCCGTGCTCCGCCTGGGCGCAGAGGTCGAGCGCGATCCACTCTGGCTTCGCGGTATCGCCGGCGATCACCATCAGCTCGGAGGGCCCGGCGATCCCGTCGATGCCGACCTCACCCACCAGCTGGCGCTTCGCTTCCTGGACGTAGCGGTTGCCGGGTCCGGCGATCACGTCGACCGGCTCGATCAGCTGCGTGCCGATCGCCAAGGCGGCGATGGCCTGGGCCCCGCCAACGCGGATAGACCTCATCCGCCCCGCCGATCGCCGCGGCCGCCAGCATCAGGTCCGATACGGGCGCTCCGCCTCGGCCGGTGGGGTCGCGAGCGCGACGCGCCGCACACCGGCGATCTTCGCCGGGAGGCAGCCCATCAGGACGGTCGAGGGATAGGAGGCCGATCCGCCCGGTGCGTATACGCCGGCCGAGCCGACCGGTACCTCGCGCACCTGGACCGACTGGCCCTGCTCGAGCTCCACCCGGTTCTCGCCGGCGAGCTGCACTTCGGCCACGGCGCGGATGTTCGCGGCGGCGGTGTCCAGGGCCGCGCGCATCTCGGGATCGATGCGCTCCAGCGCAGCGCGGACCTCCGCGTCCGGCACCGGAAGCAGGCGAGGGTCCACGGCGCCCGCGCCGAACCGCTCCTCGAGCTCCGCGACGGCATCGTCGCCTCGCTCGCGAACGGCGGCGACGATCTCGGCGACGGCATCGCTCACCTCGCCCATGGGAGGCTGCAGCCCACGAATCTCGGCCGCGAGCGCCGCCACGTCCCGCCCGTCCCAGTCGAACGACTCGATTCGCATCAGCGCCCCTCCGGTCGCAGTCGCTCGACCAGGTCGTCGACCTCCTCGGCTCGCAGCTTGTGCGAGACGCGGTTGGCGATCAGCCGGGCGGTGGAGGTGGCGATCTCCTCGCGGACCTCGAGGCCGTTCTCGGCCAGGGTGCGTCCCGTGGCCACCAGGTCGACGATGCCGTCGGCCAGGCCGGAGAGGGGCGCCAGCTCGACGGAGCCCTTCACCTCGATCACCTCTGCCCGGTGGCCGGTCTCCTCGAAGTGACGTTCCGCGATGCGCGGGTACTTCGTCGCGATCCGCATGCCGCCGAGTCGGCGCTCGTCCTCGTCCAGGGCCGTATCGCCGGCCCTCCCGGCGAGGACCATGCGGCAGGCGCCGTAGCCGAGGTCGAGCACCTCGTAGACGATCCGGTCCCGCTGCTCCAGCAGAACGTCCTTGCCGGTGATCCCGAGGTCGGCGGCTCCCGCCTCGACGTAGGTGGGGACGTCCGAGGGCCGCATCGTCACGAGCGTCAACCCGCCGGACTCGAAGACCAGCGAGCGTGAGTCCGAGCGGAGCTCGGACGTGTCGACTCCGACGCGATCGAGCGTGCCCAGCGTCTCCTCCCACAGCGCGCCGCGCGGGAGAGCGAGCTTCAGCGGGCCTGGTTCCCGGGCTCGCGTGACCTCCACCACCCGCGGCATCAGCCTTCCCCCTCTCCATCCTGGCGCTCCTCCTCGGTCTGTGCGACGTGCAGCCGCTCGACGTAGAGCGCGAAGCCGGCCGCCGGCAGGTCTCGGCCGAAGCGTCCGATCAGGGAGTCGTAGCGGCCGCCGCCGCCGAGGATGTGCCCAAGCGCCGGGTCGTAGACCTCGAGGATCGCCCCGGTGTAGTAGCCGAGGTCGCGCAGCAGGCCGAGGTCGACCCGGACGCGTTCGGCCACCCCGCGGGAGGCGAGTGAGTCGTAGGTGGCCCGCAGTCTTGCTGTGGCCCGCTCGACGGCCTCGCCGCCGAGCTCCGTGGCGCGGTCGAGGACCTCGGGGCCGCCGCGCATGGCGGGCAGGGCCAGCAGGGTGGCCCGAGCCTCGGCGTCCAGGTCCTTGACCTCGTCGACCGCCAGCTCGAGGCCAACGAGGTCGTGGGTCGCCAGCCGATCGAGGATCCGGTCACGGGCGTCAGGGGCAACCCCGAGCTCGGCCAGGAGCTGGCGGTAGAGATCGGCATCGCCGAGGCCGACGACGGCCCGGGTCAGCCCGGCGGCATCGAGCGCCGCGCTCAGGACCTCGATCACCTCGGCCGTGCCCTCCGGAGCCGGAGCGCCGATCAGCTCCACTCCCGCCTGGGTGAACTCCCTCATCTGGCCGCGCTGCGGGTTCACCGCTCGGTAGGCGCGCGCAATGTAGGAGAGCCGGAACGGCGGCTCTGAGTCCTGCAGCCGCGTTGCGACCAGGCGCGCGATCGGGATGGTCATGTCCGAGCGCATGGCGAGCAGGTCGCCGCGCTCGTCGAAGAAGCGGTAGGCGGCGTTGGCGTAGCGCTCGTCGCCGCGACGCAGCACCTCCGCGTACTCGATCGTCGGGGTCGCGACCTCCCCGTAGCCGCGCTCGTCGAAGGCGGCGCGCAGCGCCGCCTCGAGCGCGCGCAGCTCGCGCATCTCCTCGGGCAGGATGTCTCGCGTCCCCGGTGGAGTCGGGTGGACCATCGTCAGCCGCGCATCATCGCCTGCTCGCCGTTAACAAGCTGCAAGGTTCGTCTGCATAGGATCTCCTCGACCCCAACCGGAGGAGAGATTGAGATGGCGGTAGTGGTGATCCAGGAATTCGAGGCGACGCCTGAGGAGTACGACCAAGTGAACGAGAAGCTCGGCGAGGAGACGCCGGAAGGGGCGATCCTCCACGCCGCTTGCGATCTGGGCGGAGGCAAGATGAGGTCGATCGACGTCTGGGAGTCGCCCGAGCACTTCCAAAAATTCGTCCAGGACAAGTTGATCCCGGCGGTCGCCGAGGTGAACCCGGACGCGCCGCAGGCTCAGGAGCCCGAAATCCGGGAGATATACGACCTGCAACGGGCCTGAATCGAATCGACCCACTGCCCCGACACGAGGAGGAGAAGAGATGGCAGTTTTCATGGAGCTGGAGCTTCCCGTAACCCCCGATCAGTACGACGCCGTCGACGCGGCCGTCGATCCCGAGGGCACTCCGCCCGACGGGCTGATCGCTCACTCGGCCGCGCTTCGACGGCGAGACGCTGAAGGTGCTCGACATCTGGGAATCGCCGGAGGCGTTCGGAGCGTTCGCCGAATCGCGGCTCGGCCCGGGGATCTCTGAGACGCTCGGCGACGACGCGCCCGCCGCCCCGGAGCCGAAGTTCACCGAGCTGCACAACGCCTATTCGGTCTGATCCGCGCCTAGGCCGGTACGCGCTCTGAGGCGACCCGCTCGATGCGGGCGCCGAGGTCGCGCAGGCGCATGTCGATCCGCTCGTAGCCGCGGTCGATCTGCGCGACGTTCCCGATCTCCGAGGTGCCGTCCGCCGCGAGCGCGGCGATGAGCATCGCCATGCCCGCGCGGATGTCCGGACTCTCCAGCCGGGCCCCATGAAGACGGCTCGGACCGCTGACGATCGCCCTGTGGGGATCGCACAGCGTGACCCGAGCGCCCATCGCGACCAGCTTGTCGACGAAGAACAGGCGGTTCTCGAACATCTTCTCGTGGATCAGGATCGTCCCGTCGGCCTGGGTCGCCAGGGCGAGGGCGATCGAGGTGAGGTCCGCGGGGAAGGCGGGCCAGGGGCCATCGTCGATCGCGGGGGTCATGTCGCCGTGATCGTCACGAATCGTCAGCTTCTGCTCCGGCGGGACGAGCAGGTCCTGGCCCTCGACCATCGTCTGCAGCCCGATTCGGCGGAAGTGCCGGCGGATTCCCTCCAGGTCCTCCGCCACCACCCCGCGGATTCGCAATTCGCCGCTGGTCGCAGCCGCGAGGGCCATGAAGCTCGCGATCTCGATGTGATCCGGGCAGACGTCGTGGTCGGCGCCCTCCAGCTTCTCGCGCCCGTGGACGGTCATCACGTTCGATCCGATGCCGTCGACCTGCGCGCCCATCTTGCAGAGCAACCGGGCGAGGTCCTGGACGTGCGGCTCCGAGGCGGCGTTGGCGATCGTCGTCGGTCCTTCGGTGAGCGCAGCGGCGAGGAGCGCGTTCTCCGTCCCCATCACCGAAGGCTCGTCCATGAAGATGCGCGTCGGCTTCAGGCCGTCGGGCGGCCCCGAGAGCTCGATCCAGACGTCGCCGTCGACCTTTGCCCCGAGGTCTCGGAAGGCGTCGAGGTGGGCGTCCAGCCGGCGGCGTCCGATCGTGTCGCCTCCAGGCGGTGGCATTCGCACCTCGCCGAAGCGGGCGAGCAGCGGGCCGGCGATCAGGAACGACGCGCGGATCCGGTTGGCGAGTTCCTCGTCGACCTCGGTGCCGGAGATCTCGTCCGCCTGAAGGCGAACCTCGTTCTCGCCCGTCCAGGCGACCTTCACGCCCAGTCGCTCGAGCAGGCCGAGCATCGACTCGACGTCACGGATCCGCGGCACGTTGCGGACGAGGAGCTCCTGGTCGGTCAGCAGGCACGCGGCCAGGATCGGGAGCGCGGCGTTCTTGTTCCCCGCCGGAACCATCTCTCCGGACAGGGGCACGCCGCCCTGGATGATGAATTTCTCCATGGGCGCCTAGAGTAACCAGCCCCATGGCGGAGGTCTCACGAGACGATGCATGGCAGCTGGTCACCGAGTGGGTCGAGTCCGAGTCGCTGCGCAAGCACCTGCTCGGCGTCGAGGCGGCCATGCGCGCCTACGCGCGCAAGTGGGGCGAGGACGAGGAGACCTACGCGGTCACGGGCCTCGTCCATGACCTCGATTACGAGCGATACCCGGACCTCGACACGGGCCACCCGCGCTACGCGATCAAGGAGCTGGAGGAGCGCGGCTACCCGCAGGAGGTGATCGACGCCGTCGCGGGACACGCCGACTTCATGGGCGTGCCCAGGGAGACCCGCATGGCGAAGACCCTCTACGGAGTCGACGAGCTCTCGGGCTTCGTCGCCGCCTGTGCTCTCGTGCGCCCCACCGGAATCGAGGGCATGAAGCCGAAGTCGGTGAAGAAGAAGCTCAAGACGCCGTCGTTCGCGGCTGCGGTCAACCGCGACGACATCCAGCGAGGGATCGAGGAGCTCGAGGTCGACCAGGACGAGCACATCGCCCTGGTCATCGAGGCTCTCGCGGAGCGCGCCGACGAGCTCGACATTGGGCCCAAGGAAACACAAACGCCGCTCCCGACAGTTAGATGTAGCCGGTGCGGCGCTGGCTGAAGATCACCCTGGGCGTGATCGCGGGGCTTGTCGTCCTGCTGCTGCTCAACGCGCTCGTCGTCTCGAACGCAACCAGGGACGCCTATGTGCGCGACAGCGGAGCGCGGCTGGTCGAGACCTCGAACGGAACCCTCCAGGTGCTCGAGCAGGGCAATCAACCTATTCGGCGGCCACAAACACCGCCGCCGGGTACTCCGATCGTGCTGATCCACTGCTACACGTGCTCGATGAACTGGTGGGATGACCTCGCCCCGCTGCTGGAGCGGGATCACCGGGTCATCCGGGTCGATCTGCTCGGCCACGGCGGCTCGGACAAGCCGAGCGCCGGCTACTCGATCGCCGACCAGGCGACCGCGGTGGCCGAGGCACTGGCGAAGCTCGGCGTCCTCAACGCAACGGTCGTCGGACACTCGCTCGGCGGCAGCGTGGTCACGGCGCTCGCCCAGCAGAGCCCGCAGCTCGCCTCCCGGGTGGTGATCATCGACCAGGCCCCTCAGGACGGCTTCGAGAACGAGGGGTTCGCGCAGCGCGTCAGCTACTGGCCGATCCTCGGGCAGGCGGGCGACCGGCTTCTACACATCGCTCCCAAGTCGACGGTCCGGGATCAGTACGACGACGCCTTCGCCCCCGGCTACGACATCTCCAGCGGCTTCGACAATCCGGACCAGCCGGTGGATGACCTGCGGGCGATGACCTACACGGCGTACAAGGAGACGCATGACGCCGAGCAGGACTTCGTTGATGAGGCGCCGCTCGACGAGCGCCTCGCCACCGCCCATGTGCCCTCGATGGTCATCTTCGGCGCCGAGGACCAGCTCTACGACGCGCAGGCGGCAGTCGCCCGCTACCGACAGAACGTGCCCGGAATCCAGACGCACCTGATCCCCGGCGCGGGCCACTCTCCGAACGTCGAGCGGCCGAACGCGGTGGCCCCCCTGATTCTCTCGTGGGCCGCGCCGCCGCCCGGGGCCCTGCGCCCGGGAAAGAAGAAGGCGGCCGCGAAGACCGTCAAGAGCAAGTCCGCTCAGGGCCAGAAATAGCGGAAGGACCCGATTTCTCGGGCCCTTCCTAAGAACAAGGTTTCCCTTGTTCCATTGATGAGCACCCTACCCCTCGCGAATGCGAAGTCAAGAGGCTGTGAACGAGCGTTCCCGCTAGTTGCGGGAGTTTGCGCTCAGGCGGGCTGTGGCGCCGGCGCCTCCGTCAACTCCAGCGTGTCCGCGGGCGCGTTCTGGCTTCGCGACAGGGCGATGAACGGCAGGGCGAACGCAGCGATCCCGGCGGAGACCAGATACGAGGCCGCGTATCCCGAAGTGTCCGCGACCCGCCCCAGCACCGGCTGCGCCCAAACGCCCCCCGTCGAGGACATCATCGAATCGAAGGAGAGGATCGTGGCCCGTTGCCGTGACGGGATCATCCCGTTGATGTAGGTCTGGCGGATCGGCATCGTCGCGGCGAAGAGCAGCCCCCAGATGGTGGTCATGCCGATCACCACCCAGAAGCTCTGGATCGCTCCGATCAGCGCAAGCACGACCACGCTCAGGCCGGCGGTGACGAGCAGAGCTGACGTGCGACGGCGGAACAGGGCGCGGATCCGGGGGGCCGCTAAGCCCCCCAGGATCTGCGCCCCGGCAACGATCGCGGCGGCGAGACCGGCGATCTCGTAGGCCTGCGGGTCGCCGTAGAGCTCGAGCAGGTAAGGCTGGAGTGCGTAGAAGGCGTAGATCCCGACGCCGCCGGTGAACAGCGCCTCGACCATCAGCCACTTGACTGCGGGAACCCGCCAGCCGTAGTCGATCGAATTCGCGGCGATCTTCCGCATCTCGGCCAGGGGCCGCCCGCCCTTCTCCGGGGTGAAGCCGACGTCGTGCATGAGCCTGAAGGCGACGACGAACATCACGAGCAGAATCGCTCCTCGCAAGACGAAGGGCGCGCCCAGGCTGACCTGCTGGGCGATGAACCCTCCGGCGATGGAGCCGCCCAGCATGCCGGCGCCGGTGACCATCTGGCCGCGCCCGAAGACCGTCTCGAGCTGACCCTGGTAGCCCGTCGCGGTCAGTGCGTCGACCAGCCAGGCCTCGACGGCGCCGGAGAAGAAGGTGAATCCGAGGCCGAGGAGCAGTGAGACCACGGCCCACTCCCAGAACGGCGCCTCGATCTGCCAGAGCATCACGTAGAGCAAGCTGGCCCCCGACAGCGTCAGGGTGCCGAGGAGATAGGAGGTGCGGCGCCCGACCGTGTCGGCGACGATCCCGGTCGGTACCTCGAAGAGCACCATGCCGCCGGTGAAGAACGCATTCGCGGCGAACGCCTCCAGGTTGGAGAGGCCGGCGTCGAGCAGGAAGATCGTGTTGATCCCCCAGATCAGCGATGCCGCCAGCGTGTTCCCGAGCATGAGGAGCAGGTAGGTCCGCTGGATGGAACGAGACGTGGGCATGCCTACTGAACCTAATGACCCCGCGCCGCCCCCAGGTTCATCGCTCCCTCTCCCCGAACAGCGAAACGGCCCGGTCGCCCGGGCCGTTTCTTTGAACTGAACCTGATTGACCCGAAGGTCAACCTGTCCTGTTCAAGTGGCGAGCACCCTACAGGCGCGACACAGGGAGTCAAGAGCGTGCGAAGCGGTGTTCCCGCGTTTTGCGGAATTCCTCGATTCTCGGCGTGAATCCGCGAAACCGGAAACTGCGGCATCACTGCCAGCGGCCGCCCGCCTTCGCCCACTCGGCCATGTGGTCGACGCCGCAGAAGGCATCGGGGACCCGGTGCTCTCCGCGGTGGCGGACCAGGAGGACGTGGGCATCCGTGAGCTCGGCGTCGCAGTGCGAGCAGTTGCTCGCGCCCTCGTCGAGCGTGGTCGGCTCGGACATCTCCCCGGCCTCCCAGTGTGCTCCCTGGATCGACCAGGGGATCAGGTGCTCGAGGCGGCAGAAGGTCGGCGCGGCGCTCTCCGGCGGGCTCGTAGGCGCGGAAGCCGTCGTCGGCCTCGACCTCCACCCCGCACCAGGTGCACTGCTCCTCATGCGCTATAGCCTCGCACCGAGATGGCCGGGCTGCGGATAGTCGTGCTCGAGGGCGACCAGACCGGGCAGGAGCTGCTCGAGCAGGCGCTGCGCGTGATCGATCCGGAGGTGATCGAGCTCGACCTGGAGCTCGAGCGCTTCGACCTCTCGCTGGAGAACCGGCGCCGGACCGAGAACGAAATCTGCACCGAGGCGGCGAGGGCGATGGCGGAGGCGGGCTTCGGCATCAAGGCCGCGACGATCACACCGGAGGGGGCCGACGACGTCGGGAGCCCGAACCGGCTGATCAGGGAGGCGATCGACGGCAAGGTGATCGTCAGGACGGGGCGGCGGATTCCGGGAATCAGTCCCGTCGCCGGGATCCACCATCCGATCTCGGTGGTGCGGATGGCGGTCGAGGACGCCTACGGAGCCGAGGAGTCGCGCCGGGCCGAGAACGGCGACGAGGTGGCGCAGCGCATCGAGGTGATCCACCGCTCCATCTGCCGGGCGGTGGCCGAGTACGCCTTCCGGACCGCCCAGGGGATGGGGGGCCGTGTCTACGGGGGCCCGAAGTGGACCGTCAGCCCCGTCTACGAGGGGATGCTGAAAGAGGAGATGGACGCGGCGGCCGAACGGCACCCGGACGTGGGCTACGAGCCGCTGCTGATCGACGCCACCTACGCGGGCCTGCTGACCGGTCGGGCGGACGCTCCGCTGGTGATTCCGAGCCTCAACCGCGACGGCGACCTGCTCTCCGATTTCGTCCTGCCTCTCTACGGATCGATCGCCGGGGCCGAGTCGGTTCTGCTCGCTCTGGACGAGGACCTGCGCGTCCGGGTCGCGATGAGCGAGGCCCCTCACGGGACGGCGCCGGCGCTGGAGGGCAAGGACATCGCCAACCCGATGGGGATGATCCTGGCCGCGGCGGCGGTCCTGCACTACGCCGCCGAGGCGGGCGTACAGGGAGCGGAGCGGGCCTCGCGGGCCATCTATGACGCTGTGATGGAGACGGCGGCGTCCGGGATCCGCACCCCGGACCTGAAGGGCCATGCCGGCACGACCGAGTTCACCGATGCGGTGATCGAGCGGGTGCGGGCTCAGATGACCGGGCCCTGAGTCGTCGACGTTCCCTCACCGGTGTCGACGACGCGGCGCCACTGCGTGATCAGTCCCCTGCGGACGACGAAGGCGGTCTTGGCGGTCTCCCCCACGCCTTTGCCGCACTCACCCGGGCCGGGACGCTCGGTGAGCTTGAAGGTGGCGATCGTGAACCTGTCCACTGAGACCGCCTCGGTCAGCGTGGCACCGCAGGGCAGCGATTGGTTGAAGGCCTCGATCTCGTCGCGAGTGGTGAGTTGGAGAGTCGGGGTCCCATTCTGGACGACTGTCGGGAGCGCGAACCGCCTGCTCGCCGCTGTCACGTCTCCCGCGCGCAGCTCATCCGCCCAGCCCTTGATCACCTGAACCGTCCCGGGGTCGGCGCCGCCCGGGATCGTGGTGTCTGTCCTCCTTGTCGGAGCCGGAGGAGCCGCAGCCGGACAGCGCAATGACGCCGAAAACCCCCAGGACGGCGATCGTGCGAGCACTCATGGAAGAGATCATGGCAACGGCAGGAGGTCGAACTCGATTCGTCCGCCCTCCACCCCCGCCCGGCCCATCGAGTGATGAGGCGCACGACGGCGCTCGGTGGGGCTGCCGGGGTTGAAGATCTGGAAGCCATCCTCCTCATCGTGCAGGGGCATGTGGGAGTGGCCGAAGACGACCGCGTCGGCATCGGGGAAGCGGGCACGCAGGCGCGGCAGGCGGCCCTCGGAGGGGCCGGCGTCGTGAATCACACCCAGGACTACGTTTTCGAGCTCCAGAGAGATCGACTCGGGCAGCTCGCGGCGGAGATCGGCGCTGTCGACGTTGCCGTGGACGGCGACCACCGGTCCGAGCTCACGCAGGTCAGCGAGCACCGATTGGTGGCTGAAATCGCCGGCGTGAACGATCAGGTCCGCTGCGCGGAGGACATCGAGACACGAATCGGGAAGACGGCGCTTACCGCGCGGCAGATGGGTGTCCGCGATCAGGGCGACCAGCACGTCACGGGTTGCTCCTCGGCATCCGCCTCGGAGCGCCCTCGCATCAGTCGGAGTCTTCGTCGCGCTGCTCCGAGCGCTCCCGTTTGGCCAGCATGCGCTCGAGATAGGCGGACTTGTCGGCGCGGCGGAGGTGCTGTTGCGCCTCGTCCGGGGTAATCGAGGTGTCGATCGCCTGGTGCTCCTCCGTGACCCGCTCCTGCTGCGCCTGGCGCAGCTCCTCGGTTGTCGGCTCGCGCTTTGGCACCTTCGCCGGAGGCTACTCCGACTAGAACGGAGTTTTGGCGCGTTCCTCCCGGCCCTTGGCGCCGCTCTTCCACCGCGCGCTCGCTCTTGGAGAAGGGCTTGCGGAGCCAATCGCCGAGCTTGCCCGGGGCCTTGCCGCCCGCCCGGCCACCGAGCTCCAGCGGCTTCTCGCGGCCCGCTGAAATGCCGCGAGAGCTCGGTGCGAGGAAGGCGAGGACGAGGACGATGACAGAAGACGATGAGCGCGCGATCAACATTGTGCTCACGCGTCTCCCCCGGACGCAGTTCTTAATCACTTCGGAACAAACCGACGTTGAACTGACTCGAGTCGAGCGCTCATGAGGCGCAGCCAGAGCCCGACATACGCCTCGGGGCCTCGGGCCGTGGTGATGTCGCCGAGATCGATCACGCGATCCTCCGGCCAACCGAACTCCCCGAGCAGCTCGACTGCCTGCCGCTTGGCCGCCTGATCGTCGCCGGAGACGAAGATCACGTGCTCGCCGGAGACTCGCGCCGGATCCACCATCACGTCGTTGTTGACCGTGTTCAGCGACTTCACCACGCGTGCCTCAGGAACAGCGCGCTGGATCTGCTCGGCGAGACTGTCCCGATCCGTGGCCAGGATGACTGGAGGGGGCCCGTTCGAGAAATCAAGAGCGTTGGCGACGTCGATCAGGAGCTTGCCCGTCAGCCCATCCCTGGCCGAGGTGACCGCGTCGACCGAGCCCTCGCCCGCCGTGCAGTTGAAGGCGATCTCGCCGAAGGTGGCCGCGTCTGCGAAGTCTCCGGAGCTGGCGCGGTCGCCGGCCGACTCCGCCCACTGCACCGCCTTCTCGCCGCCCGCCTGCCGGGAGCCCATGCGAACCTCATGGCCGAGTTCGATCAGCCTGGTTCCGATCGCGTTGCCGACCATTCCCGTTCCGAGCACACCCACCTTCATCTGAGACTCCTTCGTCGTCGGTGGGGCCAAGCTAGGGGTTCAAGCTAGGTGGAAGTCAAGGCCGCGGAGCGGGGGCTTGATCTTTCGCGCGGGTATACGAACATACGTTCGATGCCTGTCGCATGCGCCCTGATCCCCCGCTTCCGGCTGATCGCCGCGATCACGGACAGAGGGATTTTGCGGCGGCCGGCGGCGCTCGCTCCCGAGCCGGGTGCGGCGCAGCTGATCGGGGAGGTCACTGCGGCGGCCGAGAGGTTCGGGCTGCGGGCGGGGATGAGGATGGGAGAGGCGCTCTCGCGCTGCCCCGAGCTGGCCCTGATCCCACCCGATCCGGAGCGTGCCGAGCGCTTCTGGGAGGAGGCGCTTCGGCGGCTTGAGGGGATCGGCGCGGCGGTCGAGTCGGACCGCGCCGGCGAGGCGTTCTTCGAGGCGGGCGGCCTGGCCGGCCTCTGGGGAGGGATCGAGGGAGTGCTGGGGCAAGCCGGCCGAGGGCTGGGAGCTTCGGCCCAGTCTTGGAGCCGGCCCGGGTCGCTTCTGCTCATACGTGGCCGCCCCACGCTCCGCAGTCGTTCCCGACGGAGCGGCGGCGAAGTTCCTGGACCCGATGCCGATCTCGTTGCTCTGTGGGCGTCTTGGAGATGAGGCCGACGACCTCCCCAACGAGCTCGAGCGGCTGGGGATCTCCACCCTGGGCCGTCTCGCCGGGTTGCCGCGCGATGCGGTCGCGGATCGCTTCGGACGGCTGGGGTTGAGGGCGCTGCGGCTGGCCCGCGGCGAGGACGAGCCGTTGCGTCCGCGACCGGTTCGGGAGGCGATCGCGGTCGAGCTCGAGCTGCCCGAGGCCGTCTCCGGCCAGCAGCTCGAGCGAGCGTTGGAGCTTTTGATCTCGCGGCTGCTCGCGCACGGCGAGCGGCGCGGCAGGACGCTGCGGGCGCTGCGGCTCTCGGCTCGGCTCGCAGCCGGCGGAGGCTGGCGGCGCGAGATCGCATTGCGGAGGGCCAGTGCGGATCGGGCGCGGCTCGGCGATGCCCTCCTCCCCCACCTCGCCCTGCTGCCCTCTCCGGCCGCGACCCTGCGGCTCGAGGCGGTGGCGCTGGGCCCGGAGACCGGTGAGCAGCTGACGCTCTCGAGCCCCGAGCAGGAGCGGCGCCGGCGGATCTCGGAGGCGGTGCGCCAGACGCGCTCCGCGGCGGGCGCCGATGCGGTGCTGCGGGTGCTCGAGGTCGATCCGGAATCGCGGGTTCCGGAGCGGCGCGAGGTGCTCATGCCCTTCCCGGAGGAGCAGTGATGCGACCCGGCCGGGTCAACAAGCCCTGGCCGGTACCGGTCCAGACGGGCCCCGACGGGAAGCCGCAGGCAGTCGGGCGGCTGGCGGTGGAGTCGGTGCGCGAGGAGTGGCTGGTCGAGGACGGCTGGTGGACGCAGAAACCCCTGCAAAGGCGCTACTTCGAGTTGGTCCTGCAGGATGGCAGTGACGTCGTCGTCTTCTGTGAAACGGATGGTCGCTGGTATCGCCAGCGGGATTGATGTCCGGCTACGTAGAGCTGCACTGCCACTCGGCGTACTCGTTCCTGGACGGCGCCTCCGATCCGGCCGAGCTGGCGGCCACGGCGGCCGCCCTCGGACACGAATCGCTGGCGCTCACCGACCACGACAACGTCTGCGGTGCCATGGAGTTCGCCCACGCCTGCAGGGGCGTCGGGGTGCGGCCGATCGTCGGCTGCGAGCTGACCGTGGAGGTACCGCGACGGCTGCCGCGACCGGTGCACGTCACGCTGCTGGTCGAGGACGCGAAAGGCTGGGCCAGCCTCTGCCGGTTGATCACCGGGGCGCACCGGAGGACTCGGGAGGGCGCGGGCATGAGAGATCCGCTCCCGCCCTCCCTCCCGATCGACGAGCTGGAGCGGCATACGGAGGGGCTGGTCTGCCTCTCCGGATGCGCGCGCGACGGGGCGGTCGCCGGGACCTGGGAGCGGGGCGATCCGGCCGGTGCTGCCTACCTGGCCCAGCGGCTGCTGCGGGCCTTCGGCCCGGATAGCTTCCGGATCGAGCTGCAGCGGCCACTCTGGCGTCACGATCGCTCGCGGAACAGGTGGCTTGTCTCGCTCGCCGAGCGGCTCGGGGTGCCGGCGGTGGCGACGGGAGATGCGCACGCTCACGAGCCCTCGCGCATGCGTCTCCAGGATGCGATGGTCGCGGTGCGGCTGGGGGCGACGCTGGATGAGACCGAGGGGCTGCGGCGGGGCAACTCAGCCGCCGCCCTCCTCTCGGCCTGCGAGCCGACGGCGGCGCGGTTTCGGGACCACCCCGAGGCGGTGGCGGAGACGGAGCGGCTTGCCGAACGGCTGCGCTTCGATCTCACCCGGGAGCTGGGCTACAGCTATCCGGGCGCGGAGGACCGCGGCGCGGATCGGCGGCTGGCGGAGCTCTGCCGGGTACGGCTGGTCCATCGCTATGAGGGGACGCCGCAGCGCGCGGAGGCCGGGCAGCGGCTGGAAGAGGAGCTGGCGCTGATCAGGGAGCTGCGGCTCTCCGGGTTCTTCCTGCTGCACCAGGACATGCTCGAGCTCGCGCGGGAGGTGGCCGTGGAGGTGCGCGGGCCGGATTCCGCGAGGCGGCTGCTGCCGCCGGGCCGGGGTCGCGGCTCCAGCGTCAGCTCGCTGGTCTGCTATCTGACCGGGCTCTCGCACATCGATCCGGTGAAGAACGACCTCTTTCTGGGGCGCTTTCTGAACGAGGAGCTGACCGAGGTCCCGGACATCGACCTCGACTTCCCGCGGGACATCAGGGAGAAGCTGATTCCGAGGGTGCACGAGCGGTACGGGGCGGAGCGCTCGGCGCTGGTCGCTTCCTTCGCCACCTATCGGGCGCGCGGTGCGATCCGCGACCTCGGTAAGGCGCTCGGGCTGCCGCTCGGCGAGGTCGAGCGGTTCGCGCGCGCCGTCGACGTCTACGAGGCGAGCCAGGATGCGTGGGCGCGGATGGAGGAGACCCTGGGCAGGCTGCGGGCGCGCTCCGAGCGGTGGCGGGCGCTGGCCGAGCTGTTGCCGGAGATCGCGGGGCTGCCCCGGCACATGTCTCAGCACCCGGGAGGGATGGTGATCTCGACCATGCCGCTGATCGAGCTCTGCCCGGTGCAGCCGGCGGCGATGGAGGGAAGGCAGATCGTGCAGTGGGACAAGGACTCGTGCGCGGATGCGGGCTTCCTGAAGATCGACCTGCTCGGGCTGGGGATGCTCTCGGCGGTCGAGCGGTGTGTGGATGAGATCGCGCGCACGCGCGGGGAGCGGATCGATCTCTCGCGGGTGCCGCTCGATGACGACCAGGTGTGGAGCTCCATCCAGAGGGCGGAGACCACGGGCGTGTTCCAGATCGAGAGCCGGGCGCAGATGCAGATGCTGCCGAGGACGCTCCCGCGGAACCTGGACGACCTGACCGTGCAGGTGGCGCTGGTGCGGCCCGGGCCGATCCAGGGGGGCGCGGTCCACCCATACATCGAGCGGCGCAAGCAGCTGCGGGAGGACCCCGGCTACGAGGTGCCCTTCGAGCACCCGTCGCTCGAGCCGGCGCTGCGGGACACGCTCGGGGCGATCGTTTTCCAGGACCAGGTGCTGGAGGTGGCGATGGCGCTGGCCGGGTTCTCGGTGGGAGAGGCCGAGGGGCTGCGGCGGGCGATGAGCCGGAAGCGGTCGGAGGCGGCGATGCTGCGTTACCGGGAGCGGTTCATCGAGGGCGCGGTCGGGCGCGGCGTGTCGCGCGAGGTGGCGGAGCGGGTCTTCGGGCAGATCGAGGGGTTCTCCGGGTTCGGGTTCCCCAAGGCGCACTCGGCGGCGTTCGGGCTGCTCGCCTATCAGTCGATGTGGCTGCGGGTTCACTACGGACCGGAGCTGCTCTGCGGGCTGCTCAATGAGCAGCCGATGGGGTTCTATCCACCGGACGCCCTGGTGCACGAGGCGCAGCGCCGGGGGGTCGAGATCCTGCCGCCGGACGTGAACGTGAGCGAGGTCGATTGCCGGGTGGAGACCACGGGAGCGGCGGCCGGCTCCTCGGGAAATCCACCGGTGCGGGTCGGGCTCGGGTACGTGACCGAGCTGACGGTGGTCGATGCCGAGGCGGTGGTTGAGGAGCGGCGTCGGGGCGGCCTCTATCGCAGCGTCTCGGACCTCGCCGGCCGGTCCGGCGCCGGGGCGGCTGCGCTGCAGCGGCTGGCCTGGGCCGGGGCCTGCGATTCGCTGGTCGAGGACGGTGCGGCGCCGGTCGATCCCGATCGGGATCTGAGGCGGCCGGCGCTCTGGGCGGCCGGCGGGGCTGCGCGGGCTGCTCGCACCGGCGAGGGGGCGCAGCTGGCCCTCGCGCTCGACGGTTCCCCCACTCCCCCACTGCCGCCGCTCGGCCCATGGGACCGGATCGTGGCCGACTACCGGACGACCGGGATGACGCTCGGCAAGCACCCGATGGAGCTGCTGCGCGAGGAGCTTCCCGCCGAGGTGCTGTCCAGCGATGCCATCGCCCGCACCCGGGACGGGGCGCGGGTGAAGGTCGCCGGGATGGTGGTGGCGCGGCAGCGGCCGGCGACGGCCAACGGGGTCGTGTTCATGCTGCTCGAGGACGAGAGCGGGACGATCAACCTGATCGTGCCGCCGCGGGTGGTCGAGCGCTGCCGGCTGGCGGTGCGGACCTCAGGATTCGTGCAGGCCGCGGGCAAGCTCGAGCACCGCGAGGGCACGACCAACGTGGTGGTCTCGAGAATCGACCGGCTCCAGCCGCCCGACGCTCCCGAGCGGAAGCCGCGCCACATCGCCCCTCCGATTCCTCACGAGACGGGCAGGCCGGCGGCGGTGCCGACCGCGCTCTCCAAGCGCTCCTTCGACGGCGTGCGGGAGGCGGCGATGGCAGAGCTGGCCGCGTCACTGCCAGCCCCGCACAGTTTCGGCCGGCGTGGGCGCTAGCCGAGGCCGGGCTTGGTGGTCATGAAGAAGATCGCTTGACGGCGGCGGGTGATGGAGACTTAGCGGCCTGCCCGAGACGCGCTACACGAAGAGCGGCGACTACAACATCGCCTACCAGGTGGTCGGTGAGGGTCACCTGGATCTGCTCTGGATTGCGGGGTTCGTGTCCAACGTCGAGCTCGCCTGGGAGGAACCGCTGCTGGCCCGCTACTTCAACCGGCTGGCGAGGTTCTCCCGGCTCATCCTCTTCGACAAACGGGGCACGGGCCTGTCAGATCGGGTCCCACGCAGCCAGTTGCCGTCGCTCGAGGAGCGAATGGACGACGTGCTGGCCGTCCTCGAGGCCGCGGGGTCCGAGCGGGCGGCGGTGATGGGTCACTCTGAGGGCGGGAACCTCGCCGTCCTCTATGCCGCGACGCACCCCGAGAGGGTGGATGCCCTGGTGACCTCAGGGATCTTTGCGAAACGCCGCTGGAGCCCCGACTACCCATGGGCCGAGACGCCGGAGCAGCGGGAGCGCTACATCGCGGACCTGGAAGCGCGCTGGGGAAGCGATTCGGACATCGAGCGGATTGCGCCGAGCGCGGCGCGTGACCCGGCGTTCGCCAAGAGGCTCGCAGCCTATTTCCGGCAGAGCGCCAGTCCTGGTGACGCCGCCGCGCTCCTGCGGATGAACACCGAGATAGACATACGCGCCGTCCTGCCGACGATCAGCGTGCCTACCTTGGTTCTGCACCGCACCGGGGACCTGGACTCCAGCATCGAGGAGGGACGCTGGATCGCGAGCCAGATCCCGGGCGCGAAGCTCGTCGAGCTGCCTGGCAACGACCACCTGCCGTGGGTGGGCGATCAGGACAGCGTTCTGGACGAGGTCGAGCGGTTCCTCACCGGTCGCCTGGCGCCGGCTGAGGCGGATCGTGTGCTCGCCACGATCCTCGTAACGGACATCGTCGGGTCGACGGAACGGGCGGCCGAGTTGGGCGATCGCGCCTGGGCCGAGCTACTGGACCGGCATCATGCCATCGTCCGGGAGCAGCTCCATGCCTTCCGTGGAGAGGAGGTGGACACCGCGGGTGACGGCTTCCTGGCCACGTTCGATGGCCCGGGGCGGGCGATTCGTGCTGCCGTGGCGATTCGGGATGGGCTGCAAGACAGCGGGATCCCGGTGCGGTGCGGGCTTCATACCGGCGAGGCCGAGCGGGTCGGCGGCAAGGTCGCGGGGATTGCCGTGCATCTGGCGGCACGCATCGCCGACGCGGCGGAGTCCGGAGAGATCCTGGTCTCAGACACCGTCCGGAGCCTGGTGGCCGGCTCCGGGATCGAGTTCGCCGATCGCGGCTCTGCCTTGCTGCGGGGCGTGCCCGAGGAGCAGCATCTCTTCGCCGTCGAGGGCGTCTGAGTTTCGGCTGCAATTTCGCCTGCAAACCCGTAGGTTCCGTCCGGGGCCATCCATAGCTTGCCTCCCATGACAGGCAAGCTCATAGACATGAGAGAGCGGCTGCTCGATGCGGCCGACCTGATGATCGACTTCGCGACACTCGGCGAGTACGGGATCGAGCCCGAGCCGGTGCGGGATTGTGAGGAGCGGGCGCCTCGCCTCGCCTCCGGCGCTCCGCATCATCTCCACGATCGGGCCGGCTCGCAACAGCGTCTTGCCGCTTAGCCCTCTCGAGCGATTCCAATCTGGGAGGACCACCCGCCGCGAGCGGGTAAAAAAAGAGCCGCCCCCAGGGGCGGCTCTTTGGAAGACCGGCGGCGACCTACTCTCCCAGGCGGTTGCCCACCAAGTACCATCGGCGCTGAGAGGCTTAACGGCTCTGTTCGGAATGGGAAGAGGTGTTTCCCTCTCGCTATCTCGCCACCGAAATGTTCGAGACGCTCGGTGGACCTTGAAAACCGCACTAGGCGAGATGCAGGGCGAAACGTAAATATCCGTCAAGCCCTCGACCCATTAGTACCGGTCTGCTGACTGCATTGCTGCAGGTTGCACAGCCGGCCTATCAACCTGGTGGTCTACCAGGGGCCTTACTCCCTCAAGGGGATGGGAGAGCTCATCTCGAGGCTGGCTTCCCGCTTAGATGCTTTCAGCGGTTATCCGTGCCGCGCGTAGCTAACCAGCGGTGCCCTTGGCAGGACAACTGGTACACCAGAGGCGCGTTCATCCCGGTCCTCTCGTACTAGGGACGAACCCTCTCAACTCTCCAACGCCCACAGAAGATAGGGACCGAACTGTCTCACGACGTTCTGAACCCAGCTCGCGTGCCGCTTTAATGGGCGAACAGCCCAACCCTTGGGACCTGCTCCAGCCCCAGGATGCGACGAGCCGACATCGAGGTGCCAAACCGCGCCGTCGATATGGACTCTTGGGCGCGATAAGCCTGTTATCCCCGGAGTACCTTTTATCCGTTGAGCGACGGCAATTCCACTTTCTACCGCCGGATCACTAAGCCCAACTTTCGTTCCTGCTCGACCTGTCGGTCTCGCAGTCAAGCTCCCTTATTGCCTTTACACTCTGCGCACGATTTCCAACCGTGCTGAGGGAACCTTTGGGCGCCTCCGTTACATTTTAGGAGGCGACCGCCCCAGTCAAACTGCCCACCTGGCACTGTCCAGGCCCCGGATAACGGAGGCCTGTTAGAAGCCCAAAACACCAAGGGTGGTATCTCAAGGTTGACTCCCCTGCGGCCGAAGCCACAGGTTCAAAGTCTCCCACCTATCCTGAGCGAGATATTCCGAACTCCAATATCAAGTTGCAGTAAAGGTTCACGGGGTCTTTCCGTCTTTCTGCGGGTACTCGGTATCTTCACCGAGACTCTAATTTCACCGAGCCCATCGTTGAGACAGCGTCCAACTCGTTGCGCCATTCGTGCAGGTCGGAACTTACCCGACAAGGAATTTCGCTACCTTAGGACCGTTATAGTTACGGCCGCCGTTTACCGGGGCTTAGCTTCACTGCTTCGCGGCCGAAGCCGCTAACAATTCCGCGTAACCTTCCGGCACCGGGCAGGCGTCAGCCCCTATACGTCGTCTTGCGACTTAGCAGAGGCCTGTGTTTTTGGTAAACAGTCGGTTGGACCTTTTCACTGCGGCCCCCTCGGGCTCCATCCGTATGGACTTCACCCTACCGGGGCGCCCCTTCTCGCGAACTTACGGGGCGAATTTGCCGAGTTCCTTAACGATGGTTAGCTCGCTCACCTCAGTATTCTCTACCTGTCCACCTGTGTCGGTTGTAGGTACGGGCACGTCGCACCCTGCCTAGAGGTTTTTCTAGGAGGCATGGCTTCAGGGACTGGCCGGCATTCCTGCCAGCTGGCATCGCACCTCGCGTAAGCGCCGCGGCGGGTTTGCCTACCGCGACTGGCTACGTGCTTGCCCCAGGGCAACCATCGCCTGGGTTCCCTTAGCCTTCCCCGTCACCCCATCGGTCATAGCGGGTGAAACGTGGTACAGGAATATCAACCTGTTGGCCATCGGCTACGCCTTTCGGCCTCGCCTTAGGTCCCGACTAACCCTGAGCAGACGAACTTTACTCAGGAAACCTTGGACAATCGGTGGAGTGGATTCTCACCACTCTCTCGTTACTCATGCCGGCATTCTCACTTCCGATCCGTCCACGGCGGCTTCCGCCACCGCTTCACTCAGATCGGAACGCTCTCCTACCGCTCACAAAGTGAGCTCACAGCTTCGGAGGGTGGCTTGAGCCCCGTTGAATTCTCCGCGCCCGAACACTTGACCAGTGAGCTGTTACGCACTCTTTCAAGGAATGGCTGCTTCTAAGCCAACCTCTTGGTTGTCTCGGCATTCGGACATCGTTCTCCACTTAGCCACCACTTAGGGTCCTTAGCTGGTGATCTGGGTTGTTCCCCTCTCGCGTACGAAGTTTATCCCCCGCACACTGACTCCCGGGTTTAACGTAACGGTCTTCGGAGTTTGCCTGAAGTCGGTAACCTGGTAGGGCCCCTAGTCCAAGCAGTGCTCTACGGCCGTAACGCATATAGCCCGAGGCTATACCTAAATATATTTCGGAGAGAACCAGATATCTCCTGGCTTGATTAGCCTTTCACTCCGACCCACAGGTCATCCGCCCAGTTTTTAACCTAGGTCGGTTCGGTCCTCCACGAAGTCTTACCTCCGCTTCAACCTGCCCATGGGTAGCTCGCCAGGTTTCGGGTCTACCGTACGCGACTGAGTCGCCCTATTCAGACTCGCTTTCGCTGCGGCTCCGCTCATCGCTTAACCTTGCCACGCACGCGTAACTCGCCGGCCCGTTATGCAAAAAGTACGCCGTCACCCCGAGGGGCTCCGACCACTTGTAGGCACGCGGTTTCAGGTACTATTTCACTCCCCTTCAGGGGTGCTTTTCACCTTTCCCTCACGGTACTAGTTCGCTATCGGTCACCAGGGAGTACTTAGCCTTGGAGGGTGGTCCCCCCGGATTCAGACCGCGTTTCACGGGTGCGGTCCTACTCAGGAACTTGATCGGCAGGTCAGTGCGCTTTCGTCTACGGGACGATTGCCCTCTGTGGTGCGAGGTTCCACTCGCTTCGACTAGCACCTGACTTGGTAACTGCCGCCGGGTCGAGCACGACCCGGACACAAGTCCTACAACCCCGGGCAGGCAACGCGTGCTCGCTTGCACCTGCTCGGTTTAGGCTGATCCCCTTTCGCTCGCCACTACTCGGGGAGTCTCGGTTGATTTCCTTTCGTCGGGCTACTGAGATGTTTCAATTCGCCCGCTTACCTTCCAGGGCCTATGTATTCAGCCCTGGATGACGCCGCATTACCGGCGCCGGGTTTTCCCATTCGGAGATCCGCGGGTCAATGGCTGTTCAGCGCCTCACCGCGGCTTATCGCAGCCGTCCACGTCCTTCTTCGACTCCTGGTGCCAAGGCATCCACCGTGTGCCCTTACTATCTTGACGGTGAGCTGAACCCGAGCGGTTAAGGACCCGCTCGAGCTCGGTTTCTACCTTTGCATCACGAACGCTCCCCGGCTCATCGTTGGGGGAAGCGCTCAATGAAACGGCGCGCCTCGCGGGCGTAGCGACGCCATAACGAGGACGTTCTTGGCCTAGTGCAGTTTTCAAGGTCCACCGAGGCGACCAGCGGGGGTTTCCCACCAGCGTCTCTGAGAACTGAGCAGCGCTCCGGCGCCCGAAGGCGTCCGGCCAAGCCCGGTCGACGTGTCTAGGTCTCCCTAGAAAGGGTCTCCCTAGAAAGGAGGTGATCCAGCCGCAGCTTCCGCTACGGCTACCTTGTTACGACTTCACCCCAATCACGAGTCCCACCTTCGACGGCTCCCTCCCGTAAGGGTTAGGCGACCGGCTTCGGGTGTTACCCGCTTTCGTGGTGTGACGGGCGGTGTGTACAAGGCCCGGGAACGTATTCACCGCGGCGTTGCTGATCCGCGATTACTAGCAACTCCAACTTCATGGAGGCGAATTTCAGCCTCCAATCCGAACCAAGACCGACTTTTTGGGATTCGCTCCACCTCGCGGTATCGCAACCCTCTGTATCGGCCAATGTAGCACGTGTGTAGCCCTGGACATAAGGGGCATGATGACTTGACGTCATCCCCACCTTCCTCCGGTTTGTCACCGGCAGTCTCCTATGAGTCCCCAACTTAATGATGGCAACATAGGACAGGGGTTGCGCTCGTTGCGGGACTTAACCCAACATCTCACGACACGAGCTGACGACAGCCATGCACCACCTGTGTAAGTGCCCCGAAGGGAAACCGTGTTTCCACGGCTGTCACAAACATGTCAAGCCCAGGTAAGGTTCTTCGCGTTGCATCGAATTAAACCACATGCTCCGCTGCTTGTGCGGGCCCCCGTCAATTCCTTTGAGTTTTAGCCTTGCGGCCGTACTCCCCAGGCGGGGCATTTAATGCGTTAGCGCCGGCACGGGAGGAGTCGACACCTCCCACACCTAATGCCCATCGTTTACGGCGTGGACTACCAGGGTATCTAATCCTGTTTGCTCCCCACGCTTTCGCGCCTCAGCGTCAGTACCGTCCCAGCGAGCTGCCTTCGCCGTTGGTGTTCCTCCTGATATCTGCGCATTCCACCGCTACACCAGGAATTCCACTCGCCTCTTCCGGACTCTAGCCCTGCAGTATCCACCCGCTTTCAAAGGTTGAGCCTTTGACTTTCAGAGCGGACTTACAGGGCCGCCTACGCGCTCTTTACGCCCAATGATTCCGGACAACGCTTGCTCCCTACGTATTACCGCGGCTGCTGGCACGTAGTTAGCCGGAGCTTCTTCTGGAGGTACCGTCAGTCCAGGACGCTATTCGCGCCTGAACCTTCGTCCCTCCTGAAAGAGGTTTACAACCCGAAGGCCTTCTTCCCTCACGCGGCGTTGCTGCGTCACGCTTTCGCGCATTGCGCAAGATTCCCCACTGCTGCCTCCCGTAGGAGTCTGGGCCGTGTCTCAGTCCCAGTGTGGCTGATCGTCCTCTCAGACCAGCTACCCATCGTGGCCTTGGTGAGCCGTTACCTCACCAACAAGCTAATGGGCCGCGGGCCGCTCCCAATGCGGAGGCCGAAGCTTCCTTTACTGGACGGCCTTGCGACCGAACAGCACATCCGGTATTAGCCCGAGTTTCCTCGGGTTGTCCCGGTCATCGGGGCACGTTACCCACGTGATACTCACCCGTTCGCGGCTTTGCCCCAGGGCGAAGCCCTGGTTCGTCGCTCCACTTGCATGTGTTAAGCACGCCGCCAGCGTTCGTCCTGAGCCAGGATCAAACTCTCCGTAAAAAGTGTGACGTGACCTGACTTAGTCAGTCACAAGAGAGTTGTCATGTAGCTGACAGTCACCGCGTACACAGAGCGGTGACTAAACATGACGGAGTTATTCGGCCCCGCCCGGTGCATGCTGGGCGGGGTCGGGCTCGAGTTACGAAGGGCTCTAAAGCCCTTCGAACGCGCTGCTCAGTTTTCAAAGACCGCTGTGCCGAGAAACGACGGGCCTCGCCGCCTCGAACCATCTGCGTCCTTGCTCCGGGCACGAAAAAGGCCCCTCGCAAGGGGCCCGGTATGGGAGCGGCCGGGTTGCGGCCGATCGGTGGGACTCCTCTTACGAAGCGGCTCCTTTCGTGATCCGAAGCAAGAGCGACCGCGCAGTATAGCCAGCCAGGGGTGCCGATTTCAAGGCTGGGCGCCGTGATTTGCGTCCGGCTAGCCGACCAGCCGGGCGAAGCGCCGCTTGCCCACCTGCAGCACCCTGCCCTCGAGCTCGGAACGAGGCACGTCCATGCGCTCCCCCGCCACCGGCTCGCCGTCGAGCTTCACCCCGCCCTGGCCCAGCAGCCGCCGGGCCTCGCTGCTGGAGACGCCGAAGGCGCGCGGCGATCAGCGCCGGCAGGTGGACCTGGCCGTCAGGCGCTCCGCTTCTGCCCCTCGAGGCCGTCCAGATGGGCGTCGGGGATGTCCTCGGGGACCTGCCGCTGCACGTGCACCCGATCGAAGGCTGCCTCGGCGGCCTCGCGCCGCCTCCTCGTCGTGGAAGCGCTCCGACCAGGCTGCGCGCCAGCTCGCGCTTGGCCTCCACGGGGCTGGCGCCGGCGGGCTGCTCCTGCGCCCAGCAGCAGCTCGTAGTAGAGCGGCATCACCGAATCGGGCACGCTCATCACCTTCCCGAAGATCTCCTCCGGCGGCTCCGTTACCCCGACGTAGTTGCCCGATGACTTGCTCATGCGGCGCACCCCGTCCAAGCCCGGGCAGGATCGGCATGGTCATGATCGACTGCTCGGGCACGCCGTAGGCGCGCTGGACGTCGCGCGCGAAGAGCAGGTTGAACTTCTGGTCGGTCCCCCCCAGCTCGACGTCCGAGCGGACGGCGACCGAGTCGTAGCCCTGCATGATCGGGTAGAGCAGCTCCAGCGCCGAGATCGGCTCGTCGGCCTGCATCCGCTTGGTGAAGTCGTCGCGCTCCAGCAGCCGGGCGACCGTCGTCTTCCCGACCAGCGTCGAACAGCTCGTCGGCCGGCATGTCCAGCCACTCGCTGTTGAAGCGCACCTCGGTGCGCATCGCGGTCGAGCACCTTGAAGGCCTGATCCTGGAAGGTCCTGGCGTTGGCGTCGATCTCCTCGGGAGTCAGCACCGGCCGGCGGCTGTCGCGCCCGCTGGGGTCGCCGACCCGGGCCGTGTAGTCCCCGATGATCAGCACGACCGTGTGCCCCGCCTGCTGGAACTGCGCGAGCTTGTTGAGGACGACGACGTGGCCGAGGTGAATGTCGGCCGTGCTCGGGTCTATCCCCAGCTTCACCCGCAGGGGCTTCCCCTCGGCGAGCTGCTCCGCCAGCTGCCCTTCGGGCAGCGCGTCCTCGGCTCCGCGCAGCAGGGTTTCGAGGTCAGCCATTCGTCTCAAAGGACGCTGAAAGGCCCGCCTGAACCTCGAATTCGGCCATGGGGCCAATGCTAGACTCCCCGCTTCCGCCTGGCCGGGCACGGCTTCCACGTGGGCGCAACAACCCACGTCGGCCGGTGTCCTTAGAGTCACTGTCCAGGCGCAACCTGGATCCAGGCGCGGGCGACACCGGCGTCGCCCAACGCACATGACAGACGACTTCGATTTCGATTTCGACGTAGACCGGGACCGTTCCGCTTCACGGACGGAATCCCACGAGCCCGAGGGCACCGACGAGGCCCCCGAGCGTCGTCGGCGATTCCGCAATGGCGACGGCTCCAGCGGAAACGGCAACGATGCCCGGGGCAATGGCTCGCCCGGGAATGGCTCGCCGGGCAATGGCTCAGGCAATGGCTCTCGCGGCTACGCCGCGCGCGCAAAGGAGCTGCTCGAACGTCGCAGCGAGCTCCTCTACGGCGACGAGGACCACGCAGAGCCGCCGCCGGCGGCGCCCCGCAAACGGGAGCCTGAGCGCCCCGAAAGCCCCCGCACACCGGTCGAGCCGGCCGACGACGACTGGCTGAGCTTCGGCGGCGACGTCTTCGAGCCGGGCACCCTCTCCCCTCTGCGCGAGCGAGACGACGGCCCCGCCGGCCCTCCCACGCCCGGCGAGGCGCGCAACTTCGCCAAGGAGGCCCGTCGCCGCGCCTCACGCCGCCCCAGCCCCATCCTGGACTTCGACGAGGAGCGTGCCCGCCTGCGAGAGTGCTGATCAGGACGACGACGAGAACGCTGACTTCGAGTCGGTCCTGGCCACCCAGCCGCAGAAGGGCCGCGTCGCGCGTCGCGGTTCCACCATCAGGAGTGCCTTCGAGAACGGACTGCAGAGTCTGCGCCGGGTCGGCAGCGAGAGGATCGCCGAGAGCCGCGACCGCGTCCACGCGCTGCGGGAGCGTGTTCCCGCCGGGATCCCGCAGCAGCGTCCCGCCGGAGCCGGCAAGCCCCCTCCCCCCCGGCTTCCCCGCCGGATCAGCGCTCGCCGGCCCCGCAAGCCGAAGCCGGGGCGCATCAAGAAGCTCCGCCTGCTCATCCTGGTCGCCGGGGTCGGCATGCTCGGCGTGGTCTCGTTCTTCTTCGGGATCATGATGGCGATCACCCAGGACCTGCCCCAGCTGGAGGCGAAGAAGGAGTTCGCGGAGGCCAAGAACTCGGAGGTGGTCGATGACCAGGGCAACAGGATCGGGACGCTGCTGAACAACAACAACCGCATCCTGGTCGACTCGGGGGACATCTCGCCCTACATGAAGGAGGCGGCGGTCGCGATCGAGGACCGTCGCTTCTACGAGCACAGCGGGGTCGACCTCAAGGGCCTGTTCCGCGCCGGGATCGAGAACGTCCTCCCCGGTGGCTCCACCCAGGGTGGATCCACGATCACCGAGCAGTTCGTCAAGAACGCGCTCGAGGCGCAGAACAGCAGAACGGTCTTCCAGAAGTTCCGCGAGGCCGGCGCTCGCCTACGAGATCGAGCGCCATTGGGACAAGGACAAGATCCTCACCGAGTACCTGAACACCATCTACTTCGGCGAGGGCGCCTATGGGATCGAGGCGGCCGCCCGTACCTACTTCGGCGAGCGCCATCAGGGCTGCGGCCAGCCGGGACACGAGATGTGCGCCAAGGACCTGACCCCGCCTGAGGCCGCGATGCTCGCGGGGATCATCACCTCTCCCTCCGCGTTCTCGCCCAGGAACAACCCTCAGGCCGCCACGGACCGGCGCAACCTGGTGCTGCAGAGGATGGTTGACGAGGGCGACATCGACCAGGCCGAGTACGACGATGGGGTCCAGACCTCGATCCCGGCCCCCTCCGAGATCGCCAAGCCGTCGATCGAGTCCGAGGCCCCCTACTTCACCTCGTGGCTCCGCCAGCAGGTCGTCGACCTCTACGGTCCCGGCCGGGCGTTCGGCGGCGGCCTGACGGTGCATACCCCGCTCGATATGGAGATGCAGAACACGGCGCAGGAGATCGCGCAGAACACCCTGGCCGGCATCGCGCCGACCGCGTCGGTCGTCGTGCTCGACAACGAGACCGGCGGCGTCAAGGCGATGGTCGGCGGCAACGACTACCAGAACCATCCCTTCAACCTGGCGACCAACGGCCACCGCCAGCCGGGCTCGGCCTTCAAGCCGTTCACCCTGGCGACCGCGCTCAGCCAGGGGATCTCACCCGACACCGTCTACCCCTCAAACGAGAAGATCTTCAAGGTCCCCCACTCGAAGAATGAGTACTTCGACGTCCACAACTACGCCGACACCTACTACGGCAGCTCCAGCCTCGCGACGGGGACCATTCATTCCGACAACTCGATCTATGCGCAGGTTGCCCTGGGCCGAACGGATCGCTGCGTCCAGGGTTGTAGCGACAGCCCGGCCGTCCGCGGCGGCACCAAGCGGATCGCCCACACCGCGCATGAGATGGGCCTCGACACGAAGTTCTCGACGAACCCCTCGATGGTCCTCGGCGCCATCGACCCGGGCGTCAGCCCGCTCGAGATGGCGCATGCCTACCAGACGATCTCCGCGGGCGGTGAGCGCGTCGGAGGCAATCTGGACGCGAGCCCCGGTCCGAACAACCGGCCCGACCAGCTCGCCCCGGTCGCCATCGACAAGGTCAGCGCCCCGGGTGGCGACACGATCGCCGAGGACAAGCCGCGCAGGATCCGCGTCCTCTCCTCGGGCGTCGCCTCGACGATGAAGAACATCCTTCGCGAGAACGTCCTCGCCGGCACCGGCGTCCAGGCCCAGTCCGCCGGCCACAATGCCTGGGGCAAGACCGGAACGACCGAGAACAACGGCGACGCCTGGTTCTGCGGCGGCACCGACCACTTCACCGCCTGCGTGTGGGTGGGCCACGCCGACAGCACCGAGTCCATGGCGACCGACTACAACGGCGGCCCGGTCGACGGCGGCACCTACCCCGCGATCATCTGGGGCCAGATCATGGGCGCGATCGAGTCGATCTACAGCCAGCACAAGGCCGAGGAGGCGGACAGGAGCGACTCGGGCGACTCGACCACGACGGATTCTTCCTCGAGTTCCTCTCCCATACCCGTCGAGCTCCTCGAGCTCCTCTTCCTCGTCGTCAGGCGGCGGTGGCGGCGGCGGCGACACTGGCGGCGGCGGAGGCGGTCCGACCGCAGCTCCCCCGCCCTCCGCGCCGAGTGCTGGTGGCGGTGGCGGCACCGGCGGCACCGGCGGCACCGGCGGCAGGCCTCGACGCCTTTCTCGGTTGTGAGCGATTGACCCCCATATACGGGGGTCAAGTGCACGAAATCGGCAGCCCGGGCGCGTTGTGAGCACTTTCCCGGCTGTGGGCCGGGAAACTGCTCGAGCTTCAAGTACCAGCCGAGCTGTCTACGCGGCCTTCTCAACCGCGGCCGGCCAGGGCCGCGAGACGAATCGGCTTCCGCTGACGCAGTAGCGCCAGGGCAGCTCGGCTGCCTTGGTGATGCCGATCCGCGGCCCGGTCACCACGTCGACGGCGGCCCACTCGCCAGCCGGCTCGCTGAGCTCGAACGGCGGCTGGAACAGGTCCGCCCCGTTCAGAGAGAGATCGATCCCGAGCGCTTCCGCGAGCTTGCCGGGGCCGGAGCAGAGAGTCTCGATCCGCTCCTGGCCCCGCCGCTCTCGCATCAGGTCGATGCCCTCGGTGGGTTCCAGGGCCCGGATCAGTACGGCCGACGCCGTGCCTTCCGGCTCGGTGACGAAGTTCAGCAGGCTGTGGATCCCGTAAGAGAGGTAGACGTACGCGTGCCCCGGAGGTCCGAAGAGGACCTCGTTGCGGGTGGTCCGCCCGACGTAGGCGTGACAGGCCGGATCGCTGGCCTCATAGGCCTCGGTCTCGACGATGACCCCGGCCGTCGGGCCGATTGCCAGCCGGCAACCGATCAACTCGCGCGCGACCTCGTGCACCGAGCGATCGAAGAACTGCCGGTTCACGGGCGCAGGGCCGTGAGCGCTTCGCGCGCCCGCACGAGCTGTTCCTCGACACGGGCCGAGGCCGTGCCGCCGGCCGAGACCTTCGACTCGATCGTCCTACCGGCCTCGAGCGCGCGGCGCACCGCCTGACGCGCGTTCGTCCGGCACCCCGTCCAGCTCCGAGTCGCTCAGCTCCGAGAGCGACTTGCCGGAATCGAGCGCGGACCGAACCAGCCCGCCGACGAGCCCGTGGGCCTCCCGGAACGGCACACCCTCCTGGACCAGGGCATCCGCGAGGTCGGTGGCCGCGAGCATCTCGTCCTCCGCCGCGGCGGCGAGCCGCTCCTGGTTGAACCTGATCCCACCGAGCATCCCGGTGGCGGCCGCCAGGCAGAGCTCCAGGTTGTCGATCGCATCGAACAGGGGCTCCTTGTCCTCCTGCAGGTCCTTGCTGTAGGCGAGAGGCAGCGCGTGCATCGTGCCCAGCAGGCTCTGGAGCGACGCGGCGACGCGCGGGGCCTTTCCGCGCAGCAGCTCGGCCGCATCGGGGTTCTTCTTCTGGGGCATGATGCTCGAGCCCGAAGCGAACGAATCCGGCAGCTCGACGAAGCCGAACTCCTGGGTCGACCAGAGCACGATCTCCGCGCCGAGTCGCGAGAGGTGCATCGCGCAGATCGCGGCCGCGGAGAGGTAGTCGAGGGCGAAGTCGCGGTTCGACACCGCGTCGAGCGAGTTCGGATACGGCCGCGCGAAGCCGAGGTCGGCCGCCAGGGCGTCGCGGTCGAGGTCCCAGTTGACCCCCGCCAGGGCGCCGGAGCCCGCCGGCATCTCCGTGGTCGCCTCCGCCACCCGGAAGAAGCGCCTGGCGTCGCGCTCGAACATCCAGAAGTAGGCGAGCAGGTGATGGCCGAGGTAGACAGGCTGCGCTCGCTGCAGGTGGGTGTACCCGGGCGCCGGCCAGTCGCGGTGGGTCTCGGCCTGCGCCACGAGCGTCTCCATCAGCGACTCGAGTAGCGCAATCGCGCGCGCCGACTGCCCTCTCACGAGCAGCGCCAGGTCCGTCGCGACCTGGTCGTTTCTGGAGCGGGCCGTGTGGAGCTTTCCTCCGACCGGCCCGATCAGCTCGGTGAGGCGCCGCTCGATGGCCATGTGGATGTCCTCGTCGTCATCGCGGAACTCGAAGGTCCCCTGGTCGAGCTCCTCGCCGACGCTGTCGAGTCCGCCGGTGATCTGCTCGAGCTCCACGGCGTTGAGAACGTCCAGCTTCCCGAGGATCAGTGCGTGCGCCTTGGACTGCGCGATATCGAACGGCGCCAGGCGCCAGTCGAACGAGATCGAGGAGTTGATCCGCCGGAAGAGCGGATCCTGTTCTTCGCCGAAGCGGGACATCGGTCCTGAGTCTAGGGTCGCTTGCCGAGCGCCTCGGCGAGCGCCGTGCAGACCCGATCGACCTGTCCCTCGGTCATCGAGGTGAAGAACGGCAGCGCCAGGGAGCGCTCGGAGACGCGCTCCGCGACCGGGAATTCCCCACCCACAAAGCCGAACCGCTCTCGGTACGGCGGCAGCAGGTGGATGCTGGGCAGGTACGCCTTCGAGGCGATGCCCTGATCCCTGAGCGAGGAGATCACGGCGTCGCGGTCGGTCTCCTTGGGGAGCTGAACGACGAAGACGAACCACCCGCGCCGCTCATCACCGTTGTTCTCGCACGGCAGGACGACGTCGTGGTTCTCGTCCTCGCCGGCGGGCGCGGCGCCGAGCTGCGTGAGCCGCTCGCGGTAGAGCGCCGCCACGTTGTCGCGTGCGTTCAGCAGCTCATCGAGACGCTCGACCTGGGCGATGCCGATCGCGGCCTGCAGGTCGGAGAGCCGGTAGTTGAAGCCCATGCGGTCGTGCTCCACCTCGTTCGGGTTCGGCGCGCGGCCCTGGTTGCGCTCGCTCACCGCCCGCTCCGCCACTCCTTTGTCCGGCGTGATCAGGACGCCGCCCTCTCCCGTCGTCATCTGTTTGTTGGCATAGAAGGCGAAGACCGCCAGGTTGCCGGAGGCTCCGATCTTCTTCCCATTGCGGTCGACTGCGCCGAGGGCCTGCGCGGCGTCCTCGAGGATCCCGAGCCCGTTTTCGGAGGCGACCCTCGACAGAGCCGGGAGGTCGGCCGGGTAGCCGAAGATGTGGACGGGGAGAATCCCGGCGGACGCGTCCGTCACCGCCGCCGCGGCGGCCTCGGGATCGATGTTGAATGTCACCGGGTCGATGTCGCAGAACACCGGCGTCGCGCGCTCGTAGAGGATCGAGTTCGAGGTCGCGACGAAGCTCAGCGGGCTCGTGATGACCTCGTCGCCCTCACCCCAGCCCATCGCCCGGACGCCGAGGTGGAGCGCGGCGGTCCCGCTCGACAGGGCTACCGCGTAGCCGCTCCCGCCGAGCCACTCGCCGAAGTCGTGCTCGAACTGGTCGAGCTTCGGTCCCAGCGAGAGCGAGCCGGAGCGGACGACCTCCAGCAGCAGCTCCTCCTCGCGCGGGCCGAGCTCAGGTCGTGCGAGCGGGATCTGTTCGTTCACTCGGTGGGGTGTTCTCTTCGCGTGGCTGGAAGGCGTACTCGAGCGAGTCGACCAAAGCCTCCCAGGAGGCCTCGATGATGTTCTCGGAGACTCCGATGGAGCCCCACTCTCGCTCCCCGTCCGAGGAGTCGAGCAGCACGCGGGTGACGGCCCCGGTGCCGTGGTGCTCGTCGAGGATCCGGACCTTGTAGTTGGTCAGCTCGATGTCGGCCAGGTGCGGATGGCGATCGATGATCGCCCCGCGCAGCGCCTCGTCGAGCGCATTTACCGGTCCGTTGCCCTCCGCGGTGCGCAGGTAGCGCTCGCCGTCGACCCAGACCTTGATCGTGGCCTCGGTGATGACCTTGCCGTCTTCGCGCTTCTCGACCAGGACGCGGAAGCTCTCGAGGCGGAACAGCGGCTCGTAGCGACCGCTCTCCTTCCGGAGGAGCAGCTCGAAGGAGGCATCGGCGGCCTCGTAGTGATAACCGCGGTGCTCGCGCTCCTTCAGCGTGCGCACGGCTCTCGCGGCCTGCTCGTCATCCAGGGGAATGCCGGAGCGCTCGGCGCGCCCGAGAACCGTTCCCTTGCCGGAGAGCTCGGAGACCACCAGGTCGCGCTCGTTGCCGACCAGGTCCGGGTCCATGTGCTCGAAGGTGCGGGCGTCCGCGTTCACGCCCGCGACGTGCATGCCGCCCTTGTGGGCGAAGGCATTGCGCCCGACGAACGGCTGGTCCGGATCCGGGGTGATGTTGAGCAGCTCGTCGATGAAATGCGCGATCCCGGTCAGCCGGGCGAGCTGTTCGGGGCTCACGCACTCGTAGCCCAGCTTGAGCTGGAGTGCGGGCAGGATCGAGGTGAGGTTGGCGTTGCCGGTGCGTTCGCCGATCCCGTTGATGGTGCCCTGCACGAGGTTCGCGCCCTGCTCGACCGCCGCAAGCGAGTTCGCCACCGCGCACTCCAGGTCGTTGTGGGTGTGGATCCCGATCGGGACGTCGAGCTGATGGACGACATCCCCAGTCGCCTCGGTCACCTGCGCCGGCAGGCTCGAGCCGTTGGTGTCGCAGAGGGTGACGTTCTCGGCGCCGGCGTCCGCCGCCGCCCGCACACACTCGAGCGCGTAACCGGAATCGTCGCGATAGCCGTCGAAGAAGTGCTCGGCGTCGTAGATCACCCGCTTGCCGGCGTTGACCAGGTAGGCGACGGAGTCGCGGATCATCGCCAGGTTCTCCTCCCGGCTCACCTTGGTGACCTTCTCGAGGTGCAGCCCCCAGGTCTTGCCCACCAGCGTTACGACCGGGGCAAAGCCCGTCGCCAGCAGCCGGAGTGCCTCGTCCTCCGGCGCCTGCGTGTCGCGGCGGCGGGTCATGCCGAAGGCGCAGACGGCCGCCTGCTTGAGCTCGAGGTTCGGCCAGCATCTCGAAGAGCTCGAGCTCCTTTGGATTCGATCCGGGGAATCCCGCCTCGATGAAGTGGACCCCGAGCTCGTCGAGCTTGCTGACGACGCGCACCTTCTCCTGGGCGGACAGGGTCATGCCCTGGCCCTGCATGCCGTCGCGCAAAGTCGTGTCGTAGAGGAGTACCTGTCGCATTGCTGCCTTTCTTAGCTTCGAGGGTGAACGGGAAGCCCCTGTCCAGGGGCATGCGGTTGCCGCGCCGCTAGGCGGCCGCGGTGCCCGTAATTCGCCCTGTGAAGCGGTGCAGCATCAGGAGCCCAGGGTACCGGAGGCCGGTTCCCCCACCTCGTCGGCGTCGACCTCTGCAGGGGTCGGCTCACGTGGAGCTTCGGCGGTGGGCTCACCCACGGGGTCGAGCCACTCGCGGTACTCCTCCAGCCGGCCGTAGAGCGCGTCCTCGAACTTGCCCTGGATCACCTGGGTGATCTCGCCCGGCCCGCCGAGGTCGTGGTCGTCGACCTCGCGCACCGGGACGAGCTCGGCGGCCGTGCCGGTGAGGAAGACCTCCTCGGCGAGATAGAGCTCGGCGCGCGCGATGTCGCGCTCGATCACGGTGTAGCCGAGGTCGCGGGCGATCTGGAGAACCGACCTGCGATTGATGCCGTCGAGGATGGCCGAGGTGTGGCCCGGGGTCACGATCTCGCCCTCGCGGACGAGGTAGATGTTCTCCCCGGAGCCCTCGCAGACGAAGCCACGCTCGTCGAGAAGGATCGCCTCGTCGTAGCCGGCGTTGGCGCTTTCGGTCTTGGCGAGAATCGAGTTCAGGTACTGGCCGGAGGCCTTCGCGTGCGGAATCAATCCGGCCGCCGAGATCCGGCGCCAGGACGAAACCTTGGCCCTGACGCCGTTCTGTTTGCCCTCCTCACCGAGATATGCGCCCCAGGGCCAGACCGCGACGAAGACGTCGACCGGCGCACTCTTCGCATACAGCCCCATCTCGCCATAGCCGCGGAAGGCGATCGGGCGGATGTAGCAGCTGCGTAGCCCGTTCCGGCGGATCAGCTCCTTGGTGCCCTCGCGGATCTCCTCCAACGAGTGAGGAAGCTGCAGGTAGTAGAGCTCGGCTGACTTGGCGAGGCGGTCGAGGTGATCCTGGTGGCGGAAGATCGCCGGGCCGATTTCCGTGTCGTAGCAGCGGATTCCCTCGAACACTCCGCTCCCGTAGTGGAGTCCGTGGCTGAGGACGTGCACATTCGCCTCGTCCCAGGGGACGAACTCGCCGTTCTTCCAGATCAGCTCGACCTTCTCCACGGGCGATCAGTATGAACGATGCGCACGGCCCCGGGCAACAGAATTCCTGCCTACAGGCGCGCGATCACCGCCTCCGTCATCTCGTCGGTCCCCACCTCGCGGGTGCCCTCGCCGCCTGCCAGGTCGGGGGTCCGGAGTCCCTCGGCGAGAGCGGCTTCCACCGCCCGCTCGAGGCGGTCCGCCTCTCCGTGCATCCCGAGCCCGTAGCGAAGCATCAGCGCCACGGAGAGCAGCGTGGCCAGAGGGTTGGCCTTGCCGGTCCCGGCGATGTCGGGGGCCGAGCCGTGCACCGGCTCGTACAGCCCGGGACCGCTCTCCCCCAGGCTCGCCGAGGGCAGCATGCCCAGCGAGCCGGTGAGCATCGCGGCCTCGTCACTGAGGATGTCTCCGAAGAGGTTCTCGGTGACCAGCACATCGAACTCGGCCGGCCGGGAGACCAGCTGCATCGCGGCGTTGTCGACCAGCAGGTGGTCGAGCTCGATCTCCTCGTACTCGGGCGCCAGCCTCGTGACGGTTTCGCGCCATAGCCGGGAGGTCTCCAGCACGTTCGCCTTGTCGACCGAGGTGAGCTTGCCCCGGCGCTCGCCCGCCGCCTCGAAGCCGACACGGGAGATGCGCTCGATCTCCTCGACCGTATAGGCGCAGTCGTCGTGGGCGCGGTCGCCGTCGCGCCCCGAGTCGCCGAAGTAAATGCCGCCGGTGAGCTCGCGGACGACGAGCAGGTCGGTCCCCTGGATCCTGTCGCGCTTCAGCGGGCTCGCGTCGAGCAGCGCCTCGCTTGGCCTGACCGGCCGCAGATTCGCGAACAGCCCCAGGCCCTTGCGGAGGCCGAGGAGCCCCTGCTCCGGTCGTGGCTTGTCCGGATCGGTCGTGTCCCACTTCGGACCGCCGACGGCGCAGAGCAGCACGGCGTCGGCCTGGCGACATGCCTCCAGTACGCTCGTCGGTGAGCGCAGTCCCGTACTCGTCGATCGAGGCTCCGCCGATCAGATGCTCGGTGATCTCGAAGTCGCCGAGGGCTTCCAGCACCCGTCTCGCCGCCGCCGCGATCTCGGGACCGATGCCATCGCCGGGAAGAAGCGACGATCCGCTCAGGCATCGGGCCTTCTCGCCGAGATGTTGAGGCGGACGTAGTTGAGGACGAGCGGATCGTCCTCGACCTCCAGCACCGCCTCCGCGAACGGGCGGCGCAGGTCCTCCGGGAGGTGGGCCAGGTGCGGTCCCATGGTCACGGTGGTGGTGAACGCGTACGGGTCCTCGGGCTGGACGGGCTTGTCCTCCAGCCAGCAGCGGACCTGGTCGAAGCCGGCCTTGCGGAGCCGCTCCTCCGTCTCCTCGGGCGTGGCGAAGTTCCACATCATCTCGAGGCCCTGGAAGTGATCGATGAACTCGGGCCGCGTGGCCACGGCGACGATCGCCTCGGCGTGCTTGGCGACGTTGCCCGCCCCACCGCACTGGGCGACCAGCTTGCCGCCCGGCCGCAGGGCCTCGTGCAGGCGGGCGAAGAGCTTGTCGTGGTCGAGGATCCAGTGGAAGGTCGCCGTCGAGAAGACCGCATCGACCGGCTCGTCCACCCGGAGCTCCGAGAGGTCCGCGACCATGTAGTCCGCGCGGTCACCGAGCGCCTCGCGTGCCACCTCGATCATCGATTCAGAGGCGTCGACGCAGAGAACGCGGCCATCGGGCAGCCTCTCCAGCAGCTTGGCGGTAACCCGGCCCGAGCCGCAGCCCGCGTCCATCACATACTCGTCGCCCTTCAGCTCCAGGCGGTCGAGCACCTCGAGACCCCAGTGATACTGCGGATCGGAGACGCGGTCGTAGGTCTGAGCGTCCCACTCCCGGGGCCCGGTGTTCATGGGGCTCGCGGAGCTCACAGCGAGGTGGTCACGGGGCCGGCGTCGGCGCGGCCCGCGGCCTCGAAGTCGTCGATGGCATCCACCCGCTGCAGCGTCAGCGCCACGTCGTCGAGCCCGTTGCGGAGCCGGTGCTTGATCTCCTCGTCGATCTCGAACTGGAAGACGCCGTCCTTCGTGTTGACGGTCTGGTCGTCGAGGTCGATCCGCGCCTCGCCGGCCGCGGCGACCGCGCGACAGTGCTCCTCGTCGAGGATCACCGGCAGCAGACCGTTCTTCGTGCAGTTGGAATAGAAGATGTCCGAGAACGAGGGTGCGATCACCGCATCGAATCCGTAGTCCTTGAGGCCCCAGACGGCGTGCTCGCGGGACGATCCCGAGCCGAAGTTCCGGCCCGCGACCAGGATCGGGTGCGCCTCGAGCTCGATCTCTCCCGACCGGAACCAGTCGTAGAAGAGGAACTCGCCGTAGCCCGTGCGCTCGGTCCGCTTCAGGAACTGCTTGGGCATGATCTGGTCGGTGTCGACGTCGTGGCGGTCGAGCACCGCGACCTTGCCCTCGATGATCTCGATCGGGTCCATGGCTAGGTCCACTCCCTGATGTCGACGAAGCGGCCCTCGACCGCGGCGGCCGCCGCCATCTTCGGGCTGACCAGGTGGGTTCGCCCGCCGGCGCCCTGGCGGCCCTCGAAGTTCCGGTTGGAGGTCGAGGCGCAGCGCTCTCCCGGCTGCAGGATGTCCGGGTTCATTCCAAGGCAGGCGGAGCAACCCGACTCGCGCCACTCGAATCCCGCCGAGCGGAATACATCATCGAGGCCCTCGGCTTCCGCGTCGGCCTTCACCTGCTGAGAGCCCGGGCACGACCATGCCGCGCAGGCTCGAGGAGATCTTGCGGCCGTCGACCAGCGAGGCCGCCTCGCGCAGGTCGGAGATCCGCGAGTTGGTGCAGGAGCCGATGAAGATCCGGTCGAGCGGGATGTCCGTCATCGGGGTTCCCGGCCGCAGGTCCATGTAGGCGAGCGCGCGCTCCGCGGCCTCGCGGTCAGCCGGGGAGTCCATCCGGTCCGGGTCTGGGACGGCGTCGGTCACCTGGACGACCATGCCTGGGGTCGTCCCCCAGGTGACCATCGGTGAGATCGCGGTGGCGTCGACCTCGACCTCGGTGTCGAAGCTCGCTCCATCATCGGTCGGGAGCTGGCGCCAGCGCTCCACCGCAGCGTCGAAGTCAGCCGGCGCACCGGGCTTGCCGCGCACGTAGTCGAATGTCCTCTCGTCGGGAGCGACCATCCCGGCCCGGCCGCCGCCCTCGATCGTCATGTTGCAGATCGTCATCCGGTTCTCCATGGAGAGAGCGCGGATCGCCTCGCCCGCGTACTCGACCGCGTATCCCTGCATGCCGCCGACGCCGAGCCGGCCGATCGTCGCCAGGATCAGGTCCTTGGCGGTGACGCCGAAGCCGAGTTCCCCTGAGTAGTTGATCCGCATCGTCCTCGGCTTGCGCGAGCCCAGGCACTGGGTCGCCAGCACGTGCTCGACCTCCGACGTGCCGATGCCGAAGGCGAGCGCGCCGAAGGCGCCGTGCGTCGAGGTGTGGGAGTCGCCGCAGACGATCGTCATGCCCGGCTGCGTGACGCCGAGCTCGGGGCCGATCACGTGGACGATCCCCCGTCGGTCCGACCCGAGCGAGTAGAGCGGGATGCCGAACTCCTCGCAGTTGCTCTCCAGCGCCTCGACCTGCTTGCGCGAGAGCTCGTCCGCGATCAGCCGCGCGGCCGGCGTGCCGTCGGTGGGGACGTTGTGGTCGGCGGTCGCCAGGGTCTTGTCGGGTCGGCGGACCTTCCGATCGGCAAGACGCAGACCGTCGAAGGCCTGCGGCGAGGTCACCTCGTGGACCAGATGAAGGTCGATGTAGATCAGGTCGCGGTCGACCTCGTGCGCTTCCCAGATCTTCTCGAAGAGACTCTTCGCCATCGGTCCTCCTAGCCTCGCCTCAGCCCGGCCGCGACCACCGCGATCAGCCGGGCATCGGTCTCGCCATTGTTCTCGAAATGGTGCGGCAGGTCGGCGTCGAAGGTGACGCTGTCGCCCTCACCGAGCTCGTGCCGCCGGCCGTCGATGAAGAGCTCCGCGGCCCCCTCCACCACAACCGTGGTCTCGCGACTGCCGGGCTCGTGCACGGGCGGGTCATCGGGCGCGCCGGTGGCGGCGCCGGGCGCCAGGGTGTGAACCGAGACGTCGGCGCGCAGGCCGGGCAGCGGTGGGGTCAGCTCCTCGAGCTTGTGACCGCGCCGGCGCCGCGTGCGGCCCTGCCCGGCGCGAACGACCACCACGTGGCGGTCCTCATCCAGTCTCAGCAGCTGCGACAGCGTCAGGTCGAGCCCGGAGGCGATCTTCTCCGCGATCGCCAGCGTGGGGCTCGTGTCCCCCCTCTCGACCTGGGAGAGCATCGGAGCGCTGACGCCGCTGCGCTCGGCCAGGTCCCGAAGCGAGAGGTCCATCGCCTCGCGCAGGCTCTTGACCCGGGCTCCGACGGACCCTTCCGAGATCGCAAGGTCGCCTGCCGTTCTCGCCTTTGTCGCGTTCGCCATCGGCGCGTATGCTATCGCATACGTTCGTGCGTTCGCTTTATCTCCACCAATCGACTAGGGTCGATCGGCCGATAGGACTGGAGGTCCGGCATGGCGTCGCGTCCGACACGTGATCCGAACGGCATGACCCCCCGAGGGCTGGCGTCAAGGGCGGGCATGTGGAGTGCGCAGCACCGCAAGACCGCGATCTGGGGATGGCTGGCGTTCGTGCTGGTCGCCCTGGTCGTCGGCAACGCGGTCGGCACCAAGACCCTGGAGAGCAACGAGACCGGAGTGGGCGAGTCCGGGCGCGCAGATCAGGCCATCGCAGATGCCGCCCCCCAGCACGCCCAGGAGATGGTGCTGATCCAGAGCAGCGACGCGACCGCCACCGATCCCGAGTTCCGCGCGGTGGCCGTCGACGTGCAGCGGAAGCTCGCTGCAGTGCCCGACACCCAGAACTTCGAGAGCCCGCTCGCCCCCGCAAACGCGAACCTGATCTCCAGCGACGGGCACGCGGCGCTGCTGCGCTTCGAGATCGCCGGCAGCGACACCGAGGCCTCGGACCGGGTCAAGCCCGCCGTGCAGGCCGTCGCCGACGTACAGGCGGCACACCCGGGCTTCACTCTGGGCGAGTTCGGCGACGCGAGCACCGAGGAGCAGATCAACAAGAAAGTCCAGGACGACTTCGGCAAGGCGCTCGTCACATCCCTGCCGATCACCCTGATCATCCTCCTGATCGCCTTCGGCGCCCTCGTCGCCGCAGGGGTCCCGCTGCTGCTGGCCCTGACCGCGGTGATGGGCACGATCGGCATCATGGGCCCCCTCAGCCACGTCATCGGCGGAGTGGACAGCTCGATCAACGAGGTGATCCTGCTGATCGGCCTCGCTGTCGGCGTCGACTACTCGATGTTCTATCTGCGCCGCGAACGCGAGGAACGCGAGGCGGGGCGCAGCGAGGAGGCGGCGCTCGCCGCCGCCGCCGCGACCTCGGGCCGCGCGGTGCTTGTCTCCGGATTCACGGTGATGATCGCGATGGCCGGGATGTACCTGGCGGGGACGCCAACCTTCGAGTCGTTTGCAACCGGGACCATCCTGGTCGTCGCCGTGGCGTTGGTCGGCTCGCTGACCGTGCTGCCGGCGCTCCTCTCGTGGCTCGGGGATCGGGTGGAGAAGGGAGGCGTTCCGTTCATCAAGAACCAGCCCTGGATTGCCGGCGAGAGCGGTGCCTGGGCGAAGGTCCTCAATCCGGTGCTCCGCCATCCGGTCATTGCTCTCCTCCTTGCCGGGGGCCTGCTCGTCTTCCTGGCGTTGCCCTCCCTCCGCCTCCACACGGCGAACGAGAGCGTCGAATCGCTTCCCCAGGACGTCGCCTCGATCCAGACCTACAACCGGATTCAGGACACCTTCCCCGGAGGGGGGATCCCCGCCGTCGTCGCGGTCAGCTCGGACAACGGTGCGACCCCGCAGGTGCGGCAGGGCATCGCGCGGATGGCGGCAGACGCGAAGGCGAGCCCAAACTTCGAGTCCCCCATCACGATCGACACCTTCCCGGATCCCAACGTCACCCAGGTCAACATCCCGATCGTCGGCAACGGCACCGACTCGAAGTCGAATGCCGCCCTGGACGAGCTGCGGGACAAGATCATTCCGGCGACGATCGGGGCCGTGCCTGGCGTCAGCGCCGACGTGACCGGCTTCACGGCGTCATCCAAGGACTTCAACGACGTCACGAAGTCCCACCTGCCGCTCGTCTTCGGCTTCGTGCTGATCGCGGCCTTCCTGCTGCTGCTCTTCACGTTCCGCTCGATCGTCATTCCGATCAAGGCGATCATCCTCAACCTGCTCTCGGTGGGGGCCGCCTACGGCGTGATCGTCTGGATCTTCCAGGACGGTCACCTCGAGTCGTTCCTGGGGTTCAATTCGACCGGGGCGATCATCTCGTGGATGCCCCTGTTCCTCTTCGTGGTCCTCTTCGGGTTGTCGATGGACTACCACGTCTTCATCCTCACCCGGATCCGCGAGTCCTACGACCAGGGGATGCCGACCGATGAGGCCGTCGCGCACGGGATCAAGACGACGGCGGGCGTGGTGACGAGCGCAGCCGTCGTCATGGTCGGGGTCTTCGCCGTGTTCGCGACCCTGTCGCTGGTCTTCTTCAAGGAGCTCGGCGTGGGGCTCGGCGTGGCGGTGCTGATCGACGCCACTCTGGTGCGCGCCATTCTGCTGCCCGCGTCGATGAAGCTGCTCGGAGACTGGAACTGGTACCTGCCGAGCTGGCTCGAGTGGATCCCGCACGTCGGGCCGGTCGGCGCTCCGGCGATTCCGCCTCCGCCAGCGAAGCCCGCTCCGGCGCCGGCCCCCTAGCGCGTCAGGCCGGCTCGAGCAGGATGACCGGGATCTGCCGGTCGGTTCGCCGCTGGTAGTCCTCGTAGGTCGGGTAGACGCCGACCATCTGCTTCCAGAGACGTTCGCGCTCGGCTCCCTCGGTCTCCCTGGCTCGCATCCTTCGGACGTCGCCGTACCAGTTGACGGTGGTCTCCGGGTTGGCCATCAGGTTGTGGTACCAGGCGGGGTGCTTGTGGACACCGCCCTTCGAGGCGATGACCACGATGTTCTCGCCGTCCTCGGTGGCGAGGAGCGGATGCGTTCGTCGCTTCCCGCTCTTGCGCCCGACCGACTCGACCAGGGCGACCGGCGCCTTGCCGTAGGTGCCGCCGACCCGGCCATGGCTCGCCTTGTAGGCAGCTGTGTGGACGTCGGTGAACCGCTCCCAGAACCACCAGAAGGGCGACTTCGCCTGCGGTGCGTCAGGCAGCCTCACGGACCGGGGGTGCGCTCCACCGCGGCATCCGCCGTCGCGTCCTCGGCCTCGCGGATCGCGACGCCCTCCAGGGCGTTCGAGATCGCGCGGACGAAGGCCCGCGCGGACGCCTCGAGGATGTCCGTCGCGACACCCTGGCCGCTGGCGAGCCTCCCGTTGGCTCGGACGGAGACGCCGACCTCACCGAGCGCGTCGGTGCCGCCGGTGACCGCCTCGACCTCGTAGCGCTGGAGCTCGGCGTCGGTGCCCGTCGCCTCGCGGATCGCCCCGAAGATCGCGTCCACCGGGCCGTCGCCGGACGCCTGCGCGACCGACTCCTCGCCGCTCGGCAGGACGACGCTGACCCGGGCCTGCGGAGCGCGCTGCGAGCCGGACTCGATCTCGAACCACTTCAGCTCGTAGGCCTGTGCAGCCTCGCGCATCTCCTCGGAGACGATCGCCTCCAGGTCGAGCGCGGTGACCTGCTTCTTCTTGTCCGCGATCTCCTTGAAGCGCTTGAACGCCTGGTTCAGCGCTCCGCCCTCGACCTTGAAGCCCAGCTCCTTCAGGGCGTCCTGGAGGGCGTGGCGGCCGGAGTGCTTTCCCAGCACGATCGAGTTGGACTCCAGCCCCACCTCAGTCGCGTCCATGATCTCGTAGGTCGAGCGTTCCTTGAGCACGCCGTCCTGGTGGATGCCCGACTCGTGAGCGAAGGCGTTCCGGCCCACCACCGCCTTGTTCGGCGGCACCGAGTACCCGGTCAGACGGGAGACCATGCGGCTCGTGCGGGCCAGCTCCCGAGCGTCGATCCCGGTGTCCAGCCCGTGGACGTCGCGGCGGGTCCGCAGCAGCATCACGATCTCCTCCAGCGAGCAGTTGCCCGCCCGTTCGCCGATCCCGTTGACGGCGCACTCCACCTGACGCGCGCCGGCGAGCAGTCCGGCGTAGGAGTTGGAAACGGCCATGCCCAGGTCGTCATGGCAGTGGACGGAGATCTCGACCTCGGCAAGCTCCGGGACCAGCTCGTAGAGGCGGCGGAAGTAGGCCCCGTATTCCTCCGGGGTCGTGTAGCCGACCGTGTCCGGGATGTTGATCACGTTGGCGCCCTCGGCGACCGCGATCGCGCAGACCTCGGCCGTGAACTCGATGTCGGCGCGGGTCGCGTCCATCGGCGAGAACTCGACGTCCTCGCAATACGACTTCGCCAGCGCCACGGCGGCCTTCGCCTGACCCTTGACGTCCTCGCGCGTCGTCTGCAGCTGATGCTCGATGTGGATGTCGGAGGTCGAGATGAATGTGTGGATCCGAGGCCGCTCGGAGTCCTTGATCGCGTTCCAGGCTGCGTCGATGTCCGCCTTGTGGGTTCGGGACAGGCCGCAGATCACCGGGCCCTCCACCCGATGGGCGATCGCCTCGACGGCCTCGAAGTCGCCGGGCGAGGTGATCGGGAAGCCGGCCTCGATCACGTCCACGCCCAGGCGGGCGAGCTGCTGCGCGATCTCGACCTTCTCCTGCGTGTTCAGCGAGATGCCCGGGGACTGCTCGCCGTCCCGCAGCGTCGTATCGAAGATGTGGACCCGGTTCTCGTCCGAAACCGGACCGCCTACACCGCCTACGTCATTCATCACTACCTCCTTCTCCTGAGACTTCCGATGACCTGTTCCTGAGTTCGCGGCTCTCGCGCCGCCCAGCGCTATTCCCCCCGAAGGGGGAGGAGAAGGAGAAGCGCGAGGCTGTCGAGCCGGTGCGTCATCGAAGTCCGCGCAGAGTAGCGCAGGGAGAGTGAATCTCCAAGGTGGCGGCGTCGAGGTTGGGTCCGGCCCGCTGTTTAGCGTCCTATCCGATGCGCGCGGAGGGGATCGAGGCTCGGGCGGTCGCGAAGGTCGTGCTCGTGGCCCTCTTCTGGATCGCGGTGGCGCTGCTGCTGGCGATCGCGCTGATGCATACGCGGACGACCCTGCAGTGGGTGGCTGCCGCGATCTTCCTGGCACTCGCGCTCGACCCCGCCGTCAGCCTGATCCAACGCGCCTGGCCGCGCGACGGACAGATGCCGCGGGTGCTCGCGATCCTGATCGTCTACCTGATCGCCCTGGCGGCGCTGGTCTTTCTGACCCTGCATGTCTTTCCGCCGATCGTCCATGACATCGAGGGGCTGGCCCACAAGCTCCCCGGCTACGTCCACGACTTCGAGAACTGGGCGAACAACAACCAGCAGTTCCAGGAGCTGAACCAGAAGTACGGCATCACCCAGAAGCTCACCCAGGAGGCGAGCGCGCTCCCCTCGCATCTGTCGAGCGGCGCGAGCACGATCGGCTCATTCACCGTCAGCCTCCTCGAGCACCTGCTGGCAGCGATCACCGTCATCACCCTGACCTTCTTCCTGCTGATGGACGGCCGGGGAATGGTCGAGAGGGGCACCGGCCGCCTGGCCTCCATCCAGCGCGATCGTGCCCGGCGGATCGCCGACCGGGTGGCAGAGGTGGTCAAGGCCTACGTCAGCGTCAACCTGCTGCTCGCGATCGCCGCCGGAATCCTCACCTGGGGGTTCCTCGAGGCGGAGGGATTCCACCTCGCCGTGCCGCTGGCGGTGCTGGTCGCCTTCCTCGACCTGATCCCGCTGATCGGCCTGACCATCGGCGGGTTCTCGGTCTTCATCGTTCTGCTGATCGACGGAGGGCCCGGCGACGCGATCGTCTGGCTGGCCATCTTCCTCGTCTACCAGCAGCTCCAGGACCGGATCATCCAGCCGCTGCTCTACAAGGGCGGCGCGCTCAAGGTGAACCCGGCGGTGGCGATCGTCGCCGTGATCGTGGGAGCGAACCTGGCCGGGGTGCTGGGCGCACTTCTCGCCATTCCCACCGCGGCCTCGCTCGGTGTGGTGATCGACGAGCTGGTGTTCTCAGGTTCCGCCGGCGCCGCGCGGGCGGAGCCTAAGACGGCCGAGTAACTCGCCGCCTCGCTTCCAGAAGGGCTTGCCGCGCGAGCCGGCAAAACGCTCCTCCGACCGTTGCTTTTTGTCCTGGCGGTAGAAGAGCCGCGCCCAGACTGAATGAGGTTTCGCCAGGCGGAAGGCGCTCGCGATTCCGACGACCGGCACCAGGATGCTCCAGATCGCCATTCCGAACTTCTCCTTCGCTGCATTGACGAGGGCGAGGATGACGCCGATGAGGCCGATCGCTCCAACGAAGGCCTGAATCTCGTCCGCCACCTGGGTCGTCAAGTCGATCCACGAGCGCAGGCTGATCAGCAGCACCCCCGAGACGGCCGAGGCGATGATCACCGCGTCGATGGACTTCCGCCCCTCCTTCTCCCAGTAGACGTCCTTGAGGTTGAGCCAGAGTGCGAATTCGTCCAGCGTGAGGCCCGTCCCGATGCCGAAGGACACGGCCACGACCTCCCGCCAGGGGCTTTCGGGCGCAATCGCGACCGCGATGTAGCCGCTGATCAGGATCAGCAGGATCCCCCAGACCAGGTGATGGATGTGCGTGCCGCCGACCGAGACGTTGCCCGGCCACCAGCTCACCTGCGCCCGGATCATGTGGGTGCTGGTGCGGATGAAGCCGAAGGTGAGCAGGAAGGCTACGAAGAAGAGAAAGTGCGGCTCGCGCCCGGTGTCGACGATTCCGTGCTGATAGGCGCTGCCGATGCTGGCCGTGGTGAACACGGCCGGAAAGCTAACGCCGGCACCTACGGAATTCCGCGGGCGGTCTCGCAGTTCTTCTGCGTATCGAGCCCGCCGGCCCCGCGGCAGACGTCCCTGCCCCCTCCCCCGCTCAGCTTGTCCGCGCCCCCGCCACCACTCAGCCAGTCGCTCGCGGCGCCGCCGCTCAGATTGTCGGCGCCGGGCCCGCCGCGCAGGTGGTCCAGACCGCCGCCGCCAGCCATCGAGTCCGACCCCCCGTCACCCTCGAGCAGATCCGCGACGGCTCCACCCACCAGGCGGTCCCGGCCAGGTCCCCCCTCGAGCGGCCGGTCCTCGCTGTCGATCACGGCTCCGATCATCACCGGAAGCGAGGGGTCGGCGTCGACGGTGTCGCTGCCGCGGCCGAGGTCCCCGACGATCGCCCCGATGTAGCCGGGCGCACAGCTCACCTCCTGCGCGGTTGACTCACCGGCCTTGGCGTTGTCCAAGGCGCAGGCCGAGCCGCTGGCGTCGGGATCGCCCAGGCCCTCCGGCGCCGTCAGCACCAGGCGTCCGGTGGGCCCGGTGAAGAGGCTGATCCGGTTGTCGATGCCGCGATAGTCGTTCAGGGTCAGCACGTTCATCGACGCGGCGGTGGTCGCGCCGCGGCCGTGGATCGTCGAGACCGATGCGGCCACCCCCGGTCGAGCCGAGGCGGTCGCGGGGACGATCGCAGCGACAGCGGCGAGCGCCGCGGCTGCGCTGACTGTTCTCCTGAGTCCAAGCTTCATTCGCCTGCCATAACCCCGGTGAACCCCGTTAAGAGCGCCCTTCAGGGGACGAGCACGACCTTGCCGATGTTCCGCCGCTCCGCGATGAAGCGGTGGGCGTCCCCGGCGCGGTCGAAGGGAAACGCCTCGGCCACGACGGGCTCGAGCTCGCCCTGCTCGAGCTCCTCGATGAGCGGGCCCGTGATCCGCGTCACGTCGCCCTCCCGGTCCCACCAGTGGAGCATGTTGAGTCCGAAGACGCCCTTGTTCTCGCTCATGAGCTGGAGGCTCTTCCACCACGGCAGCGTCGCGAAGGGCATCCGGGCAAGGCTGCCGAGCAGCTTGCGCAGGTCGCGGCCGGTGCCGGCGGACGCCTCGGAGAGCCCGTACATGACCAGCCGCCCGCCCTGGCGCAGGAGGCGGTAGTCCTTGCGGAAGTTGGTCGGGCCGGTGGCGTCGATCGCGACGTCGACGCCCTGGCCATCGGTGAGCCTCCTCACCTCCTGCTCGAAGTCCTGGGTGCGGTAGTCGATCGCATGCTCGACGCCGAGCTCGCGGATGGCGTCGTGCTTGGAGGCGGAGGCAGTGCCGAAGACCTCGGCGCCGTGGTGGCGGGCGATCTGCACCGCTGCCGTGCCCGACCCCGCCCGCCGCCGCGTGGATCAGGGCGCGCTCGCCCTGCTTGATCCCCGCCATCACGACCAGCGCGCAGTAGGCCGTGGCGTAGTTCACCGGCACGGCTGCGCCCTGCTCGAAGCTCAGCCGTTCGGGCAGCGGGAGCACCTGGTCGGCCGGAACGGTGACGAGCTCGGCGTGGCCGCCGAAGCGGACCCCGGCGACGACCCGATCGCCCGGCTTCACCTCGTCGACCCCCTCGCCGACGGACTCGACCTCACCGGCTACCTCGTAGCCGAGGACGCAGGGAGGCTTGGGCGCGTCGGGATAGATGCCCACCCGCGCCATCGTGTCGGCGAAGTTGATGCCCGCCGCCTTGACGATGATCCGCACCTCGCCGGGACCCACCGCCGGATCGGGCCTCTCCTGTACCTGGAGCACCTCCGGCCCTCCATGGCCGGTGACCACGACCGTCCTCATGGGCTGACCCTATTCCCTAGAGGTCGACCGCGCGACCGACCGAGAAGCCGTCCAGCTCGAGGAGGCGCTCCATCGTCGACTGGTTGACCGGAGCGTCCGTGGTCAGCGCCATCACCGCCGTGTCGTCGGCCGGACTCCGCGCCGACCGCCGCCGAGACGATGTTGACCCCCTCCTCGCCGAAGATCGTCCCAACGCGGCCGATCATTCCCGGCTGGTCGGTGTACCGGAAGATCGTTAGGTGGTCGGCGAAGGGAAGGTAGAAGTCCTCTCCCCAGACCCGCGCCAGATAGGGAATGTTGCGAGGCCCGACACCCGTGCCCGCGACCTCGACGACGTCGCCACCGCTGTGGAGTCTCACCACCACCAGCTCCGTGAAGTCCTCCGAGGACGCGTCGCGTGTCTCCGTGAGCTCGATGCCGCGCTCCTCGGCCATGTGCGGGCCGTTGACGAGGTTGACCGGCTCCTCGGTGTGGCCGGTGAGGATCCCGACGAGGGTCGCGATCCCAAGGATGCGAGTGTCCTGATCGGCGAGTCGGCCGCGGAACTCGACCTCCACCCGCTCGGGCGTGCCCTCGCCCAAGGCCTGGGCCAGGCGGCCGAGCTTCTCGCTCAGCGGCACGAACGGCGCCAGCTGCTCCATCACCTCAGGCCGAACCGCCGCGATGTTGACGGCCGTGGTGACGACCCCGCCGGTGAGCGCAGCTGTCACCTGCTCTGCCGTCACCACCCCGGCGCGGTCCTGGGCCTCCTCCGTTGAGGCCCCCAGGTGAGGCGTGACCACCACGTCTTCGCGCTGCAGGATCGGGTGCTCTGTGAAGGGCTCCTCCGGGAAGACGTCGAGTGCGGCGCCGGCCACCTTGCCCGACTCGAGACCCTCCGTGAGCGCGTCCAGATCGATCAGCTCCCCGCGGGCGCAGTTGATGATCCGCACCCCCTCGCGCATCTTCCCGATCGCTTCGGAGTCGATGAAGTTCACGGTCTCGGGCGTCTTCGGCAGGTGGAGCGAGATGAAGTCAGCTCGCGCGTAGAGCTCGTCCGGATTCTCGACCCCCTCCACCCCAAGCTCGCGGAAGCGGTCGGCGGTGACGAACTTGTCGTAGGCGATCACCGGCATCTCGAAGGCCTGGGCACGCGCGGTGACGAGCTGCCCGATGCGCCCGAAGCCGAGCACACCGAGGGTCTTGCCGTAGAGCTCGGTGCCCTTGAACTTGCCGCGATCCCACTTCCCGGCGGCGAGGGACGCGTGAGCCTGCGGAATATTGCGGCAGAGCGCGAGCATCAGCGCCATCGTGTGCTCCGCCGCGGCGAGCGAGTTCGCCTCGGGGGCGTTGGCGACGACGATGCCTCGCTTGGTGGCCGCCGCGACATCGACGTTGTCCACGCCGGTTCCGGCCCGGCCGATCACCTTGAGCCGGCCGGCGCGCTCGATGAGTTCGGGCGTGAGCTTGGTGGCGGAGCGGATCAGGATGCCGTCGAACTCGCCGATCCGCTCCTCCAGCTCGGTGCCGTCCCACTCGAGCCCGAGCTCGACGTCGAAGCGCTCCCGCAACAGGTCGACACCGGCGTCGGCGATCTTCTCCTTGACCAGGACCTTCGCCTTGTCGTTCATCGCCTCACGTCGTCGGCGTTTTCCAGCACCCAGTCGATGCAGGCGGTGAGCGCCTCCACATCCGCCGGGTCCACGGCCGGGAACATGCCGATCCGCAGCTGGTTCCGGCCGAGCTTGCGGTAGGGCTCCGTGTCGACGATGCCGTTCGACCGCAGTGTTCCGGCGAGCGCAGCCGCGTCCACCGACTCTTCGAAGTCGATCGTTCCCACCACCAGCGAGCGCTTCGCCGGATCCACGACGAACGGAGTGGCAACCTCCGACTCCTCCGCCCAGCCGTAGAGGTGCTGCGACGAGGTGCGGGTGCGTGATACCCCGAAGTCCAGCCCGCCCCCGTCGAGCAGCCACTCGATCTGGTCGGCGAGCAGGATCAAGGTCGCCAGCGCGGGCGTGTTGTAGGTCTGCTCCTTGCGCGAGTTCTCGAGCGCGAGGGAGAGGGAGAGGGACGCCGGTTGCCAGCGGCCATCGGCGGCCGCCTCGAGCTGCTCGATCCGCTCGATCGCGGCCGGGCTGAGCAGCGCGAGCCAGAGGCCGCCGTCGGCGGCGAAGGCTTTCTGGGGCGCGAAGTAGTAGGCGTCGGCCTCGCCGACGTCGACCGGCAGCCCGCCGGCGCCCGAGGTCGCGTCGATCACGACGAGGCTCTCGCCGGCGCCACCCGGGCGTTCCACAGGCACCATCACGCCGGTCGAGGTCTCGTTGTGCGCCCAGGCGAGCACGTCGGCCTCGGGATCGGCGACCGGCGCCGGGGCGTCGCCCGGCTCGGCCTCGATCACGATCGGATCTGCGAGGAACGGGGCGCCGGCCGTCGACTTGGCGAACTTCGAGGAGAACTCGCCGTAGGCCAGGTGCAGCGCGCGCTCGGCGGACGAGCCACGCAGCGGCGGCGTCCCAGAAGGCCGTCGTACCGCCGTTGCCGAGCGCGACCTCATAGCCGTCGGGGAGGTCGAACAGCTCGCCCAGGCCCGAGCGGACACGCGCGACCAGGTCCCTGACGGGCTGCTGGCGGTGCGAGGTGCCCATCAGGTCGTTCTGGCTCGCCAGCTTGGCGAGGGCCTCGGGCCTCACCTTCGACGGGCCGCAGCCGAACCGGCCGTCGGCGGGCTTCAGCTCAGCGGGGATTTCAAGCATGGTCTGCGTCATCGATCCGGAGCGAGCCGCAAGGCTAGCCATCGCCCGAGATGGGCGTTATTCGGCCAAGACGCTGGACTGACCTCCGATGGGTGGAGTAGGGTGATCGCGCGTCCGCCGGGGTCGCTCGCCCGCGCGCGCAATCCCCTGCACCTCGACCCGGGAGAGAGCATGTACCCAATCAGCTATGAGGTGGAGCCTGCCCTCGAAGGCCGGAACCGTCTGACAACGTTCTTCCGCTACATCGTCGCGATCCCCTGGCTGATCGTGGCCTACGTCTACGGGATCGTCGCCCAGATCGCGGCGATCATCGCCTGGTTCGCGATCGTCTTCACCGGCAAGTACCCGGAGGGCCTGTACGACTTCAACGCCGGTTACCTGCGGATGTCGGGCAGGACGAACAGCTTCCTGTATCTGCTGAGCGACGAGTTCCCGCCCTTTGGCGGCGAAGAGGGGCCGGGCTACCCGGTTCGAATCGGCGTCCCTGCGCCGCTCGGGGAGTACAGCCGCCTCAAGACGGGGCTCCGGCTGATCATCGGCATCCCGGTGATGCTGCTCGCGATCGTGCAGGGAATCATCCTGTACGTCGTCTCGATCATCGCCTGGTTCGCGATCCTGTTCACGGGCAAGCTAGGGGAGGGTCTCTTCAACCCGATGCGTTCGGCGATGGCCTACCTCGTCAGGACCAGCGGTTACTTCCTCCTGATCACCGAGGACTAGCCGCCGTTCTCGTACGAGGAGGCTGGGTCGACGCCGCCTTCTGGCCAGATCTCGAGCGAGGCGGCAAGCCGCACCCCTGAGGTCTAGAAGCTGTACCCAGTGAGTTACGAAGCTGACTACGTGGAGAAGGAGAACAAGTGACGTTTGCTGAGGCAGTCAGGTCTGGATTCGACCACTACGTGAAGTTCGACGGCCGCGCGTCAAGACCGGCATTCTGGTGGTGGTTCCTGTTTGGGATCCTGGTTGGGATTGGCGCCACCCTCATCGACCTCATCATCGGCAGTTTCGGCGTGGTGAGCGGACTGGCGTCACTGGCGCTGCTGCTGCCGAACCTCTCGGTCGCGATACGACGGCTGCACGACACTGACCACACCGGCTGGTGGGTGCTGATCGGGCTGATCCCGATCATCGGGTTCATCGTGCTGCTGATTTTCTACCTGCGCCAGAGCGATCCGGGTGAGAACCAGTACGGGCCGCCACCCGCGGACGGAGTCCCGGCACCCACCGTCGGCTGAGCAGGCCCTAACACGAGCGGACGGTAAGAGCTCCGGTTAGTCCCAGATCCAGGGCATCATCGCCCGAGATCAGTCCATCTCTCGCCACTCATACGGCAGGAACTTGCCGTTGAGGACGATCTCCACCCTGTCTCCCCTGTCGTCCGGCAGGCGCCGAACCGTGAAGCCGAAGTTGATCGCGCTCATGATCCCGTCCCCGAACTCCTCGTGGATCAGTTCCTTCAGCGCCGGGCCATAGACCTGAACGATCTCGTATAGCCGGTAGATGGTCGGGTCGGTCGGCACCGCTTCGTCCAGCCCGCCCCGCATCGGCGACGCCGTCAGCTCCGGGATGGCATCTTCATTCAGGCCCAGCGCCTCAGTGACGGCACGGGCCTGCGTCTCGTCGAGCGGGAACTGGCCCAGCAGGGCCGCCGTCGCCCACTCGACCGGTGCGGTCAGCAGCTCCGCCAACTCGGCCCAGCTCACCCCTCGCGAGTGCTTGGCCGCCAGGATCTCCTCGGTGAGCTGCGCGCGGGTCATCGCCGGCAGCCCAACTGGCTACTCGTCGATCCAGGGCATCATCGCGCGGAGATCCTTGCCGACCTTCTCGACCTGTGAGTTGGCCGCCTCCTCGCGCATGCGCTGGAAGTTCTCCTGGCCGGCCTCGTTCTCGGCGATCCACTCCTTCGCGAACTCGCCCGACTGGATGTCGGCCAGGATCTTCTTCATCGCCTGGCGGGTCTCCTGGGTGATCACCTTCGGACCGCGGGTCATGTCCCCGTACTCGGCGGTGTTGGAGATCGAGTGACGCATGCCCTGGATGCCGTGCTCGTACATCAGATCGACGATCAGCTTGAGCTCGTGCAGGCACTCGAAGTAGGCGAGGCGCGGGTCGTAGCCCGCCTCGACCAGCGTCTCGAAGCCGGCGCGGACGAGCTCGGTGGCGCCTCCACAGAGAACGGCCTGCTCACCGAATAGGTCGGTCTCGGCCTCGTCCTTGAAGGTGGTCTCGATGATCCCGGCGCGTCCGCCGCCGATGCCCGAGGCGTAGGCCAGGACCTGGTCGTGCGCGGTGCCGGTGGCGTCCTGATGGATCGCCATCAGGCAGGGCACCCCCTGCCCGTCGGTGAACTCGCGGCGGACCAGGTGGCCTGGCCCCTTCGGGGCGACCATGCCGACGTCGACGCCGGGCGGCGGCTCGATCTGCCCGAAGCGGATCGCGAAGCCGTGGGCGAACATCAGGAGGTTGCCGTCCGCGATCCCGTCGGCGATCTCCTCGCGCCAGATCTGGGCCTGCTTCTCGTCGGGCAGCAGGATCATCACGATGTCGCCGCGGCTGGCGGCGTCTGCGACGTCGAGCACCTCGAGCCCCTCGGCCTCCGCGTCATCCCGGCTGGAGGAGTCGGGGCGCAGCCCGACGACGACGTCCATCCCGGAGTCCTTCAGGTTGAGCGCGTGGGCGTGACCCTGGGACCCGTAGCCCAAGATCGCGATGGTCTTGCCCTCGAGCGCGGAGAGGTCCGCGTCCTTGTCGTAGAGGACGTCGTCGGCAGCCATGAGGCGGCGGATGCTAGCGGCCGGCCGGCTCGGGCAACTCGCCCCGGAGCAGCTTGCCCGAGGGGGTCCGGGGCAGGGTCGAGACGAAGTCGATCCGCTTCGGAACCTTGTGGGGGGCGAGCGAGGCCGAGCAGTGAGAGCGGAGTTCGTCCTCCTTCGCCTCGGCGCCGTCGCGGAGCACGACCAGGGCGCAGACGGCCTCCTGCCACTCGGGATCGGGGCGACCGACCACCGCCGCATCCGCAATGGCGGGATGAGCGACCAGCACCGCCTCCACCTCCGCCGGCATCACGTTCTCCCCACCGGTGACGATCACCTCGCTGTCGCGGCCCGTGACGTAGAGAAAGCCTTCCTCGTCGATGTGCCCGAGGTCGCCGGTGTGCAGCCAGCCGTCTGCGTCGTAGCAACCGGGAGCGACCGTCGGTCCCTGGACGAGGATCTCGCCCGCCTCGATGCGAATGTGGCTGGTGAACAGGGGGCGCCCGGCGGAGCCGACCCTGCGCTCCGCGTCCTCGGGCGCCAGCGTCGTCACCTGGGAGCAGGTCTCGGTCATGCCGTAGGTCTGAACCACCGTGGCGCCCCTGCCGAGAGCCTCACGGAGGGCGGCCGGAGGTACCGGCCCACCGCCGATCAGGATCGCGCGCGGTGCCGAGAGGTCCGTGTCCGCCTCGAGCAGCCGGATCAGCTGGGTCGGCACGAGCGAGAGCAGCGAGATGTCCCCGGAGACGAGAGTGCTCGCCACCTGCTCGGTGTCGAAGCCGTCGAGGAGCACGGCGGTGGTCCCGTAGATGACCGAGCGCAGGATGATCGAGAGGCCGGCGACGTGGCTCAGGGGCAGGCAGCAGAGCCAGCGGTCGGAGGGATCGACGCCGATGTTGAAGGCGGACCCGACCGCGCTGAACAGGAAGTTCCCGTAGGTGAGGCCGACCGGGCGCGGCTCTCCCGAGGTCCCGCTGGTGAGGATGCGGCACTGGAGGTCATCCATGTCGTGCTCGCCGAGCAGGGGCAGGTCGGCCTCGGTCTGGGTGAGCTCGGCGGCATCGTTCAGGTCGACGGCGGGCCGCTCCGCGGCGAGCACGCCGTCCCGCTCGGCCTCGGTGAGTCGCGGGCTCAGCGGCAGCGCGACGGCACCGAGCTTCATCAGGGCATGCAGCAGCACGACCTCCTCGCGGCGCGGATGCATGGTGAGCGCCGCGACCGCATCCCTCCTCACCCCGTAGGCGGCGAGCCGACGAGCGACCCAGGTCGCCTCGGCCTCCAGTTCCGCGTAGGTGACGCTGGAGGCTTCGGTTACCAGCGCGCTCCGCTCGGGGCAGCTGTGGGCACGCTGCGCGAGCCAGTTGTCGAGCTTCACGGGCAAGGGAACCAGGTGCTATGGTTGCCGCCGTGCCGAGACGCCACAAGGACGCCCCGCCGGAGGATCAGCTCTACGCACCAATCGAGTGGCGCGCCGAGGGGGATTACGAGGACGTGATCTATGAGCGCGGCGACTCGATCGCGAAGATCTCGATCAACCGTCCCGAGGTCCACAACGCCTTCCGCCCCCCCACCCTGGCCGAGCTGCGCGACGCGTTCACCCGGGCCAGGGACGACATCGAGGTCGCGACGATCATCTTCACTGGGGCGGGCAACGAGGCGTTCTGTTCCGGAGGCGACCAGCGCATCCGCGGGGACGACGGCTATATCGGCGACGACGAGGTCGCCGAGCAGGGCGTCGGGCGACTGGACGTCGGCGACCTCCACGTCCAGATCCGCCGCCTGCCCAAGCCGGTGGTCGCGATGGTGGCCGGCTACGCGGTGGGCGGAGGGCACATCCTCCATCTGGTCTGTGACCTGACGATCGCTGGCGACAACGCGGTCTTCGGCCAGACCGGGCCCCGTGTCGGCAGCTTCGACGGCGGCTTCGGCTCCTCCCTGCTCGCCCGCAACGTCGGGGTGAAGAAGGCCAAGGAGATCTGGTTCCTCTCCCGCCTCTACGACGCCGAGGAGGCGCTCGACATGGGGCTCGTCAACACCGTCGTCCCCCTCGATCAGCTGGAGCGCGAGACCGTCGCCTGGTGCCGCGAGATGGCCGCCCTCTCTCCCCTCTCCCTGCGACTGCTCAAGGCGAGCTTCAACGCGACCGAGGACGGGCTGACCGGAATCCAGCAGCTGTCCCATGACGCGACGCTGCTCTTCTATATGACCGAGGAGGGCCAGGAGGGGCGCAACGCCTACCAGCAGGGACGCAGTCCGGACTTCTCCAAGTACCCGAAGAGGCCCTGAGTTGAGGATCTGGCTGATGGCGGCGCGTCCCCGGACGCTGCCGGCGGCGATCGCACCCGTGCTGGTCGGGACAGCGGCGGCGATCGAGAACGCGGGCGAGCTGCCGCGGGTGGGGGCCTTCATCGCGGCCCTGATCGGCTCGATCTTCATCCAGATCGGGACGAACCTCGCCAACGACTACTCGGACGCCAAGCGTGGTGCCGACACGGTCGACCGGCTCGGCCCGGTCCGGGTCACCTCGGCCGGGCTCGTCGCTCCGCAGCGTGTGCTGGTCGCAACCTGGCTCGCGTTCGGGGTCGCCGTGGCTGCTGGGATCTACCTCGCCACGGTCGCCGGGTGGGTGATCATCGCGGTCGGCGTCGCCTCCATCGCCGCCGGCGTCCTCTACACGGGCGGGCCCCGGCCGTACGGCTACGCGGGCCTCGGCGAGCTCTTCGTCTTCCTCTTCTTCGGCCTGGTCGCCGTCAACGGCTCCTACTACGTCCAGCTCGAGCGGCTCGACTGGCTGCCCTTCGGGCTCTCCATCGCGGTCGGCTGCCTGGCCACCGCGATCCTGGTGGTCAACAACGTGCGCGACATCGAAACGGACCGCCGCGCGGGCAAGCACACGTTGGCGGTTCGCATGGGTCGCGAGGGAGCACGTCGGTTCTACCTCGCGCTGATCGGCGGCGCGTATCTCGCTCTGCTCGTGACCCTCGCCGCGAACGGCGGCCCGTGGTGGGCGCTGCTCGGCTTGGCCTCGGCCCCGCTCGCGATCAAGCCGACCCGGGCGGTGCTCAACCGCACGGACGGCCCGGCGCTCAACGGCGCCCTGGCCGGAACCGGTGCTCTCCTCGGCGTCTTCAGCCTGCTCGTCTCAGCCGGGCTTCTCATCGCGGCTTAGAGTCGCCGCGTAGCATCGGCCCGTGCGGCTGGAGGAGATCGAGGTCATCCCCTACTCGCTGCCGTTTCGGGAGCCATACATCACCGCGCGCGGGGAGCTCCGCGAGCGAGAGTTGATCCTGGTGAGGATCCGCGGCGAGGGCCTCGTGGGATGGGGCGAGACGGCCGCTCTCTCGCTGCGCGGGGGGATCGGCATCGAGCGAATCGCCGCCGAGATCCGAGACCGCTGCTGGCCCGGGCTGCTCGACGGCGAGGTCGAACCGAAGCGAATCTGGTCGGCGATCGCTCGGTGCCGCAATCGCGGGGCATCGCCCCAGGCGGTTGCGGCGGTCGACATCGCCCTGCATGACCTGGTCGGGCGCGCCTCAGGCGAGCCGGTCTGGCGTCTGCTCGGCGCGCAGGAGGCAGCCCCGGTGACCTGCAATGCGACGCTGCCGGCAGCCAATCCCTCGGCCACCCGGTCCATGCTCGAGGCATGGCAGGCCGAGGGCTTCAGCACGTACAAGCTCAAGGTCGGCGTCGCGGGGGATGTGACCCAGGTGGCCACCGTCAGGCAGACGCTCGGCGATGAGATCGCGATCCGGGTGGACGCGAACGGGGCCTGGGGTGTCGATGAGGCCGCCGATCGGCTCGAGGCGCTTGCCCGCCACAGGATCGAGCTCGCGGAGCAGCCGGTCGGCACCTTCGAGCAGATGGTGGATCTGCGCCGGCGAGTGCAGGTGATGATCGCGGCCGACGAGAGCCTCGTCTCACCGTTCGACGCACGCCGCGCGCGGCGAGCTGGACGCCTGCGACGTGGCCGCGGTCAAGGTCGCCAAGGTCGGTGGACTGGGCGCGGCCCTCGAGATCGCGGAGACGATCCCGTCGTATCTCTCGAGCTCGCTGGAGGGACCGGTGGGCATCACCGCGGCCGCTCATGCCGTGCAGGCCCTTCGGGCACGCGGCGGCGACGCGGGGGTGGCGCACGGCCTCGCCACCGAGCGGCTCTTCTCGGCGACGGTGGGCCGCGGGGCGAACGCGGTCGGCGACGAGCTTCATCTCGACCAGAGGCCCGGCCTCGGCGTGGAGATCGACGAAGAGGCGCTTGCGGCGCGCCGCCTCGGCTGAACTACCGTTCGGGCGGTGGACGTAACCAACCGCAACACCGCCCTCGCCTCCGCCATGGTCGAGGAGCTGGCCCGGAGCGGCGTCCGCAGGGCGGCGCTCTCGCCCGGCTCGCGCTCCACCCCACTCGCCGTCGCCCTCTGGCGCCAGCCGGAGATCGAGGTGAGCGTGATCCTCGACGAGCGCAGCGCCGGCTTCTTCGCGCTCGGGACGGCCCTCGCCACCGGCATCCCTGCCGTCGTGCTGTGCACCTCCGGATCGGCCGCCGCCAACCTGCACCCGTCCATCGTCGAGGCCGACGAGGCGGGGGTGCCGATGATCGTGCTCACTGCCGATCGGCCTCCGGAGCTCCGCGACATCGGCGCGGGCCAGACGATTGACCAGCTCAAGCTCTACGGCGATGCGGTCCGCTGGTTCTGCGAGGTCGGGACGCACGAGGCGAACGACGATGGCCTCCTCCACTTCCGCTCGGTTGCCTGCCGCGCCTACGCCTCGGCGCTGGGTGACCCCCGCCCCGGTCCGGTGCACCTCAACGTTCCCTGGCGGGAGCCACTCGCTCCCGTCCCGATGCAGGGTCAGGTCACGGCCATCGATCCGCTCGCGCTCGAAGGGCGGGGCAATGCGCCCCTTCACGCCGTCACGCCGGCGGCTCCTCGCGCCGACGAGACGATGCTCGATCGACTCGCGGAGCGGATCGAGTCCGTGCCCCGCGGGCTGATCGTGGCCGGGCGCCAGCCCGATCCCCGGCTCGCCGGGCCGGTCGCCGAGCTCGCCGCGGCCGCGGGCTATCCGATCCTGGCCGAGCCGACCTCCCAGCTGCGACGGGGACCGCACGATCGCTCGCTGCTGGTCACCACCTACGACGCGATCGTGCGGGACCGGCTCCAGGATCTCGAGCCCGAGCTGGTGATCCGGTTCGGCGACCTGCCCACCAGCAAGCCGCTGCGGCAGTGGCTCGTTGCGATCGACGACCTCGAGCAGATCGTCATCGATCCCGCCGGCGAGTGGCGGGAGCCGACGCGCCGCGCAGCCACGCTGATGCGGTCAGATCCCGCGGGGACCGCGCGGGCGCTGACGGAACGGCTTTCCCGGCTGCGCCCCGGGGCCGCGGCGGTTGCCGGCTCGCCGTTTGCGACGGGCTGGCTCGAGGCCGAGCAGGCTGTGCGCGACGCGGTCGACGGCCATCTTTCCTCCCTCGGCGAGCTCAGCGAGCCCGGCATCTGGCAGGCGCTGGGCCGTGCGGTGAGGGACGGCGATTCGGTGTTCGCTGCCTCGAGCATGCCGGTTCGCGATCTCGAGGCCTTCCTGCGCCCCGGCCCCGAGGGGTCCGCTTTGCCTCGAATCGGGGCGCGAACGGGATCGACGGCCTGGTCTCCACATCGGCCGGCGTATGCACGGGGAGCGGCAGCCGCACCTGGGCGGTGCTCGGCGACCTGGCCCTCTTCCACGACATCGGCGGGCTCGCCGCCGTGAGCCATGCTCCCGAGCTCCGCCTGATCGTGATCGACAACTCGGGCGGTGGGATCTTCCACTTCCTGCCTCAGCGGGAGGCGATGCCGGAGACGGAGTTCGAGGCCCTGCTCGGGACGCCGGCCGGGCGTGACCCTGCGGAGGCGGCGCGACTCTTCGACCTGACCGTTGCCATGCCCTCCTCCCCGGGCGAGCTGGACGAGGCGATGGCCGGGGACGCCCAGATGATCGTGGTCCGCACGGACCGGACGCGAAACCTGGAGCTCCACCGGGAGCTCTCGCAGGCGGCCAGGGAGGCCGTCGCACGGCCGGGGCGGGCATAGACTCGGGTACGTGGGCCTACTTCCTGGTTGAGCGCGCGAAAGGCCCCGCTTGGGACCATTCCCGGCCGCGGCGCGAGCAGCAGGGCTGGCAGGAGCACGCGGCCTTCATGGATCTGCTGACTGAGGAGGGGTTCATCATCCTCGGGGGCCCCATCGGTGAGGGTGACGGCGAGAACGCACTGCTCGTGATCGAGGCGAAGGACGAGGCGGAGATCCGGGCCCGCCTCGCCGATGACCCCTGGCCGGAGGAACTGCACGCGACCGAGAGCATTCGCCCCTGGACGGTGCTGCTCCGCGCCGAGACCCAGGGCGAAGCGAGCTCAGCCGGCTAGCAGCGGCAGCAGCGCCTCGAGCTTGAGCTCGGTTCTCTGCAGCTCGGCGGCGGGGTCGGAGTCGGCGACGATGCCCGCAGCCGGCGAAGAGGTGCGCGCTGCGGTCGCGAAGCGAGCGCGGAGCGCAGGCCGACGCAGAACTCGCCGTCCTCGGCGGCGTCCATCCAGCCGACCGGGCCGGCGTACCAGCCGCGGTCGATCCCCTCGAGCTCGCCGATCAGCTCCAGCGCCGGCGCCGCGTGGCTCGCCGCCGACCGCGGGGGTCGGGTGCAGCAAGCCCGCCAGCTCGATCGCGCTAGCGCGACTCCGCCAGCTGGGCGCGGATCGGCGTCGCCAGATGCTGGATGTTCGCGACCTTGACCACGCACGGCTCGGCCCTCGGACTGGACCCAGACGGACGTGCGGTCGCAGGGTCGCGCTCGATCCGCCGCACGACGATCCCGTGCTCGTTCCGCTCCTTGGGGCTGCGCAGCAGCGCCTCGCCGAGGTGGTCGTCGACGGCGGGGTCCGCGCTGCGGGCGGTCGAGCCCGGCGAGCGCGACCGTTGCCGCCACCGGCCCCGCGGCGGCGCACCAGCAGTTCGGGGCTCGCGCCGAGGAAGGCAGCCTCCGGGTGCCGACAGCAGAAGCAGAAGCAGGACGGGAAGAGATCGCGCAGGGCGCCGAACAGCGCAGCCGGATCATGGGCTGCGGGGGCCTCGACCGTCAGCTCGCGCGCGAGCACGACCTTCTCGATGTCCGTGGAGCGGATGCGCTCGACCGCCGCGGCCACGATCCTCTCGTAGCGCTCTGGGGAGTAGCGGCCGAAGATCTGAGTGGCCGCACTCGGGTGCGGGTCGGCGGGCGTGAGAACGGCCGCGCGCAGAGCCCCGATCCTGCCGGCGGCGCGCTGCATCAGGCTGCTCCGGGTCCGTCCCCGGCTCGAGGAAGATCGATGCGGTCAGGAAGGCGCCCTCCGGCCCGCGGGCGATCGAGACCTCGGGCAGGACCGCGAGCGCGGGAGGAAGCGACGACCAGTGCGGATCCGACCCACCGCCGATGGGCGAACGCGAAGCCCCGCGGCCCAGACCGGCCCGGCGCCCGGCGGCAGCTCGCGCCGGCTCCTCCGCCTCCCGGTCATGGACCGCACGCGGCGCACCGCTCCGCCAGGTCCGCGAAGCGCTCCTCTCCCCTGCGATCACCGCCGTGGCTGCACCGATTCCGGCGATCGCGAAGCCGCGCGATCCGGCTGCTCCCAGCAGAACCAGCGGTCCGCCGCCAGCCTCGACCCCGACGGCGAGCGCCGCCGGGTCCACGTCGGGGTCGATCTCGACCGTCGCCGAGACGAGGCGAGTGGGACGATCGAGATCCGCGCGGGACAGGGCGGCCTCGAGACCGGCCAACAGCGTCTCGGTGGATTCGGCCGCGACCCCCATGGGCTTCACTAAACGGGTTGCGCTATCGCGCAGCCTGGCGCATCAGGCGTCCGACTTGGAGCGGGCGATCGCGACCTCGCCCGTGCGCACCATCTCGATCAGGCCGTGCGGGCGGATCATCCGCTCGAAGGCCTCGATCTTGTCCGCGCTGCCGGTGATCTCGATCGTCAGCGAGCGGCGCGAGACGTCGACGATCTTGGCGCGGAAGATCTCGGCGAACTGCATGATCTCGGCGCGGCTCTCGACCGGCGCCGAGACCTTGAACAGGGCCATCTCGCGGGCGATCGTCTCGCCCGGCTCCATGTCGCGGATCTTGATCACGTTGACGAGCTTGTGGAGCTGCTTCGTCACCTGGTCGATCGGGTGAACGGCGCCGTCGAGGGTCAGCGTGATCCGCGAGATGTCGGGGTCGTCGGTCGGGCCGACGGCGAGGGTGTCGATGTTGAAGCCGCGGCGGCTGAAGAGGCCGGCGATCCGGGCGAGGACGCCGGGGCGGTTCTCGACCAGGATCGAGAGGACGTGCTTGCGGCCGGTGAGCAGGCCAGCGGCGGCCTCCAGGTCCTCGAGCTTGATCAGATCGGGTGTGCCGGCTTCCATCGCGCTCAGCCCACCATGTCCCGGGCGGCGGCGCCGGCCGGGATCATCGGGTAGCAGTTCTCCTCCTTGGTGACGCGGACGTCCAGCAGCACCGGGCCGTCGGTGGCGAGCGCCTCGCGCATCGCGCCCTCGACCTCGTTCTTGTCGTCGACCATCATTCCCGTTCACGCCGAAGGCCTCGGCGAGCTTCGGCCAGTCGGGGCTGGGGCCCATCTCGACCGACCAGTAGCGGCCGTCCCAGAAGAGCTCCTGCCACTGGCGGACCATGCCGAAGTAGCCGTTGTTCATCAGGAAGACCTTGACCGGGATGTCGTGCCGCACGGCGGTGGCGAACTCCTGGCAGGTCATGATCAGGCTGCCGTCGCCGGCGAGGCAGACGACGGTCTCGTCGGGGCAGGCGACCTTGGCGCCGATCGCCGACGGCAGGCCGAAGCCCATCGTCCCGAGGCCGCCGGAGTTGATCCAGCGCCGCGGCTTGGCGAAGTCGTAGTACTGCGCGCACCACATCTGGTGCTGGCCGACGTCGGAGGTGATGATCGCGTCGCCCTCCGTCGCCGCGTACATCGCCTGGATCATCCGCTGCGGCTTGATCTCGTTGTCGGACGAGTCCTCGTAGCCGAGCGGGTACTCCTGCTGCCAGGCGTGGATCTGGTCCCACCAGGCGATCGAAGCGACTGCGATCCGCCTTCAGGGCGCGGTACTCCTTGGTCAGCTTCGGCAGGACCTCCTTGGCGTCGCCGACGATCGGGATGTGGGCCGGGACGTTCTTGGAGATCTCGGCGGGATCGATGTCGATGTGGACGAACTTCGCCCGCGGTGCGAACTCGGAGAGCTTGCCGGTGATCCGGTCGTCGAAGCGGGCGCCGATCGCGATGATCAGATCGGCGTTGTCCATCGCGTAGTTGGCGGTGCGCGTGCCGTGCATGCCGAGCATCCCGAGCCACTGCTCGTGCGGCGCCGGGAAGGCGCCGAGGCCCATCACCGTGCTGGTGACGGGGAAGTTGTCGGAGAGGCAGAGCTCGCGCAGCTCCTCGGACGCATTGGCGTTGATCGACGCCGCCGCCGACGTAGATCACCGGCCGCTGGGAGTTGGCGAGCGCCTTGGCGGCGATCCGGATCTGCTTGATGTTCCCCTCGGTGGAAGGCTTGTAGCCCGGCAAGTTGGGAGCGTCCGTGATCGGCTCGTAGTCGATGTCCGCTCGGGAGAGGTCCTGTGGGATGTCGACCAGGACCGGGCCCGGCCGGCCGGTCGAGGCGATGTGGAAGGCGGCGTGGACGTACTCCGGGATCTTCCGCGGGTCCTGGACCATGAAGCTGTGCTTGACGATCGGCATCGTGATGCCGTTGACGTCGGCCTCCTGGAAGCCATCGGTGCCGATCAGCTCGGTGCGGACCTGGCCGGTGACGAAGACGGTCGGGACCGAGTCCATGATCGCGTCGGCGATCGGGTGACCAGGTTGGTCGCGCCCGGGCCGGAGGTGGCGAACGCCACGCCCACCCGCCCTGACGCCTTCGCGTAGCCCTCGGCCATGTGGCCCGCGCCCTGCTCGTGACGCGCCTGGATATGGGTGATCTCGGCGTCGTAGACGGCGTCGTAGATCGGCAGGTTCGCGCCACCGGGAATGCCGAAGATGTGTTGCGTCCCTTCGGCCTTGAGAGCCTCCATGAGAGCGTCAGCAGCGCGCATGGGGCGATAGTAGCCAAGCGCCCTCGGCGGGCGCGAACGGAGAGAACCGGCCGAACGTCCCGCAACCCCCCCTACAGCGAGCACTCCGGGACGTTCGCGGCTAGCGCGCTCCTGCGGGCTCCTGCGACGGCTTCCACTGCGTCCGCGGATCGATCGCGGAGTCGATCACCCGGTCGCGGTACCGCTCGATGGTCTTCAGCATCGAGCGGACCAGCTCGTCGCCGAGGTGGCTCGGCTCGAGTCCCAGGTCGAGCAGCTTGGTGTGGACCGGGTTGTAGTAGTGCTCCTCGAGCTCGACCCGCGGGTTCTCGACATGCTCGATCTCGACCTCGATACCCAACTCGGCTGCGGCAGTCTGGACGAGCTCGGCGAGCTGGCTGACCGAGAAGCTCTCGGTGAACTGGTTGAAGACGCGGTACTCGCCGGCGTCGGCCGGGTTGTTGACGGCCAGCTCGACGCACTGGAGGGTGTCGCGGATGTTGAGAAAGCCGCGGGTCTGGCCGCCCTTGCCGTAGACGGTGAGCGGGTGCCCGATCACGGCCTGGACGCAGAAGCGGTTGAGGACGGTGCCGAACCACTCGTCGTAGTCGAAGCGGGTGTTGAGGCGCTCGTCCTGGGCGGTCTCCTCAGTGTCGATCCCATAGACGACGCCCTGGTTCAGGTCGGTCGAGCGAAGCCCCCAGACCCGGCAGGCGAAGTGGATGTTGTTGGAGTCGTGGACCTTGGAGAGGTGGTAGAGCGACCCGGGCAGCTTCGGGAATGGCAGGGTGTCCTTGCGGCCCTTGTGCTCGATCTCGATGAACCCCTCCTCGATCTCGATGTTGGGCGTCCCGTACTCCCCCATCGTCCCGAGCTTCACGAGATGGCAGTCAGGCGCGTGATCGCGGAGGAAGAAGAGCAGGTTGAGGGTGCCGATCACGTTCGTGTACTGCGTCTCGACGGCCTGCTCCCGGCTCGCCATCGAGTACGGCGCCGACGGCTGCTCCCCGTAGTGGACGACTGCCTCCGGCTTCGTCTCGACCACCACGCGCTCGAGGAACTCCGGGTCCTCGATCGCGCCGATGTAGGAGGCGACCTCCACTCCCGAGATCTCCTTCCACGCCTCGATCCGCTCCTCCAGGGAGCGGATGGGAGTCAGTGAGTCTGTGCCGTGCTTCTCGTGCCAGGTTCGGCGCGAGAAGTTGTCGACGACGGAGACCTCGTGCCCGCCGGCTGAAAAGCGCATCGCCGTCGGCCAGCCGAGGTAGCCGTCGCCCCCGAGAATGAGGACGCGCATGTGAGGGCGGCAGGGTACAGCCCAATCGGGCGCACCGTCACGCCCGGCCGTTACATCGGAGCGGGGCTATTCTGGCCGCCGCCTTGACCGTCCCCATGATTGCCTCGCTGTTCCCGGAAGAGCTGACCGCGCTGCGCGCGTTCGGTCTCGTCCTCGCCGTTCTCCTGATCGCGTTCGCGATTTGGAGGCGGCGGTCGCTGTCGAACGGCGCGGTTCTGCTGGCCCTGCTCGGGGGGATCGCCCTGGCGATCATCTCGGGCACCGAGCTGCTCAACTCGCTGCTCTCGGCCTTCTCCTTCAACCGCGGCAACGGCGGGCGGATCCTGGGGCTCGCGGTCTTCGCGATCGTCATTCTCTTCCTGCTCGTCCTGCGGGCGCTGACCGAGAGCTCCCGGATGAATCAGCAGCTCTCGGCCCTGCTCGAGGGGCTCGCCTGGGAGGAGTTCCGCGAGGCGAAGCTCCCCGAGCGCTTCCGCGACAAGATCGCCGTGGTCATTCCCGCCTACAACGAGGCCCAGAGCGTCGGCGACGTGGTCCGGAGCATCCCGCCCGAGGTCTGCGGCGAGCCGACGGCCGTCCTGGTGGTGGACGACGGCTCGGGAGACGACACGAGTGAGGAGGCCGCGAAGGCTGGAGCGGTGGTCGCCAGGCACGTGATCAACCGCGGTGGCGGCGCCGCCCTGCGCACCGGCTACCGCCTGATGGCGGAGTCGGGCGCACTGGTGGTGGTCACCCTCGACGCAGACGGACAGCACCTGGCGAGCGAGATGGAGCGCCTGGTCAAGCCCGTGCTCGACGACGAGGTCGACGTCGCGCACGGCTCGCGCGTTCTGGGTGAAGCGGATCCCAACTCCCGCTCACGGGAGCTGGGGATCGTCTTCTTCAACAAGGTCGTCTCCTTCATCACCCGGACCAAGGTCTCGGACTGCTCGAACGGCTACCGGGCCGTGCGAACCACGGTCCTCCCCCAGCTCGTCCTTCGGCAGGAGCAGTTCCACACCTCGGAGTTCCTGATCGAGGCGATCAAGCGCGGCATCCCGGCCAAGGAGGTGCCCGTGACGGTCGCCAAGCGCACCCACGGCCATTCCAAGAAGCCGGCGGTGATGCGCTACGGGCTCGGCTTCGCTAACGCGATCGTCCGCACCTGGCTCAGGTAGTGCTCAGCAGCTCTTCTGCGTGTCCTTTCCTGGCCCACCCCTGCAGGCGTCTTTGCCCTTGGCGCCGATGAGGGTGTCCCTGCCGCCGCCCCCCTTCAGCTTGTCCCTGCCGCCGCCACCGCACAACCCATCCCTGCCGGCGCGTCCCTTGAGGATGTCCCTTCCGCCCAGCCCGAGGATGCCATCGGCCCCGCTCGTTCCGGCGAGCCAGTCCTCGCCGGAGGTGCCGACGAGGTTGACCACCTCTCCGCCGCATCTCGCGAACTCGTAGGCGCCGATGTCGGGCGCCGACCGGGGAACGCCGCGCTGGTCGGTGGGCGCAGAACCCCTGCCGCCCGCGTTGATCGCCGGGCTCTTGGCGAGGAGCGCGCGCGTGAACGTCGCGCCGCCATTGTTCGCCAGCGGCCCGAGCCGCGGCTTGACGTTGGTCTTGTCCCCGCCCCGAGGTGCGAACGCGCAGCCGGTGCGATCGCCGATCAGGTTGTTGCCCAGCGAGACCAGGATTCCACCGCAGTCGGCCGACTCGGAGAGCGAAGGCGGAGAGATATCGGTGTTGCCGGCGATGATCGTGTTCCGGAAATTGAAGGTGCCCACCGGGTTCGAGGGGGTGGCGGGCGCGACCAGCACGCCTCCTCCACCTCCAGCATCCCCATCGGTGTCGGCGGTGTTGCCGGCGATCGTGACGTTGTTCAGGTTTGCCAGCCCGCCCAAGCCCTGGTCGATGCCGCCGCCGTCGCCTTCGGCGCGGTTGCCCGACAGAGTCACGTTGGTGAGCGACATCGTGGCCGGGCCGGCGTTCGCGATCCCGCCGCCATAGCTTGCGGTCGTCTCATTCCCGCTTACGGTCGCGTTCGAAAGGTCGAGGTTTCCCTCGTTGCGAATTCCGCCTCCCGACATGCTGGTCCTGCCGTTCCGGATCGTGACGCCTGACGCGGTCAAGTTGCCGGCGCCGTACACGTGAATCACCCGGTCGACCGCGCTCCCGTCGAGCACGGCCGGGGTTACGCCGGTATGTGTGATCGTCACCGGGCTCGCGACGTAGAGGTCACCGTCGAGCCTGTCGTCAGCGGTCGCGCCACGCGGGATCGATAGCGCGTAGACCCCGGTGGCAAGGGGGATCGTGTCGGCGCCACCACCCGCCGGACACCCCCCGAACGCGGTGTCGGTGTTGGCGGCCAGGATGGCCTCCCGCAGTGAGCAGGCAGTGCCACCGCCGTTCTCATCAGCGAACGTGTTGGGCGTGATCACGGCCGCGAGCGCAGGCGACCCACCAACAGCGCCGCCATCGTTCCGAGTACGCCAACCAGCTCCCAGCCGTCTCGCCGTGTGGATACTCATCCTGCGCTCCCTTCCCAGCCTGTCGCGCAATTTAACCCACTCAGGTCGAGCGGTGCGCAGGCCCGGGTCTGACCTCCGACGGATCGGGGAGGTATAGGTCAGTGCCGCAGCGCGGGCAGACCTGGACGTGGAGCTTGAGCGTCTTTCTGCACGTCGGGCACTGCCTCTCGGGCTCCTCGTGCTCGGAGCGGTAGAGGATCACGGCGATCAGCCCGAAGAAGGGGATCACCGTCCCGACCACGAGCCAGAGGAAGAAGGAGCTCCCCTTGGCCCGCCCGATGATCCCCGTCGCAACGCCAAACAGCAAGGCGATGATCACGTAGGGCGCGCCGGCCATTGCACCCAGGGTACGGGCAGGCGGCTGGCACGGTCCAGCCACGCGCTACGCATCTAAAGTCGCTGCGCTGCGCTGCCGAAGGCACCGGGAGGGCCAACGATGGCGATCGCCCAGGCGAGCAGAAAGCGCAAGCACAAGAAGAAGAAAAAGCGGAAGCATCGCTCGCCGGCGGCGACGCCCCCCGCGCAGACCCCGGCTCCCTCCCCGCCTCCCGGCCCGACCAGGTACCAGCATCTGATCGGCTGGGACGACAGCGCCGGAGATGGGCTGGTGCGACCGATCTACGAGTGGGTCGACAGCCCGCCGACCGACACTCCTCCCCCACGCCCGCTTCCCAAGCCGCAGGACCCGCCCTCGCCGAAGTCACCGCAGCCCTTCGGCGTCTACTCCGGGCCCTTCGGCCGTGTGCAGGCGAAGCGTCTTCTCGACAGGGCCGGCTTCGGGCCGAAGCCTGGGCAGGCGCTCGAGCTGTCGAAGCTCAGCGTCGAGGCGGCGGTCCACTCCCTGACCCGGCCGCCTGGCACGGCGAACCTGATCGGTCCGCAGCCCGTAGACGAGGACGGACTGCCAATCGCTCCGATCGATGCCTGGGGCCACGACCACCTCTGGTGGCTCGACCGGATGATCCGCTCCGATCAGCCGCTGGTCGAGCGGATGGCGCTGGTTCTCCACGACTGGCTCGCCACCTCCAATGACAAGGTCGACAAGGCGCAGCTGATGATCGATCAGTCGAATCTGTTCCGGGCCGGCTGCTTCGGCTCCTTCCGCACCCTGCTCGAGAAGGTCACGTCCAACCCGGCGATGCTGCTCTGGCTCGACGGGGCGGACAACACGAGGAAGAACCCGAACGAGAACTACTCCCGCGAGGTCCAGGAGCTCTTCACTCTCGGCGCCGACCGGGCGCCTACACCGAGCAGGACGTCAGGGAGCTCGCGCGCTGCTTCACCGGCTTTCGCTACGACTGGGACGACACGCTCGGGCCGGTCAACTTCCGCTACGACCCGAACCGGCACGACAACACCAACAAGACGGTCTACGGCCGCACCGGGAACTGGACCTGGCAGGACGGCTGTCGCCTCTGCGTGGAGAACCCGCTTCACGCCTCCTTCTTCGTTCGGAAGCTGTGGGGCTACTTCATTCCGCAAGCGCCGTCGGCGGACACCATGTCGGCGCTCGCCTCCATCTACACGTCCAACTCTTACGCAATCCGCCCGGTGCTCGAAGCGATCCTCATGCACCCGGACTTCTACGAGGGCCCTCGCGATGGTGAAACCACCGGTCGTCTATCTCGCCAGCCTCATGCGGGCTACAGGGACCTTCATCGCGGACGACAAGTGGGTCTGGCTGAGCCGTGATGCGGGACAGATGCTCTTCTACCCGCCCAACGTCGCCGGTTGGGACGACAACCGCTGGCTCGACACCAACACGATGCGCGGACGCTGGCTCTGTGTCACCGAGATTCTCGACTACCACCACGCCGAGGTCTGGGACAAGAGCTACGACCCCACTGAGCAGCCCGAGCCGGCGGTTGACAAAGCGCTGGCCGTCTGGGACTACCCGCCTCTCCGCAAGGAGCAGCAGAACGAGCTGATCCGCTTCTCGAACAACGCCTTCCCGAGCAGTCTCGCGGACTGGCAGAAGACCGCCTACCGCGCTCTCCGTCAGAACGCCCTCCGCCAGCTGGTCGCAGTTGGACCCGACCTGGAGCTCAGCTAGGAGAGCCGATGGCCCACGACCATTGCCACTGCCGCGACTACACCCGCTCCGAGCTGATGCGCCGTGCCGCGGCGCAGGCCGGCCAGGGGCTGCCGACGGTCGAGACAGGGATGCCGCTGCCGGCGGGCACCGGCCTCAGCCGTCGCAGCTTTCTCTCGCGGAGCGCGGGCCTGGCGCTCGCGGTCTATGGCGCGGGCAAGCTTCCACTCGCGGCCCTCGAGGAGGGCATTGCGCACGCCGCGACCCCGCCGAAAGTCCTCGTCTCCATCTTCTTCGACGGGGGCGTCGACTCGCTCAATGTCCTCGCCCCGATCAACGACTCGACATACCAGAGCCTGCGCCCCAGCCTTGCTTTGCAGAGCGGGCTCACCTTCTCTGAGGATTCGGGCCTCTTCTGGCACCCGTCCGCCGCATCCCTCCGCGCGCTCCACGGCGAGGACAAGGTCAGCGTGTTCCCCGCCATCGGTTATGCGGGCGCGAACCAGTCGCACTTCACGTCGCGCCACTACTACGAGATCGGCGAGGTGCAGGTGGGGGCGAACACAGGCTGGCTCGGGCGCTACATCGAGCAGGTCGGCACCGACGACAACCCGCTACAGGCCATCTCTCTCAGCAACGAGCTTTCACCGATGCTGGCCACGCCCTCCAAGCCCGTCGCGGCTGTTGAGTCCGTGACCGACTACGACCTGTGGTCCTGGGCCGACGAGGAACCGGTCCAGGCCAACATGTTCTCCAGCTTCGCGAACCTCGGGAGCCTCTCCTCGGACTCGCCGGCTATGACCCAGGCGCGGCGGGCGATCGGGCAGACCGAGCAGGTCCGCGAACAGCTCGGCACGTTCAACGACTACACGAGCCCGGTGGCCAATCTCTATCCGGCCAACACAGAGCTCAGCGAGCAACTCTCAGGGCTGGCAGCGATGCTCTCCGCCGGGCTGCCGGTGCAGGTCGCGACGATGTCGGCGGTAGGCGGCTATGACACACACGAGGACGAGGCGGACACGCTCGCCTCGAACCTGACGCGCACCTGCGACGCAGTCTCTGCCTTCCAGCGTGACCTGGAGACGCGCGGTCTGGACGACCGCGTGCTGATCGAGATGTGGAGCGAGTTCGGGCGTCGGCCCGAGGAGAACGGCGGGGGGACCGACCACGGGGCGGCCGGACTCGCCTTCGTGGTCGGCAAGCACGCGGGCGGCACGATGATCGGTGGGTTCCCGGGCCTGTCGAGCCTCGATGAGGACGACAACCTCCTGCACACCAGCGACTTCCGCTCCATGTACTGCACGCTCCTCGAGAGCTGGCTCGGCGTCGATGCCGCGCCGATCATCCCCGGCGCCGACTCACTGACCCGCTACGCGACCCTAATCGACTGATGCGGCGCGGTGCCGGCGTCCTCGCGGTGCTCGTGCTCGCGCTCGCCATCGCGATGCCGACAGCATCCGGCGCTTCGCCCTCGGCGGTCCCCTCCGCGAAGCACCGCTGCAAGCACAAGGCCAAGCATCACCGCCAGCGCAAGAAAGCCTGCCGGAAGAAGCGGGCCGGCAGCAGCCCCTCAACCGAAACCCCCGCCAAGCCGAGCAAGCCAGGCGGTCCGAGCGAGCCGCCGGGCCGCCTGCTGGCGACGACGCGGGAGCTGACCACCACCCAGCTCCAGCTCCAGCTCTCCCGCGCCACCCTGCCCGCGGGGACGGCGATCGTCCAGCAGTACAACGCCGGATCGGATCCCCACAACCTGCTCCTCGAGCGGCAGGGGGTGGTCGCCTTCTCCTTTCCCACGCTCGACCCGGGCGCGAACCAGCAGCAGACGGTCGATCTGGCGCATGGGACCTGGACCCTGTACTGCAGCCTTCTCAACCACAGGGCGCTGGGGATGCAGGCGACCCTGACGGTCGACTAGAGCCGTTCTCTGATCAGCTTGGTGACGGCGCCGCCGTCGGCTCGGCCCTTGCTCTCCTTCATCACCGCGCCGACGATCCGCCCGATCGCCTTGTCGTTCCCCTGTCGTACCTGTTCGGCGGCTTCGGGTTCGGCCTCGATCGCTCGGTCGACGATCGCCTCCAGCTCGGAGCTGTCGGAGATCTGGGCGAGGCCTTCCCGCTCGACGATCTCCGCCGGATCGCCGCCCTCTCCGACGAGCTTCGCGAGGACCTGCTTGCCGGCGCCGTGCGAGATCGTCTTGGCCTCCACGAGGCCGGCGAGAGCGGCGACGGCCTCGGGGGTCGCCTTGGAGGCCATCGGGTCGTCCTCCGCGCCCGCCTGACGAAGCGCGGCGACCAGCTCGCCGGTGACCCAATTGGCGATCGACTTGGCGGGCGTGCCATCCGCTTCAGCGACGGCGCGCTCGAAGTACTCCCCGTATTCGGGCTGGAAGGCGAGCATGGTCGCGGACTCCTCGGAGAGGCCGACCTCTTTCAGGTAGCGCTCGCGCCGGTGTGCCGGCAGCTCGGGAAGCGAATCACGCGCCTCGCTTCAGCATCTCCTGGGTGGGCGCCACGGGCACGAGGTCGGGCTCGGGGAAATAGCGGTAGTCGTGCGCGTACTCCTTCGAGCGCAGCGGCGTGAGCGAGCCGTCCTCGGGGTGGAAGTGGAGCGTGTCCTGGACGACCTCCTCCCCGCTCTCGAGCAGGGCGCGCTGGCGGGCCAGCTCGGCCTCGATCCCCCGCTCAAGGAACCGGAAGCTGTTCATGTTCTTGAGCTCGGTCTTGGTGCCGAGCTCGTCGGAGCCGACGGGGCGGATCGAGACGTTGGCGTCCACCCGGAGCGAGCCCTCCTCCATGTTCACGTCGGAGACGCCGAGCTGGCGGACGGTGGTGCGGAGCAGCTGCGCCCACTCGCGGACCTGATGGGCTGAGCGCAGATCAGGCTCGGTGACGATCTCGACCAGCGGCGTGCCCGCTCGGTTGAAGTCGACCAGGGAGGCGCCCGAGCCGTGGATCCGCCCCGACTCGCCCACATGGATCATCTTCGCCGTGTCCTCCTCGAGGTGGGCGCGCTCAATCCGGACATCGCCGAGCCGGCCGTTCACCGCAAGCGGTTCGTCGTACTGGCTGATCTGGTAGTTCTTCGCCTGGTCCGGATAGAAGTACTGCTTTCGGTGGAAGATCGAGCGGGGCGGGACTTCGCACTCCAGCGCCGCCGCGATCATCAGCCCGTAGCGGATCGACTGTTCGTTGGTCGTCGGCAGCGAGCCCGGATGGCCCAGGCAAACCGGGCAGGTGTGGGTGTTCGGATCGTCGCCGAAGGACGGTGAGCAGCCGCAGAACATCTTGGTCCTGGTGGAGAGCTGGACGTGGATCTCCAGCCCGATGACCGCCTCCATCTCAGCGCTCACAGGCCCCACCCTCTGACGGTCGCCTCGTCGGCGCCGAAGTAGTGGCCGACCTCGTGAAGGACCGTCTGGCGGACGCTCTCCGCGTCGGCGTGATGCTCGCGATAGATGATGATTCGCGGCATGCCGCCCCGCGGATCGAACAGCCCCATCAGGCGCCCGCTCGGATGCCGGTCCTCGACGATCACCGCGACGTTTGTCAGCTCCGATGCGATCTCGGGCGGCAGCGAGTCGAGGGCGTCCCTGACCGCCTCGCGGAACTCCTCATCAGTGAGCGCCGGGGCGCCCCTCACTGCGACCCTCCGTTCCCGTTGCGGCCGAAGCCGATTGCCCCCTCCATCGCGTAGGCGGCATCGAGCATCGCCGAGTCGCTGAAGGCGGGCCCTGCGATCTGAAAGCCGACCGGCAGGTCAACGCCACCCCCGCTGGGCTGCGCGAGGCCGGCGGGGATCGAGATCGCCGGGATCCCGGCGAGCGGCATCGGCACGGTGCAGTAGTCCGAGAGGTACATCGCCAGGGGATCGTCCGTCCGCTCCCCCAGCTTGAACGCGACCGTCGGCGAGGTCGGGGTGACGACGAAGTCGAAGCGCTCGAACGCCTTGGAGAAGTCCTCGGCGATCTTGGTCCGGACCCGCTGGGCGCGACCGTAGTAGGCCTCGTAGTAGCCGGAGGAGAGCGCGTAGGTGCCCAGCATGATCCGGCGCTTGACCTCGGCGCCGAAGCCCTGGGCGCGGGTCTCCTCGTACATCTCGGTCAGCTCCTCGGCCTCGACCCGCAGCCCGTAGCGGACGCCGTCGAAGCGCGCCAGGTTCGCGGAGGCCTCGGCCGGGGCGAGCACGTAGTACGCCGAGATGCCGTGCGGCGCGTGCGGCAGCTCGGTCTCCGCGACCTCGCCGCCCAGCTCCTCGATCAGTGCGACCGTGCGCTCGAAGACCTCGCCGGACGCCGGACTCGATTCCCTCCGCCTCGCTGGCGAGCTCCTTGGGGATCCCGAAGCTGAGTCCGCGCAGGTCCTCGCGGCTGGGCAGGTCGATGCCGCCGTCGATGCCGATCGAGGTCGAATCGCAGTGGTCATGGCCCTCCATCGCCTGGAGGAGCAGCGCCGCGTCCGTCACGTTCCGCGTCAGGGGACCGCACTGGTCGAGCGAGGAGGCGAAGGCGATCATCCCGTAGCGGGAGACCGCGCCGTAGGTCGGCTTCATGCCGACTATCCCGCAGAGGGCGGCCGGCTGTCGGATCGAGCCACCCGTGTCCGTGCCGATCGCGCACGGCGCGAGCCGGCCGGCGACCGCCGCGGCGCTGCCGCCCGAGGATCCGCCCGGCACCCGCCCCGGGTCCCAAGGATTGAGAGCCGGGCCGTACCCGGAGTTCTCGTTCGATGACCCCATCGCGAACTCGTCCATGTTGGTCTTGCCGAGCACTCGCGCCCCGGCCTTGCGCAGGCCGCGGACGGCGGTCGCGGTGTATGGCGGGCGGTAGCCCTCGAGGATCCGCGAGCCCGCCGTCGTGGGAATCCCCTGCGTGCAGAAGATGTCCTTGACCGCCACCGGGATCCCAGCCAACGGGCGATCGGGATCGATCTCGTCCTGTGCGGCTCGAGTTCCCTCGAGGTCGGCCTGACCGGCGTCCTCCGCGGTCCAGAGGAGGGAGTTCAGGGAATCGGCGGCCGCCGCGCGGCGGTAGGCGTCGAAGTACTCGTCCGCGGCCAGCTCGCCGGAGCGGATGCGCTCGGCCGCCTCGGCGACCGTGAGATCGATCAGCTCTTCCGCCATCTAAGCCTGGGGCGACGGGACACGGAAGGCACCGCTGGCGGCGTCCGGGGCAGGCTCCAGGACCTCGTCGCGCGACCAGCTCGGTCGCGGCTCGTCCGGCCGCAGGACGTTCTCCAGCGCGATCACGTGCGAGGTCGGCTCGACGCCCTCGAGGTCGAGCTCGGAGATCCGATCGACGTGCTCGAGGATCCCGGAGAGCTCGCCGGCCATCCGCTCGATCTCCTCGTCGGTGAGCTTGAGTCGCGCGAGCCTCGCGACGTGGAGCACCTGGTCTCGATCAATCACCCGGCGGATTCTAGGTGTGGACCATCCTGGCCAGCCAGCCAGTTAGGATGCCGCCGCCATGTCGGGGGAGAGAGCCGAGCGCTTCGTCGTACTCAACCTGCGCTTGATGGCGGTGGGCTTCGCGATCACCGGCTTCTTCTTCATCGCCTGGCCGGATGGGACGCTCGCTCGCCTCACCGAGCTCGGCGGGCACCTGGGCTTCGACACGCCGGCGCCCAAGACCGAGGAGCGGCTGTGGCTCTCGCTCGGCTTCGCCTACATGGTGGTGATCACGTTCCTGGCCTGGATCGCCTCGACCGACGTCGTCCGCTACCGCCCGATGATCCTGGCGCTGGCCGCCGGCAAGGCGGCTTCCTCGATCACCTCCCTCGTCTTCTTCATCGAGGACGACGTCTTCGTCTACCTGCTCAATGGAATCGTCGACGGATCCCTCGTCTTCGCGTCCCTGCTGCTCTGGTCGTTGGCCGGCAGGGTCGGCTCCCCCGCCGCCCCGCCCTGAAGGCGCCCGCCGGGGCTGCGGGCCGCCGAGCTTCGAACTCTGCGAGCGATCGCGGAGGCACTCGCCCCTGGTGAGGACGGGCTGCCGGCGGCCGAGAGACAGGTCCCGGTCGCCGAGCCCCTCGCCCGCTTTCTCTCTCGTCTACCGGCCCGGACGGTGCAGGTCGTCCGCATCGCCCTGCGGGTCTTCGAATGGCTGCCGTTCCCGTGGCGCTTCAGCCGGCTGAGCCTCGAGGCCCGCTCCGAGTACATGGCGAAGATGGAGGGGTCCCGCTTCGCGCTCTACCGCGACCTGCTCCTGCTCGCCAAGCTCCTGGCGATGATCGGCTGGGCGCGAGATGACCGCGTCCGGAGGGCGATCGGCTTCGAGTACAGCTGCGCCGTAGCGGAGGGGACTCCCGAGCCGGCGCCCACCAGCCTCGGCGACCTGGAGCCGCGGGGCGAGGGCGAGGAGTGCGACGTCGCCATCGTCGGATCCGGCGCAGGTGGTGCCGCCGCGGCGGCGACGCTCGCCGAGGCCGGACTCGACGTGCTGGTCCTGGAGTCAGGTCCCTACGTCGATCGCACCGGCTACCCCAGCGATCCGCTCGAGGCGATGCCGCTCTTCTACCGCGACGGCGGCATGACGATCGCCGTGGGCAAGCCCGCGATCCCGGTTCCGGTCGGCCGCACCGTGGGCGGCACCACGGTGATCAACTCCGGCACCTGCTTCCGTGCTCCACGGGAGGTGCTCGAGGAGTGGCGGGATCGCGAGGGCGTCGACTGGGCGACGGAGCTCGATGCGATCTATGAGGCGGCGGAGGAGGTCCTCGCCGTCACGCCTCTCGACATCGAGACGCTGGGCCGAAACGGGCAGCTCTGCGCCGAGGGCGCGAAGGCGCTGGGCGCGAGCGGCGGGCCGATCAGCCGCAACGCGGGCCGCTGCGTCCAGTGCAGCTCCTGCCCTCTGGGTTGCCGCATCGACGCGAAGCGGGCGGCGCATGTCTCCTACCTCCCTCGCGCCGTGGCCGCGGGGGCACGGGTTCGGGCGGGCGTCCAGGTGCAGCGGGTGCTCACTGAGGACGGCCGGGCGGTCGGCCTCGCCTGCCGGGCGGGGATGCCGACCACAGGCGCGCAGGAGATGCGCGCTTCACATTCGGCCGCCACAAACCCCGCGGCCGATCAACCGCCACCGGCCGCGACTGGCAGGTCCGGGCCAAGGCGGTGATCAGCGCCGGCGGGGCCTTCGGGACGCCCGAGCTCCTGCTGCGCTCTGGAGTCCGCCATCCGGCACTGGGGCGGCATCTCCACATCCACCCCGCCGCCTGGATCGGCGCGCGCTACGAGGAGGAGGTCCGGGGCTGGGAGGGCGTCATGCAGAGCTACTACGTGGATCAGTGGCAGCCCGAGGGGATCCTGCTCGAGGCGACCTTCACCCCGCTCTCCTTCGGCGCCCAGTGGCTACCGGGGGCGGGCCCGGCCTTCACCGATCGGGTCGCGAACTTCGACCACATCGCTTCGATCGGCGTCCACCTCCACGACCACTCCGAGGGCAGGGTCGGCCTGAGCTCGAACGGCTCACTGCGGCTCTCCTACCGCCTGCTCGATGAGGAGGCGCGGCGGATCCAGTTCGGGATTGCCAGGGCAGCCGAGATCCACTTCGCGGCGGGTGCGACCGAGGTCTATCCGAACGTCGGGCCGGTCTCGGTGATCAAGCGGGGCGATCTCGAGGAGTTCGAGACCCTCCGGTTGCGCCCGGCCGACCTGCGCCTCGAGGCCTTTCACCCGATGAGCACCGCCCGCATGGGCGTCGACCCCGGCGACAGCGTCGTCGACCCGACCGGCGCGGTACGCGGCGTGGAGGGCCTCTACGTGGCCGACGGGAGCCTCCTGCCGACCTCGGTCGGGGTCAACCCGATGATGACCATCATCGCCTGCGCGACCCACGTCGCGCGGGATGCGGCCGATTCGCTAAGCGGCTGAGGGGCTGCGGAGCGGTCGCGGCTCCTGCATCCCCAGGTACCCGCCGTACGTGACTCCGGCCGCGGCAACCAGCCCGAGCCACGCACCGATCTCGCGGTCCACGCCGTCGCCCCCCGGCGGATTGATCAGCCGGTAGGCGATCAGCAACAGCGCCAGGCCGCCGAGCCCGGCGGCCACGGCCGAGCCCGCCACGGGGTAGCTGACGGAGATCCGCCCCAGCACCGAGATGCCCACCGACAAACCCGTGATCGCGGCGGCCGCGATCACCAGGTCGACGACGCTGAAGGCCTGCCAGGCGGTGGCGTTGTCCCCTTGGAACGAGTACCAGGGGAGAAAGCTGACGACGAGCAGGCCGAGGCCGCTGACGGCCACGACCAGCTCGCCTGATGCGAGGGTGCTCCAGATGCGAGGGTGCTCCGGAGGAGCAACCCGTTTAACACCTGGAGCAACCCGTTTCATGCTGGGGTCAGTACCGCTCGCCTCCGACGTTCTCCTGCATCGCCAGGTAGCCGCCGACCGCGATCCCGGCGCAGGCGATCAGGCCGAGGAACAGCCCGATCTTGCGGTCGAGGTCACCCGGCGTGTCGAAGATCTGGTAGAGGATCAGCAGCGTGCCGATGCCGGCCAGCAGCGCCGTTGCCATCGATGCCATCGGCGCGTCCCCGCCATCGCCCAGGACTGACAGCGCGGCTGGCACCAGCGCCACCAGGATGACGATCAGCAGGTAGATGTCGAGCGGGTTCTCGGCTTCCCAGAGGTTGAAGTTCTTGGATCCGCCGATCGTGGTCCCGCCGACCGTCACGGCACCGGAGATGTCGAACCAGGGCAGGAAGCTGATGATGAACAGGGCGATCGCAGAAACCGCGGCGACGAGTTGCCCCTGAGACAAGCGGTTGGCGTCCAAATTTCCTCCTCTGTCTAGGTCAAACGGGTCGCGCTGCACCCTCGCGCCGCGCGAGCCTATATCTCTCCGGCGACTTCTTCCTGCATCGCACGGAAACCACCGACTGCGATCACGATCGCAGCACCGAGCCCGACGTACGCTCCGATCTTGCGATCGGCGCCGTCAGGGAAATCGACGGTCAGGAAGGCGATCACCAGGATCACTGCGACCGTCCCCAGCAACAGGGTCGCCGCGGATAAGAAGGAGAACTCCGCCGCGCTGTCGGTGAGGGCCAGCAGAGCGGGCAGGAGGGCGACGACTCCGGTGATCAGGAGGTAGATGTCGAGGGACGAGCCCTTCCAGATGTTCTCCGAGCTGCTCGTATCGACGCCCCCGGGGAGTCCGGCTGGGAGCGAGGGGCCGCTGATGCCGATCCAGGGCAGAAACATCGCGACCAGCAGGGCAATCCCTCCGACCGCCGCGATCATCTGCCCCTGAGACAACCTTCCCATTCCCACGTCCTCCTCGATCGACTTCCACTGACAGCGAGGAGACCCTATACAGACCCGCGAATGTGAACGCCCTTCCGTGCTCGCGCCGCCTGAACCGTGTTCGCGAGCAGCATCGCGATGGTCATCGGACCGACGCCGCCGGGCACAGGCGTGATCGCTCCGGCGACCTCACTCGCCGCCTCGAAGTCGACGTCGCCGACAAGGCCGTCGTCGGTGCGGTTGGTGCCGACGTCGATCACCGTGGCGCCCGGGCGAATCATGTCGCCGGTGACCAGCCGGGGCTGACCGGCCGCGGCGACCAGGATCTCGGCACGCCGGCAGACCTCGCCCAGGTCGCGCGTGCGGCTGTGGCACACGGTCACGGTGGCGTTCGCGCCGAGCAGCAACGAGAAGAGCGGCCGCCCGACCAGGTTCGAGCGCCCCACGATCACGGCCTCCTTGCCGGCCGGATCAACTCCTGCCGAGCGAATCAGCTCCATCACGCCCTGGGGCGTGGCGGGCACCAGACCGGGCTCCCCCCGGGCCAGCAGGCCCGCGCTGGTCGGGGTGAGGCCGTCGACGTCCTTGCCGGGATCGAGGGCCGCGACGACCGGATCCGGGTCGAGATGGTCCGGCAGGGGAAGCTGTACGAGGATCCCGTCGACCTCGTCGTTCTCGTTGAGCTCGCCGACCAGTTCGAGCAGCTCGTCCTGGGAGATCGAGGCGTCCGGCTGGTGGTCGAACGAGCGGATTCCGACCTCCTCAGAGGCCTCGTGCTTGCGGCGCACGTAGATCGCCGAGGCGGGGTCGTCTCCCACCAGCACCGTGGCGAGCCCGGGTGGGCGGCCGAGCTCCCGGGTGAGCTCCTCCACCTCGCCTCGCACCCGCTCGCGCACCGAGGCGGCGACCGCCTTGCCGTCGATCACGGTCGCTGGCACTAGCTGATGCGAGGGTCTTCCGCAGGCGGAGCCGAGGAAGAACCCGATTGATGTTTGAGGGGGGCGTAGTCCGCCATCAGCTTGCGCTCCGCTCCGTCATTCGCGAAGCGCACGACTATCACTCCGCCCGGCTCGACCGCCGTGACGACCCCTTCGCCGAAGCTGGCGTGGGTCACGTCGTCACCGGTGGCGAAGGAGAGCGAGGGGTCGGCCCTCGGGGCCGGCGCGCCGTTGCCGCCCAGCGACCAGCCGGTGAGCGCCTGCTCCTCGGTGCCCTCGCGCTCGACGAGCTGCTCGGGCAGCTCGGAGAGGAAGCGCGACGGGAAGCCCGTCTCGCGTCCGGCGAACATCCGGCGGCTGCGGGCGTGGGTCATCCAGAGCCGCTTGCGCGCCCGCGTGATTCCGACGTAGGCGAGGCGGCGCTCCTCCTCCTCGTTGCCCTCCTCGAGCGAGCGGGAGTGCGGGAAGACCCCCTCCTCGCAGCCGATGATGAAGACGGCGTCGTACTCGAGGCCCTTGGCGTTGTGCAGCGTCATCAGCGTGACCTTGGACTCGTCGCGCTTCAGGTCGTCCTGGTCGGTATAGAGCGAGATCGCCTGCAGGAACTCCTCGAGCGGCTCGAGCTCGGAGGGTCCCTCCACCTGCCGGTTTGCGTCGAATTCCGCGGCGACACCCACCAGCTCCTCGAGGTTCTCGATCCGGCCCTCGGCCTCGATCGTGCGCTCGGCCCGCAGAGCGTCGAGGTAGCCGGAGCGCTCCAGCAGCGCTTTGAGGAGGTCGGCGACGGGGGCGCCCTCGAACTCTGCGCGCAGCTCCTCGATCAGCTCGGTGAACCGGGAGACGGAGCGGATCGCCGCGCCGCCCAGCCCGGGCACCGCCTCGGGCTCGAGCGCGATCTCCCAGATCGTCCGGCCGGTCGTGTTGGCGTGGTTTCGCAGGCGGCCCTGGCTGGTGTCGCCGATCCCGCGGCGCGGCGAGTTGATCACGCGGGAGAAGCTCACCTCGTCGGCCGGATTGACCATCAGCTGCAGGTAGGCGATGGCGTCCTTGATCTCGGCGCGCTCGTAGAACTTCGTCCCGCCGATCACCTGGTAGGGCAGCTCGTAGCGGACCAGGATGTCCTCCAGCACCCGGCTGTGGGCGTTGGTCCGGTAGAAGACCGCGATCTCGTCGCGGGTCATCCCATGCTGGTCGATCAGCTCCTCGATCTCGCCGGCGACGAAGCGGGCCTCGGCGTGCTCGTCCTCCAGTTCGACGACGTGGATCTTCTCGCCCTCGCCGAGGTCGGACCAGAGGTTCTTGCCGAGCCGGCCCGTGTTGTGCGAGATCACCGCGTTGGCGGCCTCGAGAATCGTCTCCGTCGAGCGGTAGTTCTGCTCGAGTTTGACGACGTGCGCATCCTTGAAGTCGATCGTGAACTCCAGGATGTTGCGGACCTCGGCCCCGCGGAAGCCGTAGATCGACTGGTCCTCGTCGCCGACGACAGTGAGATTCCCGTCCTCCCCGGCGAGCAGCTGCAGCAGCCGGTACTGCGCGTGGTTCGTGTCCTGGTACTCGTCGACGAGGATCCAGCGGAAGCGCTCCTGGTAGCGGCGGCGAACGTCCTCGAACAGCTCGAGCACGTTGACCGTGCGCATCAGCAGGTCGTCGAAGTCCATCGAGTTGGCCTCGAGCATGCGGCGCTCATAGAGGCGATAGGCCTGCCCGACCATGTCCTCGAACGGCCCGTTGGCCTGCTCCTGGTAGGTCTCGCCGTCGATCAGCTGGTTCTTCGCGTCCGAGATCCGGGCTCGGACGGCACGCGGCGGATACCGCTTGGTGTCGACCTCGAGCTCCTCGAGGACCCGCTTCAGCATCCGCAGGGAGTCCGCCTCGTCGTAGATGGTGAAGCGGGACGTGTAGCCGAGCCGCTCGGCCTCCATCCGCAGGAGTCGCGCGCAGGCGGCGTGGAAGGTCATCACCCACATCCGGCGGGAGACCCCGCCGACCAGCGAGGAGACCCGCTCGCGCATCTCGTCGGCCGCCTTGTTGGTGAAGGTGATCGCGAGGATCTGGTTCGGGTGCGCGAGGCCGGTCGCCAGCAGCCAGGCGATCCGATGGGTGAGCGCGCGGGTCTTCCCTGACCCTGCGCCGGCCAGGATCTGCAGCGGTCCCTCGCCGAAGGTGACCGCCTCCCGTTGCGGGCCGTTGAGGTCGGCGAGCAGCCGCTCGACCTGGTCGGCGCCCGCCTCGATCGGGGCGCCCGACGCTTCCTCGACCGCCTCCTCGGGGGCGACCTTCAATTCCTCTCTACCGCGGGCCATGGGCCAAGCATAGGCCTGGCCCAAGCGGCTACCCGCCCGCTGAGCTGGGTCCCTTCTTCGGCCGGAGCTCGGCCACGTCCGCCTCGCCGATGTCCTCGCCGGTGAGGCGGGCGAGACGCTGCTCGACCTGCGAGATCCGGGCAGAGAGCTCCTTCATGGCCTCCGCGATCGGATCCGGCAGGTGGATCCAGTCGGTGTCGGGCCCCTCGACCGGCCGGCCCTCGACCCGCACCGGATGACCCGGGTTGCCGACGACCGTGGTGTGATCGGGAACGTCTTCGATCACGACCGTGTTCGCGCCGACCTTGGCGTTGCGGCCGACCGTGACCGGCCCGAGAAGCTTGGCGCCGGACCCGACGGTGACGTCGTCCTGCAGTGTCGGATGGCGCTTGCCCCGCGCGAAGCCCGTGCCGCCCAGGGTCACGCCCTGGTAGAGGGTCACTCGATCGCCGATCTCCGTCGTCTCCCCAATCACCACCCCGGAGCCGTGGTCGATGAAGAAGTCCGAGCCGATCCTGGCCGCCGGGTGGATCTCCACCCCGGTCACCGAGCGGCTCGTATAGGCGATCGTGCGGGGAACGAGCGGGACCTCGGCCTCCCAGAGGGCGTGCGCCACCCGGTGCGCGAGGAGCGCCTGCACCCCGGCCCAGCCGGTGAGGATCTCGAGCGTGCCGATGCCGCGGGCCGCGGGATCCCGCTCGCGTGCGGAGGACACGTCCGCCGAGACCTCCTTGATCACGCGCCTGAGCGTGCCTAGACCGAGCACGCTTCGAAGCTTAGGGACGAGTGGCCGCTAGGACGGGGCGAAAAAGGGCAGTGACATGTAGCGCTCTCCGGAGTCCGGCACGATCACGACGATCCGCTTGCCCGCCATCTCCTCACGGGCTGCGAGATCGAGCGCGACTCTGACCGCAGCACCCGCGGAGATCCCGATCAGGAGCCCCTCGCGCCTGGCGGCGGCGCGAGCGGTGTCGAGCGCGTCCTCGTCGCTCACCCCGACGATCTCGTCGATCACCTCGCGGTCGAGGACATCCGGAACGAAGCCGGCGCCGATGCCCTGGATCTTGTGCGGCCCGGGCCGCCCACCCGAGAGCACCGAGGAGGCGGCGGGCTCGACGGCGATGACCTGAATCCCCGGGCGGCGTTCCTTGAGCACCTGGCCGACGCCCGTGATCGTCCCGCCGGTGCCTACGCCGGCCACGAACGCATCGACCTCTCCGTCGAGGTCGCGCCAGATCTCCTCGGCCGTCGTCCGGCGGTGGATCTCCGGGTTGGCGGGGTTCGAGAACTGCTGCGGGATGAAGCCGCCGCGCTCGGAGGCGAGCCGGTTGGCGAGGTCCACCGCCTCGTTCATCCCACCCAGCGAAGGGGTCTCGTGGACCTCGGCGCCGTAGGTGCGCAGCAGTGCCGTCCGCTCCCGGCTCATCCCCTCGGGCAGCGTGAGGATCAACCGGTAGTCACGCGCCGCGGCCACGAGGGCGAGGGCGATCCCGGTGTTTCCGCTGGTCGGCTCGACGATCACCGACCGGCCGCGCTCGATCATTCCGTCGCGCTCGGCGGCGTCGATCATCGCCACGCCGATCCGGTCTTTGACGGAGCCGCCGGGATTGAAGAACTCGAGCTTCGCGACCACCTCGCCCGGCAGGTCGGCTCCCAGCCGCGCCAGTGCGACGAGGGGCGTGTTGCCCACCACGGCGGAGCTCTCCGCGCCCACGCGTAGCGTCGTCGTCGTCCCGTTGGACCCGGCCATCGGAACAAACTAGCGGAATCGGGTCAGGTTTCGGGGGTTTCCCGCACCATCGTCCCGCACCATCGTTCAGGGGTAGGAGGGGAACAGGTGTGCGCTGCTGACGGGGACCCGGGCAGGGATCCGCGGCGCGGCGCAGACCTCCGCCCCGGGCGCCCCTCAGTCAGTCCCGCTTGGCCATCCGACCTGGTCCACCACCGCCAGCGACGCTCTCACCAGGGCAACATTTGCTCGGGCGTTCTCCACGTCAGGGGCTAGCGTCGGCCACTGGATCCCGGACAGCTCGTCTAGAGCGTCAGCGGCACGACGAAGGTCGATTGCCGCTTTCTCGAGGGTCTGACGACGAATCAGGTCGTCGAGCGATCTGCTGTCGTTCGTCATCTCCACTTGATTCCTTTCGATTGGCCCTGCGGTAAGGCTTGGCAGCCGCAAGGCTTATCAGTCGATCCGTGTCTCTCGCGAAAACTGATGAGCCAGAAGCCCGCTATTTGCGAGCAACTGGCTCGCCGCGGCTACCCCTGCGCTTCGTCGGGCCGCGGGCCGCGTGGTCCCATCAGGGGCAGCACGTACCAGAGCAGCCCGTAGACGATTGCGGCGGCAGCGCCGCTGATGATCGTCAGAGTCGGGCTGTAGATGAAGTCCGCGATCAGCATCACCGCGCCGGTCATCGCCAGCGCGAGGAAACCGAGCCCGGCGATCGACATCTTGTTCGAGGCCTGCAGGATCCGCTCCTTGTCCTGCTGCCGGAAGCGGAGCCGGTGCCACGCCGAAGGCGCGATGAGCAGCGCGAGGGAAACCGCAGTCAGCGACATCACCACGAAGAACAGGGCCCGCTGGAAGTCGGTCGTATGCGTGAATCCCTGCGCGAACGGCACGGCGAGCAGGAACGCGAACAGCACCTGCACGCCCGGCAGCGCGACGCGCAGCTCGTTGAGCAGCTCGATCAGCTCGCGGCTGACACGCTCGGCGCGGTCCTCGTCTGATCCGCTACCGCCTCCCGTCCCTTGGTCAGCCATGGATCACTTCTATCCAGGCGGTGCGTGACTTAATCCGCGAGGCACGCTTCGCCCGTACCCAATAGCCGCTTCAGGACGCTCTATGAGTGGAGGCGAAGGAACGCCGAGTGGAGGTGCAGGAAGGCATGGGTCTACAGCACTGGTGGCCTATCCCGACGCGGGGGCGCCGGCGGGAGCGCGCTTCGCGTCAGCCAGCCGCCGGGCCTCGAGGCAGACGCCGACCGACCTGGCGGCTCCGCCCTCCCAGCCGGGGCTCGAGCGGTCGGAACGGCCGAGGGCAATAGCCCTATGAGATCCCGCTCCCGGTGCCTAAGATCGGCGCCGTGCTGGTCCTGATCGGCCTCATTCTGCTCGGAGTTGCAGTCATTGCCCTCGCGTCCCTGGTGGTTCTGCGCCCAGGCCAGGCGGGCAAAGCGCGGAAGGTGCAAGACCTCTACCCGGAAGGGAGCGAGAGGGCGGTCTACGAGACGCTCTACGGAAAGCGCTCGACGACGGTATCCGCCCCGCTGCCCGTAGAGCGACCACCAGAAGCCGATGTGGATAGTCCCCGGGCTGGGTTGCGGGAGTAGGCGATGTCGGAGGAGAACGTTGAGACCGTCCGCCGGGCCATCGAAGCCGTGCTTCGCACGCCGAAGCCAGACTTCGACACCATCAACTCCCTCTATGACCCAGATCACGAGTTGGTGTCGCTGGTCGAGCAGTTCGAGGGCGGGGTTGCTAAGGGAGCGACGGGCTACCGCGATTGGCTCGCCGACATCGGCGAAACCTGGGGGCGGTGGGAGACCAAGCTCGAACGAGTACGGAGCCTTGACCGAGATCGAGTTCTGGTCGACTGTTCGTTCACCGGCATCAGCAAGCTCGGCGGTGTGCCGGTTGAAGGGTCGACGACGACGGTCGTCACGGTTCGGGCGGGAAAGATAATCCGCTCCGAGGTCTTCGCCTCCCGCGAGGACGCCCTAGAAGCCGCCGGGCTGTCGGAGTAGCGATGTCGGAGGAGAACGTGGAGCTGGTACGGAGTGCGACCGACGCCATCGGCCGATTCGATGTGGATGCTCTCGCTGGTTCTCCTCAGCCCCGATGTCGTGTGGGAGGAGAACCCGGAGCTTCCGGGACTTCGAGAGGTCTACCGCGGGCAAGTGGAAGTGCGAAAGTGGTTCGAGGACGTCTTCGAAGTCGCGGAGGACCCGCACGTCGAGCTTGAGAGGATCACGGAACTGGGTGATGACCGGGTCTTCACCCAGAACTTTGTCAGTGGTCGCGGCAAGGGCAGCGGCGTGCCAGTGGAGCTCCACTGGTGGGGTGTGTACTGCATCGCTGAGGGCAAGATCGCAAGGCGTCAGGTCTTCTGGGCCAGAGAGGAAGCCCTCGAAGCCGCCGGGCTGTCGGAGTAGCTGCTTTGGATGAAAAGCGGCGGCCCGCCTACGGCGCAAGGTCGAGGCCCCCCCTGAACACTCCGCGCATCCAAATGCTGCAACGAACGGCGCACCCCTGCATCCCAACCTTCACTGCCAGACCTCGACCGGAACAGACCAGACGAGACCAGACGAGACCAGAGGTCGCACCCCCACGGGTAGCGGGTGTACGGGAGCCGATCTCACGCGAGCGCGTGCCTTTTCGATGGATGCACCCGGCGGTATGCGAGGGGCAGCCAAGGACTGGCCAACCCGCCCTTCCTGCGATATACCCACCAAGGCGCTGCGGAGGTTTGACAGCCGCTCTGGGGTCGGAATAGGGTTGCTTCGGATCGAGGAAAGGACACTCATGAGTCACAGGGCAATCGCCGTCGGTCTGGCCACGGCGATTGCGCTTCTCGTCGCGGTCGCGCCGGCCGCCGCCCAGAGTGTCCAGCTCGTGCCATTCGGCGGCCAGACGTTCAGCTCCCCCCTCTACGTGACCGGCGCTCCGGCGGACCCCAGCCGGGTATTCGTGGTCGAGCGGGACGGGACGATTCGCCTGGTCAAGGACGGCGTCACCCAGGCCACCCCCTTCCTGGATATCAGCGGCGACGTCTGCTCCTACTTCGGCTGCGGGCAAGAGTCGGGGCTCGCTCTCGATGGCGCTCGCCCCTGACTACGCGGCGAGCGGGCTGTTCTACGTCTTCTACACGCGGGACTCGGCGGTCTCCACCGAGCAGCACTACCTGCGGATCGAGGAGTTCCGTCGTTCGGCCGCCAACCCCGATGTCGCCGATCCCGCCAGCCGGCGGATCGTGCTCGAGATCCCGCACCTCGAGTCGGTATTCCACAACGGGGGGCAGCTCCAGTTCGGACTCAGACGGGCTCCTCTACATCTCCGTCGGCGACGGGGGCGGGGAAACGACAGTTCGGCAACGGCCAGAACACGGGGCACGCTGCTCGGCAAGCTGCTCCGCATCAACCCCGCCGGGACCGCGCCCGGGCAATACTCGGTCCCCGCCGATAATCCGTTCGCGACGGCGACTGCCCCAACGCCGACGAGATCTACTCCTACGGGCTGCGCAACCCGTGGCGGTTCTCCTTCGACCGCCTCACCGGCGACCTGACGATCGGCGACGTCGGTCAGGCCGACTGGGAGGAGATCAACTTCGTGCCCGAGCGGCGGGGGCGCGGCGCGAACTTCGGCTGGAACTGCTTCGAGGGCAGCGCAGCCCTACCGAGCGCGCCGCCCTCGTGCACGCCGCCACCGGCAAACCACATACCCCCCGTGATCCAGTACCCAAACCCGCCCGGGCTACCCCGGCCGCGGTGTGGGCGGCTTCGTCATCCGCGACGGCGCGCTGCCTTCCCTGCTCGGTCGCTACGTCTACGCCGACACCTACGACGCACTTGGCGGTGAACTCAGCACCGCGCAGTCCTTCAGCCCGGTGCGGCCGAGCGGCGACTCGGGCCTCGGCCTCTGCATCCGCCACCCCGTCGTCTCCTTCGGCGAGGACGCCTGCGGCCATATCTACGTGGCCTCGCTCGGGGGCACCGTCTACGGGCTCGAGCCGACGAGCGGTCCGTTCCCGTGCATTCCACAGATACCGCCCCCGCCGCTCGCGTCGGCCGCCCCTCCCGCGAGCGGGTTCGACCAGAAGGCCGCGATCAAGAAGTGCAAGAAAAAGCACCCGAAGGGCAGCAAGAAGCGCAAAAAGTGCATCAAGAAGGCCAAGAAGCGGGGGAAGGCCGAAGCCGCCGGGCTGCCGGAGTAGAGAGCGGCTCCCGAGTGGGCTGGCCGGGTGCTACGGGATTATCATGGGAGCGGTCTCTAGCGGTCTCTTGCGGTTGATTTCGTGCCTGAGAGAGCCATAGCGGCCCCATCTAGGTACGCCTCGCTAGATGTGGTACATCCCGGCGCCGGCCCCCTCGGCCTCGCGCCGGGCGATATCGCCGATCGTGGTGGAGCGGAAGGTGGTGCGCAGCGCCTCCACCCCCTCCTCCCAGATGCCGCCGGCCTCCTTGGCCTCCTGGCCTACGACGCCGTCGAGCGCCTGGACCACCTCGAGGACGGTGATCTGATCCGCGGGGCGGGCGAGCGTGTAGCCGCCCTTCGCCCCGCGGTGGCTGATGAGGATCCCGGCGCGGCGTAGCGTTGAGAAAAGCTGCTCCAGGAACTGCACCGGGATACCGCGGCGCTCGGCGACCTGGCCGATCGGCATCGGGCTGTCGCCGGCCCGCGCCAGCTCTGCCAGCGCAACCACCGCGTAACGTGACTTCGAGGTGACTGAGATCACGACAACTCTTTTACCGGGCCGGGCGGCAGCGCGATGAACCGACGCAACCGCGCCCTGCTGCGAGCGATCGCGCCACTGCTGCTGATGGGAGTGATCTTCTACTTCTCGGCGCAGACCTCATCCGGCGATCACCCGTGGTGGGACGTGATCGTCCGCAAGCTCGGCCACGTCTCTGGCTACGCGCTGCTCACCGCACTCTGGTGGTGGGCGCTCCGCGGAGTCGTCGGAAGGCCGCTGCTGATCGCCGTCTGCATCGCCTTCGCGTATGCCTGCACGGACGAGCTCCACCAGACCTTCGTCAGCGGCAGGACGGGCACACCCGTCGACGTCGCCATCGACTCGATCGGGATGGCGATCGCGGCCTTGCTGATCAATCTGCGTCGAAAAATGTCCGAGCCTCGGACAGAAGTCGACGCAGAAGGGCTCGGTCTTAGATCCAGCCCTGCTCGGTCGCCATGAGGACCGCCTGAGCACGGTCCAGCGCGCCGAGCTTCCCGTACACGTTGTGCAGGTGGCTCCGAACGGTGCTCGCGGACAGATCAAGCTCCGCGGCGATCTGCTTGTAGACCTTGCCCTCGGCGAGGCGCCGGAGGACGTCCAGCTCCCGCGAGGACAGCGGACACGGGCCGGTCGCACGGCGACGTGAGCCCTTGCCCTGGGGAAGCTCGTAGAGGACCATCCGCACCGCCGACTCGTCGAGACCGCAGTGCTCGGCGGACTCGACCAGGTCATGGGTCGAGACAGGGCAGTCCTCGAGATGGGCGGCGACCATGTCGGCGAAGCGGAGCACCGCGGCCACGCCCTGGGCCTCGGGCGTGTGGTGGCGCTCGATGGACTCGGCGATGCGCGCGTGAAGGCCCCAGCGCCGGGTGAGCACGCCGCCGACCAGGGCGTGATCGATGCCTAGCTCGCGACGCTCCTGAGCGATCCGCTCGTCCGGGGTCGCGCCGCGGCGGTCGAAGCGCTCGGCGTAGCCCGGATGGAGGCGTGCCAGCACCGGCCTGCCGATGTCGTGGAGGATCGCAGCGAGGGCGACCTCGTCACGGTCCCCGATCCCGCTGAGCTCGGCGATCCGGTCGGCGGCCCGCTGCACGTCGAGGGCGTGCAGGCGGAAGCGATCGGGGGCCAGCGCGAGCCGGCCGTCGCCGTTGAAGATGTCGTAGGCGGGGGATGAGCGCAGAATCGCCTCAACCGCACCGGGGCCGAGGCGCTCGACCCCGTCGGCGACGCTGCGAATGCGCCCACCGCCCTGCAGCTGGCCGGCCGCGCGGACGATCGCGCAGGTGAGGCCGACGTCGGACTCGATCACGCTCGCGACCTCGTGCGGAGGCGCCCCGCGATTTACCTGCTCGAGCGCCTGATCGCGGCCCTCCTGGAGGGCCGGCTGGCGCTCGGCCTCGTCAAACGCCGCCGCCAGGACGCGTCCGCGGCCCTCACCTCGAGTGCCGTTCTGGACGCCACGTGTGGTCGTGGCCGTCGTTGCCATGGAAGTCTCATCGGCACTGCCTGGCCGATTGTTTAGCCCATGTGTTGATTACGAATGGTTTCCATCGACGGCCTCCGTAGAAAGCCGCCCGACAGCCCGCTCAATCCGCTCGAGTGAGCGCTCCTTTCCTAATACTGCAAGCGATTCGAAGATCCCCGGGGATACCGACGTCCCCGTGATCGCTACCCGGATCGGCTGATAGAGCTTTCCCGGCTTCACGTCGTGCTCGGCGAGGATCCGCCCGAGGGCGGTTTCGAGCTCCTCCGGCTCGAATGAGCTGGCTCCGCGCAGCGCCTCGAGCGCCTCGGTGAGCAGCGGCAGCGCCCCGTCCTTCATCACCTTCCGCCACGCCTTCTCGTCGGTCTCGGGCTCGTCGAAGAGGAACCCGATCAGCGGCCAGACCTCCGCCAGGGTCTGCGCCTTCTCCTGCGCGATCGCGCAGGCGGCCCGGAGGCGATCGTCGGGCTCTCGCCCGACCTGGCGCGCCACCGCGTCCGTGTAGGCGTCGAGATCCATCTCCCGCATGTAGCGGCCGTTCAGCCAGCGCAGCTTCTGCTCGTCGAAGATCGCGCTCGAGCGGCCCACACCGGAGAGATCGAAGCGCTCGATCAGCTCCTCGGTACTCAGGATGGTCGTGTCGTCCTGCGTGCCCCAGCCGAGCAGGGCGATGTAGTTGCGCACGGCGGCCGGGAGATAGCCGGCGTCGCGCAGCTCCTGCACGCTGGCCGCTCCGTGGCGCTTGGAGAGCTTCTTGCCGTCCGGCCCGTTGAGCAACGGCAGGTGCGCGTAGCGCGGCGGCGTGACGCCGAGCGCCTCCATCACCAACAGCTGCTTGGGGGTGTTGGAGAGGTGATCGTCGCCGCGGATCACGTGGGTGATCGCCATGTCCGCGTCGTCGACTGCGACCGCGAAGTTGTAGAGAACCGAGCCGTCGCGCCTCGCGATGACGAAGTCGTCCTGGGAATCGTTCGGGAAGCGGACCTCGCCGCGGATCTCATCCGCCACGACGGTGTCCCCCTCATCCGGGACGTGCAGGCGGACGGCGGCGCTTGGGTCCTCCGAGGGCTCCCCGCGATAACCGCGGTTGCCGCGCTCCTTCTTCCAGGCCGCGACATCGTCACCGGTCGCCGGGTCGCGGTAGGCCGCGCCCGACTCGAGCAGCCGCTCGAGCGCCTCCCGGTGGCGATCCGCCCGCTCGTACTGGCTGACCGGCCCCTCGTCCCAGTCGAGCTCCAGCCAACGCAGGGCGTCGAGGATCTGCTCGACGTTCTTCGGAGTGGAGCGCTCGCGGTCCGTGTCCTCGATCCGCAGGACCATCTCTCCCCCGCGTCCCCGCGCGAAGAGCCAGTTGTACAGTGCCGTCCTCGCTCCCCCGATGTGCAGGGGGCCCGTCGGCGACGGGGCGAAGCGGACGCGGACTGGAATTGATGGATCGGAGCTCATCTTGCTGATCGGCGCCCATGTTTCCACAGGGGGTGGGTTGGTCCGGGCCATCGAGCGCGCCGAGGATCTCCGCTGCGAATCGATCCAGATCTTCAACCAGAGCCCCCGGATGTGGAGGCCCACCCGCTATTCGGACGACGACTTCGCCGCGTTCCGGGAGGCGATCGCCACCTCGAACGTCGAGGTCGTCGCGATCCACGCGATCTACCTGATCAACCCGGCGACCAAGGACCGGGAGATGCGCAAGAAGTCCCTCGACTCCCTAACCCACGCACTACGGGTCGGGGACGGCATCGGGGCCATCGGAGTCGTCGTCCATCCGGGGGCACTGAAGGACGACACGCGCACGAACGCCCGGAAGCGCGCCGTCAAGCTGATCAAGGAGGCGCTGGCCGAGACGGAGCACTGCCCGATCCTCTACGAGAACACGGCGGGGTCCCCTCAGCTCCTCGGCCGTGACTTCGACGAGACGGCCGAGTTGATCGACAAGACGGGCGGGCCGAAGCGTCTTGGCCTCTGCATCGACTCCTGCCATCTGTGGGCGACCGGCTACGACGTGGGCACCCCCGAGGGCATGAAGGACCTGGTCGACGAGATCGACGCCAAGGTCGGCCTCGATCAGCTAAAGCTCCTTCATGTCAACGACTCGCGCGACGCGCGCGGCTCGAACCGTGACCGCCACGCCCCGATCCCCTACGGCGAGATCGGCCGCAGCGGCATGCGCGCCTTTCTCGGTGAGCCACGCCTGCAGGGACTTCCGGCCGTGCTGGAGGGCCCTGGAGTCGACGGCAAGGCGCCTGTTCGCAAAGACATCCAGATCGTCCGGCGCCTGCACCGCGAAGCGGTCCGGAACCGCGGCTGATGCTCCTCAACCGCAGGACGCTGGACGGAATCTCGGCCGGCGAGATCGACCTTGCCTTCCGGCGCTGGAAGCGCCCGACCGTCAGGACCGGGGGCACCCTTCGCACCAGCGCTGGACTGCTCGGTATCGACGCAGTCGAACCCATCGCCGAGCGGCAGATCGACCGAGAAGCAGGCCCGGCGCGCCGGGTTCTCGAGCCGGCGGGAGCTGATCGAGAGCCTCCGCCCGGAGGGCCGCCTGTTCCGGATCCGGTTACACCGCATTGGCGACGACCCCCGTATCGAACTCCGCGCGCGGGTCCCGATCACGCAATCCGAGCGCGCCGAGCTGGAAGCCCGGCTCGGACGTATGGATCGCGCGCGAGGCGAACCTTGGACGCGACGAATTCTCGAGCTGATCCGCGATCACCCCGAGACGCTCGCCGCGGACCTCGCCGCGTCAATCGGCATGAAGAAGGCCCCGTTCAAGCGAGACGTGCGCAGGCTCAAGGCATTCGGGCTGACCGAGAGCCTCCCGGTCGGATACCGGCTCTCGCCGCGCGGCCGCGCCTACCTACGCGGCCTATAGGGTTGCGCCTTGAGCACCGCAGCGGCAATCGGGGTTGGCGCTGTCATTGGACTCGTCCTCGGCATCCTTGTCAGCGTGATCACCGACATTCCTCTGGCACCGGAGGGCGGGCTTCTACTCGGCATCCTCGCCGGCTGGGCCTACGGCTCCCAGGCGTAGAGGTAGTAGAGGGCGTAGGGGTCGCGGTCGATGAGGCGGGCGTACTGCGTGACGGCCGCGACGTAGAGCCCGGACGGGTTGTACGCGCGCAGAGCGGGCCCGTAGCGGCGGGGCGCACCGTTCGCCCGCAGGAGGCGGGCAGCGGCCAGGATCGCGTCGTGCGGATCGCGGATGTTCCCACCGTGCCCGTAGATCTCCCAGGTCGAGGGGATGAACTGCATCGGGCCCTGCGCCCCGGCCACGCTGTTGTTGACCACGCGGCCGAACTTGGTCTCGACCAGGTGGATCGCCGCGAGGTAGTTCGCGCCGATCCCGTGGCGGCTCTCGGCCTCGTCATAGAACCCGACGAGATCGGCGAGGGATGGGCGCTGTCCCAACTTCAGCTTCTTGTGCTTGGAGCCGGCCGAGAGCCGTAGAAGCGCGCGCCTCGCGGCGTAGAGCCGGACGACCTCGCTGCGGACCGATCCGCTCAACAACGGGATTACGCGGGCGGCCAGGTTCCTGTGGTCCCCGAGGAACGCGATCTGCTCCTGCAGGTCGGCGGACCGCTCCACGACCTCCGCGGGCGGTGGGCCCGACGGCGGGTCCCCCGCGGAACGCCAGGCGTCGATCGCCTGCCGCATGGCGACGTCGTTCTGCGTGATCCCGTCGGCGACCTGCTGAGGGGCGGACGCAGAGGCGCCGCCGCACCCGATCAGCGCAATTCCCGCCGCCGTCCCGGCCACCCAGATCGCGACCAGCTTGCGAAGGGTCCCGCGCATTCACTGCACTGATAGCGAGAACGGGCCTACGATGCGTCGACTTCCCCGGAGGTGAGATGAGCGCAAGCGATGGGCTGTGGCTGCGGATGACTCGCGTCCTGCCAGCCTCGCGGGCAGCGGTCTGGAGCGCGATGACGGATCCCGGCGAGCTCGCTCTGTGGTGGGGGCCGCAGGGGTTCACCGTCCCGAGCGTTGAGTTCGAACCGAGGGTCGGCGCGAGCTATCGGATCGCGATGCAGCCGCCCGAGGGCCAGACCTTCCACCTCGGAGGCGAGGTCCGCGAGGTCGATCTGCACCGCCAACTCGCCTACACGTTCCGCTGGGATCCCCCCGATCCCGATGACCGAGAAACGGTGGTTACGCTCACCCTCCGCGACGACGGGGACAGGACCGGCGTCGAGCTCACCCAGGGTGAGTTCGCCACGGAGGGGCGGCTGAGCCTGCACGATGGCGGGTGGAGCGACAGCTTCGAGAAGCTCGAGGAGCTGCTCGACTGACCGCTCAGCTCAGCGCGTTGCGGAGGTCGAACGCTCGGATCGAGTCCGGGTGCTTGTCAGGTGCATCGAAGAAGCGCCGGTTGACGCACTCGTAGGCCGGCCCGTCTCCCTCGTAGGCGCGCTCGACGTTGAACTGGCAGTGCGGCAGCGGATCGCCGGTCATCTTGATCCCACCGAAGCCCTCCCGGGTCCGCTCGGCCAGCAGGAACATGTCGAAGTCGATCTCGGCACTGAAGACCTTGTTCATACAGCCCATGTAGCGACCCCCGGTGCGAGCGTCCTCGTAGGTGTAGAGGAACTTGCACCCCATCTCCAGGCAGCCCGCGGGGTTGACGAGCTTGTCGCAGAACGAACTGCACTGGCGGCACTCGCCGGCGGCGCTGCGCTGTTGCTGGGTCTGCCCTGACACGACGGATCAAAGTCTAGGACCCGTCGGCGGACGGATGGAAAAGTTCAGAGGCCTCCGGCCCTTGCGCAAACGGGGGGCGATCTGCTAGCGAGCGACCGCCCCGGCGGCCAGGTAGGCCGAGATCTCCTCGGCCGGAAGGGGCGGCGAGTAGTGGAAGCCCTGGCCGTTCAGGCAGCCGATCTCCCCGAGGACGGTGGCCTGCCGCTTCGATTCGATCCCCTCCGCGATCACCTCGATCTCGAGGCTGTGGGAGAGGTCGACGATGGCTCGCGCGATCCGGGCCTGCGCATCCGAGCCCTCGACGCCGTCCACGAACGGCTTCGCGATCTTCAGCCAGTCGAACGGGAAGCGCTTCAGGTATTGCAGCGACGAGTACCCGGTGCCGAAGTCGTCGACCGCGAGCTGCACCCCCAGCTTCTTGAGCGCGTCGAGCCGTTCCGTGTTGCTGCTGCTGACCTCCATCAGGACCGACTCGGTGATCTCCAGGGTGAGGCGGCCGGGCTCCAGTCCGGTGGCCTCGAGGATCTCCGCGACCTCCCGCACCAGGCTTGCCTGCCGCAACTGCGCGCCCGAGATGTTGACGTTCAAGCCGAGCCTGCCGTGGGCGTCCTCCCATTTGACCACCCGCCGGCAGGCCTCCCAGAGCACCCAGCGGCCGAGGGCATGGATCTGGCCGCTCTCCTCGGCGATCGGGATGAACTGGTCGGGAAGGATGAGTCCCTGCGAGGGGTGCATCCAGCGAATCAACGCCTCCACCCCGATCACCGTCGCCGACTCCATCTCGACGATGGGCTGAAAATGGAGGACGAACTGGTCGCGATCGGCCGCCCCCTTCAGATCCAGCTCAAGCTCTAGACGCTGCGCGAGCGCCTCGTGCATGTGGCGCTGGAAGATCTCGTAGCGGCCCTTGCCCTGCCCCTTCGCCTCGTACATCGCCAGGTCGGCGTTGCGGAGCAGATCATCGGGCTCCTCCAGTCCGACCGCGATCCCGATGCTGCCGCTGATGAACACCTCACGGCCCTCGACCTCGATCACCCGCTCCAGTCCGTCGAGGGCGAGGCGCGCCATCCGCGCGAGCTCGATCGGCTGGCGGACGTCCTCGACGAGGATCGCGAACTCGTCCCCGCCGAACCTCGCGACCGTGTCTGTCGGTCCCACCACCGAGGCGAGCCTCTGCCCGACGATGATCAGCAACTGGTCGCCGGCTGCGTGCCCGAGGCTGTCGTTCACCGTCTTGAAGCCGTCCAGATCGGCGAACAGGACACCCACGGCATCGCCCGCGGCGGCAGCGCGGGTCCGAGCCTGCGCGAGGCGGTCGACGAAGCAGGGCGCGGTTCGCGAGGCCCGTGAGCGGATCGTGGAAGGCCTGGTGCGCCGTCTCCTCGGCCGCCTTCGCGTCGTTCAGCGCGAGGCCGGCATGCTCCGCGAAGGCGAGGACGGCCTCGCGCTCGATTTCGCTGTATCGCCGGCCCGCGCGGCGCGTCCCAAGCGAGAGTGCGCCGACCAGTTCGCCACGCTGATAGACGGGCGCGGAGATCACGGCCCGAAGGCCGCCGCCCACGACATCCGGTATCCGGCGGGGATCCGCACCGTAGTCCTCGACCACGATCGGCCGCCGCTCGGTCACCGCGTGACCAGCGATGCCGACCTGGATCGGAGTCCGGCGTATCTGATCCAGCAGCTCAGCCGGATAGCCCACCGACGCCACGACCTCGAGCACGGTCGGATCCTCCGGGTCGATCAGGCTCAGATCCACCAGTTCGTCGCCGAGAAGCTCGCTGGCGCCCGTGACGATCGCATCGAGCACCTCCTCGATGTCGGCGCGGCTGGCAATCGAGCGCTGCAGCAAGGTGAGCCGCTCGAGCAGGGTATGGCGCTCCCGAAGCTCGACGATCAGGCGGATGCTCCGCAGCGCGAGGGCGAGGACACGGCCCATCCCGCGGAGCAGATCCAGCTCCTCCTTGCTGAAGTCGCGGCCCCCGGTCCGCGCGACCAGAAGGGTGCCCTCCTCGCCGACCAGCGAGCAGATCCCGGTGCAGACCCCGAGGCCCCCGAGCTCGCGTTCGAATCGGAGATCGCCTGAGGCCTCGACCAGGTCGGCGACCGGCTCGGATCCCGGGGGAAAGCCGACTGAAGCCGCGACCTTCCCCTCGCGGATGAGGACGGCCACCTCGGTCCCGATCGACGCGGCGGCGCGCTCGACGCAGCCCTGGAGGGCTTCCCGCTCGTCGGTGAACGAGGAGACGACCGAGAGAAACTCGGCCAGCTGCCGCGTCGTCCAACTCTCGGCCTGGAAGCTCTCCGGGCCGTTGCCGGCACGCTTTTGGTGACTCCCGCTCCCCATGGGACCCGTCAACGACGGGGTCCTGATTCTAAGCCGCCCGGGCGGCTCCGCCGAGCAGGGTGTCGATCTCGGCGTCGAGGGCAGCCGAGCGGCGGACGCGGTAGTCGCGCCCGAACCGCAGCTCACGCATACCGTCGCGGGTCTTCATCACCAGGAGGACCTCCGAGTCCCCTGGGAAGTGGCTGAGGATGGTCTTCAGCTCCTCGAGCACCGAGACGCCGAACCCGGAGGCGTCGATGTGCAGCCGCAGCGGGCCGCTGTCCCTCTCCCTCGCCGCTCTCGCCTTGGAGACCTCGTCCTCGGTCGGCTCGAAGAGCTCGACCTCCTGAGCGACCAGCTTGGTGTCGCCGCGCCCCTTGTGGTCGAGGCGGCCACGCACGATCACGATCGCATCGGCGGCGAGGAATTCCTGGGAGGCCTCGTACGCCTTGCCCATGACCAGCATCTCGACCTGACCCTCGACGTCGTCGAGGGTCGCGAACGACATCAGCGAGCCGTTCTTCGACTTGTGCCGCTTGAACTCGGTGATGATCCCGCCGACCGTCACCCAGGATGCGTCGGGCTTGTCCGCGAGGGTGGAGAGCGGGCAGTCCACCCGCGGCCGGAGCGCCTCCTTGACCTCGGCGAGCGGATGCGAGGAGAGGAAGGTGCCGAGCGTCTCCTTCTCGAGGCGAAGCAGCTCGCGCTGGTCGAACTCCTCTGCCCTGATCGGCGCGTGGTGGTGCCGCGACGGACCGGACTCCTCCGCCCCGCCCCCCAGATCGAAGATCGAGGACTGTCCCAGGCGGGAGTCCTCCTGGGCTTTCTGGCCGAAGGCGATGGCGGCCGGCAGTGCCTCCAGCAGGCCCTTCCGCGAGGCGTCGGTCGAGTCGAATGCTCCGCATTTGACAAGACACTCGACAGCTCGCTTGTTCACGGCCCGGCTATCCACCCGCTCGCAGAAGTCCCACAATGAGGGGAAGTTCCCGTCCTTCGAACGTGCGTCGAGGATCGACTGGACCGCGATGTGACCGACGTTCTTCACCGCGTCGAGGCCGAAGCGGATCCTGTTGCCTGACACCACGAAGCCGTGGTCCGAGGTGTTGACGTCGGGCGGAAGAACCTCGATCCCCATCTCCGCGCAGCGATTGACGAAGAAGGGGACCTTGTCCTTGGTCGACATCACCGTCGAGATCAGGGCCGCCATGTACTCGGCCGGATAGTTCGCTCGCAGCCAGGCGGTCCGGTAGGAGATCAGCGCGTAGCAGGCGGCGTGGGAGCGATTGAACGAGTAGTCCGCGGCGGCTTCCATCAGTGACCAGAGGTCCTTCGCCACCTTGCGGTCGGTGTTCGAGGCCGCCATGCCCTCGATGAACTTCTCCTTCATGGTCGCCATCAGATCGCGCTTCTTCTTGCCCACCGCCTTGCGTAGGTCGTCCGCCTCGGCCGGGCTGAACCCGGCCATCTGCTTGGCGATCTCCATCAGCTGCTCCTGGTAGATCACGCAGCCGTAGGTGGTCTCGCTGATCGGGCGCAGTCGGGGATCCGGATAGCGAATGGCGTCTGGATCCCGCTTGCCGCGCGCGTAGTCGGGGATGTAGCGCATCGCTCCGGGGCGGTAGAGGGCGTTGAGCGCGACCAGGTCCTGGAACTCGGTCGGCTTCACGGTCTTGAGCGCGTCCTGCATCCCCTCTGACTCGAACTGGAAGACGCCGATCGACTCTCCTCTGCGGAGCATCTCGTAGGTCTTGGGATCGTCGAGCGGGATGTCCTTGATGTCGATCTTCTCGCCGCGGGAGCGCTCGATGATCGCGACGGCGTCCTCGATCACATCCAGGTTGCGCAGCCCCAGGAAGTCCATCTTCAGCAGCCCGATCTCCTCGATCGGGCCCATCGAGTACTGGGTCACCGTCTTGTAGGCGCGCTCCGTCTTCCCGTTCGCGGCGCCATTGCCGTTCCCATTGCCGTTCCCCGCACCGCGGTCCTCGGCGAGCTGCAGCGGCACGATCTCCTGCAGAGGCCGGTCGGCGATCACGACGGCCGCGGCGTGGATCGAGTTGTTGCGGACGATGCCCTCGAGACCCTGGGCGGTGTCGAGGATCTTGCGGGCGTCGGGGTCCGAGTCGTAGGTGCGCTTCAGCTCCTCACCGGGCTTCAGGCACTCCTCGAAGCTCGGGCTCCGGCCGAAGATCGGCTCGGGGATCTGCTTGGCCAGGCGGTCGCCGGCCGCGTAGTCGTAGCCGAGGACCCGCGCGGCGTCACGGATCGCGGCTCGCGGCGCCATCGTCCCGAAGGTGATGATCTGCGCAACGCACTCGCGGCCGTACTTGTCGGCGACATAGCGGATCACCCGTTCGCGGCCGCGCACCGAGAAGTCGATGTCGATGTCGGGCATCGACTTGCGGCCGGGGTTCAGGAAGCGCTCGAAGAGCAGGCCGTTGGCGAGTGGGTCGAGGTCGGTGATCTCCAGCGCGTAGGCGACGATCGAGCCGGCGGCAGAGCCGCGGCCCGGCCCGACCGCGATCCCGTTCTCCTTCGCGTACTTGACGAAGTCCCAGACGATCAGGAAGTAGGACTCGAATCCCATCTCGTCGATCACCCCGAGCTCGAAGGCGAGCCGCTCCCGGGCGTCCGCGGGAATCGGGTCCCCGTAGCGGCTACGCAGGCCCTCGGTCGCGAGCTCGCGCAGCATCTCCCCCGGGTCCACCCCTTCCGGCGTCGGGAACCGCGGCAGGAGCAGCTGGCCGAGCTTGATCTCGACTTCGCAGCGCTCGGCGATCTCGAGCGTGGTCGCGACGGCCCCGGGCATGTCCGAGAAGGACTCCGCCATCTCGTCAGAGCTCTTCAAATAGAACTCGTTGGTGTCGAAGCGAAGCTTCGGCTGCTCGATCGTCGACTTGGTCTGGACGCAGAGCAGCGCCGCGTGTGAGTCGTAGTCCTCGCGGCGGAGGTAGTGCACATCCGCGGTCGCCACCAGCGGCCGACCGAGCTCCTTCGCAGTGCGGACGATCCCCTCGTTCGCCTTCTCCTGCTCGGCGATTCCGTTGCGCTGCACCTCGAAGTAGACCTGGTCGGGACCGAAGGCCTGGACCAGGTCGTCGATATGAGTGCGGGCGTCGGCCGGTCGGTCCTCCACCAGACGGCGGCAGAAACGGGACTGCAGGCAGCCGGTGAGCGCGATCACTCCCTCCGAGTGGGCCGAGAGGAGCTCCATGTCGACATTGGCCTTGCCGCGTGAGAAGCCCTCGAGGAACCCTGCGGAGCTGAGCTTGACCAGGTTGCGGAAGCCGGCGTCATTCGATGCCAGCAGGGTGAGGTGGTTGCGCTCGTAGCGCGGCTGCGTCGGCGTCAGATTGCGGTCGTCGACCAGGTAGGCCTCGAGGCCGATGATCGGCTTTACCCCGGCGGCCACGCAGGCCTTGTAGTGCTCGACCGAGCCGTTCATCACCCCGTGGTCGGTGAGGCCGAGCGCGGGCATCTCGAGCTCGGCGGCGCGCGCGGCGAGCGCGTCGATCTTGCATGCACCGTCGAGCAGCGAGTACTCGCTGTGGACGTGCAGGTGGACCGCTCCAGCGCTCACCTGTCGATCATGCCTAGGCGAGCGGACGTAGTCCTTACGAAACAAGCACCGAATGGGCGCGGATCCCGCACCTGCCGAAGAAATCCTCGGCCGTGGCGCATTGCCCACCTACGGGGGTGGGCAATGCGCCAAGCGGACAGACCTCACCCCCTCGTCGCTTAGAGGTGTGGTTTCAGAACCGCCGCTTCTCGCCCAAACCAGCTAATCCGAGAGCCCGGCGGCTTCGAGGGCATCCGCTGGCTCCGAGAAAAGGCGCGTGTGCACGATCTTGCCCCGCCGCACCCTCGTGAATACGCCAAGCGGAACATTGAGATCGACGCCGCTCGCTCGCCCGCGAGCCTGGAACCGGCCTATGCCGACCACCTGCTCTCCGGCGTCTCGCGTCTCCTCGATCTCGAAGCGCACCTCTTCCCACTCCTCCGTCATCTCGGCCAGAAATCGCTCCAGCCCCTCGTGGCCCGAATAGGACTCGCCCTCCAACTGAGCGCGCAACGGATAGAACTCCGCTTCCTCGTCCCACAGGGCCAGCCAGGCTTCGCGGTCGCCGCGATTCCATGCGTCGACGGCCGCAAGCCCGATCTCCACGTTCTCCTGCGACATCGCCCACGCAGTATCTCTCGGCGGAGTACTTCTTTCCATGCAAAGCAGCGGCTGAAAATCCCGCCTCTAGGCGTGGAAGTGGGACCTCACCAGGACTCGGGCCTGCCCTCCTTGAACAGCCAGGCCCGGAAGAACCGGTCCAGGTTCCGTCCGCTCCTCTGCTCGGCGAGCGCGATGAAGTCGGATGTGGTGACGTTGCCGTACTTGTTCTTCGCGTACCAGGCGCGCAGGAGCGGGAAGAAGGTCGCGTCGCCCACCTTCTCCCGCAGCGCCTGCAGGGTCATCGCCCCTCGGTCGTAGACCGGCGTGTGGAAGAGCTGACTCGGATCCTCGAGTGCGGCCGGCGCCGGGAACCACAGGTCCTCGAAGTCCGGATCGTCCTCGGGGATCGCGTAGAGCTCGTCGAACCTGTCCTGCGCGGTGAACGGGCCGCCGTGCATCTCGTCGTAGATCCACTCCGACCAGGTCGCGAATCCCTCGTTCAGCCAGATGTCCGGCCAGTAGGCGGGCGTCACCGCGTCCCCGAACCACTGGTGCGAGATCTCGTGGACGACGGTCGCCGCTGAGGGGATGCGGTCGTAGTTCGGCTTCGTCTGCGACTCGAGGGCGTAGCCGACGTCGGGCGCCCAGTCGACGATGCCGCCCGCGCTCCGGAACGGGTACGGGCCGTAGAGACTCGAGAAGAAGGAGACGATCTCCGGCTCCGGATCGAGCCGCTGGAAGGCGAGCGTCGGGTTCGGCGGATCGGTGTTCAATCGCCGCGTGTTGCGGATCCACGGCGTCGTAGAAGGGCAGGCCGTTCGGCGCTGTGGAACTCGGTCAGGAACTCGCCGTTGGTGGCGGTTGCGAGATAGGACGCCATCGGGCTGCGCTCCGCCCAGCGCCAGGTGGTCTTGCCACCCGCGGTGACCGGGTTTCCCACGAGCTCACCGTTGGCGATGACCTCCTTGCCGGCGGGCACGCTGATCGTGAAGTCGTAGGTCGCCTTGTCGCGCGGGGTGTCGTTCACCGGGAACCAGCCCGGCGAGCCCTGCGGCTCGTTGACGACGAAGGCGCCGTCATCGGTCGGGACCCAGCCCTCGATCGATTCGTCCGGATCCGTGATCGGCTGAGGCTGGCCGGAGTAGACCACCTTCACCCTGAACGGCTCGCCGGCCTTGAGCTTCGGGCTCGGGCTGATCGTCAGCTCCTGCTCGTCGTGTTGAGCGAAGCTCGCGGACTCGCCGTTGACCCTGACTCTCGACACCGTGTAGAGGTCGCGCAGATCGAGGTTGAAGCTGCGGAGGTTCTGAGTCGCTGTCGCGCGGATCACGGCGCTGCCGCTGAGGAGGTTGGCCGGCTGGTCGTAGTCGATCGAGAGCGAGTAGTGGCGCACGTCATAGCCGCCGTTCCCCGCCTGCGGGAAGAACGGATCGCCGGAGCCCGCTGACCCCGCGACGTACTTCTCCGCCGAAGCCGACGGGGCAACCGCGACCAGAGCCGTCGCGGCGATTGCGACCGCCAACCCCAGCTTCCCTCTGAACACAGTCGCCCTCCTCATCCGTGACTCGTCGCCTGTGTCTCGCCCAAAAGCCAGACTACTCAAAATGTGTGGAAGTCACCGGGCTCGAAGTTAGGCAAGGATTAGGCCAATGATCTGGCTACTGAGGCATGGAGACGCCGAGGACGGCGAGGGCAAGCCCGACGCCGAACGCGAGTCTGACCGAGAAGGGCGAGCGCCAGTCCCGGCGACGCCGGGCAGGGCGCTGAAGGCGCTCGGCGTCGAGCTCGACGTCTGCCTCACTCACCCGAAGGTGCGCGCCAGGCGCACCGCCGAGCTCGCCTGCGAGGCGCTCGGCACCCCGATCGAGGAAGACGACCGCCTCGCCGGCGGTGACTTCGACCCGCTCGAGCTGGCCGCCGGCCGCGGCGAGGTGATGCTCGTAGGCCACGAGCCGGACTTCTCCTCCGCCGTGGCGCTGGTCACCGGCTCCCGAGTGAAGATGAAGAAGGGCGGCATCGCGGCGATCGACGACCACCTGCTCCACGTGCTGATGCGGCTCCTGAAAGGACCTGAAGGCGATCGCGGGACAGCTAGGCGCAGGCCCAGGCGCTCGGACCGGAGTCGCGCCAGATCTCGGCGGCGATCCGGTCCTGCTCGGCCTTGGGGGCATCCTGCGGGGCGCCCTGGCCGCCGTACGCGCGCCAGGTCGAGGGGAGGATCTGGTACGCGCCGCCCGCCCCGCTCGAGGAGTTCAGGGCGTGGTAATTGCCGCCCGACTCGCACATGACGATGTAGGTGGGGATCGAGTAGGGACCGCCCAGATAGGCGGGCGTCCCGGAAGTGGCCGCCTGCTGCTCGGCGAGCTGCTGCTCGCAGCTGGGCGACCTGGCCCTTGGCGTTTGAGAGCGACGCCTCGGTCTGTGCCCGCGCCGCGGTCACCGCGGCCGCGGCCTCGTCTGCCGCGCGCTGACTCGCCTCCAGGCTGGCGCGCGCGGCGCTCAGCTGCTGGGCCTCCTCGTCAACCTGCTGCTTCAGGTCCGCGACCTCGTGCACGTGGGCGGCAACCTGGTCGCGGAGCGAGGCCACCCGCGCGGCGACGCGCCTGTCCGCGTTGTGGAGTGCATCCAGATAGGCAGAGCGAGTGGCAAGGTCGTCGTAGCCGTTGGAGTTGAGGAGCACTGTGAGCTCGTCGGGAGTGTCGCTCTCGTAGATCGAGACCAGACGCTCCTCGAGCTGTTTGACGGCCACGGCGTACTCGGCGCGGAGCCGGTCGAGCTTGCGCTCGGCGGCCTCCAGCTCGGTCGCCAGTTCGCGTGAGCGCGTCTCCGCCTGCTCGACCTGTGCGGCTACCACCATCGCCTGGGCCCCTGCCTGGTGGGCCTGCTCTGTGAGGGAGACGATCCGGGCCGTCTGCGCACTGACGCGATCCGAGAGCTGTCCGGCGTCGGAGCGGGCCGAGTCGATCTGGCCCTTCAGCGAAGAGTCCGCCGCGCCGGCGAGGCTCACGCCCAGCGCCACGAGGATGGCGACCGCCAGGGCGATCCCCAGCGTCGCACGGCGACGCTGCGCCGCGCGCCTGAGGCTGCCTCGGGATGTCTGTGCCGCTGTCATCTCCTTTGCCTACGGGGTTAGCTGTCGGGCTCACGCGTGGAGTCGCGTTACGCCGGAGCTGCATCGCCGGCGATTCGCCCCTGACGGCTACTCCAGCGCCGCCTTTGGGTCCCCCGCTCCCTGGAATCCCAGGGACTCGGCTCTATCGAGCCAGGAACCGTAGCGAACGGTCTCATAGGCGCCGCGGAGCGGGTCGCGCCCGGACAGCCCGGTCTCCCGGCTGCAAGAAATCGTGCAGGGTCGGGCTAGGCCACCGCGCGCAGCGGGGTCCCCTCGCGGTACTCGCGGCAGACCTCTCGCAGAATGCCCAGCATCTGCTCGGCCGCCGGCGGCCGAGCCTCGGTCTCCCGTGTCACCGCCCAGACTCTCCGAACGGGCTTCTGTCCGCGGACCGGGAGCAGCACGATGCCGGGGTGATCGCCGGCGAGCTCGGGCAGGATCGAAACGCCCAACCCGTCCGCCACGAACCCCTTGATCACCGCGTAGTCCTCACTCTGGAAGCTGATTCGGGGCTCGAAGCCCGCCTCGCGGCAGAGCTTGATGACCTGGAAGCGGCAGGAGCTGGGCATCGCTCCGCACAACCAGTCCTCGTCGGCGAGGTCCTCGATTCGCACCGACTTGGCGGCGGCGAGCGGATGGCCGGGCGGAAGCGCCACGCGCATCGGCTCCTCGAAGATCAGCTCCGCCTCGACGTCGCGAGAGAAGTCGAGCGGGAACGCCGGGTAGTCGAAGACGACGGATAGGTCGAAGTCGCCGCGCTTCAATCCCGGGAACGTGGCCTCGGGGTCGGCCTCCATGAACTCGAGCTCGACCTTGGGGAACCGCTCGCGGAAACGTGAGAGCGCCCGGGTCATCAGGGTCGCGTTCGCCGTGGAGAAGCTGCCCAGCCGGAGCCGGCCGCCCTCCAGCCCCGCGATCTGAGCCAGCTCCCTTTCGGCCTCCTCGAGGCGACAGATGACCGCATCGCCGTGCTCCATCAACGCCTCGCCGGCGGAGGTCAGCTTCGGGCCGTCGCTGGTTCGCTCGAGCAGGGGCGAGACCCACCTCGCGCTCCAGGACGGCGATCTGCTGGCTCACGGCGCTCTGTGACAAATGCAAGGAGTCGGCGGCCGCGGAAAACGATCCCCGCGCGATCACCTCACGTAGAACCCTCAGTCGCCTCACATCGAGCATAAGGACAACTTATCAGCTTGAGAAGGAATCCATGTTGCGCTGATAGCTCACGTGAGGGACGATTGATTCGTTCCATCAATGAACCGGCAAAGACAGGAGCCCGAGATGGTCCACCAGGAAGCGATTGAGATCAGGATGCTCGGCCTCGAGGATGGCGCGGCCGTCGCGCGGCTCGCCCAGCTCGACACCGCCGACGCTCCAACCTCCCCTCTGCTCGGCGCAATCGTCGAGGGCCGGCTGGTCGCTGCTCATTCCGTGGCGACCGGGGAATCGGTCGCAGACCCCTTCCGGCACACCGCACAGATTCGCTCCCTGCTCACGGAGAGGGCGCGTCAGGTGCGCGGTGGGGGCCGGCGCGGATTGCTCAGCCGTCTCCGGGGAGGGCTCGGCGGCGAGATCGCCATCCGGCGCGAGCGCACTTCCGAGGCGATCCGATGAGCGGCGGCGCAACAACAGTTCGAATTCCCGCCGGCTATACGACGAAGCCGCGGCCTGGCCGATGGGCGCTGTTCCGCGAGGGCATCCGGCTACGGCGCCAGGAGCGGGCTCGTCGGGCTCAGGCACTCCGGGCAAACGGCGCTCGGGTGCCCTATGTGCCCGGCTCGGAGCACACCCACGTGCTTCGGCACAGGGGTTTCTAGGCAGCCTCCTCCTCGTCCTCGCCGCGCGTCGCCAGATAGGCGCCGACGCCGAGCGCGGCCAGCGCCACGCCCGCACCGGCGGCGATCTTGATCTGACGGCCGAACCGCCAGAAGACGAACCAGACGACCAGCCTGCCAATCAGCTCGTAGATCACTCCTCGTTCTCCTCTCGAATTCGGTGGGCCAGCCGGCTCTGCATCGTGAAGAGCTCGATGAACCCGGGGCTTGCGTGCTGTGAGAACTCTCCCCCGGATTCGCCGAAAGATGCAAGTGAGCGGTCATACAGGGCGTAGGGCGAGCTCCGCCGGACCGGTGTCACCGAACCGCGGTAGAGCTTGAGCGCCACCTCGCCGGTGACGAAATCGTTCACCGAGTCCATGTAGGCGTCGAGGTCCAGGCGCAGCGGCTCCAGCCAGAGGCCCGCGTAGGTGAGATAGGCCCACTGGCTCTCGAGCGCGCCCTTGAAGTTGTTCTGGTGGATCGTGCAGACGAGCTTCTCGAGCTCCCGGTGGGCCGTCATGACGATCGTGGCCGCGGGCACCTCGTAGACGTCCCGGACCTTGAGCCCGACGACCCGGTCCTCGATGTGATCCACGATGCCGACCCCGTGGCGCTCGCCGATCTCGGCGGCGCGCTCGAGCAGCTCGACCAGCCCAAGGTCCTCGCCGTCCAGCGAGACCGGCCGACCACGCTCGAAGCCGACCGTGACGACCTGCGGCTCGTCCGCCGCCTCCTCGGGCCGGGTCACGAGCTGGAAGACGTCGTCGGGTGCCGCCTCGTCGAGGTCCTCGATCGCCCGTCCCTCGGATGAGCGGCCCCAGAGGTTGTCGTCGATCGAATACGGGGAGACCTCGGTGCCGCCCTTGACCGGGATGCCGTTCTCGCGCGCGTAGGCGATCTCCTCCTCGCGGCCCATCTGCCATTCGCGCACCGGGGCGATGATCCGCAGCTCGGGATCCAGCGTCGCGATCGTCGCCTCGATCCGGACCTGGTCGTTGCCCTTGCCCGTGCAGCCGTGGGCGATCGTGTCGCAGCCGTGTTCACGCGCGGCCTCCACGGCGAGCTTGCCGATCAGCGGCCGGCCCAGCGCGGTGAAGAGCGGGTAGCCGCCGCCGTAGAGGGCGTTCGCCTTGATCGCCCGGAGCACGTACTCGTCGGCGAATTCCTCGCGCGCGTCGACGAGCACGGTCTCGACGGCGCCGAGCTGCTTCGCCTTGCCCGTGACCACCTCCCAGTCCTCCCCCGGCTGGCCGAGGTTGACGGTGAGCGTGACGATCTCGGCGCCGTAGCGCTCCTGGATCCACTTCAGCATCACGCTGGTGTCGAGGCCGCCGGAGTAGAGCAGCAGCACGCGGCCGACCTCCGCGGGGTCCGCCTGGTAGGACGCGATTCGGGGTGCCTGGTCCGCCATCGAGGCGGGAGTGTGGCGGGTTCGCTCGGATCCCGCTGCGAGAATCCCGCCGGTGCAGCGGGCGATCGCGGATCGTCTCGACCATGCTGATCACGGCGGGGATCCTGGTCCTCGCCGATGCCGGCGCTGACCCTCGTCTGGCAGGAACCGCTCTCGGCCGCCTACGGCTCGCTCGAGCAGGGCAAGGCCGAGGACCAGCTCAAGGACCTCGAGGCGCAGTATCCGAGCCCCGCCGACCTGGCCGCGATCGCCGGCGCGAGCGGCAGCGCCGCCAAGGCGCGGATCCTCGCCGACCGCTTCGAGCCCCATCTCCAGGAGGGCCATGCGATCGGGCGGATCAAGATCGACCGGATCGGCCTCGACATTGTGGTCGTGCAGGGCACCGACACGTCCTCCCTGCAGAAGGGACCGGGCCACTACAGGAACACCTCATTGCCCGGGCAGCGCAGGCACGGTCGGCCATCGCGGGCCACCGGACCACCTACCTGGCGCCCTTCCGGCACATCGACCAGATCGAGCGACGGCGACGAGATTCGAATCGAGATGCCCTACGCGGCCTTCACCTATTCGGTCCAGAAGCACGAGGTCGTCGATCCGAGCGACGTCGGGATCCTGAAGCCGGTGGCTACGACCAGCTGGTGATGACGGCCTGCCACCCGCCCTACAGCGCCTCCCACCGCTACGCCGTCTTCGCGAAGCTGACGAGGATCGACCTCTTCGCCGTCAGCGGCGAGGGCCGCTGGCCGACGCCGTAGGAGTTGGCGTCGACGCCATCGGGCGCGGGTCAACAATTGGCGCCTTGTTCACCTCATGGGTGAGTAAGTCGCCAAAAGCGCTGTTTTGCATGGAAAGCAGCGGTGCGCGAGTAGCCGCGAGACACAGCGTGGGCGATGTCGGAGGAGAACGTGGCCGCCTCGCTGGCCCCCGCGGGCGAGTTCCCCTCACTCGACGACATCTGTTACATGAACACGGCCTCGATCGGTCTGATGTCGCGGAGCGCCCTGGACGAGGAGGAAAGTTCCAGCGCCAGCTCGGCCTGTATGGCACCACTTGGTTCGATGAGCCGACCGAGGTGGGCGTCCTCGAGCAGGCGCGCCGCGAGGGCGCCGCGCTGCTCGGCGCACCGGCCGAACAGGTCGCGGTGACGACAAGCGTCACTGAGGCGCTCTCGCAGGTCGCCTGGTCGCTGCGTCCAGAGAGCGGCAGCAATGTGGTCTCAATCGACCTCGAGTTCCCCACCGTCACCTATCCGTGGATGAGGGTCGCGCGAGACACCGGGGCGGAGGTCCGCCTGGTTTCAGCGGCCGGGGACCCGGCCAAGCTCTCGTTCGAGGGGCTCGCTGAGGCCGTCGACCGGCGAACCGCAGCAATCAGCGTCAGCCACGTCCAGTACTCGACCGGCTTTCGCTACCAGCTCGAGGAGCTCTCGGAGTTGGCCGAGACCAACGGCGCCCTGCTGATCGTCGATGCCTCGCAATCGCTGGGGGCGGTTCCGATTGATCTCTCCAGTGTGAGAATCGACGCGCTGCTCTGCGCGGGCTACAAGTGGCTCTGCGGGCCCTTCGGCGCGGCGCTCTGCTACGTCGGCGAGCGGCTGCTCGAGCGGCTCGACCCTCCCTTCGTCGGATGGAAGAGTGCGGTCGACCCCTGGTCGCTGCACGCCTCTTCGCTCAGACTGGACTCGTCGGTGGTCGAGCGACTCCACTACGCGACCATGTCCTACTCCGCCGGCGTTGCGCTGGCGGCCGCGATCAGGCAGATCTCGGTGATCGGCGCCGATCGGATCCTCGAGCACAACCTGAAACTGGCTTCGACGCTCACCGAGGGGCTCGAACACCTGGGAGCCGAGGTGATCACGCCACGCGAGGACGAGCGGCGAAGTGGCATCGTCACCGCACGTTTCCCCGAGCGCGACGGCGAGCAGGTGGCTGCGTGGATGAATCAATCGGGAGTGATTGTCTCCCCGCGCTTCGGATCGACGAGGTTCTCGATTCACTTCTTTAACAGTTCGGACGATGTCTCGTTCGCTCTCGACACGCTCGAACGCGTGCTCGCCATCGGGCGGGCCGGTGGCGACGGGCAGCCACACCAGGTGAAGGCGAGCCGATTCAGTCCGGCTGCTGCGCCGGGCCGACGTGCTCATCGGATCGCCAAGAAGCGCGGCGACTTCGTCTAGCGCGCCTGGTTACTTCGACGAAGGAGCTAGATGTACGCAGCCGCTCGGAGCCGGCCTGATCTGTTCGTTTTGATTCGATCCGGTGCCGCCGAGTCGGCGTCTAGAGACCGCCCGAGCCGCCGCCCGGCGTCGTGGTGCCGCCGGGAACGCCACTACCGCCGTTCGGGGTGGTCGTCGTGGGCGACGTGGTGGTCGGCGCGCTGGTCGTCGTCGGCTCGGTGAGCGTGGCCGTTCGGGGGCTGCTGGTCGTCCCGGCGCTGCCGGAGTCGTCGCCGGAGTCGTCCGCGGCGACGATGATCAGTGCGACGCCGAGCCCGATCACCAGGGCAATCAGGATGCCGACGATCCAGCGGGTTCGGGTGTCCACGCGGGCGACTCTAGTGCCCAGCTCGGAGGGCTCAGTCCAGCGTGTGGCGCAGAATCTCCAAGGCCTCGTCGACCTCGGCCTCGCCGATCACGAGCGGGCGGCAGGAAGCGCAGCGTGTCGGCGCCGATCGGGTTCGCGATCAGGCCCCGGCGAGCAGCGCGTTCCGCCGATCTCGCGAGCGTCGGCCTCCGTCGAGCCGCGACGCCGATCATCAGGCCCCGCCCCCGCACCTCGGCGATCGCATCGATCGCCTCGAGGCCCTCGCAGAAGCGCGCCCCCGAGCTCCCGAACGCTCCGCAGCAGCTCGGGGTCGTCGATGACGTCGAAGGCGGCCAGGGCGGCCGCGGAGACCAGCGGCCCGCCGGCGAAGGTCGAGCCGTGGTCGCCGGGCTCGAGCACCTCGCCGGCCTCCGGAGCGGCGACGCAGGCGCCGACCGGCAGCCCGCCGCCGAGCGCCTTCGCGGTGGTCATCACGTCCGGCCGCACGGGCAGCTGCTCGTAGGCCCAGAGCGATCCCGTCCTCCCCATCCCGGTCTGGATCTCGTCGAAGACGAGCAGTGCTCCGGCCGCGTCGCAGGCCTCGCGCGCGGCGGCGATCATCTCGTCGGAGATCACGTGCACCCCGGTCTCGCCCTGGATCGGCTCGAGCATCACCGCCGCGGTGCGCTCGCCGACCGCGGCGCGGAGCGCATCGGGGTCGTCGCGCGGCACGGCCACGAAGCCCGGCAGGTAGGGAGAGAAGCTCTCGTTCGTGGCGAGACCGGGCGTCGCCGAGAGCGAGCCCATCGTGCGGCCGTGGAACGCTCCTTCGAGGACGACGATCTCGGGCTCGGCGATGCCGCGGCCGTGCGCGTGCTTTCGCACCAGCTTGATCGCGCACTCGTTCGCCTCGGTGCCCGAGTTGCAGAGGAACGCCCTGCCGCCCAGGCTCGAGCTGGCCAGCCGCTGCGCGAGCCGCACCCCGCCCTCGGTCAGATAGAGGTTCGAGGTGTGCGTGAGGGTGCCGACCTGCTCGCGCACCGCCTCGACGACCGCCGGGTGGCAGTGGCCGACGGAGCAGACCGAGATCCCCGCCAGGAAGTCGAGGTACTCGTTGCCGTCCGAGTCCCAGAGGCGTGCCCCCTCACCGCGAACGAACTCGACCGGCGCCCGCGCGTAGGTCTGCATGACCCAGCGAGCCTCGAGCTCCTGCAGCTCGGCGAGGGACTTCACGCGGTGATCTTCGTGCCGATGCCGGCATCGGTGAAGAGCTCGAGCAACAGCGTGTGTTGCCGGCGCCCGTCGACGATGTGGGCGGCCTCCACCCCGCCCGCGATCGCATCCACGCAGGCGGCGAGCTTTGGCCGCATGCCCCCCTCGATGCCCGCCAGAGCCGAGCGCACCTCGTCCGCCGTCGCCGTGGAGATCCGGGACTCGGGGTCGTCGGGGTCACGCAGCCAGCCGTCCACATCCGTCAGGAAGATCGCCTTGTGGGCCGGCATCGCGGCGGCCACCTTGCCGGCCGCCTCGTCGGCGTTGACGTTGTAGGAGGCGCCGTCGCGGTCGGCCCCCACCGAGGCGATCACCGGGACGTAGTCCTCCGCGATGTGGTCGATCACGTCGACGTTGACCTTCTCGATCTCACCGACGAAGCCGACGTCCTTCGTGTTCTCGACCGGCCGGACCTCGAACAGAGAACCGTCCTCGCCGCCGAGGCCGACGGCGGGCTGACCGTGGCGGTTGAGCCGCACGAGGATGTCCGAGTTGATCTTGCCGAGCAGGACCATCTTCGCGACCTCGACCGTCTCGGCGTCGGAGACGCGCAGGCCCTCGACGAACTTGACCTCCATCCCCATCCGCTCCATGTAATGGGTGATCTCCGGCCCGCCGCCGTGGACGATCACCGGGTTCATCCCGACGTACTTGAGCAGCACGACATCTCGGGCGAATGCCTCCCGCAGCTCCTCGTCGCGCATCGCGGCGCCGCCGTACTTGATCACGATCGTGCGGCCGTGGAACTCGCGGATGTAGGGCAGCGCCTCGAGGAGTGTCTCGACCGACGAGGTCATGTCGTGTATTCGGCGTTGATCCGGATGTAGTCGTGGGTCAGGTCGCTGAAGTAGACGTGGGCGCGGGCCTCGCCGCGGCCGAGGCGGATGGAGAGCTCGGCCTCGGGCTGATCCGATGCCAGCTCCGCCGCCCGGATGCGGTCGGGTCCGAGCTCCTCGATCTCCTCCCCGGCGAGCGCCATGCCCGCGGCCTGCGCGATTCGCCCCCAGTTGGAGTCGCGTCCGAAGAGGGCGGTCTTGACGAGCGGCGAGTTGGCGATCGCCCGCGCGACCCGCTCTGCCTCGTCCTGGTCCGCCGCGGCGGTGACCTCGACCCGCCCGACGCGGCTCGCCCCCTCACCGTCGGCGACGATCTCGAGCGCGAGCTGCAGCAGCACCGCATCGAGCAGGCCCTCGGGCAGCGGAGCGCCCGCCGTGCCGGTCGCCTGGAGGAGAACCGTGTCGTTCGTGCTCATCTGCCCGTCGACGGTGATCCGCTCCATGGAGCCGGCCAAGGCGGAGCGCAGGGCGGCGTCGGGATCGGGGACCTCGGCGTCGGTCTGGACGAAGCAGAGCATCGTGGCGAAGTCCGGCTCGATCATCCCCGCACCCTTGGCCTGGGCCGAGACCGTGACCCCGCCGGCGCGGAGCGTGCAGCGCTTCGGGCCCCTGTCGGTGGTCATGATCGCCTCGGCGAAGTCGTCGGCGCCGGTTGCCGAGAGTCCCTCGACCGCCTCGAGCACGCCCGTCGTGACCGCCTCGATGTCGAGAGGTACGCCGATCGTGCCGGTCTCGGCGACGGCCACCGTCCTCGGTTCCACGTTCAACGCCTCGGCCGCCGCGTCGCGCATCGCCAGGGCGTCGCGGTAGCCCTGCTCACCAGTGGCCGCGTTGGCGTTGCCGGAGTTGACCGCGACGGCCCGGATCGCGTTCTGGTCGCAGTCGTCGCGGCAGACCCGAACGGGGGCTGCCGCCGCCGCGTTGCGGGTCAGCGCGATCGCCGAGCGCGCGCCCGGCTCGTCGCAGGCCAGCACGCCGACGTCGGTCCCGCCGCCGCCCTTCAGCCCGCAGGCCACCCCCGCCGCGCGGAAGCCCGGCGCGAGCTGGGCGGGATCGAGCTCCTCGACACCATCGGGCGGATCGACCCAGCGCGACGCGAAGAAGGTCCTGATCGCGGGACTCACGAGATCCCCTCCCCCTCGGGCAGCCCGAGCATCAGGTTGAGGTTCTGGATCGCCTGCGACGCCGCCCCCTTCCAGAGGTTGTCGATCGAGGCGAACGCCAGTACCCGGCCCGAGGCCTCGTTCTGCGCGATGTGGATCCGGCAGAGGTTCGTCTCGCGGACTCCGCTGACGCCCGGCGGCTGGGAGCTGACCTCGATGAACGGCTCGCTTCCGTACCGCTCCTCGTAGAGGGTGAGGAGTCGTGACATGTCGACCGGCTCCGAGGTCCGCACGTAGCAGCTCACCAGCTCTCCCTGGTCGTAGGGCATCAGGTGAGGAACGAAGGTGACGGTGTTATGCGAGGGTGCTCCGTTAGGAGCAACCCGATTCATGCTGGTGCCCGCCAGCTCAGCCAGCTCCTGGGCGATCTCGGGCGTGTGGCGATGCGCCGTGACCTTGTAGGGCCTCGTGTCGTCGGACTCCTTGATCGCAGCCATGTCCTCGGCAGCGGCGCGGCCGGCGCCGGAGATCCCCGACTTGGCGTCGATCACGACGTCCTCGATCAATCCCTCGGCGGCGAGAGGCGCCAGAGCCAGCACGCTCGCGGTCGGATAGCAGCCCGGGTTGGCGACCAGGTCGGCTCCGGCGATCGCCTCGCGGTGAAGCTCTGTGAGGCCGTAGACCGCGCCGGAGACCAGCTCCGGCGCGCCGTGTTCCCCGTACCAGTGCGCGTAGGTATCGAGGTCGTGGAGGCGGAAGTCGGCGGAGAGATCGACGACCTTCGTGCCCTGCTCGCGCAGCGCGGCGACGACAGGTGCGGCGGCCCCGTGCGGATAGGCGACGATCGCGGCGTCGACGTCCGCCCCGTCCTCCGCTGCGGGCTCCTCGAGCACCAGGTCGACCTCGTACCGCGGGTAGAGCTCGTTGAGCCGCTTCCCGGCATCGGTGCGCGCGGTCACCCGCACCAGCTCGAGGCTCGGGTGCTTCCTCACCAGCTCGGCTGCGAGCGCCCCTGCATATCCGGAGGCCCCGGCCACCAGGACCCTATTCACGAAGCGACCCCCCGATCTTCTCCACAGCCGCCTCGATCGCTCGCCTGCGCTCGGCGACCTCCTCGTCGGTGAGGGTCCGATCGGTTGCGCTGAAGATGAGCCGCAGCGCCAGGCTCTTTCGTCCCTCGCCGAGCTGCTCGCCGCGGTAGAGATCGAAGACCTCGGCGGAGCGGAGCAGCTCTCCGCCGCCTTCGAGCACGGCCGAAAGCACCCCCGCGGCGGGCACGGCTTCGTCGACCACCACCGCGATGTCCTGGTGGACGGCCGGATAGGAGATCACGTCGTCGTAGGCCTCCTCCCCGATCGGCGACGCGGCGACCAGCGGCGCGAGGTCGACCTCGAAGCCGGCGGCTGCGTCCAGGTCCCACTCACGGCAGACGAGCGGGTGAATCTCGCCCAGCCAGCCGACGTCCTCGCCGGAGACCAGCACCCGGCCCGCCCGTCCGGGATGGAGGAAAGGCTGGTCGCCCGGCCTCACCTCGAGGGCGAGGCCGAGCCGAGCCCCGAGCCCCTCCAGCACTCCCTTCAACGAATAGAAATCGGCCGCCATCGCCGCGCCGCGCCAATCCCCCGGCCACAGGGGCCCGGCCGCGATGCACGCAATCCGCCACGGCTCGTAGGCCGGGGCCGGACGGTTCCCGACGAACTTCCCTGCCAGGACGCCGTCGTGGGGCGAGTCTCCGTCTCGCAGGTATGCGCGGCCCGACTCGGCCAGCGCGATCCGCTCGGCGCCGTGGGCGCGGTTGTAGCGCGCGGAATCCAGCAGCGAGCCGATCATCGCCGTCCGTTCGACCGAGTGCTCGGCGGACAGCGGATTGGACACGCGGATCGGCTGGGCCCGGGCATCCTCGTCCGAAATTCCGAGGCGGCCGCCCAATCCCGGGTCGGTCAGGCTCAGGTTGACGACGACGTCGAACCCCAGGTCGCGCATCGCGTCCTCGGCGCGGCGGCGCAGCCGCTGCTCACGGGTGAGGCGACCCGCCTGGCCGCTCGTCGAGGGCAGCGATGCGACCAGGTTCTCCGTGTAGCCGTGGATGCGGCCGACCTCCTCGATCAGGTCGACCTCGCGGGTGACGTCGTAGTGGCGGTCGATGGGGACCGTCACCTCCAGGTCGTCGCCGTCGCGATCGACCTCGAAGCCGAGCCGCTCCAGGTAGTCGACGGACTGCTCGGGGGTGATCGGCATGCCGAGCAGGCGCTCGACCCGCTCGTGGCGCAGCCCGATCCGGTGGGGATCCGGAATCTCGGCGGCTTCGTCGATCGTCCCCGGGACGAGCCTGGCGCCACAGAGCTCGATGAACAGCCGCGAGGCGATTCGCTGGGCCCTGAGCGCGAGCCCGGGATGGAGCTGCTTCTCGAAGCGGTTCGACGCGTCCGACCGCAGGCCGAGCTTGCGCGAGGTCCGCAGGATGTTGACCCCGTCCCAGGTCGCGACCTCGAGCAGCACACGGGTGGTCGTCTCCGAGACCTCGGAGACCTGGCCGCCCATGATCCCTGCGATCGCCCGAGGGCCCGTTGCGATCGCAGACCAGCACCGTGTCGCTCGTCGAAGGTCCGCTCGACGCCGTCGAGGGTCGTCATCTTCTCGCCCTGCTTCGCCGTCCGGATGATGAGCTCGCCGTCGGGGACCTTGTCGAGGTCGAAGGCATGCAGCGGCTGCGCGGTCATCAGCATCACGTAGTTGGTGATGTCGACGACGTTGTTGATCGGCCGCATCCCGGCGCCGATCAGCCTCGCCTTGAGCCAGAGCGGAGACGGCCCGATCTGGACGTCGGTGAACACCCGCGCCGTGAAGCGCGGGCAGAGCTCAGGCACCTGGACCGTGACCGAGGCGTAGTCGGTGACCTCCCCTTCACCCGTCGCCTCGGCGTCCTGCGCCCAGGGCGCCTCCGCCAGGTCGGCGTCGGTGACCGCGTGAACCTCCCGGGCCACTCCGTAGACGCCGAAGCAGTCGACGCGGTTGGAGGTCGGTTCCAGCTCGATCACCGGGTCGGATACCGGGATCACCTCGGAGAGAGGCGTCCCGGGCGCGACACCGTCCTCGGTGAGGACAGCGATCCCATCCGCGTCGTCGCCGATCTCGAGCTCGGCCTCCGAGAGGATCATTCCGTTCGACTCGACGCCGCGCAGCTTCGCCTTGCCGAGCTTGGTCCCGTCCGGCATCACGGCCCCGGGCAGCGCCACGGGAACCGTCTGGCCGGCCGCGACGTTCGGCGCGCCGCAGACGATCGTGCGCGTGCCGTCGCCCGCGTCGACCTCGCAGACGCTCAGCTTGTCCGCGTCGGGATGCTTCTCGACCGACAGCACCCTCCCCACGACGAAGGCGTCCGGCGATGGCGCACCGACGTGGCTGATCCTCTCGACCTCGATGCTGTGCATGGCGAGCTCGTCGGCGAGTTCCTCCACCGAGAGCCCGGGATCGCAGTAGCTCCGCAGCCAGGAGTTCGGGACCTTCATCGAAACTGCTCCAGAAGCCGGACGTCGTTCTCGAAGAACTTCCGCAGATCGGGGACGCCGTACTTGAGCATCGCGATCCGCTCGATCCCCATCCCGAAGGCGAATCCCTGGATCTCCTCCGGGTCGTAGCCGTTCTCCTTGACGAACCCGAAGACGTTGGGATCGACCATGCCGGCGCCGAGGATCTCGATCCAGCCGATCCCCTTGCAGATCGGGTCGCGGGAGCCGTCGGGCAGCTTGCCGGTGCCGCCGCAGCGGAAGCAGGAGACGTCCACCTGCACGCTGGGCTCGGTGAAGGGGAAGAAGTCCGGGCGGAATCGGGTCTCGCGCTCTGGCCCGAAGATCGCCCGGGCGAACTCGTCGAGCGTCCCCTTCAGATCGGCGAGGGTGATGTCGGTGCCGACGGCGAGTCCCTCCACCTGGTGGAAGATCGGGCTGTGGGTCGCGTCGAAGGGGTCCGAGCGGTAGCAGCGGCCAGGGACGACGATGAAGATCGGCGGTGGCTGGGCCTCCATCGCGCGCACCTGCATCGGCGAGGTGTGGGTGCGGAGGACGACGTCCTCCGGCCCCGGCGGCAGCTCCTCGCCATCCATCGGGATCCTCAGGTCCGCTCGCAGCGTCGATGGGTCGACGTAGAAGGTGTCCTGCGCCATCCGGGCCGCGTGACCGGGCGGATGGTTGAGCGCGGTGAAGTTGTAGTAGTCGAGCTCGACCTCAGGCCCCTCGATCACGCGGTACCCGAGTCCGATGAAGATGTCCTCGATCTCGCGCTGGGTCCGGATCAGCGGGTTGAGCGCCCCGGCGGGGAGCGGCGGCGAGCCCGGCAGCGTGACGTCGATCGCGTCCTCGGCGAGCCGCGTCCCGAGCTCGCTGGCGTCCAGCTCGGCACCGCGGCTCTCCAGGAGGTCCTCGAGCTCCTGCCGCGCCTCGTTGCCGGCCTTTCCAACCGGCCCGCGCTCCTCCTTGGGCAGCTCGGCGATGCCGCGCAGGATCTGGGTGAGGTCCGCCTTGCGACCCAGGTAGCGGACCCGCAGCTCCTCGAGATCGGCCGTCGTCGAGGCCGACCGGATCGCCTCGGCCGCCTCCCTCCTGATCTCCTCGATGCGGTCAACCATCGGTTGGTTCCTCGGCTTCGCCATAAATCGGGTTGCTCCTCGGCTTCGCCTGCGGGGCACCCTCCGACATCGCTATCCGCTGCAGCGCGATGGCAGCCGCTGCCGCGACGTTCAGCGACTCGGCCCCTTCCCGCACCGGAATCGTCACCCGGACGTCGCAGTGCTCGACCGTCGCCTCCGGCAGTCCCTCCCGCTCGGCGCCGAGGCAGATCGTGGCCATCCCGTCCAGCGCCTCGAGCGGCCCGCCGCCGTGAGCGACCAGGGCCGCTCGCGGCTCGGGGGTCGAGTCGATCCCGCCCCGCATCAGGGGCTCCCCGAAAACGGCCCCCATGCTCGCCCTGACGGCGTGCGACCCGAACGGGTCCGCGCAGTCGGGGCCGAGGACCACCGTGCCGCCCACCAGCGCGTGCGCGGTCCGGATCACCGTGCCGACGTTGCCCGGATCGGAGATCCCGTGCAGGTAGACGCAGGGCGGCTCGGCCCGCTCGGCCCAGACCTCCCGCCAGACGCCGATTGCCCGCGTCCCCGAGCCGAGCTTCGAGAGCCGGGCGAGCAGGGCCGGCTCAACCTCCGTGCCGCCCAGTCCCTCGCCGGCGGCCGTCAGGAGCTCGACCGGCTCGGCGCCGGCGTCGCGTGCCGCCGCGATCAGGTCCTCTCCCTCCGCGATGAAGAGGCCCTCGCGCTCGCGACTCCGACGCCGCCCGAGGCGGCGAATCAGCTTGAGCTTCTCGTTGTGGGGGCTGGTGATCATCTTTGTGTCGGGTTGGATATGAGGGTCCTGAAATGAAAAAGGGCGGCTCCGCCTCGCGGACCGCCCGGGGGATCTGGCTCTGGCTGCCGTGATCTAGGTGGCGGCAGCCTCCCGGGCGAGCTCGACAAATCGGCGGAAACCATCGGGGTCGTTGACGGCGATGTCGGCGAGCATCTTGCGGTTCACGTCGACCTCGGCCTTCTGGAGGCCGTGGATCAGGTCCGAGTAGCTCATCCCCTCTTGCCGGGCGGCGGCGTTGATGCGGGTGATCCAGAGCCGGCGGAAGTCACGCTTGCGATTGCGGCGGTCGCGGTACGCGTAGGCGTCCGAGCGCATGACCTGCTCGTTCGCGAGCCTGTAGCTCGAGTGCTTGCGGCCGTAGTAGCCCTTGGCCCGGTCGAGGACCTTCTTCTTGCGTCGCTTGCGGGCGACGGCGTTGGTTGCTCGCGGCATCAGCGACCACCCTTCACGAGCAGTGTCTCCACCCGCTTGCGGTCGGCCTGCGAGATCTTCGAGGGCCGCTTGAAGCGCCGCTTCCGCGCGGGCGACTTCTTCTCGAGGATGTGGCTCGAGTACGCGCGCCTGCCGCGCAGCTTGCCCTTCGCGGTCTTGCGGAACCGCTTCTTGGAGCCGGAATGGGTCTTCATCTTCGGCATCGGAGCCGACTATTGAAGCAGACGTCTGCGCTAGTGAATGAGAGTCACCGGCAGACCGCCCCATTGCTTGAGACCGTTGCTGTTGCAGTTCACGTGATCCGCATCCGCATCCAGGTCGGTGATGCTGAGGGTCCCCTGGGACCGCAGGCGCCTCGGGCCGTGGTTGGCCTTGTCGATCGTCCCGCGGAGCGTGCCGGTGAAGGTCCGGAAGTCGTAGGCGAAGCGGAAGGCGAAGCGATGGGGCTTCGGCTTCTTCCCGGCGGGCTGCGGTGCCTTCGTCACCTTCACCGTCGTCTGGAAGGTGGTGGTCAGCGCGAGCTGCGTGGTGCCCGTGCCGGCGCCGTTGAAGCACTGGAGCGGCACCTGGGCGAAGTCGATGCGGGTGAGCTGCCGAGGCGTGAACTTCCCCTTGCTCGTGCGCTTGTTCTTGAAGGCGACGTCGAGGGTCAGCGTCCCCGTGGGCGGCGTCGTCGCCGATGTCGAGATCGGCACGCGAATCTGCCTGAGCTGCGTCGCCGCGTGGGCGGTCGGCGCGCCCAGGGCCGCCACGAGCAGCGCGGCCAATCCGATGACGAGTCGAGACCTCATTTCCCTTGCTTCAACACCGGCGCCGGCGCGCCGGAGCGGGGCTAGCTCGCTGCCGCTTCGTTCTCCTGCCCAGCGTTGCGTGTCGGGGCCAGCAGCATGGTCATGTTGCGGCCCTCCTGCAGGGGCGCCTGCTCCATCACCCCGATCTCCGAGACGTCCTGGAGAAGCCGGTCGAGCAGCATTCGGCCACGCTCGGGGTGGCTCTGCTCGCGGCCGCGGAACATGATCGTCACCTTGACCTTGTCCTGCTGCTTCAGGAAGCGCTCGACGTGGCCGCGCTTGGTCTCGTAGTCATGCTGCGCGATCTTGGGCCGCAGCTTGATCTCCCGCACGTTCACCTGGTGCTGGTGCTTGCGGGCGGCCTTGGCCTTCTGCTCCTGCTCGTACTTGTACTTCGAGTAGTCCAGGATCCGGGTGACGGGCGGCTTGGAGTTCGGGGCGACCTCGACCAGGTCGAGGTCCCGCTCACGAGCCCTCTCCAGCGCATCGGGGGTCGGGACGATCCCCACCTGCTCCCCGTTCTCGTCGATCAGGCGAACCTCGGGCACGCGGATCCGCTCGTTGATACGAGTGGTATCGCGCTCAGGCGGACGGCGGTCGAAGCGGGAGACCGCCACTAGCTGCGCATGAGGTAGATCTTCAAGCCGATAGGAGAGAGTGGTTCGGGTAGGCGGGCACGAGAGCGCTTAGACGCGCGGCGTGGTGTGGGTGCCCGGCATTGCGGCCAGTATAGACGCCTGATCCGCCCAAGATGTGGGTCTGGGCGCTATTCGCCGGCCTCTTCATTCATGCGCTCGATCAGTGCGTCGATGCCGATGGCGCCCAGGTCTCCGTCTCCGTGGTGGCGCACCGAGACTGTCTCCGACTCCGCCTCCTTGTCGCCCACCACGAGCATGTAGGGCGCCTTGGAGAGCTCCGCGTCGCGGATCTTGCGGCCGACCGACTCCGTGCGCTCGTCTACCTGTGCGCGCAGACCGTTTCCCCGCAAGCGCACGGCGACCTCAGCGGCGCGTTCGTTGTGTCGATCGGCCACCGGCAGGACGACCGCCTGGATCGGCGCCAGCCAGAGAGGAAAGCGCCCCCCGTAGTGCTCGATCAGGATGCCGACGAAGCGCTCCATCGAGCCGAGCAGCGCGCGGTGGATCATCACGGGCCGATGCTCGGCGTTGTCGGCGCCGGTGTATGTGAGCTCGAAGCGTTCAGGCATCTGGAAATCGAGCTGGCAGGTTCCGCACTGCCAGGACCGGCCGAGGGCGTCGGTGATGTGGAAGTCGATCTTCGGCCCGTAGAAGGTCCCGTCCCCCGGGCTCACGTCGTACTCCCGACCCTGCCGGGCGAGCGCCTCGCGGAGACCGTGCTCGGCCCGCTGCCATTGCTCGTCGGTGCCGATCGACTTCTCCGGCCGCGTGGAGAGCTCGACCCGCACGTCGTCGAACCCGAAGCGCTGATAGAGCTCGTCGATGGCGGTGCAGATCGAGTCCACCTCGTCGGTGACCTGGTCGAGCGCGCAGTAGACGTGTCCGTCGTCTTGGGTGAAGGCGCGGACCCGCAGCAGGCCGTGGAGAACTCCCTCGCGCTCGTAGCGGGAGACGAGCCCGAACTCGGCGAGGCGCAGCGGCAGCTCCCGGTACGAGTGCCGTCGCGAGGCGAAGACGAGGCAGGCGCCGGGACAGTTCATCGGCTTGAGCGCGTACTCGGGCTCCTCACCCCTGCCCTCCCGCTCGGTGGGAGCGGTGAAGAACATGTTCTCCTTGTAGTTGTCCCAGTGGCCCGAGCGGTGCCAGAGCTCGACGTCGAGCACCTGCGGAGTCTTGATCTCGGAGTAGCCCCCGGCGTCGAGCTGTTTGCGCACCTCTGCCTCGATCAGCTTGAGCAGGACCGTCCCGTGCGGCAACCAGAACGGCATGCCGGGCGCCTCCGGGCGGAACTGGAAGAGGTCCAGCTCCGGGCCGAGCTTGCGATGGTCGCGCTCGCGCGCCTGCTCGAGCCGCTCGAGGTGCTGCTCGAGGTCCTTGCGGTTGAGGAACGCCGTCCCGTAGATGCGCGTGAGCATCTGGCGGGTCTCGTCGCCGCGCCAGTAGGCGCCGGCGAGTGAGGTCACCTTGAAGGCACCGATCCTGCCGGTCGAGGGCCCGTGCGGGCCGCGGCAGAGGTCCTCGAACGGGCCGTTGCGGTATAGCGACACGGTCTCGGCGCCCTCGTCCCGGATCAGGTCCTCGATCAGCTCGACCTTGTAGTCCTGGCCCTGGTCGCGAAAGAGCTCGATCGCCTCCTTCGCCGGCAGGTCGCGACGCTCGAAGTGCTCGTCGGCCTTGACGTGCTCGGTCATCCGCTCCTCGATCCGAGCGAGGTCCTCCTCGCCGGGGCCGCCGTCCGGGAACTCGATGTCGTAGTAGAAGCCGCTCTCGATCGGCGGTCCGATCGAGATCTTGGCGTCGGGCCACAGGTCGAGCACCGACTCGGCCAGGACATGCGCTGCGTCGTGGCGGATCAGCTCGAGCGCCTCCGGGCTTCGGTCCGTGACGATCTCGATCGTCTCACCGCCGGCCAGGGGCGCGGACAGGTCCCTCAGCTCCCCATCGACCTTGATCGCGAGGGCAGCCTTCGCCAGGCCGGCCCCAATCGCCGCGGCGGCGTCGGCGCCGTTTGCGCCATCGTCGAGCTCGAGCTCGGAATCGTCGGGCAGGCTGACCTTCATGCGGTGGCTAAGGCTAGTGGTGGGCGTTCGCGCCCAGCTTGCAGGGGCACGCAACTCGGGCGCCGTACACCCGTTAGGAGGGCCAATGGGTTCGGGCACACCCAGATCGGTTGCATTCGCGGTGATCGCTGTCGCGCTGATCGCAGCGCTGCCACCCACCGCCGAGGCAAAGCCGAAGCACAAGCATCCCTTCGGCTCCCGGGTCCTGGCGCCGGGGACGAAGGGCAAGGATGTCCGCTACCTGCAGCGAGTCCTCACCCGGCTTGGCATCTCCACGGCGGTGGACGGTGCCTACGGCAAGGGGACGATGAAGAGTGTCGAGGCCCTCGAGAGCCAGCGCGCTTGGCCTGTGAACGGAGTCGTCAGCCGCAGGGACGCGAAGCGGATCAGCAAGCTCGTGTCCAAGGTCCGGGTGAGCGGCGCCTACTTCGTCCAGGGCCTGGCGACCCCGACCCTCACGGTGCGCGCGAGGATTTCGCGCTCCCGGGTCGTGGAACTTGTCCCGTTGAACTTGTCCCGTTTGCGCACCGCGCCCGATCAGGACGTGGCGGGTATCGTGCTGCTGCGGGCGCTTCGACGGCGCCGGCGGGCTCGTCCGGCGCGGCCATGTACCGGCCTGAGAGCGCCCGGTACGGGCGAGATCGCAGCGCGATCAGCGTCACGGCCAGGCCGAGGATCGCCGCGACGATGAAGATCAGCGACAGGCCCCGCTCGGGACCCGTCCCGAACCACGGACCGATCAGGTCCGCCAGCGCGCCGTCCGTCATCGACGGGAGCACCCAGAACTGCGCGATCGGCCCGATCAGGAACGCCGTGACCGGCGCGGCCGCCGTCTCGACCGTCTGGGCGAACCCGAAGACGCGCCCCTGCTCCTCGAACGGGACGACCTTCTGGACGATCGTCTGCTCCGACGCCTCCGCGATCGGCGCGAGCGTCAGGTAGATGAAGAACCCGATCACGAGCGGCAGGACCTCGAACCGGAGCGGGAACAGGATCGTCACGGTCCACATCACGACGTTCGCCAGGAGCAGCGTCCGGACCGGGTTGCGGCCGAGCCCTCGCCGCGCGACGAGGATCCCGCCGACGATGAACCCGGAGCTCGTGATCATCAGGACGACCCCGTACAGCTCGACCGACATCAGCGAGAGGCCGTACGGGTCCAGCAGGGCCATGAACACGCCGCCGAGGAAGTTGTTGAAGGTCGAGAACAGCAGCAGCGCGAGGAGTCCCGGCACGACCTGGACGGCCCGGATCGCCCCACCGAAGTCGATGAAGCGCGGCGCGTCCGCGTGCGGCTCCGGCGCCTCCTCGGCGATCCGGATCGTCAGGAGGTGCGCGGCGACGAGGGCGGTCAGCGACGGTGGCGATCGCCAGGCTCCAGCCCATGCCGAGGAAGCCGACCCCGAAGCCGCTGAGCACGGACGTCATCGCGAAGACGACCCCGTTGGCCGTGCCGACGAGCCCGTTGGCCCGGTCCCGACCCTCCTCCGGCACGAGGAGCGTGACCGTCGTCGACAGCGCGACCATGCGCAGGTTGCCCGCGATCGCGCCGACGAGGACGAGGACGATGAACGCCCAGAACGCCGGGTGCGCGAGGTCCCGGATCCCGGCCGCCGGCGCGACCGCGTAGACCACGCCGGCGAGCGCGAACGCGACGAGCGAGATCCCGCTCGAGAGCAGCATCGACGTCCGGCGAAGGTGCCGGTCCACGAACGTCCCGAAGAACATCCCGGACACGGCGACCAGCAGCATGTAGCCGCCGCCGATGATCGCCGTCGCGAAGACGGACCGGGTCTCGAGGTAGACCCAGAACGTGAGGGCGAACCACAGGAAGTTGTTCGTCACGTTGGCGACGAGCGAGTTCGCGACGAGCAGGTGGAAGGTACGCATCAGGTCACGAGAGGTGCTCGGAGGCTAGGCCTCGCGGGCGTGGGCCTTCGCGACGTCGCCGATGATCGCGGCGAGCTCCTGCGGGCGCGACCACATCGGCCAGTGGCTCGTCGGCAGGTCGATCCAGGTGGCGTTGCGGAGCTCGGGGATGCCGGCGAGGAACGCCATCTCGGGATGCCCCTTGGCGTAGGCCTGGTACTGCTCGGCGGTGTACCCGGTGCAGACCAGCGTGCTCGGGATGTCGCGCCGGGCGTCGTTGGTGAGCTCGTAGTCGTCTCGCGCAGGACGCCGCCCGGGACCGGAACGGCCCGCTGCCGGAACGTCTCCTTCTGCGCCTCGCTGAGTCCGTCGAGGTTCTCCTCCGCCTCGATCTCCTTCCAGACCATCGGCTTCTCGGCGCCCTCGAAGTCGGGGTCCAACGGCGCCCATGCCCGGCGCCGTGTCGACGTAGACCATCGCCGCGATCCGCTCGGGGACCCGGTCGCTCGCGGCGTAGCCGGAGAACCCGATGCGCTGTGGACGGCGAGGACGACGGGCGCGTCCGCCGCCTCGACGGCCTCGACGATGGCGTCGACGTGGTCGGCGAACGTGATCCCGGACCGGTCGGCGTCGGCCGACTCGAGACCGGGCAGCGTGAGGGCGGTGACGTCGTGGCCGTCGGCGCGCAGCATGGCGGCGACCTCGTCCCACGCCCACGCGCCGAGCCAGAATCCGGGAACCAGGATGATCGGTGCACTGCTCATGACCCAAGGCTAGCGAAGGTCGTGGATCGGCGGCTTGCGTCGGCAGGCGTCGCGCAGCGGGTCAGCGTTCGCCGCATCATCCGGTCCATGACCTCGACACCCGACCCGCTCGCATCGATCGCGTGGCGACCCGCGCGCCCGGTGCTGACCGTCGTCGGCTGTCACGCCGGCGGCGAGATCGGGAACGTCGTCGTGGCGGGCGTCGAGCCGCCGCCGGGCGCGACGGTGTTCGAGCAGATGCAGGCACCTGCGGGCCGACGACTCGATCCGCCGCCTGCTCCTCCACGAGCCGCGCGGGAGCGTCGCGGTCCACTCGAACGTGATCCTGCCGTCGATGCGCGACGGACTGCGCGTTCGGCTACGTGATCATGGAGCCGACCGAGTACCCGGCGATGTCCGGCTCGAACACGATCTGCGTCGCGACCGTCCTGCTCGAGACGGGCATGGTCGAGATGCGTCGAGCCGGTCACGACGCTCCGCCTCGAGGCGCCCGGCGGCCCGATCGACATCACCGCGGGCTGCCGCGACGGCAAGGTCGAGTGGGTCGAGCTCGAGAACGTGCCCGTGCTTCGCCGACCGGCTCGATGCGCCGCTCGAGGTCGAGGGCCTCGGCACGATCACGGTCGACGTCGCGTACGGGGGCATGTGGTACGCGATCGCCGACGCGCGGGCGCTCGGCTTCGCGCTGGAGCCGTCCGAGGCGCGCGACCTGTCGCGGGTCGGCGAGCTGCATCCGCGCCGCCGCGCGCGAGCAGCTGCCCGTCGTCCACCCCGAGAACCCCGAGATCGCGGGCGTGAGCATCGTCCAGATCGCCGAGCCGTGGCAGGGCATCGGCGCGGTCTCGAAGAACGCCGTCGTCGTCGCGCCGGGCCGGCTCGACCGGTCGGCGACCGGGACCGGCCTGTCGGCGCGGCATCGCCGCGCTCCACGCGCGGGGCCGGATGCACGTCGGCCACTCGATGACCCACGCCTCGGTCATCGGCTCGACGTTCGACGGCCGGATCGTCCGCGAGGTCGACCTCGCCGGGACGCCCGCGAGGCTCGTGGAGGAGGAGGCGACGCACGGA
>CAWKFQ010000013.1:0-3745 GCA_963848955.1 uncultured Solirubrobacterales bacterium | reverse complement strand
TGCGGGTAGCGCTCCGCGGTGTCGGCCGCGCTCGAGAACGACTTGGTCAGCTCGTTCTGGACGCTGTCGTTGAGCTTGTCCCCGTTCGGTGCCGCCGCGATCGCCGCGCCCGCGGCCGCGGCATAGCCGGCGGTGAGCAGCGCGCCGAGGATCGACTGCATGATCGCCCCGCCCAGATCGCGCTGGAGGTCGGCGGTCCCCGAGGCCATCCCCGCGCGCTCGACCGGCACGGAGCCGGTGAGGGAATGCGAAGCCGGCGTGCCGGCAAAGCCGACGCCGATCCCGATGAACGCGTAGCCGAGCCCCACCTTCCAGTAGGAGATGTCCTCCTTCCAGAGGAGCAGCATGGTCAGGAAGCCCAGCAGGCAGAAGGCGTAGCCGACCAGCAACGTGATCCGGGAGCCCCGCGCCTCCACGAGCTTCGCCGAGCGTGGCGCGATCAGAACCATGAACGCCGCCGCCGGCAGGATCGCGAGCCCGGCGTCCAGCGTGGAATAGCCCAGCACGTTCTGGAGGAACTGCTGGCCGACGAACATCGCCCCCATCAGCGTGCCGAAGACGATGATTCCCGCGCAAGCGGCGACCCAGAAGGTCCTACGCCCGGCGACGCCGAGGTCATACAGCGGCGCCGTCGCCCGCCGCTGTCGGATCAGGAAGGCGACCCCGGTCGCGATCGCGATCGCCGCCAGCCCGAGGGCCAGAGCCCCCTCTGTTCGGAACCGGCGCGAAGTTGATCGCCAGCACGACCGCGGCGACCAGGAGCGATCGAGAGGATGCCCCCGAGGTTGTCGACCGGATCGCTCGTCTCGTTGACGTGGGCCGGGACGAAGCGCAGCGCCATCAGCAGGGCGATCGCGGCGAGCGGCAGGGTGACGACGAACACCGACTCCCAGTCGAACTGAGTGAGCAGCGCGCCCGAGATCACCGGCCCGAGCGCCGCGATCGCACCGCCGATGCCCGACCAGAGCGCGATCGACTTCGTCCGCTCCGGTCCCGACCACAGGGCCGTGATCAGGGCGAGCGTGGTCGGGTAGGCCATGCCCGCCGCGACCCCACCCAGCACCCGGGCCGCGAACAGGACCCCGATCGAGGGCGCCAGGGCCGCGAGCAGCGAGGCCGGGATCGACAGCGCCATCCCGCCGACGAGCATCTTCTTGCGCCCGTAGCGGTCGCCCACCGCACCGAGATAGAGCACCGAGGCGGCGAGGCCGAGCGAGTACCCGACCGCGACCAGGTCGAGCGCCGTCTGACCTGCGTCGAACGCCTGGCCGATCGAGGGCAGCGCGACATTGGCCACCGCCAGGTTCAGATTCGCGACCGCGGCGACGACGATCAGCGAGGCGAGGACCAGCCCCGGGCGCTTCGGGGCGCTCACAGAATCGCGATCGGATTCAGGGGCGAGCCGGTCCCGCCGACGAGGCGGAGCGGCGCCGCGGCGAACATGAACTCCCATCGTCCCTCGCGCTCGCAGGCGGCGCCCAGGTCCTCGAGCCGGAGGTAGTCGAGCAGGTGGATGCCCATGGCGTTGAGGGCGAGGGCGTGGATCGGGAAGTCGACCGACTCGGTCGTGCTCGGCGCGGTGTCGTTGTTTCCGTCGGAGCCGAGCGCGGCGACCCTGCGCTCGGCGAGGAAGCGGGCGACGGTCGGGTGGAGGCCGGCCCTCGCGGTATCCGTGTCCCAGGCGCCGCGCTCGAGCTGGCGCCGGGTATGGCCGGTCCGGACCAGGAGGATGTCGCCCTCCCCGACGGTCACGCCCTGCCTCCGTTCCGCGTCCTCGAGGTCCTCGGTGAACGACGTGCTCGCCGGGCTCGAGCCAGGGAACCTCCCGGAGGCGGGGCACGTCGAGCAGCACCCCGCGCCCGATCAGGCCGTCCCTGAGCACGTCGATGGCATCCTCGGTGGCCCCCCGCGAGGTCACCGACGAGCTCGGCCTGCCGTTGTAGAGGCGACCGTCGAACGAAACGTGGCAGAACGCGTCGATGTGGCTGTGGGAGGGGTTGTGGTAGTCGGCCCCGATGTAGTCCTTGGCGAATCTGCAGGGGACCGGATTCGGATGTCGATCGTCGGCGAGCAGGGTCATGTGATGGTCGACCGGAGCCGGGTTGTCGATCCCGACCTTCGTGTTGAGCGGCAGGCTGAGCGAGAGCGTCTCACCGCTTCGGACGAGCCCCGCGGCCGCCCGCACGCGATCCGGGAGTCAGGTAGTTGAGCGCTCCACGCTGGTCGTCGGCTCCCCAGCGCCCCCAGCTCGAGACCGACTCGAACAGCTCCCGGAACTCGGCGAGGGTGAGGTTCTCCTCCGGGCGGTCCATGCCGGTGGCCATTATCCCCTCGCTCAGGTGACGGCTATCGAGAAAGTCGCCTCGTAGCGCTCGCCCGGCTCCAGCACCGGCAGATCGGGACCCCCCTCGACCAGAGCGTTGGTGGGGGCCGTCATCGGCTCATAGGCGACAACGTCGTCATCGGGCGGGGCGTAGACCTGAGCAAACCGGTAGCCATCTCCGAAAGCGACCTCGATCCGCCTGTCGTCGCCGGCCAGCACGAACGGCTATCGCCGGTCGGGCGCGACTAGGCATCGTCGAAGGTTCTTGACCCGAGCCGCCCGCCCTCGACCCTGACGGCCGATCGCTTCCCGGTGGGCAACATGCGCTCGTCCAGTTCGAGGCGCTCGGTCACGGGCATCTCCACCTCCCAGGCCGATCGATCGACGTGCGGCAGGCGCAGATATGGGTGATAGCCGAAGGCCACCGGCACGGACCGATCCCCGGTCGCCTCCACGGCAGTGCTGATCGTCAGGGTGCGGTTGCGGAGAGTGGCCTGGAACAGGACCTGGTGGGGGAATGGAAAGGCCGCCATCAGCTCGGGGTGTCCGGAGAAGTCGTAGCTGGCCGCGATCAGGCCTCCGCCGTCGATCTCCTCGTGGCGGTCCACCCGCCAACCCACGGCCGCATTGAGCAGGCCGTGCATGGGCAGGCCGTTCGCGTCGTGCGTCACCGTCATCGTGTCGTCCAGGTCGACCTCCTCGCCGGCGACCGAGAAGCGCGTCCGCGCCAGCCGGTTCGCCCAGGGATGGAGGAGTGGGATCCCCATGGTGGAGCGCTCGGCGATGTAGGCGCGCAGCCCCCCGCGTTGGCCGAGCAGCTCCTCGCCCCGCTGGCGGAGCGAGCAGCCGACCATGTCGGCGCTGGGGACGAAGGTCGCCTCGAGCCCGTCGGCGTCGCCCGAGCCCAGGGTCAGCGCCGGAATCCCGTTTACATCTCGTTCACCGATCACCTCGTCTGCTTGATGGGAGAAGAGTGGCCGTTTACAACGGCTAGCAATGGCTTTGGCCGACGTTGATGCGCCGTCCAGGAAGGTTGTCTATGCGACGCCTTCGTCGTCTTCGGAATCACCGGCGATCTCGCCAAGGTGATGACCTTCAACTCGCTCTACCGGCTCGAGGCGCGTGGCCTGCTCGACTGCCCGATCGTCGGCGTGGCGTTCGACGATTGGTCGGACAAGGACCTGCGTGACCACGCCCGGAAGGCGATCGAGACCTCCTCAGGAAAGAAGCCGGATCCCAAGGTGTTCAACCGCCTGGCCAAGCGGTTCTCCTACGTCCAAGGCGACTTCGCGGAGGCCGACACATACGAGCGCCTCGCCGCGCACATCAAGGGAGCCGGAACCCGGTGTTCTACCTGGAGATCCCGCCGTCGCTCTTCGGCATGACGATCAAGGGGCTCTCCGAAGCCGGCCTCACCAAGAA
>CAWKFQ010000012.1:0-207504 GCA_963848955.1 uncultured Solirubrobacterales bacterium | reverse complement strand
CGCATCCAGCATTTTGGCATGCCCACCGTTGCGCTCAGATGTGGATGCATCACGGGCCCATCGCACGCGGGGGCGATGCTGCATGGGTTTCTCGCCTACCTGATGAAGTGCACGGTCACCGGCGAGCCCTACACGGTGTTCGGCTATGGGGCCAAGCAGGTGCGCGACAACATCCACAGCGCCGATCTGGTCGCCGCTTGCATGGCCTACCACCGCGACCCCCGCCCGGCAGCGGTCTACAACATGGGCGGCGGCCGATATTCCAACTGCTCGATGCTCGAGGCGATCCAGGCTTGCGAGCGAATCGCTGGCCGCGAGCTCCGATGGCAGCTCGCGGATCGAGCCACGAACCGGCGATCACCGCTGGTGGATCAGCGACCTGGCGGAGTTCACCGCCGACTATCCAGCCTGGAGCATCAGCTACGACGTCGAGGCGATCCTGCGAGAGATCCACGATGCAAACGTGGAGAGGTGGAGCGCAGTCGTCCGCATGAAGCTCTCGGTGGTCATCCCCGCCCGCAACGAGGTCGGCGCGATCGCCGAGACGATCAACGAGGTGGTCCGGGCCCTCGAGGGCGGCGGGATCGACTACGAGATTCTCGTCATCGACGACTCGAGTACGGACGGGACGGCGGCGGCGGTCCGCGAGCTCGCCAAGGCGAACGAGCGGGTGCGCTGCTACCGCTCCCACTACAGCCACGGCTTTGGCCTTGCCGTGCGCGCGGGCCTGGAGCGCTTCGAGGGGGATGCGGTCGCCATCCTAATGGCCGACGGGTCAGACGACCCCGACGACCTCGTTCGCTACCACCGGCTGCTCGAGGACGGCTACGACTGTGCGTTTGGATCGCGTTTCGTGCACGGCGGGGAGGTCACCGGATATCCGCGGTTCAAGCTGGTCCTGAACCGGATCGTCAACTGGGGCATCCGCTTCCTGTTTCGCCACGGATACAACGACACCACCAACGCCTTCAAGGCCTACCGGCGGACTGTGATCGAGACGACCCAACCCCTGCTCTCGAACCACTTCAACCTCACCGTCGAGCTGCCGCTGAAGGCAGTGGTCAGGGGGCACAGCTACGGAATCGTTCCGGTCGCTTGGCGGGGCCGGACCACAGGGACCTCCAAGCTCGCCCTCCAGGAGATGGGCAGCCGCTACCTCTTCATCGTGCTGTACGTCTTCCTCGAGCACCACTTGAGCCACGGCGACTACAGACGGCCCGACTTCGATGAGGACGCACACCGAGGAGAGCTGAAGAGGACGCGGCTGGCCGCGCGGTTGAGGCCAACTCATTCGGCGACTACCTCGACGGGCGCTCGGAAACGCCGCGGCCAGGACTAACCGGCTTGGCGATTCAGTCCGGATGGGCAGGGCTCAGAAAGCCCCCGTGCCCCGAATCGACGCTCACCGGTGTCAGGGCGAGGATCCGCAGGTCTCGGCCGATCGAGAGGTTCTCGACGTAGTCGAGCTCGACCGCGAGCCGCTCCTCGAAGGTGAGCTCTCCGCGCCCGTGGACCTGCATCGGCCCCGTCAGACCCGGCTTGACCTCGAGCCGGAAGCGATGCTCCGGGCTGTAGCGCTCGACCAGCTCGAGCTGCTCGGGCCGCGGCCCGACCAGGCTCATGTCGCCCCGGAGCAGGTTCCAGATCTGCGGCAGCTCGTCCAGGCTGAGCCGGCGGAGCACCCGCCCGACGCGGGTCACGCGCGGATCCCGCCGGAACTTGAACATCGGCTCGGGGAGCTCGTCGAGCAGCTCCTCGAGCGACCGCTCGGCGCCCACGTACATCGTCCTGAACTTGAACAGCCTGAACGGGTCGCCGTTGAGGCCGGCGCGACGCTGGACGAACAACACCGGCCCGCGGTCCTCCAGCCAGATCGCCAGCGCGATCAGCGGGAAGAGCAGGCCGAGCACGACAGGGCGAGCGGAATCGCCGACGATCAGGTCGAGGGCGCGCTTCAGCATCATCGTCGAGCGCGAGACGTCCGAGGTGACGTACTCGAACACCGGCAGCTCCGCCAGCCGCGAGATCTGGTGCGGGCGTCGCCTTTCCCCGCAGCGGGGATACGAGGCTCAGCTTCGCCTCATGGGTGTGGCAGAGGTCGGAGATCGCGGCGATCTCGCGCGCATCGATTCGCTCGTGGGCCAGCACGACCCGGTCGATGCCCGCGCCCGTAGTCGCCCGGCTCGATCGCATCCATGTGCAGGTCGTTGAACAGCGCCAGCTTGCGGCGCATCGCATGGGCGAGGCCTCCCCTGCCGACGACCATCACTCTGCTCCCGCGGGGTCTCAGGCCCGCCAGAGGGCGCGGGCGCCGACGCGCAGCAGCAGATCCGAGGCCGCGGCGATCAGCGCGATCGCCGCCAGCTCGCCGAGGTCCGGCGCGGCGGCGGGGGTGAGCTCGACGAGCAGGGCGACGACCGTCGCGCCGATCACGGCCCAGGCCACGATCACCGGTGCCTCGTCGACGGTCAGGTGTCGGACCGCGCGGTGGTCGGCGTCGTAGAGGCCCGCCAGCTTGGCGACCAGCACCCAGACCGGCAGGAACGCCAGCGGCCAGATCGCTCGCTCGGGCGGCAGGACGATGGCCAGCGCGAGCGCCGGCCGAGCAGCAGTCGGTGAGGGCCAGCAGCCGCCTGCGACGGGCGTCCCGCCACCACCGCGGCCCGGGCGACGACCCGTGCGCCGCTTCGAGCGCCCGGCGAACGACCTCGGAGTCGACCTCCTCCGGAGCTGCGGTGCTCGGCCCGGTGAGAGGCGCGGCCGTCTCGGTTGTGCTCTTCTCGTAGCTCATCCCTCGACCTGAGCGCAGGGCGCTGACCGAACTTCGGGCTCAAAGCTGCAGCACCGCGCAAGCGCGGCGCGGATCGCCTGCGTGTCTCCGCGCTGCGCCTTGGAGGCTAGCTTCAATCAGGGGCAACCGCCAGTCCTCGGAATCACGGCTCTCCGCCTGCTTCAGCAGGCGGAGGCCCTGATCGAGGTTCCCGGAGTCCTCTTCCAGGAGCGCGAGCTGGATGAATGGCTCGGCCGACCACGGGGTGACGGTATGGGCCTGCTCTGCGCGGTGGATCGCCTCGGCGATCCGCCCGTCAGCCGCCGCGCTTCTGCTCCTGTCGAGCTCGATCTGGGTGAGCACCACCAGCCCGCCGGCGACCATCGACGACCCACGCCGCGGCGACCGTGCCGATCCCGAGCAGGTAGCCGTCTCGCCAGGCACGAGATCGCGCCGAGGCGAGGAGGAGCGCCGCGCAGACCACGACGGGCCCGAACACCGCGGGGATCTCCCAGGTCCAGTCCACCGCCGCGCCGATCGCCCCCGCAGCGACCACCGCCAGCAACACGCCCACGTCGCCCGTGAGCCCGGCTCGCAGGCGCCGGACCGCCGCGATCGCGAGCGCGGCCAGGAAGCCGCAGAACAGCAGAAGCCCCGGGACGCCGAGCTCGGAGGCCTGCTGCAGGGGCAGGGAGTGCGGGTTCCGCGACGAAGATCGCGACCGTGGCGTGGCCGGCCCACCAGTCCTCGAAGCCTCCAGCGCCGACTCCACCGAAGGGGTCGACTCGAAGGCGTCGATGGCCTCGCCCCAGAACTGCCAGCGTCCGTTGGAGCTCAGGTCCCCCGCGTTGACGGCGATGCCGGCACGGGCGATCGGAGGCTTCTCGAACTCGTTCAGCCGCTTGCCCGGATCGGCCGCCACAACCCCGGCCACGAGCCCGGCAAGCACCACCGAACCGAGGATCACGGCGAGGCGCCTGGAGACGTGCAGCCTGGGGCGGCGACCATCGGACCACCACGCGAGCGCGCCGGTCGCGGCCGCGACGGGGACCGCCACCGCTGACATCAGATCGCCGTCGGCGCGCATCGCGGGATCCCCCCCACCCGACGTGAGGTCGCCGAGCTGTTTGGCCACGACGATCAGCGCCGCCGCTCCGAGGGCGCCGACGATTACGGCGACGAGCTGCCGGGGGCGATCGGGCGATGCGGCGATCAGGATGCACAAGCCGATCGCCAGGGCGATCCCGGCGCCTCGCGAGCTCGTCAGCCAGAGGCCGAGGACCGCCAACGGGAACACCGCCACCGCTGCGGAGCGCAACGGTCGCGTCGGCCCCCTGATGCCCGCATACGAGAGCAGCACGGCCGTCACCGCGAGCAGGGCGCCGGCCCCGTTCCAGTACCCGATCGGGTACGAGAGACGGCCGACGGCGTTCGGGATCTCGCTGTCGCCGCTGTCGAGCACTCCCGGCTGCAGATATGAGAACAGCGCGATGATCGCGACAAGACCCAGGCCGATCGTCAACCCCGACAGCCATTCGGAGCGGTCGCGGCGTGTTGCGGTGCACACCGTCAGCACGAAGAGCCCGACGTAGAACGAGGCTCTGACCGCCTCGTCGAAGGCGCGTCCCTGATCGCTCGCCCAGCCGATCGAGATCGCCGCCAACACCGCGCTGGCCGCGATACAGAGGCCGGCCGCCGCGCTCAGCCGGCTGACTCGCCCGGTGGGCAGAGCCCGGCTGACGAGCCCGGCGATCACGGCGGCCCAGATGATTATCGACGTAGCCGCGTACCCGGTTGGATTGAAGAGGCCCTGCGCGAGGGCGGCCGTTACGATCGCCGCCGCAACAAGTGCGGCCCACGTGTGTTCTCTAACGATTGAAGTCACGTGATCACCACAGTCTGGCGGTCGAGGGATATCTTCGCCCGTCAACCCCTATGTGTTTGACTGCTTGGAGGGTGGGCAACCTAGAGCTACTCGCCGCTATATGACCTTTCGCGGGACAGCTACATCGCTGGGACTGGCGGCGTTCGCCTCGCTCGTGCTCGCCGCAACGGCCCTGGCAGAGCCGGCTGGGAATGAGTACCTGCCGAAGTTTCCTTCGAGCGGAGCCCATGAGAAGGCGCCTTCGAGCGGAGCCCATTCGTCAGGTGCGTCCGGTTCGTCCAGCTCCTCCGGCGAGACCGGCACTACCACGCTGCCGACGGACCAGGGCAGCGGGTCCAGCGCGAGCGGCACGTCCGGCGACGGCAAGCAGAAGCAGAGGAAGGGGGATCGAAACGACAAGAAGTCAAACGACAAGAAGTCGAACGACCGCGCGCCGGTCGTCCCGGCGGGCGATTCCGGCGGCGGGGGCGGCGATTCGTCGGGAAGCCTCCTGCTCAACCCGATTGTGCTGCTGATGATCGCGGCGGTGCTCGCCGCGGCGGTGGGGATGATCCTGCGCCGCAGGCAAACCGAGGAGGACGCGCCGGCCGGCCGGAATCGCGGCCGCGAGTCCCGCGGCGAGCCGGGCACCCCGCGCACGCCCGATGGGGAGATCATCGGCCCGGGACCAGGCCGCGTAGAGGGAGGCTGATCGTGCGGCGCCTCGTCATCGTGACCGCGCTGCTGACTTGCCTGACGGTCCCGGCGGTGTCCCACGCAAAGCCTCACGGAAAGCCTCACGCAAAGAAACATCGCGTGAAGCCTGCCCCTCGCAGCTTCTACGGCGTGATGGGCGCCAAGGACCCGGACCCGAGCGAAATCGCGAGGATGGGCGCCGGCAGGGTCGGCACCCTTCGCATCATCTTCTTCTGGAATACCGTCCAGCCCACAGCCTCGTCGCCCCTCGACTTCAGCCACTACGACGCCATCATCGGCGCGGCGGCCCAGCAGGGAATCCGGGTCCTCCCGACCGTGTACGGCTCACTCCAGGCGCCCTACCCACCGTCCGGACCGTTCATGGGCGCGTTCCAGGCCTTCGTCCAGGCGGCAGCGCAGCGTTACGGCAGCAACGGGACCTTCTGGTCGGCAAACCCGTCGATCCCGAAGCTGCCGGTGAAGTACTGGCAGCTCTGGAACGAGATGAACTCGCCAAGTTTCTGGTACCCCAAGCCCAGCCCGAAGCAGTACGTGCAGCTGCTTAGGGTCTTCCACAGCGGCATCAAGAGCGGCGACCCGAGCGCGAAGATCGTGCTCGGCGGGCTGTTCCGCACCCCCAATGTCGTCAACGGCGTCACCCTCGACCGCTATCTGCGGGGCATCTATAAGGCCAAGGGCAAGAGGTTCTTCGATGCCGCGTCCGTCCACCCGTACGCGACCACTCCGAAGGAGGCCTTGCGCGCGGTGAGGGACACCCGCCAGATCATGAACCGCTTCGAGGACGAGAAGGCCAAGCTCTGGGCCACCGAGGTAGGCTGGGCGACGGGCGGGGAAGGATCGCCACTGCGAGTCTCCCCTGAGGTGCAGGCCTCCTATTTGCACAACACCTACAGGCTGCTTGCGAAGACCAGGAAGCGGATGGGACTCGTCGGCGTCGTCTGGTATTCGTGGCGCGACCTCCCGGGTCGCATCTGGTTCAACCACACGGGCCTGTTCGACGAGGCCCTGAACCCAAAGCCCTCCTGGTATGCATTCGTCGGTCTGACCGGCGGCTCGCCAGGCTAGGTTCAGCTATCCACCGCATCGCCGATCTTCGGCCATCGCGGATGGCGCATCCGGGCTGGCAGCGCAACCAGCGCGCAACCCCCGTGTTATCCCCCGAGAACCGGATGGCAAGATCGTTACCGGCCCAGAACACAACTGCGTAAGGGAGCGTGAAATGAAGCTGTGGCGCCTGGTCATCGCGCCGATGTTGATCATCTGCCTCGCCCTGCCGCTCGCCGCCCATGCCGCCGCGCCGCGCGCGTTCTACGGCGTGATGGCCGCGAACGATCCGGATTCGACCGAGATCGCGAGGATGGGCACGGGCAAGGTCGGCACGCTGCGAATCAACTTCGTCTGGGGCGCGGTTCAGCCGCAGCAGAGCTCCGCTCTCGACTGGACCCACTACGACGCGATCATCGGCGCCGCCGCCCAGCAGGGGATCCGTGTCCTTCCGACTGTCTACAGTGCCCCCACCTGGGCCGCCCGGGACAACTTCCCGCCGGCCAAGGCCCACCTCGGCCAGTTCCAGACCTTCGTCCGGGAGGCCGCCGCTCGCTACGGGAGCAACGGCAGCTTCTGGACGAGCAATCCCAGCATCCCGAAGCTGCCGGTCACCGACTGGCAGCTGTGGAACGAGATGAACTCCCCGAGCTTCTGGCAACCCAAGCCGAACCCGAAGAAATACGTGAGCCTGCTCAGGGTCTTCCACAGCGGCATCAAGAGCGGCGACCCGAGCGCGAAGATCGTGCTCGGCGGGCTCTTCCGGACACCACGGATCCGCAACGGGGTCCCGCTCGACAAGTATCTGCCGGGCATCTACCGGGCCAAGGGCAAGAAGTTCTTCGACGCGGTCGCGATGCATCCGTATGCGACCACCCCGCAGGACGCGTTGCGCGCCGTCCGGGACACGCGCAGGATCATGGCCCGGTTCAAGGACAAGAAGGCGAAGCTCTGGATCACCGAGGTCGGCTGGGCGAGCGGGGGGGTCGCGACGGCGCTCACCGTCTCCCCCCAGCGCCAGGCCACCTACCTGCGAAAGACCTTCGGGCTATTGGCGAAGAACCGCAAACGCTTCAAGATCGGTGGGGTCATCTGGTACTCCTGGCGCGACCTGCCCGGCGGGATCTGGTTCAACCACACCGGGCTCTTCACCCAGACCCTCGACCCGAAGCCCTCTTGGAACGCGTTCGTCAGCCTGACCGGCGGCTCGGCCGGCTGACGCTCGGCTAGTCCGCCGCCGATCCTCCCGCCATTGCGGGCAGGATCACGACGGTGTCGGCATCTCCGACCGAGGTGTCCAGCCCCTCGAGCACCCGGACATCCTCGTCGTTGAGATAGACGTTGACGTAGCGATTGAGGTCGCCCTCGGGCGAGAAGAGCTGATCCTTGGTGGACGGGTAGCGGTCGGCCAGCGCTTTGAGCGTGTCGCCCACGGTTCCTCCCTCGACGCTGACCTCGGCTTCGCCGTCGGTCTGCTGGCGCAGCACGGGCGGGACCTTGATCGTCGGCATGGGCGCGAAACCTAGCGAGTGTTGGCGGTCAGGGCTAGCCCGCGCAGAAGAGCTCGTAGTCGGGGAACTTGCCCATCTCCGACTCCGGGATCTCCTGGGCGTTGGGTCCGCAGATCGGGCACTCGGGGTCGCGCCGCACCTTGAGCTCGGTGAAGTGGGTTCCCAGCGAGTCGTAGAGCAGCAGACGCCCGATCAGCGGCTCGCCGATGCCGACGACCAGCTTGATCACCTCGTTTGCCTGGAGCAGGCCCATGACGCCGGCCATCACGCCGAGCACGCCGGCGGCGCCGCAGCTCGGGGCGAGCTCGGCGGGCGGCGGCGTCGGATAGAGGCAGCGGTAGCAGGGGCCCTCGAAGGGCATGAAGGTCGAGATCTGCCCGTCGAAGGCCAGGATCGAGGCCGAGACGACCGGCTTGCGGAGGCGGACGGAAGCGTCGTTGAGCAGGTAGCGGGTCGGGAAGTTGTCCGCCCCATCGACGATCACGTCGTAGTCGGAGATGATGTCGATGATGTTGGTGGCGTCGAGCCGGGTGCGGTACTCGATGACCTCGACGTCCGGGTTGAGCGCCTCGATCGTCTTGCGCGCGGACTCGGTCTTCGGCTGGCCGATCCGCTCGGTGTTGTGGATGACCTGGCGCTGCAGGTTCGACTCGTCGACCTCGTCGTCGTCGACCAGGCCGAGCGTGCCGATGCCGGCCGCCGCCAGGTAGAGCGCCGCGGGAGCGCCCAGACCGCCGGCGCCGACCAGCAGCACCTTGGCGTTGAGCATCTTCAGCTGGCCCTCGACGCCGACCTCCGGAAGCAGGGTGTGGCGGGAATAGCGGTTGCGCTGCTCCGGGCGTCATTCCCTCGGCCATCACGACCGGAAGGCCCTCGGCCTCCCAGGCCTTGATCCCGCCGCGCACGGATGCGGCGTTCTCGTAGCCGAGCTCGCGGAGCTCGTCGGCGGCTCGCGCCGAGCGGTTGCCGGAGGCGCAGTAGAGGATCACGCGCTGCGAGTGATCGGGGACGACCTCCTCGATGCGCTCGGCGACGTCGGCGGGCCTGATCAGCTCGTCGCCGTCGATGTGAGCCTCGATGTGCTCGTAGGGCTCGCGGGTGTCGATCAGAGCGACGCCGCCCTTCTCGAGCTCCTCGCGCGCCTCGGCGGGATCGAGTTCCTCGATCCGCTCCTTGACCTGCTCGATCGTCTCGGTGCTGGCCATCAGGTTGTGTCCTCCTCGCCTTCCAAGTGTGTCTCGGCCTCCTCGTCGCCGATCGCGATCTCTCCCTCGGTCGGGTACCCGAGCTCGCTCCAGAGCTTCGACCCGCCGATGATCGAGGCGACGTCGGTGAAGCCGTGTTCGTTCGCAAGCGCGTCCGCGGCCCGCGCCGACCGGTTGCCTTCCCCGCAGACCAGGATGATCCGATCGCCGGGGCCGGCGCCGGCGCTCTCGATCGCCTCCACATAGGCGGCGTCGTGGGCGTCACGTGCGCTCTCGCCGGCGGGCACGTTGACCGCGCCCTCGACGTGCCCGGCCTCGAAGCGCTCCGGATCGCGCACGTCGACCAGGACCGACGTCACCGCCCTGGATCTCCTCCTGCGCAGCGGGCGGCAGCAGCTCCTCGATCCGGCTCTTGACCAGCTCGAGGGGCGGCGGGACGTACTTTCTGGGCATCTCCACGGTGGTCATGGTCTCAAATATCCCAAATCCTGATCGGGTTTCAATACTTCAAAAAGTATAGCTGTGGGCACCCGGTTCAGGGGACCGGCGGTCAGGATTCGAGCTGCCCGCCGCCGAGCTCCGGCGGCAGTGCCTTCGGCCCGTCCGGATACATCGCGGCGAGCTGCTCCTCGGTCATCTCGAGCGTGTTGGCGGCCTCCGGCGGCGCCCCGACGATCAGCCAGAGTGCGTCGTCGTCGGTGTCGTTGAAGACCTGCCGGAGGTGCTCGGGCTCGACGAAGACAGCCGAGAGCGGACGGAGGCTGATCAGCTCATCGTCGACACGGACACGCCCCTCGCCTTCGAGCAGAACGTAGAGCTCATTGGTGCGGAAATGCCTGTGCTTCGTTGAGGCCTGGCCCGGGTGCAGGCGCCAGAGACGCGCGCCGAAGGTCTCTATCTCGAGCTGTTTGGCGAGGTCGGTGTTCTCGACCCTCATCTGGTTCGAGGGACGCCAGAAGGCGTCGCCGGCTTCCAGCATTCGTAGCTCACTGCTACCCATCCCCGTCGAGACGGCGGAAGGCGACCGAGGAGACGGGCAGCGCGAGCTCCCTGGTTTCTTCACTCGCAGCGACCTGCGCGGGCCGGAACGGCGCGGCGACCAGGCCGAGCCTTTGGGGCTCGCTGCGCGAAAACTGTCTCGGTGTGAGCTTGAACGTGATCCGGCTCGGGTCGACATCCAGCCGCGAGGCGCGAACCCGACGGCCGTTGAAGAACACCTGGACCCCGAGCGAGCGCGGGTCCCGCAGGCCGCCGGTCTCGATCTCGACGCGGTACTGGCCCGGCTCGACCGGAACCTCTGCGTACGCGACCGCCCTCGACCAGCGAAAGCTCGTGCCGTTGACGTGCTCTGCCCTGTGGAAGCCGAAGAGGCGCTGGTCGGGCAGGTCCGCCAGAGCGAAGGAGGATCCGTCCGAAGGCTCAGAGGGTTGCGGCTCGAGCCCCGCGATCGCGGCGAGCCGCGTGCGCCGCGCCATCCAGTCCCAGGCGTCGCGGTAGGCGCCCTCCAGCAGTCGATCGTTGAACCTCCACAGCCTGCAGCGCAGCCGAGCCAGGGCGAAGCGAAGCTCTGCATGCGCCTTGGCCGGTCGCGGTCCGAACAGGGCGGTGGGAACCAGGCGGACGGCGGTCGCGAGCAGCGGCCGGGCTGCTCCCGCCCGCCATGAGGAGCGACGCAGCAGCGCTCGCATGGCCACGCCAAGGGCGGCTCGTGCCCCGGTCCGGCTGAGCTCCGCGCCCCCGGCCCATTCCTCGGGCACCCCGAAGTAGCGCTCGCAGTACGGCGCCGGATTGTCGGTCCGGAACCGGACCTCCCCGTCGAGGAAGTCCTCGACGGGCGGGATGAGCTCCGTAAAGCTGGTCGTGTAGAGGTGCTCCACCGCGGCCCCCGGCGCGTAGCCGATCCGCTTCCCGGTCGAATGCAGCTTCGCCGCGAGGGCGAACTCGGCGAACCTGCCGTACTTCGTCTCGTAGCCGCCGGCCTCGAGGTAGGCGCTCCGCTCGATCGCGAAAGCCCGCAGGATCACCCTGCACCAGTGGCCCGGCTGCGACCAGGTGTCGAAGCTCTCGTCGTAGAGCACCTGTTCCATCCGCGCCAGGCCGTTCGGGCTGATCGCCACGGTGCGTCCGCATGCCCCCGGCTCGCCGGTCCTCGCCAGGTGCGCGACCATCTCCTCGATGAAGTCGGGCTCGGCGATGCAATGCGGCTCGGTGAAGACGAGGAGCCTGCCCCGAGCCGCTCGGGCTGCCTTGTCGTAGAGCTCGATCTCGGTGGCACCCTCCTCCCTGACCGCGCGATCGACGGGGCCCAGCAGCGGCTCGACTCTCTCGTCGAGCGCCGCGTCGGCGCCGTCCGAGGCGACGATGACCTCATAGCGGTCGCGGGCGAAGGTCTGACCCTCGGTCCAACTGGTCACCGCCCTCTCCGCGTAACCGCGATGGTCCGGCATCGGGAGGATCACGCTCACCTCGGGCTCATCGAGCGGTCGCCGAAGCGCCGGTCGTCCTTGATCGCGCCCCAGAGGCAGTTGCACCGCATCGCCGCCGATCGCGCTCTGCGCGCAGGCGAGCACGCCCTCGAGGCTGTGGAGGGCATCGTGGGCGTCGGCCCGGTGGGGGCTGCCGTGCAGCAGCGAGTCCCGGACCTCCTCGTGGAAGAGCCGCGTCGCCGAGACAGCCGACGCTATCCCGCCCGGATGCGTCCGCCAATCCGCGTCGCCCTCCGTGAGAATGCGGCAGTCCCCGCCGGTCACGAACTGCGCGATCCCGCGCGAGCCGATGACCGTGAGCCGCTTGTCGAGGTAATCGTCGATCTCCTCCGCGCCCTGACCGAACCGCTCGCTCCGCTGGTGCAGGGGACCTGTCTCGAGCGTGCAGCGGATACCGCCCTCGAGCGCGAGGTGGTGGGTCGTCCACTCCGGTACCTCCATGGCTCTCCATCTGGGCCCGGCGACGCGCTCAGGTCCGCCCCGCCCTGAGACATCGCCCAGAGCACCCGGCGTCCGCCGCTCAGCGCCCGAGCGGCGTCGACCAGGTGCGTGCCCTGGTCGAGGAGATGCCCGTAGGAGAGGGCGCGGATGAACTCGATGGTGCCGAGCTCACCGCGCTCGATCGACTCCTGCAGAGAGATGAAATGCGGGGTGAACCTGAGCTGGTGGCAGACGGTCAGCTGAACGCCGGCGCCATCGGCAGCCGCGACCATCTCCTCGGCCTCTCTCATGTTCAGCGCGAGCGGCTTCTCCACCACGATGGCCCGGACGGCCTCGCTCGCCGCGATCGGCAGGACCAGGTCCGCTCGCGCGTGGGGCTGGGTGGCGACGACCACGATCTCGGGGCGGGTGGCGGAGATCAGCTCCTCGGCGTCCGAGTAGATCGGGACGCCCAGTTCGGCCTCGGCTCGCTTGCGCCGTGACTCGACGAGATCGCAGGCACCGGCGAGCGATACGCCGTCGACCTCGCCAAGAGCGCTCCCATGGTCGATTCCCCGCGCCCCGCATCCGACTATCGCCGCACTCAGCTCCACCCCGCGAGTCTATGCACGGGGTGGAGCCGGATGGCTTGCGAAACCGTCAGCCGATGGTCGGGCGCATCTGGCGGAGCCGGCGGACCCGCTCCTCGATCGGCGGGTGCGTCGAGAACAGCGAGGCGAAGCCACCGCCGCTGAACGGCTTGACGATGTAGAGGGGCTCCTGGGCCTGATTGACCTGCATCGGGATCGCCTGCGAGCCCGCCTCGAGCCGCAGCAGCGCCGAGGCCAGTGACTCCGGATTGCCGCAGATCTCGGCGCCGGTCGCGTCCGCCGAGAACTCGCGCTGCCGTGAGATCGCCATCTGGATGATCCCGGCCGCCAGAGGCGCGAGCAGGACCAGCGCGATGGCCCCGATCGCCCCTAGGGGCGAATCGTTGTCGCCACCGAACCAGAGCAGCGTGTAGGCGATCCAGGTGATCGCCGAGCCGATCGCCGAGGCGACCGAGGTCAGCAGGATGTCGCGGTTGCGGACGTGGCCGAGCTCGTGCGCGAGAACGCCGCGCAGCTCGTCCTCCGAGAGCAGCTTGCGGATGCCCGCCGTGACCGCGACCGCCGAGTGGTTCGGGTTGCGGCCCGTGGCGAAGGCGTTGGGCTGCTCCTGGGGGATCACGTAGAGCTTCGGCATCGGCAGCCCGGCGCGCGTGGTCAGCTCGCGGACCATCTGGTAGAGGCGAGGGTCGTCCTCCTCCGAAACCGGCTGGGCGCGAGCGGCTCGCAGCGCGATCTTGTCGCTGAACCAGTAGAAGACCAGGTTCAGCACGCAGCGCGATGACGAGGAAGCCGAGCGCCCCCTGCGGCCCGCCGATCAGCGCGCCGATGACGACGAGCAGTCCGCCGAGCCCCGCCAGCAACAGCGTCGTGCGCAGCGCCGCGCCGAAGTTGGAACGCCTTGTGGTGGTCATCGATTTGTCTCCTTTGGGATGACTTGAATGAAGCCTGCAGCGAGTATAGGCACGCGTCTGAAGTGGATCTAAGACTTGATTCACGTGACTAGATACCATCATGTCTCGCTACTATCTAAGTACGTGACCACCGCGAATAGGCGCAGAGAGCGACAGGAATGGAACCCGGATCTGGACGTCCTCGCCACTCGCCTGCTGTTCTCGCTCCAGGACGAGCTCTTCCAGCGGCTGGCCGAGGCAGGCTATGACGACCTCCACCCGCGCCACGGGGCCGTGCTCGCCTTCCTCGACGAGGACGGTGTCAGGGCGACGGAGCTGGCCCGCCTCTCGGGCCGCCACAAGCAGATCATCGGGCGCCTCGTCGACGAGCTGGAGGAGCTCGGCTATGTCGAGCGCCGGCCGGACCCCGCGGATCGTCGCGCGAAGCTGATCTTCCCCACCGAGCGCGGACTCGATCAGGTCCTGCTCGGCGACCAGATCGTCGCCGACATCGAGGCTCGCCATGCAAGCGAGGTCGGCGCCAAGACGTACGCGCAATTCCGCGACGTCCTGCGCGGGGTGGTCGCGCGCAGGACGCAATTCAAGGACGTGACGACGGCTGGGCTGAGCTGATGATCGGCCCGACCCGGGCATAACCGACCATTCCGCTAGGATTTCCTGGCGATGCTGTTTTCAACCAGAGCGGAATACGGGGTGCGCCTGATGGTCGAGCTCGGCCGTCATGAGGACGGCGCCCCGGTGGCGCTGAGCGCCGTCGCGGAGTCCGAGCGCCTGCCGCTCTCGTACCTCGAGCACCTGGTCGCCAAGCTGCGCAAGGCCGGACTGGTCCAGAGCCAGCGCGGCGCCCACGGCGGCTACCGCCTGGGCCGCCCCGCCGACGAGATCGAGATGCTCGAGGTGGTGCAGGCTCTCGAGGGAGCGATCGCCCCAATGGAGTGCTTCCAGACCGACCCCGAGGGCAAGGTCTCCTGCTCGCACGAGACCGATGGCGACCACGCCTGCTCGACCAAGCTTCTATGGACACGGGTGCAGGGCGGCGTCACCAAGGCGCTCGCGGGCACGACGCTCGCCGAGCTCGTCGCGTTCTCCGAACAGCACTCGCCGGCGCCCGCCCCCAGGGCCGCCGCGGTCAGCCCCGCGTAGCGAACAACTTCAACCCAAACCACAGGAGTACGAATTGGCAGAGCTCGAGATCCGCAACCTGCACGTGACCGCCGAGGGCAAGGAGATCCTCAAGGGCGTCAGCCTCGACGTCGACGGCGGCAGCATCCACGCGCTGATGGGGCCCAACGGGTCCGGCAAGTCCACGCTGGCCAACGCGATCATGGGTCACCCGAGCCTCGAGGTCACCGAGGGGACGATCACGTTCAAGGGCGAGGACATCACCGAGGCCGCCCCCGACGAGCGCTCGCGGATGGGCCTGTTCATGGCGTTCCAGTACCCGGTCGCGATCCCGGGCGTGACGGTCGCGAAGTACCTGCGGATGATCGTCAACTCCCACCGCGAGGCCGAGGGCGAGGAGCCGGTGAAGCTCAAGGACTTCCGCAAGCAGACCGAGGAGGCGATGGCCCTCACCAACATCCCCAAGGACTTCTCCTCGCGGTACCTCAACGAGGGATTCTCCGGAGGCGAGAAGAAGCGGATGGAGATCCTCCAGCTGGCGATGCTGCAGCCCGCCATGGCGGTGCTCGACGAGACCGATTCCGGCCTCGACATCGACGCCCTGCAGGTAGTGGCCGACGGCGTCAACAAGTTCGCCGGCCCGGGGATGGGCGTCCTGATCATCACCCACTACCAGCGCATCCTCCACCTGATCAAGCCCGACGCCGTGCACGTCCTCTACGACGGCCGGATCGTCAAGGAGGGCGGCCCCGAACTGGTCGAGCAGCTCGAGGAGAAGGGCTACGGCTGGATCAAGGACGAGATCGAGGCCGGAGCCGCGGCCTAGCCATCCATCATGGAACCGACGGCGACCACAGCCCCCTCCCTGCCGCGGTCCATCGAGGAGATTCGCGCGGAGTTCCCGATCCTCGCCCGCCGGGTCCACGGCGAGCCGCTCGCCTACCTCGACAACGGCGCCACGGCACAGAAGCCGCTCGCGGTGATCGACACCCTCGATCGCTACTGGCGCGAGCACAACGCCAACGTCCACCGCGGCGTGCACACCCTCTCCGAGGAGGCGACCGCGCTCTACGAGGAGGCTCGGCTGACGATCGCCTCGCACCTCGGCGCTGACCAGCGCGAGGTGGTCTTCGTCCGCAACGCGACGGAGGCCCTCAACCTGGTCGCCTACTCGTGGGGGAGGACCAACGTCAAGGCCCGGGACCGCATCGTGGTCACCGAGATGGAGCACCACTCGAACGTCGTCCCCTGGTACCAGGTCGCCCGGGAGAAGGGCGCCGACCTCGACTGGGCACCGATCGACGACGAGGGCCGGCTCGACCTCGAGGCGCTGGCCGCACTGCTCGAGCGGGGTCCGAAGCTCGTCTGCGTCGCGCACGTCTCGAACGTGCTCGGCACGATCAACCCGATTCCCGAGATCGCGCGGATGGCCCATGAGGCCGGTGCCCTGCTGGTGGTCGACGGCGCACAGGCCGGGCCGAAGCTCGAGCTCGACATGGCCGAGCTCGGCGCGGACTTCTACGCGATCACCGCGCACAAGATGTACGGCCCGACCGGGGTCGGGGCGCTCTTCGGCCGCCGCGAGCTGCTCGAGGAGATGCCGCCCTTCATCGGCGGCGGCTCGATGATCCGCAAGGTCTCCAAGGAGCTGATCACCTGGGCCGACCTGCCCGCCAAGTTCGAGGGCGGCACGCCGGCGATCGCCGAGGCGATCGGCTTCGGCGCAGCGGTTCGCTGGATCGACGAGCTCGGGCTTCCGGCCATCCACGCGGCCGAGGCGGAGCTCACGGCGTACGCCCTCGAGCGGATCGGCGAGGTGCCCGGCCTGACCGTCTTCGGTCCTCCGGCGGGAGATGAGCGCGGCGGGATCGTCTCCTTCGCGATGGACGGCGTCCACGCGCACGACGTCTCCGAGATCCTCGACCGCCACGGCGTCGCCGTACGGGCGGGCCATCACTGCGCCCAGGTCCTGATGCAGCGCCTCGGCGTGCCGGCGACCACCCGCGCCAGCCTCGCGGTCTACAACACGCGCGACGAGGTCGACCGCCTGATCGACGCGCTGCTCGACGTCCGCCGCGTCTTCGAGCTGTAGGTCGCTCGCTACGGTTGAAGACGTGGACGAGCTCTACCGCGACCAGATCCTCGAGCACTACAAGCGGCCGCGCCACTTCGGTCGACTCGACGAGTACGACCTCGAGTTCGAGGACTCGAACCCATTCTGCGGCGACGAGCAGCACGTCTTCCTGAAGCTCGACGGCGACGGCAAGGTCACCGAGGTCTCCTTCGAGGGCCAGGGATGCGCGATCTCGACGGCCGCGACCTCGCTGCTAACCGACGAGCTCGAGGGGATGAGCCGCGAGGAGATCCTGGCGCTGCCCAAGGACTTCGTCCTCGAGCTGCTCGGCATCGACATCTCGGCGACGCGCATGAAGTGCGCGATGCTCGGTCTCAAGGTGGTGAAGGGGGCCAGCCTCGGCGAGCCCGCCGACTGGGAGGACGAGGGGGAAGAGGGCGACCCCGCCGAGGCCACCTCCCTCTAGAGGCGCTTGGCGGGGGGGACCTCTTACCGATCAGGGGGCCTAGCGTAATCGCCCCGGAGGGGAGATACTGAACCCCAGGGGCCATGTCCAAGGAGCTTGTACAGCTGGTCGAGAAGGGTTACGAGGCCTGGAACGCGGGTGACCGCGGCTGGGTGCTCGACCACATGAGCGAGGACGTCGAGTGGATCACCCCTGAGGACGACCCGGACCCCAATACCTACCACGGCTACCGAGGCGTCGAGGAGTACTGGGCCCAGTGGCGCGCCGCCGTCGGCCAGCTGAGCTTCGTGGTCGAGGAGATGGTCGACGCCGGCGACAACGTGGTGGTCGTCGCCCGGCGGCAGGGACGCGGCGAGCACAGCGGGCTCGAGATCTCCGACCGGGTGATCCAGGTCTTCCACTTCGAGGGAACCAAGTGCACCCGGGTCCACGAGTACTACGACCGCGACGCGGCGCTCGGCTCCGTGCGAGGTGGACGCGCGGCCGAGGCGGTCGATCAGCCCGAGGCGGGCTGACGCGGAGGTGCAGGCCCCCGAGCTGACAGCTCCTGAGCGGCGGATGGAGCTGGTGCTGCGGGTCTTCACCGTCTTCTTCCTCGCCCAGGCCCTCCTCTACCCCGCGCTCGGGCTCTTCGGCTCGGCGGAGTTCCCCTTCGTCGCCAACTCGTTCGCCAAGGACGGCCTCTTCTGCGTCCTCTGCTTCCTCGCAGCCGGCGACATCAGGCAGAACGGCTGGGCGACGTTGCTGGTGATCGCCGGCCACGTCCTGATCGTGCTCGCCCTGCTCGGGATGCTCGCCTTCGGGAACCACGACAGCGTTGCCGGCACCTTCGGCGAGCCGATCGGGACCGACCTGAGCCCGACGCTCCAGCTCCTGATCTGGGCAGCCGCCGCAACCTTCGTCGCGGTCCTGCTGGGCGTGCTCTACCACTTTGCCGCGAAGGCCCGCTACTCGCTCAAGTACCTGTGGCCCCACCAGCACCGGACCGCGATGGCGATGGCGGAGGTGCTGGTCATCGGGCCCGACGAGAAGCTCACCCCCGAGCAGGTCGCGGGCGGCATCGACGACTACCTCTACTCGTTCAGCGCCCACGACAAGTGGAGGGTCAAACTCGCTTTCTCGGTGCTGACGGTGTACCCCCTGTTCCGGTTTCGCCCGCCATTCGCGATGATGTCCCCCGACCGCAGGCTCGCCTTCATCGAGCGCTGCTTCGTCTCAGACGTCGTCGAGCGACGTCTCCCCGGCTTCCTGCGCAGGTTCAACCAGTCGATTCTCACCGGAGCGCAGCAGATGGTGATCATCGGCTACTACGGCGACCCCCGGACGGCGGAGTCGACTGGTTACGTCCCCTTCTCGAAGCGTCCTCGCTACGGCAAGGAGATGAAGAAGCTGCCCAAGGATCGGCCGGTCCTCGACGTCAACGAGCCGAACGAGGTGGACGCGGAACGGATCGTGGCCGACGTCGCCATCGTCGGCAGCGGCGCGGCCGGATCGGTGCTCGCCTATCGGCTGGCCGAACGGGGGCGCGAAGTGGTGCTGCTCGAGGGAGGCAAGCACGTCGACCCCAGAGACTTCACCGAGGACGAACGGGTGCAGTTCTCGAACCTATTCTCGGACGGGGGCATGCAGATGTCCACCGACTCCCGCTTCACGGTCCTCCAGGGCAAGTGCGTCGGCGGCAGCACCGTCGTCAACAACGGCATCTGTTACGACATCCCTGCGCGGACCCTCGAGCGCTGGAACGATGCCGACGGCCTGGACGCCGGCGTCGACCCGAAGCGGCTCGGCAAGTCGTTCAAGCGGCTCCGCGAATGGTTGCCGGTCTTCAGCCAGAAGAACAACAAGCACCTCCAGGCCGGCGGCACCAAGATGGCCGAGGGGATCGCGGAACTCGGCCTGGACGGTGTTGGCCCCCATAACGGCATCGTCGACGCCAACATCAAGGACTGCATGGGGTCGGGCTACTGCAACATCGGCTGTGCCTACGGCAAGAAGCTCTCGGCCCTGGACAACATCCTCCCGCGGGCGCAACAGGAGTTCGGCGAGGGCATCCGCATCTTCAGCGAGTGCATGGCGGGGCACATCGAGACCAAGGGCCGGAGAGCGACCGAGATCGTCTGCCGGCTCGGCGACGGCCGCCGGCTCCGGGTCGCCGCCAACACCGTGGTCGTTGCCGGGCGGCGCGCTGGCTTCGAGCCTGCTGCTGCAGCGCAGCGGCCTCGGCGGCAAGCTCGCCGGGACGGGTCTCTCCTTCAACGTCGGCGCGCCGCTCACCGCCGACTTCAAGGAAGAGCTCCACTCATACGACGGGCTTCAGATCACGCACGGATATCGGCCGCCGGGCGAGGACCAGCTCATCCTCGAGTCCTGGTTCAACCCGGTCGGGACGCAGGCGCTGATGATGCCCGGCTGGTTCTCGGACCACTTCGAGAACATGCGGCGCTACTCGCACCTGAGCTGCATCGGGGTCGTGGTCGGCTCCCAACGGAACGGGACCGTCAGGGCGAAGCGCGGGCGGGGCATGAAGCTCTCGTACGAGCCCACCGAGGCCGATCTCGGGCTGATGATCAAGGGCACCAAGCTCGCGGCTCGGATCCACTTCGCGAGCGACGCCCTGCGCGTGATGCCCATGACCTTCAGATCGCGCTCGTACACCTCGGTCGATCAGGTGAACGAGCTCGACGAGATCGTCCACGACAACACCGACATCGGGCTGCACACCTCGCATCCCCAGGGCGGCAACGCGATCAGCCGCGACCCGGCAAAGGGTGTCATCGACGAGCGCTTCGGGATCCACGGAATCGAGAACGTCTTCGTCTGCGACGCGAGCGTCTTCCCGTCGTCGGTGACGGTCAACCCGCAGCTCACGGTGATGGCCCTGGCCGACTACGCGGCCGCGCACATCGAATAGCGTTTCCCCGGCGATGGATCGCGTGAACCTTGTCAGAGAGGGGTTCGAAGCCTGGAACTCCGAGGACCCGCACTGGATCCTCGAACACATGTCGCCGGAGGTCGAGTGGATCGCGCCCGAGCGCGATCCCTTCCCGGGGACCTACAAGGGCTTAGAGGGAGTGCAGGAGTTCTGGTCACGCTGGCGGGGCGCGGTCGGTCAGCTCAAGTTCGCTCCGGAGGAGGTGATCGACGCTGGGGACCACGTCGTCGTGATCGCCCATCGCTGGGGGCGCAACGACATCACGGGCCTGCAGATCGCCGACAAGATTGCCCAGGTCTTCAGCTTCAACGGGGAGGACAAGTGCGTCCGCGTCCAGGAGTTCCACGACCGGGGCACCGCGCTGAAGGCCGCCGGCCTCGATAGCCAGGCCAGCGGCCCCACCAGCTAAAATCCGACCTGCTGAGTAGGAATAACGTGACTGAAGGCACGAAACAACAGGTCGACGTCTGCCCCTCGAGCGAGTTGCCGAGCGGCGAGATGAAGCTGGTCGAAGGCCCCGAAGGGGTACAAGATCGGCGTCTTCAACTGCGGCGGGACGCTCTATGCGGTCGAGGACCGCTGCTCGCATGACGACGGCCCCCTCGCCGAGGGCCCATTCGACGCCGACGCCTGTACCGTGGAGTGCCCACGCCACGGGTCCTTGTTCGACCTCACGTCCGGTCGGCCGAAGACCCTCCCCGCCTACCAACCGGTCACCACCTACCCGGTCACGATCGAGGACGACACAGTCAAGCTGGAGGTTGCCTAGATGGCCACGCCCGAGACCGCCGCACCAGAGCGCCCCGCCGAGGAGCGCGAGCTCGCCGGCATCAACGCCGACTACAAGGAGAAGTTCGGCTTCCACGACTCCGAGACCGGCTATGCCTACAAGTCCCCGAAGGGCCTCTCCCGTGAGGTCGTCGAATCGATCTCCGAGTACAAGGACGAGCCCCAGTGGATGCGCGACTTCCGAATCAAGGCGTACGAGCATTTCGAGTCGCGCCCGACCCCGCAGTGGGGCGGCAACCTCAACCAGATCGACTTCAACGACATCCACTACTTCGTCCGCGCCTCCGAGAAGAACAGCCGCGACTGGTCCGAGGTGCCCGAGGACATCAAGAACACGTTCGACCGCCTCGGCATCCCCGAGGCGGAGCGCAAGTTCCTCTCTGGCGTCGGCGCCCAGTACGAGTCCGAGGTCGTCTACCACCAGGTGAACGAGAAGCTCGAGGAGCAGGGCGTGATCTTCACCGACATGGACACCGCCCTCCGCGAGCACGAGGACCTGGTCCGCGAGTACTGGGCGACGATCATCCCGCCCAACGACAACAAGCTTGCCGCGCTCAACTCGGCCGTCTGGTCGGGCGGCTCCTTCGTCTACGTCCCGGCCGGCGTCTCGGTCGCGATGCCGCTGCAGGCCTACTTCCGGATCAACACCGAGAACATGGGCCAGTTCGAGCGCACGCTGATCATCGCCGAGGAGGGCTCCGACGTCCACTACATCGAGGGCTGCACGGCACCGACCTACTCGACCGACTCGCTGCACTCCGCCGTGGTCGAGATCGTGGCGAAGAAGAGCGCCCGGGTTCGCTACACGACCGTCCAGAACTGGTCGCAGAACGTCTTCAACCTCGTCACCAAGCGGGCGGTCGCCCACGAGGACGCGACGATGGAGTGGGTCGACTGCAACCTCGGCTCCAAGCTGACCATGAAGTACCCGTCGATCTACCTGCTGGGCGAGCGAGCCCACGGAGAGATCCTCTCGATCGCCTTCGCGGGCGAGGGCCAGCACCAGGACGCCGGCGGCAAGATCATCCACGCGGCGCCGAAGACGACCTCGTCGATCTTCTCCAAGTCGATCTCCAAGGACAAGGGCCGGACCAGCTACCGCGGCCTGCTCGAGATCGCCAAGGGCGCCTCTGAGTCGAAGTCGAAGGTCGTCTGCGACGCGCTCCTGCTCGACGAGGAGTCGCGCTCGGACACCTACCCGACGATCAGGATCAGCGAGGACGACGTCGACGTCGGCCACGAGGCGACCGTCTCGAAGATCGGCGAGGAGCAGATCTTCTACCTCCAGTCCCGTGGCCTCGACGAGGAGGAGGCCTCGAAGATGATCGTCAACGGCTTCATCGAGCCGATCACCAAGGAGCTCCCGATGGAGTACGCCGTCGAGATGAACCGCCTGATCGAGCTGCAGATGGAGGGCTCGATTGGCTGACGGCGGCGCGGCACCGCCGCTGCCGACGCAGAAGACCCGCGGCTGGGAGTTCACGGACCTCTCCGAGCTCGACCTGGACGCCTATGACGCGGCCACAGGTGGCGACCCAGAGGCCCGCGCACGGGCCGACGGGGTACTCAATCCGCCTGAGGGCTCCGATCATCTGGTCGTCCAGGTGGATGGCGCCACCCTCGAGGGGGCGTCGGTCGACGTCGATGGCGACGGGCGCCCGCACGAGCCGCTGGTCGCCTCGCTGGAGAGCTCTCTCGAGCGCTTTCCGCACCTCCGCGAAATGCTCGGGTCGCTGGCGCCGGGCGACGATCCATTCGTAGCGCGCAACGACAGCGCCTGGCGCGGCGGCGCGCTCGTCTACGTGCCCCGCGGGCAAGCGCCTCGAGGCGCCGGCGCTGATCGCGGCGGTCCAGGACGCCGAGGCCACGGCGCTCTCCTTCCGGACGCTGATCGTGCTCGAGGAGGGCGCCGAGGCAGAGGTCTGGGAGCAGTGGCTCTCGACCGACTCCAACCCGGACTCCCTCTTCAACACCGTCACCGAGATCTGGGTCGGCCCCGGCGCCAACCTGCGCTACGTCACCGCCCAGGGTCTGAGCGAGCGCAGCTGGGTCTTCGGCACCCAGCGCGCCGAGGTGGAGCGCGACGCACACCTCGACTGGGTGGCGCTCGGCTTCGGCTCGGCTCGAGGCAAGGTCCGGATGGAGACGAGGCTGGCGGGCCAGGGCTCGAGTGCCCGCGTGACCGGCGCCTACGCCGGCAACGGCACCCAGCACCTCGACTTCGACACCACCCAGGAGCACGCCGCAGAGAACACGACCTCCGACCTCGCCTTCCGCGGCGTTCTCGAGGAGTCGGCCACCGCGGTCTGGCGCGGGATGATCCGCGTCGACCCGGGAGCCCAGCAGACCGACGCCTTTCAGGAGAGCCGCAACCTGCTGCTCTCGAAGTCGGCGCACGCGGACGCGATCCCGGGTCTGGAGATCGAGGCCAACGACGTGCGCTGCACCCACGCCGCCGCCGTCGCCCAGATCGACGCCGAGCAGCTCCACTACCTGCGCTCACACGGCCTCTCCGACGATGAGGCGAAGCGCCTGATCATCGAGGGCTTCCTCGAGGCGCTGGTCGAGCGTCTCGACGACGGGCCCGGTGAGGGCGGCGGTCTCGGTCGCCCTGGAGCGACGCCTGGGAGAGATCCTGGGCGAGCGCCAGGTTCAGCCTGCTTAGGCGGGCGGCCGCTAGGCTCGGCGGCGATGCGCCACAACCCGAAGCATGCGGTGACTGACGCGGCGGTCGTACGACGACTGATTGCCGAGAACCCTTGGGCGACCATCGTCAGCCACAACGGTGAAGAGCTGGTCGCGTCTCACTATCCGGTGCTGCTGGACGATCGGGCGGCACCCGAGCAACTGACGGTCGTCACGCATGTGGGCAGGCCCGACGAGCGAATCCATGACCTTGGAGACTCTGAGGTTCTCCTCATTGTGGCTGGGCCTCACGGCTATATCTCGCCGAGCTGGTACAGCGAGCAGGCAACGCGCGTTCCGACGTGGAACTTCAGCGTCGCGCACTGCTACGGCGTTCCCGAGATCCTCGAACCGGAAGAGAATCTGGCTGTTCTGACCCGCCTGGTCCAGCACTTCGAGCGACACGCGGAGACGCCGGCCTACCTCGACCCTGAGATCGGTGAGCGGTTGTCGCGCGGAACCGTCGGCATGCGCATTCCGATCACGAGATTCGTCTGCAAGGTGAAGATGAGTCAGGACAAGGACGACCGAAGCCGAGAGCAAGTCCTGGAGGCCCTGCGTAGTCCCGGCGCCTATCACCACCCGCGGCTCGCGGACGAGATGGATCGCGCCTAGCGATAATGAGAATCAATCTCAGTTAGCTGCTAGCCTGCCGCCGTGGCTCACGGGTCGGCGCCTGATTGGGAACGGACTGCGCGCACGGCGCTCACCGATGCGGGGCACCGCTCTGGGGGCGCACGCGATGCCGTCGTGGGACTCCTTGCCCGCCAGGACTGCTGTCTCTCTGCCCAGGAGATCCACGAAAGGCTCCGACGGGCCGGGAGCGAGACCGGCATCGCCAGCATCTATCGAGCCCTCGATCTACTGCATGACATGGGGCTCGTGCAGCGGGTCGACTTCGGCGGAGCCGGCGCACGCTTCGAGCCGGTCACCCCCGGGGGTGAGCATCATCACCACGCCGTCTGCCACAGCTGCGGGCGGGTCACACCGTTTGACGACGAGCGGCTGGAGAAGCAGCTCGAGCGGCTGGCGGGCGGCCTGAAGCACTCGATGAGCGGTCACGACCTCGTGATCCACGGCGAGTGCCGGCGCTGCGCCGGAGCCTGAGCCGTGGACGGCCAGCTGATCGCAATCCCGCTGACGGCGTTCGCGGTGGTCACCACCATGGCCGGCGGAGTTCTTGCGCTGCGCATGGCCCATTCGCTCCCGACGGTGATAGCCCTCAGTGGCGGGATCGTGGTCGCGGTCGCGCTCTTCGACGTCCTGCCCGAGGCGATCGATCTCCTCCCGGATGGTTCGACCGCCATCGGAGCCCTCATGGGTGCGGGGTTCTTGACGTTCTTTCTCTTCGAGCGCCTGCTCGTGCTCCATCACCGCGACGAGCCCGCGGACGCCCGGGCGCATGGTCAGGTGGGGACCTTCGGGGCGCTGGGGCTCTCGGCGCACAGTTTCATCGACGGCCTCGCGGTGGGACTGGCATTCGGGGCCAACACCTCCACCGGCGTGTTCGTGCTCATCGCGGTCCTTTCCCACGACTTCGCCGACGGCCTCAACACCGTGAGCTTCGTCCTCAATCAGTCACAGAACCGCGCACAGGCGATCCGCTGGCTCGTCGCCGACGCGGTGGCGCCCCTCCTCGGAGCGACCGTCGGGGCGCTGTCCCACGTCTCCGATGCCACCCTCGGGCACCTGCTGTCCTTCTACGCCGGGTTCTTCCTCTACATGGGGGCGACCGACCTCCTTCCCGAGGCCCACGAGCACGCCTCGTGGGGCCGCGTCGGCCTCACATTGCTGGGATTTGCAGCGATTTTCGCAATCTCGCTGATCGGGGGCTAGGCGACGGGCGCCGGGCGCGAAATGAACGTCCGAGGGGGCGGGAATCCTCTGCCTGCGGCCGCGCCCACCGAGGCTGCAAAATAAGATCAATTCCCGCCCCGGTTAGCCGGGACAGGCGTGACGAGAGGAGATTCCCGAATGGCGATCGAGTTCTACGACGTCAAGAAGCGTGAGAAGGTTCAGATCCCCGAGTCCGATGTCACCAAGACCACCTATGAGCGTCAGGGCAAGGACGGCAAGACCCAGGTCCGCTACGCGTTCAAGGCGGTCAACGAGGGGACGAAGCTGACGAAGTTCGCCAGCAAGGACGACTGGGACGCGCTCGACGCACCCGTGGAGTAACAGCCTCCACGGCGACGACTCGGCCCCCTAGGGCCGGCTGGCCTGATCGCGAGCGCGATCCTCGCGGCGCTGCTGCTTGAATGCGCGGTAACGACCGGACTTCAACGTCTCGAGCCACGACGTGACCCTCCGCGGAGCGTGCGTGACCTGCAGGGGTGGGTCGGTTTAGCTACCGGCGGTAGCTTTCGTTCCATGTGCGCCGCATGTGCAATGGCCGCGATGGCGGGGGCCAGCGGAGCGAGGTCCTGGCTCCAGGCACAGCATCACAGCTGGTTGACTGACAGGCGACTCAAGGCTGCGACCGCGGGCATCTTCGTCGCCGCCACATTGGGGTCGACGGTGGCGCTCAAGGGATCGTCGCCCCCGTGCACCCCGATCAGACGCAGGCGCCGATCGAGCACACCCAGGACCGCTGAGAACGGCCGTTCTCGGCCCCCTGAGCTATGTCCTTCGCACCCTCGATCGCGATCCTCAGCCTCATTCAGGCGACCCTGGTCGCGCTTCCCGCGAGGCGAAGCCTGCCCTTTGCCGTTCGGCTCGAAAGCCGGTGGTGGGCGGTCGTTCTCCCGGGATCAATCGTTGTCGTCGTCAGCGGCATCGCGCTCGTTCCGGGACTCGCCGACGCACTCACCTACCTGGCGCTGGTCGCGGTTCCGATCCTGGCCGCCCTCGCCCTCGCCTGGGCGATGCACGGTGCTCGAATTGGACTCGCGGTCCTGCCGATCCCGCTGTTCGCACTCGCCTGGGCCATCCCGGAGACGCTCACCGGAGAGGCTGCGGCGCTCGCCCTCTCGGCGCTGGCGTGCGTCGCTCTCGGGACACTGATCGCGGCGGTGGTTCCCGTTCGCTGGCTCAGGCTCGGGATCTATGCGATGGCGATCGTGGACGCGTGCCTCGTGACCGGCGACCTGCTGCAGAGCCCGAATGCCGTGCTGAACGCCGCCGCGCCTGCTGCCAGCCTGCCGCAGCTGCAGTTCGCACATTTCGGAGATGCCGTGCTCGGCTTCGGGGATCTGTTCGTCGCCGGGGTCCTTGGCGCAATGCTCGCGGGCGAGCGTCAGCTGCAGCTTCGCGCCACCGGTCTGGCCGCCTGCCTGGCGCTGGCCTTCGACCTGCTCTTCTTCTTCGTCTCGGAGCTGCCGGCCACGGTTCCGATCGCTCTCACGCTCGCCGTGCTCGAGCTGTCGGCTCGCCGTCGACCTGTCAGCGATTCGGCTTCTCGGCCCCTGCCTCCAAGCGGTCCTCGCGGCGCTGCTGCCTGAAAGCCCTGAAGGAGGCGGCCAACACGATCGCGACCGGGATCGCATACGGCACCCAGAGGTACCAGTGGCCGACATGAGCGAGGATCGGGACCGGGGGCATGCTGGATTCAGTGTGTCAGCCTGATCGGCAATTGTTCTGCTTCCGCGCCCAGAACATCGTCGTCGTCCTCGACAAGGACAGCAGCCCTCTCGAGGTGCGACGACTCGGGGTGGCGGTCAGCCGCTCAAGCGCGTGATCACGCGTTCGCCTGGGACAGCAGGAACAGCCCGAAGCAGGTGAAGGCGACCATCACCGCGAGCATGAAGTACTGCGAGCGCGAGGCGTTCCGGACGTTGTCGTAGACGCCGAGCGCCCGGTCGTGCGCCAGGGTCAGGGCGGTGACATGGCCGATCACGAGGGCGGCGACCTGCACGTACCAGACGGTGTTCGAGCCGACGATCCCGTAGTTGATCCCGCCGCCGGCCGTGCCGAAGAGGTCCGAGCCGTGGCCCAGCGGGTCCGAGAGGATGTAGGTGAATTGCGCCTGCTCCTGGTAGAGGAAGGCGCTGAAGTAATGCGCCACCAGGTAGGCGAGCGCTATCGGGATCAGGGTGTGCGCGAATGAGCGCGCCAGATCCTTGACCGGGGGCGAGCCACGGACCGTGTGCATGCCCTTGACTCCCAACCAGTAGAGCAGGGAGACGCCGGCGAAGACGATCAGCAGCCAGATCGTGTTCGCGACCCGGAATGAATCGGGGAGGCTGAACCCGATGTCGCTGCAGCGCTCGAAGGTCCACCTGATCGCGCCCGATAGGGCGCCCTCCTGCGCGCCGTCGAAGCTGGTCACCGCGATCGACGCGAGCACCAGCGCGGCAGCCCCCGGCACGGCCGCCCACTGTGGAGCTCCGGTCAGGAACTTCCTGATGCCCAGGTCCCGCCCTCTCGCCTCGAAGGGCGCCAGCCGGGAGAACATCCCGAAGTAGGCGCTGAAGGTCTCGCCACGCTCGATCCACTCCTCGACTCCGAAGAGCGCCATGCAGACGAAGGTCACCAGGCTGTAGATGACGGTCGCCACCCCGATGTCGTGTGGGGTGGGTGAGGCGCCACCGCCGGCGATCAGCTCGAGCCAGACGAAGAGCAGCACGCCGATCACAGCCGGCCAGCGGCCGAGCCAATCGGGGTACCTGAGGGGGGCAGGCGCAGATTGTCCGGCGATCAGCCGGAAGCCCCCGGAAACGAGGCGACCCAGCGCCCGCCATGGATTGAACGCTCGAAAGACGTCCCCCAGCAGAACGCTGAGCAGGACCAGCCCCAGCCAGAACGTGTAGAAGACGAAGACGACCGAGAAGTTCTGCGTCGGGTCGGAGATTCCGCGGAACCCCGTGTAGAGCACGACCACGAACAGCCCCACGCCGATCAGCCCGCAGAGCACCTCGATGACCGGGTTGAGCAGCGCCCGCGACAGCCAACGCGGGAGGGGCCTCCATTTCTCCCTCTGCAGGCGCGCCTGGGTCCACGCGACCGAGAGCAGCGCGAAGGAGATGATCAGGACGAGCGAGGCCCCCCAGGCGAAAAGCCAGGCCGGCACCGGCAGGTCCTTGCGGCCCACCAGCGCGTGGGCGGAGGCGATGTCCGGGAAGAAAAGCGCAGCGAGGAGCCCCGCCGCCGCGCTCGCAGCGGCGAGGCTCCGCGCCCGGCACGATCGGGGAGCCGCCGACATCACGGGTTGACGTGCAGCTCCGCGATCGGCCCCTCTGTCTTGTCCAGCCGATGGACCTCGACCTCGAAGACGCCGTCCAGGGTGGCCGGGAACGAGAGGCGTACCGGGCTGTGCTCGGCCGGCGCCTCCTTCTCATAGCCATGGACGTGGACCTCTTCCTCCGGGACAGCCAGCCGTACCTCGAGTTGGACCTGATCGCCCTTGTTGTAGGTCAGCGTCTTCACGCCGCCGACCGGATCGCCGTTCTGGTCGACTTGCAGCACCTGCACACCCTTGGCGGCGTCGCTGCTGTCATCACTGTTGTCGTTCTGGAGCACGATGAAAAGGACCACGGCGGCGACGATCACGACGCCGAGCAGCCCGAGTCGCACAGCTCTGGATTGCATCTGAAAAAACCTCCTTGGTGATGCGCACGCTGCTGCAGGCGCCTAAACGCGGGCGCAACGCGCGCGGATTGACATCCGGGCTAGGCGAATGTCAATGGCGGAGGCCGCCGCGCGAGGCCGAAGGCCAGCGGAGACGAAGACAGGCGAAGTCCACGAGCCGGGAGGGCCCTGCCGCGGACCGCGGGCGGGCGCGAGAGCATCCGCTTCGCGTGGACGACCGCGATCGCGCGCTCGACCCTCTCGAGCACGCTCGCGAGCAGCGCCGACAGGGCGCCGATGGCGAGGGCGAGCGGCAGGGCGAGCCAGGCGCCGGTCGCAAGCAGCGCAGCGGGGCCCGCCGGGTGGCCCGCGCCGATCAATCCCTCCAGGAACTCCTGGCCAACGTAGATCGCCAATAGAGCCGCGGCGAAGACGACGATTCGGCGGCCGAGTGGCGCCCTGGACGGCGACGCCCCCTCTGTACCGCGAATCAGCGTTGCGACGGCGGCCGCCAGCACCAACACGGCGATGGGCGGCAGCAGGTCGGCCATGTAGCGATGGCCCGCCTGGGCGACCTCGGGGGACGAGATCAACCCGGCGATCAGATAGCGAAGCTGATGAAGCCCGAAGGCGCCGAGGGCGAGAATCGCCGCGAGCCGAACGCTATGCGCGAGGCGCATTGCCGATCTCATCGCTCGATGAACCCTACTGGGGTGCTTTCGGCTTCGGCTGGCCCGGGCTCGCCGCCGGCTGGGTCACCGTCTGGGTGGTTCCACCCGAGATGGAGGGCTCATCGATCGTGCTGCGCGACCCGAGGAAGAGGAAGACCAGGATCACACCGATTCCCAGCACGATGCCGAGCGTGACCCCGACTGCGCGGTCTCCCACCCTCGGGAAGCGTCCGCGCATCCTCTAGGTGGCTCAGCTGACGCCGTCGAGCAGGCGCCAGTTCGCCCGGAAGGCCGACTCCGCTGCGGCAACCACAGCGTCGGCGTCCTCGGCGCTCATCGCCTCGTCGATCAGCCGGCGCGCCTCCTCCGCGTGCGCTTCGTCGGCCTCTTCGTGGACCCGGAAGTACTCGGTCCCCGCGCCGCCTTCGATTCCGTAGAACTGGGCGAGGCCCTCTCGCTTGATGCGCGAGATCTCAGGCTGGCCGCTCTCGATCGCGTACATCCGAGCGAGACGGCCGAGATAGCCGTCGGCGGAGGTCCAGTTCGAGACGCACTCGGCCGTCTCGGGCGTGGGCTCGGCGCCGATCTCGCCGCCGGCCGCCTCGACGAAGCCGTCCCAGAGACCGACGTGGGACTCCTCCTCAGCGGCGTGGATCGCGATCTCGTCGCGGTGCGGTTTGGGCGCCACCTCGGCGGTCTCCCGGCAGAGACGGGCGAGCGCCTCGGTCGCGTGGCGGTACTGGCCGGAGTAGCGCGCGAGCTCGTCAGGCGAGAGCTCGCCGGCGGACCACCGCACGTAGAAGGGGTGCTCGAGCACGTTGTGATGGGCGCGACTTTCCTCGATGCGCTCCCAGACCGATCGACTCACTGAGACCTCATTTCCATAGTCTCCGGGGACGCATAGGGAGCATACCCTCCGGCGTCTGCGTCCCCCGCGGCCTGACATAGCGATCCCCCCACTGCCCGCCGGGGCCGAGTGGATCGGCCAGCCGGTCGACTCGATCGACCGGCTCGCGGCGGCCAGGCCGGTGCTGGTCCACTTCTTCGACTTCGCGCAGCTCAACTCGGTGAGGACGCTCCCTTACCTGAGGGCGTGGTACGAGCGCTATTCGCGCGACGGCCTGGCAATGATCGGCATCCACTCGCCCCGCTTTCCCTTCACGCAGGGCTACGACGTCGTCGCGGACGCGGCCGAACGTCTCGAAATCGGCTGGCCGGTGATCGTCGACCGGGAGTTCAGCCTCTGGCGCCTGTACGAGCCGCATGGCTGGCCCGCGCTCTTCCTCTGGGGACGTGGCGGCGCGCTGCGCTGGTACCACCTCGGCGAGGGCGAGTACCGCGCCACCGAGGAGGCGATCCGCGAGACGCTCGCCGAGTCAAATGGCGAGCACGACTGGCCGCCCCTGCTCCAGCCGCTGCGGCCCTCCGACGCGCCGGACGCGAAGGTCATTCCCCCGACTCCGGAGATCTTTCCGGGCGGCTCGACCGAGGAACCCTGGCCCACGGTCGATGCCGATCGCACCCTCGATCTGGAGTACGAGGCCGGCGGGGCATATGCCGCGACTGACGGTGAGGGAGGGATCGCGATCAGCGTCGACGGCGAGGAGCGAGGCTCGATCGAGGTCACGTTCCCTGGGCTCCAGGAGCTGACCTCACACGAGGGGAGTGAGAAACACTCGCTTCGCCTGGAGCCCACCCCCGGCCTCCTCGTCTACGCGATTCAGTTCGCTGCCGGGGTACCATATTAGGGCTGCCTAATGGGGACGCCTTGAAGCCGACAGCGACACGTCGCAGGTCGCTGCGATCGTCGTCCGTTTGGGGGAAAACCGGCCGATGACCGAAGAGACCGATGGGTTCACGCGGCGTCGCCTCGTTGCCGGCGCCGGAGCCGCTGGCGTCGGAATCGGCCTCGGCGGCGCCGGCTACCTGATCGGCCGCGAGACCGCCGAGGCCTCGAGCCACCTCGACGAGATCGTTCCCTTCCACGGCAACCGCCAGGCGGGCATCGAGACCCCCGCCCAGGACCGCCTGCACTTCGCCGCCTTCGATCTCACGGTGGAGAGCGCGGCCGGGCTGCGCGACCTGATGCGGGAGTGGAGCGACGCGGCCGCCGAGATGACCCGGGGGAAGATGGTCGGGGACGACAACAACCAGCTGCTCGCGCCGCCGGATGACACCGGCGAGACGGTCGGCCTGCGGCCGGCCAGCCTCACCATCACGTTCGGCCTCGGGCCCGATGTCTTCGAGCGGGACGGCCGCGATCGCTTCGGTCTGCGCTCCCGGAGACCGCACGCCCTGCGCCAGATCGATCCGCTCCCGGGCGACCTCCTGGATCCGGAGCACTCCGGCGGCGATCTCTGCGTGCAGGCATGCTCGAACGATCCGCAGGAGTAGGGCTCCGCTCGGCGGCACGGAGGAGTTCCAAGCCCCGGACTTCGCGGCCCGCCGGAACGGGCAGCCGGTGATCCCGGCCGATGCCCACATCCGGCTGGCGGCGCCACAGAAGAACGGCGGGGCCGAGATCCTGAGGCGCGGATACTCATTCACCGATGGGGTCGTCGAAGAGCTCGGCGAGCTCGACGCCGGTCTCTTCTTCATCTGCTTCCAGCGCAACCCGAAGACCCAGTTCGAGGCGATCCAGCGACAGCTTGGATCAATCGACGCCCTCAACGAGTACATCAAGCACACCTCGAGCGCCGTCTTCGCGATCCCACCCGGGGCGCGCGAGGGCGGTTACGTCGGAGAGGGCCTGTTCAGCTGACGACGGGGAGCTCGCCGCCCGAGTCACGGGCCTGGAGGGCGCGACGGACGTTCGTCGGGAGCATGAAGCGGACGTCCTCGTTGACGGTCCGCAGCTCGGAGACATCGGTAGCGCCGCGGTCCTCGAAGAAGGCGACCAGCTTCTCGACCAGCTCCTCGGGGGCGCTGGCGCCCGACGTGACGCCGACGGTGCCCACCCCCTCGAGCCAGGCCTCATCGACCTGCAGGTGGTTGTCGATCAGGTAGGAGTCGGCGCCGTGCTCGCGGGCGACCTCGACGAGGCGGTTCGAGTTGGAGGAGTTGGTGGAGCCGATGACGAGGACGAGCTCGCACTCCTTGGCCAGGGCCTTGACGGCCTGCTGGCGGTTGGTGGTCGCGTAACAGATGTCGTCGGTCTTCGGCCCGACCGCGTTCGGGAACTTCTCCTTCAGGCGGGCGATGATCGAGCTGGTCTCGTCGACCGAGAGGGTGGTCTGCGTGATGTAGGCGATCCGATCCGGGTCCTCGACCTCGAGCTCGTCGACGTCGGCCTCCGTTTGAACCAGGACGGTCTGCTCGGGCGCCTCACCGGTTGTCCCCTCGACCTCCTCGTGCCCCTCGTGCCCGACCAGGACGATCGTGTAGCCCTCGGCGGCGAACTTGCGCGCCTCGACGTGGACCTTGGTGACCAGAGGGCAGGTCGCGTCGATCGTCCGCAGGCCGCGCTTGGCCGCGTTGGCGTGGACGCTCGGGGCGACACCGTGGGCGGAGAAGACCACCATCTCGCCCTCGGGGACCTCGGTCTCCTCCTCGACGAAGATCGCGCCCCGTTTCTCGAGCTCGTGGACGACGTGCTTGTTGTGCACGATCTCCTTGCGGACGTAGACCGGCTTCCCATAGAGGTCGAGGGCGTTCTCGACGGTCTCCACGGCGCGATCGACGCCCGCGCAGTATCCGCGCGGAGCGGCCAGCAGGACCCGCGACGGGCCCGAATGGCTCGCTTCTGAGGTGGACGCCACAGCCGGGCGAAGGGTAGCGGCCGTGCCTCCGGGCCGAGGGGTTACGCTTGCCGCGAATGGCACAGGGACACATGGACAGGCTGAGTTCGATCGACGCCTCGTTCCTCACGAACGAGACCTCGAGCGCCCACATGCACGTGGGGGCGATCCTGATCTTCGAGGGACCGCCGCCCGGCTACGAGGACTTCCTCGCGCACGTCGAGAGCCGCCTGCACCTCGTCCCCCGCTTCCGCCAGAAGCTGGCCTTCCCGCCCGTCGAAACGGGCAGGCCCTTCTGGGTGGACGACCCCAGCTTCAACCTCGCCTACCACGTCCGTCACTCCGCCCTGCCGGCGCCCGGATCGGAGGAGCAGCTCCGCAACATCGCGGGCCGCCTCTTCTCGCAGGCCCTCGATCGCTCGAAGCCTCTCTGGGAGTTGTGGCTGGTCCAGGGTCTGGAGCGCAACCGCTTCGGGCTGATCACCAAGACTCACCACGCGCTCGTCGACGGAATCTCCGGGGTCGACATCGCCACGGTCCTCTTCGACGTCAAACCGGTGCCCGAGTCGATAGAGCCGGACCGTGATTGGGTTCCGCGTCCCACGCCGTCGTCCGCCGAGCTTGCGGCGCGGGGACTGGTCGCCGCGGCCGAGACCCCCTTCAAACTCGCCCACCGCGCGGTCCGCGCAGCCAGCGACCCCGTGCGGACCGGCCACAGGGTCGCCGAGGCGGGCGAAGCGCTCGCAGAGGTCGCCTGGAACCTGACCAACCCGGCCCCCGAGCTCCCACTGAACGTCGAGATCGGATCGCACCGGCGGTACGCCTGGACGCGGGCCGAGCTGGCGGACTTCAAGAAGATCAAGAATGTCCTCGGCGGCACGGTCAACGACGTGATCCTTACGGTCGTCAGCGGCGCTTTGCGCAGCTGGCTGCGAAGCCGCGGCGTCAAGCTCGCGGGTCTCGAGCTGAGGGCTCTGGTGCCCGTCTCGATCAGGAGCGACGACGAGCATGGCGAACTCGGCAACCGGATAGCCGCGATGCGCGGCCCGCTCCCGGTCTATATCGAGGATCCGGTGAAGCGGCTCGAGGTGGTCCGCCGGGGGATGGACGGGCTCAAGGAGTCGAAGCAGGCCCTCGGCGCCGAGGTGATCTCGCGCTTCAACGACTTCGCGCCGCCCACCCTGCTCGCCCAGGCCTCGCGCCTCAACTTCTCCACTCGGCTCTTCAACCTGATCGTCACCAACGTGCCCGGGCCGCAGATCCCGCTGTACGTGCTCGGGCGCGAGCTCCAGGACGTCTTCCCCGTCGCCTTCCTGCCCGAAAACCACGCCCTGGCGATCGCGATCATGAGCTACAACGGCGGCATCGACTTCGGGCTGCTCGGCGACTACGACGCGATGGAGGACATCGAGACACTCGCCAGCGGTATCTCGGAATCGCTCGCCGATCTGCTCTCCGCCGCCGAGGCGGTCCAGGCCACACAGGCGGGCATGGCGGCCGGCGCCGACCTTCCGGGCTAGCGCCCGCTCATCTGCGGTGCCGGCGGAGCCGGAGCTTCGCGTCGGGCTGCCCGGGCGCGGCCTCGCGGTTGCCCGCCTTGTCCACCGCGACCGAAAAGAAGCGGTAACGCCGGCCGGATTTGGCCCGGAAGCGAACCCGCGACTTGGCCGTCTTCGCGATCCGGTGGTAGGGGCCGCCGTTGGCCGAGGCGAACACCGCAACGGATTTCAAGCCCGAGGACGGGATCTCCTTCGTGCAGGGCGTCTCGCTGCGGTCGTCGAAACTCTTCAGGCGCAACACCGCGACGCGACGGTGTCCGCGCTCACGTCGGAGCTTGGCGCGCCGCACCCGAGATGATGGAGCGACCACGTCCTTCTGGACCGCGGCGGCGAGCGCCCGGTCGGCGCGGACGATTCCCCAGCCGAGGCCGTTCGTGCCATAGCGGTCGCAGCCGCCGGCGGTCAGCTTGATCAGCTTCACGATCCTCGCGGCGGGGATGCCCGGTCTGGCGGAGCGCATCAGCGCCACCAACCCGGCGACCTGCGGCGTTGCCATGCTGGTGCCGACGAGGTACGCAAAGCGGTCGTCCCCGCCGACCGAGGTTCGGACCCCATAGGAGTCGAGCAGAACGGTCGGGGCCGGCCAGGTGGAGAGGATGCCCTGCTGGCCTCCGCTGGTGGAGTCGGTGGCCGATCCGTACGCGGCGACCGAAACGCCGCTGGTCTTCTGCGCGAAGGCCGACCGCATCCCGGAGTGGCTCGCGGAGGTGACGACGAGACCCTCGCCGCTCTCGATGTTCGGGCCGGTTCCCTCCGGCTGGATGTGCTGAGCCGGGTAGTTGCTCGACGCCGGCGGGGTGGGGCTGTTGTCGCCCGCCGCGACGGGAACGGCTCCGTTCGCCCACGCATAGTCCAGCGCGGCGTTCAGCTCGCTGCTCGGGCCGCCGCCGCCGAAGCTCATGTTGATCGCGTCGGCGCCGTGAGCGACCGCCGCGTAGATCGAGTTGATGATCGACGTGTAGGTGAGGTCGCTCTTGAGCGCGTAGATGGAGCAGCCGAAGCCGATCGAGGCGATGCCGTAACCGTTGTCCGTCGTGGCGCAGGCCAGCCCTGCCACGTGGGTGCCGTGTCCCTCCTCGTCTCCGGTGCCGGTGCCCTCGCACCCGCCGAGCAGTGGCGGCTCGGTGCACTCGTTGATCGCGCCCGAGATGCTGCCGGCGAGGTCGGGGTGGGCGCTGTAAATGCCGCTGTCGATCACCGCCACCTCTCCCCCGCTCCCGCGGGCCAGGTTCCAGGCCGTCTCCGCGCCGGTGAGGAGCACGTTCCACTGCGCGAGGTCGGTGCCCGGGGCGTTCGGGTCAGGCGCATAGAGCTCGGGATCGTTCGGCGCATACCGGAACTGCGCGCGGTACTCGGGATGGACCCCTGTGACCAGGGGGTCATCCGAGAGCTCGGCCCGCAGCCGATCGATCGAGCGGCCGGCCAGGTCCGCGGCGACGAACCCGCCTGGAACGGAGCGGGCCTCGACCTGGAGGCCGTTGCGTCCGGAGACCGCTGCCAGCCGGTCGCGTGAGGCATCGAGCGCCTGGCGGCGGCTCGGCGCTCGCGCTCCTTCCACCGCCGGCAGGGGCGGCGTGCGCACGTCGATCAGGGCGCGGCCGGTGGTGAGCGGCTCTCGGATCCTCGGCCGTCCGCTGCTGCGCCAGCGCGGAGCCACCTGCGCTGATCGCAACCAGCACGATGGTGGCCACACTGGCGAGAATGAGCGTCGCCCGGGGCATCATGCCCATGGAACAACCCTGGGCTGCGGACGGAGCGAAGCGGCCTAACCGACCGAGACCGCCGAGCGCCGGCGCCGGCTCAGGGCGTCGAGCGTCACTGCGGCGAGCAGGACTCCGCCGGTGATCATGAACCTCACCGACGACTCCAGTCCGAGCAGGTTGATGCCGTTCGAGATCGAGCCGATCACGAGCGCCCCGAGCAGCGCCGACCAGACCGAGCCGCGGCCTCCGAACAGGCTGGTGCCCGCGATCACGGGGCCGGCGATCGCATTCAGCAGGACGTCGCCCGAACCCGATGACTGGTTGACGGCGATCAGCCGCGACGCGGCCATGATTCCGCCGGCCCCCGCCATCGTCGCGCCGATGGCGAAGACGGTGACCCGGACCCGGGTGACCCGGATCCCTGCACGCCGAGCCGCCTCGGCATTGCCCCCCACCGCATATATGTGCCTACCGAACCGGGTTCGCTCGGTGATGAACGCGAACAGCCCGGTGAGGCCGAGCAGGATGATTGCCGCCAGCGGCACCCCTCGATCGGAGAGCAGGATCGCGACCCCGATGAACATCGCGGCACCGACGAGCACTGTGCGGAACACGAGCCCTGCGAGCGGCGGCGGTTCCAGGCCGGCCCGTTGTCGGCGGCGACGTGAGAGCAGCCCGGCTCCCAGCGTGCCTGCCGTCACGACCACGGCGAGGGTCCATCCCACCCCGGCCCCGTAGAACGTGCTGGTCAGATCGGTGATGACGCTGGGCGGCAGGTTGATCGTGCCGGTGTCTCCCAGCACGAGGAGTAAGGCTCCCTGCCAGGCGATCAATCCCGCGAGCGTCACCACAAAAGACGGGATGCCGAAGTAGGTGTTGAAGAACCCGTTGATCAACCCGATCGCCGTGCCGGCCAGGAGGCCGATGAGAATCGCCAGCGTCGGCGACCAGCCGTGCTGGACGGTGAGCACCGCCATGATCCCGGCGCACAGGCCGCTCACCGCCCCGATCGAGAGATCGATCTCGCCGAGCAGTAGCACGAGCACGACTCCGATCGAGATGATCCCGATGGCCGTGACCTGAAGCAACAGGTTGGTGAGGTTGGTCGCGGTGAGGAAGCGGTCGTTGGCGAGCTGGAAGACCGTCCAGATCAGGCCGAGCGCGAGGAAGACCTGAAGGTATCCGACGTCTCCGCGCAGGATTCGCCCGAGGACCCCGCTCCGCGCATCCTTGCCGAACGCCCTCAGCTGTGCGAATGCGCCGCCTTCCACGAGATCACCTCCTCATTCATCGGTCTCCTCCTTCGGGGCGTCGTCGCCGCCCAGCTTCTTCTCGGTCTCATCCTCAATGCGCCGCATCTCCGCGGTGTCGGCGCCGGTGATCGCGCCGACGACCTGCTCTGGGGTCGTCTTCTCGCGATCGAAGGTCGCCACCCGCTCGCCGAGGCGCAGGACGATGATCCGGTCGGCGACCTGGAAGACATCCTCGAGGTTGTGGCTGATCATCACGATCCCGAGGCCCTCGTCCTTGAGCCGCTTCACCAGGCCGAGCACCTGGGCCGTCTGTTGGACACCGAGCGCTGCGGTCGGCTCGTCGAAGAGCACCACCTTGGGCTGGCCGATCAGGGTGCGGGCAATCGCCACCGACTGGCGCTGGCCACCTGAGAGACTGCCGACCTCGGTGCGAACGCTGCCCAGCGTCGTCACCGAGAGGTCGCTCAGAAGCTCTTTGGAACGCTGTTCCATGTCGACCTCGTCGAGCACGTGGACCGGAACGCCGTCCACGAGCTCTTTGCCGAGGAAGAGGTTCGCGACCACGTCGAGGTTGTCGCACAGCGCCAGGTCCTGGAAGACGGTGGCGATGCCGAGTCGCTCCGCGATCTGGGGCGAGGAGATCGTGACCTTCTTGCCGTCGAAATAGGCGTCCCCGCTGTCCGGGCGGCTGGACGCCGTCGATCGCCTTGATCAGGGTGCTCTTGCCGGCCCCGTTGTCGCCGACCATCGCGACGATCTCGCCGGCATCGACCTCGAAATCGACCTCGTGCAGGGCCCGGACGGGCCCGAAGCTCTTTGAGAACCCCCGCAGCGCGAGGAGATGCTCGGTCGCGGCACCGTTGCCTTCGCCGTTCGACTTTGCCTCTCCTCGCGCCATTCGGGGACTCATTCTTCTACTTCACCTTGCTCAGCTGATCCCAGCCTGCCTGGCAGGCCGACTGGAACTGCGCGGTGCAGACCTCCTGTGGGGTCCAGTAACCGTCCGCTCCGATCAGCGGCTGGCCGCCGTAGGTCACCGACTTGATGTTGGTCTTGTCGGCCGCTTGCGGCGTGAGCAGGAACGACGGCACATCCGTCGAGCCGTTGTTGGTCTTCGTCTGCTGAACGATCAGACCAGTCGGGATGGGGTCGCCGTTGGCCAAGGCCACCGCGATCTTCGCTGAGGTCTCGGCCTCAGGCTTGGTCGCCTTGTACACCGTCATGAACTGGCTTCCAGCGAGGATCCGCTGGACCGCATCGAGCTCCGCGTCCTGACCGGTGGTCGGGACCGTCGTCGGATCGACGCCGGCGGCCTCCATCGCGGCGATCGCGCCGCCTGCGGTGCCGTCGTTCATCGCGTAGACGCCCTTGAACCCGGTCTTGCCGAGCGCCGTGATCGCCTGGTCCATCTCCGTCTGGGCCTGGTCGGGGCTCCAGTCGGGGGTGTCGTACTCCTTGGCGACCTGGACACCTGCCTGGCTGAAGGCCGAAGCAGCGCCTTCGCCGAACAGCTTGGCGTTGTTGTCCGTGGGCGAGCCGTTGATGCGCACGATCGGCCCGTTCGGGTTGCCGTCGTCAGCCAGCTTCTTGGACAGGGCCTCGCCCTGCAGCTGACCGACCCTGACATTGTCGAACGAGACGTATGCGGCCACATCCGGCGTATCCAGGATCAGACGGTCATAGCTGACGACCGGCACGTCCTGCTGCTTCGCCAGCTGGACCATCGACGCTGCCGAGGCGGAGTCCACCGGGTCGAGAACGACCACGTCGGCTCCATCGGTGAGCGCCGCCTCCATCTGACTCTGCTGCTGAGACGCGTCCTGGTTGGCGTTGCTGTAGATCAGATCGCAGTCCGAGCATGCGGACTTCAATGCGGCCTCGAACTCCGGGTGATCGTGCGCCTCGTACCTGGTCGTCTTGGACTCGGGCAGGAGCAGGGCCACTTTCGGCCCCCCTCCGCCACTGTCGCCTCCACAGGCGGCCAGGCCGAGCCCGATCACCAGCGCCGCTACCGATAACACGGCGCCACGAGCCCAGCTCTTGGATCTAGACATCAAGCACCTCCTCCTCTCGGGTCCTCTTTATCACTTCCGTTCCTCTCTGTGTTGGTTTCAAATCTCTCGGCTGCGGCTCATGCAGCCACCTCCTGGGGCGAGCCGATCGGCGCAAGCAGCCCGTCGCCCGCGTGAAGGACGAGGGCCAGTGCGCCGAGGAGCTCGGCCCGCTCTCCGAGCACTCCCGCGACCACGGTGACCTGTTCGGCCGCGTTCGTGATCGCGTAGCGGCGGATCGACTCGAAGACCGGCTCGGTGATCAGCTCGCCGGCGGCGCTCAGATCGCCGCCGATGATCACGCAGTCGGGGTTGATCAGATTGCAGAGCCCGGCGAGTGCGACTCCGATCTCCCTGCCGGCCTCGGCGATCAGCCGGACTGCCGCGGGGTCCCCCTCGGCCGTCAGCCGCAGCAGCTCCCGCGTCGAGACGGGCTCGCCGCGGCTGGCGCCGAGCTGCTCGGCGATGGCACGCGCTGAGGCGACCGTCTCCAGACAGCCCCGGCTGCCGCAGCGGCAGATCGCGGTCCCCTGCTGGGCGGGCGTGTGGCCGATCTCGCCGGCGGTCCCCCCGGCGCCCTCGTGCAGGCGGCCGCCGAGCAGGAGGCCGGCACCGACGCCGGAGGAAAGCTTGATGTAGATGACGTCGGAGTGCCCCCTGCCCGAGCCCCAGACGTACTCCGCGAGCGCCCCGAGATTGGCGTCGTTCTCGACGTGGACGGGCAGCCGCAGGCGGCGTCCCATCTCCGCTGCCGCGTCCACTCCCACCCAGCCCGGGAGGATCGAGGATGAGCCAACGGTCCTTGTCGAGCTGTCGATCGGGCCGGGGAGCCCCATTCCGACCCCGAGCACGCCGTTCCGGTCGACCTTCCCTTCCTCCAGGACCTGATCGACGAGCTCCGCGGCGGCGTCGAGGCCCTGATCGGCGGAGTGATCGACGTCGAGCTCGCGCCGCGTCTCCGCCAGTACCTCGTGGGAGAGATCGGATACCGCCACCCGGAGGTGCGTATGGCCGAAGTCGATGCCGACGGCCAGGCCCGCCGAGGGGTCGAGCGAGAGCAGCACGGGCGGCCGTCCGCCGGCTTCCCCATGAGCGACGCCGAGCGCGTCGCGCTGCTCGGTGAGGAGTCCGGAGTCGATCAGGTCGGAGACGATGCTCGAGACCGTCGAGCGGGAGAGCCCGGTGGCGCGCGCTATCTCCGCCCGGCTCGCGCGGCCTCGGTCACGCAGTGCGTCGACGACGCGACCGCGGTTCAGCTCCCTGAGCGACCGAAGCGATCCGGAATCCGACGATTCCACCGGCCGGACCCTTATCGACCCGGGAGTGTTTGTCAAGAGTACGGAGGAACTCCTTCAAAAAGGCACAACAATTGTCAGGACTCAGGACAAAGCCAAATTAGCGACCTGCTCATGGCGCAACCAGCGAGGGCAGGCCGAAGCGCGGAAAGATCTCGGGGGTGACGAAGGCAGTGATCTCGGTGATCCGTGCGCCATCGAAGGTGAGGACGTCGATCGCCGAGGCCGTATGGGGGCCCGTTCTCGTCACTCTGGCCGTAGTAGGCGACGGCCGGCTGCCCGTTGGCGCGAGTCGCCACGGTGCGCGACCCGCCGCAAACCTCGACGGCGGCACTCGCCATCGCAGCGATCGTCTCCCGGCCCCGCCACCAGCTCGCCCATGGGGGCATCGAGAAGACGGCGTCACCGGTCAGCAGTGCGTGTAGCGCGTCGACGTCGCCCCGCGCCCAGGCTTCGACGTACCCCTCGACGAGCTCGCTGACCCGCTGGTCGCCGATTGAGCGCAGGGTGGCCTGCTGGCTCCGCTCGGGAAGCCGCTCGTCGATCGTCTTGCGGGCCCGCTGCAGGGCGCTGTTCACCGATGCAACGGTCGTGTCCAGCGACTGTGACACCTCGCGCGCGGAGAACCCGAGCACCTCGCGGAGGATGAGAACGGCGCGCTGTCGTGCCGGCAGGTGCTGAAGCGCGGCGACGAAGGCGAGCTCGACGGCCTCGCGCTGCTCGTAGCGAGCCTCGGGCGCGGCATAGCCGTCCTCAAGCCCGAGCGTCTCATCGGGGTACGGCTCGACCCACACCGACTCGACGAGCGGCTCGCCCGGGTCGTGCTCGTCACTCGGCGGGCCGTAGTCGACCGGCAGGACGCGCTTGGGCCGTCGTGCGATCGCGTCCAGGCAGGCGTTGGTTGCGATCCTGTAGAGCCAGGAACGAGACGAGCTTCGACCCTCGAACCCGGCCAGCCCGCGCCAGGCGCGCAGGAGGGTTTCCTGAAGCGCGTCCTCGGCATCCTCGAGCGAGCCCAGCATCCTGTAGCAGTGTGCGTGGAGCTCGGCGCGGTGCCGCTCGACGATGTGGCGAAAGCTGCCCTCGTCGCCACCCTGAGCTGCCTCGAGCAGCTCCTGCTCCCCCTTCAGGGTTGTCGACGTGATCGTCATGCTCACCAAAGTAGACCGGGGAGGCGAGGCAAACTAATCGCTCACCCGGCGGGTGCGGGACCCATTCGGCACCCGGGGTCCATAAGAAGTCGCCCGTTTGCGCGCTAGTACCCGAGCATGGCTGAACCCGCGGCTTAGCCGCCTGCGAAGAAGTCGAGGTAGGCCTGGGCCAGGGCGGCCGGGTTCTCCAGCGCGATGTTGTGACCGGACGCGGGGATGACGGCGCCGCGGACGTCGCGGGCCACTTGCGCGAGCTGTTTGGATACTTCGTCCCCGAGATAGGCCTGCGCGCCGACGGCCAGGACCGGGCAGCTGATCGGGTCGGCGTAATGCGGGCGGTTCTGTTCGGCGTCGGTCTGGCGGGCGCGGTACATCTCCAAGATGGCCCTGGTGCCGCCCGGCTGCTCGGCCGAGTGCACCATTTCGTCGATGTCCTCCTCGGCCAGCGCGCTGGGGTCCCACATCTGGCGTCTGGCGTAGTACGTCCAGAACGGCCGTTCCCGCCCGGCCAGCAGCAGCTCGGGCAGGTTCGGCAGGCTGAAGAAGCTGAAGTGCCAGCCGGTGCGGATGTCGTCGGCGGCGAGCGAGGGGTCGTGTTCGCCGCCTGGCAATCCTGGGCCGGCTGGCAATCCTGGTAGGAGCGTTTCCTGGAACACCAGTTGCTGCACCCGGGGCCGGTGGAAGGCGGCGACGGCGTAGGCGATGGCCGCGCCCCAGTCCTCGCCGGCGACGCGGAACTGGTCGAAGCCCAGGTGGGTGGCCAGTTCGGCGACGTCACCGGCCATCGTGGCGGTGTCGTAGCCGGTCAGGGGGCGCTGGGAGCCGCCGAAGCCTCGGTTGTCGACCGCGATGACGGTGTAGTGCGGGGTCAGCAGCGGCACGACGTGGCGCCAGTACGACATGGTCTTCGGCACGCCGTGCAGCAAGAACACCGGCTCGCCGGCGCCGCCGATCGCGTAGTGGATCTCCACGCCGTTGACCTTGGGCTTGCCGTGTGTGAGCCGGACTCCGGCGTGGTCAGTGAGGTTCATCTCGGCGAACTCCTTCTTCTCTTCGGCCGCACGCCTTTGGTCTTATGGAACTTGATCTTCGCACTGAGGCCGCACAGGCGGCGGCCCCGATTCGCGGGGGTGGGGGTGGACCCCCAGCACCCGCGCAGCCGCCGCGCAACGTTGAGGTGCCGCCTTGACAAGAAACCGCTAGTCCCTTCTCCATCATTCCCCGTCTTCCCGATGGAAATATGGGCTTTCTTCTTATTGAAGCAATTGGCGATTTCCAGACTCATAGAAACCGAGCCGCAACCCTCCCCTTCGCCTCACCGGCGATCAGCGCTCGGTGTCTCTATGACCAATGTCGTAGGGGCCGCGGGTATAGCCGCCCCGGCGTCGCGTCGATCGGCCCGTGCCCGTCCCGCTAGCCGTTACGCTCCCGGGCCGTGCGACACCGCCTGCGGGAACTGCCAACGCTCGCCCTCGCCGCGCTCGCCGCTCGGCGTGCGCGTCACACTGAACCCGCCATCGTGGCCGAGTTCCACCGCCTCTTCTATTACTCCCTTCAGAAGCGTTTGGAGGCGACGAGGATCGGGCGACCGCCGATCTCGACCAGCGGTTTGGCGACTTGGATGGGAGTCCCGGTCAACAAGTGCCCGATGGACCTGTGGATCTACCAGGAGCTCCTGCACCGGGTCCGGCCAGCCGTCGTCGTGGAGACTGGGACGGCCCGGGGCGGGAGCGCACTGTACTTCGCCGGCCTCTGCGACGTCCTCGACCATGGGCAGATCGTGACCATCGATATCGCGGTGGTCGAGGGGCGGCCTGATCACCCGCGCATCACGCACATTTTCGGCTCGTCGACCGCGCCGGAGACCGTCGACGAAGTCCGGCGGCTCGTCGGTGACGACTCGCCCGTGCTCGTCACGCTCGACTCCGACCACGGCTACTCCCACGTCCACCACGAGCTGGCGGCTTATGCGGACCTTGTCACCCCGGGCAGTTACCTCGTGGTCGAGGACACCAATCTCAACGGGCATCCCGTGCTCCCGCAGTTCGGACCCGGCCCAATGGAGGCCGTGGAAGAGTTCTTGGCCGCCGACCGCAGGTTTGAGGTCGACCGCGAGTGCGAGAAGTTCTTCATGACCTACAACCCCGGCGGCTACCTCCGCCGCGTGGCGTAGGAGCTATCCCGCCTAGCACGCCGGGCGGGCCGCACCGGAGCGGACCCGGCAGGCCACTTCAGAACAACCGCGCTCGTACTGGCGCTGATGCTTGTCGCATCTCCGTGAGCCGGGTCGCGCAGGGTTCGGACAGCGCGGTGCGAGACGGAGCCTCACCGGCATCCGCGCCTCCGATACCAGACGTCGAGGACCTGCTCGACAGATGGACCGTTGCTGGGCACCGTGTAGGCGCTACGGCCATTCGGTGACGGGCACAGAGCAGCGGGTTGCCGGGTTGCTCGGCGCCTATCTCGACGCCCAGCACGACGCGGCCGCTCCGGCTCCCGGCTAGGCCACCAGTGCTGGAGACCCATTGGGTGCGGCCACGGCGAGAAGTCGCTCCATAAGAAACTCCTTCCACTGTTTCCTGTTGATTGCCAATTCGGGCTTCTGGATAACCCTATGGGAAACGTCTGTTGCACCGCTGCGCCTTATCGATCGCCTCGGTGAACCGGCGTTGGACTTCCGGGTCGGAGCGGAGCGCGTCGACGAGGTCGCGGAAGGTCATCGTCAGTTCAGGTCCGCGTCTCCAATCGCTGTCAGGTCGCTGAGGTCGAGCGCGGTCTCGGCCTGCTGGGTTCCTTGCGTGCCTTCGCCTCGTCCAACATTTCGCGTTCAAACCGCGCCCAATCCTTCGCCGAGTTCACGGCGCTGACCGTCTCGGCCCATTCACGTCTCCTGACCGCTGCCTTCTCATCGGCAGCAGCAGACGCGCCCGCAGGAGCGGGATCCCACTCACCGGACTTTTGCGCTGCCAGTGCCTCTGCAGCGAGATGCTGCTGGCGCTCACCCCGTGTTTCGCGCCTCTCGCTCACCGTTGACGCCCTCCGGGCTACATTTTCGGCTACAGCCGGGGTTTCGCCAATGGCGCAAACCGCATAGCCAAGCCGTTTAGTAGCCCAGAGCGAACTTCGCGTCCTCGGACATCATCTCCGGGGACCAGGGCGGGTCGAAGACCATCTTCGGGTGCACCTTGCCGATGCCCTGGAGCTGGCCGACGAACTCGCGCATCTGCTCTGAGACCTGCGGGCCGATCGGGCAGGCGGGCGTCGTCAACGTGAAGGTGATGTAGGCCTCTTCGCCCTCGAGCTCCACGTCATAGACGAGGCCGAGGGAGACGAAGTCGAGCCCGAGCTCGGGGTCGATGACCTCCTCGAGCGCCTCGTAGACGTCCTCTTCAGTTGCTGTTCCAGTTGCCATCAGAAGTTTCCGTAGGGAGCGTTTTGATTTTGGGAGGATCTTGGATCTCCAGCGTAGTCGGGCTTCGGGCGCGCCTCGGTCGCCGAGCCGTCGGCTGCGTCACTCGGCGCGAGCCCGACCTTGACCACAGCCCATTCGCCCGGCTTCTGCTCGGCGACCAGCCAGGTTGCTTCCGGATGGTCGGTCGCCATCCGCTCTCGCTCGCGTTGTGCCTGCTCGCGATTCATCTCCACCAAGGATAGGGGGACCGTCCCATGGGTAGCCCCGACGGGCGGAGCGCCCTGCCTGAGTAGCCTTGCGTGCCGTGTTCTTCCTCGTCTTGATCTTCATCATCGTGCCGATCGCGGAGCTCTACGTGATCATCCAAGTGGGCGGCGCAATAGGCGTGGTCCCGACGCTGGCGCTGCTGCTCGCGGACGCGCTCCTCGGCTCGATGCTGCTTCGCCAGCAGGGGCGTGCGGCCTGGGTGCGGTTCAACCGCGCGCTTGCGGAGAACCGGCTGCCGCATAAGGAGGTCTTCGACGGCGTGCTGATCATCTTCGGTGGGGCTTTGCTGATCACTCCGGGGTTCCTCACCGACATCGTCGGACTCATCCTCTTGATTCCGCCGACGCGCGCGCTCGTGCGGCGATTTTCGTCTCGCCTCGTCCGCCGCCGGCTGGCGATGGGAGGTGGCGCAACAATGTGGACGTTCGGCCGGGCGCAGGGACCGCCTCGCCGGCGCCCGGGCTCGGGTGGCCCGTCGGGGCCGCGGCATGAGCCGGCAACCGAGGACCCATTTGGCTGGGAAGAGCCGCCGCCACCTCCGCCGCGAACCGGCCCGCGTCCCGACGACATCGAGGGAACGGGGCAGGAGATCCGTGACGAGGACGAGTTGCCGCCCGGAAGGGAGCCGTTCGGCGGATGACCGATCTTGTCCAGGGCTTCTTCGTCTGCGGCTTCGGCGATCCGGCGTCCGGTATCGGCGGGCTCGCCTGGGACTTCGGGGAGCCCGGCGCGCTCCTGCTGACCGAGGGCAAGGCGCAATCGGCGATCTTCGCGCTCGAGGAGGGCGGCGACGCCGCAACGCTGGAGATCAGTGCCGGTGACGCGGCCCTCGAGGCGACCGTGAGCCCGCGGACGGCCGAGATCCCGCTCGGCGACAGCGGCAATCTCTCGGTCCTCGTCTGCGTCGCGGACGTGAGCCCGAAGGACGGCTCGGAGAGTGTCCAGTGCCCCGGGCAGATCAGCCGCTGGGGCGCCGATCCAACTGAGGGCGCGGGCACCTTCCGCCACCTGGCGATCGACGCGGGAGACCAGTCGTGGCTGGTGGTCGAGTCACGCGGGGACCCCGGTGTTGAGCATGGCGACGAGCGGAGCTCGGCCTGGACGATCCGCGGCGAGGAGGACACGCGCTTCGACGACACCTTCGTCTCGACCCAGTACGACGGCGACGATGGCCCGACCCGCTTCGGGCTCGAGCTCTGGCCTGAGGAAGCCGAGCGGGCCAGCCGCGCCGCGGCCACCAGGGTCGCGGCGAGCTCCCTGGGAGGCGTCCGGCTGGGTGGCGCCTGGGCGGGGCTGTTCCGCTGTGAGACCGACGGGATCCTCGGCCTCGGCAGCTACCTGCTCTGGCGGGCATGAGCGAACCCGGCCGGATCAGCACGGTGATCTCGGACTTCGGCGGGGTCCTGACGACGCCCCTTATCCAGTCATTCGCCGCGGTCCAGGACGAGACGGGAGTGCAGTTCGAGGCGCTGGGCAATGCGATGACCAGGATCCAGGAGGAGGACGGACGCCACCCCCTCTTCGAGCTGGAGACCGGCCGCCTCAGCGAAGCCGACTTCCTCCGCAAGCTAGGCGATGCGCTCGAGCCGGCTCTCGGTCACAGGCCGGAGCTTCACCGTTTCCGCGAGATCTACTTCGACGCCCTCCACCCCAACGAGCCGATGATCGGTCTGATGCGCGAGGCGAAGGAGCGCGACTACCGCATGGGCCTGCTGACAAACAACGTTCGTGAATGGGAACCGGTCTGGCGGACCATGCTGCCCGTCGACGAGATCTTCGAGGTGGTCGTGGATTCGGGCTTCGTCGGCTGTCGCAAGCCGGATCGCGAGATCTACGACCTCACTCTGGAGCGGATGGGTGGCCCCAGCCCGGAGGAATGCCTCTTCATCGACGACACGGCGTGAATTGCAAGACGGCAACGGAACTCGGCATGTCGGCGGTCCATTTCCGGGACAACGATCAGGCGATCCCGGAGCTCCGCAGCGCCCTGGCGCTCTGAGCTGCTCCATTACACCGACGTCCACTCGTCCAGCGCCCGGTTTCTGGGCTCAGTGGGCGGCATCGTGAACCGATCCTTCCCCCGTGGACGACCACGGGATGGACCCTGAGCAGAAGGCAGGAGGCCCGCCGAAGCTTGAGCGGAGATTGGTCGGTGCCCCAGGACCCCCCGCGAGCGACCCGGTCACTGAGCGCGAGTACAAAGCCGATCCGGCCTGGGACAAGCTCCTGCTGGTTCTCGGGGCGATCGTCGTGATTGCGGCGCTGCTGGTGGTGCCGGGACTGCTCAATCGCGGCGGTCAGAACCCGGTGGCCGCTGCCGCCGAGGCGACCAGCAACGCTCCCGGCGTTCGGATCACCTTTACGGGGGGATCCCAGGGGCCGGGCGCGATGAGCATCAGGGGACGCGGCGTGCTGAACGGCGAGACCGACCGCGCCGCGATCCAGATGAGCGCGACCGGGTCAACGGCGGGCGGGGTGCAGAGCTTCAACCTCGAGGAGATCCTGGACGAAGGGGACGTGTACCTCAGCTCCGCGGAGCTGGGTGCGGCTTTCGGAGGGTCAGCCAGGTGGCTGCTGATGCGCTCCGAGGTCTTCGGGGATCTCCTCCAGAGCGATGCGAGCGGCGTCGGGATGTCGAGCAGTCCGACCCAGCAGCTCGACGCCCTCGAGGACGCCAGCTATCAGGTGGCCGACGTCGGGCAGGAGCGCGTGAACGACGTTGCGACCACTCACTACAGGGCGCTGATCGACATCGGCAAGCTCACGGACGAGCTCAAGGGCGAGGTCTCAGGGAAGCTCGGGGACATGATCGACCGATCGATGGAGCAGATCTCGAGTGCGACCGTCGACGTCTGGATCGACGGGGACGGACTGCTGCGTCGTGAGACCTCGAGCTCGGCGATGGGATCGCTGGGCAGCTTCACGATGACCATGGACTTCAGCCACTACGGCATCCGTCCCGACATCCAGGTCCCGTCAGGATCAGAGGTCTACGACGTGACGCCACTCATGGAGAAGGCGCTGGAGGAGTTCAGCGGTTGAGCTGCGGGCGACTCAGTTGTCGGAGCCGCCGCGATCCCACATGTAGAGCTCCACAGCCTCGCGGCAGAGCTCCATCAGGCGGGGCGGCGAGAGCCACTCGAGCACGAGCTCGAGGGCGCGCTCCTCAGAGATGCCCTCCTCGAATGCCTCCTCGCCGCGGAAGCCGGCGGCGAGCTTGAGGGCTTCGCGGCGGTTGTCGCCGAGCGAGTGGAAGGCACCCATCAGGAAGTCGCGATTCGGGACCGGCTGGCCGACCTCCATCGAGCCGTGCCAGGCGGCGAGCATCGAGATGTCGTGCTCGTCGAGTTCCGAGATCGCCTTGGCGTAGTGCTCCTGGAGCTCCCCGTCGGGGATCTCGTCGACCCAGGCTCGCACCGCCTCGCCGAGCAGCTGGCGGCGGGCCTCACGGCCGACGGAGTCGGCGATAGCCCTGATGGCGTCGGCTGGATCTACAAAGCAAAGTGTCATTTCGGTGGGCCTCCCGTTTCGGCTTCCGGAGGTGTGATCTGAAGCCAACTTAGACTCGCCCCCGGCGGAAAAAGACCGGCTCTGGTTTCCGCGCGTTATGCGAGAAACCAGGCGGATTTGAGCTCCATGAAACGGGTTGCTCCTCGGACTCACGCCCTCGGAGCACCCTCGCATCAAGCGCCGAGGACGGGCCTATGCTCATGCGAGGGCGCTCCGAAGGCGAAGCCGGAGGAGTGACCCGTCTTATGAGTGGCGTGAAACTGATCATCGGGCCCCCCAACTCGGGGCGAACAGGCAGGACTCTGGATGCCTTCAGGGCGGCCGCGGCCCGCGACCCGGTCCTGGTGGTCCCAACCGTGGACGACGTGGAGCGCTTCGAGGAGGAGCTCACCGGGAACGGCGAGGTCGTGATCGGCGCGACCGTGGGCACCTTCGATCAGCTCTTCGGGCTCGTCGCACGGGCTACGGACGCCCCCGTCGGCCCCGCGGTCAGCCGAACCCAGCGGCTGCGGCTCGCCCGCGAGGCCGGATCGAAAGCGGAACTCGGGATCCTCGCGACGTCGTCGCGCCGGCCCGGCTTTCCGACGGCGCTGGAGGAATTGGTCTCGGAGCTGCAGGCCGCGCTGGTCGACCCGGTTGCCCTGCGCGGACGAGCGATGGAGGCGGGGCCGTACGAGCTGGAGATCGCGTCGCTCTACGAGTCCTATCTGAGCGTCCGGGACGAACTCGGCCTCCAGGACGACCATTCCCTCGCCGCGGCGGCGACCGCCGCACTCCGCGAGCGCCCGGACGCCTGGGCGGCGCGGCCGGTCTTCCTGTACGGATTCGACGACCTGACGCTCGAGCAGCTGGAGCTGGTCCGCGAGCTCGCGACGAGCACGGACGTGACCCTCGCCCTCCCCTGGGAGGATCGCGAGTCGCTCACCCTCGCACGCGGCGCCCTCTTCGCCGAGCTCAGGGACTTCCAGGGCGTCTCGATCGAGCGCCTCGACCCCGAGCCCCGCTTCACGCGGAGCTCGACGCTCTTCGAGGTCGAGCGCCGTTTCGGCGAACGGAGCGGCGGCGAGGCGATCGAGAATGACGGCGGCGTCGCCTTGCTCGCGTCGGCGGGCGAGCTGGCGGAGGTCGAGGCCGCGGGGGCCGAGGTTGCGCGGCTCCTCCATGACGGCGTCCCGCCCGGGGAGATCGCGATCGTGCTCCGCGACCCGCGCTCGGCCGGACCGCTCTACCGCCGGGTGCTGACCCGATTCGAGATCCCGGTGGCGGTGCAGGCCGATCTCGCGGCCACCCGCACCGCGACCGGGGCGGGGCTGATCGCGCTGCTTCGAGCCGCGGTTGGTGGCGGCGGGGCCGCGGAGCTGCTCGCCTATCTGCGCACGCCGGGAGTCGCTCCCCCGTCGATGGTGGACTGGTTCGAGCGCAGGCTGCTGCGCGGTCGCATCCGCTCGACCGACGAGGCGCTCACGGCCTGGGGTCCCAAGAGCGAGAACGGCGAGCGCGGCCTGCGCGAGGTCGCGAAGCTGCGTGAGGCCGGATCTGGACCGGCCCTCCTTCGCGAGGCGGGCAGGCAGGCCCGCTGGATCGCCGAGTCGGCGGTGCGCCGCCAGGGTGCGGTCGCGGGGGAGGACAGGGCTCTCGAGCTGCGGGCGGGCTCCGAGATCGAGACAGCGCTCTCCGACCTCGCTGAGCTGGGCCTGCCCCACTCTCCCGGTGACGTGATCGCCGCGGTGTCCGAGCTCGACGTGCCGATGTGGAGGGGCCCCACGGAGGGCAGGGTCCGGGTGATCAGTCCCTACCGCGCACGGGCCCGTCGCGTCTCCCACATGTTCGTCTGCTCGATGCAGGACGGCGACTTTCCCCGGCGGGACACCGGTGGCCCGCTGCTCTCGGACGACGCCCGGCGGGCGCTGGGGCTGCCAGAGAGGAAGAAGGCCGAGATCGAGGACCGCTACCTGTTCTCGGTCTGTCTCTCGCGGCCCAAGCAGCGCCTCTGGCTCTCCTGGCGAAGCGCGGACGACGAGGGCGGGGCGACGTCCCGGTCGCCCTACGTCGACGAGGTGAGGGGTCTGCTCGCGCCCGAGCTGCCCCAGGGGATCGAGGAGCGCGACGAGGCGATCGTCGCGGAGGCCGGCGGCCGCGGCTTGGCCGAGTCGGTGTTCGACGTGAGTTCGGCGCCGAGCGCGCGCGAGCTCGCCAGGGCGAGCGCCGCCGTCGGCCCGAGAACCGAGAACGGCCGGCTGCGGCCCGGCCCGCTCCAGCTCGAGCCGGTGCTCGAGCGGATGCGGGAGATCGGCCTGTTCGGGCCCTCCACCCTCGAGGAGTACGCACTCTGCCCCTACCGCTGGTTCATCGGCCACGAGCTGCGCCCGCAGCGGATCGGGCCCGTCGACGAGCCCCTGACCAGCGGCTCGATTGCGCACAGGGTTCTCGAGTCCCTCTACGAGGACCCGCCGGGCCCCGAGCCCCGTCCAACCACCGAGTCCCTGGAGGCCTGGCGCAGTCGCGCGCGAGAGCTGATCTCAGAGGTGGGAGCGGATCGGCTGCCGCCGGAGATCGCCGACACCGCCGCCGCGCTCCGCCGCGTCGAGGGGCTGGTCCTGGCCTTCCTGGCCGACGAGGCCGACACGGCGACCGCGTTCGTCCCCGCCCACACCGAGGCCGCATTCGGCTTCGACCAATCCGACCAGGGGCCCCTGCAGCTCGCCGGTGGCGGGGTTCACGGCCAGATCGATCGGATCGACCTCGGGCCGCGCGGCGAGGCCTTGGTCCAGGACTACAAGTCGGGCGGCAGGGTCGAGGGCGGCGCCGCGATGCTCGAGAAGCGCGGCAAGCTGCAGCTCCAGCTCTACATGCTCGCCGCCCGGGAGCTCTGGGGACATGAGCTCGCCGGCGGCCTGTACCGGCCGCTCGGCGGGACCGGCGACCGCACGCCAAAGGGCCTGCTCAGGAAGGAGCTCGCCGACGAGTTGGCGGGGCTCGACCCTCGGCCCAAGGACCAGCTCGACGACGAGGCGTTCGAGGGCGCGCTCGACGAGGCGAGGGAGAAGGCGGAGGAGATCATCGCCTCGATCCACTCCGGGAAGGTGATCCGCGACCCGCTCGGCGGCAGCTGTCCCGACTGGTGCACGTTCCAGCCGATCTGCCGGCGCGAGCGCGGACTGCCGGAGGAGGAGCCGTGGTCCGAGGAGAGCGAGGAGGAATGAGCCGGGAGCGGACCGAGCAGCAGGCCGCCGCGGTCGAGCGACGCGACCGCGACATCTTCCTGCGGGCCGGGGCCGGGACCGGGAAGACGAGCGTGCTCGTCGACCGGTTCTGCGCCGCCGCGCTGGATCCGGACGGTCGGCGTCGAGCGCATCCTCGCCTTCACCTTCACCGAGCGGGCAGCGGATCAGCTGCGACGCCGGATCCGGGACGAGCTCTCGGCGCGAATCGGCGAGGCAGAGGGGGAGCGGCTCGAGGCCCTGCGCACGGCCCTGGACGCGACCGACCGGGCCTGGATCTCGACCATCCACGGCTTCTGCCGCCGGCTGCTCGCCTCCCATCCCGCCGCGGCGGGGATCGATCCCCGCTTCCGCGTCGTCGACGAGGCGGAGGCCGAGCGGCTCGCCATCCGTGCCTTCGACTCGGCGCTCGCGGAGCTGGTCGAGTCAGGGGAGCCGGAGGCGCTCGAGCTGGCCGCGGCCAACCGGCGCCGGACGCTCCTCGAGATGACCCGCGGCGCCTACGACGAGCTCCGCAGCCACGGCGACCCGAACCCGGCCTTGCCCGGCTCGCGCCGCCGGAAGACCGCCGCCGGCGATCGCCGCGTTGATCGAGGCCGCCGGGCGGCGCACCCGGAGTGCGCGGAGGCGAGCGGCAAGTCGGTGAGCGAGCCGCGAGCGGATCGCCGCGGCCATGGACCTCGACCCGAACCTCCCTCCCGACGACGAGCTTCTCGAATCCCTCCGCGACCTGGAGATCAGCTCGAATGCGAAGGCGTTTGCGGGCGAGGCGTGCGAGCGCTACACGAGGGCGCTCGAAGCGGGCGCAGGCGACGGTCGCCGCCCACGTGCTCGGTCCGGCCTACGAGCAGCTCCGCGAGCTGGTCGCCCGATTCGGCGCCCGCTACGAGCAGCTCAAGGAGGAACGGGCGGCACTCGACTTCGAGGACCTCCAGCTGAAGGCGGTCGAGCTGCTCACCGGCTCGGACCCCCTGCGGGACCGCTACCGGGAGCAGTTCGACCACCTGATGGTCGACGAGTTCCAGGACACCAACGACCTACAGCTGCGGCTGATCGAGCAGCTCCGGGGTCCCGAGACCCGCCTCTTCCTGGTCGGCGACGAGTTCCAGTCGATCTACGGCTTCCGGCACGCCGACGTCGAGGTCTACCGCCGCGAGCACCGCCGCTTCGCCGAGGGCGACGAGCCCAACGGCGAGGCGCTGCCGCTGACCGGGAACTTCCGCGCCGCGCCTCAGCTCGTCGCGGCGACCAACGCGATCGGGCGAGGCATGCTCGACGGCTTCGAGCCGCTGACCGCATTCCTGGAGGAAGAGGCGAGCACCGCACCTGTGGAGCTCCTCCTGACCGTCGATGACCGGAAGGGTTGGGAGGCCGACGAGACCCGGCTGCCGCGCCTGCCTGACGACCCGAGCTCCGGATCCAAGGTGGCGGAGGCGCGCCGGCTGGCCGGGCGCCTCCGGCAGCTGGTCGACGAGGACGGAGTGGATCCAGCCGAGATCGTCGTCCTGATGCGCGCCTTCACCCACGTGGCGGCCGTGGAGCGCGCCCTCACGGACGCCGGGCTCGATCCCTACGTCGTCGGCGGGCGCGGGTTCTGGTCCCAGCAGCAGATCGACGACCTTCGCTGCCTCTTGGCGGTGATCGCCAACCCGCTCGACGACGAGGCGCTCTTCGGTGCGCTCGCCTCACCCGCCTGCGGAGTCCTGCCGGACACGCTCTGGCTGCTGCGGCGAGCGGCCACCTGGCGGGACGAGGAGAGCGACCGGGAGCGCCTCGGCCACATCTGGCCGCTCGTCCGCGACCTGGTCGAGAGCGGCGCGCCGACCCGAGGGGATGCGGAGGCGGCGGCGCTGATCCCGCCCGAGGAGATGGAGCGGCTCCAACGCTTCGCGACGGTCCTCACCGACCTCCGCGACCGGTCGACCGAGGGCGGGCTGGAGACGCTGATCGAGCGCGCGGCCTCCGCCTTCGACTACGACCTGGCGACCCTGAGCCGGATTCGACGGTCAGGCCCGCTGGGCGAACGTGCGCAAGCTGATGCGGCTCGCGCGCGAGTTCGAGGCGAGCGAGGGCCCGGACCTCGGCGCCTTCCTCGAGTACCTGGACTCGCGGGCCGCGAGCCGCGATCGCGAGGCCGAGGCCGCGACCCGCGCCGAGGGCCATGCCGGCGTCCGGGTGATGACGGTGCACGGCGCGAAGGGGCTCGAGTTCGAGGTGGTCGCGGTTGCCGACCTCGGCCGCAACCTCCAGCTCGGCTGGTCCCCCCTGCGGGTGCAACCCGGAGAGGAGGGCCCCGAGGGAGGCGAGCTGGCACGCGTCGGCGTCCAGCTCGGCCGCCTCGGCCGCCCAGCCGAGCGCCTGCACGACTACCAGGAGCTGACCGAGCTGGCAGCCGAGCGCGACGCCGAGGAGGAGGCTCGGCTCGCCTACGTCGCGGCGACCCGGGCGAAGCGCCGCCTGCTGCTCAGCGGGACCTTCAATCCGAACGCCCTCGAAAAAGGAGATCACCCCGCCGCAAGCCGATCGCCCTTCAACTGATCCGCTCGCTGCTCGATGGAGAGGTGACCGAGGGCGAACTCGAGATCCCGGCCGCGGGCGACGGCTACCCGGCCGGCCGCCTGCGCGTCAGCGTCAGCGAGCCGGCGCCGGGCGCGGGAGCGGAGCTCCTCGCCCCGGGTGAGGCCGAGCCCCCGCCGGAGCAGACGGCCGGGGCCGAGCCGCCCCTGGACCGGCCCGAGGTGCCACCGGCCCTGATCGGCGGGCTCTCCTACTCGGCGCTGTCGGCCTTCGAGAACTGCGGCTACCGCTTCTACGTCGAGCGCGTCCTCGGGATCGGTGAGCCCGAGGTCGTGTCCGTGGACGGGGAGGAATCCTCGGCCCCCGAGGTCCGGAGGCGATTCGGGCCCGGCCTCGCGGTCCACTCGCTGCTCGAGTGGAGCGCCCGCAACCGCTGGCGCGAACCGGATGACGAGCGCATCGCCGCCGCCCTGCGCGAGCAGGGCCTCGAGGCGGACGACGGGATCAGCCAGGTGCTCGCGCTCACGAAGGCCTTCCTCGGCTCGCCGCTTTGCCGCGAGATCTCCGATGCGAGGGTCAGCCCCGAAGTCCCCTTCGTGCTCTCGGTGGGAGGGACCCTGATCCGCGGCTCGATCGATCTGCTTGCGCGGCGCCCCGACGGCTCGGTGTTGGTGGTCGACTACAAGACCGACCGGCTCGAGGGTCGCGATCCGAATCAGATCGTCTCCCGCTATTCGATCCAGCGGGACCTCTACGCGCTCGCGGCCGCGGCCCGCGGCGCCCCCGTCGAGACGGCCTATGTCTTCCTCGAACGAGCTGATGAGCCGGTGCGGGAGAGCTTCGGCGAGAGGGAGCTCGAGGCGGCGCGGAACCGGGTCGAGGCGGTGCTCGAGCGGCTCGCGGCCGGCCGCTTCGAGGTCACCGACCGCCCCCACCGGGCGCTCTGCGCCGACTGCCCCGCGCGGGAGCGGCTCTGCAGCTACCCGATCGAGCTGACGATGCGGGACTCGAGCCGAGGCCGCTGGCCGCATGAGCCTCGGGCTCTTCGGATACGGATCGCTCGTGCTCGCCGACAGCGCCTCCATGACCCTTGGCAGGCGCGTCGGCGAGGTACGAACTGCCCGGCTGCACGACTGGCGCCGGCGCTTCTCCCAGCGCCGCGACAACCTGACCTGCGAGAAGACCTTCGAGTGCGACGCCGGCTGGCGACCGGAGTGGATCCTCGGGCTCAACGTCGAGGAGGGCGAGGACGACGCGGGGCCGGTCAACGGCGTGGTGATCGAGCTCACTGAGGCCGAGCTCGACCGCCTCGACATCCGCGAGATCCGCTACGACCGGGTCGAGGTCACGGGCTTGGTCGAGGGACAGGACCTCCCCGAGCGCATCGTCACCTACAGGGCGAAGCCGTTCCACTTCGCGCCGGACCCACCGGACGACGCGGTGATCCTCGACACCTATGCCTCAGCGGTCGAACGAGGATTCGAGCGGGCTGGGGAAGGAGGAGCTCGAGCACTATCTATCGACCACTCCATACCCGGTCGAGCGCGTCGAGGCGAAGCTGGTGATCGACAAGATCCCGGACGGCAACCCCAGGGCTTGGTGAATCTCGATCTAGGCGCGGTGCCAGGCGCGGGCCCACTCGCGAAGCCCGCCCATCACCGGCTCGAGCGAGTGGCCCTTCTGGGTGAGCTCGTAGCTCACCCGGACGCGCTTGCCGGCCTCCTGGACCTCCCGCCTGACCAGACCGGCCTCCTCCAGCTCCTTGAGCCGGTGGGAGAGGAGCCGATCGGACATACCCGGGACAGCCTCCTTGAGCTCCGCGAAGTGGAGCGGCCCATCGGTGAGCGCGTAGAGGATCGCGCCGGCCCAGCGACGTCCGATCAGCTCCACCGCGCCGTGGAAGTGAGGACACACTTGTTTGGGCTTGGCCGCTCCCCTGGCTCGGCCGATGCGCCCTTGAGATCTCACTTCGACTAGAGCTTACTGAAGGTAAGGGACCGGCCAGCATCAAACGGGGCGCTTACGCGCCCCTCGCACGACTAGCGCGTGCACGGGCCGGTGCTGACGGCGCCCGTCGCGTCGCTGAGCTCGCTCGCGACAACGCTGTTCGGCACCGCGTAGCCGCCCGGCTTCCCCTCCGTCGTGGCCGCGAAGACGGTGCCCATCACTCTGCCGTTGCCGTCCACCAGCGGCCCGCCCGAGTTGCCGCTGCGAACGTCGCCGCGCAGCGCCGTGAGCTGGCGGGTCACCGGCCCGCGGCCGTAGGAGTCCTGGGTGATGACGGGACCCGTTGCCCCGACCCGCGCCGGGGTGATCGTCAGCGGCCCGTTCTCCGGATAGCCGATGACGGCGCCGGGGGTCCCGCTTCGGACATCGGGGGCGAACGAGAGAGGGCCGTCATCCAGGCCGTTCACGCGCAGCAGTGCGAGGTCGTTGGTGGGGTCGTAGTGGACGGGGGTCGCGTCGAGCGATGAGCCGGAGCCGGCGGGGGTCACGGTCGTGTCGGTCTCTCCGGCCACCACGTGGGCGTTCGTAACCACGAGGTCCGGGGCGGCGACCCAGCCCGATCCCTCGACGCCGAGGCCGCACGCCGTGCCCAGCACCCGCACCACGCTGTCGGATGCCGCCCGCACATCGGGATCCCGGCCGATCTTCGAGTCCGGCGCAGCGACGTCCGGGCTCGGGCCCTGGACCGAGAGCCTGGGGTCGATTCGGTGGAGCGCGTTGATCAACGCGCTGGAGGGCGGGAAGGCGCCGTTGAGCGCCCGCAGGATCGCCGACTGCTGGACGGCCTCTCGCAGCCCCTTCGCTCCCGGCGCGTTGAGCGCCACGGCGCCGAACAGCCAGGCGAGCCCGAGGGCCAGCGCCACCAGGAGCGCGGCACCGCCAGAGGACTCGGCTATCGCCACGCCCCGCCGGCGTCCGGCCGCGCCGATCAGCCGCCGGCGTGCGGCGACGGCCAGCCCCTCCATTGAGACGGCGACGAGTCCTCCGGCCAGGAGCGCGCCGGCGAGCGCCGTGGCGGGCGCGTAGGGGGAGTGCGAGCCTTCCGGCAACAGGGCGGGGCCGAGCCGGCTGCCGAGAAATGCCCCGATCGCGAAGCCGCCGAGGCTCAGCACCCCTACGATCAGCCCCTGCTGGTAGCCCCACCAGGCCATGGCCAGGGAGAAGGCGATGATCACCCAGTCGAGGCCGGTCACGGTTTCCCGAATACAAGCGTACGAGCCACTACCTTTGCCCGCGTGAATCCCCCCGTGACACGGTCACGGCAGCGAGGACGGGAGGACCCGCCGCCACGGGGGATCGCCCGCGATCCTCGCGCCCAGCGGGGTCCACTCTCGGAGCGACAGCGCCGGCTGCGCCAAAGGGCTCTACCGCTTGCGATCGTCGCCCTCATCGCGTTCATCCTCGGGGTGATCAGCGCCGCCGGTGACCCTGAGCGGGACATGGCGAATCGCTTCGTGGAGGCCTGGGCCCATCAGGACTTCAAGTCGATGCGCGACGAGCTGTCCGATTCGGCCCAGGCCCGGTACTCCGCCGCCGAGCTCGCCTCCGCGTACCGAGAAGCCCAGCAGGCCGCCACCGCCACCGCGATCGATCCCGGCGACGCGGACGGCCCCAAGAGCGTCAACGGAACGGACGTCGTCGACGTTCAGCTTGGGGTGCGGACGCGGCTGTTCGGCAAGGTCGACGGGGTTCTGCGGCTGCCGATCGACGGCGGCAAGGTCGCGTGGGCACCGTATCTGACCTTCCCCAATCTGCAGCCAGGCGAGCAGGTCGGTCGTCGTCTCGAGCTGGGCAGGCGCGCGCCGATCATGGCCAAGCACCACATCGCGCTCGCCACGGGACCGGTCGACGGCCGCTCGCACCCGCTGGGCTCGGACGCCATCGACGTCGCCGGCGAAACGGGGGCAGCCGATTCCGAACAACAGGCGAAGCTGCAGCGGGCCGGCTACCCCACGAACGAGAGCACGGGCATCAGCGGGCTCGAACTGGCCTTCAACCCGCGTCTCTCGGGCACGCCCAGCGGGGAGCTGCTGGCGGTGAAGGCGAGCAGCCCGCAGCTCGACGTGCCTCGGTCGACGCAGGGCCGGGTCCTCGCAACGGCGCAGGGGACGCCCGGGCAGCCGGTGCGAACGACGATCGACCCGCGCATCCAGACGATCACCGTGAATGCGCTCGGTGGCCAGTCGGGCGGGGCCGTCGTGCTCAACGCGCGCAACGGCGACGTCCTGGGGCTCGCGGGATCCGCCTACTCCTCCCCGCAGCCCCCGGGCTCGACGTTCAAGGTGATCACGACGACCGCCGCCCTGGAAGGCCATGACGTGAAGCTCACCGACAACTTCCCGGTGCTCACCGAGATCAACCCCGATCCGCAGAACGGCGCCCGCGTCGTCCACAACGCCCACGACGAGGCCTGTGGCGGCACGTTCGTGCAGGCGTTCGCCAAGTCGTGCAACACGGTCTTCGCGCCTCTCGGCGTCAAGGTCGGGGCCGAGCGCCTGGTCCAGACGGCCGAGCAGTACGGCTGGAACGAGAAGCCGAGTCTCTACAACGCCGCCGCGACCGCCGCCACCGATCCGAACGGCATGACGATGCCCACGGACTTCAGCGACGACACGAGCCATACCGACCTGTCGGTGACGGCCTTCGGACAGGGCCAGGTGCTCGCCACCCCGCTCGGCATGGCATCCGTCGCCCAGACCGTCGCCAACGGCGGAGTGCGCAGCCCGACGTCGATCGTCAAGGACCCGGGGCTGAAGAGCGATGCCAAGCCCGTCCAGGTCACCTCCAAGGAAAACGCCAAGGTCCTCACCGGGCTGATGCGCGCCGTCGTCACCTCGGGCACCGGCGTCGCGGCGAACATCCCGGGCATCCAGGTGGCAGGCAAGACCGGCACCGCCGAGCTCGGCCCGAAGCCTGGTCAACCGCCTGCCCCGCCGGGTGAGGAGAACACCGTCGAGCAGATCGTCGACGGCTGGTTCATCTGCTTCGCCCCCGCCCGGCATCCGAAACTCGCCGTCGCGGTGATGCTGATCGACGCCTCGGGTGACGGTGGGTCGACGGCGGCGCCGATCGCCAGCAACATCCTGACGGCGGCCCTCAAGTAGACGGATAGCCGAACACAACGCCGACGATCGCCATGCCACCGCCGATCGCGGTGAGCAGGCCGCCTGGGGCCTCGAGCACCAGGCTGAGCGGTACACCGATCAGGGCGAGCGCCGTTCCGCCGGCGAGCAGCGCCCACCAGTTGAGCCCACGAGCGCCGGGCTCCGGAGCGGCGGGCGCGCTGAGGATCGTCGCGAAGGCCATCAGCCCGACGCCGACGAGGCCACCGGCAAGACCCAGGAGCTGGATCAAGGCCAGCCCGGCACCTATAGCTCCGATGACGAGCAGCGCCTGGAGCTGGGTCCTCGTCATCGGGCCGGGGGCGCCGGGCGCCGCCCTAGATATCAAGCGTGACGTCGCCGGTCTCGCCGTCGTGCTCGATCTCGAGCTTCAGCGGACGGTTCTCGCTGATGCCCTCATCGACCAGGAAGAGGACGATGGCGCCCTGCGTGGGCCCGCTGTCGCCCGGGGAATCGGGCACCGGGATCACGCCATGCCCGGCGAGCGTGGTGCCCAGCGGTGCAGCGAACGGTGTGTGGCTGGGAATGGCCTCGTAGCCCGCACCAGTCGTGTCGACGACCGTCATCTGAGCCGTGGAGGGCAGGCCGGTCTCCTCATCGCTGTGGTTCTTCATCGTCAGGAAGATGCCGAGGTACGCCTTCCCCGCCGGGGTGGGAATGGTCTGCCCGGCCAGATAGTTCTTGTCCTCGTGGTCGGTCGGGTTCAGGAAGCGTGTCAGCTGGACGTTGATCTCGAGCTCGCCGAGCTGGATGGGCACTCCCTCGTCGCCCTCCTTACCGGGCGAATTGCCGCAGCCTGCCACGCCGACCAGGGCGAGGACGAACGCGAGGGCCAGGGCTACGCGCTGGTGGCCGGGGCGCATGAGGGCGCGCAGTCTATCCAGCGATGCTGGGGACACGATCACCACCGGCGATCTCGACCCGGGGTACCTGCGCACCGGACTCGATCACGTCCCGCATGCGCGCCAGAGCCTTCGTCCAGCGCCGGCGCCACCAGCGCTCCCGCCCGATCTCCCTGATTCGATCGAAGCTCGACGTAGGGGCCGTCCAGAACGTCAGCCTCACGGTCGTGGTCGGGCCCGCCTCGAGCTCCCAGACCAGGCGCATCGGAATGCGGTCGAGCCGACCTCCGCGGGCGTGTTCGACCACCCCGGAGGGGCGATCCGCGTCCGCGATCACCGTCTCCATGTAGCGGACCCCGGCCGGAGCGTCGACCCGGAACCGGGCCGCGGCACCGCGGCCGGAGGCGGGAATGCGCTCCACCCTGTAGTCGTCGGCGAAATGGTCGATCCAGCTCGGGCGGGTGGCCAGGTCACAGATGAAGTCGAAGACGCGCTCGCGCGGAGCGTCGATGGAGGTGGTCACGGTGATCGGCCCCACGGCCGCGCGATTCTAGACGGACGGGACCCCTCCCCCGTCTCACCGCCGGGCGAACAAACCCATCCGCCAATGCCGCCTGGAAAACCTGGACTTTCCGTACTGCCTGCACAAAATGACTTGGCCATTACGCAGTACTGGGGGTACTATCGCGTCACCCCCTCCGGATGGCCCTAACACGACAGAGCGCGGACGACGTCCACCACGCGGGAGAAACCGCCGGCGGCGTTGGTTCCTTCGTTTGTCAGGGGTGCTCCTTCCCGGTTTCCTTCGAGCCGGCCGAATCGATCCCGCATTGCCCCAACTGCGGCGGCACCGATTTCCGCCGGTCCTCCCTCTTCGAGCAGCCCACCCTGAATAGCATCGCCATCTCACGCCCGGTCGCCAAGCCGACGGACTGGCTCGACGGCGTGCGCGAGTCGATCACCGAACCCGGGAAGTACCTGGCCATGTTCGCGGACGGGCGCTCGCGCGTGATCCAGCTCTCGGCCGGCTGGTCGCGAATCGGCCGCAGCCGCTCGGCGGACATCAGGCTCGATGACCCGACCGTTTCGCGCCGACATGCCGTCATCGTGCAGACGCCGGAGGGCGAACTGCGCGTTCTCGACGACCGCTCGATGAACGGCATCAGCGTCAACGGAGAGCAGGTCGATTGGAGCCCGCTGGCGGACGGGGACGAGCTCCAGATCGGGCGCTACACGTTGAGCGTCATACGAGAGCGCCGGCAAGAGCGACTTCAGCGAGACGGCTTAGTCCGAGCGGTCCGAGCCGTCCGCGCCGCCGATCGCCTGCAGGGCTTCGTCGAGAGCCGGGTCGATGGCGACCGACTGCTCCATCGAGACCGCGGCGAGCACCTCACCGACGAATGAGCGCGGCGTGACCACCAGTCGCAGCTCCTGGCGGCGGTTTCGCAGCCGGGCCGCCGCGTCGAAGATCAGGCTGATTCCCGAGCTGTCGATGTAGCTGGTCTCGCTGAGATCCAGCACGAGGGCGCGCGCCTGGTTGGGCACGGCTTCGAGCAGCTGCTGGCTCAGGTCGTCAACGTTCGAGGCGTCCACCTCTCCCGCAACGCGAGCCAGCTCGATGTCTCCCTGGCTCTCGAGCGAGAGCCGGGCGAGCTGCGGCCTCAACCTTCCTCCCTCAGCCGGCGCAGGAGGTTGACCGTCGTTCCGTCCTCCGCGCGCTCGACCGAGACGTCATCCATGAACTCACGCATGATCGGGATGCCCCTCCCCCGGTTGCCTCCGCGAGGCCGGCGCCACTCGCCATGGTCGCGGATGGTCACCGTCGCCTCCCCGTCGACCAGGGCAGCCCGCACCTCGACCGTCCCGTCCCGCGGGCCGTAAGCGTGCTCAATCGAGTTGGCGCAGGCCTCCGAGACCGCAATCGCGAATGCCGCGCAGTCATCGTCGGTGCCGTCGTTGGCCTCCACCCACCGCCTGATCAGGTGCCGAGCCGTCGCCAGCTGCGCCGGCACCGCCGGCACCTCGACCTCGAGCAGCTCGTGGAGGCCGACGGTCTGCACCGTGAGGATTGCGATGTCATCGGCGATCGCCGTGTCCTCGGTGAGCCTGGAGGTGATCGCCTGGCATTTCAGCTCGGGCTCATCCGGCGCGGAGGACGCCACCTCGACCAGGGCGGTCTCCCCGTCAGAGAGCTTGCTCCCTCGGCGCTCGATCAACCCATCGGTGTAGAGCACGAGGGTCTCACCGGGCAGGAGGGTCAGCTTCTGCTCGTCATAGGTCTGGCCCCCGACGGCCCCGAGCGGCGGGCCCCCTGTCTCCGAGAGGAAATCGGCGCTTCCGTCCGTGCGCAGCAGCAGCGGATACGGGTGACCAGCGCGTGCGAATCGGACCTCCCAGGTGCTCAGGTTGAGCGTCGCGTAGATCACCGTGGCCATGCGCGTGTGCATCCGGTCCGAGAACTCCGCCAGCTTGGTGATCACCTCCCCCGGGCCCGAGGTGTCGAGTGCGTACGCGCGGATCGCGCTGCGCAGCTGGCCCATGAAGGTCGCGGCGGCCATCCCGTGGCCGGCCACGTCGCCGATCACAAAGCCGATGCACTGGTTGTTGAGCTCGATCACGTCGTACCAGTCGCCGCCCACCGCGGACTCATCCGCTGCCGGCAGATACCTGGCCGCCATCCGCAACCCGGGCACCTGGGGGAGCCTGCGAGGAAGCAGGCTGCGCTGGAGCGTCGCCGCGATCTGGCCCTGGACCATCAGCCTCGAGCGCTCGATCGAGAGCGCCACCCGGTTCGCGACCAGCTGGAGCAGCTCGATGTCGCTCTCGTGGAACTCTCGCCGCGTCAGTGAACCGACGTGCAGGACGCCGATCACCTCCCCCTCGACCACCAGCGGGACCCCGAGCAGCGAGCGGACTCCCTTCTCCTTGAAGAGCGGGTTGACCGGCTGGATCGGCGACTGCTCCAGATCCTCGATCACCACCGGCTCCCGGGTGAATGCGACCCGCCCCGCGAAGCCACGGCCGACGGGCAGGCGAAATCCGCGCTCCACCTCCTCCTCGAGGCCCCTCGCGGCCCGGGCGGCGAGCGTCCGGCCCCCCTCCTCGATCAGAAGGACGGCCGCGGTGTCCACCTCGAGGATGTCAGCGACACGGTCGAGCAACTCCCTGAGGAGATCGTCGAGGTCGAGGTACGCGAGCGCCGACTCGGTGACCCGCTGCACGTCCTCGAGCCGGATGACCTCATCCATCGCCCGCGCCTCTCGGGCGCTCTCCTCGTGGTTGGTTCGATCTGGGGTCATCTGCGAAGCCGGGGCAAGGTTCGCAGGTCGCCGGCCACGACACGGGCGCAACGAGCTCACCGCGTTGAACTACTCCGTCGAAATCGACGGGTCCGCTTGAACCTTCTCCGGGATGATCATCAGGAAGTTGGCCTTGGCGGAGGCGACCAGGCTCTGGATGCGATCGGCCTCGTCCGCCTGGTCGGTCGCCCGCAGTTCGTCGCCGTAGTGGCCGAGCAGGTCCTCGAGGTCGAGCTGGCCCTCGGCGTCCAGCTCCTCGAGCTTCACCTTGGCGCCCTCGCCGAGGCGCCGCTGAATCGCGTCGCGGTCGAGGTTGAGCTCGTCATCGATGCGCACGTACACCCGGCCACCGGTCATCCCGGCGCAGGCCCAGGGCCCGATGTCGCCCAGGACGGCTGCGCGTCCGGACGTCATGTACTCGAAGGCGAAACCCTTGGCGTTGGCGCGATCGACGACGCAGCCTTGTGAGTCGTCGACGGGCTGCTCGGGCTCGCCGGCCAGGACCACGTCCGCGCCGGAGAGCCGGATGCAGAAGCGCGAGTCGGCCGAGCCCTGCACGAAGAGGCGGCCGCGCTGAGCGCCGTAGGCGAAGGACTTGCCGACGGAACCGTTGACGCGCTTCCCGTCGGTGTTCTTTCCCTTCAGGATCGAGACGGTGCCGCCCAGCATCGTCTTACCGACGCCGTCCTGTGCCCCGCCCTCCACGCGGCAGGTGACGCCCCACTCGTTGAACGCACCGAAGCCCTGGCCCGCGACGCTCCCTCCGTTGAAGACCAACTGAGCGAGGTCGTCGTTCTCGGTGCCCTCAGGCGCGCCGTCGTAGATCCGGGCGCGGGCGATCGCCCCGGAGAGCTCGGTGCCGAGGACGCGGTCGTGTGCGTCGGTCCGGCGCGGGAACTCGACGGTCACGCAGGAGCCGTCGAACACCTTGTCGGCGACCTGGGCGATCTCGTGTGAGGCCTGCTTGGGCTCCATCCGGAGCGGCTTCGCGCGGACCAGACCGGCCTCGGCGCGGGCCTCGACCAGCGCCTCCTCCTTGACCGGGAGGTCGATCGGCTCGAGGTCGAGGAACTCCTCGAGCGGGGTGATCAGCGGCGCGAGGTCGATCTTCTCCTGGTGTGAGATCTGCTCGAGCAGGTCGTAGCGGCCGACCAGGTCCTGGGCGCGGTCGTATCCGAGCGAGCCGACCACAGCCTTGACCTCCTCACCCATCGCCTGGAAGAAGCGGGCGCAACTCTCGGCAGCATCCGCACCGGGAGGCGTGAACTTCTTCAGGCCGTGCTCCTGGGCCTGCTCCACGGTCTCGATCTGGGTGGCGATGCCGACGTGGCAGGTATCCAGCTGGCAGCCGCGGCAGATCGTGCAGCCGAGGGACACCATCGCGAGGGTGCCGAAGGCGACCCTGTTGGCGCCCATGCAGTGGAGCTTCACGATGTCCTGGGCGTGGCGGTACCCGCCGTCGGCCCAGATCTCGACGCGGTTGCGGATCCCGGCCTCCATCAGCGCGCGGTGGACCGCGCGGGTGCCGATGTCGGAGGGCAGGCCCACGTGCCTGAGCGCGTGCTGTCGCGCCGCACCGGTGCCCCCCTCGAAGCCGGAGAGGGTGATGATGTCGGCGCCGGCCTTGGCGATGCCGAGGCCGATCGTGCCGATGTTGGGAACGACCGGGACTTTGACCGAGACCCGCAGGTCGGGGTTGACGGTCTTCAGCTCGTCGATCAGCTCCGCGAGGTCCTCGATCGAGTAGAGATCGTGGTTGTTCGAGGGTGAGATCAGGTCGGTGCCGGGAGTGGCGTTACGGGCCGATGCGACCTTCTCGGAGACCTTCTTGCCCGGCAGGTGACCGCCCTCACCGGGCTTCGCGCCCTGGCCGATCTTGATCTCGGCGACGTAGGAGGAGTTGAGCATCTCGGCCGAGACCCCGAAGCGGCCCGAGGCGACCTGCTGCCCGCGCCACTTGCGGAACTTGCCGTACATGTCCTGGATCTCCCCACCCTCCCCGTTGATGCAGAGGATGTTGATTGCCCTGGCGGCCTCGGCGTAGGCGCGGAAGGCCGGTTCGGACTGCGAGCCGAAGCTCATCGAGCTGATCACGACCGGGTAGTCGTGATGGCCGACGGAGGCGTCCACCTGCGAGGGGTCGACCGGGTCGCGGTCCGATTCCCTCTTCAAGCCCATGATGTGGCGCATGGAGATCGGGCTCTGCGCCTCGAGCTCTCGCACCTTCTGCGAGTACTCGTCGAAGGTCGCGGAGCCGTTCGCCGCGGCGATCGCCGCCTTGTAGACCTTGGGATAGAAGTGGAGGGTCTTCGCCGGCTTCGACTCCTCGTCCCCGGCGAGGATCTTCTGACGGGCGTCGGTGTCGGCGTCCATCTGGGCGAACCCAGTGCCGCCCTTCTGCGAGGCGGCGAAGGCCTCTGTGTGGAAGATCTCGGCGAGCTCGGGCTTGATCCCGATCGAGGAGAACTGGCGGGCGTAGCCGCGAACCTCGTGGATGCCGATCGTGGAGATCACCTTCTCGATCCCCTTGCGCAGAGCCGAGCAGAGATTGGCGACGTCGTTCTCGTAGTCGTCGACGCAGATCACCTCGAGCATCACGTAGGGGCAGGCGCCATCCGCGCCCGAGGCCGAGAGCGATCATCACGTCGTGGACGTTGCGGATCGCCGCCGAGCGCAGCACGATCGAGCAGCGGCGACGCAGGTTCTCGCCGTCGGCGACCTCGTACTGCTTGAGCGCCTGGTCGATCGCGGAGGTCGCCAGGTGAGGATCGATGTAGCGCCTCTCGGAGTCGTAGACGGTGCGGTCGGTGAGAACGAGCAGCTCGCAGCCCTCGCCGACCGCCTTGACGGCCTCCTGACGGAGCCGCTCGATCGCGCCCTGGGTGGTCTCGGACTCGAGCAGGGCGATGTCGATCGCCTTGGCCCGGTCGCCAAAGGCGTCCCAGAGGTCCTCGAGCAGGTAGGTGCCCTGCTCGCTGGCGATCCGGCGGTAGGCGCTATGCGGCAGCGGCGCGAGGTCGTGGTGGCCGCCGAGGATCACGGGGAAGTCGGTCTCGATCGTCCGGCTGTCGGAGGACGGGTCCGTCAGCGGCGGCCGGCGGCCGAAGACGGCCCGCGTCGAGAAGTGCTCGATCTCGCGCTCGCGGTCGATCGCCGGATTGGTTACGACGGCGACGGTCTCCTTGAAGTAGTCGGCGAGGTTCTGGCGCTCGGGCGAGAGTGCGGCGAGGGGGCCGTCGTACCCGAGTGAGCCGATCGGCTCGGCACCGTTGTCCGCCATCTGCTGGACCAGCTTGACGTCATCGCGCTGCCAGCCGAAGCCGGCGAGGACGCGGTCCTCGACCCTCACCGGCTCCTCGGGCCCTGCGTCGGTGTAGCCCGGGATCTCAGGGCCCTCGAGCGGGCCGCCGGTGTCGAGCGCGCGGTCGTACGGCGCGATCTGCTCGGCGCCCGTCCGCCGCAGCCAGCGCTTGCGGACCTCGGCCAGCATCTCGGCATGCGGGTGGAGCGTCGAGCGCTTGCGCTCGCGGTCGATCATCACCATGTACTTCTGGCCCGGGGCCATCGGCTGCGGCTCGGAGACCATGTCCGCGATGGAGACGACGCCAGGCTCGGAGCTGAAGACGTAGTCCTGCGGGGTCTCGAGCTTCCACAGAGGACGCAGGCCCATCGCGTCGGCCGAGAACACGCACTCGTCCATGTGCCGCGCGATCAGCGCGACGGGGCCCTGTGCGAAGGGCCCCATCGTCTGGCGCAGGTACATGTAGAAGGAGTGGAGCTCCTCTGGGAGGCCCGCGATCTCGTCGACGATCGGCGGCACGACCATCTCCATCGCCTCCGCCAGCGACAGGCCATGGCGCCTGACCAGGCTCTCGATCACCCGGTTCAGGTCCTGGGAATCGGAGTTGCCCTCGCCGATCGGCACGCCGAGCATGCGCGCCTCCTGGCGGAGCTGCTCGATGGTGTTGATCTCGCCGTTGTGGCCGAGCACACCGAAGGGCTGGACCCGGGTGAATGAAGGCCAGGTGTTGGTCGAGTAGCGGTTGTGGCCGAAGGCGCCAATCGTCTCCAAGCGCTCGTCGGAGAGGTCGGCGTAGTAGGACCCGAGCACCTTCGGGTTTCCCATCACCTTGTAGACGGCGGTCCTGCCCGAGAAGGAGGCGACATGGACGCCGAGCTTCTCCTCGAGGACGATCTTCAGGTTGAAGACGGTGCGGTCGGCGCCCGAGGCCTCCGGCACGAGACCCGCGAACTGCCAGAACTGGGGCTCCTCCTCGCGCGCGGTCGCGCCGAGGGCGGCCGAGTCGACAGCGCCGAGGCGCTCGGCGAGGATCCTGAAGCCCGCGCCGCCGAGCAGCTCTCGGGCCCCATGGCGAATCTTCTCGAGATCCTGCGACCGTTCGACGAAGACGTGGGCGACCGCGAAGGCGTCATCCAACGCGAGCGCCGGGTTGTGTCCGCCCTGACGGACCTCCTCGGCCCAGATCCTGGTCGGGATGTCGACCAGGAGGCCGCAGCCGTCCCCCTCGCCGTCGACATTGCCGGCGCGGTGGAGCATCTTCTGCAGCGACTCGAGCGCGAGGGTGACCGGCTCGTGGCTGGGGGTGGCGTCGCGGCGCACGGAGGCATAGAGCGCGCAGGCGTCCTTGTCCTCCACGCTCGGCGGAGAGACGAGAGGGCGGTAAGCGCGCTCAGGTGAGTAGCGCTGACGCTCTGGGGACGAGTTCTTCAATTGAGCCTCCGGTTCCGCGCCTTCTTCGAGAGGACGCGCGACGGGGGTGGACCGACGGGCCGCGAATTATAGGTGGCGGCCCACTCGGCACCTTCACGCTCGCGGCGGGACCGCCGGATGCTTTCTTCGCAATTTGCGCGACGGCCCGCCGCCTGATCCTGCCCACTGCAGCGCTACTTTCAGCGGGGTGAACTGTTCTTTCTAGTGTCTTAGCGAACGCTTACAACTGCTACAACCTCACCAAGGGGAACAACGAGCTGGGGTTGATGGAGAAGGATGAACGAACGAACTGAGGCAGATACGGAGGAACGGAAGGTCTCCGAACCCTCCACCGCGGCGGGCTCGGAGACGGAGCGTTTCTGCGCGATCGTCGACGTCAGGCACAACGAGGCCGTGACGGGCGAGTCCGGCGTCCCCGCGAAGCAGCGGGACCACGAGCTGCGCTGCCAGAAGCGCTCGCTCGACGAGTTCTCCTGAGCCGCCGGGCGGTCCCGGCTCGGAGCTGACGCCGTCCCAGGATGGACGGCCCGATCTTGCTGTCCCATAGGGTTCCCAACCTGGATCGGTCCAGTGCTCTCAAGCGAGCAGGACACCGTCGAAAGGAGAAAACCGTATGGCCGCCGATGAGAAGCCAGTCTTGATCGCCTACGACGGTTCAGACCACGCGAAGCAAGCGATCGAGCAGGCTGGAGCAGAGCTGCGATTGCCCAGGAAAGCGATCGTAGTGGCGGCATATGAACCGCTCGAGGCACTCCCCTTCTGGGGCCGCCCCGCTGCGATCGTGCCCGACGAGCTGATCGAGGAAGCCGGTAAGGAGGCGGCCAAGACGGCAGCTGAGGGCGCCGAACTGGCGAACTCGGCGGGGTTCGACGCCAGCTCCACGGTCCACGAAGACGATCGCGCCTGGAAAGCCATCCTGATGGCCGCCGAGGAGGCCGGAGCCGGGCTCATCGTTCTCGGGTCGCACGGGCGCGGAGCTGTCGGCTCGGCGGTCTTGGGGAGCGTCGCGACCTCCGTCGCACACCATGCCAATCTCCCCGTGATGATCTGCCGTCCCCCTGACGGCGACCAGATGGGTCCGAGCTAGGCGGCTGACTCGCCGCTGAGGGCCTCGCGGGCGGCCCTGACGTGGAGGTCCTCCACCCGGTCGCGCTGGTTCTCCGCGCGGGCGGCGAGCGCCCCGAAGTCGATACCGCGGATGTCGGCACCGCCATCGAGCGCCTCGAGCGAGCGCCAGAGCTCGAGCTTGCCGGTGATCCCCATGGTCAGCCCCTCCAGCTCGAGCACCCGGCTCAGCGGTGAGTAGCCGACCAGCCGGCCGTTCGGCTTGAGGCGCGTCCCCAGCTCGGTCACGCGCGCGAATGCCAATCGGATCTGCTTCTGCCTGACGCCGGCTCGGTCCATGACCTCCCGCAGCGTCGCCTTGTCCTCCTCGATCTCCTTGGCGATCTGCGCGACCGCTCTGCCGTACTCGTTGTCCTCGTTCTGCCGGGCGAACCTCTTGGCGAGGTTTTCTCCCACCACCGACCCCGCCAGGTGGTCATTCAGATAGATGCCGAGCAGCTTGCGGTCCATGGCCGAGGGACTTCCCCGCGGGAGGAACCACAAACTCCGTCAGCCGTCTCCTGCCTCATGTCCGTGCTCGTGCCCCGCGCCGCCGCCCTTGCCATGGACGTGGGGATGCGAGTGGACGTAGCCGCCGTGGCTGTGCCCGTGTTCGTGCCCGTCGCTCTTGCGACCCCCCGAAGGCACTTCCTCGCCGGCGATCTCGCGCCGGCAGCTCGGACAGAGACCGAGGATCGGGAAGTGGGTGAACCGAGCCTCGTAGCCGAAGCGGCGCCGAATCGAGCGCCGGATCGAATCGAGTTTTCCGGGCTCGACAGTGGTCACCCGTCCGCAGCGCTCGCAGGCGAGGTACTCCCGATCGGCCTGGCCGACCAGCGCGTACAGGCCCGGGCCGTGGCCGATATGGACGTGGCGGACCAGCCCGAGCTCCTCGAGCTGCGAGAGGATCCGGTGCACCGAGGCGGCGTCCATCGGCGTGCTCGCGCCGCCCCTCCCCTCCGCGACGTACTCGGCGGAAACCGGGCCCTCCGCATCGAAGAGCGCCTCGAGCACGAGGCGTCTCGGGGCGGTGACCCGGTGGCCGCTCTCCCGGAGAGCGCTCAGCGCTTCCTCCAGGTCGTCCACCTTGACTGCGTCGCGGAACGGCGAGAAGCCCATCTCGACTCCTATCCGACGGTCGACCGGGTCTGGCCGGACCAGCGTTCCTCGATCCGCCCGAGGCGCCAGACGGCGTATGCGCCCACCCAGGTGAGGATGAAGAGGCCGACGATCGCGTATCCGATCATGTTCAGGTCGAGCCCGGCGATCGACTGCCACGGCTCACCGGTCAGATCGAGGCGGTCCGCGAGCACCGAGGTGAGCTCGATCGTGCCGATCGAGAGCGCCACCGACACGGACAACCCGGTCACGGCGAGGTTGTAGAAGACCTTCCGAATGGGCTCCGAGAAAGCCCAGCCGTAGGCGAAGTTCATGAACGCCCCGTCGATCGTGTCGAACAGGGTCATACCGGCGGTGAAGAGGATCGGAAGGCAGAGGATCGCGTAGAAAGGCAGCCCGCTCGCGGCGGCCCCTCCGGCGACGAGGAGGAGCGCGATCTCCGTCGCGGTGTCGAACCCGAGGCCGAAGAGACAGCCCAGCGGATACATCTGCCACGGCTTGGTGATCCGGCGCGTCGCACGGCCGTAGAGGCGGTTCAGGAAACCGCGGGACTCGAGTTCGCGCTCGAGCTCCTGCTCCTGGAGCTCACCCTCGCGCATTCGCCTCAGGATCCGGACGATCCCGATCAGCACGGCGAGGTTGAGCAGCCCGATGACGAGCAGGAACACCCCCGAGACCGTGGGGCCGATCAAGCCCGTGGCGCTGTGCAGCGACGAGCCGTCGTCCTCGAGGGCACCGCCGATCCCCCGGACGCCGATCGCGATCAGCGCGCCCAGGAGGAACACGATGGTCGAGTGGCCGAGTGCGAAGAAGAATCCGACGCTGAGCGGGCGCTGGCCCCCGGCCATCAGCCTCCGGGTGGTGTTGTCGATCGCCGCGATGTGGTCGGCGTCGAAGGCGTGGCGGACGCCCAGCGTGTAGGCGGTGATCCCTACGCCGACGCCGAACGCTCCGGTCGAACCGAGGCTGTATCCGGCAGGGGCGACGAGCGCGATCAGGACGAAGAAGCCGATACCGGTGAGCCCGAGAATCACGAACGCCATCAGCGCAACCGTGCGCCATTCGCGGGGACTGAGCGCCGATCTGATCCGACCCCACCGCATCACCGGCACCCTATTACGGGAGTATCTCAATTGCAATCGCCCTGCGATTAGGGCTTTGACAGCGGCGGTAACGTGGGTGTCGGTGCCCAGTCGGCTGATCTTCCGGTGTGAGTACTGCGGCGTTAGAGCCGAGGGCGCGACGGAGCGGGCACTGGAGGCGCAGCTACAGGAGTTCCTCTTCGGCGAGTACCTCGACGTCGAGCCGGGGCACTGGCTGCACTGGACCGGCAACGGGATCTACGGGCGGGCGCAGTACGCGTGTGGCGAGCATCGCGGAGAGTTGAAGGCGGCCCTGAGAGAGAGCTACGGCACTCTGGGATGGCACCCGTGGGCGATGGGTCCCCATCCGGTCAACTACCGCCGCGGCCGAGTCGCCGCGCGACGCGCCCTCGGCCCCGGTCGCTCCTCGCGCTGGAGCCCGCTCGCCTGACCGCTTGAGCTAGACGCCCGCAGCGGCCGCCACGGCCGCCTGCCCGAAGGCGATCCCGCCGTCGTTCGGCGGGAGCAGCCGAGGAACGAGGACGCGCAATCCCTCGCGCTCGAGCGCCTCCGCCGTCCGCTCCAGCAGCAGACGGTTCTGGAAGACGCCTCCGGAGAGCACGGCCACGTCGACTCCATTCCGAGCCGCGATCTCGGCGCAGGCGCGGGCGGCGCCCCGGGCAACGGCGTTGTGGAACCGGGCGGCGACCGTCGCGACCGGCACCCCCGCGCCGAGGTCTCGGAGGATCGCCCCGATCGTCTCCCTCGCATCGAGGACTTCCGTGCCCGGCAGGGGGTAGGCCTCGCGCTCGGAGGGATCGGCGGCCGCCTCGAGCTCGATCGCCGCCTGCCCCTCGTAGTTCACCTCCGCCCGGACCCCACAGAGCGCCGCGACTGCATCGAAGAGCCGGCCGGCACTCGTCGTCACCGGTGACGCCAGGCCGCTCGCCGCCAGCTCCGCCACCTTCCGCCAGGCATCCTCGGAGACCGCCCCGGTGAGGAGCGGAGGGAGGGGCGGCTCACCACCGGCGGTGTCGAGCAGCCAGGCACAGGCCATCCGCCAGGGCTGGCGAATGGCGCGCTCTCCTCCCGGCATGCGGACCGGGTGCAGGTGTCCGGCGCGCTCGAAGCCCTTCGCGTCGCCCATCAGCAGCTCCCCTCCCCACACGGTCCCGTCCGTGCCGTAGCCGGTCCCGTCGAAGATCACGCCGATCGCCTGACCGGACTCGCCGTGTTCCGTCAGGCAGGCTGCGAGATGGGCGTGATGGTGCTGCACCCCGATGGTCTCGACACCCTCCCGCTCGAGCGCGTACTTGGTCGAGAGATATTCCGGGTGCAGGTCGTGCGCGACCAGCTCGGGCCGCACAGCGAAGAGCGACTCGAAATGCTCGATCCCCTCGGTGAACGAGCGCAGCGTCTCGTAGTTCTGCAGGTCCCCGATGTGATGGCCGACCCAGGCGCGGCCGCCCTTGGCGACACAGAAGGTGTTCTTCAGCTCGGCCCCACAGGCGAGGATCGGCCTCGGCGTCCCGAGAGGCAGATCGCGCGGAACGTAGCCGCGCGACCGCCGCAGGAACATCGGGCGATCCACAACCACGCGAAGCACGGAATCGTCGGTCCGGGTCTCGATCGGCCGGTCGTGCATGAGGAACAGGTCCGCGATCCCCGCAAGCCGCTCCAGTGCGTCCTCGTCCCGGTAGGCGATGGGCTCGTCCGAGACGTTCGCGCTCGTCATCACCAGCACCGCGCCCGAGTCATCGAGCAGCAGGTGATGGAGCGGCGAGTAGGGCAGCATCACGCCGAGCTCTCGCGAGGTCGGCGCGACTGAGTGGGCGACCGCCGCGCCGGGCCGGCGGCGGCGCCAGCACGATGGGCCGCTCGCGTGAGGTCAGGAGTGCCCCGGAGGCATCGTCGAGCACGACCAGCTCCAGCGCGGCGGCGACCGACGGTGCCATCAGCGCGAAGGGCTTGTCCTCGCGGTGCTTGCGGGCCCGCAGCTCCGCGACCACGGCCTCGTCGTCCGCGCGGCAGGCGAGGTGGTACCCGCCGAGCCCCTTGACGGCGACGATCCTGCCCTCGGCCAGCGCCAGGGCCACGCCCTCGAGCGCCTGATCGTTGCCCTCTGCCACCGCCCGGCCGGCCCGATCCACCAGGCGAAGCGAGGGGCCGCAGACCGGGCAGGCGTTCGGCTGGGCATGGAAGCGCCGATCGAGAGGATCCTCGTACTCCGCCCGGCAGCTCTCGCACATCTCGAAGGACGCCATCGTCGTCAGCGGGCGGTCGTACGGAACGCCGCGGACGATGGTGAACCTGGGGCCGCAGTTCGTGCAGTTGGTGAACGGGTAGCGGTAGCGGCGGTCGTCCGGGTCCCGAAGCTCCGCCAGGCAGTCGTCGCAGGTCGCGACGTCCGGCGAGACGGCGGCCTCGGCCTCGCCGCCCTCCTCGCTCAGGGTGATCCGGAAATCGGTCTCTCCCACTGCGTCCAGCGCCTCATCGGCGATCCGCTCGACGATCGCGAGCGGGGGCGCATCGGTCGCCAACCGGTCGAGCAGCGCGTCGAGCGCGCCCCTCTCCCCCTCGGCCTCGATCAGCACGCCCCGTGAGTCGTTGAGCACCCAGCCGCCCAGGCCGAGCTCCGTCGCAATGCGGTAGACGAACGGGCGGAAGCCGACACCCTGCACCGTTCCCTCGATGCGCACGCGCAGCCGCTGCCGGGCGCCGACGCTCATCGCAGCTCGATCAGCTCGCGCAGCGCGTGGTACGCGCTCGCCTGCGCCTCCTGGATCCGCGGGATGTGCTGCGAGGGCGTCACGATCACGTGGTCGGCGAGGCCCTCGTCGGCAACCCGGCCGCCGTCGTATCCCACCAGCGCCACCGTCAGGAGCTTCCGCCGCCTCGCCTCCCCCAGGGCCTCGATCAGGTTCACGGAGTTCCCGCTGGTGGAGATCGCGATCGCCGCGTCGCCCTCGTGGCCGTAGGCGATCACCTGCCGCAGGAAGATCGCCTCCACCCCGATGTCATTGGCGATCGCGGTCAGGATCGAGGGGTCCTCCGTCAGGTCGATCGCGGCGCGCGCGGTCCAGCCCTGCGGCGCCGCGCGGAGGTCCGCGACCAGGTCCATCGAGTCGGTCGCCGAGCCGCCGTTGCCGAAGGCGAGTGCCTTGCCGCCCCCGTCGAAGACCGAGCGCAGGGCGGTCGCAGCCTCGAGCAGCACCTCGCGGGACCCCTCGATGGTGCGCTGCCGGAGCTCCCCGACCTCCTCCGCCTTCATCAGCACATTGGTGCGGACGTCCTCGATCACCGCCTCGAGGCCGGTCTCCCCCTCCGAGAGGAACGGATAGAGGAAGCTCGAGGCGCCCGTGTCGTGGACGGGCCCGGCCTCCCGCCCTTCCAGCAGGCCGCGATGCTCGAAGAAGACGTGGACCAGCTCCCAGAGCACGTGGTACAGAGTCTCGGCGAGTTCCTGGCGGATGAACGGGTCCTCGCTGGGCGGCTCGAACTCCCATTCGGCGCCGGAGGGGGAGAAGGCGATCGTCTGACATCCGCGCTGCCCGGCCAGCCCGAGCGCCTCGATCGTCTCTGCGGCGTCCGGCTCGTCGGTGCCGAATGCGATCGCGATGTCGTCCGGCTGGGCGATCAGCTCGGCCTGCGAGGTCAGCGGCCCACCCTCGCGGGAGAGGCCGATCGCCGGCAGGGCTCGCTTGCCGACGATCACCGGGTGCACGAACTCCACCGCGACGTGGCGCACATCCGAGCGGGCCGCCGGCGAGAAGCCGAGGGAGATCAGCCGCCCACCGCGTGCGAACCGCTCCGCCATCCGGTGACAGCAGTGAGCGACCTCCTCCGCCCGCGCCTCGAAGAACGCTTGATTGGCCTCGGTTCGCTCGGCGAGCAGGGAATCCAGGCGCCCTGCCGCTGCGACGGTCAAACCGCGGCGGCCTCCCTCGCCGCCACCCTGGACAGCCACTCTCCGAAGGCGTCGGTCCCCTCACCCGTCCTGGCGCTGCACTCGATCACCTCTGCGTCCGGGTTCACCGACTCGAGGTTGTGCCGCAGCTTCTCGAGGTCGTACTCGAGGTGGGGAAGCAGGTCGACCTTGTTGACGACCACCAGCTCGCACGCCCGGAACATCAGCGGGTATTTGAGCGGCTTGTCCTCGCCCTCCGCCACCGAGCAGATCATCGCCCGGGCGTCCTCTCCGACACGGAACTCGGCGGGACAGACGAGGTTGCCGACGTTCTCGATCACGAGCAGGTCGATCTGATCCAGGTCGAGATCGGGAAGCGCCGAGCGCACCATGTTCGCGTCGAGATGGCACTCGCCGCCGAAGCCGGCGCCGGTGTTGAGCTGCACGACCGGGACGTGGAGATGCGCGATCCGGTCGGCGTCCATCGATCCCTGCACGTCGCCCTCGAGGACTCCGACACGCGCATCGAGCCCGGGCAGTGTCGCCTCCAGCAAGGTGGTCTTCCCCGCGCCTGGAGCCGACATCAGGTTGACCACGCGCACGCCGGCGTGATCGAAGTCATGGCGGTTGGCGTCCGCGATCGTCGTGTTTGCGTCGAGCGCGTCCTCCGCGACCTTCACCTTGGTGCGATGCATCCCGCCTCCTCTTGGTCGGTTGAAATCTCCTCCGTCACCTCGATCGAGTCCACCTCGAACTCGGTGCCGGCCACCACCTCGACGTCGGACCCGGCGCAGGACCGGCAGCGAAAGTCCGGTTCGTCGAGCTCCCATTGCTCGCCGCAGGCACGGCAGCTGAGACGCGCCTGGATGATTTCCTGCTCGAGCGTCGCGCCCTCACAGACGGTGTCGCGAGAGCAGATCCCGAAGTAGAACTCGAGCGACTCCGGCACCACCTGGCGCAGGGTGCCGATCCGCATGTCCACCGACGTGACGGGGCGCCCGTCGGCGTGCCTCACCACCGTCTCGACTATCCCTGTGGCTAGCGAGAGCTCGTGCACCGTCAGCTCGGGTCGTAGGCGGCGTCGGACTGAAGCTTGTTGAGCTCCTCGAGCACCACGGCGGCGGCCCGGTCGACCGCGGCCTTGACGGGCTCGGAGAGCTCGAGGGCGATGTTCTCGACGTCGGCCGGCTCGCAGCCGACGACGATGACCTTGCCCGGCCAGCCGTGCACGGTCTTCACGAAGCGCAGCACGCTCTGCGGGTCCATGCCGTGCGGGCTGATCGTCTCGCCGTCCTGGATCGGCTTGATGTCCGCCGGATCGGGCTCGAGCACGTAGACGTCTCCCGGCTCGCCGCCCTGCTCGCTCACGTCGACCAGGACCATCGCGTGATAGCCGCGCATGACCTCGTAGGCGAGGTCGAGGCCACCGGAACCGAAGTCCTGGACCTGGACACCGGGCGGGATACCCATCTCGAGCAACCGGTTGACCACGTGACCCCCGAAACCGTCGTCCCCGAGCCAGGCGTTGCCGACGCCCGCCACCAGGATCTGCTTCTCCATGTTCGGCAGCTCGGGTTCGGCAAGGTCGGCCAGGTCGGGCATCCGGGGGACGTGTTCGCTCTGCTCGCTCATGTCGACACCGGCTCCACTTCGTCAGCGAAGAAGAAGAGGAAGCGGCCGGTCTCCCGTAGGAGCTCCTGTCCCGGATCGTCGTCGACCGTGACGCCGAGATAGACCCGTTCGTCGTAGCCCCTGTAGATGCGCTCCACTGTCGCCGTTCGCCCGTGCAGGATCTTGTCGTAGACGTCCCCCTCCGTCCCCGGCCGCAGCACGATCTTGTCGCCTAGCCTCACGGTCGTACCCGCGGCGGCCACCTCGCGCTCCCCCTGGATCTCGTCGAGCCCGGGCGGCGGCTTCGGCGGACTGCCGTTGGTCGCCGATTGCTCCTCGGTCTCCGGCTCCGTGTAGGTCAGCCGGCCGTGCAGGCCGAGGATGTCCTCCCCCGTTGTGGACTCGGCCCGCTCGATCATCTCCCGCACCGCCGGATCCTGAGAGGAGATCTGATTCCGCTCGTCCTCCGACAGCGCGTGCACGTGGAGCAGCAGCGCCTCCTCGATCTCGGTGTTGTCGAAGAGGTTGCCCAGACTCTCGGGCGCGAGCTCCGGATGGTCCGGGAGAACGATCGCCGCCCCGAGAACCGCCCTGTCCTCGTCGCCGAGCAGCACGGGGAAGGTGTTCACGGGCTCGCTGGCGAGCGCCGCCTCCCCCTCCGCCCCATGCCGCTCGAGCGGCGAGACGAAGCGACCACCCTCGACCTCCAGCAGAGGGTGGGTTGAGATCAGGCTGTTGCGAAGCGCGTCTCCGCGGGACGTGTCGGCCGGATCGCCCTGCATCTCGGTCACGTTGTGGACGCAGAGGCGGATCCTGGAGAGCGTGGGCGACAGCAATTCGGCCCGCATCGCGATCCGGCCGCGCAGCTCACCCGTCTCGTCCATCGGATAGCCGAAGGTCTCGCGCACGGGCCCGCGCGCCAGCTCAGCCAGGGTCACCGGACCCAGCTCCAGCGACCGCTCGCCGGCCTCGTGTCGCTCGCCGGTGGCCTGCAGGAAGAGGACGGTGCCGGCGAGTCGGGCGTCGGGACCGCCCTGTAGCACGGCCTCGAGCCTGAGCATCGAGAACGCCGCGGGCTGGGCCTCCGAGTAGCTCGGCGGATAGACGATCCCGAAGGGGGTGGGCATCGCGTTCTTCACGCCGGGCGTGTACGGATAGAGCGCGTAGCCCTCGTAGAGCAGCGAGCGAACGAGCTCCTCGATCGCGCTATTCATCGAGGCTCTCCCTCGCGAGCAGTTCGGTCACTGCGGCGTCGAGTGTGGGCGCTCCCAGTCTCGCCTTGAGCCTCTGCAGTGCGTCGAGCGTGTCCCGGTGAACCGGAATCCAGCCGCGGAAGGGGTAGTACGAGTCGACCATCTCCCTCCAGACCGACACCGGCATGGCGAAGTCGATCGAGGTATCCCATGGAACCTGCACGATCTGAAGGCGATCGTCGTCGCCGGAGTAGTAGACGCTGCCGTTGAAGTGGAAGGCGAGCGGCACCTCGCCGTCGGTGACGGAATGGAAGTACTTGGCAGCCGCCAACTCGACGTCGTAGTTGCAGAGCACCTCGATCTCGGCCTCGGTGCTGCCGCGGAACGAAGGAACCAGCAGGCTCTCGCTCGTCCAGTGCATCCGCTGCGCGGAGACCGACCAGCGGTGCGGTTCGCCGAACAGCTCGGTCAACTTCGCCTTCGACTCATCGTCGTAGCGACGCTTCGAAGCCTCGATCTGGATCTGCACCCGCAGGCCCGCCATGAAGACCTCCCGGCCGGAGTCGTCCTCCAGCCGCAGGCCGAAGCTGAGGGTCGGGGCGGCGGCGTGCTCGATTGCGCGGGCGCCGGTCACCTGGATGGAGAAGCCCGGCTCGCCGGGCCTCGCTGAGGTCTCAGGTTCGCCGCGCTCCGCCGTGTCGGCCTCGACCTCCGGGGGACGCGGATGCGATGCGCCGCGCCCGTCGACCGCTCTCGCCGCCTCGCTCATCGATCCTCCCGGGAACGCTGCCGCAGTCGCTCGAAGAAGATCGGCACCGCACGCTCGATCGCATCCCCGCCTGAGATCCCCTCCCAGTTCACCTTGACGGCGCCGACGAGCGCGTAGCACTCGTCGATGGGCGCGATCACATAGCTCGGCTGATCGGAGATGCGGTTGACGACGAGCGCCTCGGCGTCCGGCTCGAGCGAGTCGAGCACGGGGTTGAGCGTCCTCAGGTCCTCCCAGGCCGCCAGCTGGAGCTCCGACTCGGTCGCACCGGCGGGGCTCGGATACATCGCCACCATCGCCTCGACCGAGGTGCTGTACATGAAGAACGAGAGTCCGATCGGCACCTCCAGGCGCGCCCAGAGCTCCTCGGGGAGCGAGAAGTCGTCGAGCCAGAGGACGCGGGTGCCCGTGGGCCGCAGGTTCGGGTCGCCTGAGCGCTGGGCCCAGCAGGTGGCGCAGGCGCAGAGGATCCGCCGATCGTTCAGCTCGAGCAGGTGCTCGTGCTTCGGGGGAATGCCGATCCCGCAGAGGTCGCATCGCTCCTCGGCCTTGCCCGCACCGTTCCCGCCGGCGGCATCGGCGCCGGTCGAAGGTGCCGGGCCTCGCCGGATCCCGCGCAACCCCGTGACCACGTTGGCCCGCCGCCGGGCGGCCACCGCATCGTCGATGGCCCGCCCGTGTCCGCTCATCGTGCCAGCGCCACCCGCACCCCTTCGGTGTCCGAGGCGAGCAGCGGAACGGGTCCGAGATGGAGCTTCTCGTCGTCGAGCGACCGGCCGGCGCGCGGCAGGAAGTAACGGCGATCGCAACTCGGGCAGGTCAGCATCCCCTCGTCGAGCTCGGCGCCGGCGATCGATCCGTGGCAGCTCGGACAGGCGTCGAGGTATGCAAGCAGCGAGCCCTCCACCCGGGCCACGACGATCGGCGTGCCTCGCACGTCGATGCTGGTGAGCTGGTCCTCGGCGAGCCCGTCCACCTCTCCATTCAGCTCATGCCATCCGGAGGTCCCGGGTGGAGCCGGCGTCATGGGCGCAGGGCCGCCATTCTGGGCGGCGCCCTGCTCCGCCATCGGCAGCGGGGTCCCGGTGACGATGACCGGGTTCAGCAGGTCCTGCTCGATGCCCTCCACCTCGATGCCGAGCAGGTCGGGTGCGGTCTCCTCGAGAGCCGTCTTGATCGCGAGCTCCAGCGTCGATGACGAGGCGGGGCAGCCGTCGCAACTTCCCTCGAGGCGGATCCGGGCCACACCCTCCTCCAGTGAGACCAGCTCGACGTTGCCGCCGTGGGACTCCATATAGGGACGAACGTTGTCGAGAGCGTCCATCACCCGCTCCTCGACGGGAACCGGGTAGAGGTCATGGATCAGCATCAGGCTGGCGACGACGCCGTCGTCAGCCAGCTGCTGCTTGACCTCGCCGGCGCTCTCGTCGTCGTCGAGGATCTCGACGATCCGCGTCAGGCCCTGGCCGTACATCTCCATCACCGACGAGACGAGGTCCTCCGCGGACCGGCGGGCCACCGGATCAGGCAATTGCTGGACCTGCGCGGTCAGCTCCTCCACCCTCTGGATGAGGGCCTCGGGGCTGACCGCTTCGGATCTCTCGGCGGGCATTCCTCGCGCTCCGTTTTGGGCTCAGGACATCCCGGTCGGGGTGTGGGTCACCTTTCTGACCTGCCCACCTCGCTGGTTGTACATGTGGACGCCGCACGGCAGGCACGGATCGAAGCTCCGCACCGCCCGCATGATGTCCACGCCCTTGAAGTTCTCCGGGCCGTTCTCCTCGAAGATGGGCGTGTTCTGAACCGCATCCTCGTAGGGGCCAGGAGTTCCGTAGGTGTCGCGCGGGTTGCTGTTCCAGGGGGTCGGCGGGTAGGGCTGGTAGTTCGCCACCTTGCCGTCCTGGATGACCATGTGGTGCGAGAGCACACCGCGGGCGGCCTCGCAGAAGCCGACCGAGACGGCCTCGTCCGGGACCTTGAAGTCGTTCCACGACTTCGTGCGCCCCGCACGGACCTCGGTCAGCGCCCGCTCCAGGTTGTGGAGGGCGATCAGGGCGGAGAACGCCTCGTGATACGTCCGCGCCCGGTCACGCTCGATCGCGTTGGACTTCTCCGGGATCTTCCACTCGAGCTCCATCTCGGGCTTCGAGGCGGTCCTCGGCAGGACCATCTTGATGCTCTCGCCGGTGGCCTTCGCGTATCCGAAGTCCACGAGCCCGGCCTTCGCCGTCACCCAGGATCGGGCGAACGGGCCGCCCCCGGTATCGCAGGCGACATAGGTGTCGTTGCGCTGGTCATAGATCCGCGGCGAGGCCACCCAGCTGTACTTGTCCTGCCAGTCGCGCTTCTGCGGCTTCGGCAGGGTCACCTTGTTCCACGGGTGGCGCTTGTCGACCGGATTCCCCAGCGGATCCTGGGTGACGAACGTCTCCTCATTCGTCCAGTCGTCGAAGTACGAGCTGCCCAGCAGGATCCTGATCATCAGGTTGATCTCGACCAGGTCGGTCGTGATCAGCTCGCCCTTCAGCACGACGCCGGGGGTGATGTAGCGCTTCCGCCCCCACTCGGCCATGTTGCGGTAGTCGTAGTCGACGTAGTCGGGGTCGTCGAAATAGCCCCAACAGACGAGATCCGTGTCGCGATACCCGACCATGTCGTACCCCGGCAACTCCTGCAGGAAGAAGTCGTAGAGGTCGTCGTGCATCGGCACGGCCCGCTTGACGTAGTCGATGTAGCGCATCAGCCGCACGTAGTAGTCCGTGCAGGTCTGGTGCGTGATGTCGACCGAGACCCCGCCGGGCATGATCGTCGACGGGTGGGTGTGGCGTCCGCCGAACAGGCAGTACATCTCGCGGGTGTAGCGCGCCACCTGGAGCGTCTCCAGATAGAAGTCGCCGGTGAACGGGTTGAGGGCCCGCATGATGTCGGCGATCGTCTTGTAGCCGTGGACGTCCGATCCGGGCGCGGCCGTCGACTCGGCCTTCTGCAGCAGCGACGGGTTCGTCTCCCTGACCATCTGCTCGCAGAAGTCCACGTTCGCCATGCAGTCGTTGAAGATCGCGTGGTCGAACATGTAGTCCGCGGTCTCGGCGAGGTTGTAGCCCAGGTCACCCAGCGCCGGCGGCTTCACGCCATAGGCCATGTTCTGGTTCACGCACGACGTCGTGCAGTGGTTGTCGCCGCAGATGCCGCAGATTCGGCTGGTGATGAAGTGGGTATCGCGCGGGTCGATCCCCTTCATGAAGATGTCGAACCCGCGGAAGATCATCGACGTCGACCACGCCTTCTCGACCTTCTTGGCGTCGAAGTCGATCTCCGTGTGAATGCCGAGTGAGCCCACGATCCTGGTGATGGGGTCCCAGGACATCTCCTTGACGGCGACCTTCTTCGATGTCGTCGGAGTCTCGGTGGTTGCCATGTTCTTATCTCTCCTCTGCTCGAAGGTGGTCGTCGTCTAGGACCCGGGCGGGGCGTAGCCCGCGGATCGGGACTTGTAGCCGCTGGACAGGCTCCCGCCGGGCTTGCGCCAGTCGGGCTCGACGTCGTACTTGTTCTTGATGTTGCGACGTCTGAAGCTGCGGACGAGCGGCCCGTAGGTCCAGCTCAACGCCGTGGCGGCGAGCCCTCCGTAGGTGTCCTCGTCCATGAACGGCATGTACTTGTCGGGGAAACCGGGCATCGTGCACGCCATGCAGATGCCGCCGACGTTCGGGCAACCGCCAACCCCGCTCTGCCAGCCGCGAACGGGAACGTTGCACTTGACCACGGGACCCTTGCAGCCGAGCTTCACCAGACAGCGGTGATCGGAGCCGTATTCCGTCGCGAACTCACCCTGCTCCGCGAACCCGGCCCGGTTGCAGCTCTCGCGGACGGTGCGTCCGAAGAGCCAGGTCGGCCGGTGCGCCTCGTCCAGGTCGGGGACCGGCGCGCGACCGGCCAGATGGAGAGCCAGATAGAGCAGAGACTCGGTGGTGTTGTCAGGCTGAGTCGGACAGCCGGGGATGTTCACCACAGGCAGGCCGGCGCTCGACTTCCAGTCCCAGCCGAGGTAGTCCGCAACCCCCATCGCTCCGGTCGGGTTGTTCTTCATCGCCGGGATGCCGCCGTAGGTCGCGCACGTACCGAGCGCGACGACCGCGGCGGCCTTGGGCGCGAGGCGATCGACCCACTCGTTGGTCGTGATCGGCTGCCCGCTGTCAGGGTCGGTGCCCATCGCCGCCCAGTAGCCCTCGCCGCTCAGGTCCTCATTCGGGATCGAGCCCTCGACGATCAGCACGAAGGGGTCGAGCTTGCCGGCCTCGGCGTCGTACCAGGCCTGCATGAATTCGTCCCCGTTCTCGTAGGCGAGCACCGGGTTGTGGACGATCACCTTCGGCATCCCTGGAATCGCCTGCGTGACGATGTCCTCGAGGCTGGGATCGACGGCCGAGGTCATGGCCACCGAGTCGCCGTCGCAGCCCAAGCCGGTGGTCATCCAGATGACGTGGGCCTCAACCGCCTCCGTCTTTGCCTGGTCCGGTACGAACTCGACTGCGTTGGCCATCTTTCCTCCTAGGGGTTGTCCAGCGTCAGCAGATCCTGGGAAGCGGGTCTCCAACCAGCTGGTCCATCACCCGCTTACCTCCGAATGCGGTCTCGACGAGCACCATGCCCGGCGGCTCGCTCTTGACCTCTCCGATCTCCGCGGCCTGTTCGCAACCGGAAACGGAGCGCAGGGCCTCGAGTGCCTGCTCCGCCCGATCCGGCGCGACGAAGGCCACAAGCTTTCCCTCATTGGCGACGTACATCGGGTCGATCCCGAGCATCTCCGCGGCGCCCGCGACCGCCGCATTGACCGGGACATCGGCCTCGCGCACGCTGATCGCCACTCCCGACGCCCGCGCGAGCTCGTTGAGGACCGAGGCGACCCCGCCCCGCGTCGCGTCCCGCATGCAGTGCAGCTCGAATCCGGCGGCGTCGAGCAGCGCATCGACCGCAGGCCAGAGCGGCCGGGTGTCGGAGAGGATCTCCGCGTCGAGCGAGAACTCGTCGCGCGCGAGCATGATCGCCGAGCCGTGGTCGCCGACCGTGCCCGAGACGATGATGCGGTCGCCGGGGCGTATTCCGCGCGGGGAGAGCTCGCCCCGGGGATCGACCTTGCCGATCCCGGCCGTGCAGATGTACATCCCGTCGGCGTGACCGCGCTCCACGACCTTGGTATCACCGGTTGCGATCTGCACGTCCGCCGCCTGGGCGGCCTTGGCGATCGCCTCGACCTGAGCGCGGAGCTCATCGGCGGGCAGGCCCTCTTCGAGGATCAGCGACAGGCTGAGCGCTTTCGGCTTCGCCCCCGCCACCGCCAGGTCATTCGCCGTGCCGTTTACTGCGAGCTCGCCGATCGACCCGCCGGGGAAGCTGATCGGCCGTACGACGTAGCTGTCCGTCGAGAGCGCGATGCCGAGGTCGTCGATCGTGACGACGCCCGCATCTCCCATCTCCTCGAGCGTCTCGCCCTCCCCGGCGAGGGCCGGGACGAGCAGGCCCTCGATCAGCGTCTGCGTAGCCTTGCCGCCCGCCCCGTGGGCCATCGTCACGGTCTCGTCCTTGAACCGGGGGCGCTTTGCCCGCGCGGTCTCGATGATCCGGAGAACCTTCTGCTCGCGCTCGGAGACAGCGGAGTCCGGCATCAGACGAGCTCCTTCTCCCGGGCGAAGCGCCCGTAGTTGTAGTAGGCGGCGCAGGCCCCCTCAGGCGAGACCATGCAGGTCCCGATCGCGTGCTCGGGCGTGCAGGCCGTGCCGAACACCTTGCACTCGTACGGCTTGATGACGCCCTTCAATACCTCGCCGCACTGACAGGCCTTTGGGTCCGCGACCCGAACGCCCGGCACGCCGAACCGCTTCTCCGCATCGAGCTCCGCGTAGGCATCGCTCAACCTGAGCGCGCTCTGAGAGATGAAGCCGAGCCCCCGCCACTCGAAGTGGGGGCGCAGCTCGAAGACCTCGGACATCACCTTGAGCGCCGCCGGGTTCCCGTCGTAGGGCACGACCCGGCTGTACTGATTCTCGACCTCACAGCGTCCCTCGCCCAGCTGCCCGAGGATCATCCGGATCGCGTGGAGGATGTCGAGCGGCTCGAAGCCCGCGACCACCACCGGCTTGCCGTAGTCCTTCGGGATGAACTCGAACGGCCGCGCCCCGACGACCGTCGAGACGTGTCCTGGGCCGATGAAGCCGTCCAGCCGGAGGTCGGGTGAGTCGAGTAGCGCCCGCAGCGGCGGCACGATCGTGACGTGGTTGCACATGCAGGAGAAGTTCGTGACGCCCTCCGCACGCGCCCGCTTCATGGTCAACGCGGTGGACGGGGCGGTCGTCTCGAACCCGATCGCGAAGAAGACCACCTCGCGGTCCGGATTCTGCTTCGCCAAGCGGAGTGCGTCGAGCGGCGAGTACACCATGCGGATATCCGCTCCGTCGGCCTTGGCTTCGGTGAGCGTCTTCTCCGAGCCCGGCACCCGCATCATGTCGCCGAAGCAGGCGAAGATGATGTCGTTCTCGGTGGCCATCGCGATCCCGTCGTCGACGCGGCCCATTGGGATCACGCAGACCGGGCAGCCCGGGCCGTGGACCAGCTCCACGTTCTCCGGGAGCAGGTCGTCGATCCCGTACTTGTAGATCGAGTGGGTGTGGCCCCCGCAGACCTCCATCACCTTGTAGTGGCGGCCCGGCTCGACCGCGTCGAGGATCTTGCCGGCGAGTGCCCGGCCGAGCTCCGCGTCGCGGAACTCGTCCATGTACTTCATCGTCATGCAGCCACCTGGCTTCCCGCATGCGCGATCGCGGTCCCGGCATGGACCAGCACGTGATCCCCCTCGGAGACCGGTTGCACCAGGGCGATCTCGACCGTGCTCCGCTCGCCGCCATCCTCGGTTGCGCAGAGCGCGAGCTCACGCTCGATGTCGATGCGGATGACCCGCATCCGGACCGCCTCATCCCCACAAGTGATGCATCCCGTCGTGTGGTCGCAACTGGGGATGAGGCCGTCGGTCATTCTCCCGGGCTCCTCTCCCCACAGCCGGGGCGGAAACGTCGCCGGGACCATGGGCAGTGGCGGCTGGTCACTCGATCACGCTCGCCTTGAGCTCCTCGAGCTCCTGCTCGTAGTCCTTGCCCATACCCTCGAGGAGGCCGAGAGTCGCCCGAGCCTCCTCCTCGTCGACCTTCGAGATCGCGAAGCCGACGTGGATCAGTACCCAATCGCCGGGGACCGCCCCCTCGCCCTCCTCGTCCAGGAGCCCGACATTGACGTTCCGCTGGACTCCCGCAACGTCCACCTTGGCGAGGCGGTTGGCTTCGTCGACCACTTCAACCACTTGACCTGGAATCGCCAGGCACATCCAGCTCTCCTCTCGGAATGGGCGCCTTGACGCCAGAAATACCCGAGCGCCGCGAACCTACTCCCCTCCCCAGAACGTGTCAAGGAAAGGTGAGGGAGGTCGAGGAGATCCTCCGACTGGGGGACAATGGGCTCGATGTCAACCGATGGAGAGGAACTGCTCGCCCGCGAGGTCTACGTCGGCGACGGCTACAGGCCCTACGGCGAGGTGACTCCGGAGGACGCCCGTACCCTGGCCGATCGCTTCAGCGGCCTGAGCGGCGGCGGCCTGGAGCAGAAGGTCGCACCGGTCGGTCGGGCCTGGCGTGAGCTCGCCGATCTGATGGAGGCGGAGGGAGCGGATCAGGTGGCCGACCTCGGTCCGGAGAGGGCCGCCGAGCTTGCCGAGGGGCTCCGGGTGGTCCCACCCGGCGGAAGCTGGCTCTCTTCCTGAGCCGAGCCCAGCCGGCCCGGGCTCGGCTGACTTCCGCGCTCACGCTGCGGCCATCGTCTCCTTATTGGACGACGATGGCCGCCACCTGAGAGAGAGGCTCGCCTAGGGCGTCGATCGACTGCGCGAGCTTCCGCTTGTCCTGCTCGGTGAGCTCGCCGTAGAGCACGTAACCCTCCCCGCGCTTGTACGGCTGCAGCGCGGCCTCGACGTCGGCGAAGCGCTGCTCGATCTCAGAGGCGAGGTCCGGGTTGCGCTTCTCCAGGACCGGCTTGACCGCGTCGAAGGCGGCCTTCGACCCATCGACGTTCGCCTGGAAGTCGTACAGGTCGACGTGGGAGTAGCGCTCCTCCTCGCCGGTGATCTTCGACGCGGAGACCTCGCCGAGGAGCTCGTTCGCCCCGTTGGCGATCTGGGCCGGCTCGAGCTTGATCGTCGCCACCTTCTTCTGCAGGAGCTTCACGTCGGCGAGCAGCGTCGCGGCCACGGGGCCCAGGCCCTGGGTCGTGTCATCGACCCAGAGCGCCTTCTCGATCGGGTGGAAGCCGCTCCACTTCGCGGCGGGGACGTCCCCCGTTCTGGCGTCAATCTCAGGGTCGAGGTTCCCGAACGTTTCGGCCACCGGCTCGACCCGCTCGTACGGGAGCCGCGCGACGGGATAGAGGCTCTTCGCCTGTTCGACGTTCCCGGTCTCGACGGCCTGCACGAAGGGCTCGGTGTCCTTCACGAGCAGCGCGGTCTGATCCTCGATGTAGCGGCGGTAGCGATCGACCGCCGCGGCCGCCTCGTCGCTCTGGTTGGCATTCGACCGACCGGTGACGGTCAGCGTGCCGCGCTCGGCGGAGTCACCACCCGGGCAGTAGACCGTGTACGTGCCTGCATCGAGGGTGACGGTGAAGCTGCCGCTCAGCCCGTCGCTGAGGTTCTCGCGCTCGCCGAGGATGGTGTCGCCGTCGAGGACCTCGAGCTCGGTGACGCCGGCGGCGCCTTCGTTGGTGACGTCGAACGTGACCGGGCCGGCGGGCGCTGAGGCCTGAGCCGGGTCGCAGCCCGCGTCGGTGAGGTTGAAGGAGAGCTTGGTGGCTCCGGCGGGGGGGTCATCGGAGTTGCCGCAGCCGGCGAACAGCAGGGCGCCGATCGCGATGAATCCTGCCGCGAAGTAGGCAGGTCGGGTACGTCGGGTGATCATCAAACCTCCGTCTGAGTCGTGGCAGCTACGGGCTGGCGGCGAACCCGGATCGCCTTTCGCCAGCGGTCCGGCCAGACCACGTAGAGGCCCATCGGGATTGCGTACAGCAGGTAGACGAGGACCTCGATCTCGGTGGGCTGCGGCTGCAGGCCGAGCATGCCGGTGAGCAGCGAGCCGGTCACCGTTCCAGGCTGCACCAGCCAGGTCAGGTCCAGCGCCTGTCCCTGCATGCCGTTGATCCAGCCCGCCTCGTGAGCCGTGTGTGCCGCGGTCGCCAGCAGACCCGCGGCCACCAGCACGAGGACGAAGCCGGTGATGCGGAAGAAGCGCGAGAGATTTATGCGGACGCCCCCGAAGTAGATTGCGAGGCCCAGGCCGACCGCCGCCATCAGCCCGATCACGGCTCCGGCTCCCGCCGCCGCCGTATCCGACGTGTCTTGGAAGGCGGCGAGCAGGAACACCGCCGTCTCGAACCCCTCCCGCAGGACGGCGAGGAACGCCATCCCGACGAGCGCGGTCGCCGAGCCGACGGCCAGCGCCTCCGCGGCGTGGCCCTCGAGCTGGGCCTTGAGGCCGCGGGCGTGCCGCCGCATCCAGATGATCATGTAGCTGATCATTCCGACGGCGATGAGGCCGACGACCGTCTCCAGCCCCTCCTGCTCTCGCTGCGGAAGCTCGTCGCCGATCACGCGGAGGGCGACTGCGACTGCGACGCAGATCCCCACGGCCAGGCCGACTCCGAGCCACATGAGGCCGAGAGCGTCGCGACGCCCCTGCTTGACCAGGAAGGCCGCGACGATGCCGACGATCAGTGACGCCTCGACGCCCTCTCGCAGGGTGATGACGAGGGTCGGGATCACTTCTCAGCCCGGTCTGTGTTCGCGAAATCGTTCATTAGGTAGCCCTAACTTCGGGCAACCTAACAAAAACCGACCGGGGACGTCGGCTTTCCGGTGACGCTTCTCTGGAGGCTTACTCCCTGGCTGACGACTTAGGCATCAAGTCCTGCGCCTGATCAGCCCCAGGGCATCTGCTCGTAGCCGCTGTCGACCGGCACCCCGATCAGTAGCGCGCGGACGTTCGCGTCGGAGTCGTTGCGGATCGTGCGATTCACCTCGGGGGCGTAACGGCAGTAGGTGCCCGCGGGCGCATCGTGCTCCTCGCCGTCGGCAACGATCGTCCCCTGGCCGTCGAGGATGATGAAGACCTCCTCCTGGTTGTCGCCGCTGTGGTTGTGCTCGGGAATCTGCCCGCCCGGCTCGATGTCGACGACGTTGAACCCGAAGGACTCGGCGCCCAGGGTCTTGCGCGCCAGGCGCCAGGTGGCTCCTCCACTCCCCTCCATCTCCTCGAACTCATCGACGTTGTTGATCGTGTAGCCCTCGGCCATCTCTCTCCTCCTCGCGTTCCCCTTGTCTCGCCGGGCGCCCCGAACATATCCTGTCCACCCGTGGGAGACGACTCGGCGCAGAGTCTCGAAGAGGCGATCGGTCGTTACAACGAGGCGTGGAACGACCATGACCTCGACGCGATCATGTCGATGCACGCGCCCGGCATGGTCTTCGAGAACCACACCGCGGGCGAGTCGGCTCAGGGCGATCAGGTCCGCGAGCACATCGGCGCGATCTTCGAGACCTGGCCCGACATCCACTTCGAGACCCGCCGTCTCTACGTGCGCGACGGCGTCGTCACACAGGAGTGGACCGCCACGGCCACCCACTCGAACACCATGCGCCGCGGAGACCTCGTCGCCGAGCCGACCGGCAGGAAGATCGAGTGGCGTGGGATCGACGTGATCCCCTACGAGGACGGCCAGGTGAAGCGCAAGGACGTGTACTCGGACTCGGTCTCGATCCTGCGCCAGGTCGGTTTGCTCGAATAGGCCGTAACCCTCGCGCGCCCTCCGTCGCTTTCTCGGTTGGGGAGACCAAACCAGCCACGGAGGTGATCCGTACGTGAAGGTGAGAACGCGCAAGCTGGCGGTGTTCGCGACCTGCCTCGGTATCGCCGGGGCTTTCCCGGTGATGAGCTCCGCCGACAAGGGCGGCGTTCCGCACAACAGCAAACCGTGTCCGGCCAAGAAGGCGAAGAAGCATCCAAAGAAGCCGGCGCCCAATGACAAGGGCAAGAAGTGCGGCTTCGAGACAGGCACGACAACGACCACACCGACCAGCACCACCTGAGCAGGACGCTTGCTTCGGGCGGGGCGGTCCCGCTACGTACCCCCTAGTCCGTGGGGCCGTCCCCGTCCGAATCAGCGCCGGTGCAACGCCCAGCCGGCGATTGCGGCGGCGCAAAGGGCCAGGATGCCGGCGGAGAGCAGAGCGGCATTGCTTCGCTCAGGGTCCCCGATGATCGAATCCCGCGCCCGCGCCGACAGGATCGAGCCGGCGCAAGCGAAGGACATCACCGAACCTGCCGAACCCGCGGAGGCAACGGAGAAAGCCGAGCCGGCCGACCCGATCGACCCGATCGAGGCGAACGAGCCGACAGACCCGATCGAGAGGGCCGAGCCCTTGGAGGCGATCGAGAGAAACGAGTCCTCCGACCAGAGCGAGAGGGAGCTTTTATCCGAGGGTGTTCCGAGCGAAGCGAGGAGCAACCCGTTTGATGAGGCCGTCACAGCTCGGGCACGTCCGCACCGATCGGCGAGAACGGCACCCGGCGCACCTCAGCCCAGTCCCCGACCCTCTGCGTGAGCTTCTTCATCACCTCGCCGGTGCTCTGCCAGAAGGTCCAGACGAGCACCGACGGTCCGGCGCCGGAGATCGTCGCCCCGATCGCGCCCATTCGCGGCGCCTCCTGCACGATCTCCATCGAGCGCGGGTAGAGGTGGGCCCGATGCGGCTGGTGCAGCCGATCCGACAGCCCTCTGCCGATCAGGGTGAGGTCCGAGCGCTGGATGCCGAGCACGAGCTCTGAGGCTGCCGAGATGTTGGCGACGGCGTCGGTGAGGGGGACCAGTTCGGGGATCGCCTTGCGCGCTTCCTCGGTGGGCACCTGCTCGCCCGGGATCACCACCACGCCCTCCACCCCCTGCGGCGGATCGAGCCGAGTGGCCGTCACGCCGCTGCCGTCCTCGGCGCAGATGACGAACCCGCCGTACAGCGCGGCCGCGACGTTGTCCGGGTGACCCTCGAGCTCGGCGGCCTTGACCAGGACGTCCGATGTCTCGTGCGCGAGCTCATAGAGATGGTCGGCGGCCAGCAGGCCGGCGACGATCGCCGCCGCACTCGAGCCCAGCCCCGCCGCGAGCGGGATCTCGCTCTTGATCCGGAAGGCGATCCCGTCCGCCGGACGCAGTGCCTGGAAGGCGCGGACGCAGAGGTTGGAGCGATCGAGCGGGACGCCCAGGCCATTCGCCTCGACCGAGAACGTCCCCACCTCCTCCACCTCGAGCTCGAGGTGCATGGCCAGCGCCGCCGCCAGCACGTCGTATCCGGGCCCGAGGTTGGCCGATGTGGCCGGCACCTTGACCAGCCGTCGTCTCGCGGTCACGAGCGGAGGCTATCCGCAGACGCCGGGCGCCCCGAAGGCGAAGCCGGGAGCGACCCGCCTCGTGGTGGCTATGACCCGAGGATCTTCGCCTTCTCCTGCGCGAACTCGGCGTCGGTGAGGGCGCCGGAGTCCCGCAGCTTGGCGAGCCGCTCGAGCTCCGCGATGTGATCGCCGCCGGATGGCGGTGCGGGAGCAGGCGTGAAGCCCGAGTCGCCGACGGGTCGCACCTCGCCGCGCCCCGGCGCGCGCTGGGCGCTCTCCCAGTCGATCGCGATTTTCGAGGGAATAGACCCACCCTCCCTCTCCTTCCGCGGCCCCTGTTTGGAACTAGGCGGAGACTGCTGCGCTCCCTAGTCGAAGACGGCCTTTTCGACCGCACCGAGCTCCGCCTTGCAGCCGGTGACGGCGGGTGCCTTGCCGATCGCGCTGTCGGGGTCCTTGAGGCCGTGGCCGGTGAGCACGCAGACGATGCTCTCCGGTTTCTCCATTCCCTCGGCCACCGGCAGGCCGTGGGCGATCAGCCCGGCGACGGAGGCGGCCGAAGCCGGCTCGCAGAAGACGCCCTCCTTGGACGCAAGCCAGTGGTAGGCCTCGAGGATCTGCTCGTCGGTGACCGCGGCAACCCGACCGCGTGAGGCGGTGAATGCGTTCATCGCCTCCTCCCAGCGCGCCGGATTGCCGATCCGGATCGCCGAGGCGACGGTCTCGGGGTTCTCGATCGGGTGCCCCTCGACCAGCGGGGCCGCGCCGGCGGCCTGGAAGCCATAGAGGATCGGGGAAGCCTGGTACTCCTGGAAACCGGCCCACCAGGAGGTGACGTTGCCCGCGTTCCCGACGGGGATGGCGAGCGCGGCGGGCGCCTCTCCGAGCTCATCGCAGGTCTCGAAGGCCGCCGTCTTCTGGCCCTCGATCCGGTAGGGGTTCACGGAGTTGACGAGCTCGACGGGGTGCTTCTCGGCGATCTCCCGGACGATCTCCAGCGCCTGGTCGAAGTTGCCCTCGAGAGCGATCACCCGCGCGCCGTGCATGAGGGCCTGGGCGAGCTTGCCGATGGCGATCTTCCCCTCCGGGACGATCACGGCGCCGCGCAGCCCGGCCCGCGCCGCGTAGGCGGCGCAACTGGCGGCGGTGTTGCCCGTCGATGCGCAGATGATCGCCTCGGCCCCCGCCCCCATGGCCCGTGAGACGGCGACCGTCATGCCCCGATCCTTGAAGCTGCCGGTGGGGTTCGTGCCCTCGAACTTGAGGTGGACGTCCGCGCCCACGCGCTCGGAAAGCCGCGGCGAGTGGATCAGCGGAGTCGAGCCCTCGTTGAGCGTCACCACCGGGTCCCCCTCCTCGAGAGGGAGGTGATCGCGATAGCGCTCGATAAGCGGCGTCGGCATCGGCTCAGCCGAACTCTTCCTCGATCACCCTGATCGAGCGCGGTGGGGAGCGGAGGAAGTCGAGCTTGGCGATCCTCTCGAGGGCGGCCCCGAAGCTCTTCTCCGAGACCGGGTGCATGACCATGATCAGCTGCGCCTCGCCGCCGAGCCCTCGCTGGACCACGCTGCGCACTGAGACCTTGTTGTCGCCGAGGACCTCGGCGACCTGCGCGAGGACGCCTGGCCGGTCGTCGACCTCGAGGTGGAGATAGAAGGCCATCTCGACGTCCTTCGCGATCGCGAGCTTCGCGTTCTCCTCGAAGAGCGGCGAGCCACCTGCGATCACGGAGACGACGTCCCCGAGCACTGCCGAGGCGGTCTCGGGTCCGCCCGCGCCCGGCCCCGACATCGTGATCTCGGCGATCGCCGGGGACTCGACCATCACCGCGTTGAACGGGCCCTCGATCGGCGACAGCGGATGGCCGGGATAGAGGAAGCAGGGAAAGACCCGGACACTGATCTCTCCGTCGCCGACCCGTTCGGCGACGCCGAGGAGCTTCAGCGAGAGTCCGAGCTCCTTCGCGTACGCGAGGTCGTCCGGCCTGATCCCCTCGATGCCCTCGAAGGGGACATCCTCCAACTGCACCGGCGCCCCGAACGCGAGGCGCGCCAGGATCGCCATCTTGGCGGCGGCGTCCGCGCCGCCGACGTCCTCCGTCGGGTCGGCCTCCGCATAACCCAGGTCCTGCGCCTGCTTCAGCGCCTCCTCATAGGAGAGGCCGCTTCGAGCCATCTCGGTGAGGATGTAGTTGGTCGTGCCGTTGACGATCCCGAACACCTTCTCGATCGGGATCGCGCCGAGGCTCTCCTGGACGACGCGGATCACAGGGATCGCCCCGGCCACCGCCGCCTCGAAGCGCAGTTGGGCGCCTCCCTCCCGCGCGGCGGCCACCAGCTGATCGCCGTGCTGGGCGATCAGCTGCTTGTTGGCCGTCACCACGTGCGTGCCCTCCCGCAGCGCGCGGGTGACGTAGTCGAGGGCGGGGTCGATTCCGCCGATCAGCTCGACGACGATGTCGCTCGCCGCCAGGATCTCCTCGAAGTCCCCGTCCTTCGAGCTCAGAACACCGGCGACCTCCGGGCGCCGGCCGGAGACCTCCTTCACCATCTCCGCACGTTCCTCGAGTAGCTCACGGAAGGCACTTCCCACGGTCCCCCTGCCGAGGATCCCCACCTTCACGGTCTCAGTCATCACACATCCCTGCTGAGCAGGTCGTCCCAGGTCTCGCGACGGACGACCACCCTGGCCTCGCCGTCGCCGCAGAAGATCACCGGCGGCCGCGGTTTGCCGTTGTAGTTGTTGGCCATCGCGTGGCCGTAGGCTCCCGTCGCCGGAGTGACCAGCACGTCGCCGACGCTGGGAGCCGCCAGCTCCGCGTCGCGGACCAGGACGTCACCGGACTCGCAGTGCATCCCAGCGATGGTGGCGAGCGTCTCGGGCGTCTGCCCGGCGCGGTCCGCGATCACCGCCTCGTAGCGGGCGCCGTAGAGCATCGGGCGCAGGTTGTCCGACATCCCACCGTCGACAGCCACATAGGTGCGAACGCCGGGAATCTCCTTGACGGTCCCCACCCGGTACGCCGTGATCCCGGCGTTGCCGACGAGCGAACGACCCGGCTCGACCAGGATCCTCGGAACCGGGTCGAAGACCTGCCGCACCCCCCGGACCTTGACGTCGACGTAGTCCTCGATCGAGGGCGGCTCGTCCGAGTCGAGGTAGGCGATGCCGAGTCCGCCGCCGACGTTGAGCAGCTCGGGCTCGAGGTCCACGGTGTCGCAGAAGTCGGCGATCACCTCGATCGCCTTCACATAGGGCTCCAGCTCGAAGATCTGGGAGCCGATGTGCGCGTGTAGCCCGACCAGCTCGAGATTGTCGGACGCCCGCACTCGGTCGACCGCCTGCTCCGCGAGCCGGTCGGCGAGCCCGAAGCCGAACTTGGAGTCGAGCTGTCCGGTCTGGACGTAGTCGTGGGTGGAGGGCTTGATCCCGGGCGTGACCCGGATCAGCACCTTCTGGGGGCGGTCGAGCAGCCGGCCGGCCAGCTCGATCTCGTCGAAGGAGTCGAGGATCAGATGGCCGACGCCGACCTCGAACGCGTAGCGGAGCTCGGCCTCGGTCTTGTCGTTGCCGTGCAGATGGATGCGGGCGGGGTCGAAGCCCGCGGCCAGCGCCACATGGAGCTCGCCGCCCGAGGCGACATCCACCGACAGCCCTTCGTCGCGCATCACACGCAAGGCGGCGGTGGCGGGGAACGCCTTGCTCGCGTAGATCACCTCGAACGCGTCGGTCCGCTGCTCGAACGCCCGCACGTACTCGCGGGCCCGGCGGCGCATGTCGTCCTCGGCGTAGATGTAGGCCGGAGTCCCGAACTCCTCTGCCAGCTCGACGACATCGCAGCCTCCTACCTCCAGGTGGCCACGCTCGTTCACGCGCGAGCCGGCCGGGTAGACCGGCGAGGCGGCGATCGGGTCAGCGGTCGTCACCGACCCCGGGTTGTCCGCGTGGGAACTCATGGGAGGGCAATTCTGACGGGAACGGCGAGAATGGCCCGCAATGGAGCGCTCTCATCCAAGGCGCCCCGATCGGGAGGACGTGAACGGTGGCCTCGCCTACGCGCTCTGGCTGCCCCATCATGACCGGGCTGCCACAAACGCCGCGGCCGAATCGACCCTGGCCCGGCGTGGTGATCGTGCACGGCGCCGGGTCACGCAAGGACAACCACGCTGACTTCGCGCGCCTCGCCACCGCCGGCGGCTGGGCGGCTCTCGCCTTCGATCTTCCGGGGCACGGCGACTCCGAGCCGCCGATGTCCGGCGAAGCAGTGAACGACGTGATCGCGATGGCGCGGCTACTTGCGTCGCAGGAGGGGGTCGACGCGACCAGGGTCGCGGTCCGCGGGTCGAGCCTGGGCGGCTTCCTCGCGATCCACGCAGCTGCCGCGTCCCAGGAGATCGCCGCCGTGGTCGCGATCTGCCCGGCCGGTGAGGACCACCTCGCCAGTGGGCTGCGCCGCGGCAGTCTCGAGATGCGTGTCGGCGATCCGGCCGCGCTGGAGGCATGGCTGCTGGCCCAGGACATCGGCGCGGCCGTCGAGCGGATCGCCCCGCGGCCGCTGCTGTTGATGCACGCCGAGGGCGACACCCAGATCCCGAGCGATCACTCCGAGGAGCTCTACGAACGGGCAGGGGAACCGCGCAAGCTCATCGTCGCCCCCGGCGGCGCCCACCAGACCGTGCAGCACGATTCCGAGCTCCAGGGTGCGGCCCTGCGCTGGGTCGAGCGCCAGCTGGGGCCCGCAGGTCCCGGCGCTAGTGGCTAACGGTTCCTAGTCCCGGTTGCCGCGGCCGTGGCCCCGGCCACGTCCGGACCACTGGCTGGAGCTTCGGCTGGACGAGGAGGAGGTTGAGGAAGAGGAAGTGGCGAGGAAGAGGTCGTCGCTATTCCGTCCGTGCGACCGGCCGCGGCAGTTGCCATGGGAGTCATCGGAGGAGTCCGAGGAGTCATCGGACTGACCGCCGGAACCACCCAACGGAGGCGGTGTCGGAGTGTCGGTCGACTCACCCGAGTTCCCGTGGTCATCGTGTTCGTGGTTCCCGTCGTCGTCGCCGTGTTCCCGTCGTCGTCGCCGTGGTTCCCGTCGTCGTCGCCGTGGTTCCCGTCGTCGTCCTGCCCGTCGTTCCGTCGTCGTCGCCCTGGTTCCCGTCGCCGTTCGGCTGGTCGGGCAAGGGGTCCTTGTTCGAGCGGTCGTCGTCGCGGCCGCTGGGTGCCTTCGTGTCGTTCCCGGGGATCGGCTCACCTGTTCCGGGCTGGGGTCCTTCGTCGGAACCGCCGCCGTCGAGCTGCCGGAGCTCGGAGGCGTTGCCGGCGCGCTACCCGAGGGGGGCGGGGATCCGGCGCCGAAACTGCCACCGGCGGAACCGCCGCCCTGGTTGCCGCCACCGCCACCGCCACCGCCACCTGCCGCGCCACCGCCACCGCCGCCACCACCACCGGTCGGACTGGCGACGGCGACCGACGCAGAGGCGAGCTGGCCCGATGCGGCGCTCAGCGGAGTACCTGTGTCACCCCCACCGCTACCGCCACCGGATGGGGGCGTCAGCTCGACGTTGGGGCCGGTGGACGAGATGCCCGTGGCCGAAGGCCAGACGTTGAACGAGACGATCCCGAGCAGAGTGACGAAGACAATCGCGGCACCGGCGAGCAGGCCTCCGGAGGCCCCGATACCGACGATGAAGCTCTCTGATGTCCGGCTCGCCGCGTGAGCCTCCCCGTCTCGCGCGGCGCGCCAATCGCGCGCACTCACAGTCCCTAGATCGTGCCTCATTGGCCGGACTATAAAAACCCCAATAGCAAGGTAAACGAGTGTTCTAAAGCCGCATGTTGCGCTGTACCGACTAACGGGGAGGCTTCGCGCTACAGATAGCCGAGTGGATCGACCGCCTGCCCGCTCACCCGGACCTCGAAGTGGACGTGCGGACCGAGACAGTGGCCGGTGCAACCCGAGACGCCGATCACCTGCGCTTGCGCCACTTCCTGACCAACCGAGACCAGGATCCGCTCCTGATGCGCGTAACAGGTCGAGAGCCCACCGCCGTGGTCGACGCAGGTGTAGTTCCCGTACCCGCCGACGGACCCGGCGATCGAGACGGATCCCGACGCGGCTGCGCGGATCGACGTCCCGGTCGGGACCGCTATGTCGATCCCCTCGTGGAAGCTGCCCCAACGGGGGCCGAACCCCGAAACGACCGGGCCGTTCACCGGCCAGATCAGCCCGTGGGCGCCGGGCCTGATCGGCCCGGCCGGGAGCGCGCCGGCCTGCTGGGCGAGCTGCTCGGCGATCTTCTCGGAGATATCCGAGACATCGCCCTCGAGGTGGTCCTGCTGCTTCCGGACCTGCATCAGCGTCGCGTGCTGCTGGCGCCTAGCCGTGGCGAGCTCCTCTGTCCGCTGGCGCAGCCTGAGCCTGGTGGCCTCGAGCTCCTGCTTGTGCGCCGCGATCTGGTCGCGAGCCGTGCGAACGGTGTTGACGGTGACCTCCATCGCGTTGCGGAGCCCGCGCACCCTGGCGACGATGTCGTTGTCCTGATCCTGCAGCGCGCGCACGTACTGGGTGCGGGCGAGCAGATCGTCGAAGCCGTGGGACTGAAGCAGGACGGTGATCAGGTCCGGCTCGTTTGACTCGTAGATCGCCACCAGCCGCTGCTCGAGGACCTGGACCGCCTCGCCGAGTCGCTTCTTCAGATGATCGAGCCGGGCCTGCGCCTGCTCGAGCTCGGCCTGCTTCTGCGCGAGTTCGGCGGCCACCGTGGCCTCCTTGTTCCTGAGGTCAGCGACCTCCGCGGTCAGCTGGTCGAGCTGGGCCGACTCATGGCTGATCCTGGTCGTCAGCACGCCGGCGTGCGCCTTCACGTGCGAGAGCTTGTCCTGGGTGGCGCCGAGCCTCTCCTCGAGGCTCTTGCCCATCGCGCTGCCCACCGCCAACGCGCAGGCAGAGGCGAGCAACGCGCCGAAGAGCGCCAGTATCAAGAGCTTCGATCGAGTCATCTCCGCGTCACAGGTTGAACGCCTGATCAGGGGTGAACTGAAACGGCGGTTGCAGCGAGAGGTCTAGGCGGCCGCGGTGGCTTCCCGCTTCGCGCCGTCGCCTGAGCCGGTGGAGGCGGAGCCGTTCATCGCCTGCTTGGCGATCTCAGCGGCCTCCGCGAAGCGCTCCTGATAGTCGCGCGCCTGCATCCGGGAGATCACCAGTCGCTGCACCTGGGCCGTGCCCTCGAACAGCTGGTAGATCTTCGCGTCGCGGAACCACTTCTCCAGCGGGCAGTCGGTGCTCTGGGCGTACGGCCCGACGAGGTCGATCAGGGTCGTGGTCGCCCACATCGTCACGTCGCCCGCCTTGAGCTTCGACATCGACCCCTGGCCGCCGGTCATCGGGATGCCGTTGCGGCCCATCCAGGCCGCTCGCTGGACGAGCAGCCTGGACGCGTCGATCTCGGTCGCGACGTCGGCGAGCACCTGCTGGATCCGCTGCTCCTCCAGCGCGGGCTTCCCGCCGTCGACCGTCTTGTCAGCCGAGGTACTCCAGCGTCCACTCGTAGGCGGCCTGGGCGATGCCGATAGCGGAGGCGCCCACGATCGGTCTGGTCATCTCGAAGGTCGCGAGCGCGTTCGACGAGCCCCCCTTCTGGCCCGAGCGCGCGCGCTCGAGCTTCGGTTCAGCTTGTCCATCCCGCCGAGCAGGTTCTCGACGGGGATGCGGCAGTCCTCGAGGATCACCTCGGCCGTGTGCGAGGCCCGGATGCCGATCTTCGACTCCTTCTTGCCCTGGCGCAGACCGGGCGTCTCGGGACCGACCACGAACGAGGCCTGCCCGCGGTGGCCGAGCTCGGGGTCGACCGTGGCGACGACCACGTGGACGTCCGCGATCCCGCCGTTGGTGATGAAGACCTTGGTCCCGTTCAGCACCCACTCGTCACCGTCGAGCTTGGCGGTGGTGCGCAGGCTCTTCACGTCGGAGCCGGCCTGCGGCTCGGTGACCGCGTAGGCGCCGAGCTTGATCTCGTCGTCGGTGCCGAAGCACTGCGGCACCCACTCGGCGATCTGCTCGGGCGTGCCCGACGCGGCGAGCCCCGCGGCGGCGAGGCCAGAGCCCTGAGATCGCGAGCGCGATCCCGGCGCAGCCCCAGTGGAGCTCCTCGGCGGAGATCACGCCGAACTGGCCGTCGGGGTCGGCGCCCATCCGCTGGATGTGCTCGAGCCCCTGGAGGCCCCACCTGCGCGCCTCCTTGATCACCTCCCATGGACTGCTCTCCTCCGCGTCGTGCTTGCGGCGCCGCCGGGCGGATCACCTCGCGGGCGAACCTGCGGACAGTAGTCCTTGAACTCCCTCTGCTCCTCGTTCAGCGCGAAGTCCATCTCGTGGCCTCCTTTCGTGCGAGTCGACCGATTGACTGGTCAGTCAGCCAGTTTACCGAACCCGTCTGGTTCGACGAACCGATGTGACCTGCGTCACGTCAGCCGAGTTCGTGCGCGACGGATAGCGTTGCGGCTGTGCGCCTGCGCGCTCCGATCAAGCGAGGGCTCGACTGGCTCCGCGTCGACCTGCTCGCCAGGCTCGAGCCGCGGGGGCTGATCGCCGGCGGGGCTGGCGCTGCTCGTGGCGATCGTCGTCGTGGCGCTGATCGTCGTCGACCCGTCTCGGCGGCGACGGCGAGACCGAGGCCGAGACCCGGGTGGTCACCGTCGCGGTCGCGTCCGACGATCCCCAGGAGGCGCCGGTCGGGACCCTGGGCTTCCCCCTGGTCGCGACCCGCAACACCACCCGGGTCGGCGGCCCCGACGCGACCGCCGATGCCGCCGCCACCGCGCTCGCCACCCATCCCCCGCCCCCGGCGCCAAGCCGATCGAGGCCGCGGTCCTGGTCGCCGACGGCGACTGGCAGGCCGGGATCGCCGCCGCGGTGCTGGCCGGGCCGCCGCTGCGGGCCCCGCTGCTGATCGGCGATCGCGGCGGCGTCCCCGATGCCGACCGCACAGGCCCTCGCCCAGCTCAACCCACGCGGCGGCGGCCGGCACCGGCGACGTCGCCGTCTATCTGGTCGGCGGCGCCAGCGCTCCCTCGGAGCTCCAGGTCGGAGGAGCTGCGAGGGGTCCTCCCCGGCGGAGATCGCCAACTCGATCGACCAGCTGCGCGCAGCGCCTGATCGAAGGCGAGCCCGAGCACATCGTCATCGCCAGCTCGGACAAGCCCGCCTACGCGATGCCCGCCGCGGCCTGGGCGGCGCGCTCCGGCGACCCGGTCCTGTTCAGCGGCGCGCGACGAGGTGCCCGAGGCGACCCTCGACGCGCTCGGCGCCACCGCGGCGTCCCCGTCTACGTCCTCGGCCCGGAGTCGGTGATCTCCGAGGAGGCGCTGCGCGAGATCGGAGCGGGTCTCGCCCGGCGTCCAGCGGGTCGGCGCGGAGGACCCGGTCGCCAACGCGATCGCCTTCGCCCGCTACACGGACTCCTCCTTCGGCTGGAACATCAACGACCCCGGGCACGGGCTGGTGCTCGCCAACACCTCGCGGCCGCTCGACGCCGCCGCCGCGGCGACGCTCTCGGCGAGCGGCAAGTGGGGCCCGCTCCTGATCACCGACACGCGCGGACGCTCTGCCCGCCGAGCTGAGAAGCTTCCTGCTCGACATCAAGCCCGGCTACGAGGACGACCCAACCCGCGCCGTGTACAACCACGTCTGGCTGATCGGCGACGCCTCCGCGATCGGGGCGCGCGTGCAGGCGGAGATCGACGAGCTCGCCGAGCTGGCGCCGATCGGCGGGCGCCGGCGCGCCGGCTCGCCGACCCGCCGACGACGAGCCCGGGGCGCGCCGCCGACGAGCCCGAGGACGAGCCCGCCGCGGGCACGAAGAAGGGCGCAGCCATGAGCGAGGCCGAGCGCCCCGACCGGCTCGCAGCCGGGACGGCCGGTCACCGTCGAGGACATCCGCGCCCTCGCCGGCCCCTCCACCCCCCATTTCGCCCTCCAGATCCGCAATCGGATCGAGCGCCTGATCGAGGGGCTGCCCGGAGGACGATCCGGCCAGGCGCGAGGGCGAGCGCCAGATCGCCCGGCTCGAGGAGCTCGCCCAGCACAGCGGCGACCCGCGCGGCGGCACCGGCGCCGAGCACTGAATCCCGGAGCGTGGATCGGATAGCGTCGCGCCGATGAAGGAGCTCGCCGACGGCGTCTGGCACCTCAAGTGCCTTCCGGGGCTGCCCTGGGCGGTCAACGCCTACCTGGCGGGCGACGTCCTGATCGACGCGGGATGCCGCCAATCGACGGGCAGGATCATCCGCCAGCTCGAGGGGCACGAGGTCAAGGCGCACGCCCTCACCCACGCCCATCCCGACCACCAGGGCGCGAGCCACGACGTCTGCGAGACGCTCGGCATCCCGTTCTGGTGTCCCGAGGCTGACGTCCCGGCGGCCGAGGACCCCGAGCTGATTCGACGAGCGCCAGCCCGGACATGTTCATGGCCCTGTTCTTCTGGCGGATCTTCCACGGCCCGGGACACAAGGTCGATCGGGCGTCTGAAGGAGGGCGACGAGGTCGGCCGGCTTCCAGGTGATCGACGCGCCGGGCCACTCCGCCGGACATGTCGCCTTCTGGCGGGAGTCCGACCGGGTCCTGATCCTCGGCGACGTCCTGGCCAACATGGACCAGTACACGGGCATCCCCGGGCTCCACGAGCCCAAGCCCGACCTGACGCCGGACCCGGCGCGAAACCGGGAGTCGGCGAGGAAGCTCGCGGCGCTCGAGCCCGAGCTCGTCTGCTTCGGCCACGGCGCCCCGCTCCGCGACACCGCGCAAGTCTCGATCAGGAGTTCGTGCGACGGGCTCTGAGGCGAGGGCGCGCGCCAGCGCGACCCGATTCAGGCCGGTCCGAACGCCTCGATCGATCTTCGTCTGGTACTCGCCGATCTGCTCCGGCGGAATGAAATAGGTCGGGGGCGTCAGCCAGACGCCGTCGCCGCGCTGGGCCGCCTCCTCGACGCGCGCCCGCACCTTGTCCAGCGGCCCGGCGGCGGTGTACGCGTCCACCATTTCGTCGGGGATCGCCTCCGGTACGGCGGCGAGGTCGCCCTTGCGGAACGCGTCCCCAGCCGCGGCCGCGGCATCCGCGAAGCCGTGCATCTCCCAGAGCGGCTTGTAGGTGCGGACGGTCGAGTAGAAGGCGATCGTCCGACGGGCCGCTTCGAGCGCGCGGGACTCATCGTCGTCTATCGCGCAGCAGACGGTGGGGATGAAGTCGATCTGCGAGCGCTGCTCGGCCGGAGCGCGTCAGGCCCTTCTCCATATCTGGGGAGCATCACCTCGTCGAGCCACCGCGGCGGGCACATCGGGTGGCCGATCAGGCCGTCCGCTACGTCGCCCGCCATCCGGCACATCCCCTCCTGCATCGCGGCCGTGTAGATCGGGACCCGATCGCGGACCGGCTTGTGCGGCCTGATCCAGCCCTTGATGTCGATGTCCTGGTATTCGCCCTCGAAGCGGATCGGCTCGCCGGTCGGGGCCTTCTCCATGATCAGCCGGGTCGCCTCGATCGTCTCCCGCAGATGCGGAGCCGGCTTGCCGTAGTCGACCGAGTGCCAGGTCTCGTTCAGCCGGCGCACTCCGGCGCCGAGGCCGAGCCGGAAGCGCCCGCCGGACATCTCGTCGATGTCGAGGGCGGTGACGGCGAGGATGAAGGCGCTGCGGGTGAATGCCCAGGCGATTCCGGTCCCCAGGCCGATCCTCTCGGTCTTCGCCGCCAGCCAGGTCGCCTGCGTCACCGAGCTGCGAAATAGCTCCGGCGTCCAGATGCAGTCGATCCCAGCGGCCTCGGCGACGCTCGCCTGCTCGGCGAGGTCCCCGGCTGTGTCCCCGATCGCGGCGATCGAGATGCGGTCGAGGGCTGCCACGGCGACGGACCCTACTTGGGCGGGTCCTGCACGGGCGTGTTGGCGAGAGAGCGCCATAGATAGAGACCGGCGAGCGTGCGATGGGGTCGCCAGAGCTCTGCGATCCGGTCGATGTCCTCCGGTCCGGGCAGGTCGTCCATTCCATACGCGACCTGGATCGCCCGCCTGATACCGAGGTCACCAGCCGAGATCACGTCATGACGGCCGAGATGAAAGATCAGGAACATCTCGGCGCTCCACCGACCGATCCCCTTGACCTCGACAAGCTCGGCGCAGACGTCCTCGTCGGAGAGGTCCTGGAGACGACCCAGTTCCAGCCGGCCCTCCTTGATGCGAGTGGCGAGGTCGCGCAGGTACTCGACCTTTGCATTGGAGAGCCCGGCCTTGAGCAGCGTCGTGCGTCTCCGTCGTAGGAGCTCCTCCGGGGTGGGCATGCTGCCGCCGAAGATGGCGAGCAGCTTGTTCCAGATCGAGTCGGCGGCACGGGTCGAGAGCTGCTGGCCGACGATCGCGCGCGCCAGGGCCTCAAAGGGATCGGACCGGCTGCCGCGCCGGTCGATCTCAGGATGGATCGGACCCTGCTCCTCCATCACGCGGCGCAGGACCTTGTCCGCTCGCATCAGCTTGCGGTCGTCCGCGGTCCATTTCGCGGCATGCGCCCCTCCGGGCCTGGAAGGCATTGCTACCTCAACGATCCCCGACCGCCGTACGTGAGACGGCTTCGCCCGCCGGGCGGGCGCTCTACCTGCAAGGACCCACCTGGCGGCACAGCCATTGTCGAGCGCCCTTAGACGCGCTGGATCAGCGTGCCTGTGCCGAGCCCGCCGCCACAGCACATGGTCACCAGGCCGGTCTCCTTGTCGGAGCGCTCCAGCTCGTGGAGCAGCGTGGTGATCAGACGCGCGCCGGTGGAACCGAGCGGATGGCCGATGGCGATCGCGCCACCGTTGACGTTGACTCGATCCATGTCGGGCTCCAACTCCCGGCGCCAGGCTGCGACCACGGAGGCGAAGGCCTCGTTGATCTCGACCAGGTCGATGTCGTCCATCTTCATCCCGTTGCGCTTCAGGATCAGCTGCGTGGCGGGGATGGGCCCGGTCAGCATCATCACCGGGTCGACGCCGACGGTCGTCTGGTCGACGACCTTCGCGCGCGGTGTAACGCCGAGCTCGTTGGCCTTCTCGGCGGTCATCAGCAGCACCGCTGCCGCGCCGTCGGAGACCTGCGAGGAGTTGCCGGCGGTGATCTTGCCGTCCTCCTTGAAGGCCGGCTTCAGGGAAGCCAGCTTTTCGGCGCTGTCCTCGGTCGGGGGGCGGATGCCCTGGTCGGTGACGTAGGTGTCGCCGTTGTTCTGCCAGGGGATCATCTCGCGCTCGAAGCGGCCCTCCTCGGTCGCCTGGTGGGCGAGCTGGTGGGAGCGGAGGCCGATCTCGTCGAGCTCAGAGCGGGGGATCTCCCACTTGTCGGCGATCATCTCGGCGGAGATTCCCTGCGGCACGAGGTTGTAGCGCTCGAGCAGCTGAGGAGAGAAGGCGAAGCCGTGCTCCTTCATCACCTCGGCGGAGTCCGCGAAGGAGATGTGGCCCATGTGCTCCACGCCGCCGCCGATGGCGACGTCGTGGACGCCGGAGGCGACCAGCGCGGCTGCAAAGTTGACGGCCTGCTGTGCCGAGCCGCACTGCCGGTCGACGGTCGTGGCCGGGGTCTCGATGGGCAGGCCGGCCTCGAGCCAGGCGTTGCGGGCGATGTTGATGCCCTGTTCGCCGAACTGCTGCACGCAGCCGGCGACGACATCCTCGACCTCGGAGGAGTCGATGCCGGCCCGCTCGATCACGGCGTCATAGGTCTTGGCCAGCAGATTCGAGGCGTGGGCGTCCTTGTAATAGCCCTTCTCCTCGTGCCCGCGCCCAACCGGAAGCCGGGCGGCCTCCACGATCACGACCTCGCGTCCACCGAACTTTCCGTTCTCAGCCACCTCTTGCCTCCTCAGTCGGTTTCTTCAAGCAACCAAGTCTCGTAGACCTGAGCATACACCCATTGACTGGCGAGTCAGCCAGTACCCCGGGCCGCATCTCGAGCCTGCTCGGGGTCGAAGAAGGCAGCCATCCGCTGCGGCCGCTCAGCCTGCTCATCGTCATAGAAGAGCACCAAGGTGAAGTCCTGGAGCGGCACCTCGCCCACGCTCTGGCGGGTCGCCAGGTGCCAGCGACCCCTCATCAGGAGAGCATCGGCGACCTGCTCGACGCCGAGTAACTCGAATCGGTTCTCCTGCCAGGTTGCGACCCAGTCGCGCATCCACCGCCTGAAGTCCTCTCCCCGGTAGGTGTCGGCGTCGGGGAAGCTGGGATCGGGGGTGAACTCGAAGTCCGTTCCCGCCTCATCGAGCCACTTCTCGTACTCGCCTGCGTTCCAGAGCTCCACTAGCTGCTCAGCCCATTCGATCCGGTCGCTCGCCACGGCTCGACTCTACGCGGATCACGGGCGTGATAGACAGACCCGCGTGGCGGGCAGCCGGACATACGAGCGACCCGCGGTCGCGGGCAGCGGGACGATCGCCACCGGTCTCGCGGCCTGCGCGAGCGTGGCCTCCAAGGTCGTCGTTCTGGCCCGCTCCGACGCTTCGGCCTGGAAGGCGGAGGAACAGGCCCACGCTCTGTCGGCGAAGGTCGACGGCGGGGACGCCAAGCGGATCAAGGTGACCACCGTGGCCGGCGACCTGGCCGACTGCGACCTGGTGGTCGAGGCGGTGGTCGAGGAGCTCGGGCCGAAGGCCGACGTGCTCAGCGCGGTCGGCGACGCCGCGGCGGACGCCGACCTCGCGACCACCACCTCCTCCCTATCGCTCGACGAGCTCGGGTCGCAGAGTGGCCACGCCGGGCGCGTCTTCGGACTGCACCCCTTCAACCCAGTGGCGAAGATGCAGCTGATCGAGCTCTGCCTGCCCGACGCGGCCGGCGAGCAGATCCGCCCGCGGGCGCGCGCCTGGTGCGAGGCGATCGGCAAGACGGTGGTCGAGGTGCCGGACGAGCCGGGCTTCGTCGTCAACCGGCTCCTCTTCCCCTACCTCTTCGACGCCGTCCGCGTGATGGAGCAGACCGGCATGGAGGCAGAGGACGTCGACCGCTGCATGACGCTCGGCGCCAACTACCCGATGGGGCCGCTGGCTCTGGTCGATCTGATCGGTGTGGACGTGGCGGTGGCGATCGGCGAGGCGCTGTACGCCGACAGCGGCGAGGAGCATCACCGCCCGCCGGGCCGGCTGATCGCCCTGGTGGACCAGGGCAAGCTCGGGCGTAAGTCGGGCGCCGGCTTCTACGAGTACGACTAGCTTCCGCCGTTCAGGTCGATGACCAGCTGGGCGACGGTCTCGCCCACCTCGTCCAGCACCGCGGGATCCAGCTTGTCGGGGGTGTCCTCGACCGTGTCGGCGTAGGGATAGTTGAAGTCGATCAGGTCGATCGACGGAATCCCCTGCTCGAGGAACGGGATGTGATCGTCGATGACGCCGCCCTGCGCGCCGGCCGGGAAGATGTCGGCCGCTCCGACCTGGTCCGCCGCGTGGCGCAGCTGCTCCCAGAGAGCCTGGTTCGAGTTCGCCTCGCGAGCGATCCGGGCGCCCCGGTTGGCGATGTAGTCGAGCAGGATCATGTCCCCGATCTGGCCCGGGTGAGCGACCGCGTAGGCCCTCGATCCGCGCAGGGCACAGAACTGGAAGTCGCGGTCGGTGCACCCCGGCGGATCCTCTTCGCCGTCGAAGAGCACGAACCGGATCTCGCGGTGGTCCTTGGGCAGCTCGGCGCCGAGCGAACGGGCGAGCCCAATCACCGCGGCGGTGCCGGCGGCGCTGTCGTTGGCGCCGACGAACCCGTTCGGGTGCCACTCGGTGTCGTAGTGGGCGCCGATCAGGATCGCCGGGCCCCGCCCGGGCAGCACACCGACGATATTCCGAAGGCCCTGCTGCGGCCCGCTGCTGGGGAACGGCTCGAACCGACCGCCGGGCAGCATCGGCCGAAGCTCCGTAGCGAGCTGACGAAGCTGCGCCGAACCCGCGGGTCGCTGCCCGACCGCGACCTGGCGCTGGAGGAGGGACCACGCCGCAGCGCCGTCGAAGCGGTTCGCCGACGAGGAGGAATCGCTGCCGCCGCATCCGGCGACAGCCAGAATTGCCAGCGCGACGAGTCCCGCGCGGAGAAGCGGTCCGGCCCTAGGCCGCCTGCTTGCCCTTGCGCTTGACTCGTGACTTCGCTGCGATCCGCGGCACCGCCGGCTCGTCATGGCGACCGGAACGATCCCAGATCACATCCGCCTCGGAGACGCCCTGCTTGGTGGCCTCGGCCTCGACCTCGGACCAGGGGAGCTGCGCTTCGGGGAGGTCATCCCACCGCGCGAGGTCGAGTGCCTCCAGCGCGCCCTCCAGAGCAGGCCCTCGGTGCTCCTCCGAGCGGAGCACCGCCCTGACTACCTCAAGCTGCTTATCGCTGAACCGGACGACCCACATGTGGCCTCCTCAAGACCCACTGGATTGCGGGCAACGTAGAGCCCTAAACGGACGGAAGGGAAAGTCCCTGCAACCAAGGACCTAGGCGCTCTGGGGGTGGATCCGAACCGCCTCGATCCGGTTCTCGCGAACTGACTCGACCCGGATCTCGTAGCCGTCGGCCGTGATCAGATCGCCCCGCTTCGGCAGCCGGCCGAGCTCCCCGAAGACGTAGCCGCCGACGGAGTTGTACGCATCGGTGTCCACGGGCAGCTCGATGCCGCGGTCGGCGAGATCGCCGAGCGAGACGTGTCCCCTGACATACCAGTCGCCGTTCGCCAGCTGCCTCAGCGAGCCGGCCAAGGGGTCGGTCTCATCCTCGATCTCCCCCACCACCTCCTCGAGGATGTCCTCGACGGTGACGATCCCCACCGTCCGCCCGTACTCGTCGACGACGACGCCCATCGATGAGCGCTGGCGCTGGAGCTCGGTGAGAAGGTCGTCGAGCGGCTTGGTCTCGGGGACGATCAGGGCGTCCCGGATCGTCGGTTCGATCCCCGCCTCGGGACCCTCGGCCAACATCAGCCGCACCAGCCTGAGAGCGTGGACGATGCCCCGAACGCGGTCCGCGTTGCCGTCCTCCACGACGACCAGCCGGTTGTGCCCCGACGAGATGCAGAGGTTGAGCGCGTCAGAGACGGTCGCCGACGCATCGACCGTGACCACCGCCGGAATCGGCGTCATCACCTCACGCGCCTCCTGCTCGTGCAGGTGGAAAACGCCGCCCAGCATCCCAGCCTCGCCCGGATCGAGTTTGCCCCGCACCGCCGACTGGGCGATCAGCAGTTGGAGGTCCTCGGGGGTCGGCTGCTCCTCGTCAAGCTCTTCCGGCCGGATGCCGAAGAGGCGGACAATGCCGTTTGCCATCCAGGTCAGTGCGACGGTCAACGGAGCCGTGAGCCGTCGGAACCAGTTCAAGGGAGCTGCGAGACGACGGGCACTGTCCTCGGGCCGCGCGATTGCGAACAGCTTTGGCGCCTGCTCGCCGACCACCACGTGCAATGCGGTGACCAGGGTGTAGGCGATCGCGACCGAGATCGCGACGGCGACCCCATGGGAGAGCCCGCCGAAGATCGGCTCGATCAGCTTGGCGACGGCGGGTTCCCCGAGGAAGCCGATCCCGATGGAGGCCATCGTGATTCCGAGCTGGCAGGCGGACAGGTACTCGTCGATGTCGTCGAGCTGACGGAGGACCACCGCGGAACCTCCGGAACCTTCCGAGGCGAGCTGCTCGAGCTTGGACCGGCGGGAGCGGACGAGCGCGAACTCGGCCGCGACGAAGACACCGTTGATCGCGATCAGGACGAACAGCAGGACGAGAAGGACGGCGCTCATCTCGTCCTCCCGTCAGGCAGCGGGTCGTCGGCCGGATCGTGCACGCCCCATCGGGCGCATGTACTTCGAGGGAGGTCGTCGTCGGTCACAGGCGACGAGCCAAGGCTACCGAACGACCTGACGGTATAGGTGCCGCCGCTTCCGTCGCCGCTTTCGTCGCCGCGAAGCTCCGCAGTTGATCAGGCGAGGTCCTCGACCTTCTTCGCCAGCTCGAAGTCGTTCTCGGTGAGGCCACCCTGGGCGTGCGTCGAGATCGCGACCTCGACCTGGCTCCAGGAGATCGCGATGTCAGGGTGGTGGTTCATCTCCTCGGCGGGTGCCACCAGCGAATCGACGAACTTGACCGAGCCCACGAAGTCTCCGCGGTCGAAGCTCTTGACGATGTACTCGCCCCGCTGGCGCCAGCCATCGAGCCCCTTGAGCCGCTCCTTGATCTCCTCGTCGCTCAGAAGTGCCATATTCGTCGGGTGCGAATCGCCAGTCTGGTTCCGTCGGCGACCGAGATGCTATTCGCCCTCGGTCTGGGCAATCAAGTGGTCGCCGTAACCCACGAGTGCGACTACCCGCCGGAGGCAACCCGCAAGCAGCATCTGACCCGGAGTCTGGTGCTGGCAGATTCGGCGGCAACAAAAACCGCCGCCGGACCTACAGCTGGCGAGATCGATGCCGAGGTGCGACGCCTGACCGGCGAAGGGCGCCACCTGTACGAGCTCGACGAGCCCGCGCTGGGCGAGCTCGACGTCGACCTGATCGTCACCCAGGCGGTCTGCGAGGTCTGCGCGGTCTCCTACGACGACGTCGTGGCCGTGGCCGCCCGCCTCCCGTCGCTCCCGCAGGTGATCTCGCTCGACCCCTCGAACCTCGCCGACGTGCTCGCCGACGTCCCGCGGCTGGGCGAGGCGGCCGGGGTCGCCGGCCGGGCCATCGCCCTGCGTAACGATCTCGAGCGGCGGCTCGAGGATGTCCGTGCCGCCGTCGAAGGCGCGTCCCGCCCCAGGGTGCTCGCCCTGGAATGGCTCGATCCGCCATTCATCGGAGGCCACTGGGTGCCCGAGATGATCGAGATCGCGGGCGGCCAAGACGTGCTCGGCGTCGCCGGAGCCAAATCCCGCACCGCGGAGTGGGATGAGCTGGCCGCCTCTGCTCCCGACGTGATCGTCGGGATGCCCTGCGGCTGGGACGCAAAAAGGGCGCGTGCCGAGATCGAGGGCCGCGCGGCGGAGGTTGGGTCGGTCGGCGCGGAGCGGATCTGGGCGGTCGATGCTGCGGCCTCGTTCTCCCGCCCCGGGCCGCGCCTGGTCGAGGGAACGGAGCTTCTCGCCCACCTCCTCCACCCAGATAGGGTTGAGGCCCCCGCAGGGGTGGCCTTCCAGCCAGTCGGCCTGACGGCTCCCGCAGGGCGTTCCTAGGAGGAGAGAGATGGGCCTCAACTGGGCCGAGCACACGGTCGAGATCGAAGCGCCGATCCAGACCTGCTTCGACGCGATCACCGACTACGAGACTTTCCCGAAGTGGCAGAGTGCGGTGGTCGACACCGAGGTGCTCGACTGGGATGAGCAGGGGCGCGGAAAGCGGGTCCGCCTCTTCATTGACGCCAAGGTCCGCAAGGTCGATTACACCCTCGACTACCGCTATGACGAGCCGGGCCGGATCGAGTGGGACTTCGTGGAGGGCAACGGCATCAATGATGCGGACGGCCACTACCTCTTGGAGGACCTCGGCGACGGCCGGACGCGGGCGACCTACAACTTGGGTCTCGAGGTCGGCATCCCGCTTCCCGGGCCGGTCGCGCGGCGCGCACACCGCTCGACCCTGAAGGCGTCGGTCGAGGACCTGAAGCGCGAGGCGGAGCGCCGGGCGGCGTCGGCCACCCAGGCGCACCAGGACGATCCATCGAGCCAGCGCGAGAGGCAGTTCGCCGAGCAGGTCGGGATCAAGGGGCCCGAGCGTCGCTCGGCTGCTCCGCCCGGCACCCGAACAGTCGGACGACTGGGGCTCGGACGGATCACACTCCGTCGCCGAGCTGCCGGGCCTGCTGGTCGGCGAGGCCGCTTCGATGGGCCGCCGCGTGGCAGGCGGGGGCGTGGGTGCGGCGCGCCGCGCCGTCGGTGTGGGGCTTGATGCAGCCGGCGCCGTCCGGAGTCGCGCCGGCCGCCTGCTGGGGCGCGGGCGGACCGACAACTACCCGCGCTGAGCCGCCCCGCCCGATCCGCAATCATCACGGCGTGGACGAGGTCCGCTTCGAGCTCGCGGCCGCCGGCGGCGACTTCCCCGACGATCTGAGGCAGATCAAGATCGAGGTGAACGGCGTCGAGCTGCCGGACCTTGTCCGAGAGGCCGAGCTGCCCTCCGCCCGATCGAACGACGAGGAGGACATGGCCGGGAACTACATCGGGCTGGTCGCCGGCTACATGCGGATCGATCTCGCCGGCCAATTCCTCGGCGGACAGGGGACGCCCATGTTCGACGGCTCTCAAGAGAAGACGCAACTGCTCGGCTGTGGATGCGGCGAGGTCGGCTGCTCACCGCTGATGGCCCGGGTCACGGTCACCGACGAGACCGTCATCTGGGAGGAGTTCGAGCAGCCCACCAGGCCCGACTGGGACTACGAGGGCTTCGGCCCGTTCACGTTCGACCGCGCCCAGTATGAGCAGGCGCTGATGGCGATCGACGACTAGCCGGCTACGGCTAAGGCACCGGCGAAGGTCGCGGCAATCATCACGATGATGCCGACGAGCTCGAGGCCGAAGCCCCCGCGGCCGCTCATCCGACGCTCGACGAGCAGGACCAGGCCGGCGGCCACGGCCCCGCCGATCAGGCCGCCGATGTGGCCGCCCACCGAGATTCCGGAAATCGAGAAGGTGAGCACCAGGTTGAGCACGATGAAGAGGCCGAACTGGGAGGCGATCTGCTCCATGCCGCGGCCCCGCGCGATCACCACGACCGCGGCCATCAGCCCGAAGATCGCTCCGGAGGCGCCGACGGTGAGCGAATTGGGATCGACGAGCAGGGCCCCGAGCGAGCCCGCGATCAGCGAGACGAAGTAGATGCCCAGGAAGCGCGGGGTGCCGATTCCCGGCTCGAGGATGCTGCCCGCCACGTAGAGGACGTACATGTTGAGGAGCAGGTGAAGGAACCCGGCGTGCAGGAACCCGCCGGTGATCACCCGCCACCAGTCGCCGTTGGCGACGTCGGGTCCGCGCAGCCCCGCGTCGTGGATCACGGTGCCACCGCCACTGAGCGAACCGGACCCCCCGCCCGCGAGCTCGATGATGAAGACGATCACGTTGATCGCGATCAGCGCGATCGTGGCGGGCATCCTTCCCGCGGTGGGGCTGAAGGCGCCGGCGCCGGCCCTCACCTTCGTCGTCTGCGCGGCGCACTCGGGGCAGCGCATCCCGACGGAGGTCGACGTCATGCAGTCAGGACAGATCGGCCGACCGCAATTCGAGCACGAGACGCCGGTCTCCCGGTTCGGGTGCCGGTAACAGGTCTGCCGCTGCTCGGTGCTGGCCTCCATAAGTCGCAGCGCCAATTTAGACGAGCGGCCCCACGGGCCCTCCTCGCCTACTGAACAGTCGCGCTGAGCAGCACCGGGGTTGTCGGAGCGGTCTCGCCAGGGTGCGGCTCGCGGGTGACCATCACCTTCGTCCCTGCGGTCAGGTGACCGTCGACGGCGGTCATCGCCCTGCCGCTCGGGTCGGGAATGAAGTTGGAGGAGGGCCGCAGGCTCTGGCCCTTGGCGACCCAGACCTGGTAGACCTGCCGCCCCTTCAGCGGTCCCAGGCCATGCAGGTCGAGCATCGAAGACTGTTCGCCGACCGCGAGGGTCCCGCCGATTCCCTGCTGGGCCACGACCGGCACGGTGCTCCCCTCCGGGCCACCTGATCCATCGTTGCCGGCGATCTCATACCCGCCGATCGCGGCGATCACGATGGCCAGCCCGACCGCAATGGCGGGCCGCGCGAACAGGCCGCGCCAGCCACGGCGACGGGGGCGCCGCGCCGTCGTCTCACGCTCGGCGCCTGAGCGGGCCACGTCCGCGCGCACCTCGGCGAGCACCCGCTCGCGCAGCTCGGGCGGCGGCTCGAGCTGCTCGACGGATTCGCCGAGGAGAGCCACCGCCGGCACCAGGGCCTCGAGCTCCCGCGTGCAGCGGGCGCAGCTCGGCGTGTGGGCCTCGATCTCGCGCTGCTCGCCGGGCTCGAGAGCGTCGAGCGCGAAGGCGACGAGATCGTCCCGATCGGGATGCTCGCCGTTCACCAGCCCTCCGCCAGGGTCGCTCTGATCTTGTCCATGCCGAGTCGCATCCGCCCCTTGATCGTTCCGAGGGGCTCATTGAGCATCTCCGCGATCTCGGAGTGGCTGAAGCCGCCGAAATAGGCCAGTCCGATCACCCTGGACTGATCCTCGGGCAGCTCCTGGATCGCGCCACGGACCTCCTCCGCCGTCTCCCTGCGCACGGCCTCCGTATCGGTGAGCTCCTCCGCCGCATGCCGCTCCAGGATCTCGTCGCCGCCTGCGGCGAGCTTCGGGGAGCGGCCGGACTCCTTGCGCAGCAGGTCGATCGCCCGGTTGCGAACGATGCCGAGCGTCCAGGCCCGCACGCTGCCGCGGGCGCGGTCGTAGCGGGCGCCGCTGCGCCAGATCGAGAGCAGCGCCTCCTGCGTGACGTCCTCCGCCGCGGTGCGGCTGCCGACGATCCGGTAGGCGAGCGAATAGGCCGCCCCCGCGTGGCGGTCGTAGAAGACCTCGAAGGCGAGGGGGTCCTCACGCGCGACCAGGGGCATCAGGTCCTCGTCGGCGAGGCGCTGGAGCTCCGCCCGGGTCACCGCGACCACCGCGAGTGATCTACTTGACTACCTCCCACGCATGTGGCTACGAGCAGCACGTCAATTTGGATCATCCAGCGCAAGGAGGTAGCGATGGAGGAAGCAAGCCCAGCAAGGCTCTACTGCCTGCTGGTGGGCGCGGTGCTCGTGATAGCCGGGATCATCGGATTCTTCTACGAGGCGAGCTTCGCGACGGGAGACTCGATCCGGAGCGAGAACGTCTTCGGGGTTCTGTCGGTGAACGGCTGGCACAACCTTGTCCACATCGCGATCGGGGCCCTGCTGCTGATCGCCGCGGGATCCGCCGCGCGCGGAGCCGCCCTCTTCGTGGGACTCCTCTACATCGTCCTCTGCGTGCTGGGCTTCATCGCGACCAGCGACAATGGGATCGGCTTCATCGCCGAGAACGACGCGCTGTTCAAGCTCGTGCCCGTCAACAACGAGGACAACGTCCTGCACCTGATCCTCGGGATCACCGGCGTGATCGCCTTCTACGCCTCCCGCCCGATGGGCCGCGGCGCCGGCCGCCCAGGCCTAGACGCGACTAGTCGCGGCGGTTCCGCACCTGGTCTCGGACCTGATCGGCGATGTCCGTGACCTGATCCGCCAGCCCTGAGAGCCGCGAGGGCTGTTTGCTGCCTCGGCGCCTGAGCTCCACCAGTACCAGTCCGCCGGCGGCAATCCCGCCCGCGGCAATCGCGGCCGCGGGCCGAACCCAGTTGCGCGGGTCGCGCAGCGAGCGCAGCTCGGATTCGGAGAGCTCCTCCGCCCACGCGGAGAGCTCCTCGGCGGCTGCCTCGGTGACCGCGCTGAGCGTCTCCTCCACCCGGCCGGCGAGGTTCTCGGGAGGCTCGATCGGCCGAAGCGCGGAACGCAGCAGGCTCTCGACGTCCTGACTCGGCTCAGCTGCCATCGGCACTCATCCCCTCCTCGAGCTGCTTGATCGCGCGGTGGATCAACACCTTGGTGGCACCATCCGAACGGCCCAGAGCCCGCGCGATCTCGCGGTTGTCCATCCCGAGCGCGAAGCGCATGATCAGTGCATCGCGGCGGTCATCGGGCAGGTACTGGAGGTGCTCCATGACGCTCTTCAGCTCCTCCCGCCCCTCGACGATCCGCTCGGTGCCGTGCGGCGCGGCGATCGGCTCTGACTCGTCCAGGACGCGCTGCGGGCGGCGGGCACGGTCGCGGTGGTAGTTGGAGGCGAGGTTGTGTGCGATGCGGATGAGCCACGGTCGCAGCGGCCGGCCGTTCGACTCCCGTCGCGCGCGCTCGAAATGGCGGTAGGCCTGCAGAAAGGCCTGTTCGGTGACGTCCTCGGCGTCGTGGTGGTTGCCGACGCGGTAGTAGGAGTAGGAGTAGACGTCGCGGAGGTGATCGCGATAGAGGTTCTCGAAGGCGCGGTCGAGCTCCGCCTTCGACTCCTCGGCCGGAGCCGAGCCCTTCTCCGAGTCGGACACAGAGCAAGCGTACCCCGGGTCATGCGGCCCGTCCTCCCGCCGCGGGCTCGCGCCGGAGCCGCTCCGCCTGCCTGACGCTCGCCATCCACTCCCCAGGCGAGAGCTCGCCTGCGATCAGCCCCGAGAGGCCGTCGAGCGCCGAGCTGCTCATGCCCGACTTCCGCACGGCCTCGGCGATCAGCGGTACCGAATCGAGCGCTTCCGAGGCCTGGCCGATGATCCCCGGAATCTGCTCGGCGGGCGTGCCCTGCCCGAGCAGCTCACCGGCGCGCCGGTTGCGGCTGCCCTCGGCGAGGATGGTGGCGGTCAGGTCGCCGACCCCGGCGATGCCGGCGAAGGTCTCGTGCTGCGCGCCGCGCGCCAGGGCGTAGGCGACGCACTCCCGCCACACCTGGGCGGTGGCGATCCCGGCCGCATTCATGCCCTGCGACTGCGCCGCCGCGCCGGCGAGCGCGGCCGCGTTCTTGGCCGCCCCGGCGACCTCGACCCCGATCATGTCCTCGGAGCGCTCGCAGACCAGGCCTGCCTCGTCGAAGACGCTCCCGAGCTGGTCCCGCAGATCCGGGTCGCGGCTGCCGAGCACGAGGGCCGCGGTACCCGACACGGCCTCCTTCGCGTGCGCGGGGCCGCCGAGCGAGGCGATGGCCCGAGCGCGGACGCGCTCCGAGACGTACTCGGAGGGCAGCGCGGCCATCGGAGCGACCATCCCCTTGCTGAGCAGCAGAACCGATGCTCGCTGACCGACGCGGTCGCCGATCGCGCCGACTGCCTGCGGAAGGGCGGCCGAGGGGACCGCCAGGCAGACCAGATCGATCCCGGCGAGCTCGATCTCGGCGGCTCGCTTGACCGTCAGCGACTCCGGGAGCTCGATGCCCGGCAGGTAGCTCTCGTTCGTGCGGGTCTCGTTCATCTCCTCGGCGCGCTCTTCGGTCCGGGTGCCGAGCTGCACGTCGAGCCCGCCGCGAGCGAGCAGCACCGCGACCGCCGTTCCCCAGCTGCCGGCGCCGATCACGGCCGCCTTGCGGAGCGGTGGCAGTCCGCCGAGCCACTCCCACTGCAGCTCGATCACGGGCCAGACCCGCGCGCCGACGGAGTTCGCCAGCGCCGGCGAGGGGTCCTCGGTCCGCGGGAAGGTGAGCGCGCGCCCCATCCGAACCCTGACCTTCTTCGGGCGGATCCTCCAGCCGCGGCGCACCTGCTCGGTGCCGTGAATGGCGACCGGCAGAACCGCGGCCCCGGTCTCCAGCGCGAGGCGGCCGAAGCCGCGCCTGGGCCGGCCGAGCGAGCCGGTTCGGTGGCGCGTCCCCTCCGGGAAGATGCAGATCGCGCCGCCGCGCTCGAGGACCTGGCGCGAGGTGATCAGGGTCTGGTCGTCGGACTGGCCGCGGCGCACCGGGTAGGCGCCGAGCCGGTTCAGGATCCATCCCGACCAGCGCTTCTCGAAGAGCTCGACCTTGGCTACGTAGTGGAGCGGGCGTCGCCAGGGAAGGGAGGCGCCGATCACGAACGGGTCGAGGAAGCTGCGGTGGTTGGCCACCACGATCAGCGGCCCGGTGACCCTGCCGTGCTCGCGTCCGATCCTCACCAACCGGAAGTAGAGGAGGAAGAAGGGGACGAGAAGGAGCCTCGCGAGCCAATAGAGCGGACGGTTGACGCCGTGCTCGCGCGTGAAGCGGTGATAGGTGAGAAGTCTCTCCTCGTCCATGCCTGGCGCCTCGGTTCCGGAAGGCAGTAGATCGAAACCCCGCGCGGCGAGCCAGTTACAGGCGGGGGCCCTTTGCCGAACAGCTACCAGGCGGCCTCCAGAATCCCTGCCAGGTCCGAGCGCTCCACATCCCCTGGTGTCATCTGGGAGAGCTCGGGCCGCCGCATCGCCAGATCGACCACCTCGTCGATCCGGCCGCGATCGGCACCGAGGTCGCCGATCCGGCGCTGGCCGGCGAGCCGATCGATTCGCTCCTCGATCCGGTCGGGGCCTGTGCCCAGGGCTTCCGCCAGCGCCCCGATCTGCTCAGGCGCACGGGACCTCATGGCTTTCATCGTCTGGGGCAGCAGCGCGGCGTAGGTCTCGGCGTGCGGGGTGCCGAGCACCCGAACCGCGGTCTGACCGAGGACGTGATGAAGGGCGAAGCCGGCCCGATCGACCGCGATCGCACAGAGCAGGGCACCGAGTGCCAGCGCGGCGCGGTCGCGCTCCTCCGCCGGCTGGTCGAGCGCGCCGGCGATCAGCTCGGCGCCCCGAAGCGCCGTCTCGCGAGAGATCGGGTCCGCGAGCGGCGTGTACAGCGAATCGGCTCCGTGAGCGAGGGCGTTCATCGCGGTGGCGCGCAGCTGAGGCTCGGGGGCGCTGGTCATCGCGTCGGTATAGGCGAGCACGAGGGACGGCCTGACGAAACCGGACACCTCCGACTCGCGGCCGACCGGCAGCCGGTGGAAGCCCGTGATCGGCGCGCCGGAGAGCGTCGTGGGGATCGCCGCCACCTCCGCGCCGGTGACCGAGGCGACCGCCTTCGCTGAGTCGATCACCCGGCCCCCGCCCAGGGCGATCAGCCGGTCGGATCCGACCTCGTCGACGTAGACCGCCGAGGCTTCGTCGACGGGAAGGTCCGGAACCAGATGGACCCGTCCGGCGGCGTCACGCAGTCCGGCGGCTTCGGCCAGCGCGCGCTCCGTGGAGATCAGCTCGAAGACCTCCCAGCCCTGCCGCTCCAGGGCCTCGACGGGCTCCGTGATCGGCCCGCCGTAGAGGAGCACGGTGCGCAGGTCGTCGGAGTACTCCACCCACTCCCGTACCGCGGGCGGCTTGAGATCGCTCAGAGGCAAGAGCCCGCCCCCGGACTCGAACCGGGACCCTCTCGATTACAAATCGAGTGCTCCACCAATTGAGCTAGGCGGGCGCCGTGGAAAGAGTAGGCGGGAACACGCCAGAAGCTGCGAACGACTATTCCTCGTCCGTGTCGTCTTCGACGTCGTCATCGGAGTTGAGGATCTCGTCGACGCCCTCGGCGACGCACTCCGCCGCGCGGTGCCGCCTGGCACAGGTCTCTCATCGTGTGCTTGCGCTCGCCCAAGCGAATGCGGACACCTGTCCGCCACAGGGTCCGCCTAGACTGGCCGCGTGCCGCCTCTTGAGAAATTCGGAGACTCGCTGAAGGATCCCGCCGCGGCTGCGGCGCGTGGCAAGTGGCTCGCCCGCGGGGCCTGGCTGTTGGCCGCGGCCGAGGTAGTGGTCGCTGTGCGCAACCACGTCAGCGACCGACTCACCCCCAAGGAGCGCAAGCGCATGCTCGAGATCGTCCGCTCCTCCAAGGGCCGCCCCTCGAACCTCTCCGACCGCGAGCGGAAGGAGCTCCGCGCCCTGCTGGGCAAGGTCGAGCCCGGCGACCTGGCGAAGAAGGTCGCGACCAGCCCCTTCGCCGGCCGGATGAGGCGCCACCGGCATTAAGCGGGTTGCGCCTCGCTTCGCTGCGGCGCACCCTCGCATGACGGCCGCCCCCTCGGGACGGCCGCTGTGATGCGAGGGTGCTCCGTAGGCGAAGCCGAGGAGCAACCCGTTTTGTGGCGAAGCCGAAGCGCCTAGCCCCTCAGATCTTCACCGCGCGCGAGTCGAGGTGGATGCCCACCTTGCGCTTGACGCGCTGCAGCGCGTTGTCGACCGTCTTGGTGTCACACTCGAGCCGCTCGCCGATCACCTCATAGGAATGACCGTCGAGGTAGAGCGCCAGCACGTGGCTCTCGAGCTCTGACAGCACGCTGGTGAGGCAGGCGACGAGGCTTTCGAGCTCCTCGCTCGCGATCACTTGGTTGGCCGGGTCCCGAACCGATGGGCCCGGCAGAACCTCCTCCAGCGTCGTTTCGGAATCCTGCCCAGCCGCGGCCGGCGTCTGGCTGAACGAGACGTACTGGTTGAGCGGCGTGTGCTTGTTGCGCGTCGCCGTCTTCACCGCAGTGATGATCTGGCGGGTGATGCAGAGCTCGGCGAAGCCTCGGAAGCTGGACTCGCGTTCGGGCCTGTAGTCGCGAATCGCCTTGAACAGACCCAGCATGCCCTCCTGCATCAGATCGTCGGCGTCGCCACCGAGCAGGAAGTAGGACGAGGACTTGACCCGCACGAAGCGCCGGTAGCGGCGCACCAGCTGGTCGTAGGCGTCGGTCCGGCCGTTCTTGGCGAGGGCGACGAGAAACTCGTCGTCGGCGCCGGGACCGTTGTGACGGGCGCCTTCGGGAACAGCACGACCCTGAACGACCGCATGCTCTTCGGTACTTGGGGTGGGAACTGCCACAGCAACCTCCTTGACGAGTGTCCTGTGGCGCCCAGTTCCTCCCCTGAGGCGCCCTATATGGGTGTCTCCATCAGGCTCGACCTGAGGTTCACCCTTGTCTGGCGCAGCCAGCCTAACGCCGGATCCCCGGATGTCAACCACCGTTCGTGGCCGATGCAATTCCGATTGCAGGAGCGGCACCCTCCGCCACGAAGCCGGGGAGGTCTCGTTTCACGCAAATCAAGGAGAGGGCGACGATGGAAGCCACCGCAAACCAGATCGAGCCGGGCCGAGTGATCGGCGAGGCCTTCCAGACCTACCGCGACCACGCCGGAGCGCTGCTCGGCGGCGCCGTGATCGTGATCGGCCTCGCGGCGGTGATCAACGGCCTCTTCGCCACGACGGGCAGCCTCGCCTTGGTGGCTGTCGGGGTCCTGGTCAGCATCGTCGCGGGCGTGCTCTACGCGGGATATGTGGTGAAGCTCGTCCAGGACGTCCGGGACGGCCGCCGCGACTTCAGCGTCGGCGAACTCTTCTCGGCGGCCGCCCCCTACATCGGGACGCTCTTCCTGAACGGCCTGCTCGCCGGAATCGCCATCACCATCGGCTTCGTCCTGATCATCGTCCCCGGCCTGATCCTGATCACCATCTGGTCGGTGATCGCCCCCTCGATAGTCGTGGAGGACCGCGGGGTGATCGAGGCGTTCGGCCGCAGTCGCGAGCTCGTCCGCGGAAACGGCTGGAACGTGTTCGGCGCGATCGTGCTCGCCTTTCTGATCGTGATCGCCGTCTCCATCGTCGCGGGGTTGATCGGCTCGGCCCTCGGTGACGCGGGTCGCGTGGTTCTGCAGACGATCGCCAACGTCCTCACGGCGCCGATCGCCGCGCTGGTCGCGAGCATCCTGTTCTTCGACCTCGGGGGCGGCGTGGGCGCACCGACGACCGCAATCGAACCTCCCGCCGCGACGGCCGAGCCGCCGGCACCGGCCGCCTAGTCCGGGGCTACTCCTTGGGGGTGCAGTTCTCCCCTTGGGCGCTGCCGATGCGGCCCAGAAGCTCGGTGAGCGTTCGCATCTCGTCCTCGTCGAGGACATCCGCCAGGTGGCGCTCGATGTCCTCGATGTGCCCCGGGGCCGCGTTCTTGAGCTTGGTCAGCCCGTCATCCGTAAGGATGGCGTAGCTCACGCGGGCGTCCTCCCTACAGGCGCCCTTCCCGACCAGGCCCTGATCCTCGAGGCGGTCGAGCAGCCGGGTGATCCCTGACGGCGAGAGCCGCAGTTCGTTCGCGAGGTCGATGCGTCGCATCCCCTCCTCGCCCACTCGCGAGAGCAGTAGCAGGCAGCCGTAGTCGTTGATCGTCAGCCCGTGCTGGGCGACCAGCGAGGCGCTGAGCTCACGGGTAAGGGTCGAATACGCCGCGGCGAGGTTCGCAAACGCGTCCGTCGACGGAAGTGTTTTAGTTGTCAACTGTTGTGTGCTCAAGTTTCTCTGCTAAACTGTTTGACAGGTCAACTAACAGCATAGCCCTCACGAAGGAGACATTCAAATGGCCACAGCACAAGCAGAGTCAACCATCCCGACCGGCATCTGGCAATCCGACCCGATTCACTCGACCGTCGGTTTCGCCGTCAAGCACGTCGTCGGGACCTTCCGCGGCAGCTTCGAGGAGTTCGCGGCCACCCTGACGGACACCGACGGTTCGCCGAGGCTCTCCGGCCGCGCGAAGGTGGAGAGCGTGCAGGTGAAGGATCAGAACCTCCGCGCGCACCTGCTCTCCCCGGAGTTCTTCGACGCCGAGCAGAACCCGGAGATCGTCTTCGAGTCGAAGAGGATCGAGCGTGACGGCGACCGCGTGGTCGTCGACGGCGAACTGACGGTGAAGGGCGTCACCAAGGAGGTCCTCGCCCGCGGCGAGGTCATCGGCCCGGCGCCGGGCCCCGATGCCGACAGGCTCGGGATCGATCTCGAGACCATCGTCGACCGGCATGAATTCGGCCTCGACTGGCAGATGGACCTGCCGGGTGGAGGCAAGACCCTGGGCGACGACGTGACCCTGACCGTTCACGTCGAGCTCGTCAAGCAGGAGGCGTAAGGAACATGAAGGTGCTCGCGATTTCAGGAAGCCTGCGTCGCGACTCCCATAACACCGTGCTCGCGCGGGCGGCGGCGGAGTTGCTGCCGCCGTCCGCGGAGCTCGAGATCTTCGATGGACTGAAGGCCGTCGAGCCCTACGACGAAGACGACGACGTGGGCAGCGGCCCCAGTGGTGCGGCTCGCCTGCGTGAGGCGATCGAGTCGGCGGACGCCATTCTGATCGCCACCCCCGAATACAACTCCTCGATTCCCGGCCAGCTCAAGAACGCCATCGACTGGATGTCGCGACCTCTCGGCCAGAACGCCCTCTGGGGCAAGCCGGCGGCCGTGGTAGGCGCGAGCACCGGCATGTTCGGTGCGATCTGGTCGCAGGCAGAGGTCCGAAAGGCGCTCAGCGCCAGCGGCGCCCGGGTGATCGAGAGCGACCTTCCCGTCGGTCACTCCGACCAAGCGTTCACGGACGACGGCCGCCTGGCGGACGTGGAGCTGCGCGAGCGCTACCTCGAAATCCTCGATGAGCTGATCTCCCTCGCGGAGCAGACTGAAGAGACCGAGAAGCTCGCGGTCTAGGCCCGGCGCCCCGCCGTTCGCTGGCGCCGGGCCTCGAAGATGATCACGGCGGCCGCCACCGACGCGTTCAGGGAGTCGATCCGGCCGGCCGCCGGGATCGAAATCAGCTTGTCGCACGCGTCCGCCACGCGTGGGCGCAGCCCCGAGCCCTCGGACCCGAGGACCAGGACGGCCCGCCCCGACCAGTCGACGTCCGTGTACGGAAGTTCGGCTTCCGCGGCCGCCCCGTACACCCAGGCGCCCGCTCGCTTCGCCTCCCCGAGCCAGTCGGCGATGTTGCGCACCCTCGCCACCGGGAGATGCTCGACTGCCCCGGCCGAGGCCTTGCACACCGCTGGGGTCACGGATGCCGCGCGCCGCTCCGGGATCACAACCCCCGACGCGCCGGCCACCTCGGCCGCCCGGCAAACGGCGCCGAGATTGTGCGGGTCCTGGACCTGATCCAGGACGACGACCAGGGCATCCTCCTTCTCGAGCAGGCCGCCCGGGTCGGCGTAGGGGTAGGGGTCCACCTCCGCCACCACCCCCTGATGGTCGGGCGAGCCGCAGAGCCGCTCGAGCTCCTCCGGGGACGTGTCCGGTGCCCGCCAGACGCGATGGACGCGGCGCCGGCCTCGCTCCGCCTCGGCAACCGGGCGGCGGCCATAGATCCGCTCGCGCGCCACTAGCGGCGGCGGACCAGCCGGGCGCCCCCCGCCTCGTCGCGGACCTCCCAGCCCATCCCGGCGAGCTCGTCGCGGAGCTCGTCCGCACGGCCGTAGTCCTTCGCCGCGCGGGCCTTCTCCCGCTGCTCGAGCAGGTTCAGCGCCTCGGCCGGCGCCGCCTCGTCTTCATCGATCAATGAATCGAGCCCCAGCAGCGGCAGGAGCTCGGTCAGCACCTCGCGGGCCCCGGACAGCTCCCGCTTGTTTCCCTCGTTGACGATCTCGAAGAGGACCGCGAAGGCCTGCGGCGTGTTGAAGTCGTCAGCCAGGGCGTCGAGGAAGGCCCGGCGTTTCTCCCGTAGGAACTCGTCCGGCTGCCCGGGTGGGGCGTCACGGAAGTAGTTGCGGATCCGCTCGACACGGGCAGCGGCCTCCTGGAGCTGCTCGTCCGAGAAGGCGAGCGGCTGGCGGTAGTGGCCGGAGATCAGGTAGGCGACCACGGTCTGCCCGCCGTAGCGCTCGACGGCATCCGAGAGCTGGAAGATGTTGCCCACGGATTTCGACATCTTCTCCTCGTCGAGCTGCACCAGCCCGTTGTGCATCCAGATCTCGGCGAGCGGAACCCCCCTGGCGGCCTCGGTCTGCGCGATCTCGTTCTCATGGTGGGGGAACACGAGGTCGATGCCGCCGCCGTGGATCGTGAAGTCGGGCCCGAGCTCCTTCTCCGACATCGCCGAGCACTCGATGTGCCAGCCGGGCCGGCCCTGGCCCCAGGGCGAGTCCCAGGAGGTGTCCTCTCCCTCCTTGTGGCGCTTCCAGAGCGCGAAGTCGAGCGGGTCCTCCTTGAGGGAGGCCGTGCCCGCCTCCTCCCCCTGGTCCATCTCGGCTGGATCGCGATTGGAGAGCTTTCCGTAGTCGTCGAAGCTGCGGACGCGGAAGTAGACGTCGCCGTTCGCCTGGTATGCGTGCCCCGAGTCGATCAGCGCACGGATCAGGGAGACGATCTCCCCGATCGTCCCCGAGGCGAGCGGCTCGGCATCGGGACGCTCGAGTCCGAGCGCATCCGTGTCCGCGACATACGCGGCGGTCATCTCTGCGGCGTACTCGGCCGAAGGCTCACCGGCCTCGCTGGCGGCGTCGTAGATCTTGTCGTTGATGTCGGTGACGTTGATGACCAGCTTCGCCCTCAGGCCCTCGTGCTCCAGGAACCGCTTGAGCAGGGTGAAGATCACGTACGGGCGGGCGTTGCCGATGTGGATCCGGCCGTAGACGGTCGGGCCGCAGGCGTAGATCCCGACCTCGCCTCGGTCGTCGGGCCGGAGGTCGCGCGTCTCCCCGCTGAGGGTGTCCTGGATGCGGATGGGACTCAAGGCCGCGGATGCTATTGGCGCGCCGAATCGCGCATATTCCGCCGGGAATCGGCCCAGTAAGTGGGCGGTGGCGGGAACAACCGTTCGGGGCGATACCCTGACGGTGCCTTGACTGAGGTCTCGTCGGAGGGGCAGCGACTGCATGAGGTGGAGGCGGCTTTCGCCTCCCTCCACGAGCGCTACCTCGGTGCGGACGCCGGCTTCCACGCCAGCTACAGGATCGAGCTCGACGACCTCGGCCTGAGCTGGGCTGTGGAGCTCGACGAGGAACGGTGCACGGTCACCGTCTCCCCTGAGCGCGAACCCGATGCGATCATCGGAACGGATGCGGCGACCTGGCTCGGGCTCCGCGAGGGCCAGGTTTCCGGTCTCGACGCCTTCCGCTCTCGGCGGCTCTGGGCGAGGGGAAACCTCGACCTCGCCGTCGCCTTCGAGGGCTTCTTCCAGCGGCCGCACGGCCGGACGCCGCTACTTCGCATTCACGAGGTGCGGGCCGGCAAGGCGCGGATCTCCACGCTGACCGCGGGCGACGGAATCGAGACGGTGATCCTGATTCACGGCCTGGGCAGCAACAAGACGAGCTTCTACGAGACGGTCTCGGCCCTCACTCCGCAGCACACCGTCCACGCGATCGACCTGCCCGGGTTCGGCTCCTCCTCAAAGCCGCTTCGCGCTCCGTACGACGCGCCCTGGTTCGCCCGGTCGGTCACCCGATTCATGGACGCCATGGGGATCGAACGCGCCCACCTGGTCGGCAACTCGCTCGGCGGCCGGGTGGCGATCGAAGTCGGCCTCCGCGAGCCGGAGCGGGTTCAGAGCCTCAGCCTGCTCTGCCCGTCGATGGCCTGGCGCCGGCGCCGGCACTTCGTCCCGATCGTGAAGCTGCTGCGCCCGGAGCTGGCCGCCATCCCCCACAGCTTCGGCGGAGCGCTGGTGCGCCAGCAGTTCTGGAGCATGTTCTCGCGGCCCGAGCGGATCCATCCGACCGCCGCCGACGTCGCCGTCGAGGAGTTCCTGCGGGCGTATCGCTCGGCGGACACCCGGGTGGCGTTCAGCGCCTCGGCCCGCCACATCTACCTCGAGGAACCGGATGGCCCGCGTGGCTTCTACACCCGGCTGCGGGAGCTGGAGCCTCCGGCGATGTTCGTCTGGGGCGACGAGGACCCGGTCGTACCGCTCGCGTTCTCGCGATATGTGAGCGACGCGCTGCCGGACGCCCGACAGGTCGTCCTCGAGCAGTGCGGGCACGTCCCACAGGTCGAGCATCCCGTCGACGCCAACGCGCTGGTCCACGACTTCATCGGGCACGCCCAGGCATCGGCGCGCGAGCGCGCCGCCAAGCGGCTCGGCCGCGCCGCCCGTCGCCTGCAGGGCAGGATCAACGGCAACGGCCGTCCCAACGGAGCCGCCGCCCGCAGCGCGGATCCGTCGGAGATCGCCGCCGACGCAGCGGACGCTGCCGCCTAGGCGTTTACAAGACCTAGAATCGGAGCCATGGCAGAGAGCGGCGCCGGCACCGTCACGTCGGATCGGGAGGCGCAGCGTCAGAACGGCGGCGACCCCGGACACAAGCCCGATGGCGGTTCCGGGGGGACGTCCCTGCTGCGGCGCTTCGTCAACGAGCTCCAGAGCCGGCTGACCGCCGATCTCGACGATCGCGACCCAGACTTCATCCGCGAGAACCTCTCGCTCACCTGGCTCTTGGCCACCATCTGGTTCCGGGGCGAGGTCCGGGACATGGAGCGGATTCCCGAAGAGAGTCCCGTGCTCCTGGTGGGCAACCACTCGGGAGGCAACATCACCCCGGACACGATCGTCTTCACGCTGGCGTTCAACACCTATTTCGGGGTCGAACGGCCCTTCTACCAGCTCGCCCACAACCTGGTGCTGACCTCCCCCGTCGGTCCCTTCCTGCGGAAGTTCGGGACCGTCGCGGCATCACAGGAGAACGCGCGCAAGGCACTCGACTCCGGAGCGGCGGTGCTCGTCTACCCGGGCGGCGACTGGGAGGTGAACCGGCCCACCTGGGAGGCGAACCGGATCGACTTCGCGGGCCGCAAGGGCTTCATCAAGCTCGCCCTCGACGCAGGGGTTCCGATCGTCCCGATCGTCTCCGTGGGAGGCCAGGAGACCGCGGTGTTCCTCAGCCACGGCGACCGGCTCGCCAAGCTGCTTCGCCTGGACAAGCTCCTGCGGCTGAAGACACTGCCGGTGAACCTCTCGCTGCCCTGGATCGTCAACATCGGCGACTTCCTGGGCCATCTCCCTCTGCCCGCCAAGATCACGGTGCAGGTGATGGAGCCGATCGACCTGCGGAATCGCTACGGACCGGCTCCGGACATCGACCGGATCTACGAGGACGTCACCGCGCAGATGCAGGACCAGCTGAACGAACTCGCCGCGGAGCGCCGCCTGCCCGTCGTCGGGTAGGGATCTGGCGTGAGGATCGAGCAGAAGGTCACGGTCGACGCCCCCCGCCACCTGGTCTGGGAGTACGTCACCGAGCCCGCCAACTACCCGGTGTTCATTGATGGCCTGACCCGCTGGGAGGTCGCCGGGGACCGTCACAAGGGCCTCGGCGCCCGTTACCGGATGCTGATCCGCGTCGGTGCCGCGGACGTCGGCGGCCTGATCGAGATCGTGGAGTGGCAGCCCGAGGGCGACATGGCCTGGAGCTCGGTGACGGGCGTCGATCAGAGAGGCCGGTGGAGGCTGCGGGATCTCGGGGACGACCGGACGAGGGTCACCTTCAGATTCCAGTACGGGGTGGCGGGCGGAGGGATCACGGGGCTGATCGCCGAGCGGGTGGCCGCGATCTCGCTGAACCGCCGCTTCCGCCTCTCGCTGCTCAACCTGAAGCGCGCAGTTGAGGAGCAGGCCATCGAGGTCACGGCGACCTAGGCCGGGCTTCAGTAGGTCCGCAGCCGTCGGCCGCCCACGTAATGGGTGCCCGCCGGGTCGCTTGCCGCAGGCTGCTCGGCGATTCGCCGCTGGGCGAGCTCGTCGACGTTCGCGGCCTCCGCTCTCTCCTCGGCCTCCCGCTGGAGCCTGCTGGCCTCTTCGCTGAGCGCCGCTGCCGCCTCCGCCCGGGCGCGCGCCTCGGCCTCGCTGGCGACGCGGTCGGCGAGCCGTCGCAATCTCTCCTCCGACTCCGTGCGGGCCTCTTCGCCCGCCTCGCGAACCCGCTCGTCCATCTCCCGGCGGAGCCGTCCCACCTCAGCTCTATCCCCCTGCGCCGCCTCGGCGCGTTCCTGGGCCGCGAGCGCCCTCTGCTCGGCCGCGTTGAGCCGGTTCCTGAGATCCGCCAGCTCGTGCTCGGCCTCTCCCGCCTTCGTCTCCGCTCGCTGCCGACGCTCCAACGCGTCCTTCAGAGCCGCGTCGAGCCGCGCCATCCGGCGCTCGACCTCCTGGGCTCGCGCCGCGGCCTCGTCGGCCCGCTGACGTGCACCCTGGACGGCCCCCCGGGCCTTCGCAGTCAGGCCCTGCTCCACCAGCCTGGCCCGATCGATCGCCTCGCTCGCTGCGACGCGCATGGTCTCCGCCGCCGCCTCGGCCGCCGCCGCCTCCTGACGGGCCTTCCCCTCGCGGGCGCGCAGCTCCTGGATCAGCTCCGTCGCCTTGGCGCGGAAACGCTCGGTCGCGGCACGAGCCTGGTCGATCTCGGCTCGGATGGGTCCTCCAGTCGGCTCGGTCTGCTCAGTCTGCGTGCTGGCGCTCGGCGAGCTCGCGCTTCAGGACCTTACCCGTCGCATTACGCGGAAGTTCGTCGACGAAGACGATCTCGCGCGGGACCTTGTAGCGCGCGAGGTTTTGCTTGACGTAGCCCTTCAGGTCCTCCTCGCTGACGTCATTGCCCTCTCGCTTGACGACGAACACCATCAACCGCTGTCCGAAGTCCGCGTCATCGACGCCGATCGCGGCGGCCTCCGCGACCGCCTCATGGTCGGCGAGCAGATCCTCGACCTCCCGCGGGAAGACGTTCTCGCCCCCGGAGACGATCATCTCGTCGTCCCGGCCGTCGATGAAGAGCCGGCCGTCCTCGTCGAAGTGGCCGACGTCGCCCGTGGAGAGCAGATCCCCCAGATGCTCCTTGTCGCCCCCACCGGTGTAGCCCTCGAAGGCGAGCTGGTTGCCGACGAAGATCCGGCCGGTCTCGCCCGGTGGGACATCCTTGTCGTCCTCGTCCACGATGCGGATCACGGTGCCGCGCGGTGACCTGCCGGCCGTGCCGGGTGCGGTCCGCATGTCCTCCGGAGTCGCGATCGAGGCCCAGGAGACCTCGGTGGAGCCGTAGAGGTTGTAGAGGTTGTCGCCGAACTCATCCATCCACTTCGTCGCCAGCTCGCCGGGCAGCGCCGAACCGCTCGCGGCCGTCACCTCGAGGGAGGAGAGGTCGTAGCGCCGCTTCACCTCATCCGGCAGGGCGAGGATCCGCTGCATCATCACCGGCACGACCGCGAGCACCCGGGCGCGGTGCTCTGCGACAGCGCGCAGCGTGTCCTCGGGATCGAAGCGAGGCCTGAGGACCATCGTCGCCACGGTGGGGAGGCTGAGGATGAAATGCAGGAAACCCCAGGAGTGGAAGAGGGGCGCCGCGATCATCGCAGTCTCCCCGTAGCGCCTGGGGATCTTTGAGAGGAGGGCCGCGAGCGAGCTCAGACCCTCGGGCTGACTTCGCTGCGCCCCTTTCGGGGTTCCGGTCGTACCGGAGGTGAGGATGATGTAGCGGCCGTGCTCGGGCGGCGCCTCGAGGTCCTCATCCGAGTCGGCATTCGAGATCAGCTGCTCGACGGTGGTCTCGTCGACCTCGTCGACCTCGTCTTCCCAGGCCACGTAGCGCAGCTCGCCCTTGACGCCCGAGAGCAGCTCGGTGAACTCCTGGTCGTAGATCATCGCCTTGGGCTTCTCGCGATCCATCACGTCCACGAGCTGGGGCCCGGCGAAGGCGGTGTTGAGGTAGAGAGCGAGGGCTCCGAGCTTCGAGCAGGCCATCGTCGCCTCGATGAAGTAACGGTGGTTCCGGCACATGATCGCGACTCCGTCGCCCATCTCGATGCCCTCGCCGCGAAGGGCTCGAGCCAGGGCGTTGGAGCGCCGGTGGGTCTCCATCCAGGTGAGGGCCCCGGCCTCGTCGATGATCGCGGTGCTGTCCGGGTGGGTGATCGCGTTGGCCGCCGACCCCAACGCCGGTGCTGCTCCCCAGCGGATGTACCGCTCGGCGACCCTGGCCAGCTTGTCAGGCCGCATCGGCCGAAGAATCCCGACCTCGGAGAACACCCTGAGCTCGAAGGCGGTGTCGCCGAGTGCCGTCGGAATCCGGGAGGCGAGGCCCGCAAAGCCCTCTCTGAGCCCGTCCTGTGGCATCCCGCGAAAGCTTATGCCCCGGTATCGACCAGGGCGACCGCGACGCAGGCGATCCCCTCGCCCCTGCCGATGGCGCCCATGCCCTCGTTGGTCGACGCCTTCACGCTGACGGGCGCCGAGAGTACGCCGCTCAGCCGCGATGCCATCTCGGCCTTGTGGGGCGCGAGCTTGGGCTCCTCGCAGATCACTGTGGCATCGACGTTGGCGATCGCGCCCGGAAGGCGGCCGACCACGATCCGGAGCATGTCGATCGAGTCGGCATCGCTCCACTGCTCCTCATCGTCGGGGAAGAGCTCGCCGAGGTCACCCAGCGCACAGGCGCCGAGCAGCGCGTCGATCACCGCGTGCGTCAGCACGTCGGCATCCGAGTGCCCGGCAAGGCCGCGGTCGTGTTCGATCTCGATCCCGCCGAGCACCAGCCGCTCGCCCTCGACGAGCCGGTGGCTGTCGTAGCCGGTCCCCACCCGCAGCCCCATCAGGTCTCCGCCTCGCCCGGGTTCGTCACCTGGCCCGCACCGTCGCCGGCGGGGCCGAGCGGCTCGAGGCGGCGCTCGCGGCCCTCGAACACACAGATCCTCTCGACGCCCAGCGAGGAGAGCAGCTCGAGCGCCTGGTCATAGCCGAAGCCGACCTGGTCCGGTGCGTGGGCGTCCGAGGAGAGCGCGAAGTCTGCCCCTGCCTCGACACACATCTCGGCGAGCGCGCGGGCCGGGTATATCTCCCCCACGGGCTTGCGGAGGCCGGCGGTCGAGATCTCGACCGCGATGCCCGATTCCGAGATCGCCTCGACCAGCGGCTCGTAGTGGAAGCGGGGATCGCGCTGGGGCCCTGGGCGGTCGGCGCCCCAGACCTTCACCAGGTCGGGATGCGAGACGATTTCGAACAGGCCAGATCGCGCGAGCTCCGCCTGCCAGCGGAAGTAGGTCGACCAGACCTCGTCGGGGTCGCCGATCTCCTCCCAGACGTCATAGCGGCGGTCGTCGACCGCGCCCCGCGGACCGAGGAAGTGCACGGAGCCGATCACGTAGTCGAAGTCGCGCTCCAGGAGATTCGCGATGCGATCCTCGCTGCCGGGCACGAAATCGCATTCGATACCCAGCCTGAGCGGCGTGCTGCGGACGAACTCGACGTAGTCGTCGAGGTCGTCGCATGCCTGCGCCTCCCAGTAAGGGTGGTCCCAGATCTCGAGAGCCTGTCTGAAGCGGTAGACGTGCTCGGAGACGCCGAGCTCCTCGATGCCGTGCTCCTCCGCGGCGGCCAGATAGCGGTCGACGTTCTGATCGCTGAAGTACTCGCCGGCCTCGCCCGTGTCGTCGGGTCGCAGGTGCAGGTGATAGTCGGTGAGCACGCATCTACGCTACCCGGCGTGGTCCACCTGCGGATCGTCGTCCCGTCCCACGACGCGGAGCACGTCCTCGACCTGCTCAACGCGTCGCCCTCGGTCATCAACCTGATCTATCTGGCGGGGGCCGCCCAGAAGCCGGAGGGCGACGTGATCCTCTGCGATGTCGCCCGCGAGGACGCCAGCGTCATCGTCAGCGACCTGAAGGAATTCGGGATCCATGAGAAGGGGTCGATCGCGCTGGAGCAGATCGATTCGGAGATCTCGGAGGCCGCGAAGAGAGCCGAGAAGGCCGCGGCCGGGGCGCCATCGGACGCGGTCGTCTGGGAGGAGGTGGAGTCCAGGACGTCCGAGAACACCGAGCTCTCCGGCAGCTTCCTGCTCTTCATGGCACTTGCCTGCCTGATCGCGTCGGTCGGCATCCTGCTGGACTCTCCGATCCTGATCATCGGCGCAATGGTGGTCGGGCCGGAGTTCGGCCCGATCGCGGGACTTTGCGTCGCAGCGGTTCAGCGTCGCGGTGACCTGGTCAAGCGCTCCCTGCTTCCCCTCGTAATCGGCTTTCCGCTGGGGATCAGCGCCGCCTTTCTCTTCTCCCTCGCAATCAGGGGCTTGGATCTGACCCCAAGCGGCTTCTCCGCCGAGAATCACCCCCTTACGCAGTTCATCTCGCATCCGGACGAGTTCTCGTTCATCGTCGCGATCTTCGCGGGGACGGCCGGGATGCTCTCGTTGACGAGCGCCAAGTCCGGTGCCCTGGTGGGGGTCCTGATCTCGGTGACGACGATCCCCGCCGCCGCCAACATCGGGTTGGCGGCCGCCTACGGTGACGGCGACGAGTGGCTCGGCGCTGTCGCGCAGCTGGCGGTCAACCTGAGCGCGATCCTGCTGGCCGGGATCGTCACCCTCTTCATCCAGCGCAAGCTCTACCAGCGCCGCCGGCGCGCACACCTGCACCACGAGGCTCGCGAGCTGGCGGGGCTGCCGATGGGGCGCAGCCGCCGGGAGAGGCAGGTGAGCGGGCAGCGGAGCCGCTGACCGCTGCCCGGCGCCGCCCATTAGAGTCGCCCGGCTTTGCTCGTCAAGCTCGCCATCGTGCTCGCGGCGTTCGCGATCGGCGTCGGTCTCGCGGAGCTCTTCGGCGCTAAGAACCTCGGCACTTCGCTCGGAGTCGGCCAGCTCACCTTCGCGGTGGCCTTGGTCTACGTGCTGCTGCGACGGTAGGAGCGGCGAAGCGCCGGGTCAGGTCCTGCGCCCGCGCGGCATGATCAGGCTGAGGAGGGAGCGCCGGCCGCAGCGCGGGCAGCGGCTCCAGCCATGCTCCAGGGTCGCGCCGCAGTGGCGACAGGCGGGCTTTGGCTTGACCACACTCGGCATCAGAACTCGATCTGGGAACCCAGGGTAATCGTCCGTTCGCGCGGCAGCTTGAAGTAATCGGCCGGCTCGGCGGCGAGCAGCCCCGTGATCAGGAAGACGCGCTTTCGCCAGCGGCTCATCCCAGGCCGATCGGTCGGCCTGAGCTCGACACGAGAGAGGAAAAAGGACGCGTGCCGGGCATCCACCGGGCACTCGACGCCCGGCCTTCGCGATCTGCCTGACGATCTTGGGGACGTCGTACTCCTCCGCGTAGCCGTGTTTGGCCCTGACGAAGGTGAGGCGGTCGTCCCGGTAGCCGAGGTCGTCGATCTCGAGCCGGTCCTTGGGCCGGATCCGCGGAACCGGCAGGGTCTCCAGCGAGAGGATGATCGCGTTCTCCGGCAGCGAGTGCAGGTGGTCGACGCACGCCCGCATCGAGAGCGGCGCGGTCTCCTTGCCGCGATTCAGGAACACCCCGGTTCCCGGCACCCGGTCCACCGGCGGCTCCTTGCGCCCGGAGCTCGTCGACGAACTTCTGCAGCGGGCCCCTCGACCGCGAAGCGCTCCTCGGTGACCAGCTCGCGCCCGCGGAACCAGGTGACCATCACGGTGAAGAGGACCAGCCCGATCGTCAGCGGGAGCCAGGCGCCGTGGGTGAGCTTGGTCAGGTTCGCGCCGAAGAACGCCGAGGTCCACGGCAAGGAAGAACGGCAGCCCCAGCCAGCGTGAGCCAGAGCGGCCGCTGCCAGCGGTGCCGGACGATGAAGAAGAAGAGGATCGTCGTGATCGTGATCGTCCCGGTCACCGCCATCCCGAAGGCGAAGGCCAGCTTGGCCGAGCTCTGGAAGGTGAGGACGAGCGACCAGCACCGCCGCCAGCAGCAGCCAGTTGATGATCGGGCACGTAGACCTGACCGTACGCGCTCTCGGAGGTGTGGACCACGCGCAGCCGCGGCAGGTAGCCGAGCTGCGCGGCCTGGTGGGCGATGGAGAAGGCGCCGGAGATCACCGCCTGGGAGGCGATCACCGTCGCCGCCGTGGCCAGGATGACCAGCGGGATCAGCGCCAGCGTGCGGCATCAGCTGGAAGAACGGCGCGCTGATCGCGCTCGGATCGTCGAGGATCAGCCCTCCTTGGCCGAGGTAGCTGAGGATGCAGGCCGGGAAGACGAGCAGCAGCCAGGCACGGGTGATCGCGGGCCGGCCGAAGTGGCCCATGTCGGCGTACAGCGCCTCGACGCCGGTGATCGCCAGCACCACCGAGGCGAGCGAGAAGAAGCCGGTCGAGCCGCTGTGGAAGAGGAAGTCGAAGGCGTAGGTCGGAGAGAGCGCCTTGAGCACCTCCGGGTGCATGGCGATCCCGCGGATCCCGAGGACGGCGATCGTCGAAGAACCAGATGAGCATGACCGGCCCGAACATTCGGCCCACCGCCCCGGTGCCCAGCCGCTGGAGTCGCGAAGAGGACGACGATGATCGTCACGGTGATCGGGACGACGCAGGCTGTCCAGCGACGGCTCGATCGTCTTCGTCCCCTCGACCGCCGAGAGCACGGAGATCGCCGGCGTGATCATGCTGTCGCCGAAGAACAGCGCGGCACCGAAGACGCCGAGGCCCGGCGAGCAGGAACTTGCGTGCGCCCGTGACCCCGATCCCCGATCTGGCGGATCTGCGAGATCAGGGCCATGATTCCGCCCTCGCCCTCGTTGTCGGCGCCCATCACGAGGCCGACGTACTTGATCGGTGACGATGATGCGTCACCGCCCAGAAGATCAGCGAGACGACGCCGTAGACGCTCTCGATCGACGCCTGGATCGGGTGCGGGTCGCCGGGATTGAAGGCCGTCTGGATCGTGTAGATCGGGCTCGTCCCGATGTCGCCGAAGACGACGCCGAGGGCCGCCACGGTGAGGGCCGCCCTGCCGAGCGCGCGCTTTGGGTCGGCCTCCACGGTGCGGCGAGCCTAGCCGGATGGACGCCAGCGCTCCCCCATGGCCGCCGGGCGCCGGGATAGGTTTCACCAGAGACCGAAGCGCTCTCGTCTGCGCGCTTCCACTACGAAGGAGAAAAAGATGGGGAAGAGGGTTCCTCGGCCGTCGCCGGCGATGGTGGTTGCATTGCTGGCGCTCTGCCTTGCAGTGGGTGGCACCGCGGTCGCCGCCACCAAGCTGAGCAAGAATGCCGTCAAGACCAAGAACATCAAGAACGGCGCAGTGAAGGAGAGCAAGCTCGCGGCCAACGCCGTGACGGAGAGCAAGATCGCTGGCAACGCGGTGACGGAGGGCAAGATCGCGAACGGCGCCGTGAGTCAGGGCAAGCTGGGCGCCTCGGCGAAGGCGATCTGGGTGGAGACGGAGCTCGGCTCCAACACCGATATCAAGAACCAGTCCGGAGGAGTGACGATCACGGACGGGCCCGGTAACGGTCAAGCGATCGTGAACTTCGGCACCGACATCACGAACCGGGCGATCACGGTCACGCCGAGCATCAACCTCGGTTCGGTGGACATCGAGTACGGACGCTGCGTCGATATCGGCTGTGGCGCTTCGAGCGGCAACCCGAACGCCATCAACGTGCTCACATTTGCGAGTGACAGCGGAAACCTGGCCGACAGCGGGTTCCTGGCGGTTGCTCTTCCCTAAGTGCGGAGAGGTTCAACCGTACGGAGAGCGGGGGCTCAGGCCCCCGCTTTTCGTTCAGCCGCGCTCGCGCAGGAGGAGCTCGGCGACACGCAGGTCGAGGAGCGTGGTCACCTTGAGGTTGTCCGGCGAGCTCGGGTGGATCAGGACGCGCCCGCCGCGACGCTCCACCAGCATCGCGTCGTCGGTCGCGTCGGGCAGGGAGTCCGGCTCCGAGAGCGCCTCACGCAGGGCGTCGGCACGGAAGGCCTGGGGCGTCTGGACGGCCCAAAGCCCGGAGCGGTCGAGCGTCCTCTCGACCTCGTCCCGCGTCGCTCGCCTGCTTGATGGTGTCGGTGACCGGCGCCGCCGCGATCGCGCCGGCTGCTTCCTGATCGGAGACCAGCCGATCGATGACGGCGTTGATCAGCTCCGGCGTCACCAGGGGCCGCGCGGCGTCGTGGACCACGACGATCTCCTCGCCGCACAGCTCGACGGCGTTCGCCACGGACTCGGACCGGTGCCGCCCGCCCGCCACCGCGACAACTCCTCGCTCGGCGACAGAGGCCTCCTGCCCTGGCGGAACGGCGACGACGATCTCGGCGATGCTCGCCGCGCCCCGGAATGCGTCGAGCGACCAGTCGAGCAGCGGCCGCCCGGCCAGCTCGACGAAGGCCTTCGGGCCGCCGGCTCCGAGTCGCTCCCCGGAGCCGGCGGCCGCGATCACGGCCGATGCGGAGGTGCTAGGCGGTCGCCTTGGCGGCGCCGAAGCTCTCCTCCAGCAGCTCGTCCAGGTAGGCCTCTGCCCCGTCCTCGTCCTTGTCCAGCGCGTACATGAACTCGGAGGCGAGGATCTTCTTGGCCCGCGTGTACATCTGCTTCTCGCCCGTCGAGAGCCCCTTCTCCCACTCTCGGATGGCGAGGTTGCGAACGACCTCGGCGAGTTCGTAGACGTCGCCCGTCTTGATCTTCTCGCGGTTGTGCTTGAAGCGGCGGTTCCAGTTCTTCGGCATCTCGGAGACCTCGTCGGTGAGGACCCCGATCACCCTCTTGACCTGCTCCTCGTCGATCACGCGCCGCAGGCCTGCTCGGTGGGCGTTCTCGCAGGGGACCATCACGGTCATGTTGTTGTGGAGAATGTTGATGGTCAGGTAGTCCCGCTTCTCGCCCATCAGGTCCTTGCTCTCCCTCTTCAGGACCACTCCCGCCCCATGGTGCGGATAGACGACGTTGTCGCCGACCTGGAAGTTGCAGACGGGCGCCTCTAGCTCGAGGTCGGCAACCGGCGCCTCGTCCTCCAAAACCTCCTCTGCTGTTACCTCTGGAATTGGTCTCTCCTTTCGTCGAGACGGCCGGGGGCCGTCAGCTCTGCATGTAGCGGTCGACCGGGTCGACCTCTTGAAGCCTGCGTAGTCCCTCTCGGATGTCCTTGGCACGCCCGGCGCCAACGCCCTCGACGGCCTCGAGGTCGTCGTCGCTCGCCGCCAGCACCTCCTCCAGACCGCCGAACTCCTGGATGATCCGCTGCACCACCAGCTTTGGCAGGCGCGGGATCCGTCCAAGCACGCGGTAGCCGCGGGGGGAAACCGGGAAGTCGAGGGTCGAGACCTTGCGGTCGTAGCCGAGCAGCTCGGCGAGGCGGCCGAAGTCGAGCAGGTCCTGGTGGGGCATGCGCGCGATCGCCGCGAGCGTGGTGGCGAGGTTCTCCTCGGTGTCCTCCACCGAGTAGTCGCGGATCAGAGCGGACTTGTCCGCGGCGACGCCGACCATCGTCTCCTCGAGCTGCATCTCGATCAGCCGTCCCTCGGTGCCGAGCTCGACGATGTAGCGCTCGACCTCCACCGCCATCCGGGTCACCAGCTCGGCGCGCTGCAGCACCGACAGCACCTCGTAGAGAACCGCCGAGCCCTCGAACTCGAGCCGGGTGAGGCGAGTGGAGACGGAGTCGAGTCGGGCGCGGTACTTGTCGAGGGTGGCGAGGCCCTGGTTGGCCTTCGCCAGGACCGCCGGGATGTCCTGGAGGATGTACTTCATCCCGCCCAGGTAGAGCGAGACGACGTCGCGCCGCTCCGAGATCGCCACCACCAGCGCGTCGGTCTGCTTGGAGACGCGCTCCGCGGTGCGGTGCCGGGTGCCGGTCTCCGACGAGAGGATCGTCGGGTCCGGCATCAGCTGGACGTTGGCGCAGACGATCTTGGTCGCCTGCTCGTTGAGGACGATCGCTCCGTCCATCTTCGCCACCTGGTAGAGCAGCGCCGGGGTGTAGTCGATGTCGAGGTTGATGCCCCCTGAAAAGAGAAAGGAGACCTCCTCTGGGTCTCCGATGACGATCAAGCCGCCTGTCCGCGAGTGGACGATGTTGTCGATCCCCTCGCGGAGGGCAGTGCCCGGGGCGACGATGTCGAGGGCCCGCAGAAGTCGCGGATCCTGTCGCGCCTCCAACTCCTGTAGATCGTCGTCGGGAAGCGAAGACGCCATCGCGACTGATGGAAGCAGAAAGCAAAGCAGCGTGCTTTGCGGGGAAATCCGTCTTGATAGGTCGGGAAAGACCTTGTCAAGCCGCTCTGGCGGGCGGGTCCTGGTGATGCGAGGGTGCGCCGCCAGGCGCAACCCGTTTGGGGCTGGCATCGACACGCGCAGGAGCGCGTGTCGAGGGTGAAATTCGGTGCCACCCGCCCGACAACGCCATCTTGAGACTGTCCACCGCCGATAAGCCAGGGATTTCCTGATCGCCCGGCGGCGGGCCCAAGATTGTGCCGAGACCGAACTTGCGCGCCTCCGCGACCCGCCGGTCGGCGTGGGCCACGTAGCGGACCTCACCGGTGAGACCGAGCTCGCCGAAGCAGGCGAGCGGCTTGCCGCCGGACTCCAGGGCGCGGCCGGAGTTGGCTGAGGCGACCGCCAGGGCGACTGCGAGGTCGGCACCCGGCTCGTCCACGCGGATGCCGCCGGCCACGTTGACGAAGACGTCGGCCGCCGACAGCGAGATGCCGCCGTGTCGCGTCAGCACCGCGAGGACGAGGGCCAGCCGGTTGCGATCGACTCCGGTCGCCGTGCGGCGGGGAGGCACGATCTCGGTCGGGGCGACCAGCGCCTGAACCTCGACCAGCACGGGCCGGGTCCCCTCCATCGCGCAGAGCACCACCGATCCCGGCGCGGGCTGCGCCTCGCCGACGAAGCGAGCGGAGGGATCGACGACCTCGATGAGGCCGCCCTGCCGCATCTCGAAGACGCCCACCTCGCTGGTCGCTCCGAAGCGGTTCTTGAGAGCGCGCACGGTCCGGAAGGTCCGCTCTCGCTCCCCCTCGAAGTGCAGGACGCAATCGACCAGGTGCTCCAGGGCACGAGGACCGGCGAGCGACCCCTCCTTGGTGACGTGCCCGATCAGGATCAGGGTCACGTCGAGCCGCTTGGCCGTCTCGAGCAAGGCCGAGGTCGCCTCCCGCACGGCACCGACGCTGCCGGGGGCGGAACCGGGGACGGCGAGGGTCTGCACCGAGTCGATCACGCAGGCCACCGGCCTCTCGGCCTCGAGCGCCGCCAGCACGCTCTCGAGCGATGGCTCGGCGAGCATCGGCACCGACAGCGCCGCCTCGCCGAGCCGCTCGGCTCGCCGCCGGACCTGCGCCGCGGATTCCTCGCCGGAGACGTAGAGGACCTCGTGCCCCGCCTCGGCGATGTTGGCCAGAGCCATTCCCGCCAGCGTGCTCTTGCCGATCCCCGGCGCGCCGCCGAGGAGGACAAGGGAGCCCGGCACGAGCCCGCCTCCCAGCACCCGGTCGAGCTCGGCGATGCCCGTGCCGAGCCGCTCGGAGCGCTCCGCCTTGACGTCGCGAAGGGCCACCGGCTTCGGGGCGCTCGCACGGCCGGCGCCGCCACCCCGGCGACCCGGGGAAGCTGCACTCGCCTGCTCGAGCGTGTTCCAGACGCCGCAGCCCGGGCACTGGCCGGTCCAGGTGAGCGCGGCATGCCCGCACTCGGAGCACCTGAAGGACGCTCTCTTGGCTGCCACGCATCCACACTAAGGACGCGCCCCGACGAATTAGGTGAGATCGGCTCCGGGGGCCAACCGCAGCCGGTGAATGTTGACCACGCCGTGGACGCTCGTCTGGAGCGACCAGCGCTTCTCGGCGTGCTCGAGGAAGGGCGCGGCCGCCGGCCGACCTGGCTCGGCGATCCAGGCCTCAGGCGCCAGCTGTGGCAGCAACTCGAGCAACTGGGCGACACCCGGCCGCTCGTAGAGGACGTCGGCGGCGAGCACGAGGTCGAACGGGGCCCGCTCGATCAGCTCGGCGGGGTCGACCCAATCGACCGGCAGGGTTTCGACCTCGAGCCCGTTCTGTCGGGCGTTGCGCTCAACCAGGTCAAGCGCTTCCGCATCGGAATCCGTGGCCAGCACCGTCGCCCCGCCGCGGACGGCGGCGATGCTCGGGATGCCGAGCCCACAGCCGAGCTCGACCACGCGCAGGCCCTCGAGCGAAAGGCCCGAGAGCTCGCGCGCCAGGACCACGCCGCTGCGCCAGATGATGGACCAGTAGGGCGCGAGCGGCGCCCACTCGACCGGCCCGTCGTCGGGGATCTCAGCGCCGTCGATGGGCTGGGACATCCGGAGCGAGCCGCCCGGCAGCTCAACCGTCGCGGGGACGAGCTCCCAGCCGAAGGGGGCGGGTCAGCCAGGAGCTGCTCGGGAAGGGCGCCCCGGCGAAGAAGGCGAACCAGACCAGGAAGGCGATCAGGGAGACGACCGCGGTGGCGACGAACAGCCGCTCCACAGGGTCGCTCTGGTGGTCGCCGGGCTTGTACGGGGTGTCGCGCATGCTGCGGTTCCACGGGTCGCGCCCGGTCAGCCGCTGCGGCCGGCCGGTCTGGCGACGCAGGAGGCGCGCGCGAACCCAGGAGGCGATCAGCAGCAGTCCGTAGTAGGAGACCAGGATGCCCGGTGCCGATGAAGGCCGCGACCGGCCCGTTCACCGCCCCGGTCTTCGCGTAGAACTGCGAGGCGAGAAAGATCCAGAAAAGGGGCACGCCGAAGCCGATCAGCAGGGCCCCCACGATCGTGAACGCGGTGGAGCCCGTGCCGAGGATCACTCTCCTGATCGTTGCGAGCACTGCGGTCATTGCCGGTCCCTCGCCGAGGCTGGGGCTGGGTCGAGGTTAGCGGGCAGCCGCTGCAGCCTGCCGGAGATCCCGATCGGGATCGATTCCCCAGCGCGCCGGCGACCTCCGCCAGCTCGGCGGTGAGGGGCCAGCGGTCCGGCCGTTCCTCCCCCGAGTGGTCGGGACTGGCGCCCTTGAGGGCCATGCGGCCGGTGTTGTCGCCGATCGCGCGGATCTCGTCGACGTCGGCTCTCGCTGAGTCGCTGCTCGGCCGGCAGGCTCGCCAGCTCCGCGCGCTTGTCCTCGATCGGCCGGGCGTCCTCCCCCAGCTCCTGGATCAGCGTCGGGACCACGCACGCGACCGCGGGGTGGGCGAGGTTCCACTGGCAGGCGAGCTGCATCGGCGTGAGGCCGGCGCGCTCGGCGATCGGCCGCAGCCGCTCGAGCTTCGCGCGGCCCTCGGCGATCCAGCCCTCGGGCCGGAAGGCGCGGTGGTCGCCCTGCGGGCAGCTCGGTCTCCGGGGTGACGTCGTCCCAGAAGAGCCCGCCGTAGTCGACGACCCGGGTGATCACCCGGACGCCGTGGCGGGCCGCCGCGTCGAGGCAGAGCTCGCCGGGCCAGGGCTCGAACGGGTTGAGGATCACCATCGCCCAGTCGATGCGGTCGCCGAAGCGCTCGAAGCAGCGGACCAGGTCGAGGGTGAAGCCGTTGGCCGGGCCCGGAGCGACGCCGATCGCGTCGGCGAGGCCCGCGTCGCGCAGCGCCGCCATCGCCGTCCCAGACCGCCTCGCTCTCGTAGCCGGTGCGGTCGGGGTTGTGGAGCAGCAGCAGGTCGAAGCGGTCCTGCGCCGAGCCGCTCGAGGCTGCGCTCGGCCGCCATCCGCAGGTAGTCGGCGTAGTCGTCCGGGCCGCGCAGCGCGGGTCGGTGAAGCGGGGAAAGCCCCGCGGGCCCTGCGCGCTCGCCCTCGTAGAAGTCGTGGCCGACCGCGCCGACCAGGCTGATAGTCGCTCGCGCGGCACGCCCGTCGAGGGCGCGCCCGAGCAGCGAGTCGGCCTCGCCCTGCGCCGTAGGCGTCCGCGGTCAGGACCGTGTCGATCCCGTCGCCGGGCCGCAGCAGAGCCTCGAGCCGCTCCTCGTCGATCGCCTCGCCGAAGCGCAGGATAGCGCCCGCCGCTCCAGGTGCCGATCGCCGTTCTTCCGGGCTCACCGGTGACATGCTGGCGAACGGTAGCGTTGACGTGCGGTAGACGCCCAGCGCCGCCGCCAGCCCTCGACGAGGTCACCTGGGACCTCTCCGACCTGCTGAGGGCGACGGCGTCGGGGACGCCGAGAGCGACGAGGACGACGGTCAGGCGCCCTGCTCGACCGCGCCGACCGGCTCGCCGAGGAGTTCGCCGCGCGCTACGAGGGCAAGGTCGCCGAGCTCGACGGCCCCGGGCCTGAGCGAGGCGATGAAGCGGCTGGCCGCGATCTCCGAGCTGGCCGGGCGCGCCGGCAGCTACGCGCAGCTGCGCTTCGCCGCCGACACCGAGGACCCGGCCAACGGCGCCCTATGCAGATGGTGAGCGAGCGCGGCACGGCGATCCAGACCAAGCTGCTCTTCTTCGAGCTCGAGTGGGTCGAGGTCGCCGACGAGCGCGCCGAGGAGCTGCTCGCCGACCGAGGGCCTCGACTTCTGCCGCCACTACCTGCGGATGGAGCGCCGCTACCGGCCGCACCTGCTCTCCAAGCCCGAGGAGACGATCGTCGACCGAGCTCTCGGTGACCGGCCGCGGCGCCTGGACCCGGCTCTTCGACGAGCTCACCTCGGCGATCCGGGTCGATCTCGCCGGACGCGGACGAGCCCGGTCTCGCTCGACGTCGCGCTCTCGCCGGCTCTCCGACCCCGACCGCGAGACGCGCCGCGCAGACCGCCGAGGCGGTGACCGCCGCGCTCGAGCCCGGGCTGCGCACCCGCGCCTACGTCTTCAACACCCTGCTCCAGGACAAGGCGATCAAGGACCGGCTGCGCTCCTACCCGCACTGGCTCGCCGCCCGCAACCTCTCCAACGAGGCCTCCGACGAGTCGGTGCAGGCGCTGGTCGAGGCGGTCCAGGGCCGCTACGAGCTGGCCCGGCGCTGGTACGAGACCAAGGCGCAGCTGCTCGGCATCGAGCGGCTCGCCGACTACGACCGCATGGCGGCGGTCACCGCCGACGACGAGGAGATCCCCTGGGAGGCAGGGCCGCGAGCTGGTCCTCGACTCCTTCGCCTCCTTCTCCGACCGGGCCGCGCGAGGTCGTCGAGCGCTTCTTCGACGGAGCGCTGGATCGACGCCCCGCCGAGCGCCGGCGAAGCGCGGCGGCGCCTTCAGCGCCTCGACCGTCCCCTCGGTCCACCCCTACGTGATGCTCAACTACACCGACCGCCGCCGCGACGTGCTCACCCTCGCCCACGAGCTCGGCCACGGCCTGCACCAGACGCTCGCCCGCGAGCAGGGGGTCTTCCACCAGAACACGCCGCTGACCGTCGCCGAGACGGCGTCGGTGTTCGCCGAGGAGATCGTCTTCGGGCGGCTGCTCGAGCGAGGCCGAGACCCGGAGTCACGCCTGGCCTGCTCGCCGAGGCGGTCGAGGGCCAGATCGCGACCGTCTTCCGCCAGATCGCGATGAACCAGTTCGAGGATCGCGTGCACACGGCCCGCCGCGACCGAGGGCGAGCTCTCGGTCGAGCGCTTCGGCGAGCTCTGGGCGGAGACCCAGACCGAGCTGCTCGGCGACTCGCGTCGAGGTCACCGACGGCTACCGCTCCTGGTGGTCCTACGTCCCCCACTTCATCGCCACGCCCGGCTACGTCTACGCCTACGCCTTCGGCCAGCTCCTCGCCCTCTCGGTCTACCGGCTCTACCCCGAGCGCGGAGAGGAGATCGTGCCGGCCTACCTCGAGATGCTCGCCGCGGGCGGCTCGCGCTCGCCCGAGGAGCTGGGCCGAGATCGTCGGCGTCGACCTCGCCGACCCGGGCTTCTGGGACTCGCGGCCTCGACCTCGTCGAGGAGCAGCTCAACGCCGCGGTCGAGGCTGCCGATGCCGTCATGGCCTCGCGCAGCAGCTCCGATTCCTAGCCGATGCCCACGTACCAGGCCCGAAGAGCACGCCGAAGAGCTCCGAAGGCGGGGATCAACACCGTCCGGTAGAGGGGATCGATCAGGGGACGAGTCAGCAGCCAGGCGAACGCGGCGGTGCAGAGCGTCATCGACACCGCCGACATCGGGGCGAACACGGCAAGCGCGGCCGCCGCCTCCACCTTGCCCGGCAGGGCGGCGATCAAAAGCAGCGCCACGGCGCCCGTCCCGGCCAGGCCGTGGAGGACGCCGATGCTGAGCGCCTGGCGTGGAGTGCGCACGTTCCGTGGCGGTGCTCGGGCCGTTCTCGCGTGATGGACGTGGCGGTGCGCCATGGAGCCATCTGGGCGAGGGTGCGGGTGCCGTCCTGCACGGAAATCGCCGCGCACCCACTTGGCGACGATCCGCAGTCGCGAGCAGCAGGATGACGACGCCTACCGCCGTCTCGGCGCCGTGCTCGATCCAAGCTCGGCATCGATGACTTGAAGAGGATCAGCGGGACCCCGATCAGCAGCAGGGCGGTGGCATGTCCCGCTCCCCACCAGGCCCCGAGCCGCGCCGCGCCGCGAACGTCGCCGCCGTCGACGGCCACCAAGGAGGTGACCGCCACGAGGTGGTCCGGATCGGAGGCGTGACGCAGGCCCAGGGCCAGGGCGATCAGCAGCGCGACCAGCAGCGGAGCCCCCGCGAACAGCCCCTCGAGCCAGACGTCGATCTGCTCGACAGGCTGGAAGAGGAAGTCGAAGCTCACGAGCTCCCACCCCCGTCCCCAGCCGCGCAGCGTGGGCAGAGGCCCACCATCGGGAAGTGCGTGAAGCCCACCTCGTAGCCGAAGCGGTCCTGAACTCGATCCCGGAAGGAATCGAGCTCGGAGCGATCGATCTCGGCGATGGCGCCGCAGCGATCGCAGGCCAGGTACTCCCGCTCGTCGCCTCCGACCAGGACGTAGCGGCCCGGGCCATGCCCGGCATGGAAGTGGCGGACCACCCCGTGCTCCTCGAGCGCCCCCAGGTTGCGGTAGACGGAGGCGAGGTCGAGAGGCGTTCGATCGAGGCCGCCGGCGATCTGCTGCGCGGAGGCCGGGCCGCCCGCCTCGAAGAGGTAGTTGACGATCACCCGACGGGCGGTCGAGATCCTCAGGCCGCGCTCCCGCAGTGTCCGCAGAACCGCTTCCGCGTTGTCGAACTGGAGGGTGGGGCCTGTGGACTGGAAGGTCAAACCGGGACGAGATCGGTTACCCACAACTGCGAGCGGAACCGGAGGCCGGATCAATCCCGAGTGCAAGATCGCGAATTGTTGGTAGGTCGCGGTCATCTCAACCGATCTGCGGGATCGCTCGCAGGGTGATCAGACTCCCCGCGACCACGATCAGGGTCGCTGAGAGGGCCGGGAGCGCGCCGACGATCCGGCCGCCGAAGAGACGCCGCTCCGGCCGCAGGCGCTGGATCAGCCGCCCGCCGTGGAGCACGGCGAGCCCGACAGCGGTCAGGGTCGCGGCCAGCCCGACGCTGAAGGCGACGATCAGCGCCAGCCCCAGGCCAAGGCGGTGTTGCGAGATCGCGGCGACCATCACCACCAGGGCCGATGGGCAGGGGACGATCCCTCCGGAGACCCCCAGGGCGACCAGCGAGCGGGTGGTGATCGCCGCCCCGGGCGTGGGGTGGTCGTGGCTGTGGCTGTGGGTGTGTCCGCCATGACTGTGCACGTGGTGATGACCGTGGTCGTGCTCGGCTCTGATCGCCCGCCAGCGCCGCAGGCGCGTCCAGATCGCCCAGAGCCCGATCGCGATCACCATCGCGCCGGAGGCGACGCCCAGCCACGGATAGAGGTCCTCGGGCAGCACGTAGGCCGAGGCGGCGAGTGTGATCAGCCCGAGAGCGAAGACCGCCGAGGTGTGGGTGATCGTGACGGTCAGCCCGAGCAGCGCCGCGTCCTTCGCCCGGCCGCGACTGCCGGCCAGATAGCCGGCGACCATCGTCTTGCCGTGGCCCGGTGAGAGGGCGTGGAGCGCGCCCCAGACGAAGGCCGAGCCGAGCAGCAGCAGGATCAGCAGGCCGTGGTCGTTGGCGCTCGTCAGTGCCCCGGCGAAGCCGTCCTGGGCGCGATCGGTGGTCACCGGCCCGACGTCCTCACCGTCCGGAGCGCTGACACGACCGGAGCCATCGCTAACCGCGAAGGTGGCTTCTCGCTGGTCCGGCGGGCTCTGCAGGAGATCGACCGGGTAGGCCCGGAGCCCTCGGGTCGGATCGCTCGCGGAAACGCTCGAGCGGACGTCGGTCCCCTCCCCCGGCAGCACCTCGATCGCCTTCCAGCCGACGCGGTCCGAGTAGGTGTCGTCGTGGAGCTGGACCCGGTGCGCTCCCGGCGGGATCGAGGCCGTGAAACCCGCCTCGACCCGGGTCAGTGAGAGCCCGCCCTGACCAGGCGGGTAGCTGAGAGTCGCCGTTCGCGGCGCGCCGAGGGCGACGTCGCGCCCGTCGACGGTCAGCTGCAGATCAGGCCCGATCTCGGCGAGCTTCCGCTGCAGCAGCGGGCCGCGCTCGGAGCCCGAGATCGCTCCGTCGCCGTCCCTGTCGAAGCGCTGGATCTCCTGGAAGGTCGGGATCTCAGCCTGGTCGAGGATGTAGTGCACCTCCACCGAGCCCTGCGAAATGCGCACCTGGCTCAGGTGGTTGATGGTGAAGTTGCCCAGCGGATGGGCCGAGGCGGAATCGGGAAGCGTCACCGCCGCGAAGAGGCCCGCAAGCAGGAGCGCCGCGGCGGTGAGGGGTCGGAGCACGCGGCCGCGCCTCATCGCAGACCTGCCAGCGCCCGCTCGGCGCGCGGACCGTAGAGGGGATTGAAGTTGGGGCTCTGTGCGACGAGCTGCGATAGGAACCCCTTCGCCCGCTCCGCGTCGCCGGCGCGCAGAGCGACGATCCCCGCGTGGTAGAGGAAAGAGGGATCGCGTGAGCCGAGCCTCATCGCGTTCGCCGACATCCTGAGAGCCTCGCTGTCGCGGCCGGCGCTGCTGAGCGCCCAGGAGTAGGCGTCTGCGGAGCGGACGCTCGGCGCGGCCGCCCACGCGCGCGCCGCCAGGTCCACCGCCTGCGCCGGGTCGCCGTGATCGGCCTGGAAGAGGGCCAGCTCCGCGTCGGTGTTGACCCCGTTTGCCTGGAGGAGCCGGGTCTCGGCCCCGACCAGCTGGTAGTCGCGCCCGGCGGCCACCGTGGATCCGGCGGCCTGCTCGGTCTCGCCGAGGGCGATCACGTACTCGGGCAGCGGCAGCCTCAGGACCAGTGCACGGAGGCGCCGGATCGCGGCGTCATATTCCCCGCGCGCAGCCTCTACGCGGGCCAGGCCCGCCGTCGCCGCAGGGAACCCCGGGTCCGTCTCGAGCGCCGTCCGGTAGGCGCCCTCGGCCCCTGCGTAGTCGCCGCTGTCGAAGTGGAGCTTCCCGACCAGCGCCTGGACGTAGCTGACGTTCTCGGCGGTGCCACCGCCGGCGGAGACCGCGAGGCGCATCGCCCCGAGCGCCCCGGGCAGATCGCCGTGCAGCTCACGGAAGTAGGAGACCCGGGCGTACGAGGAGAGCTCCGGCTTGACGTCGACGTAGTGCTGGAGCGTGCGCGCCGCGGCCCCGTAGCGCCCGAGCTCGACCTGGGCGTCTGCGATGACCCCGTAGTTGCGGGCCACGTCCGGGTTGATCCGGGCGGCCCGCTCGCCCAGTGCGAGTGCGCCGCGGAAGTCGTGGCGGGCCAGGGCGAGGGACCCGAGGCCGCTGATGGCGGTGAAGTTCGCGGGATCGAGCCGCACAGCCTGCTCGAAGGTGCCCTGGGCTCTCGGGTAGAAGGTCGGATCGCCCGTCTCGCGCACCTGCTGGAGGTAGGCGAGCCCGAGCTGGGCGTAGGCGTCCGGATCGGACGGCGCCTCACGCACCTGGGCCTGCAGGCCCTCGATCCGCTGGGCCGTCGTCGCGCCGGGGAGCTCGCCCTCCCTGACCGCCACATCAGGCTGCCCGGTCAGGCTCTGCGGAGCCTCCGTCGAGAGCCCGGACCCCGAGGAAGACCGCGACGAACGCGAGGAGCGCCGCCGCCAATTTCATCGTCAGGCTGTCTCGTCTGATCGCCATCGCCGGTGCCTCGACGCGCGTCACGCCCCGGAGGGGGCCGCCGCGAGGCGGCCCCCTCTCGGGACGTTCGGCTCAGGTCGTGGCGACCCCCTTGCCCTTGCCGCCACGGGCGACGCGGCGACCGAGTCCGGCCAGGGCGAGCACACCAGCCCCGATCAGGACCCAGACGATCGCGTCCGGTCCGCCACCGCCGCCGCCGCCGCCGGTGCCGCCACCACCTGTGGCGGAGAACGACGGGGGCGTCGAGGTCCCGTTCCCGTTGTCTATCGCCTTGAGCTGCGAGCCAAACCCGGCGTTCGGGTTCGCGCCCGGCTTGGGCGGTGCGACATATGGGAACTGACTCAGGGACTGGACATCGTTCTGGTTCACGCCGTCCCCGAGGGGAACCTTGTTCGGCGGGGTGGCCAGGGCCCCGGCGACGACCTGGAGGTCGATGTCGACCACGTCGTCGGTGAGCCTCCGCCCGTTCGGATAACCCGCGGTGTCACCGGCCAGCGCGCCGAGACGATTCGGCGAGGCCGTCGGTGGGGTCCCCAGGTTGATCTTCAGGGTGTCGGTCGCGTTCTGCCCGGCCGCGCCCGGGAAGGCGTTGAGACCGGGAAGGCCCTGCAGCACCGCCTGGACGATGTCCGTGCGGTTCTTCTCCGGGGCGTTGACCATCCCGGGGAAGAGCTTGTTGAGCACGGCCGCCAGCTCCGGCTGGAGCACGAACTGGCCGTAGTTCCTCGCGTCGTCCTTGGGCTGCGTCCGATTGAACCTGTCCTTCTGGCCCAGAGGAATGATCACCTCGTTGACCAGCGGGTTGCCGAGTCGCGAGACCTGGGTCCAGGGGCCATGGCCGCTGCCCCTCACCGAGATCGCCTGACGCTCGGTGGACGCCCAGACGCCGACCACCGCATTGGCGGCCTTGTCGCTCGAGACGGACTTGCCGTCCCGGGTGACGTCGGACTCCGGAACCTGGAGCACGACCGACTGCACGGCGTAGCCGGCGAGGTCATCGACCCCTCCGCCCATGTTGCCGAGACCGGCCCCGGTCAGGTTGACCGTGTCGAAGATCCGCCCCAGCGAAGCGAAGAACGGGTCCTCGCGCTGACCGGCGAACACCTTGCCTCCGCCGGGCAGATTCTTGATCGCGCCCGCGGCGACCTGGTCGTAGTTCGGGATCGTCTTCGGCCCGACGTTGCTCGGACCAGTCCGCACGTGCTCGGCGATGACCCGTGAGTGGCCACCCGCGATCCGGGTGACCGAGTACCACTGGCTGATGTTCAGGTTCTGGCTGTCAACCGACTCGACCGGCTGCCCGTTCGTGTACAGGAACGAGTTCGGGTTCCTGACCTTCGTCTCGAAGTCGAACCGGTAGCGGACGTCGGCGACACCGTCACCGGTGTTGTCGATGTTCAGGTAGTAACGGGCGTTGTCGTCGAACTTGTAGAAATTCGGCCCGCCGGCCGGATCCTCGAACGGCACCCAGTTCCCGACGATCGTCAATGCCCCGGGAGCGTCCTGCGCCGTGAAGGCGTAGGTGTCGGTGTCATCTCCCGTCGGATCGATCGAGGTCAGGGGCGCCTCTCTGTGCGAGGAGCCAAAGCTCAGCGGCACCGCGATCGCCAGCGCGGACGAGCGCGGCGAACAGTGCGAGCTTCCTCATTTCGTCCTCCTTGCGGCGGTTGGCTATCCAGCTAACCCGCGAGCCGCCGCCGATCCGGCCCTCGGTCGTTGGATGCCTCTACGCCGCTCCGACCGGGGCGGATCAGAAATCCCTGCAAATGAAGGACTAGTGAGGAAGAGTCACAGCTGCAAGCGACTCGCAGCAAGGAGTAGCGTTGAGGGCGTGACGCCCAGCCCCGCCGCCACCCTCGACGAGGTCACCTGGAACCTCTCCGACCTGCTGAAGGGCGAAGGCGTCGGCGACGCCGAAGGCGACGAGGCGGCGGTCAGCGCCCTGCTCGATCGCGCCGACCGGCTCGCCCAGGAGTTCTCCCGGGCATATGAGGGACGGGTGGACGAGCTGGACGGCCTCGGGCTCATGGAGGCGATGAAGCGGTTGGCCGAGATCTCCGAGCTCGCGGGTCGAGCCGGCAGCTACGCGCAGTTGCGGTTCGCCGCCGACACCGAGGACCCCGCCAACGGGGCGCTCGTGCAGATGGTGGGCGAGCGGGGCACGGCGATTCAGACGAGGCTGCTCTTCTTCGAGCTCGAGTGGGTCGAGGTCCCCGACGAGCGGGCGGAGGAGCTGCTGGCGACGGATGGCCTCGATTTCGCGCGGCACTACCTGCGGACCGAGCGGCGCTACCGGCCGCATCTGCTGTCCAAGCCGGAGGAGACGATCGCCACCGAGCTCTCGGTGACGGGCAGGTCGGCGTGGACACGGCTGTTCGACGAGCTCAGCTCGGCGATCCGGGTGGAGTTGCCGGGTGTCGAGGATCACGTCTCGCTCGACGTCGCGCTCTCCCGGCTGGTCGACCCCGACCACGATGCGCGCCGCGCCACCGCCGAGGCGGTGACGATCGCGCTCGAGCCAGGGCTCCGCACTCGGGCCTACGTCTTCAACACTCTGCTACAGGACAAGTCGATCAAGGACCGCCTGCGCTCCTATCCGAACTGGCTCGCCTCGCGGAACCTGTCCAACGAGGCCTCGGATGAGTCAGTGCAGGCGCTGGTCGAGGCGGTCATGGGCCGCTACGGACTGGCCCGGCGCTGGTACGAGACCAAAGCCAGGCTGCTGGACCTGGACCGGCTGGCGGACTACGACCGCATGGCGGCGGTCACCAGCGACGAGGAGGAGGTCCCGTGGGAGGCGGGCCGTGACCTGGTTCTGGATTCGTTCGCCTCCTTCTCCGACCGCGCGGCGGGGGTCGTTGAGCGCTTCTTCGACGGTCGCTGGATCGACGCGCCGCCCACGCCGGTGAAGAGGGGCGGCGCGTTCAGCGCCTCGACGGTCCCGTCGGTCCACCCCTACGTGCTGCTCAACTACACCGGCAGGCGCCGGGACGTGATGACGCTCGCCCACGAGCTCGGCCACGGACTGCACCAGACCCTCGCCCGCGAGCAGGGCGTCTTCCACCAGAACACGCCCCTGACCGTCGCCGAAACGGCCTCCGTGTTCGCGGAGGAGATCGTCTTCGGCAGGCTGCTCGAACGAGCGGAGACCTCGGAGTCGCGCCTCGGACTCCTGGCCGAGGCGATCGAGGGACAGATCGCGACCGTTTTCCGTCAGATCGCGATGAACCAGTTCGAGGATCGCGTGCACACCGCCCGCCGAACCGATGGCGAGCTTCCGGTCGAGCGCTTCGCCGAGCTCTGGGCGGAGACCCAGGCCGAGCTGCTCGGCGACTCCGTCGAGATCACAGACGGCTACCGGTCCTGGTGGTCCTACGTCCCCCACTTCATCGCCACGCCCGGCTACGTCTACGCCTACGCCTTCGGACAGCTGCTCGCCCTCTCCGTCTACCGGCTCTACACCGAGCGGGGAGAGGAGATCGTCCCGGCCTACCTCGAGATGCTCGCCGCGGGCGGCTCCCGCTCACCGGAGAAGCTCGCCGAGATCGTCGGCGTCGACCTCGGCCGACCCGGGCTTCTGGGACTCGGGACTCGACCTGGTCGAGGAGCAGCTCAACGACGCCGTAGAGGCGGCCGACGCGGTGATCGCGTCACGCGCCACCGGGTAAGCGGTCGGCAGGAGCCGAATTCGATTTCGTGCGATTGACCCCCGTAATGCGGGGTCAAGTGCACAAATTGGCTTCCGGGCTCAGGACTTGTCGCCGTCGCCCGAGGCCTCGGGCTCGCCGCCGTTGCCCTCGGGCTCGTCGTCGCCGTCCTTCTTGGCGCCGACGCCGACCTTCTCCGGCTCGCTCTTCTTCTTCGCCGGGCGCTTGCGCGGCTTGACGATCTTCAGCTTCAGCGGGTGGTCCTCTTCGTCGCCCTTCGGTCCCGCTCCACCTGGACGGTCGAGCCAGGGGTCATCTGGCCGGCCCGCAGGACCTCGTCGGCGAGCGGATCCTCGATGTAGCGCTGGATCGCGCGGCGCAGCGGGCGGGCGCCCATCGCGGGTCCCAGCCCTTGTCGACGAGCAGCTCCTTGGCCTCCTTGGAGAGCTCGAGCTGGAGCTCGTGCTCCGCCACCTGGGTGCGGACACGACTCGACCATCAGGTCGACGATCTCCATGATCTCGTCCTTGGCCAGCTTGTGGAAGACGATCACCTCGTCGATCCGGTTCAGGAACTCGGGCCGGAAGACCTTCTTCAGGTCGCCCATGATCCGCGACTTCATGTCCTCGTAGGTGACGCCGGTCTCGTCGGAGACCGCGAAGCCGAGCGGCGTGTTGCGGGCGATGTCCTGGGCCCCGATGTTCGAGGTCATGATCACGATCGAGTTGCGGAAGTCCACCGTCCGCCCCTGGGCGTCGGTGAGCCTGCCGTCCTCGAGGATCTGCAGCAGGATGTTGAAGACGTCGGGGTGGGCCTTCTCGATCTCGTCGAGCAGCAGCACCGAGTAGGGCTTGCGGCGCACGGCCTCGGTCAGCTGGCCGCCCTCGTCGTAGCCGATGTAGCCCGGGGGCGAGCCGACCAGGCGCGAGACCGCGTGCTTCTCCATGTACTCGGACATGTCGATCCGGACCATCGCCTCCTCGTCGCCGAAGAGGAACTCGGCGAGGGTGCGGGCGAGCTCGGTCTTGCCGACCCCGGAGGGGCCGAGGAAGATGAACGAGCCGGCCGGGCGCTTCGGGTCCTTGATCCCGGCGCGCGAGCGGCGGATCGCCTTGGAGACGGCGGTGATCGCCGGCTCCTGGCCGATGACGCGCTTGTGCAGCTCGTCCTCCATGCGGACGAGCTTCTTGGTCTCGGCCTCGGTCAGCTTGAAGACGGGGATGCCGGTCCACATCGCGACGATGTCGGCGATCTCCTCCTCGCCGACCTCCGGGCGCTCGCCGCCCTCGCCCGAGGTCCACTCGTGCTCGAGCTCCTTCTTCTTGTTGGTCAGGCTGGCGCTCCTGGTCGCGCAGGTTGGCGGCCTTCTCGAACTCCTGGGCGTCGATCGCGGCCTCCTTCTCGCGCCGCGTCGTCTCGATCTCCTCCTCGAGGTCGCGGTAGACCGGCGGCTGCGTCATCGACTTGATGCGCATCCGGGAGGCGGCCTCGTCGATCAGGTCGATCGCCTTGTCGGGCAGGAAGCGGTCGGAGATGTAGCGGTCGGCCAGCTCGGCGGCGGCCTCGAGCGCCTCGTCGGTGATCTTCACCCGGTGGTGCTGCTCGTAGCGCTCGCGCAGGCCCTCGAGGATCTTCACGGTCTCCTCGGTCGAGGGCTGCTCGACCTTGATCTGCTGGAAGCGGCGCTCGAGCGCGGAGTCGCGCTCCAGGTACTTGCGGTACTCGTCGAGCGTGGTCGCGCCGATCGTCTGCAGCTCGCCGCGGGCCAGCGCCGGCTTCAGGATCGAGGCGGCGTCGATCGCGCCCTCGGCGGCGCCGGCGCCGACGAGGTTGTGGAGCTCGTCGATGAACAGGATGATGTCGCCGCGCTGGGTGATCTCCTTCATCACCTTCTTCAGGCGCTCCTCGAACTCGCCGCGGTACTTCGAGCCGGCGACCAGGGCGGCCAGGTCGAGCGTGTAGATCTGCTTGTTCTTGAGCAGCTCGGGGACCTCGCCCTTGGTGATCCGGGCGGCCAGGCCCTCGACGACGGCGGTCTTGCCGACGCCGGGCTCGCCGAGCAGCACCGGGTTGTTCTTGGTGCGGCGGGAGAGGATCTGCATGATCCGCTCGATCTCGATCTCGCGGCCGATCACCGGGTCGAGCTTGCCCTCGGCGGCGAGCTTGGTCAGGTTGCGGCCGAACTGGTCGAGCAGCTTCGAGGACTTCTTGCCCTCGCCGCCGCGCCGCCGCCGGCGCCCTGGCGGCGGCCGCCGGGGCCGGAGAGCATCCGGATGACCTCGTTGCGGATCTTCTCCGAGTCGGCGTCGAAGTCGAGCAGGATGCGCGCGGCGACGCCCTCGTTCTCGCGGACGAGGCCGAGCAGGATGTGCTCGGTGCCGATGTAGTTGTGGCCGAGCGAGAGCGCCTCGCGCAGCGCCAGCTCCAGGACCTTCTTGGCGCGCGGGGTGAACGGGATCTGGCCGGCGGTGACCTCCTCGCCGGAGCCGACGATCCGGACGACCTGGGAGCGGACGCGCTCGACGGTGATGTCGAGCGACTCGAGCACGCGCGCGGCGAGGCCCTCCTCCTCGCGGAGCAGGCCGAGCAGGATGTGCTCGGTGCCGATGTAGTTGTGCTTGAGAGTCCGCGCCTCCTCCTGGGCGAGGACGACGACCTGGCGAGCTCTCTCTGTGAATCTCTCGAACATCTAGTCGCTCTCTCGTCTGTCTATCAATCGAGTCCGGCTGGTCCTACGTTGCGATCGTTGAATTGGCTCTGGACTAAGTCGTATAGGTCGAGGGTCAGGGGACGCAGACTTCACCGGGGGTCCTATCCGTATCGGCTCCTGGCTGCCGATCTGTTGATCTGACCTCCGGTTCTGTCGGGGACGGCGAAGCCAAAGTATAGCCACGGCGGTTCGGCGGCCAGGCACGTCCCGTGCGTGGGGATCGAAGTCCCCCCAAGCTGCGGGAAGCACGTCCGACCACGCCCCCATAGGGTCGCCGAAGAAGTCGCCGAAGTGTCAGAAGGAATCCGCCTGCCTCATCCAGGCGAAGCTTGCTCGGCGGCGGCCCCGTCGACCACCGCCCAAGACCGCAGAGTCGGACCGTGGAATCCCACTCGCCGAGAGTTGGTAGGGCCCGTCTAGGGAACCGGACGGGTCGGTACCGTCCCGCGCGTGGGAGCAGCGGATCGGCTACGGAGCTGGGGGCGGAGGTGACCGCCAATCCCTGGCTGGCGGTGGGGATCGTCATCGGCGTACTGCTCGTCTGCGCCTGGATCGGCTGGGCAATCCACGTCTGGAGCGATCACGGTTCCCGCCAGGGCATCGGCGTACTGATCGTCTGGCCCGCGATCGTCGCCGTCCTGGCGGTGATCTCGATCCCCTTCATCTGGGCGTTCCGGGTGATCCGGGCCGGCGCCCGCTCTGGCGATGAGCCGGACGCGGAACCCGAGTCGGCCGACGCCGAGGCGCCCGAGACCGGCTAGTTCCGCATCGCGGGGAAGAGCAGCACCTCACGCAGGCTCTTCGCCCCGGTCAGGATCATCACCAAGCGGTCGATGCCGAGGCCGACGCCACCCGTCGGGGGCATCCCCTGCTCCAGTGACTCGACGAATACCTCGTCATACGGCTGGGTCTCCTCATCCCCCCGGGCCTGCTCCTCGGCCTGCGCCTCGAAGCGGCGGCGCTGCTCGTCGGGATCGTTGAGCTCGCTGAAGGCGTTCGAGATCTCGATTCCTCCGACGAACGCCTCCCAGCGCTCCACCAATCCCTGCTCGCTCCGGTGGCGCTTGGCGAACGGCGACAGTTCGACCGGATAGTCGACGACGAAGGTGGGCTGAATCAGGTTCGGCTCGACCTCCTTGGAGAGGAGGCCGTCGACCAGCTTGCCCCAGCCCTCCTGCGGGTCGGGCTCCGTGCCCATGGCCTCGGCCAGCTGCTCGCGCGAGGGGTGCTCCATGACGTCGATTCCGGTTCGCTCCTTGATCGCATCCCGCAGCGTCACCCGCCGCCAAGGCGGCGACAGGTCGATGGTCTCGCCATCCCGCTCGATCTTCGTCGTGCCCAGGACCTCCTGGGCGACATCGGAGACGAGACCCTCGAGCTCCTCGGCGACGTCGTTGTAGTCGGCGTAGGCCTCGTACCACTCGAGCATCGTGAACTCGGGGTTGTGCTTGTGCGAGATGCCCTCGTTGCGGAAGTCCTTGCCGAGCTCGTAGACCTTGTCGATTCCGCCAACCACCAGGCGCTTCAGATAGAGCTCCGTCGCGATGCGCAGGTAGAGGTCGCGGTCGAGCGCGTTGTGGTGGGTGACGAATGGCCGGGCGAGCGCACCCCCGTAGAGCGGCTGGAGCACGGGCGTCTCCACCTCCACGAAGCCGCGCGAGTCGAGCCAGCGGCGCACCGCGGAGATCGTCCGGGTCCGGGTGAGGAAGAGCTCTCGGGTCTCCTCGTTCGCCATCAGGTCGAGCTCGCGGCGGCGGTAGCGGGTCTCCACGTCCTCGAGGCCGTGGAACTTCTCCGGCGGCGGGCGCAGGGACTTCGAGAGCAGCTCCCAGGCCTCGGCCCGGATAGTGAGCTCGCCGCGCCGGGACGCGAACACGGTCCCCTCGATGCCGACGATGTCCCCGACGTCCAGGGCGAGCAGGCCCTCGTAGCGCATCGCCGAGCTCATCGACGCGCGCCTGGACCTGGATCTGGCCGGTGCCGTCGATCAGGTCGAGGAAGGCGGACTTGCCGTGCTCGCGCTTCGCGATGAGGCGGCCGGCGACGCGATATCGGTCGCTGGTCTCCTCACCCGGCTCGATTCCTTCATGGGATTCGCGCACCGCGGCGACTTCGGTGCGATCCGGAAAGCCGTGTGGGTACGGCTCGATTCCGGCCTCGCGCAGCCGTTCGAGCTTCGCCCGCCGCTCGGCGAGCAGGTCAGACGTCTCGCGGGGTGCCTCCTCGCTCACGGCCGGAGCCTATTGCGAGCTAGGAAGTTTCGATCTTGGTGATCTTGAGCTTCTTCTTGGCGCCGCGCGGCGTCTCGACGGTCACGACCTCGTTCTTCTTGCTGCCGAGCAGCGCCTTGCCGATCGGCGACTCGTTCGAGAGCTTCTGCTCGGTCGGGTCGGCCTCAGCCGATCCGACGATCTGGAACTTCTGCGACTTGCCGGACTTCTGGTCCTTCACGTGGACGACCGCGCCGACGCCGACGGTCTCGGTGTCGATGTGCTTGTTGTCGATCACTGCGGCGCGACGCAGGCGGTCCTGGAGAGACGCGATCCGCTGCTCGAGCATCGCCTGCTCGTTCTTGGCGTCGTCGTACTCGGAGTTCTCCGCGATGTCCCCGAACTCCCGCGCCTGCTTGATGCGGTCAGCGACCTCGCGGCGCTTGTCGTTCTCCAGGTACTCGAGCTCCTCCTTGAGCTTCTCGAGTCCCTCGGGGGTGATCAATGTCTCGCGTGCCAACTCTCCTCGATTCCTTCTTCGTTTCCGGGGTTTGCTCTACGCCGAAAATCCCTGCTCTACGGCGAAAAATGAGCCCGCACCGACGCGATGGAAACGCGGGCCGGTCCGGGCGGAGCGGGCCAGTATAGCGCCGCCCCGAGAGGTGGTCGAGGGCGTTGTTCTCAGGCGTTCAGCGCCTGCCGCAACGCGTCCGCGACGCGACCGGGATCCTCGATCTGTGGGTAATGGCCGAGGTCGTCGTAGCGGGTCAGCGCGGCCGCCGGCCGCAGCTCCAAAACTGCGTCGAGAACCCGCTCCGTCGCCACCGGATCGAGCATTCCCCACGCCAGCGAGAGTGGCTTGGGCCAATCCGTCAGGGCGCCGTGCCAGCGCTCGGCGTGCCGGAAGCGCTCCTCCATGTAGCGAATCGTCTTGTGCGCGATGGTGCGACCTCCCCCAGCGCAGACGAGAGCCCACTGGTCCTTGGCTTCCTCGTCGGTGAGCGGATGGCCCTGCGAGAAGATGGAGCCGAACTGCTGGCGGAAGAAGCGTTCGCTCGAGAGCCGGGAGAAGAGCGGTCCGACGGCGCTGCGGAGGAGACGCTGGCCGAGCGTCGGACTGGCGGCATCCTGGACCATCGAGCCGTTCAGCAGGAGGGCGCCGGCGATCTCCATCTCGAGCGCGCCCTCGAGGTCCCGAGCCATCAGCTCCGTTGCCACCGAGGTGCCCATGTCATGGGCGACGATGAAGACCTTTGTGCGAGGGCGCTCCGCAGCCGAAGGCGAGGAGTGACCCGTTTCATGTTGGCCGCGTCGCCGGACGAGCTCCTCGACCATGTCGGCCTGCCAGTGCAGCGTGTAATCGTGGTCGCGCGGCTTCTCGGAGAGCCCGAAGCCGAGAAAGTCCGGGGCCAGGACGGCATGCTCGGTTTCCAGGTCCAGGAGCGCTCGCCAGTCGTACGAGCTCGAAGGGAAGCCGTGCAGGAAGATCAGCAGCGGCTCGCTCCCCTCGTGCTCGAAGAGGTGGATGCGGTCACCGCCAACCTCCTCGTCCCTCCCGCGGTCGCGCCACGCCGCCACGCGGGCGGGAAGGTCCATCCCTACCGCCTCTTCTGTTTCTTCTTCGCCTTGTAGCGGTACGTGAAGCTCATTGAGAGGGCGTTGATCTGACCCACGTCCATGGCCTGGACGTCCTGGACGATCAGGGTCCAGAAGCCGCGCGCCGGCCCACCGACGAACGCGCTGAGGGGCTGTTCAGGCCTGAAGGCTCCTGTGATCGGCGTGTCGAGTCCGGTATTCCCCGGCGTGGTGATTGGCGTCGAGAACCCATCCCCGAAGTCCACCCGCGACCCCGAGCAGTTCATCGCACCGGAGCCGTAACCATCGCCGCTGGGCGAAGGTTGGCGATCGCTGTCGAGATTGCTGCTCTGGTCGCGGTAGGTGGCGAGCGCCACCGCCCGGCCGCCGGGCGAAACCAGGAATAGAGCGAGGTCACTGACGTCCGTGTGCGCGATCCGCACTCCCACGGATTGGAATGCCGTCACCACACCGTCCTGTGGCCTGCCCTTGACCTTCGGGACCTTGACCGCCACCGCGAAGGACGCGGCCGGATTGGGGGCCGCGCTGTCCACCGGACCGTCGGGGATGGCGACCGCCGTGCTCACGCATTGAATGAAGCTGGCCTCCTTCGTCTTCGCCGCTGCCGCGGCGGGCAGCCCGAGGAGCCAGAGCGAGACGCATCCCGCGCAGGCGAGCAACGCCAACTGAATGGAGCGCTTCTTGATCATGGAAATTTCCCTTCCCCTGGCTCTTCCGTGAGCGTGCCCAGGATATCCGGCGCCGGTGCGGCCGAACAGAAGTTTGGACGACTAGGCGGCCACCACTCTCGGGAGCCCGGCAAGGCCCCGGGCGAGGCGTCGCGCCTCATCCACGTCCTCGCTCTGTTGGAGCGCGTCGGCGACCTCCTTATCTGCGCCAAGCCGTTCCAGGTACCAGGGGTAGAACTTGCGCAGATACCGGGCCGCTCGCTCCGGCCCGAGATGCTCCTCGGCCCTGTCGATCACCCAGAGCAGCTCGGCGATCACCTCGTCCGGCTCGGCGTCGGCGCCGCGGCGGCCGGTCAGCTGCTCGAAGATCCAGGGGTTGCCGAGCGAGCCGCGGGCGATCATCACGGCGTCTGCGCCCGACGCCTCATAGGCGTGCACGGCATCCTCCGCCGTGTCGAGGCCGCCCGAAATGATCATCGGGACCTCGAGCCGTTCTGACAGCTCGCGCGCCAGGGCGTAATCGGGCTGACCCTTGTGATGGGTGGCGGCCGGCCGCGGGTGGAAGCCGATCGCGGAGACGCCCACGTCCTCCACGAGCCGCAGCGCGAGATCGAATCCCTCCCGGCCGCCGGGTCGAAGTCCCGAGCGAAGTTTGACGGTGACCGGGATCCCGCCCCCCTCGTGGGCGGCCGAGGCGATCCGGACGGCGAGGTCGTGGTCGGTGAGCAGCGCCGCTCCCGCGCCGGTCTTGCAGACCTTGCGCACCGGACAACCCATGTTGATGTCGATCAGGTCGGCGCCGGCCTCGGCGACGATCGCCGCGGCGGAGCGCATCACCTCAGGGTCCTGGCCGAACAGCTGGATCGAAACCGGGTGTTCCTCGGGATGGAGTCGAAGCAGCTCCCGGAGGGTGCGCTCGTTGCGGTAGTGGAGCCCGAAGCTCGAGACCATCTCCGAGACGGCCATCCCCGCTCCGTGTCGCCGCGCCTGCAGGCGCACGAACCAGTTGCCGATCCCGGCGAGCGGAGCGAGCAGAACGCGGTTTGCGATCTCGACCTCCCCGATGCGGAACGGGGATGTGATTGAGGGCTGCACGCCTAGCAGGTTAGGTGTCCGTATTGCGGTCGTAGATCAGCCGCAGGCCTCGCAGTGTGAGCAACTCGTCGACCTCATCGATCGTCTCGCAGAGCGGGGCAATCGTGTGCGCCAGACCGCCGGTGGCGATGAAGGTCGCCCTCTCCCCCAGCTCATCGTCCAGACGCCGATCGATTCCGTCGACCAGGCCCGCAAAGCCGTAGGCGAAACCCGACTGGATCGCTGCGGTGGTGTGCTTCCCGATGGCCGCCTCGGGAGAGGAGAGGTCAATGCGCGGCAGTTTGGCCGCCCGCGCGGTGAGCGCCTCGAGCGAGACCTCGACCCCGGGGCCGATCACGCCTCCGAGATACTCGCCCGCTCCGGAGACCACGTCGAAGTTGGTCGAGGTGCCGAAGTCGACGGTGACGCAGGCGCCCTTCACCTTCGCGTGGGCAGCCACCGCGTTGACCAAACGGTCGGCGCCCAGCTCGTGCGGGTTGTCGACCAGGATCGGCATCCCCGTCTTGAGCGTGGGTCCGACGAGGAGGCATCGCTTCCCGGTATGCCGCTCGGTGAGCTCCTCGTACTCCGGGCCGAGCTGCGGAACCACTGTCGAGACGATCGCCCCGTCCAGCGACCCGAAGCTGAGCCCCTCGAGGGAGAGCAGGTCGGAGATCGTCGCCGCCAGCTCGTCGGCCGTGGCGCTGGGGGCGGTGGTCAGGCGCCAGTCGCGCGCCAGGTCCTCCCCATCGAAGGCGCCCAGGTGGGTCTGCGTATTGCCGACGTCGACCGCGAGCAGCATCGGCGGGATTATCCCGGCAGCCATAGGATGGCCCGCAATGGCGGAGGCAAAGCTCTACGTGATCCCGGGGTCGCACCCGTCCCGAACCGCGATGCTCATGCTGGATCGCAAGGGCATCCCGTACAAGCGGGTCGACCTGATGCCGGTGATCTCGAAGGGGATCCTGAAGACGCAGCGCTTCTCCGGGAACACGGTCCCGGCTCTGAAGCTCGACGGCAGGCGGGTGCAGGGCTCGATTGAGATCGGGCGGGAGCTCGACCGGATCCAGCCCGAGCCCGCTCTCTATCCCGCCGACCCGGAGCTCCGCGCCAAGGTCGAGGAGGCGGAGGCCTGGGGCGATGAGTTCCAGGAGAAGCCCCGCCGCTTGAGCTGGTGGGCGTTCAAGAAGAATCGGGCGCCGATGGCGAGCTATTCGGAGGGCGCGCGGCTCGGTGTGCCCGTGGGGCTCGCGGTCAAGACCGGCGGCCCGCTCGTGGCGATCGCGGCGCGGGTGAACGGTTCCACCGACGCGAATGTGAGTGCAGATCTGTCCTCACTGCGCGCGGACCTCGACCGGATCGACGCCTGGATCGCGGACGGGGTGATCGGAGGACCGCAGCCGAACGCGGCCGATTACCAGATCGCTCCCAGCCTGCGGCTCCTGATGAGCTTCGACGACCTGCGGCCCTTCATCGAGGGGAGGCCCTGTGGCGAGATGGCGATGAGGGTCGTGCCCGAGTTCCCCGGCCGGACACCGCAGATCTTCCCGGCGGACTGGCTCGCTGGGCTTGGTGCGAGGGTGCGCCGCTAGGCGCAACCCCGTTTCTTCAGGGCGGCGGCGACACCCGGTCCACGCGCTGGCCGGGGCCCAGGCCGTCGAGCGCTGCCTGCAGCTCGGTCCCGTCGGGCAGACGGAGCTCCGGATCGAGCTCGAGCAGCGGCACGAGCACGAATCGCCTCGACGTGACCTCCGTGTGGGGAAGGGTGAGGCGATCCGTATTCAGCTCGATCTCCCCGAGAAGCAGCACGTCGATGTCGATCGGGCGGGGGCCGTGGCGGGGTCCGCCGAGGGCGCGTCCCTGCTCCGCCTCGATCGCCTTGCACACGTCGAGCAGCTGCTCGGGCTCGAGCGACGTCCGGATCCGGACGGCCGCGTTCAGGAAATCAGGCTGGTCGAGGAACTCGCCGACCGGCTCCGTTTCATAGAGCGAGGAGACGGCGTCGACCTGTACCCCCGGCCGGCTCAGGTCCTGAATCGCCCCGCGGAGGTGGGACTCGCGGTCGCCGACATTCGAGCCGAGGCCGAGGTACCCGACCCGGGCCCTCATTAAACGGGTTGCGCTGGCGGGCGTCCTCGCATCTAGACGCCCTCCTCGTCGTCGGACTCGCGGTCCAGGGAGCGCTCCAGAGTGACCTCCACGCCCGCCTCCTGAACCGGATACGGGAGGGGCGGCTCGGGCTTCGCCGCGCGCACCTGGACCGAGTCGCAGTCGAAGCGTTCCATCAGCCGCTCCGCAACGACGTGGCAGAGGCGCTCGAGGGTGCGGTAGCTCCTCTCCGTGGCCGCGAGGGCGACGATGTCGCAGACCTGCGAGTAGTCGACGGTGTCCTCGACGCGGTCGGTCAGCACCGCGTCGCTGTCGGGTACGTCGAACGTCAGGTCGAACTCCAGCCGCTGGCCGACCTCCTGCTCGGCGTCACTGACGCCGTGGTGCGTATATATGGAGAGGCCGCGGATCTCGACTTGCACGGAGGGGTGTGCGGATTCGTCCATTGCCGCCAAAGTAGCGGGTCGTGAAAGGGTGTCGCGCTCGTGGAGCCTGAGCTTCAGCATCATTACGTCGACCTCGAGGAGTGCCGGGTGCACTACGTGAGCCGCGGCGAGGGCAAGCCGCTGCTCTTCCTGCACGGCTTCCCGCAGTTCTGGTTCCTGTGGAGGGAGCAGCTGGCCGACCTCGGCAACGACCACGCGGTCTATGCCCCCGACATGCGGGGCTACAACCTCTCCTGCAAGCCCGAGGATCCCGAGGCCTACCGAATGCGCCATCTGCTCCGCGACGTCGTCGTGCTGGTCGAGGAGCTGGACCTGGCGCCGCTCACCCTGGTCGGCCACGACTGGGGCGGGATCGTCTCCTGGGCGTTCGCCCTCAAGCACCCGGAGATGCTCGAGCGGCTGGTGATCATCGACGCTCCCCGCCCTTCACCTGGAACCGCGACCTGCGGGAGAGCCCGAAGCAGCGCGATGCCGTCAACTACATGGTCGAGCTCTCGAAGCCCTCACCGGAGCCTGAGGAGATGCTGGCCGCGAACGACTACTCGATGATGGACAACATCATGCGGCGCATCGGCGGCCGTGGCGGCGAGCTCTCCGATGCCGACCGCGCGGTCTACCACGAGGCCTGGTCGCAACCCGGGGCGCTGCGCGGCGGCCTCAACTACTACCGGGCCGCACGCATGGGCGCCCAGGTCGCCGGCGGCGGCGTGCCCGAGGAGTACGCGAGCAGGTTCACGTCGCAGACGGTCGAGGTACCGACCCTGGTGATCTGGGGTGCGAACGACACAGCGCTGCTGCCCTCCCTGACACGGGGGCTCAGCGAATGGGTGCCGCGCCTCCGCGTGGAGATCGTCCCCGGGGCCGGCCACTGGGTGCCCTACGAGCGCCCGGACCAGGTCAACACGCTGATTCGGGAGTTCGTAGACGCGAGGGTGCTGTGAGCGAAGCGAGCAGCAACCCGTCTTATGGCGAAGCCGGGTCGAGACGCCATTCCGGGCCGAGGATCGCCTCGGCCACCGTGAGCGCCTGATGTATCGGCGCGACGTCGTGGACCCGCAGCATGCCGGCGCCGTTGGCGAAGGCGATCACGTTGGAGGCGATCGAGCCTCCCAGCCGCTGATCGACCTCGGCCCCGGTCAGCTTGCCGATGAAGCTCTTGCGGGACGAGCCGAAGACGATCGGCCGGCCGAGCTCGGCGAGCTCCCGGAGCCGCCTGTGAAGCTCGAGGTTGTGCTCCACGGTCTTGCCGAACCCGATCCCGGGATCGACCCAGATCCGTTTCTCCTCGATCCCCTGTGAGACCGCGAACTCGATGCGTTCCGACAGGAACGCCTTGACGTCGTCGACGACGTCCTCATAGACCGGGTTCTCCTGCATCGTCCGCGGGTCGCCGAGCATGTGCATGAGCACGACCTCGCAGCGGCGCTCGGCGCACAGCCCGGCCAGATCGGGCTCAGCCCGCAGCGCGGTGACGTCGTTCACCATCGTTGCCCCGAGGCCCAGGGCTGCTTCCGCGACCGCGAACTTCGAGGTGTCGATCGAGACCGCCGGGCCGTTGTCGCCGGCGAGCGCCTCCACCACGGGTGCCACGCGCGCCAGCTCCTCCTCGGCCGTCACCCCCTCCGCCCCCGGCCGGGTGGACTCTCCGCCGATGTCGAGGACGTCCGCCCCCTCGGCCGCCAGCTCCCGTCCATGATCGATGGCCCGCGCCGGATCGAGGAACTCGCCGGCGTCCGAGAACGAGTCGGGGGTCACGTTGACGATCCCCATGATCCGGGCGGCCATCGGCTACTCCGCGCGGATCAGCTGGCCGTCGATGTTGAGCTCGACGAAGTGATGTGCCTCTCCCGAGCGGTAGCGCTGGCACTGGTTGGCCGCCTCGTCATCGATCGGCTGGCGCGGGTCGTGGGCTACGTCCGCGACCCAGTCGGGCAGGGACGGGAGGCTCTCGGAGATGCAGGGGCCGGTGCTCAGGTCCAGACCTGACGCCTGAGCCTGGCGGAACGCGGCCTGCGCCTCGTCGACGGCCCGCTGGGAGCCGCTCGGGTTGACGTTCGAGCCCTTGCTGCCGCAGCCGGCGAGCAGCCAGAGGGAGAAAAGCGGCAATGAAGAGGGGCAGGACCTGGCGAAGCCGGATCACGGTTCAAGTATCGCCGCGACCAGAGTTTCGAGCGTTTTCCCGGCTCTCAGCCAGGAAATTGCTCACGATCCTTCGAAGCCGCCGGGACAGCCCCCTTCATTGCCGGTTTTCGCGTGAACCGGACGCGCTACGAGCGGTTGTCGCGCATATCCGCGCCGCCGCCGGCCAGGCCGGGGCGGGGCCGCGGGCGGGGACGGGCGCCCTCGCGGGCGGTGCCCTTCTCCTCGACGGGCGGGGCCTCGGGTGGCTTGGCCTCCTCCTCTTCGTCGGCGAAGATCTCGTCCTCCGGCTTGCCCTCGAGCAGGGCGATGAACTCGTCGGCCTCGATCGTCTCTCGCTCGAGCAGGATCCGCGAGATGGTGTCGAGGTGCTCCCGGTGCTCGGAGAGGATGTCCTTGGAGGTCTGGTGGGCGTCCTCCACGATGCGGCGGACCTCGTCGTCGATCTCGCGGGCGACCTCGTCCGAGTAGTCCGGCTCGGCGGAGAACTCGCGGCCCAGGAACGGCATTGAGCGGTCGTGGCCGAAGACGCGGGGCCCGAGGCGCTCGGACATGCCGAATCGCATCACCATCTGCTTGGCGGTCTCGGTGACCTTCTCGAGGTCGTTGGAGGCGCCGGTGGTGATCTCGCCGAAGACGATCTCCTCGGCGGCGCGGCCGCCGAGGGTCATAGCCATCGTGTCGTTGAGCTCCGCTCGCGTGGTGAGGAACTTGTCCTCGGTCGGCAGGGAGATCGTGTAGCCGAGGGCCTGTCCGCGGCTGATGATCGACACCTTGTGAACGGGGTCGGAGTTCGGAAGCAGGTGCCCGACGATCGCGTGGCCGAGCTCGTGGTAGGCGGTGACGAGCCGCTCCTTCTCGGACATCACCCGGCTCTTCTTCTCGGGGCCGGCGATCACTCGCATGATCCCCTCCTCGAGCTCGAGCATGGTGATCTCGCGCTTGCTCGATCGAGCCGTGAGCAGCGCCGCCTCGTTGATCAGGTTCGCCAGGTCGGCGCCGGTGAATCCGGGCGTCTGGCCGGCGAGGGCGTCGAGGTCGATGTTCTGCGCGAGCGGCTTGCCGCGGGTGTGCACCTCGAGGATCTGCTTGCGGCCCTTGCGATCCGGGCGGTCGACGACGACCTGGCGATCGAAGCGTCCCGGCCGCAGCAGCGCCGGGTCGAGGATGTCCGGCCGGTTGGTGGCGGCGATCAGGATGATGTTGTCCTTCATCTCGAAGCCGTCCATCTCGACGAGCAGCTGGTTGAGGGTCTGCTCGCGCTCGTCGTGGCCGCCGCCCATGCCGGCGCCGCGGTGGCGGCCGACGGCGTCGATCTCGTCCATGAAGATGATGCAGGGGGAGTTCTGCTTCGCCTGCTCGAAGAGGTCGCGAACGCGCGAGGCGCCGACGCCGACGAACATCTCGACGAAGTCGGAGCCTGAGATGGAGAAGAACGGGACCCCGGCCTCACCGGCCACGGCGCGGGCGAGCAGCGTCTTGCCGGTGCCCGGCGGGCCGTAGAGCAGCACGCCCTTCGGAATCCGGGCGCCGAGGGCCTGGAACTTCTTCGGGTTCTCCAGGAACTCCTTGATCTCGTGTAATTCCTGGACGGCCTCGTCCACGCCGGCGACGTCCCGGAAGGTGATCTTGGGCGCGTCGACCGACATCCGCTTGGCGCGCGACTTGCCGAAGCTCATCACGCGCGAGCCGCCGCCCTGCATCTGGTTCATCAGGAAGATCCAGAAGGCGAAGAAGAGCAGGAAGGGCAGGATGTAGGTGAGGAGCGAGAGCAGGCTCGAGCCGCCCTTGCCCTTGATCTCGGTCTTGACGTTGTGCTGCTGAAGATTGTTGAGCAGCTCCGCCTGGGCGGAATCGGAGTCGGGATAGGACTCGTCGTAGCTGGTGCCGTCCGTCTGCTTGACGTTGAGCGTGTTGTCCTTCGTGTTCCAGGTGACCGACTCGATCTGCCCCTGCTCGACTCGCTGGACGAACGTGTTGTAGTCGGGCGTCTCCTGGTCCGGGCCCGGACTGATCAGGCGCTGGGCGAAAAACGCCAGCACGACGACGATCAGAATCGGAAAGGCCGCGCTGCGGAAAAAGCGTCTCACGGTTAGTGGGTCCTTGCCCGGCGGTACGCGGAATGCGCGCCTCCGGATCTATGGCGAGGGTACCAGCGTTGATCTAGCTGCTTTGCGGGTTTTCCCGCAGGGCAGCGACGTAGGAGAGGTTGCGATAGCGCTCGAGATGATCGAGCCCGTAACCGATCGCGAAGCGGTTCGGAATCTCGAAACCGACGTAGCGAACGGGTAGGTCCACGCGCCGCCGCTCGGGCTTCGTGAGCAGCGCACAGACCTCGATCGACTTCGGGCTGCGCGCCTGCAGGTTGCGGAGCAGGTAGTGGAGGGTGAGGCCCGAGTCGATGATGTCCTCGACGATCAGGACGTCGCGATCCGCGATCGGTGCGTCCAGGTCCTTGAGGATCCGCACGACGCCGGATGAGTCCGTCGAGGAGCCGTAGCTCGACACCGCCATGAAGTCGAGCTCGCAGTCGACCGTCATGTGGCGCATCAGGTCGGCGAGGAACGGGACCGCTCCCTTCAGGATCGCGACGAGCAGCGGCCTGCGCCCCTGGTAGTCCCGGCTCACCTCCGCCCCGAGCTCGGCGACCCGGCGCTGAAGGTCCTCTTCCGAGACGAGCACCTCCCCGATCACGTCCTCGCTCACGGCGCCCAGTCTATGTATGGACCTGAGCTGCCCTGAGTACGGCCGCCCGGGGAGCGCCGGCCTTCGCGGCGAACTCCTCCGAGACCGCGACGCCGGCGATCCAGACGATGCGCCCATCGGAGGTGACCACGGGAAGCGCGTGCCGCAACGACCTCGGGACCTTGCGGTCGGTGAAGAGGTCCTGGAGGGACTTGCTGCCCCCGAGCCCGAGCGGCCGCATCCGGTCGCCCTCGCGCCAGGACCGCACGACCAGGCTGCCCCCGAGCGCCCCGGGGTCGAGCACCGCGAGTTCGGGACCATCCGCAGCCGGCATGCTCGAGGCGAGCTCCGCCCGCACCTCCCAGCTGCCGAAGCGGCAGCGGCCGGGCACCGGCAGAGTCGCCGCTGCCGGCTCGGCGGCCGAACCGGTCGTGAAGCGAACGTGTCCCCCCTCGACCTGGGCCTCCACCCCACCGCCGAGCTCGACTACTCCGCCTTCCGGCTCATTCACCAGTCGCCAGAGCTGATCCGCGCGGTCGCGCCCGAGCGGCACCGGGGATCCGGCCGCTCGCTCGGCAAGAAGGCGAAGCGCGAGGCGGCGGATCGCGGGGTCGAGCGGTGCGAGCCCGTCCCGGCTGATTGCGCCGGCGGCGTCCGCACCCGACTCGGAGAGGACCTCGGCCGCGGCCCTCTCGAGCGCCTCGCTCTCCTCCGCCAGCTCCGCCTGGGTCTCGGCGATCGTCGCCTCGACCTCGGGCCCGATCTCACGCAGCACCGGCAGGACCTCATTCCGCAGCCGGTTGCGGGCGTACATCGGCTCGGCGTTCGTCGGGTCGTCGCGGAATGGCAGGCCGGCCTCCGAGGCGAGCTGCCGTACCTGATCGCGACCGAGCGCCAGCAGCGGCCGGACGACCGGTCCCCGCCGGGGCCGCAGCCCGAGCAGGGCTCGACGCCCCGGTGAGGTCGCGAGCCGGTAGAGCACCGTCTCCGCGAGATCGGTTCGGGTGTGCCCGGTGGCGATCCAGTCGGCACCGCTGGACCGGCGCAGCCGCTCGGCGGCCGCATAGCGAACCTCACGAGCCTCGGCCTGGACGTTGCCCCCACCGAGGACGGGCCGCTCCACCTCGAGCTCGATCCCGAGACGTGCGCTGAGCTCGCGGACGGTCTCCTCGTCCCTGTCGGAATCGGGCCGGAGTCCGTAGTTGAGGTGAAGCGCAGTCACGGCACCGCGGCCGGCCACCCCAACAGCCGCAGCCGCGGTCGCGGCGGAGTCGGCGCCGCCTGACACCAGGACAACGCCCTGGGTGCCCTGGGGAATCAGGCCACTCTCCCGCGCTGCGCGGGCGAGAGCTCGAGTGCGCCTCTTCGGCCGTCATGCGGGCGATTCTAGGAACGGAACTACCGATGTGAGCGGTCACGTTAGTCCGCTGCGGGCCGGGCTATATAGAGAGAGATCGGGTCCGGGAAGCCCTTGAGGACGACGTCGCCGATCGCGTCGAAGCGCAGGAAGTCCGATTCGCCGATCGCATCGACAAGCGCCTGCGTCACCAGCACCTCACCGCCGAGCGCACGTGACACCACCCGGTGCGAAAGGTTGACGTCGCCACCGAAGTAGTCCCCGTCCCGGAAGACCGCGGCGCCGTAGTGGAGGCCGACCCGTGGCTGCGGCCGCTCCTGGAAGAGGGCGAGGAAGCCGACCGCCCACTCCGTGAGCGACGCGGGCTCGGGGGAGACGATCATCACCTCATCGCCGATCGTCTTCACGATCGTCGCCTCGGAGGGCAGGGTCGCCTCAACCGTGTCGAGGAAACGCTCGATCAGGTCGAGCGCCTCCTCGTCCCCCTCCTCCTCCGTGTAGCGGGTGAACCCCGTCAGGTCCACGAAGCAGAAGGTCATCGAGACGCGCGCCAGCCCGCGGCCGGCGCCGCCGATGTCGGCCTCCATGTGTCCGACGACGTCCTGTTCGATGTAGAAACGCAGGTACCGGTTGTGCATGTACTCCATCAACGGGCCTGTCAAGGGCAGCAGGTCCGCCGCCAGCGATCCCATCTCCTCGGCGATCTCGAGGGGCGGCACCTCCTCCTGCATGAGCGGCTCGTGGACGTAGAGGTGAAAGAGGCGGACCTCCGCATCGGCGACGCGGCGGATCGACTGCGCGTAGACCCGGACCAGCTGGAGGAAGGCGACCAGTGGGAAGCCCGAGGCGAGCACGTCGGCGCAGCGCCGCATCGCCTCCAGGTCCTCCTCGTTCAGCCTCGAGTCGGCGCTCATCGGTGTGCCGAGCAGCGTCATCAGGCGCTCGATCAGCTCCGGCTCTAGCCCGGTCAGCTCCGCCGCCTCCTCGCGGGTGTAGCCACCCTCCGAAACCTCGAAGAGATCCTCGGCGCGGCCGAACGCGAGTCGGCCGCCCGCCGCGGCTTCCCTGATGGCGTCGATCGAATAGCCCCGCTCCCGCATACGTGCGATCACTCGCCCCTGCGCCGCCGACGCCCTCGTCCACCTCCCGTCGGCCACCGGGACGAGGCCCGCGTCCACCCAGCGCCTCAGCGTGGACGCGGAGACGCCGGCGAGCCGGCTGGCCTCCGCCAGAGAGATGCCGTCACCCTGATCGTTGCGATCCTCGGGGCTCATCCGCCCCCTCCCGCCGGCAACGACGCCACCTTGTCCTGACAAAGCGACGGGGTCCCAGGACCCCGTCGCCTGCGGGCTGTCGGCCCGCCTCGTCGGCCGGCGGCGCCTAGACGCCTCGCGGAGCCCTGTCGCCGGTCCCAGTCGCCGGGGGACCTGCGACCCGCGGGCCCGCTTCCGGCCCGAGAGCTTTTCGAGTGAGTCGAGACTACGCCCACCGGAGGGGCCAGGTCAATCCCGCCGGGCGCGGTGGGGCTGGGCCTGATCCGCCTAGTCAAGAGCGAGATGGGGGTACTTCTCCGCGATCAGCTCGCGATATCGGTAGAAGAGGGGCTTGGCGGCGGGAAAGAAGCGAAGTGCGGCTCCGGCGTCGTCGACCCTCGTCCGCAGCCGGCCGCGGGCAATCGCGATCGCCGGGTTCTCTTTCCCCTGGAAGACGCGGTTGGCGACGGCCGAATCCATGCTGAGCCGGAGCTTTGGCTTCGCCTTCGACCGGGTCGAGAAGTTCCACTCCAGGGTGTGACGCCCACGGTCGGCGCGCGAGACGTTGAGCACCAGCTGCAGGTCAGGGAACTCGATCCTCAGGGGCGCCGCCGCCGCGCTCAGCCGCGGGCCGTCTTCGGGATCCTGGTCGATCTCCCGGAGCACCGTGTCGAGGATCTGCTTGAGCTCGGTCTTCGTCAGCTTCTCGGTGGACCCTGACCCTCGACCTGAGGTCAACTGTTTCGCCGCTTTTGCCTTGGACCCCATTGCGAGCACCGACCTCCGCTAACCCTATCCGCGGCAGCCGGGTCCGGCACGCCGCTGTACCGTGCCCGGCCCATGGCGCACCACCTCCGCCCCAACACCGAGTACGCGGAGGACGCCCTGCTCCCCGGTGACCCCGGCCGCGCCCTCGCGCTCGCCCAGCAGCTCCTCACCGAGCCGAGGATGAGCAACCACGCCCGCGGGCTCTGGGGATACACGGGGGAGACGCCGAGCGGCAGGCGGCTCAGCATCCAATCAACCGGGATGGGAGGCCCAAGCGCCGCGATCGTCCTCCACGAGCTGGCCGAGCTCGGTGTGAGGCGGGCGATCCGAGTGGGCACGTGCGGAGCGCTCGACACAGACCTCGCACAGGGCGAGCTGCTCGTTGCCGGCGACGCGCTGGCGGAGGACGGAGCGAGCCGCGCCCTGGGCGCCGGAGAAATCGCCGAGGCTGATCCCGATCTCACCGGACGGCTGTCCGGCGCGCTCGAGGGAACCGCGGCGCCGGTCCGGATCGTGACGACCGACCTCTTCTATGACAGCAGCGAAGGCGACGCAGGCCCGCCGCCGGCACGTGCGGAGGCCTGGCTGAGGCGCGGCGCCGTCGCGGTCGAGATGGAGGCCGCGACCCTGTTCACGCTGGGCGGACGTCTCGGCGTCGCCACGGCCTGCCTGCTCGCGGTGTCGGACACCTTCGAGGCAACGGAGCGGCGGCGCATCTCCGACGAGAATCTGGCCGACGCGGCCGCCCGCATGGGGTCGGCCGCCTCCATGGCGCTCGAGGGTTGAAGGTCAACCCTGGCTGGAGGCTTGCCGGCGGGAGGAGTCGCGCTCACTGCGGAGCTCCGCGACCTCCCGGCTGAGCCGGTCGAGCGAATCCTCGACCTCCTCGAGGCGCTCGGAGAGAGCTCTCATGCGGCGGGCGAGCCGGTCGACGTCGTTGCCGGTCGGAAGGTTCAGGTTCCGGATCACGGCGGTGCCGGCCTCCGAGGCTCGCTCACGCATGCCGAAGGCGACCTGCAACGCCTGGTTCATCCAAGGGTTCTCGACCAGGATCTGCGCCAGGTCACCGAGGGCGCTCTCCCCCCGGGGCGAGGCATGATCTCTGCTCTCTTCGACGCCGCCCTCGTCCATATCGTTCTGCGCACGGTACCGCGCTGAGCGACCAATCCAAGACCCCGCTCAACGGTCCCACAACATTGCCTACGGACCCGCTCAAGTACGCTTGCGCACGCACGGTGAGGAGGGTTACCAGCCGCAACTGCCCATGGGCGACTGATCTGCGTTGCAATGGGGATACTGAGTCAGTAGCGTCCGCCGTGCCCGCGGCTGCAGGGAGGCTGCGCTTGGCAGACCCTGGAAAACCCAGACTTTCGCGGGCAGGATCGGCTAGCCAATGAGAAAAAAGCTTCTCGTCATCATCGCCCTCGGCGGGACCCTGGCCGTTGTTGCCGCAGGAAGCGCAAGTCCGCAGTCCGTCGGGACGGGCGACCTGACGACCACCGTGCCCGGGACGGGCGGGGGGAACGTGCTCCCGCAATGCGCCGACCTCTCGGACAATGACGCCGACGGCCTTGTCGACCTCGCGGACCCCGGCTGCAGCGGCCCGGTCGACACCGACGAGTACAACCCGCCGACCGGCGGCGGCACCACGACCACGGGCGGCGGCACCACGACCACCTCGGGCGGCGGCACCACGACCACCTCGGGCGGCGGGACGACGACCACCGGCGGAGGCAAGACCGGCAAGACCGGCAAGACCGGGACGACGGGCAAGCCCGGCAAGCTCGGGGCGAAGGGCCTCTTCGGCAAGCAGAACAAGCAGGGCAAGGGCGCCAAGGCGATCGCCAAGGGCGAGCGCCAGAAGATCACCGAGCCGGCCCTCCGAAACCCAGACGGCTCGCCGACCCCCACCAACCCGAGCCTGACGGTCGCCCAGTTCGGCCCCGCCCCGATCGGCGTCCCCAACTTCCTGATCGACTCCTTCGAGATCCCGCCCTTCCTGCTGCCGATCTACCAGTCCTGCGGCACCGAGTACGGGATCCCCTGGCAGGTGCTCGCCGGGATCAACAAGATCGAGACCGCCTTCGGCACCAACCTGAACGTCTCCTCCGCCGGCGCCGAGGGCTGGATGCAGTTCATCCCCTCCACCTGGGCGGCCTACGGAGTCGACGCCAACGAGGACGGGCGCAAGGACCCCTACAACCCGGTCGATGCGGTCTGCGCCGCGGCCCGCTACCTGCGGGCGGCCGGCGGTGACCAGGACCTCCGCACCGCGATCTTCGCCTACAACCACGCCGACTGGTACGTCGACGAGGTCCTCCTCTACGCCAACCAGTACGGCAAGCTGCCCGACGCCCTGGTCGGCTCGCTCACCGGCCTCACCGAGGGCGCGCACTTCCCGGTCGCCGCCGACGCCCGCTACGCCGACGACATCAACGACGCGGCGGCGCTGGCTCGTTCCACCACCCAGCGGCGGGCTTCCGGCAACGCGGCAGACGTGATCGCGTCGAACGCCCAGCGCCGAAGCATCAACATCTACTCGAGCCTTAACGCTCCGGTGGTCGCGGCCAACGACGGCGTCATCAAGAAGATGGGGGACTCCAAGCAGCTCGGCAAGTTCATCGTCCTCCAGGACGCCTATGGCAACCGCTACACCTACGCGCATCTCGGGGAGATCGCGAAGGTCCACCCGGTGGCGCGGCAGGACGGACTTTCCGCGAAGGACTTCCAGCTCACCAACCCGAACAAGGACACCGCGCCGAGCCAGCCGGCATCGGCCGGGGAGAACTCGAACGCGGGCAAGGCCGCTGCGCCCAAGGCCAAGAGCAAGGCCGCAAGCGGCCCGCAGAATACCGAGGAGCTCCGCAACCGCCTCTTCGCCCTCCCCCAGCGCTCCGGCAACGCCGACACCGCCGGGGTCCCCGGCCAGCTCGACCAGCTGCTCGGCCGCGCGGTGCCGGGCTATGAGACCTTCAAGTCCGCCTTCGCCCCGAGCTTCCAGTTCGATCAGAAGACGATGGAGCTGAAGCCCCTGAAGGTCGGCTCCAAGGTCACCGGCGGCACCGTGATCGGCCGGCTCGGCCGGCCCGACGCCGCCCCGCCGCACCTCAACTTCGCGATCCGGCCCGCCGGCCGCGGCGCCCCGACGATCGACCCGAAGCCGATCCTCGACGGCTGGAAGCTGCTCGAGACCACCGCGATCTACCGGGCCGCCGACCAGAACCCCTTCTCGGAGAACCCGACCGTCGGCCAGGTCTTGCTGATGTCGAAGGCGGCCCTCCAGCAGCGGGTCCTGAACGACCCGGCGCTCTCGATCTATGCCTGCGGGCGAAACGACGTCGCCACCGGCCAGATCGACCGCCGCGTCCTCGCGACGCTCGAGTACCTGGTCGCCAAGGGCTACCGCCTGACGATCACCTCGCTCAAGTGCGGGCACTCCTACCTGACCGCCTCGGGCAACGTCTCGGCCCACTCCTACGGCTCGGCGGTGGACATCGCGGCGGTCAACGGCATCCCGATCACCGGACACCAGGGCCCGGGGACGATCACCGAGGCGGTGATCAAGGACCTGATGGCCCTCCAGGGGACGATGCGCCCGGCGCAGATCATCTCCCTGATGGACCTCGGGCCGCCGACCTTCGTCCTCCCCGACCACTACAACCACATCCACGTCGGCTACACCTTCACCACGGCCGGCAGCTCGATCAAGCAGCTCGGCCAGATCCTGAAGCCCGAGCAGTGGCAGCGGCTGATCGAGCGTCTCGGCCAGATCCAGAACCCGAAGGTGCCCTCGAAGCCGTCGGCCGCAGCGCTGCCGGCCAAGGGCGTCGGCACCGGCGACTAGCCACATGAATCGGGTTGCGCTGACGCGCGCCCTCGGATATACGCCCAGGAACTCGATAACCCGAGCCAGCTTCGTACAGCTCGAGCTGGCGGGCAGAATCGGATTGACGGAAGGCCGTTACCTGGTTCGCGAGGACGAGGCGGAGCGCGTCCTGATCGTGCAGGAGCTCGACGCGCCGCGGCCCCAACGGCGCGGCCGCCGTCGCGCGAGGCCGGTCGCGCCAGAGGAGCCCGAACAGGTGCCGGTGACCCGTGTCACGGTCACCGGTGTCGCACTCGATGACGCATCGGCGGGTTCGGCCTGGCTCAGGGAGACGATCGGCGACCGCGAGCGAGGCGCCCAGGAGCTTCGCGATGCGACCCGGATCATCAACCGCGCCCTCAGCGCACTGCGCGCCGAGGCGCGCGATCCCCTGGTCCAGGAGATCGGCGTGACCAAGGCGCTCGCCATTCGTCTGGGGCACGGCACCGGGGACGAGCTCGCCGAGGGCCGCTGGACCGAAGCGAGCCAGCTGCCCCAGCAGCATCGCGGCCGTCTGGACGACGTCGACCCACAGTCACGCGTGGCGGCCGTCCTCGCCGGGCGAGACGAGGTGCATCCCGCCGAGACGCTGATGCAGAGGGCGCGCCTCGACGCCCAGCAGGGACGGGACGCCGAGGCGCGCTATGGGCTCCAAGCCGCGCGGGCGGCGCTGCGGGAGGAGCCCGGTCCTCGCCGCGACCAGCTCATGAAGGAGCTGGCCGCGATCGAGGAACGCTTGGGTTAGGCGGCCTCCCAGTAGGCGGGCTCGCCCTCGAGCTCGAGCTCGTTGAGTGGCTCCGCCTCGGCGATCGCCGGGCGGGACTGAATCACCAGGGTCGTAATCGCGACCGCTGCGGTGACCAGACCGGCGCCGATCCAGAAGGCAAGGTGGAAACCGCTTGTCAGGGCTGCGTCGGGCGAGGTCCCGCTCGCCACCAGGCTGTCGGTCCGAGTGGACGAGAGAGTCGCCAGGACGGCGAGCCCAAGGGCACCGCCAACCTGGAGCGACGTGTTGACCAGTCCCGAGGCAAGCCCCGAGTCCTGCTCCGTTGCACTCGACATCGCAAGACCCATCAGCGACGGGAACGAGAGCCCCGCCCCGATCCCGAGCAGGAGCATCGGCGCAAGCAGGTCGCCGACGTAGCTCGACTGGACCGGCGAGAGTGCGAACAGGACCAGACCCGCCACGATCAGCACCTGCCCAACCAACAGGACGGGCTTGGGGCCGAAGCGCATCACGAGCCGCTCCGAGAAGCCCACGGACAGGATCCCGATTGCGAGCGCAACCGGCAGGAACGCGAGCCCGATCTGGAGAGGGTCATAGCCCAGCACCCGCTCGAGGTAGAGGCTGCCCAGGAAGAACATGCCGAACAGGCCTGCGACGAAAAGCGCCTGGACCGCGTTGGCCCCGGAAACGTTCCGGTTGCGGAAGATGCGAAGCGGCACCAGCGGAGTGCGGGCGGTCGCCTCACGGGCGATGAAACCCGCCAGCAGCGCGATCGAGGCGGAGCCGAGCGCCAGTGTCAGCGGGGCACCCCAGCCGTCATCGGCCGCGGGCTTGACGATCGTGTAGACGCCGAGCATCAAAGCGGCGGTGATCAGGATGGCCCCAAGGGCATCCGCGCCGTTCTTCAGACCGATTCCCTCGTCCCGCTCGACCACGCGGATGGCGCAAATGCCGTCAGAGCGCCGATCGGCAGGTTGACGAAGAAGATCCAGTGCCAGCTCAGGGCCTGGGTGAGTACGCCACCCAGCAACAGGCCGAGTGACGCTCCCGCCGCGGCGACGAAGCTGTAGATGCCGATCGCCTTGGCCTGGTCCCGAGGCTCGGGGAACATCGTGACGATCATTCCGAGGATCACGGCGGAGGTGGTCGCGCCGCCGATGCCCTGGAGGAACCTGGCGCCGATGAGCATCTCCTGGCTCTGCGCGATGCCGCAGAGCGCGGAGGCGGCGGTGAACAGCGCGAGGCCGCTCATGAAGATCGTCTTCCGACCGATCAGGTCACCCAGCCGGCCTGCGAGCAGCAAGAGGCCGCCGAAGGTGATCAGGTAGGCGTTCACGACCCAGGCCAGCGTGGACTGTGAGAAGCCCAGGTCATCCTTGATCGACGGCAGGGCGACGTTCACGATCGTCTGGTCGAGGACGATCATCAGCATCCCGACGCAGAGGACGACCAACGCGATCCAACGCGATCGGTCGCTCTGTGCCTCTCTGGTCTTCGATCCTTCGATTGCTGCGATCTCGGTCATAGCTGGCCCCCCGGGGTCGGCTGGAAGTGGTGTATGGGAACCGTAGCAAATAGTCTTGTACAAGATCATCTTGTACCGACCTTATGTGCGGCTCGTCACACACTCCGAGACGGGGGGTGCGAGAAGAGCGGAGGGTTAGGCGGGGCTCAGTGCCGCGGTTCGCGACGGCGCAGCGGCGGGGAGTCCGCAGCGGGCTGAGAGAGGCGTTCCTTGACCAGCGATCCGAGGGACTCGAGGAACACCTTCCGCTCCTTCAGGGGCAGGCTCTCGAGCACGTCACCCTGGATCCGGTCGATGATCTTCTCGCCCTGGGCCACTGTGCGCTCGCCGGCCTTCGTCACGGAGATCACTCGCGCCCGGCGATCGGTGCTGGAGGGCTTGCGCTCGGCTAGCCCCTTCTGCTCGAGCTCGTCAATCGTGACCACCATGGTGGTCTTGTCGAGGCCGATCTGCTCGGCGAGCCCCTTCTGCGTGTACTCACCGGAGCGCGCCGTGGCGAGGACGTGGTAGCCGCGGTTCGATACGCCGAGCGGCTCCAGAGCGGCGGCGAACTCGCTGACGAGGTTGAAGTGCGCCTGGGTGAGCAGCCAACCGAGGTTCCCCGCGAGACACTCGGGGCACTCGTCGTCGGCGGACTTGATCCGCTCCTGCACCTCTTCTGTCGTCGCTAGGCCCATCGAGATAACCGTAGCACCGTAGGTAGCGAAAAAAACTATCTGCTACAAGACTAAATTAATCGGGTTGCTCCTCCAGCATGAAACGGGTCGCGCCTAGCGGCGCGCCCTCGCGTATACGGGGCACCCTCGCATCTAAAGCGCCGCGAGCACCGCGTCGAGATCCGCGACCACGTCACCGTCCATGCGCACCGCAGCGTCGCCATCGAAGGGGGTCGGACCCTTGGTGATCACGGCAATGCGCCCCCCGCGGCCGAGTGTGACCGAAGGCAACCCGGCGACCGGATAGACCTCGAGGGAGGAGCCGACGCAGAGCATCAGGTCCGCCCCGGCTGCCAGCGACTCCGCCTCGGCCATCGCGTCGGCGGGCAGGAGCTCGCCGAAGAGCACGACGTCGGGCTTCACCGGCCCCGAGCAATCCGAGCAGCGGGCGGCACCGTCCTCCCCGAACAGGCCGTCGACCTCCTTCAAGGGGAACGTCGTGCCGCACCACTGGCAGCTGGAGGTGCGGATCGAGCCATGCACCTCGATGACGCGCTGCGAGCCGGCCTGGTGATGGAGCTGGTCGATGTTCTGGGTGATCACCGCATCGAGCAGGTCGCGCCGCTCGAGCTCGGCAAGCGCCCGGTGCGCGTCGTTCGGCTCCTTGTCGCCGAGCATCTGAAACCGGGGCCGGTAGAAGCTCCAGAACTTGGCCGGGTCGCGGCGGAACGCGTCGATGTGCGCGACCTCCATCGGGTCGACCTTCTCCCACAGCCCCTCGCCCGGACTCCGGAAGTCCGGGATCCCGCTGGGCACGGAGATCCCGGCCCCGGTGAGAGCGACCGTGGACGAGCTCTCGCGAATCAGCTCCGCGAGGCGGTTCGCCTGATCCGTCGCTACTTGCCCTGCCACTTCGGGGTGCGCTTGCCGAGGAAGGCGGAGATGCCCTCCTTGGCGTCTTCCGAGAAGAACGCGGTCGCGAAGCCCTGCTTCTCGGCCTCGATCCCCTCGTCGAGATCGCCCTTGTTGGAGACCTGCTTGATCTGCTCCACCGCGACCGGCGCCTGCCCCGCCAGCTTGCGAGCCCAGGCGATCGCGGTCTCCAGGAGCTCCTCGTCCGGAACCAGATCGTCCGCCAGCCCGTGGAACCTGGCCTCGGGCGCGAGCACGGCGTCGCCGGTCAGGTTCATCTCGAGCGCCTTGGATTGACCGACCAGCCTCGGCAACCGCTGGGTCCCGCCGAAGCCGGGGATGATCCCGAGGTTGATCTCCGGCTGGCCGAAGACAGCCGACTGCGCGACGACCCGGAAGTCGCACGCCATCGCCAGCTCGCAGCCGCCCGCCGAACGCGATCGCGTTGACGGCCGCGACGGTGGACTTGCGGTTCTGGCTGAGCTCGCGCAGTAGCGAGTGGCCGTTGTTGATCAGCTCGGCACCGGCGGCTTCGTCCATCGAGGTGAAGGCCTTGATGTCCGCGCCGGCGGAGAAGACGACCGGCAGCGACGAGTAGACGACCATCGCCTTCAGCATCGTCGTCGGACTTGACCTGCTTCCCAGACCTTGCCGAGGTCCTCGATCACCTGGGGCGAGATCGCGTTCATCGGCGGGTTGGCAAGCCAGGCGATCGCGACCTCTCCCCTCTTCTCCAGCTTCACGGTGCCCTCACCCTCGACCTGGGGATAGGCGTAGAACCCCTGCCCCGACTTGAGGCCGAGCCGGCCCTGGGCGACCAGCCGCTTCAGCATCGTCGGGGGCGCGAAGCGCTCGCCGTGGCTCTCCTCATAGCGCTCGAGCTTCTCGAGGATCGTGTCGAGGCCCTCGAGGTCCGCCTTCCAGAACGGCGGGAAGAGCCCGCGGCGCGGATCCAAGCCGGCGCCCGCCATCATCCCGAGGTCGATCTCGCGCACGGTGCAGACCCCCTCCTCGAGCACCTTGCAGGCCTCGACGAAGGACTTGAGCATGAGCAGGTCGGCGAGCTCCTCTGCGTTCGGCTCGGCCTCGCCTTAGATCTTGAGGCTCCCCGTCTTTGTAGAAGCCGTCGCCTCCCGACTTGGCGCCGAGCTTTCCGTCGGCGACCAGCTTCTGCATCCCCTTGGGGACGTAGAAGCGGTCGCCGTACGACTCGTTCAGGTACTCGGCGACGTGCAGCACCGTGTCGAGGCCAAGCATGTCGATCAGGAAGAACGGCCCCATCGGGGCGACGTTCGCCCCGGCGATCGCCTCGTCGATCTTCTTGATCGAGAGGCCCTTCTCCTCCTGCTCGCGGAAGATCTCGCCGACGCCGGAGTTGAGGATCCGGTTGACCACGAATCCCGGCACCTCCTCGCAGGTGATGGGCTGCTTGCGGATCTTCTGCGCGAAGTTGAAGGCCGAGGTGACCGTCTCGCGAGAGGTGTCCTCGCCGCTGATGATCTCGACGAGCGGCATGATCGATGCCGGATAGAAGAAGTGGAAGCCGACCACCTTGCCGGGCCGGAGGGTCTCGCGGCCCATCTCGGTGATCGAGAGCGAGGAGGTGTTGGAGGCGAGGATCGCGTGGCCCGGCGTGACCTCGTCGAGCTCGCGGTAGACCGCCTTCTTGATCTCCATCCGCTCGGGGACCGCCTCGACCACGAAGTCGACGTCGCCGAAGCCTTCGTAGGTGGTCGTCCCGCTGATCAGGCCCATCACCTCGTCGAGCCGGGCGTCGGCCTGCTCCTGGGTCATCTTCTCCTTCGAGACGAGCCTGTCGAGCTGCGATTTGGTCACCTCACGCGACTTCTCCAGCGCGTGGTCGACGAACTTCTGGTCGACGTCCTTGACGACAACCGGAATGTCGGCGTTGGCGATTACCTGGGCGATCTCGCCGCCCATCGTGCCGCCGCCCAGCACGGCGGCCTTGAAGACGAACATGTGAGAGGTTCCTCCGAAGGTCGGTTGGACGGCGAAGGCTATTAGCCTGGCCGAGATGCCGTCCTCCCAGTCCGAGAGCACCGACGCCCCGGCCATCCGCCGCGCGACGCCCGGCGACGCTCCCCGGGTGGCCCGGCTCTTGAGCGATTTCCAGGAGGAATTCGACGAGCCGAGCCCGGGCATCGAGACGCTCGAGGAACGGTACGAGGAGCTGATCCGGAACAAGGCGATGATCGTTCTGCTCGTCGGCGACGGTCCGGACGGCTTCGCGCAGCTGCGCTTCCGTCCCTGGGTCTACTCGGCCGGCCTGCACTCCTATCTCGAGGAGCTCTATGTGGTGCCCGACCTTCGCGGCAACGGACTCGGCAGGGCGCTGCTCGACTCCGCGATGGAGACCGCCCGGGGCGAGGGCGCGGAGCAGATGGAGCTCGGCACGAGCGAGGACGACGAAGCCGCTCGGAACCTCTACGAGAGCGCCGGCTTCATCAATCGTGAGGGAGGGCCGGACGGGCCCGTGATGTTCTTCTATGAGCGAGAGCTCTGATCCGGAGCTCCTCCGCCGCCTCGTCGACTTCGAGCTGCGCCTGGAACGGGAGTCCTCCGAAATCGTCGAGGAGTTCGACTGGGGGCGGCTGATCTACAACCCCAAGAGCGCCGCGATGTGGACGGACAACTACCTCGAGGTGCACACGACCGACCTCGATGCCGAGGCCCTCGCCGAGCTTGCCGATCAGGTGCTCGGTCCGCGAGGAATCCAACATCGCTTGGTTTTGCCGGTCGATCTGGCATACGCCGCTCGGCTCATTCCGGCATTCCAGAGACTCGAGGGCTGGGAAGTGGGGCGCAGCGTCTACATGGTCCTCGGCCGAAAGCCCGATCGCGAGGTCGGCCCCGCGCAGGAAGTTCCCCGTGTCGCCGTCGAGGCGGTGCGGCGGGCTGACACCGAGAACGACCCGGACTTCAGCCCGGAGGCAGTCGAACAGCAGTTCATCCGAGACGCGCGCCTGGACTCCGTCAGCAACGCGCGCTGGTTCGCCGCGCCGCCCGGAGGGCCGCCGGGTGCGGCATGCGTGCTCTACGAGCGCGACGGGATCGGACAAGTCGAGACGGTGGGAACGATGCCGGAACGCCGCCGGCAGGGCCTGGCAAGCGCGGTCGTGATCGCGGCGGCGAGCGCGTCGAGAGAGCGAGGAGACGATCTCACGTTCATCGTTGCCGACGCGGACGACTGGCCCTGGAAGCTGTACGAGCGGCTGGGCTTCGACCGCATCGGCGAGGCCTGTGACTTCCTGCGAAAGCCCGCTCAGCTCGCCGAGCGTGACTAAACGGGTTTCCCCTCGGCTCCGCCTCGGGGCACCCTCGCATCTCCGTAGACCTCGTCCTTGATCAGCGAGACCGAGCGGATCACGGAGTCGAGGAACGGCTCGACCTCACCCTTGAGGCGCCTGTACTCGCGCCGGCCGGCGGGGGTGATCGAGTAGTAGCGCCGGGTGCGCCGGTCGGGAGGCTCCCAGCTTGCGTCCACCAGGCCATCCCCCTCGAGCCGCTTGAGCAGCGGGTACATCGTGTTCGGGTTCACCGAGATCGCTCCCTGAGTGATCCGCTCGATCTCCTCGATCAGGCGGTTGCCGTAGGCAGGCCTCCCGACCGAGCAGGTGGAGGATGAGGAGCGCGAAGAGATCCCGCCGCCTGACGTCGCCGCCGAATGCGTCCGATGGCCGGCCTCGCCCCACTGCGGGCGAGTGTATGGATTGCTGGTACCCGATCCTGCTCGACTAGAACAGGCTGCTCGCCCCCCTGACCGCGAGGCTGCCGAGAAACAGCACCAGGACCACCCCCACCGCCCCGACCACGAGTCCGATGAGAGCCAGGAGGGCATCGTCCAACAGCACGCCGAGGCTGATCAGCACCACGCCCAGGGAGGGGAGCGTGTCGAGTCCGGTGAAGGGCGGCGCGACGAAGGCGAAGACGGTGAGCACCAACACCACCGCCCCGAAGCCGATGCTGCTCGGCCGTTGGGAGAGGAGAGATCCGAGCCGTGGGCGTGAGTGGCTCTCCACCCAGCGAAGTCGTCGCAGGAACGTCTCTCGAAAGCGCTTCTGCGTCGCAGCGCCGAGCTCCCGCTGCCGCCAGCGTTCCGGCAGCCAGACGTGGCGCCGACCGACGATCAGCTGTAGGGCGAGCAGCATGGCGATCAGCTCGAAAACGTGGGTGACGCCGCCGGTCGGGAGGGGCAGGGCGGAAAGCGCCAGAAGCAGGACGAAGAGCACGGCGAAGCTCTTCTCGCCGAAGAGCTCGATCAGGCTGCCGACGGTCTTCTGCCCTGGGCGGCTGAACCAGCCCTCGAGCTGGTCGCTGAGTCGCTCCCCTTCCGGCATCGGTTGATTCTCCCCGGCTCCGAAACGACGAGCGCCCCGGGGTCTCCGGGGCGCTCGTGAAGTGATCCTGCGGCTTCGCCATCAAACGGGTTGCGCTGACGCGCACCCTCGCATCTAGACCACCGCTGGGGCCTGCTCCTGCTGGCTCTCGGAGGACTCGCGCTCCGCCTTCTCGCGGAGGGCCTTCGCCTCGGGGGTCTCCTCGTCGGCCTGGCGGCCCATGAGGAGCTCCTTGGCGATCACCAGGCGCTGGATCTGGGAGGTGCCCTCGTACAGCTGCATGATCTTGGCGTCGCGCATCAGCTTCTCGACCGGGTACTCCTTGATGAAGCCATAGCCGCCGTAGACCTGCACGGCGTCGGTGGTGATCTCCATCGCGGAGTCCGCGGAGAACCGCTTCGCGTGCGACGCGGCGAGGGTGTTGCGCTTGCCCTGGTCGAGCAGCACGGCCGACTGCCAGACGAGCAGGCGGCCCGCCTCGACCTTGGTCGCCATGTCGGCGATCATGAACGCGACCGCCTGGTGCATGGCGATCGGGACGCCGAACTGGACGCGCTCCTTCGAGTAGTCCGAGGCGAACTCGAGTGCGGCCCTGCCGATGCCGACGGCCATCGCGGCGACGCCCGGACGCGTGCGGTCGAGCGTCATCATCGCGAGCTTGAACCCGTGGTTCTCCTCGCCGAGCAGGTTCTCAGCGGGGATCTCGGTCTCGTTGAAGGTGATGGTCGCGGTGTTGGAGGCTCGCTGTCCGAGCTTGTCCTCCTTCTTGTCGACCGTGACCGTGTCGTCCTTCGGCACGACGAACGCCGAGATGCCGCGATGGCCGGCATCCTTGTCCGTCTTGGCGTAGACCGTGAACCAGTCGGCGTAGCCGCCGTTGGTGATGAAGCACTTGGAGCCGTTGATGACGTACTTGTCGCCCTTCTTGACGGCGGTGGTCTTCATGCCGGAGACGTCGGAGCCGGCGTCCGGCTCGGTCAGGCAGAAGGACGCCAGCTTCGGACCCTCCGTGAGCATGCCGAGGTATTCCTTCTTGACCTCCTCGGAGCCCCCGAGGGCGACGGGCGTGGCGGCGAGGCCGTTGGCCATCAGCGAGGTGCCGATGCCCGAGCAGCCCCAGCCCATCTCCTCCTCGATCAGACAGCCGGAGAGGAAGTCGAGCCCGGGACCGCCGTACTCCTCGGCGATGTGGGTGTTCATAAGCCCGATCTCCCAGGCCTTCTCGATGATGTCCTGGGGCCAGGTCCCTTCCTTGTCGTAGTCCCACGCGACCTTGCGGATGTCCTTCTCGGCGAAGCTGTGCGCGAGCTCGCGGAGGTCCTTCTGCTCGTCGGTGAGGGTGAGGTCAACCACGGATGACTGCTCCTTCGCTCGGTTTGTGATGCGAGGGTGCGCGTCAGCGCAACCCGTTTAAGAAGACGACTGATTGACTGGTCAGTCAGCCAGTGTCTAAAGAGTACCCGATCGCCTGGCGGCCAAGCGCAGGTTCGGTGCGATCACGCCTGGGCCACGCACGAACGCAGGACTTCTAAGGTGTGGGCATGCCCCTGCTCGCGTCGCTCCAACTGGGCACCGTCTTCATCATCATCGTGCTGGTCGCGCTGCCGCTCGGGGCCCTCGTCTTCGCGATGGGCGCCGGCAACGCGCTGCAGAAGATCGGCAAGGGCGACTTCGCCCTCGAGCAGGACTTTCCGCAGAGCTCCCACGGCACGGTCCACGCCGTCTCCGCCGAGGTGCGCGAGGAGGAGATCCGCCAGATGATCCAGGCCCGCTCGGACCGGGGGGTTACGAAGGGGCGCGAGGCGCTGGACGTCGAGGGGGAGGTCGAGAAGCTGCTCGCCGCGGATACCGGAGGGCCCAGCCTGGGCGACGATCGCGCCCTGCGCGAGGAAGTTCGCCAGCTGGTGGTCGCTCGCAACGAGCGCCGCCAGCGGCAGGGCAAGGAGCCGCTCGACGTCGAGCGCGAGATCGAGCGCCAGCTCCGGGACCTCGAGAACCTAGGTCAATAAGATCCAGCCCGTGGAGGCAAGCGACGCAGAGAAACGGGTCATGGAGCTGGAGGAGCTCGCCGATCGTCCCCGGCACCTACTTCAACCCGCAGACCGAGGTGGTCGTCGTGGTCGACGACTCTGCTTCGATCGACCAGGAGGTCTTCAACATGGAGGCCTTCGAGGGCGCGAACTGGGTGCGGATCTCCGACGCGGTCCCGGTCGATGAGGAGCAGCGGGATCGGCTGCTGGAGGAATTTCAGACCCGCTACCACCCGGGCGCGGCCGGGTCGGTCTCCGAGACGGCGCTCGAGCAGGGCGACGAGGAGCTCGACGAGGACGAGGACGGTCAGGACCCGGGCCGTGAGGACATAGAAGAGGAATAGTGGTCGCGGAAGGGCAGGAGGCCCCGGACTTCAAGCTCCCGGACCAGGACGGCAACGACGTCACGATGAGTGAGTTGCGCGGGCAGCCGGTCGTTCTCTACTTCTTCCCCAAAGCGGATACCCCGGGTTGCACGGCCCAGGCCTGCGGGGTCCGCGACCACGGCTCCGACTACGCGGGCTCTGGCGCGCGTGTGGTTGGCGTCTCCCCCGACACGGTGGCGGCGCAGCGCAAGTTCGCCGACAAGTACGGGCTCGACTTCACCTTGCTCGCCGACGAGGACCACCGGGTCGCCGAGCTCTATGGCGTCTGGGGCGAGAAGAAGATGTACGGGAAGACCTACATGGGCGTGCAGCGTGCGACCTTCCTGATCGATCCCGACGGCAAGGTCGCGAAGGTCTTCCCGAAGGTCTCGCCCAAGACGCACGACGAGGTCGTGCTCGAGGCGCTCGGCGAGCTCGCTTCGCCGGCTTGACTTCGACCAGGGTTGAGGCTGTAGCGTCGCCCGCCTTGAACGCCACAGCTCCCTTCACCAACGACCGCTACGACGAGGAGGCCTACGCCGAGGCCGAAGGCGTGGAGCTGAGCCGCGTCCACATCTCACGCACGTTCAGCGGCGACCTGGAGGGCGAGAGCACTGCCGAGCTGATGATCGCCAAGTCAGAGGGGGGCGGCGGCTATGTCGGCCACGACCGGGTCACGGGAACGCTCCAGGGCAGGACCGGCGGCTTCGTCTTCCAGCACACCGGCGTGATGGGTCCCGAGGGCATCACCAACACGGGCGGGATCGTGCCGGGGACCGGCTCAGGTGATCTCGAAGGCATCACCGGCGAGGGCACGATGCTCGCCGACGAGGAGGGCAACCACACGCTGACGCTCGAATACGAGCTGGCCTCGGCGAACTCCTGACGGTTTGGCCAAGCACCCGCATCAGTAGGTTTGTTGGGTGGCTTCCAGTTACAAGATCAAGAACTTCGAAGACATCGAGCCCTCCGGGGGCGACGGGGTCGACGGCCGTTTCTCGCGCAAGTTTCTGGATTCCGCTCAGCTCGGGGTGAGCCGCTGGCGCTACGAGCCGGGGAAGCAGACGCGCGGGCATCGCCACGAGATCCAGGAGGAGGTCTATACGGTGATCTCTGGCTCGGGCCGAATCAAGTTGGACGACGAGGTCATCGAGATCAAGCAGTGGGATGTGATCCGCGTCGCGCCGCGCGTGGCCCGCGGCTTCGAGGCCGGCCCAGAGGGCCTCGAGATCATCGCCGCCGGCGGAAGCAAGCCCGACGGCGGCGATGGGGAGCTCGTCGAAGGGCACTGGCCGGACGAGTAGTCCCGCGGCGTCTGGCTACACCGCGACCACGATGATGAACGCGGCGTAGAGCGAGATCCAGGCGAGCACCGCAGGGAGCTCGAAGCGATCACGCAGGCGGAGCGCCCAGTAGGCGATCACCCCTCCCGCCAGCCCGAGCGCGACGGAGACGGCGGCGTTCCCGCTCAGGTCCCAGTCGGTGAAGATCAGGCCGATCCCGACCGGGATCATCGACTGGAAGACCATCGCGCCGGTGATGTTCCCGAGCGCCAGGGAATCCTTTCCCTCGCGCACCCAGAAGAAGCTGTTCACCTTCTCGGGCAGCTCGGTGGCGAGGGGCGCGAGGATCAGCGAGAGCACGATCGCCTCGACCCCGACGTCCTCCGCGACATGCAGCAGCTCCTCGACGAACAGGTGCGCGCCACCGACCATCGCGCCGAGCCCGATCAGGAACTGGAGCGCCGCGATCGCGATGCTCGGATCGGTCGCCGGTCGGGGCGCCGCTCGAGGATCAGGGGGTTGAGGGTCTCCTCGGGCTGGGCCTCGCCGCCGCGCACCAGCGTGCGCCAGACATAGATCGGATAGGCGGCGAAGAAGAGGATCCCGGCGGCCAGCCTGATCCCCTCGCGGGCGCCGAACCCCAGCGCGAGCGCGAGCGCGAAGAAGACCAGGAAGAAGATCAGGTCGCGGTCGAGGGTCGGGCACGTGGGCGCGCAGCTCGATGCCCTGCGGTCGCGCCGGTGCCGATAGCCGTACGCCACCCCCCCGACCAAGCCCATTGCGAGGGTGGCCAGGAGGAAGGGAGCCCCCACGATCGCCCCGACCGCCACGTCCTCGCTCTTCGTCGCGCCGATCAGGGCGACGATCGCGATCAGCGTCTCCGGCATCGCCGTGCCCACCGCGGCGAGCAGGCTCCCCACCGCCCCCTCCCCCAGCCCGAGCCGGTGCCCGATCCACTCGACCGCGTTCGTGAACAGCAGGGCGCCGGCGAGTATCACCGTGAAACTCGCGATCAGATAGACGAAGTCCATCGGGTTGCCCCTCGGCTCGCCGTGGACCCTGCATCAGCGCGAAGTAGAAGGTGAGGCCGAGGATCACGTAGAGCGCAAGGAGCTGGACGCCCTCGAACCAGGTCGATTCCCCCTCGTTCGTGACCTGGTTCGCGACCAGGACCGCCAGGAAGATCGCGGCGACCTCGAAGCCGTTGAAGACCAGTGGCATCGGCCCCGGACCGAGCACGAACGAGAGCAGCACCAGCACCGGGGCGACGAACATCGCGACCTGGGCGCTCGAACCGATCGCGATGTTGACCGAGAGGTCCATCTTGTCCTTGACCGCCACCAAAACGGCCACCCAGTGCTCGGCCGCGTTCCCGACGATCGCGACCACGATCACGCCGATGAAGAACTCGCTCAACCCGATCGAGTGTGAGGTCTCCTCGATCGAGCCGACCAGGATCTCCGACATCACCCCCACGGCCACCCCGGCGAGGGCCAGGGCGATCACCGACGTCCGCATCGACCAGCCCCAGGTGTCGTCGTCCTTCCCGCCTTCGTCGTCGCTATGCGGGTTGAAGAGCTCCCGGTGCGTCTTGAGGCTGAAGACCAGCCCCGCGGCATAGGTGATGATCAGGACGATCGCCACGGCGATCGACAGGTGCTCGACCGTGCTGTCGAAGTTGACCCGCTCCTGGTTCACACCCGGCAGGCCCTGGCCCTCGACCAGCTCGAAGATCGCCGGCATGACCAGCGCCGCGACGGCGAGGATGAGCATCAGCGACTGCACGTTCGCAGCGGTGCGATCGAAGCGCTGCACCTTCCGGCCGCCCACGAGACCGCCGGCGAGCATCGCGGCGCCCATGACCAGCAGGATGTTCCCGAGGATCGAGCCGATGATCGAGGCCTTGACCACCTCGTGCAGCCCCTTCTCCAGCGCGAACAGCGCGATGATCAGCTCGGGCGCGTTCCCGAAGGTCACGTTGAGCAACCCGCCGATCCCGGGCCCGGATTGAGCGGCCACCTCCTCCGTCGCCCTGCCCCATCAGGGCCGCCGTCGGGATCACGCCCAGGGCCGCGGAGAAGAAGATCAGGCCCGCGCTCGCGTCGAGCAGCTTCAACGCGATCGCGATCGGGATGAAGGGGGCGAGGAGATAGGGCCAGCCGTTCGGCGTAGTGAGAAAGCCCGGGCCGAACGAGGGCGAGCCAGGACGCTGTGCGTTCCCTGCTTCCACGGACGCCGGAGCTTACGTGGGCCCGCTCGGGGCTACTGAGCGAGCAGTGCGGCGCACTGCTGCAGCGCCGCGACCCCGGACGCCTGCGAGAGGCACTGCTGGTACGCCTGAGTCGCCGACTGGCTCGGGGCCTTGGTCGAGCCGCCCGACTCCGGCAGGACACCACCGGCTCCGAGCCCGCCGCGCAAGGCCCCGCCGAGCGCCGATGGGTTGATGCCCAACTGCTGCAGGGCGCTCGCGGTCAGCGGCTGAGCGTTGGCCGGCGCCTGAATGGTCTGCGGCTTGTTGACGTCGGCGAAGTTGAGCTGGAAGTGGACCTCGAGTGAGTCCGGTGCCCCGGGGGTCCCCGGCGGCGGCTTCAGGTCGAAGCTCAGGCCGAGCCGCCGAAGCAGCTTGTCGGTCTCACCCGTATTGACGTCGACGTCCCCCGACTGGATGGTGCCGTTGAGCTGGTCCAGCTGGTTGACGTCGACGTTGCCCACCGATCGGCCGGCGTCCTTGGCGATCGTCTTCAGGTCGTTGACGATCTGCGGCACGTTCGCCTTGCCGGAGATGTGGATCGTCTGCTGGCCCTCGACGTCCTCGGTGCCCTCGTTTTTCAGGTCGGTGAGCCATCTCGCGAGATCGACGTTCAGCCTCTGCAGGAGGCCGGTCTGCGGATTGGAGCCGTTCTGGCTCTGGAGCTGCGCGTAGGTGGAGGTGAACCGGTCGTAGAGCTGCTGAGGGACCGCGTACTCCTTGCCCTGGATGTTCACGAAGGCCCGACCGCCGGTGGCGGTGAGGCCGCCGCTGCCCGAGAGGGTCTGCGATCCGCTCTCCGCCCTGAGGGAGACGTCGAAGTCGAACTGCGGGAACTGATCCGGAGCCTGGCTCTGGAACTGCCCTCCGAGCTTCACCTCGACAGTGCCGGGGCTCTCGCCGCCGTTGGTCTCGATCTTGAAGTCGACGTCGAAGTTCCCGCTCTTGATCGGAGTCGGGTTGCTGAAGGTCTCGCTCAGGACCCGCTGCGGATCCTCGTTGTCGTCGCCGCCTCCGCCGCAGGCCGCGAGCAGCAGCGCGGCGACGAGGAGCGCGAGGGCGAGCGCGGACCTGAGTTACGCGGATCCTCGGTCGACCTGCAAGCGGCGCCGCAGCGTAGCGCAAGGTCCTTAGCGGCGAGCCGGGTTCGAAGTCCTATCCTCAGATCGATGGAGGGGAGAACCTGCCCCAGCTGCTCGGCTGAGAATCCAGGGCAGGCCCGATTCTGCATGTCCTGCGGGGCCGAGCTCACGCCGCTGTGCCCGAGCTGCGGCGCGGAGAACCCGGGCGGCGCCAAGTTCTGCATGGAGTGCGGCGCGGCGTTGGGCGAAGGCACTCCCGCCGCGACCCCAGCGGCACCCTCGCCGACGGAGGCTCCGCCGGAGGAGCGACGCCAGGCGACGATCGTGTTCGCCGATCTCTCCGGCTACACGGCCGCGGCGGAGCGGATGGACCCGGAGGCGGTGAAGGCGCTCGTCGACCGCACGCTCCGGCGCCTCGGCGACGCGATCGAGCGCTTCGGAGGATCGATCGACAAGTTCATCGGCGACAACGTGATGGGAGTGTTCGGGGCTCCGACCGCGCACGAGGACGATCCCGAGCGCGCGGTGCGCGCCGGACTCGCGATGCAGGAGGCGATGGAGGGGGCCAACCGCGAGAGCCAGGAGAAGTACGGGGTCGAGTTCTCACTGCGGGTGGGGATCAACTCCGGAGAGGTGATGGCCGGCGCGGTGGGCGACCGCTACACGGTGATGGGCGACGCAGTCAACGTCGCCGCGCGCCTGCAGGGAGCAGGGCGGCCGGAGAGCGTCACGGTCGGCGAGTCGACCTACCAGGCCACCGGGGAGGCGATCTCGTACGAGCGGCTCGAGCCGCTCACGCTCAAGGGCAAGGAGGAGCCGGTTCCGGCCTGGGAGGCGACGGGCGTGCTCTCCGAGCCGCGGCGCAGGGGCGGCCGCGCGCAGACGCCACTCATCGGCCGCGAGGAGGAGGCGGGGCTGCTCTCCTCGCTGGCGGAGCGGGTCGACCGGGAGGGCCGTCCGTACCTCGTCACCGTGATCGGCCAGGCGGGAGTGGGCAAGTCCCGGCTGCTCCGCGAGCTGATGTCAAATCTCGGCTCCTCGCCCGATCCACCGACGATTCGTCGCGGGCAGTGCCCGCCCTATGGCTCCGGGATCGCCTACTGGGCGCTGGCTGAGGTCCTGAACGACGAGTTCGAGATCCGCGACACCGACACGCCGGAGGCGGCCTGGGAGAAGCTCCGCGCGGGGGTCACACAGCTGATGACCGAGCTCGGGGACGAGTCCGCGGGCGAGCGCAACGCCGCCCTGCTCGCCATTCCGCTGGGCCTCGAGCCTCCCGAGGAGCTTGGTGCGAGGGTGCCCCGTTCAGGGGCAACCCGTTTTGAGGAGCAGGAGGACCCACAGCGGATGCGCGAGGCGCTCTTCTCGGCTGCCCGCGCTGTGGTCGAGGGCATCGCCCGGCGCAAGCCGCTGGTGCTGGCGATCGACGACATCCATTGGGCCGACGAGGGGATGCTCGACCTGATCGACCACCTGACGCGCTGGGTCCGCGCTCCGCTCCTGCTCGTCTGCCTGAGCCGCGACGAGCTCCTCGAACGGCGGCCCGACTGGGGCGGCGGCCGCCGGAATGCGACGACGATCTCTCTGGAACCGCTGACCGGCGAGGAGACGCGCGAGCTGGTGGAGGCGCTGCTGCCGAACAGCGGCAATGGCGCGGCCAAGGTCGTGCCGCAGGTCGCGGAGCGCTCGGGAGGAAACCCGCTGTTCGCCGAGGAGATGGTCAACCGCCTGCTCGAGGAGGACACGGTCGAAGCCACGGCGCTCCCGAGCACGGTCCAGTCGCTGCTCGCGGCCCGGCTCGATTCGCTCGATCGCCTCGAACGCAGGCTGCTCCAGTCGGCCTCGGTGATCGGACAGACCTTCTGGGAGGGTGCGCTCGCCAGGACGGCGACAGACGAGGATGTGGACCTGGATAGAACCCTCGCCACCCTGGAGGAGAAGGATCTGCTCGTTCCGAGCTCCAGCAGCAGGCTGGCCGGGGAGAGGGAGTACGCCTTCAAGCACGTCCTGATCCGGGACGTCGCCTATTCGATGCTTCCCAAGTCAGTTCGCTGCCGCAAGCACGTCGCGGTAGCGGAGTTCTTCCGAGAGCGTGCCGGCGAACGCTCGGACGGGGTGATCGGCCTGATCGCCGAGCACTTCGCCCGTGCCTCGGCGCTCGGCTCCGAGGCCGGCCTGGAGCCAGACGAGCTCGCCACGCTCCGGGCCCAGGCGCTCGAGTCGCTCGAGGCGGCCGGCGACGCGGCCGCGACCCTCTACTCCAATGCTGAGGCCTTCGACCGGTACACGGCCGCCCTGGAGATCTCCGAGTCGCTCGATCCGGCGGTCATCGCTCGCATCGGCGAGAAGCAGGGCGACGTCGCGCTGCGGATGGGCCGGGTGGACGCCGCGGTCGGCGTCTGGGAGCGCTGCCTCTCCTATCACCGCTCCGAGGAGGACCTCGCCCGCGTGGCGGATCTCCATCGGAAGATCGGCGCCGCTCTGTGGCACAAGGGCGAGCGGCGCGCGTCGATCGACAACTACCAGCGCGGGATCGACCTGCTCAAGGACGGAGCGCCCTGCATCGAGCTCGTCCGCCTCTATGAGGAAGCCGCCTCGCTCTATATGCACACGGGCGACAACATGCTCGCCATCTACGCCTCCGAGAAGGCGCTTCGCCTCGCCGAGCGGCTCGACGAGGCGCGAGCGGCCAGCCGCGCGCACGGCATCTTTGGCCGGGTCTTCGGCCGGATCGGGGACTCCGAGAAGGCGCGGGAGAACCTCGAGCGCTCGGTGGCTCTCGCGCGGGAATCCGACCGTGCCGAGGCGGTGAGAGCGCTGCTCACGCTCGGCTATCACCTGGAGGTCTCCGAGGCGGACTACGAGGGCGCGGCCGATGCCTACCGCGAGGCACTGGAGATCGCCCAGGAGGTGGGCGACCTGCCCTCCCAGGTCGAGCTCCACGCCTCCCTCGCCCAGCTCGCGGTCCACGGGGCGGACTGGGACGAGGTCGAGCGGGCAACCGAGGCGAGCGCCAAGCTCGCGGAGCGTGAGGGACTTCACGGGAAGCTCTGCTTCCCGGACCTGATGCGAGGGATCCTGAGCTGGCGGGCGGCCCGCTGGGACGACGCGATCCGCTACTACACGCGCGCCCACGAGCAAGGGGAGCAGGTCGGCCGCTCGGAGGTGGCTTTCTCGGCCCTCTTCTGGCTCGGCGCGGCGTTGCGGGACAGCGGCAATCTGGCCGGTGCCGAGACCGAGCTGACCAGGGCGCTCGACATCTGTGAGCGGGCAGGCCTGATCGCGCAATCGGTCGAGGCGATCTCGGCCCGCGCGGTGGCCCTCGCGCTCGCCGGCCGCGGCGAGCAGGCTCGGGCCGCGGCCGAGGAGGCCGAGCGGCTCGCAGGACGGCTTCATTACCCGGTCGGCCAGGCCGCCAAGGCCGAGGCCGCCGGGGCGGCGACGGAGGACGCGGCAGAATGCGCGGCCGCCATCGAGGAGGCCCGTGCACGCTGGCTCGAGCTCGGCCGGCCCCTCGACGCGGCGCGTTGTTTGATGGTGCGCGGCAGGCTCTTGGTCGAGTCCGATCCCGTGGCGGCCGACGAGTTGCTCGACGCCGCTGCCGCCGAGTACGAGGAGCTCGGGGCGCCCGCCCTCGCCGAGCGGACGCGTGAGGCGGTCCGGTCCTGATGTCCTCCTGGAAGCAGCAGGCCCTGATCCAGGCGCCCGTCACCGAGGTCTGGGACATTCTCTGCGACCCGGCGAGAAGCCCCGACTGGGACCCGGACGTGCTGGCGGTGACTGGCGCGCCGATCAGGATCGAGAAGGGCTCGACCTTCGACATCACCGGTCGCGGGCCCCTCGGAATGAAGGCGACGACGACCTTCAAGGTCGAGGAGCTCGAGGACCTGCACGAGCTCAAGATGAAATGCCAGGTCTCGGGCTTCTACGCGCACTGGCTGCTCACCCAGGCACAGGACGGGACCTTCACGGAGGTCGAGCTCGGGATCGAGCCCATCGAGTCGCGGTCGCTGCGGGGACGCGTTGGCGCCGCGCTCCACACGAAGAGCTACCTGAGGACCCAGGTCGAGAAGCTCCTGGACGGACTGCGGCGGGCGGCGTCCCGGGATCGCCGCGCCAACGCTCCTTAGAATCGTGCCGTGACCGAGGAGCGCCCGACCAACTGGATCCTCACGGGGTCGCTCGAGAACTTCCGGATCAACGTCGAGCGAGGCTTCGACGTCATCGGCTTCAAGGAGGGCCGTCGCCGGCAGGCCGAGCAGTTCGAGCCCGGGGACGAGGTCTTCTTCTACGTCACCGGCGTGAAGGCGTTCGGGGGAATCGCCCGGGTGAAGTCCGAGATGTTCGAGGATCGCGCCCGGATCTGGCCGGGCAAGAAGGGCAAGGCTGAGGTCTACCCCTGGCGCGTCGAGGCGGAGCCGGTGTTGATCCTGCCAGAGGATCGGTTCGTCCCGGCGGAGGAGCTCGCGACGGAGCTCGAGCACGTCCGGAAGTGGCCCCCGGACCACTGGCATCTCGCCTTCCAGGGCCAGCTGCGAACCATCGGCGAGGCGGACGCCGAGCTGCTCCGTGAGCGTCTTGCGTCGCAGATCGCCGCCAGCGCGCGCGTGACCGACGAAGGCACCGAGCTGGTCCACGAGCGCCACTTCTCCAGGGAGGAGGCGAACGCCCTGCTGCCTCAGCTGACCGCGCTGCTCAGCCAGCTCCAGGAGTCCAAGGACGACCTCACCGACACCGAGGCCCACGAGGCTCTCTCCGAAGCCGCGCCGACCAACGGCGGCGGCGAGCAGGGACGTCAGGTCGGGCTGGCGTTCCTCGAGGTCAGGCGGATCCTCGAAACCGTCGAGCGGGCCGGGATCGTCCTGCGGGACATCGACCGGGGACTGGTCGACTTCCCCGCGCTGATGGACGGGCGGGAGGTCTATCTGTGTTGGGAGCTCGGCGAGGACGAGGTGGGCTACTGGCACGACCTCGAGGGCGGTTACGGTGGCCGCGAGCCGCTCGACTGAGCGGGGTTCGTTCCCGCGCCAGCTGCTCACGGATCTCCGCGGCCTGGGAGGAAATGAGCGGATCGCGGTGATCGGTGCCGCGGTGATGGTCGGCAGCCTGGTTCTGCCTTGGTATGAGTCGCCGATCTCGAACGACCTCGTGCTGACCGGGATCGGGGCCTTTGGCTGGGCCGAGGCGGCGCTGGTCCTGATCGCGGCGGCGACCACCTTCCTCGCGCTCCAGGGCGGAGGCGGCTACGTACCGCCACGGCCGCTGCGGGAGTGGGCGCTGTTCGTGGTGGCAGGCTGCTGGGCGGCCGTGATCGTTCTCTACCGGATCGCGGACCGCCCGCGCTTCACGCTCGCCGGCCACGACGAGCCCTATGACCTGCACTACGCGATCTTCGTCGCCCTCGCCGGCGCGGTGATCATCGTCGTCGCCGGCCTGAGGATGCGCCCCCGGGAGCGCGCGAAGCGCCCGCAGGCCCCGGACTGAGCGGTCAGCGCTCGATCGGCTCGGGGGGCTCGATCCCGTGGCGGCGCATACCCTCCTCGATCTCGGAGATCACCGTGTCGATCACCGCGACCCTCGCGTAACGCTTCGAATCCGCCGGGATCAGGTGCCAGGGGGCGTGGGGCTCGACGCTGGTCCGCGCGACCATGTCCTCGACGGCTTGGACGTACTGACCGCGCTTCTCGCGATTGCGCCAGTCCTCGTCGGTCAGCTTCCAGGCTCTTCAGCGGGTCCTTCTCCCGCTTCTTGAAACGCTCCAGCTGCTCCTCCGAGGAGACGTGGAGCCAGAACTTGACCAAGACCATCCCCTCGTCCGCGAGGCCGCGCTCGAAGTTGTTGATCTCGTCGTAGGCGCGCGTCCACTCCTCCTGCGACGCGAATCCCTCCACCCGCTCGACCAGGACGCGGCCGTACCAGGTCCGGTCGAAGACGGCCATTCCTCCCCAGCCCGGCAGCGACGGCCAGAAGCGCCAGAGGAAGTGGTGGCGCTTCTCATCGTGGGTCGGAGCGGCGAACTGGACGACGCGGACGTGTCGCGGATCCAGCGGAGCGACCAGCCGCCTGATCGCGCCCCCCTTGCCTGAGGCGTCCCCACCCTCGAATGCCACGCAGACCGGCGGCCCGAGCTCGCCGCTGCCGATCAGCCCGCCGAGCGTCAGCCGGAGCTGAGTGAGCCGGGTCCAGGCCGCCTGTAGCTGTTCGGCCTCCTCCTCCTTGGAGAGCTTCTTCGAGAGATCGAGCTCATCCAGGACTCCCACGATCAGAACCTACCTCAGGAACACCCATCATCAAAACCCCGTCGGTGCCCGGCCGTTGTGGGTGGCGATCGCCACTTGCAGGAGGCCGATCGCGGCCAGGATGACCACGATCCCGAAGGCGACGATCCAGTTGTTCCTGGCGCCATGCCCGTACCAGCCCACCAGAAATCCGATGGCGAGCAGCACCGCGTAGGGGCCGAGCGAGTCGGGCAGGGCGAGGGCGAGCATCCGGCGCTATCTATCATCCCCCAGATGCCGGAGCCTCAGCCGCAGTCGGTCGCCCAGGTTCGCGAGGACCTCGGCCAGGTGGGGTATCTGGCCGACGAGGCGGCCGCCCTCGTCTCCTTCCTCGCCCAGCGCCTGGGCAAGCCCGTGCTCGTCGAGGGCCCAGCCGGAGTCGGCAAGACCGAGCTCGCCAAGGCCCTTTCGCGCGCCTCCGGCCGGCGCCTGGTGCGCCTGCAGTGCTACGAGGGCCTCGACGAGGCCAAGGCCCTCTACGAGTGGAACTACCGCAAGCAGCTGCTCAGGATCCAGGCCGAGTCGAGCGAGGACGGCGAGGGAAGCTGGGAGGCGACGCGAGGCGACATCTTCGGCGAGGAGTTCCTGCTCACTCGCCCGCTGCTCGAGGCGATCAGCGCCGAGGACGCGGTCGTCCTGCTGATCGACGAGATCGACAAGACCGACCAGGAGTTCGAGGCGATGCTGCTCGAGGTCCTCTCCGACTTCCAGATCTCGATCCCGGAGCTGGGCGTGATCGAGGCCCGCACCCGGCCGATCGTCGTCCTGACCTCGAACAACTCGCGCGAGCTGACCGAGGCGCTCAAGCGCCGCTGTCTCTACCTCTGGCTCGATTACCCCGCGGTGGACAGGGAGCTCCAGATCGTTCGCCTCCACGCCCCAGAACTCGATGAGGGGCTGGCCCGGCGACTCGTCGAGATCGTCCACATGATTCGCCAGCTCGACCTGAAGAAGCCGCCCTCGATCGCCGAATCGATCGATTGGGCGCGGACACTGCTCCTGATCGGCGCCGACGACATCGACCGCGAGACCTTCGAGAGCTCTATGAGCATCCTGGTCAAGCACCGCTCCGACATCGACCTGGTCGCCGAGCGCGTCTCGGTCAAGCTCGAGGGCGACGGGGTTCCCGGATTCACCCCGCCCGGCTCCTCCCGGAGCTGACCGTGTCCACCACCGCGAGCAGCCTGCTCGCCTTCGTCGAGGAACTCCGCTCCGAGGGCGTCGCGGTCGGCACGTCCGAGATTCTCGACGCGTTCGCCGCCCTGGATGAGGTGAGCTGGACCGACCAGCGGGACTTCCGCGAGTCGCTCGCGGCCACCATCGCCAAGTCGCAGGAGGACCGGCGGATCTTCGAGCTGCTCTTCGACCGCCATTTCTTCCGCGCCGCCGAGTCGGAGGCGCTCGAGCGCGGGATAGAGGACGAGCGCTTCGAGAGCGCGGGCGACCGGATCGACCTCGACGAGCTCCGGGAGGCAATCCGCCGCGCGATCACCGAGGGCAACGACGGCGCGATGCGGGACCTCGCTCGCCTCGCGATGAACGCCTTCGGGCGGCAGGGAGAACGCTCCGGGGTGATCGGCGTGGACGTGCAGCGGATCCGCCGCGCGCTGGGCCTGCAAGCGAGCGGGCGACGGGACGACGGACAGGACCAGGCGCTCGACCCGGAGAACGTCAAGCAGTTCGAGCGCTACCTGCGCCGCGAACTGGAGCGCGCGACGATCGAGCGCACCGGAAAGCTGCCGCCATCACGGCCGCTCGCCGAGCTCGACCGCACCCTGCCGACCAGCCCGGCCCAGGATCTGGCGGCGGTCCACCGCGCTGTCGCCCAGCTGAAGCGCCGGATCGCCACCCTCGGCCACGAGGCTCGCGGCCGCGCCCGCGGCCAGCAGGTCGACGTGCGACGCACCATGCGGGCCTCGCTCGAGACCGGCGGTGTGCCACTCCGCCTGCGGTACCGGCCGAAGCGCCCGCGCCGTCCCGAGATCTACGTCCTCTGCGACGTCTCGACGTCGGTGAGCTCGGCGAGCGTCTTCTTCCTCTCCGTACTGCACGCGCTGCACGACTCGTTCCGCAAGCTGCGCAGCTTCGTCTTCATCGAGCGGATCAGCGAGGTCACCGACATCTTCGAGCACGAGCGCGACTTCCGGAAGATCTCCGAGCGCGTCTCTTCGGAGGGCGGCGTCGCCGACGTCTCGGGATACACGGACTACGGCAGGGTCTGGATCGAGTTCGGCGAGGAGATCGCCGAGGATCTCGGCCCGCGCTCGACCGTGATCGTCCTGGGCGACGCCCGAACCAACGGACGGGAGCCACACGCCGCAACCTTCGGCGCCATCGCGGAGCACGCGGGCCGCACCTTCTGGCTCAACCCCGAGCCGAAGCTCTACTGGAACTACGGCGATTCGGTGATGGCGGCCTACGAGCCCTACTGCGACGGGGCGTTCGAGTGCTGGACGACGAAGCACCTCGAGAACTTCGTCAACGTGATCGCCGGCGCAGCGCGGTCGGCCGACTGAGTGTCCACGCCGGACCCCTACACCCTCCCCGACGACCTGCCGGTCCCCGAGGACGACGGTGCGTGCGACCACCTCCTCGGCCGCTCCCTGCCGGCCCTGACCCTTGACGCGACCACGGGTGGGCCGATCGACCTGGCGGGGCTCGGCGCCACCGGGACCGCTGTCCTGTTCATCTATCCGCGAACCGGCAAGCCGGGCGAGCCGCTCCCCCCAGGCTGGGACCTGATTCCCGGCGCGCGCGGCTGCACACCGCAGAGCTGCGCCTTCCGCGACCTGCATGGGGAGTTCGCGGAACGCGGCGCGGCGGTCTTGGGCCTGAGCGCTCAGTCGCAGGGAGACCAAGCCGAGTTCGCCGAGCGCGTCCATCTCCGGTTCCCGCTGCTGAGCGATCCGCAACTCGGGCTGGCGGCAGCATTGGGACTGCCGACCTTCGAGGTCGCCGGGATGACCCTCTACAAGCGCGTCACCCTGGTCGTCCGCGACGGGAAGATCGCGAAGGCCTTCTACCCCGTCTTCCCGCCCGACCGCAACGCGGCAGACGTCCTCGCCTGGCTCCCGGTCACTGCGTAGACCAGGGACAAGGCCAGGGCGTTTGACGGGCGCGAATCGGATGGCCCCCGCAGGAGACTGCCATCTGAACTTCAACCGGTAGGAGCACACATGGAAGCCGCAGCCCAGTCAGCCACCCCGGATTCGGCCCCCAGCGAAAACGGCGCAATCCGCCCATTTGACGTAGATATTCCGGAAGCGGACCTAGACGACCTCGGCCGCCGCATCGCCGCGACGCGGTGGCCCAGCAAGGAGCTCGTCGCAGATCGGTCGCAGGGCGTGCAGCTGGCGACGATCCAGGAGCTCGCCCGCTACTGGACGAGCGACTACGACTGGCGCAAGTGCGAGACGAAGCTGAACGCGCTCCCGCAGTTCACGACCGAGATCGACGGGGTCGAGATCCACTTCATCCACGTGCGGTCGCCGCACGAGGACGCGATGCCGCTGGTCATGACGCACGGCTGGCCCGGCTCGATTATCGAGTTGCTCGAGATCGTCGGCCCGCTCACCGACCCGGTCGCGCATGGCGGCCGCGCCGAGGACGCGTTCGATCTCGTGCTGCCGTCCCTGCCCGGTTACGGCTTCTCCGCCGAGCCGACCGAGGTCGGCTGGGCCGTCGGGCGCATCGCGTCCGCCTGGGCGGAGCTGATGCGCCGCCTCGGCTACACCCGCTACGTGGCCCAGGGCGGCGATGTCGGCGCCTCCGTCACCAACGCGATGGGCGGCCAGGCACCGGAGGGGCTGATCGGCATTCACATGAACCTGCTCGTGGCGGCGCTGGGCGGCGTCGACCAACTGCCGGCGGAATCAGAGGGGGAACGCGCGGCGCGCGATGCGCTCGCCACATTCAAGGCGAGCGGCTTTGGCTACTTCCTGGAGCAGGCCACGCGGCCGCAGACGATCGGCTACGCCGCACTGGACTCACCCGTCGCCCTGGCGGCCTGGATGCTCGACCACGACACGGACAGCTACTACAAGATCTCCCGCGCCTTTCTCGACGGGGAGCCCGCGGGCAATCTGACCCCGGAGCACATCGTCGACAACATCACGACGTACTGGCTGACGGGCACCGGGGCCTCGGCGGCGCGGTCCTACTGGGAGAACGGACGAGCCCAAGCCGAAGCGGCAGGCCAGGCTCCTCCCGAGGTGTCGCTCCCGGTCGCATTCACCACATTCCCCGACGAGATCTTCCGGGCTCCGCGCAGCTGGGTCGAGCAGGTGTATCCGACTCTCGCCTACTTCAACGAGGTGGAGAAAGGCGGCCACTTCGCGGCCTGGGAGGAGCCGGAGCTCTTCTCGGAGGAGCTCCGGGCAGCGTTCAGCTCGCTGCGATGACCGCTAGTCAGTTCGACGAGGGGATCGTGGTCAGCTGAGGGTCGCGTAGACCTCGGCCCAGCGCTCAGGCGGGTGTAGGTGTCCGACGCTCGGCCAGACGGTCAGCTCTGCGGACGGGATCTGTGAGGCGATCCAACGGCTATGGGAGACGGGAACGGTGCCGTCGTCCCGGCCGTGCCAGAGGTGCAGCGGTGTATTGATGGGTCCCAGCGCGAGCCCGGATGGGCGCGCCCAGACTGCGAAGTCCTCCACCATTCCCGTGGGGCCGTTGCGGCCGGCTTCCAGGAACAGTTCCGGGAACACCTGCCGGAGGCCGTTGTCCATGATTTCCTGGTCGGTGGGCGCTGGGAAATCACGGTCGGCGGTCTTGCCGAACCGCTCTGGACGTTCCCTCGCCTGTTTGAGCGCTCGGCGCATCAGGGCTCGACCGAGCCAAGGTGCCCGCCGCGCCAGCAGCGCCATCGCGCGGTCGGTGGGACAGACCCCCTTGCGGTAGTTCGGCATCTCTGAAGGCGCGACGCCGCTGACGATCGCCACGCGCGTGACGCGCTCCGCGAGCGCAATCCCCGCCGCGAGCGCGTACGGGCCCCCCGACGAATAGGCGACGATGGCGAATCGGTCGATACCGAGCACCTTGGCGAGACTCTCGATGTCGGCGGCCCACCCTGCGTACGAGCGCTTGCCCCCTTCGGGAGACGACCTCCCGAACCCAGGGCGGTCCGGTGCGATCAGTCGTAGCCCCGCAGTGGCGACGGCGTCCGCAGTCAGGCGAGCATCGATCCTGGAGCCCGGAGTACCGTGGAAATAGAAGACCGGCGCGCCGTCCGGGGTCCCGTACTCGCACCAGGCAAGCGATCTTCCGTCGGGCAGTTCATGCGTCTGATCTGACGGCCCGGACTCAGGCTGGCCCATGGAGCAACCCTATCGCCGTAGAACCGCCACGCTTAGGGTCCGCCGCAGGCGTTCATCGGGCGAAGGGCTCGCCTGCTCGACCCCGAGAGGACCGCTTCCGCTATCGCGTGATACTGCGTGGGCGATGTCACGGTTTGACGGCCCTTGGGCGTCATAGGGTTGGGAACCACCTGAATAAAGGTCCACCGATGCAGGCAGTCAAGCAAGACACTGCGCAGGTCACGTCGGAGAACGTCGAGTTGGCCCGCCGAGCGTACGAAGCCTGGAACGAGGGTGGCCCGGAGTCGATCAAGCAGTTCATGGCGGAGGACTTCGAGTTCCACGATCCCCCAAACCTTCCCGATCCGCGGGTGGTGCGTGGCAGGGATGCCGTCGCTGCCTATTTGGCAGATCAGTGCAAGATTCTCGGCGACATGAAATTGACCATCGTCGATGTGAGGGCGCGGGGTGAGACAGTGGCGGTGCGGATGGAGGTGACCATCCATGGGGCTGAAAGTGGCGTTGATGTTCCCGGCGAGCTCTCACAGGTATCCGAGATCGCGGACGGCAGGTGGCAGCGGACGCGGGGCTTTCTCACATGGGAGGAAGCGCTCGAAGCCGCCGGTCTGCGTGAGTAGGCGAAGGGATCGGCTACAGGGATGCTGCCATCGCGTCGTCGCCGGTATGCAGCGTGACCGATGAGTTTCGGCCAGCGCGGCAGTCAAGTAGGGCATCGGGCAAGTGGAGATCCACAAGCCCAAGTGATCAGGGGGCCGCTGACAGCGTGGCCCGTACAACCCGCCAGAAGGAGCGACAAGTGATGCAGTTCTTCTTGACCGTGCCCCACGACTCGGCCGAGGAGCCGACTATGGCGTCGATGGACCCGGCCGAACTAGAGGCCGCGCTGGCCGCCGTGGAGGAGTTCAACACCGATCTACACAAGTCCGGGGCGTTTCGCTTCGCCGGGGGCCTGCACCCGCCGTCGTCGGCCAAGACCGTCGACGCGACCAGCGGCGAGCCCGTGGTGGTCGACGGACCGTTCGTTGAGGCGCCGGAGTACGTCGGCGGCTTCTGGGTGATCGAGGCCGCAGACCAAGATGCCGCGGTCCGGTGGGCGACGCAGGCGTCGAAGGCACTGGGTGGCCGCATCGAGGTGCGCGCCTTTCAGGACCCGCAGGACGCCTGATCGAACGCAGATCGCCGGCAGCCCTGTCCGGCGCTGCGGAGTTCCCAAGGCTCGCCCGGCTCGCGACTTGGTGTCGCAAGCGGACCGCTACCGAAGCTCCACCGAACCGGCCGCCGGGCCTTCGCCATTCAACCTCGCGAGGCGCACGCGCTGACCGTGTACGAGATCGCCCACCGCCGGCTGCATAGCTGAGGAGCGTTGCGAGCCGAGGCGGACGACTTGTCCGCGGCGCGCCTGGGTGCGTGACTCCGTTCCGTCACCGCGGTAGTCAGGGCATCGGGCGGCAATCTACGTTTGATCGGCGGGCGCTCCGAGGCTAGTGTCAACAGACTCGAAGGAAGGAGGAGGGCGTGAGCGACAACACCGAGACCGCGATCCTCGCGGGAGGCTGCGCCTGGATCATGCAGCAACTGCTGCGCCACCCCGGCGGGGTCATCTCCACGCGTGTGGGATGGACCGGCGGCGAGGGAGAAAACCCGACCGAGGAGAACCCTCAGGGTCACGCGGAGGCGGTCGAGGTCGTCTTCGATCCGGAGCGGCTCTCCTATCGGGACCTACTCGAGTACTTCTTCCAGGTCCACCGAGCCGACCTTGGCGAAGATCTCGTCGGCTCCATCTACCGCTCGGAGATCTTCTATACTAGTGAGGAGCAGCGCAGGGTGGCCGACGAAACGATCGCCGACGTCGATGCCTCGGGCCACTGGCCCGGCAAGACCGTGACCGAGATCAGCGAGGCCGGCCGCTTCTGGGAGGACACGGCCGAGGATCAGGACTATTTCCAGCGCTTTCCGGACTATCCGGAGGGCAGCAAGCCCCCCTTCCCGCGCCCGGGCGTGGAAGCTGCCAACCGCGAGACCGCCGCTGGCTCCGTCTGAAGAGGAGCGTCTCCACCTTTCAAGCCGGATAGGTGCTTTGGACGAGAAGCGGCGATTTCGGGAGTCACAACTCCAAGCGAGGGAGGGGAACCCGGCCTAGCTCGACTTGCGGATCCGCGCGAACAGCTCGTTTGCGTCCGCGACCCGCCCGAGGTGGCCGAGCTTCTCCGGATTGACGATCGAGCGGATCGCCTGAATCTTCCCCTCGGCGATGTCCAGCGACATCACGCCGATCAGCCTTCCGTCGGCGTCGAGGTACTCGGCACCCGGCTGTCCGTTGACGTCGATGCGGCGAACCGTGATGGCGCCGAGCCGGGCGGCGAGTGACCACCAGTTCCCGAGCATCCGGGCGACCCTCTCGCGCCCGTAGACCGGATGCCTGATCGCCGGCGCGAGTCCGCCGCCGTCCCCATGGAGCTCCACGTCCTCGGCGAGCATCGCCTCGAGTCCCTCGAGATCGCCCTCCTCGGCGGCCGCGAGGAAGCTCGCGGCCAGCTCGTCGCGCCGCTCGGCGGACGCGTCGAACCGGGTGCGACCGTCCTGTACATGGCGCCGCGCCCGTGAGGCGAGCTGTCTCGCGTTCTGCTCGCTGGTCCCGACGATCTCCGCGACTCTGTCGTAGCCGTAGTCGAAGACGTCGTGGAGCAGGAACGCGGCGCGCTGCTCGGGGCTCAGCGACTCGAGCAGGACGAGAAACGCGAGCGAGAGCGAATCGGCGACCTCGGCCTGCCGGGCCGGGTCGTCCTCGGGTCGCTCCGTGATCGGCTCAGGGAGCCATTCGCCCACGTAGGTCTCGCGGCGCGCCCTGGCGGAGCGCAGCTCGTCGATCGCAATGCGCGTCGCCACGGTGGCGGCGTAGGCCCGCGGCGAGGAGATCTCCTCCCCGCCCTCGATCGCCGAGTGCACGCGCAGCAACGTCTCCTGCACCACGTCCTCGGCCTCGCTGACGGAACCCAGCATGCGATAGGCGATCGCGAAGATCCTCGGTCGCAGGTCGTCGAGAAGCTCGCTCTCCGAGGCCCTCATCGACAGACCGTCCCGGAAGCCCAGCCTCCAGCTGGGGTAACGCAGCTCCCAACCGAGCTCGCGCTTCGCCTTCTCGTTCGACGCTCCGCGCACCTCGGTCATCATGACGGTCATTCCCTCGCCGGCCAAGAGCCGGCCCACCCAGCGGGGGAGATGGCGCGGCGGCTTGGCTCCGATGGCCTTCGCCAGTTCCGGCAGCATGACGGACACGGGCGCGGGTTCATCATCGACGACGTTGTATACGCCGGGCCCTCCCCGGCCGAGCGCGGCCGCTGTCGCCGAGGCGGCGTCGTGGATGTGCACGAAGGACCAGATTCCGGCGCCGTTGCCGACCACCGGGAACCGGCGCTTCCGGACCATCGCGACCTGTTCTCCGTCGGGGTTCAAGGCGATCGAGGTCCCTGGGCCGTAGAACCCGCCGTAGCGGAGGGCGAGTCCCTCGATCCCCTTGGCCTCGGTGACGACGCGCTCGAGGTGCTTGATCGCGCCGAGCGTTTCGGCGACCGTCTTCGGCGGGTGCTCCTGAAGGGGGTCGTCCTCCGATTTGACGGGCCCGCCTGTGCGCTCGAAGGGCCAGCCGGCGAAGCTCTGTGCGATGAACCGACGCGCGCCGGCAGCCTTTGCGGCCGCGAGCAGGTGATCGGTTCCCTCCGTCCGCAGGCGGTTGGTCTGCGCGAACATCTTGTCAATGCTGCGGCCGAAGGAAGAGGCGTCGATGGCGGTGAGCTCGTCGATCACGACTTCGGGCTGGGCCTCGCCGACCGCCTGGGCAACGCCCTCCGGATCGAGGGCGTCAGCCACAGCGGGGCGGGCGCCCAGCTGACCGATCAACTCCTGATTCGCCGGCGTCCGGGTCATTCCGGTGACCTCGTGCCCTTGCTCAACCAGCATCGGCAGGAGCTGCCTCCAAGAGCCCCGGTCGCTCCGGCTACGAAGACCTTCATGTCTGACTCCTTTCCTTTCTGGAGTCAGGGACGGGGCTCCTCGCTCCTCTGTGACAGCCCGGATCAAACAGTTGCTCCTGGGCTTTCAGCCTCGAGCATGCTCGCCTCCACCGGCTTACGCTTGCGCCAGGCCTCCCAGCGCTTCTCGAGCCGCTTGGTGAAGCGCTTGGGCTTCTCGGCGTAGATCCGCTCTCCGAGGGAGATCGCCGCGAACTGAAGCTCGCCTCGGCGCTGATCGATCTCCTCGAGCAGGTGCCGCTTGTCGGCGGGGTCGGCGAAGGCGGCGCTGCGGCGCTGGACCGTCTCGCGCAGCAGTGCGAGGTCATGATCGTCCCCGAGATGATCGGAGAGATAGTGCGCATGATCCGCGAGTGGCCCGAGCATTTGCTTGTCGGCGTCGCGGATCAGGCGCACCTGGTACCAGAGGTCCTTGACCCTCTTGCGGAGCTCGTGGAGGTTCGTGACGCTCGCCTCCTCCTGCAGTGCGGAGGCGCTTTCGCCCGCGCCGATAGGTCCGGTGAAGCCCCGGCGCGATCAGCTCCCACCCATCACCCTTCAGCGGCAGCGCGTCGATCCTGCTGCGTCCCGCCGCCAGGCCGGCGGCCGCTTCGGACATCGCCCGCTCGACCGAGCCGTCGTCGTGGGCCGCCCGGTTCTCCTGCTCGAGCTGCTCCCTGAGGGCATCGAAATGGCCCTCCGTCGACGCCCCGAACCGCTCCGCTACGCCATCGAGGGCTCCCACCAGGATCTCAGCGTCCCGGAAGCCGCTCAGACCCCTTGCCACCTCCCGGTAGTGGTCGTTCTCGCGACGCCAGACGTCTTCGCCGATTTCATGCCGAACGAGCCGCAGGGCCGAGCGGATCTTCTTGACGTCCTTGCGCGCCTCGTGGACCGCCTCCGCGGGCTCGGTGCCCGCCTCGCCTCGCAGCTGGGCGACCGCGTCATCAACCTGAGCCGCGAGGACTCGCCTCATTCCTGCGTCGACGGGCTCGCGCGCGAGCAGCCTGTAGGCATCCGAGTCGAAGTCGGCTCCGTCTGCTCCGCGAAACCGCCGGAACCCGATTCCTGCGGCCGCGGCGGTCCCCGCGGCCACCAGCCCGGCGGCCTTGCGCGGATCCTTTACCTCCGAGAGCGCCCTACGGGCTGCCTTCTCGAGGTCATCGCGTGACGGGTTCATGCCTTATTTCTCCCACAAATGGGTGCGCATCTAACCGGGTGCGATGTAAATGCACGGTTACGACGGTGCACCTCGGGTCGCCAGCGTCTCATTCAGGTAACGCTCATCCCCGGTGACCTCGTCCCCGATCCAGTCGGGCGGCTGGAAGGCCCGGGCCTCATCCTCCGAGGAGAACTCGATCTCCGCCACGAGGAGCCCCTCGAGCTCGCCCTCGTAGACATCGAGCTCGATCCTGAGGTCACCGTACGGAATCACGTATCTGCGCTTGTGGAGTCCGCGCCTCGGTCAGGGCCAGAGCCGCTCGAAGGGCTCCCGGTCCAGCTCG